>NZ_JHBV01000020.1 GCF_000724545.1 Aureispira sp. CCB-QB1 | reverse complement strand
GTATAGATATTGAACACATCTTACAAATATAGTCTTCATTGTCTTTTTTTCTAACTTATCATACAATCTACATCACTACCGGATAAATGAATAACCAATAATACAAAAAACTTAGGAGTTGTAGGACGTTTTGAACTTAATTTGTATCCGCAAGAATAAATTATATAGCTTGGAGAAGAATGGTGATTGTAGGATTAGAATAGTTGGGAATAAAAGAATGTAAACTAGTAATCGCTGTTTTTTAGAGATAGAGGATATTCTACAGAATCGGAGAATATAACTTGGGTATGCGTTAGTTGTTTGATAATATCGAAGGTTGCCTTATTATTTTTTAAATGAGATGGCAACGTTAATTGTTTCAATTCAGTTAGTGATCCAATTTGTTGGGGAAGTGTTGAAATTGGATTACCGCTTAAATTGAATTGTTTTAACTTGTAAAGTTGATGAATATTTAAAGGCAGTTCTTTGATTTGATTACAACTCAGATCCAAGTGCTCTAGGTTGACTAGAGAAAGAATGGGTTTGGGGAATTTTTGAATGTAATTATTGTTGAGTCGCAACTTTTTTAGTTGTTGTAATTTTTTAAGTTCTGTGGGAATTTTTTTTAATTGATTAAAATTGAGATACAATGATTCCAACCTAGATAAGTTTCCAATTGTTCGAGGCAAGGTGCGCAATTGGTTGAGTGATAAAATGAGAATTTTAAGGTTAGAAAGAAACTCAATAGAAGTAGGGATTTTTTTTAATTGAGACAAATTATAATCTAACACTTCCAAGCTTAAAATTTCCTGAAACATCAATAAAGGTGTATCTATAAATTGTTCTTCTACCAAGTAGCTTAACCAACGATAAAGTTTAGTATATTTAGTTAAGTTAATAGTAATATTTTGACTTTTGGCTAGTTGCAAAGCAAGTTCAATATTTAAAATACATCCAGAGTTTATCAAACTCATTAAGTGATCATTTTCTATTTTTTTATTTTGTAGCATGAAATATTATTTAATTATTGACGGCTAGTTTTAATAGTCTGGTTGTTGATAATTAGGCTTCTATGAGTTTTTTGCTTTTGCTAATAACACAAAAGCCAAAGTGAGTAACAAAACCAACTTGCTGGCTCATGCAGCGTAGTAAGTAACCGAACAACACCTATTAGTACTTGACATGCAGCAAATATAAATGATGAGAAAAATAAAAAATACTACAAAAAAAATAATTTGTCCGATTATTTTGTCACATTAAAATGATTAATAGCAAATTAATACAATTATATAGTGCCTTAAATAAAGAGGAAAAGACCTTGTTGAAAAAATGGGTTTGCTCGCCTGTGCACAATCAACATTCAGAAGTTGTCCAACTGTTTGATTTCCTATTTAGTAAGAAGAAAATAACAACTCGAGTTTTAGCTAAAGAAAAGGTTTTTAAAGCTATTTACCCAACAAAAGAATACGATGATTTACGTTTGCGTCATCTGATGTCTTTAGGGGTAGGGCTGCTAGAAGATTTTGTCGGGTTTTTAATGCAAAGAAAAAATAAGATTTTACAAAAAAAACACCTAATAGACTTTTACGAAGAACGAAATTTGAATAAATTGCTAGTGCGAGAGCTGAAAAAAATGGAAACGCTGCAAGAAAAACAGACTCTTCGAGACCAACGTTATTACTATCATTACCATGATTTAGAACTAAAGAAATTTTATTTTTTTACTCGTAAAGACAGAATTGGAGCGCATAATATTCCTGCATTGTTAGAAACCCACTCGATACTAATGGTTCTAGAGGTTTTAGAGAATGCTTGTGTTGCAGCTAATACACATCATATTGATCGTCGAAACAACTATAAAGTACTGTTTTTGGAAGAGGTTTTGAAAGTTATAGAAGAAGGAACGTATAAAGATATTTTTGCAGTACAACTTTATTATAATGCTTACCGATGTGCTACTTTTACAGAAGATAATAGTTATTTCTATACACTCAGCGACTTGTTATTAAAAGCACAAGGCAAAGTACAACGAGAGTATATTTTAAATATCTACCATATTGCAATTAATTATTGTATCCGAAAAGTTAATACAACATCGGATGTCTTATTTAGAAACAAGTTGTTTGCTTTGTACCAGTTAGGTATACAAAATGACTGGTTACTAGAGTATGGCGTGTTAGATCGTTTTTCGTATAAAAATATCGTCTCTTTAGGGTTGTTGTTGAGAGAGATTGATTGGGTCGAGCAATTTATAAAAGAGTATACCTACTTGGTAGAAGAGGAGCACCGATCAAATTATCATCGTTTTGTGCAATTACTTTTAGCCTATGAAAAAGGAGAAAACGAAAAGGCACTTCAATTGCTGAGTCAAACAGAATTTGACGATTTATTCTTAAATATAGCCATTAAAAATATCCAAATCAAGATATACTATGAGATGGGGTTACTGGATATATTACTTTCATTCTTAAATACCTGTGATGCTTATTTGCAGCGAAATGCAAAGATGATTAAGGTCTATGAAATGTACAGAATATTTATTCGGCTAGTACGTCGATTAGTTGTTGTCAACCCTTATGATAAACAAGCATTGAAAAAATTAAAACAGGAAATCGCTCAGAACCCATTGTCAAAGGAGTGGTTAATCGAACAAGTAAATAAATTGATGAAGTAGCACTACTTTTCGTTTTATATAAAAAAATTAAGCCTGAGATAGACAAATTTTACGGCTGTTTTTTGGACAATGCTTTTTTTCTTTTTCGTTCTAATCGAGCGGCTTTTCGGTGAGCACGTTTATTAGCTTTTAGCTGTTTCTTATCAACAACAAGTCCTCCCACTATACCGAGAATAGCAAGGTCTTGTTCTAACTTTATGGTCAGATGAGCATGGTTGGAGTCTGGAACAATAGTATGTGTGCTAGTTTCATAACCTATAAATTGAGTTTGTAGAGTAATGGCTTCTGAAGATTTGGGAATACGGAGGATAAAATGCCCATCAAAGTCACTCGATGTTCCAATTTTAGTACCTAAAACAACAATTGAGGCAAAAGGAATTCCCTCATCATTTTCAGCATCAATAATTTGTCCTTTAAGAACAACCGAAGTATCACTAGTAGTTATTGTTTGAGTTACTTGACTGTTTGATACAGGCATTATTGCAGTCTGGGAAATTATAGGAGAAGAGGTGGGGAGAACAGAAGAGACATCTTGAGCAATAGTAGTTAAGGTTGTCATACCTGCTAGAATGGTTGCCATTGTCCACTGTTTAATATTAGAAGGAGTTGGCAATTCTTGGTAAGCAGCATTAAAGGTTTCTAATTGATGTGTTGAAAAACGACCACAAATAGAACCTGTTTGAGCCTCTAAAAAGTGCTTGATTGTTTCAGGTGCCATTCCTTTAAAATTGATGACTTGTTTCTGGCAATTGGTACAGAATCGCCCCTTTTCAGAAGGTGTCATTTTGTTCCAGTCTTCGGCACAGGGAGTAGGGATAGAAATTTCCATAAGTTGGTATTTATCTAAGAGGTAAAGTTTTAAGGAAGTCATGCTTTATTAGAGATGCTTCTAAAGTTATTTTTGGTGTCTAGGCATAGATAGATAACAGAAAAAAACACAAAGAATTTTTCCTTTGTGTTTTTTCTAATTTTCTATATTAACCAGCTAATGTTTTTAGTAGACTCTATTGGTTATCCTTTAGCTGTTGTTTTGGTAGTAGGGGCAATTACTTTTTCTTCTACTACTTTTTCTTGCGTCTTTTTTTCTTTGCTAATTACATCTTTAGCATACAGTACCTTTGGTTTCCAATAGGAAGATTCTGACAAATTGTCTACAACAATACCACGACGTGTAGAGTGAATAATATAAACACCATCTTTTTTGTTGTCAACAACCATAGCAACATGAGTAACACGACCTCCTTTGCCATATTTGCTAAAAAACACTAAATCGCCCGTTTTTGCTTTAGATATGTCTACATTTTGACCTTGGCGAGCTTGATAGCGAGAGCTACGAGCAATACCAACTCCTTTTTGAGCCATGACATATGATGTAAAACCAGAACAGTCAAAGCCTTTGGGAGTCGTTCCACCCCAAATATATTTTAGACCTAAATATTTCTTAGCTTCTTCTATAATATTGCCACGAACTCCAGAAGTGGTTAAACTATCAAAAATGGCATTATAAGCAACGGGAACACTTGGAACATTAGCAGGTCCAGCAAAGTCTAGACGGTTGTTGAGCGCATTAGCTTTTCGTTGGTTGCGTTTGCGTTTGTTGAGAACAATACGCTTCAGCCCTGTAATGTCGCTGTGATCGATAAGGATGGGGGCGACTTCTTCTACAATTTCTTCTTCTGCCATTTCATCTTCAGAAATGACATCTTCATCTTCCAAGGAAACAACAGCAGATCGTGTTGCTAGTAAATTTACATCAGAATCGGATAGACTTATAGATTCTGAAACGGGAGTTGTGGGGATCAATGTAGCATGCAAAGTAACGTTGGTACCTATCAAGAAAAAAAAGTAAGTGCTAACAATTGTTGCTACAGATTTTTGGGTATATTTCATTACTGAAATTTTAGTTACTAATGATTAAACCGCTATTATTGTGTCTATTTTAATTAATAGCAATTTAATTTTGCGAATGCAAAGGTAAAAACTATTTTTATATTTCCAAAGCTTTGGTTTCCTATTTCCTAAGAGCTAGGAACTTACCTAAAAAGGGGGGCTTGGTTTTGCCTTTTTTTAGGAGCTTTGATTGCGGCAATAGTAATGCCAAATTGCATGAGTAATAGAAGTAATATTAAAATAATTTTATATAATGAAAAACTGGACATTGTTTTTGGATCGAGATGGAGTGATTAATGATAGAATTGTAGGAAGTTATGTTCGCTGTTGGTCCGAGTTCAAGTTTTTGGAAGGTGTTTTGGAAGCAATGCCTATTTTGGCACGAAAATTTGACTGCATTGTTGTTGTAACCAATCAGCAAGGTATTGCAAAAGGTATTATGACAGAGGAAGCATTAAATCAAGTTCATATTCAAATGCAAGCAAGAATAGAGGAAAAAGGAGGCAGGATTGATAACATCTATTTTTGTCCAAAACATGAGCGTGAAAACCCATTTTGCCGAAAACCCAACACGGGAATGGCTCAACAGGCTCTATCTGATTTTCCTAGCATAGATTTTAACCGTGCCGTAATGGTCGGAGATTCGATCACAGATATTGAATTTGGTAAGGCTATGAATATGAAAACAGTTTTGTTAGAAACTAAAGTAGATATAGATGTGGTTAAATTAGAACAAATAAAAGAAAAAATAGACCATAGATATGCTAGTTTACTTGAAATGACGGATGACTTAGAGCGTATGATGCAATCATTTTGAGGCAGTAGATTCAATCAAACACTTTCGTGGGTAGCAATTATATTTTATTGATCGTTTGTTTAATAAAGGTAGTTGCTAGACTGTTGCATGAAATAAATAAGGTATAAGTTGAAAGCATTAGATTACATTTTAATTGGTTTAGTTTGGTTCGTTGGCTCAACTCTCCGGGCGCAAAATAAGACAGATATTCCATCTACTTATAGTGAAGTATGTTACTTTACCATCAATAAAGTAGCTTTTGAGGATTATTTGGAAATAAAAAAGGCAATCGATCGAGAGGAGTACAGTAAGGTGTATGCGGCTATTCGAAAAATGAGGTCTAGTTTGAAAGGCTTTTCCCCAAGTAGCCAAAGCCGTGCTTTTGAATTGTGGTATGTTGGAAATTATACCGACTTTGATAAGCAAGCAATCGTATCTAGAGATGCTACTTTAGCTTCTTTAAAAAATTACGAAAATCGTCTTAGAATGCAAGGTGCTTTATATTATGATCATCGTTTGTTCTTGGATCAATACTTAGCTTTTAAGACAGAAGCTTTTTATCCAGAATATTGGTTTATGTCACAAGAACGTTATTTTTCTAGGGATTTGGTTGATTTAATTCGCCAATTAAATCCAAAGGAAGGCTATAAACTGTTTACCAATTCGGAGTTCTTTTATCCGTTTGAGGTATTCAATGAAATGGCAACGACAGAAAATGGTGAAATCAAGGATTATTTAGAAACAGACGATTGGGGAGCAGATACGACTTCTTTTATTCCTTATAGTTATATGACAATAGGAAAGGGAACGGCAAGCTTTATTTTAGAGTCGTTTAATCTGGACGATGCGACACAAGAGATTGATCTCAATCGAGAAGTTCGTGCTCTAAGGCGTTTTTTGACCAATGCCAAAACAGGAAAAATTTACTTTGTAGCTCGATTTAATCATTTAGAAATACGCAAAATGAAAGCAATTGAAGCTCGCAAAAAGCGAGATAAGTAGTTCCTTGTTTAGGATTTTGATTGATAACATTTTTTTAACTAGTTTTTTAGTTTTAAAACTGTACTTTTAGTGCAATAATATAAAAGTGTTTCTAATAAGGTGTAAAAAGACTTATCACGAATGGATTATAAAACCATTTGTTGTTGGACTAACTAAGTTTGGTAGCAAGCATTTTTTAATAAAAACCAATTTTTTTTGACAAAAAGAGATAGAATGAATCAATTACTTAGACGATCGTTGTTGTTGATATTAACTGTAATGGCAGTTAATTTTGCCACCGCACAAGAGGGGTATAATATTCGTGTAAAAATTGACGGATACGAGAATGATACTTGTATTTTGGGATACCGTTTAGGAAAGAAAACGTATGTAAAAGATACTCTAACAACTAGAAATGGGGGAGATGAATGGGTTTTTAAAGGAGATGAGCCGCTAAAAGGTGGAATTTATTTGATTTTGACAAAACCTGAGAACTTGTATTTTGAATTTTTGGTGCCCAATGACGAGGACCAAAAAAAGATGTCTCTTTATACAAAGATGGACGAAAATAAAGATTTGAGTAAGCACCTTAAAATTCAAGGTTCGGCTGATAACAAAGCTTTTTTAGATTACTTGAAGTTTTTGGCAAAAACAAGAGAAAAAGATACAAAATTAGGAAAGAGTATTGAGGCGGAAACCAATCCTGATAAGAAAAAGAAATTGCAAGAAGAACGAGTAGCAATAGGAGGTTCAGTAAAAGATTATCAGTTAAACTTAATCAAAGAACATCCAGACTATTTATCCTCTAAATTGATTGCTGCATCTATGCAACCAGAAGTGCCAAAAGAATACGATCGTGCACAAGGTTTTTACTACTATCGGGCACATTATTGGGATAATTTTGATTGGACAGATCCTCGCTTGATTCGCACACCTATTTTTAAAGACAAATTGGAGTTTTGGACAGAAAAACTAGCCGTGCAAGTTCCAGATTCAGTTATTCTTGCTGTAGATTATGTCTTAGAGAATTTACTAAAAGGCAAAAACAAAGAGATGTTTCAATATGCTGCTGCGGAGTATTTGAATAAATATGCTCAAACAAAAGTTATTTGCATGGATGCTGTGTATGTATTTTTGGGTGAAAAATACTACTGCGCAGGTCATGCCGATTGGGTTGATTCCTCTCAATTGGTTAAAATTTGTGAAAACGTTGCTACACTAAAGCCACTACAATGTGGATTGTATGCTCCAAACATTCGTTTGAAAAAGTTGGATGGCACACCCATTAATCTACACGAGGTAAAAGCAAAGTTTACAGCACTTTATTTTTGGGATCCAGATTGTGGAAATTGTAGCAAAACAACCGATAAGTTAGTACCCGTTTATAATAAATATAAGGACAAAGGGTTTGAAATTTTTGGAGTTTGTAGCAAAAGCTGGAAGGAAATTGATAAGTGTAATGCCAAGGTAAAAGATAAGGGGATGGATTTTATCAATACTTCTGATGAGGCTTACCCATTGGCTGTCGCTAAAAAAATATATGACATCAAAGTGAATCCTTATTTGGTCTTGTTAGATGAAAATAAGAAGATTATGTGGAAACGCATTGATCCTAAGCAATTAGAAGATATTTTGAAACGCGAATTTGGGCTAGAGGATGATACGACTAAGAATCCAAGCCTAAAAGAAAAAGAGAAAGAACAAAAGCCTGAATAGTTTTATTGGATTAACGAAGTTCATGAAATGAATACGCTAATGCAAGGTTATCATTTCGGAAAGCTCTTGTTTGAATATGCCTTGGCGGTCCTAGATGGTCAAGGCATATTTTGTTAAAAATAAAATGATAACATTTGTTTAACTATGTTTTTAGTTTTAACAATAGTTCGTTGAAACCACGCAGTAGCAGCGAAGCTAAACTTTATTAGTTTGATAATCAATAAGTTGTAGATCTACTATTTTTGCGTTAAAATATTGATTATCAAACTAATATAAATGTGATTTTTTATCTTTTTGGTAAAAAAGTAAAAAATCAACGAACTACTATTTTAAAATACTATGTTTAAATCAAAGTAGGTAAGTGGGCAGAAAAAAATATAGCTAAAAAATAGGCTTGTTTTTTATATGGTTTTTCTGAACGATTACTTATTTTAACCTTCTTCATCCGCACATTTAAAGGGGAGAAAAGTAGTTTTCTCTAACAAATGCTTTGCTCAAAAATAAGTATAACAACGCTATTTTATGTTTTGTAAATCAAACAAAACAGGAATTGCTATGCTGTATTTATGCAAAGGTTTATAATGTAATTAATTAATTCACATATAAACAAAATGCGATGAAACAATTATTGAATCGTTGGGTTCTGCTAGGAATCCTATTATTTATGTCCACACTTGTTGTTGGGCTTGACAAAGAAGGGTACAATATCCGAGTTCGTATCGATGGGTACGAAAACGATACTTGTATTTTAGCACATCATTATGGTGACAAAAAGTACATCAGTGCCACGGTCACCTCCAGAAATGAAGACAATGAATTTATCTTTGAAGGCGAAGAACCGCTCAAGGGAGGAGTCTATTTAGTATTGATTAAAGATAATAATAACTACTTTGAGTTTTTAGTGCCCAATGAAGAAGATCAAAAAGACATGGTATTAAGTACTAAATTGGACAAAAGCAAGGACTTGAGCAAACATTTAAAAATTAAAGGCTCGAAGGATAATGACGCTTATTTAAACTACATGAGGTTTAATGCTAAAATTCAACAAAAAAAAGCTGTATTGCAGGAAAAAATTGTAGCTCAAACTCAGAAGAAGAAGAAAGAAAAATTAGAAAAAAGCTTAAAGTTGTTGGATAAAAAATTAAAAGCTTACCAGCTCAAAGCAATTGAAAAAAATCCTGATTTTTTGAGTTCAAAAATTATTGCCGATTGGATGGTTCAAGAAGTACCTGAATCTGTTCAATCAGATAAGTTAGCATGGTTTTACTGGACACGAGCACATTTTTGGGATAATTTTGATTTTTCAGACGAACGGTTGATCCGAACTCCTTTGTTCAAACACAAAATGGAAGTTTTTACAGAACAATTGACGCCTGCAAATCCAGATTCTATTATTGTTGCGGTAGATGCTATCTTGCGGCGAACCAAAGAAGGGAAAAATAAGATCATGTTTCAATATGCAGCATCAGAATTGTTCAATAAATATGCAAAAAGCAAGATTATTTGTATGGATGCTGTGTATGTATTTTTAGGCGAAAAATATTACTGCTCTGGAGGTGCAGATTGGGTAGACTCGGCACAACTTGAGAAAATTTGTGCTAATGTGGCTTCCATAAAGCCGTTGCAATGTGGGTTGTATGCTCCCAATATTCGCCTGAAAAAATTAGATGGAACCCCGATTAGCTTGTATGATGTAAAAGCAAAATACACTGCAATCTATTTTTGGGATCCAAGTTGTGGAAACTGTAGCAAGACGAGCGATCGATTGGTACCTGTTTATCACAAATACAAAGACAAAGGGTTTGAAATCTTTGGAATTTGTAGCGATAGTTGGAAAAATTTGGATAAATGCAAAAAAAAGGTAGCTGAAAAAGGAATGGTATTTATCAATACTTCTGAAAAAGCTTATCCTTTGGCTGTTGCCAAAAAATATTACGACCTAAAGGCTAATCCGTATATCATATTGTTGGATGAAGATAAAAAAATAATGTACAAACGGGTTGATCCGCAACAAATTGATGCTATTTTAAAACGAGCATTTGAACAAGAAAAGACAGAGCTTGATCAAAAAGAGTAATAGCTTTTTTTTAAATAACAAATGGAAGCCACACAGAACTAGATTTTGTGTGGCTATTTTTATAGATATGAATACTTATTTATGATAAAAATGTCCTTTTGTTTTATTCCTAATAAAAGGCAATGAAGATGCTGAATGAAAGAACGTAGTTGTTCTAGGGGCTTTTAAAGTGGCTTTGTATCGAGTAATAAGCACTTGGTTAGAGTCATTATTATAGAACGGATAATTATGGGGGAAGATTAAAAAAAACGTTGTTTTTGTTAAAAAATAAAACTACTTTGCTGGTCTAATTTTTATATTTAATTTTTTAGTTAAATCTTGATTAGAAGTATAATTATAGCACCTATTCATTTATTATTTAATCCCCTGCCTTTATTTTAGAGGCAACCAAAACTACAATTCATTATGTTTCCATGCAAGGTGAAAATCGATCAACTCGATAGAACCAATACAAAAGTTAAAGATGTTGATGTAAAGACGAATAAAACATTAACAAAGGGAAAAATTAAAAAAGTCACTACTAAAAAAGGAGAACGCACTCCATTTTATTATTTGGGTGATTACTTCCAAGAAAAAGGAAAAGTAATTGGTCATTTTTTGTCTTTGGGTACTAGTGTAAAGCTAGAAAAGCATTTTCTTCAAAATGAGATGAAGAATAGTAAAAGTTCTTTAATGGGAGAAAAATTGCAAAATACCAAAAGAGCAGCAATGGGAGAGATTTATATGGATACCATTAAGGATGTACCAACATTGTGCTTTGAACCACATGAAAAATCTAAAGTTCCTGAAGCAAAATGGCCTAAAATTCTTAAAGAGATGAAGGAGTATTTTTCTGGGATGAAAGCAGTTGCTGTTATTAATGGAAAAATAGTAGAGGCCGAAGAAGATAAAGAAGAGACTTCTGTTGAACCAACAGAAAAAAAAGATACCACCGATTCTAATCAAGGCAAAACAAAGCAAGATATAGCCAAAAGATTTAAGGCTTTGCAACAGAGTTATGTTACGGTTCGAGACAATGAACATGATGCTAAAGTTGTCAAAAAATTGTATCTAGATTTAAAATTATGGCTAGAAGATTTTAAACAACTTCCTACCGAGGAGCAGAAAGAATTAAAAGCGTTTTATGAAAAGTTCTCAACAGTCGTAGAAGGCGTAAAAAAAATCATAAAAGCGGATCAAAAAATTGATGTGCATTTGAAAAATGTAACCGAAGCAATTGCAAAATATGTTGCTTTTACAGATCATTCTATAGAGCCTGCTATGGCACTCAAGAAAAAAGCATTGGTAGAGTTAGATGAAATCATAAAGTTTGCAAAGTTTGTAGGAGCTTCAGAGATGCTGAATCAATGTCATGTCATTAAGAAGTTATTTGACGCTTAGTCATAAAGATTAATGTATTGGATAAAAATAATATAAGCACCACCTTGAATTATATTATAAAGTGTGGTACCAAAAATAAATAATAAATCAAATGTGTAAAGAAAGCCAACGTGTTAAATCATTAGAATATTTAGCACAGTTATTAAAAGATAAAGATAAAAAAGGTTTGGTAGGTCCTCTTGCAAAATTAAATGATGAGCAAGTATTGAAAGGACTTCAACATATAGTAGGCTCTAAAAAGGCAAAGTTTAAAGATAGAAAACAATATTTTAAAGATTTGTCAGAGTCAGATTTTTCTATTGAGTCGTTTCCTGTCGCTGTTATTGTTTTATTTCCAGATGATGAAGAGGCGGTTAGTCAAGCAAAAGAGGTTATTTCTAAAATGCAAGAAACAGAACGAATTGTTGCAGAAGAAAAGAGAAAGCTATTGGCGTTTGCGAAACGTTATCCTAAAAATGTATTGGGGACTTATTATAGAGGAGATAATAGACCCCCTAAGGACATCACAGGAGCTTCTGGTTTTACAGGGTTTAAAGTGTTGACAACTCAAGAAGCAATTGAAATGGCAAGAGTTTGGTTTGGTAAAGGTAAAGGACCTGTTGCTTATCATCAAGACTGGATTTCGAATAAGACAGGAGGAGACAAGGTGGCAACAGGAAATGATATTGGTTGTATGGGGTATGGATGTACTGGTCCTGCAGGTGCTACTAGAAATGTCTATCAAATCGTGGTTCCAGGGCTAAAAATTGTACAGGTTACAGAAGAAGTACTAGGATGCCCTATTCATAGTGACGTTTCTGGTGGAAAAGCACCACAGTTGTTGCTAAATGCAGATACATTGGAAAAAGCTACCGTTATCGGAGTAGGTGGCGTTATTGCAGAAGAAACAACTTTCTTTACAAGCTTGAAGCCAGAATGGATTACGATTGAGTATGAGAAAACAGGAGATGATCCAAAAGTAGAGGGAAGAGGTTGGATCAAGGCATTATAAAATTTTAGGCAAAAAAACTAACTTTTAAAAGCAAGAAGCCGCACAAATGATTCCATTTTGTGCGGCTTTTTTATACTACTGTTTGGTTTCAACCAATTTACTCTCCGACAACTAATTTTTGAAACAAGTGTTGACCATCAGCGGTTGTGCCTGCTACGATGTACAAACCATTAGACAAATCTTTAATATCAATGGTCTTAGGATGTCCATTGATAAATTTGATTTCAGTTCCTTTATTGTCAAACACTTGAACAAATTTTAGCTTTGCTTGTGTAGAAATATGGATGATATCGGTACTTGGATTGGGGTGTACTTCTAGTGTAGGACGGTTGTCTTTTTCGATAGCCTTGTTGGAGGTAATTGGCATGTTTTTGATAATCGTAAAGTAATCATCAATTTGACCATTTTCCCGCACAAATTTCATGTCCAGTTGATTGTTGTTGACTTCCACAACGCAAGACCCCAATTGATTAAGAGAACTAAACATAGCAGGATGATCCAATGGTCCTCCCGATGTTTTTCCTGAAGAGCCAGCAGTGATATAGACAGCTCCTTTGCCTGCATTAGGACCTACTGTTTCCTTTTGATAAGCTCCATCGCCACCAATTCTACCATCACCACCACCGTTGGGACCTACGACATGTTGAGCGGCATCAAAGCTAAATGCCAATCCCGTATGACCATTCAAAAAGTAAGAACGCTCGTAAGAATGACTATGTCCACAAAGAACTAAGTCGACTCCATTGGCTTCTAGCATGGGCAAGAAATTATTTCTCATTTGAAAGAGCTGTGGCTCAAAATCTGAATTGTGAGAGCCTTTGGTGTAAGGTGGATGGTGCCATATACCAATAATCCAATCCGCATTGGTGTTTTGGATATCATTTTGACACCAACTATACATACTGCCACCTGTACCCAATCCTGTTAAGCTTTCTGAATTGAGTACGATGAAATGAATATTGCCATAATCAAAGGAATAGTATGCTTCTGTACCAGAAGGAACTCCCCCTGCTTCTCCTTGTTTTGGAAAGCTAAAAATATCAAAATAAGGTCCTGATTGGTTGGAAGGGCTAGCAGAGTGCGCATCGTGATTGCCAATAGTTGACCAAGCAACAGTTTTACTAAGCATAGCCTCATACATATTCTCAAAAATAGCGTATTGATATTCACTGTCGGTACCATCTTGATAGGCATTGTCTCCCAAAAATAAGAGAACATCTGTATGATTGTTGCCAATATAATTATAGTAAGCATCTCGAACAGCTCTTTGGTTGTTGTTGGCTGTACCACAATCGCCTAGTGCCCAGATAGTAGTAGGAACCGCTTGCCCAGGAATAGGATTGGTTTGAAAATATTGGCTACTATCAGCAAAGGAAAGGGTATCTGCTTCGTTATATACTTCATAATAATAGCGCGTGGCAGGTTGTAAACCCGTTATAAGGACTTCGTGATTGTATTTTTTTACACTATCCCGAACGGTATTGGATAGGTTGTTAATATCGGTACTATATTTTAAAATAGATTCGGATAAATCTGCGGTTCTCCAACGAACAACCATACTATTGCTTGTTCCGTTCTGTAAGTACGGTCCTCTAATAATAGAATCTTGCTTGATAGTATCGGCCAAAAACTGAAAATCAAAACTAATATCAGAGCTAAAAAAAGAACGTTGGTGAATTTCAACGGCTACGGTATTCGTACCTAGAACAAGGCTATTGATAATTTGTCGATTCACCCAAGTATCTTCATCTGAACCATTGACAGTGGTGTTGGCAAAAGTAGAATAAGAAACACTTCCTGAAGACATGTTGTCTCGCCAAATCTCTGTGCCATTGATATAGACAACCGCTCCATCATCTCGAATGAGTTTTAACAGCATAGATTGGTATTGGCTTGGGTTGTTGATGACAAAAGATTTTCTAAAATAGGTTGTCCGTGCATCATCATCGGTAACCGTTGTTTCATCGCCATCGCCATAACCTAATTGAGCAAACCCACTTGCCCAACTGGAGTCGTTGTAATTAATGCTTGTCCAATTTCCAGCTGGCGCATTTCCTGCGTCATAATATTTCCACTCAGCTCCTGCTTGAATGAGCGTGTCTTGTCCAAAAAGAAAAAGGGGGAAAGCAGAAAAGAAGAGGAGTCTAGTCAATTGTATAAGGTTGATTTTCATTGGTTTTCTAATTTTTGTAATAATGTATGAATGTCAGCTAAGAGTTGGATCATAGCTTTGGTTTTTTGTTGGTGGGGTTTTAGAGATTCAAATGCTTGTTTAGCTTTCTCTGCATAGGTTTTGGCGGGTTTGCACTTCTTTTGTTGGTAGAGGTAAGTTGCTTTTCTATAGTACCAACCTTCTTTCCGATTATTTTGATGAATAATGACATCGTATTGCTCAATGGCCTTTTTTACCAATTTAAACTTCTTTAAATAATTTAATTTTTGCTCTTGCAAGACATAAACATGCTTGCCCAATTGATTCAAACCTCGCTCAATAACTTCTAAAACAGCTTCTCGATAGGCAGGTCCCTTGGCAAGGTACACTTCTGCTAAAGTTACATAATTTTCTGGTGTTAAATCAATGGAATGTTTAATAACATATTCAAAGGAAGTAATGGCCTTGTCGTAGGCTCTAGATTTTTGAAAGAGCTCTCCTCGCAGCTTGTGAATCTTGACATCGACAGAATCTTGGGTTAGGTATTGTTGAGTGCAAATCAAACCACTCTTAAATAAATAGAGTTCAAGATATGTTTCTGCCATTCTATAGTGCAGTATTTTTTCTTGAAAACCTAGTGCTTTAGCTTGTAAGTAATCTGCTAGAGCGTTGTCCCATTCTTCGTGTTGATAATAGAGAAAACCTCTTTCTAGATACAAGGTAGCATTGTTAGGTGTTTGAGCAATAGCTTTTGTTTTGGCAATGATTCTTTTTTCCAAATCGCCATGCCCCCACATAAAAATAGAGCATCCAAGTATTAGAATTAGTGTACTGATAATTTTGTGCATTGTAATAGTACCAATCTTTATTGTAATATAATTTAGGGTAGAAAGGTAGAGGACAAGTACCTTTTCGTTCAGCTGTGTTTTATCAATTGAGGATTACCGAAAAAATTTGAGGAATGGTGGCTGATATTATATAATGATAAATACCTACCTTAACCCCAAAATACAGAATTACTGTTAGATCTAAATCAAATTAGTATTATTTTTTATGCTTAATTAGCAAGCATATCGTTATAGAAGCGTTATTAATTGTAGGATATTTAGAAAGCTTATTTTTTGGCATTATATTAGGCTTTTTTAGTTGGTCTCGTATAAATAATCTTGGCAAGCGAATGTTTGTGTGTACAAACAATTCTATTTTGCCTATAAATTTTTATGAACGATTACTTATATACTTATAAAAACATGATGAGAAGAATACTTTTGTTGAGCTTTGTGCATTACTTTTGGTTCTTAGGAACAAGCACAGGACAGCACAAAATTACTGTTACGATTGATGGGTATAAAAATGACACTTGTATCTTGGGATACCAAATTGGACGAACAACCTATATTGCGCAACAAGTAAATGAAAGAAATAAAGATGGGGATTTTGTGTTTGAGGGAGAAGAAGCACTATTAGGCGGTTTGTATTCTGTTTTGATCAAACCCAAAAACCAATTCTTTCAATTTATTCTTTCTAACGATGAAGAACAGAAAGACTTTAAGATTAAAACAAAAATCATTGATAACCCTGCACGAGATCTAACGAAGCATCTAAAAATTAAGAACTCTCCAGATAATGCTGTTTTTGAGGAATACAAGGCTTTTTTAATGGCAATGCGCACTCGATCAGAGCAATTGGAAGCAGAGTTATCTGCTGCAAAACAGAAAAAAGACAAAGACCAAATAGCAGCAATTAATAAAAAAATTCAAAACTTGGATGGAGAAGTAACTGCTTACCAAGATAATTTACTCAAAAAGTATCCTACTTTACTATCGCCCAAATTAATTACAGGAAGCCGCCAGCCAGAAATTCCAAAAGAATTAGTCGAACAAGTCGATATATTTCGCTACTACAAAGCGCATTTTTGGGATAATTACGACTGGGCGGATGAGCGTCTGATTCGAACGCCTATTCTAAAAGAAAAAATAGAGACGTATATAGAAAAATTGACCATGCAGCATGTTGATTCCGTTAGCAAAGCATGTGAGTATATTATTGATCAAGCTTTGGCTGCCAAAAATAAAGAAGTCTTTCAGTTTGTAGCCGTTTATTTGCTGAACAAGTATGCCAAACAAGAAGTGATTTGTATGGATGGGGTTTATGTAGCTATTGCGCAAAAATATTATTGTACGGGGATGGCTTACTGGTTGGATTCTACCCAACTAGAAGGCATTTGTACAGATGCGGCTAAAATGGCTCCGTTGCGTTGCGGTCGTAGTGCGCCAGAGGTTCGTTTGAAAAATATTAATGATAGCAGCTATGTTAGCTTGTATAGCATCAAGAAGCCTTTTGTTGCTGTTTATTTTTGGGATCCAACTTGTGGGAATTGTGCTAAGATGAGTGAAAAATTAGTGCCTATTTATGAAAAATATAAAGATAGGGGATTTGAAATCTTGGGAGTGTGTAGTAAATCTTGGAAGAATGTGGAGTTGTGTCGAACCAAAGTAGAGAAACAAAAAATGAACTGGATTAACTTGTCTGATGAGCCTTATCCTTTGGCTTGGGTTAAGAAATATTACGATTTGCGTTCTAATCCCTTTATTTACTTGTTAGATGAAAATAAAAATATTCTATTTAAGAGAATTAGTGCGCAACAACTGGATCAAATATTGGAACGAGAGTTTGAGCGTTACGAAAAACAACATAAAAAGTAATTTCAACGACCACACAGTAGCTAACTATTGTCATTAAAAACAACACATTAAAAATGAAGTACAATAAGATTAATCCCAATTTGTTTAAAGAAAATAGAGCACGTTTTGCGGCTCAGATGAAACCCAACTCAATTGCTATTATTCATTCTAACGATAGGATGTTTAGAAATGGAGATGCTCATTTTCCGTATCGTCAAAGTTCAGATTTATTTTATCTGACAGGGTTGGATCAAGAAGAAGTAATTTTGGTTTTGTACCCTGATTGTCCTAGAGGAAATAAGTTTAAAGAACTTGTTTTTACGAAACAAACGAACGAACATATTGCGGTTTGGGAAGGGTATAAGTATACTAAAAAAGATGCTGCCCAAACTTCGGGAATAGAGACTATCTATTGGTTGGATGAAATGCAGCCTTTGTTAAATGAATTAATTCTATTGGCAGATAATATTTATGTTAATACAAATGAAAATGATCGTGCCGTAATGGATTATCCGTCACGAGATGTGCGCCATGCATTAGAACTACAACAGGAATACGTAGGGCATAACTTTGAGCGTGCACAGCCTATTTTGAAAACATTGAGAATGGTCAAGTCTACTTACGAAGTTGATTTGATACAAAAGGCTTGCGACATTACGAACAGCGCTTTTCGTCGTGTATTGGCGACTACTCGACCAGGTATGATGGAGTATGAAGTAGAAGCAAATGTCATTTATGAATTTACTCGTCATGGTTCCTCAGGGCATGCTTACACCCCAATTATAGCAGGAGGGAAAAATGCTTGCGTTTTGCATTATATTGCCAATAACGAAGCCTTGAAGGATGGTGATTTGTTATTGATGGATTTTGGTGCAGAGTATGCAAATTATGCAGCAGATATGACACGGACTATTCCTGTAAATGGACAATTTACAGCACGTCAAAAAGCAGTTTACAATGCGGTTCTAAAGGTTAAGAAGGAAGCAGAAGCTTTGTTGGTGGTAGGTAATAATTTGACAGATTATCACAAAGAAGTTGGTAAAATAATGGAAAGCGAATTGATTGGTTTAGGTTTGTTGAATAAGGATGCTGTTCGCCAACAAGATCCTAACCGTCCATTGTACAAAAAATATTTTATGCATGGAACTTCGCATCATTTAGGGCTAGATGTGCATGATTTGTGTCATCGTTATGTTGATTTTGAACCAGGAATGGTCTTTACTTGTGAACCAGGGATCTATATACCTGAAGAAAATATAGGCATTCGAATAGAAGACGATTTGGTCGTTACAAATGGAAAAGCGTTGAACTTAATGGCGGATATTCCTATTGAGGTAGAGGAGATTGAAGCGCTGATGCATGTTAAGGTGTAACCCAACAATAATAGATTATAGAAATAAAAAAAGAATTGAGCATCTCGTGCTCAATTCTTTTTTACTTATAGATTATATTGGCTAATTGTTATTACTTCGTTTGAAAATTGTATTAGCCTAATTATATTAGGACTCTTCTGCTAGTTGAAAGTAACGAGCAAAATAACCAGGACGTAAAGATACGGCTTCTGCATTTTTGAAACGCTTGCTAATGGCCATACAAGACTTGGAAGAGAACAAGAAGATATAAGGCTGTTGATCAGCAATAATTTCTTGAAAACGAAGGTACATTTTATTACGTTTTTCTTCGTCCATTGTAATTCTAATTTCTTCAATTAATTGATCACTTTCCTCATTCCCAAATCCTACTAGGTTACTACCTTCGTACGTATTAGAAGCGGTGTGCCAAATTTGCTTGAAGTCATCAGGCAGAGGAGATTGACTCCAACCCAAGCAAGTTAAATCAAATTCACGCTTTTTTAAATCTTCAATCATTACAGAACCTTCGCTAGAAATCATCACAATTTCAACGCCAGCACGAGCGGCTTCATCTTTGAATACCTGTCCAATATCTTTGTACAATTGTTTTCCTTGTGGATACAAGAATTTTAGAGACAAGCTTAATTTTTGCCCTTCAACAACTTTGTCGCGAATGTTATCACCATCGGTATCTTTCCATCCTGCTTCGTCCAACAATGCCTTTGCTTTTTCGATATCAAATGCTATGGTAGGGATATTTTTATTGTAACTTTTCTTTAAATGACTAACAGGACCATTAACAGATGTTGCTAAGCCACTAGAAACTTGTTCTACCAAATGCTCTTTGTCGACCAAGTGTGCCAAAGCTTTGCGGACACGAACGTCACTCAACTTTGGTTTGGCCATATTCATACCAATGTATCGGTAACCAAATGCATCAGGTGTATAGAAGTTAAAGTGTTTTTTAGCACGGTCATTTTTCTTTAATTCTAAAAATTTATCAGCAGGAATGTAGGTCATTACATCCAACTCTTGCTCTTTTAAAGATAACAAGGCATTATTGTCGTCTTCAATAATTTTGAAGTGTAATTTATTAGGGTAGGCAGCAATAAAATCGTCGTTTACTTTATCGCCCCACCAGTCTTTTTTGCGAACTAATTTGATGTGTTGATTATTGACAATATCAGTTACCTTGTAAGCACCAGCACCTATAATTTTTTCAGGATCGTGATTATAGTTTTCATTAAAATCCTTAGCGAAATCAACAATTCTAGGATCTTTATTTAAACGGTCTAAATTAGCAGGATCGTTTAATTCTGCAATTGTAAAATCAGACATCAAGCCTTGAGCATCGTAATAATAGGCAGGTAAAATAGGAGCAGTACCTGTTGATGCTTTGGCTAATAAATAAACTTTGTTACAAATGATTGTAAATTTTTTAAGATTGTTTGGATCAACTTCTACTGCTTCGATAAACTCTACAAAAGTACGTGTAGGAGCAGCGTTGGTTTTTGGATTTTTGATAGCTTTGATCGTAAAAGCATAATCTTCTCCAGTGATAGGAGAGCCATCATCCCAAACAGCTTCTTCCCTAATTTCATAACTGATAGCCATACGACCGCCATCCAATTCTTTGATTTCGGGTTGTGCTTTGGCTAAATAAGGTTTGTATTCAAACGTTTTGGGGTCCATGTCTAAGAGACCACAGTGTACATTAGGAGTCAAGACTTCTGTTGCAGATGCTGTTTGGGTTAATAGCACATTGAGACCATCAACATTACCTCTTAAAAGGATTCGAACGGTAAAGTCTTCAGGAGTTCTAGTAGTAGTCGCATCTTTGTCTTTATCATTGTTTGTAGTGCTATCAGAACCACAACTATAACAAGCAAAAATTAGGCAAGCTGCAAACAATAAGTTTAAGCTAGGACGAAGGTTTTTATGAATAATCATTTATTGGAATTTTTAACAAAATTAAGGATTTTGATAGTTGATTGTTTCCCAATATATGTATTTTCAAACAAGGATGCAAGATTGATCCCTTTATAACTTACATTTATAGCGTATTTGGAGACGATCGCAAGAATAATCTTTAAAAAGTAAGAGAATTTAGAATGAAGGTATAATTAAAATGAAAATACAAAAAGAAAGGAGTTAAATCATAAATAGAAGCTAATGTTTATCATAACTTTTGAACAAGGCTAATTAGCGAACTAGTATTCAATTTGATTCTAATGTGATTTTTAGAATTCCGTTTTGTGATTCGTTTATCAATACAATAAAATTTGTACTTTTGTATCGTTAATAAGCCCATTATTATGAGTAGTAGCAGCGAGCCCAGCGACCGCAAGGAGTAACTAAGCTAACTATTATGTAAGGACAATTGTGAACATATTCTTGAGTTGAATGTATTATTAAAAATACAACTATTGTCAATTAAGAAATGATGAATATAAGAAGCATGGAAGAGGATAAAAATAAATCAGAAAAAGGGAAAGAAACTTTTATTAATCCCATAGATAAAGATAAAATAACAGAGAATCCACACAATTTGCCTTATGCGCATACGGTAGGAGGAGCTGTCATAAAACCAATTGACCAAGGCAAAACAAAAGGCTTGGCGGTTAAAGCAATGCACAAGCAAACGGACATTCA
This sequence comes from Aureispira sp. CCB-QB1, assembly GCF_000724545.1. Classification (GTDB taxonomy): domain Bacteria; phylum Bacteroidota; class Bacteroidia; order Chitinophagales; family Saprospiraceae; genus Aureispira. The sequence goes on along the minus strand of NZ_JHBV01000020.1, from coordinate 126,074 downwards.
ATTGGAACAGATTCGCAAACAAATGGAGCTGTTGGCTGAGCAAGCTCAAAAAATTAAAAAACGAGTTGAGATTTCGGAAATTATTTACGGAGCAGAAATGGGATTTAAGCCTTTGATTGGGAAAACATATCACTTGTACCAACGGGTGGATGAAACTGCTGTATTGTCAGTGGTTGGTCCACAAGAATGGGGACCTAGAGGGTGTCCATTTAATAGTTTTTTGGCAACGGTAAGCCTTTTGGCGGATCATACTTGGGAAATATTGGAATAGGAAAATGAAACGATTGTTGTGGATATCAATTTGTTGGATAGTTTGTGCTTGGGAGAAAGCTCCCGAATGGCCTTCGCCAACCACCGATATTGATAAGATGCAATTAATTGGAGCGGTGCAAGCTATTTCTCAAAGAGTGTATGAGGTAAGTAAGAGAGAGCAGACGCTCAAGAAAAGGCATTTGATGTTGGATCCGTTGGAGAACTGGGACATTCAGTTTAATAAAAAAGGTTTTATTACAGAAAAGAAGTGCTATGATGCAGGAAATAAGATTCTTTTTTATTATCAATACAAATACAAAAAACAAAATCAACTTCAACGCAGAAATATGTATGATGCTAGAGATTACCGCATCGAACAACTAACGTATACTTACAACAGTTTGGGAGAAATAGCTGCTGAATCTATCTATACTGCTGATAATAGCTTATTGGTTCGTTATATCCATACTTATGGAACGAAAGGACAATTGCTGCAAACGGATGTTCATGCCCCAACAAATGCTTACACTACTTCAAAGTATGAATTTGTTTACAACAAGGAAGGGCAACTAATAGAGCAATATACGTACAATCAAAAGCATCAAAAACACCAAACAGATCTTTATCAGTACGATGCCCATGGTTTTCAGAAGGAACATACTATTGTTAATCATTTAGATGATTTTGTATTTACCTCTTATACTCAATACGACGAAAAGGGGAATGTCATCACGCATCAAGCGCCTACAGAAAAAGAGCCATTGACATCGTATACATATACTTTTGATGAGATAGGAAACTGGACTCGTAGAATCCATTACAAGGATGGAAAACCTATAGATATGACGGAACGCGTATTGGTATATGCTATGTAACTTAGTTAGAGAAGTAAGTTAGAATAGAACAGTGTTACAGGGAAGGTTACAACTCGAACTCTGCCATCAATTCCCAATGCTCTGGTGTTCGTTGTGTTTTGACCAAGCGGAGTTTTGGCATTCTAAAATCCATAAAAAAACTATCGCCCAATGCACCAATAATGGCTTCTTTTTGAAAAATAGGCAAAGAACCATAAAGAAAACTTACATGTGGAATAAAGGGGGTAATTTGAGTGTGTTCAAAAATTTCTTCTGCCAAAGTTCTAGCTTCCATCAAATCTTCACTGTCATTGGTGCAAAAAAACAAACACCGATAGTAAACTTCCAAAAATTCAATGCGGGTTAAGGTGGCAGAAACAGGAATGAGACTATTGGCAAGTTCTTCTGTCTTTTGGATGGCAATAGAAATTTCGTCAGTGATACCACTTAGCAGGGTCACGTGAGGTTCAAAGGTCGGTGTGTCGTGTGTTGTACTTAAATCTACAATTAGTTTGCTTAATTTTTGATAAGCAGCTTTGTCAGGCATCAACCACAGTGTGTACATAGATTAAAGATAGATGTTACTAAAATGGCTGCTAAAATAGCAAAAAAATAAGATTAATCCACGTATAGATTAATCCTATTTTTGTTTAAAAAACGAACTACTCGAAAGAGCTATCTTGGAAAGAAGATTTATTTACTTCGACCAAATAAATCTTTTTTTCTTCGTTTAGGTTTTTCTTTCTCATTTTGAATAATACGCTCATAACTTGTTGCGTCTACCAAAATATTGGCAGGATCGTCTTTGTGTACCTTGTCAACATATTTCCAAGTACCATCTTTGCTCAATTTCATCCCAGAATAGCTGCCGTCTGGAACATTAGAAGGACCTGCACTTTTGATAGGAGAACCATAGATGAGGTGATCGTAAATAATCATGTCCTGCTCTTCAGAATAGTTGAGACTAACATTAACACTAGCCGAATACTCCATAACAAAACGCTTTACTTTTCGCATTCTACCAGAACCGTCTTTCATTTCTAAGACTGTTTTTCCAAAACGAGGTCTACCTGAGTTATCAAAATAGAGTACATCCAATAATTTTCTTCGATTGTAAAAATCAAACGCATCATATCCAAACAATAAATACATTGTCTGTCCTTCCGATTTGAATGCTTTTATATTATAATACAAGGCACCATACCAATTTTCTGGCTTGTGAATACTAAATTCTACGGTACGCATATCGTCGGATTTGTCTTGTAAGCGATAGACTTTACCTTCTTTGGTTTGTATAAAACCACGATACTGATAATGATCTTTGTCGATGTATAATTGCCAAGTAAATATTCGTACTGTTTTATCTTCAGGTTGAACAAGCGAGATGCCTTTTAGCTCCGAAAAATCATGCTCAAAAGAACCACTTTGCGTTAAGGTTTTTTCTAATAACGCTTCGAGCTCTTCGGATGCTTCTTGACGTACTTTTAGGTCTTTGTTGGTCAAGATATCCTCCATTAAGCTACTCATAGCAGCTTCAGCTTCCACAATAAATGTTGTATCTACATCTGCTGCATAAGTTGAACAACAGCAGGCGACACTAAACAGCAATAACAAATATTTTTTCATAAAAATTAAATTTAAACCAATGAGTGAAGGAGCTTAATAAATTGATTGAATTTTGATTCTAGACAACAAAGCTAACTAAAAGCAAAGCGCTCACGAAGTAAACTTTATTAGTTTACTTCGTGAGTGCTGCGCAGTTGATAATCAATGAATTATAATTTCAATGCATTCTATGGTAAAATTTTGATTATCAAACTAATATGAATGTTCTTTTTTATCTTTTTGGTGAAAAAGTAAAAAAATCAACGAACTACTAAGACAAATAGTAATACGGATTTTGTTTTAAAGGTAATCAGGCTAAGAGCATACTTTAATATTTAGATTTTTTCAAACTTTACTTCGTGAAAAGTCTACTTGATAGACACAAACTTCTTTGTATAAAACTAAAATCAGACCAATTTTAGTATGTGTCTGCCTACAAAATTAAACATTCTCTTTGTGTTCTAAATATTCTTTGAGGATAAAATCCATGCCCCAAATCCATTTTCTTTGTAATAAATCTTCTTTAGAAATTAACAAACCTCGACCTTCTAAGACCTCTGTTTGGGAAATTTGTTGCAACTGAGCATCCGAAACAACAGCTTCAAATACTGTTAGCCAAAAAGCCTGTACAACGGTTTTGTTATCAATCCAATAACGTTTTATTTTTTGTTTGGGTACTTTTTTTAATAAGACAGCCGCTTCTGGAATTTCTTCTTCTAGCTCTCGTTCCACAGCGATTAATTCTTCTTTGTCTTCAGGTTCGATGGCTCCCCCCCAAAAGGCACAAGCGCCACGCCAAGCTTCATGAGGATATTGGTCATCTTTTATCTGTACAAAAAATTTTGTCTGATTTGAATTGCTAATTAATAATCCAACACCTTGATGAATTTCTTTTGTCGTCATAACTTAGTCTATTTGCGCATTGGTATTTAATAATGTTTTTATTTCTTCGATTTCCTGTTCTAGGGTAGCCAGACGTTTATGATCTTGTTCCAGTAGTTGAATTTTAGCTTTCAGAGCCTTGTTTTCTTGTGATAATTCTTGAACTGCTTTAACCAAAGGTACGGTAAAATCTGCATATCGCAATCCATAGTAATCTTCGTTGGACTCTGGCTTGTCAACACCACTAAATTCAAAATTCAAAGACAGAGCAGCTTGTTCTACGTCTTGTGCTAAGAAACCTGTTTCGAGGATCCAGTTATTGTCAGAAGGGGCGCATTCTTCCACGCCTTGGTAGTCACGCAATTTTTGTGCATCTACATAATATGTAACGGGTTCTAACAAGTTGATAAAATCTAAACCAGGAACATTGGCTTGAACATTGGTCTTAAAACGTTTGTCTGATAATTTGGACCAAGAAACTTGCCCACCAATGCTTGTGACTTTTTCATCTCCAAAACGCATTTGATTACTTGCTGAAACATGTGCATTGGCACCAATAGCTGTCGAATTTCCATAAGCAAAACCACGTCCATAAGCATTGTATCCTACTGCTGTATTTTTATTGCCAGCAGTATTTCTAAGTAAGGCATCATATCCTATAGCAACATTTTCGTTGCCCGTTTTATTGTCTTTCATACTTTGGAACCCAAGTGCTGTATTGTGGTCACCCGAAGAGTTATTTTCCATGCTTGTAGCCCCAATAGCAGTATTGTTTAGCCCAGAGACATTTTTATACATGCTAGAATAGCCTATGGCAATATTTTTAGTACCATTTAGGTTGTTGTGTAAAGAATTGCTTCCCATTGCTATATTGTAACTTCCTGTCGTATTTCTCATCATAGAGTGGTGACCACTCGCTACATTTTCATTCCCAGAAGTGTTATTACCCAATGTATTGGTACCTAAAGCTACATTACTGCTACCTAGACTATTATTATACAAGGAGTAATACCCCAAAGCTACATTGTTTTCTCCAGTAGTATTGCTTTGTAGGGCATAAGCTCCAAAGGCCGTGTTGGCTGAAGCAGATGTATTGCTCATGAGTGCATGATAGCCTGCTGCGGTATTGTTCATCCCATTTCTATTAAAGCCCAAAGAAAAGGTACCTAGGCTTGTGTTGTAATTTCCAGTGCTGTTGCTGTTGAGTGCATTGGCGCCTACAGCAACATTTTCTGTACCAGAAGTATTTCTATATAGCGATTGATAACCAATAGAGGTATTGCTTTTCCCTTCTCGATTGCTATACATTGTTCCCATGCCGTAGGCTGTGTTGTAGCTGCCAGAAGAGTTGTTGCGCAAGCAATCATTTCCAGTAGCAGTATTATGAACACCAGTGGTATTGCTGCGGAGCGCATTTTGACCTGAGTATAAATTTAGCTGAGCTTTAGAAGAAGGAATAAATGCAATAGAGCAAATAATAGATAAAGATATGATTCGTATTTTGTGCATTGTTGTATTGTGTTTTGTTAAGGTATATTTAAGTAGTACTTTACAAAAAATTAAAAAAGTATCTTTGCATAGTTTGATTATCAGTTCCTTAAATGGTGATGGTGTGTTCCGTTGATAATCAACTGAGCAGCGCTCATAAAGTGAACGGATACGATTTAGCTCTGTTCACTGCTACTTCGTGGTTCCCGCGAAGTAAAGTTTAAGGAAACGAATAAAATTTCTTCAAAAGTAGGGAGTTTTTTATTTTTATTATAAACTGTGTCTAAACTCCTTGTTTTTATGACTTAAAAATTGTCGTTTTATATCAAACGTTAACCTCTTCCAATCTCTTATGTATATCCATTCTTTGAGCATCTTTTTAAGCAGTATTTTGGTAGTAGCTTTGCAAGCTTGCACCTCAAAAAATCGAATTCCAGTGTGTGAGTTTAGTGAAGCTACTCATTATGAATACTCTACTTCAGACAATAAGCTATCATTTTTGTCAAGTTTAAGTGCTTTTGTTGATTATGATGCAGGTATTGCTTGCGCGCAACGACAAAATAAGCCTGTATTTTTGGCTTTTACAGGTTTTGGCAGCCGAATGCGATATTTTCCTGATGTTGTAATTCAGCAACGTGCTATTGTTAATTATTTGACCAATGATTTTGTTCCAATTATTTTATATGTTGATGATCGACAACGGATTCCTAAGGAAGAAGTAGAAACAGCAACAGGAGTTAAAGAACTACGTACAGTAGGAAATTACAATGCTTATTTGCAAGAAATAATGTTTGGAGTAATGAGTCAGCCTTATATGGCTTTAATGACTTGGGAAGGAGAATTATTGACAGAACCAATGGGGTATCGACCTGACCCAACGGATTATGTACAAGCGTTTGAGGTTGCTATAGAGAATTTTCGGAAGAGGGAAGCTTCTAATCATTAGTTTGAAATAATGCCTCTTTTATTTTTTGGGATTCTTATGGGATTCAATCATGGACTTTTATTGGAGGATATATTGCGTTAGTCGTTCGTTGATTATTTTATGAGATCGCTTCGCTTAGTTACCTGCGGTGCTACTTCGTGGTAGTGCGCTACGCTCATGACCTTGGGCTTTTGTGCTATTAGCACAAGCCTACTCGGCAAGCTTAGTTACCAAAAAGACAAAAAAGAGCATTTGTATAAGTTTAGCTGCGTGAGTGCTTTGCTTTTAGTTACCTGCGGTGCTACTTCGTGGTTTCAGTAAACTATTGTTACGTTAAATTAGCATTTGAATAAGAATGTTTTTTCTTGCCTAAGAATTAAATTTTTCAAAATAAACATAAGAATTTGTCTAATTTGAATGAACAATAAGCCCCAGAAGTTGTTTTATTAGTGTAGTCAAAATAATATTAAAACGTTGACTCAAGAGACTAAAAAGTGCATGATCTTATAGCACATTATGTGTGTGTAGATAGATGAAATCATATGAGAACATAACTGTTTTGTCATGCAGATTTTGAAGGTGTACTTAAAAGCATTGTGATGCAATATCACTTATAATCTACTGCTTTGTATCTCCTTTGATGTAAGATATATAAAAAGTATAAGGTATCTAATTCCTTATTTTTACTTCTTAACTACCACCACACGAGCGAGTCTCTTTCAAATCAATTATCTAATCAAAAAAATACAAAATAATATGTCTAGTCCAGAGCATAAAGCCCTTATATGGAATCTTATTAAAGATATTAAAATTGGTATGTTAACCACACAAGAGAATGATACAAAAGATTCTTTGCGTGCAAGACCTATGTCGTTGGTTCAAGATGCTTACGATGGCACCTTATACTTTTTTACTGCCAAATCAGCGGCAAAGGTATATGAAGTGAAAGAAGAAAAAAAAGAGGTCTGTATTACTTTTTCAGATCCGAAGAATCAAGTCTATGTCTCTTTGTCAGGTAAAGCGGAGGTAACCCAAGATAAAGATTTAATCAATCAATATTGGAACAAAGGTGTTTCGGCTTGGTTTCCGAATGGAAGGCAAGATGGAGAAGTTGCCATGTTGGTCGTAAAAATTTACAAAGGAGAACATTGGAATGCAGATGAAAGTAAAGTAGTTCAACTATTTGAGCTGGTTAAAGCCAATTTGTTGGATGAGCGTCCAGAAATTGGGGAACATGAAAAATTCGGTGCATAACAGAGCACTTTTAGGATAACGTTTAATCTAGGCAATCTTACAAGATTGCCTTTTTTAGTTTTATCAAATTCCCTATAGTTCTTTTTTTGAAAAATTGGCATCTCAAAAAAAATATTAGGATAGAGTATTTTAAATAAAAAAATAAAATTCTTGACCCAACGAATCGATATAAATTTCAAAAAGTGAACTTATTCAGGTATTATTTTAGTAACTTAATACACTAATTAAAAGAAAACTTGCGATAAGAATTTTAGTGCGAGAACTTTTAGACAATTACTTAAACGAACGATAGAATAGTTGTGCAGCGACGAATAAAGTCGTATCGGATGGGTAACAACAAAGGAGATTGGCACATTATTAGTTTATTGAATGCTTGTTTAGTTAATTTAAAACGTCCCTAATGAATTACCACAGACTAAAAGCACCCCTGCGCCTCTGTTTGAGTATCGCCAGTCTATTCATGTGTCTATCTTATACCTTGCCCGATGGACAATCAATTCCTAATGATATTCAAGTATTGTTGAATAAAGCAGAAAATCAACGCTGCACAGCAGCCTATGCAAGTGCTATTGAGAGTTTACAAGAAGCGCAAAAATTGTATAAAGAAAAAGGAATGGTGTTGGAGGCATTAAGGTTGTACGATAAAATCCTGTGGATGGCCATAGACACTGATTTTGATGATGCAGCTTTCTTAAAACGTTATCAAATTGCTGAGAAAGAAATTACCAATCACCTAGATCAATACCCTGAATTGAAGGCGATTCTGTATTTGGGGATTTTGCAAAAGACTTGGATTGATGATGATCTTGAACGTGCTGAAGAGATTTATAAGTTGTTGGACATACACCTCAAAAAGTATCCCAATTGGGACTATGAGGCAGCAGCGGCAAGTTATATGGCAAGCACCTATGCTTACTGTACTTGGGATGCTGAAAAATGTGGTGAATTGGCGCAAAAGTCGATTGATTTAGTACAAAAAAATACAATGCGCCAACCAGAAAAAGACAAGCATTTGTATCGACTCTACCCTTATTATATGTATTATAATTATGATAATATAGGGATTGTAGAGTTATATGAAAATGATAATGAAACGGCTTGTTTGGAGGCTTATAATCATGCCTTGGAAGATTTGAGAAGTCAAAAGAAAATGGACTCTTTGCATTATTCGAATACGTTGACAAAAATTGGGGAGATTTATACCTATAAACAAGAAGAGGATAAAGCCATTGAATACTTTGAGAACGCTTTGACTTATATTCCCCTAAGAATGCATTTGACGATTGCGGAATGCAAACAAAGTATAGGAGGAGCTTATATTACACAAGCCAAAGACGAACAGGCTATTTATCATTATACGCAAAGCATACAAGAGCTTGATAAGATTAATCCTCAAACCGATTATGTAAAAGAATTGTATGTTGATATTTATCGTTCTATGGCAACGTCTTATATTAAGTTGAATCAATATGCAAAAGCAGAACAATATTTGCACAAAATCGCTGAATTTCCTGCTGAATCTGATTTGAAATGTTCTTGGACATGGGCGACTTGGGGATTTTTATACGAGCATACCAAGGCTTATCAAAAATCCATTGAGGCGCATGAAAAATCCATTGTTGCGTATCGAAAGGAAAATGCTCCTTTGGGGTCGGCTTATTGGAATTTGGGGAAAATCGCCAAAGCTATGGAAGATTACCGATTGGCAACCCACTATTTTCATCAATCTATTGTAGCGCATTTGCCGAATTGGGAAGCAGCAGACTTTACAAAACATCCTAGTCTAGCAGATATTCCATACAAAAATAGCATCGTGGATAATTTAGCGGATAAATTATATAGTTATTATCAGTATGTCCATAAAAATAATTTGTGGGATAAGCACGGAGAGAGTTTACAAGAATTAGTAGAATTGACCGTCGAATGTTTTGAAGAAGTTCGCAACTCCTTTGATCGAGAGAGTTCTAAGCGGTCTTTGTTAGAAACAGCTTATTTTACCTACGAACAAGCTATTGCCACTTATCTGAAACTATATGAAAAACATAAAGACAAAGCCTATCTGATCAAAGCCTTTGAATTTGCCGAACAAAGTAAATCTGTTTTGTTGGAGGATGCTTTGAAGGAAGAAAATGCCCTATCTTTTGGTGGCGTTCCCGATACATTGATTCAACAAGAAGCATTCTTGTCTCAACAAATATCCATGCATCAACAAGCGTTGTATTTGGCTGAACAATCAAAAGATAAGGAAGAAATACAGCTTAGTAAAAAACACTTGTTTGAGTCGCGCCAAAAGCAAGATGCCTTGAAGTATCAATTAGAAAAAGAATATCCTAAGTATTATGAATTAAAGTATTCTAAGACTTCGATCTCTTTGGAAAAAATTCAAGAAAAGCTATCCCAAGAAACGTGTATTTTGGAATACTTTGAAGGCTATGATCATATTATTGGTTTTAGTATTACCAAAGACAATATTGAGTATCGTACTTGGGCAAGAGAAAAAAATTACAATAAAGATTTAGAGAACTTTAGAGCTTCAATGTCTAATGCTGCTATTGCTGTTAACAACCCAACAGCTGCGTATTCTGAATACATCGGCTATGCTTATCCCTTCTACAAAAAGTATGTTGATACTCTAATTCCTGAAGGAATGAAGCGTTTGGTTATTGTGCCAGATGGAACACTTAATTTTATAGCTTTTGAGGCATTATTAACTACTCAGTCTACTTTTGATCACAAGCAAAATATGCAATTTAATCAACTGCCTTATTTGTTACATCAGTATACGGTATCCTACAATTATTCGGCGATGATGTGGAGACACCAATTGACCACTCATTCTAGTACGAACAATTATGATGTACTGGCAATGGCAGCCGTTTATAATCAAACAAACGTTAAACTGGTAGATTCTATCAAGAACAATAGAATGTACCAATTGCGCAAGGGATTGGCAGCAATTCCTGGAACAGTAGAAGAGGTGAACGTCCTACAAGACTATTTTGGAGGAGCTTTTTATACTGGTAATGCTGCTAATGAACATCGATTTAAGCAAGAAGCGTCTCAATATGGAATTTTGCATTTAGCAATGCATGGTATTGTAGATGACCAAAATCCTGAGTTTTCTAGTTTGGCATTTACAGAGGATGAAAGTGGCTTGGAGGATAATTTTTTGCACTCGAATGAAATTAAACAATTAAATTTACAAGCAAATCTAGTGGTGCTTTCTGCTTGTGAAACAGGTTTTGGGAAGTACCAACATGGGGAAGGAGTTGTTAGTTTAGGCAGAAGCTTTATGTATGCTGGTGCACCTAGTGTTGTGATGACACTTTGGAAGATTAACGATTATTCTAGTATTTTTATTACGAAGTTGTTTTATGAAAATCTTCAAAAAGGATTGCCCAAAGATGAGGCTTTGCAAAAAGCAAAACAAGTTTACTTAGCCGATGCATCAGGCGTATTAAGCCATCCTGCTTTTTGGGCGGCATTTGTACAATTAGGAGATTACAAACCGATTAGTGTCGCTCATAAGTCACAGGTGATTGGATATGCAATAGGTAGCTTTTTGTTGCTTTTGTTGGGTGTTTGGGGTGTGTTTGGGTTTCGAAGAACAAAAAAGCCCTCTGAATAAATCAGAGAGCTTTTAACAACACAACCATTATAGATTGATAATAACCTATAACATTATTTTGTCAATCGTTGGCAGAGCCAAAAACGATTGTTGCAGTTTCTAGTAATAACGGTAACGTCTTACTTGTGCCGCATATTTGGCAAGACGCAATACTTGACGAGTATAACCATATTCATTGTCATACCAAACATAAACAGTAATTGTTTTACCATTATTGCCAACTTTGGTGGATGGAGCATCAAAAACAGAAGCAGCAGGCGCTCCGATAACATCCGAAGAAACAAATTCTTTAGAAATAGAATATTTGATTTGCTCTACCAAGTTGCCATGTAGAGAGGCTTGGCGCATCATTTCGTTGATTTCCTCAACAGTAGTTTCTTTTTCAACATTTAATGTCATTACAGCCAAAGAACCATCTGGAGTAGGAACACGGATAGCAGAACCTGTTAGTTTGCCTTCTAGTTCTGGAATTACTTTACTAACAGCACTTGCTGCACCCGTAGACGTAATTACCATATTAAGAGCGGCCGCAGAACCACGTCTTTCTTTTGAATTATAATTATCCAATAAGTTTTGAGCATTGGTATAGGCATGTATGGTTTCTAAGTGACCATTGTTGATGCCTAATTTATCGTGTAATACTTTTAATACAGGCGCAATTGCATTGGTGGTACAAGAAGCAGCACAGAAAACAGTATCTTCTTGGAAGTTAAGATCTTTTTGGTTGATACCGTGAACGATGTTCTTAATACCTTTGCCAGGAGCGGTAAACAAAACTTGCTTGATACCAGGACGCAAGTGACGGCTTAGACCTTCTTTGTCTCTCCAAGCCCCTGTATTATCAATCAAAATAGCGTCTTTGATGCTGTACTCTGTATAATCAACATCTTCTGGACTATTGGCAAAAATAATCTGTACACGACAACTGTTTACAATCAACTGATTATTTTCCTCATCTACGCTGATGGTTCCACGGAATTTGCCATGAATAGAATCTTTACGCAATAGAGAGGCACGTTTTAGTAACTCTTCGTGTGGATTTTTTTTGTTTTTTTGACGCAAAACGATTGCTTTTAAGCGCAATTGTTCGCCACGTCCCATCATTTCAATCAAACAACGAGCAGCCAAACGACCAATACGACCAAAACCATACAACACAACATCTCTTGGTGTAATAACTTTTGCTTCTTTAGCATCTTTGCCAATAAAGTCTGACAATTCTTCAGCTACAAAATGATCAATGTTGTCCCAGCTTTCTTCTGAACTTAGCCATTGAGTTGCTAACTTGCCCAAGTCAATACGAGAAGGAGCTAAGTCAAGCTTTGCAATGGCTTTTGCAATTTTTACACTCATTTGAACCGTAATAGGTTGTTTAGAGTAATTTTTTGCAAAAAGATGATCGTTCATAACCTCTGTTGGTCGAGAATCATAAATGTCACGACGGAAAAGAATGACTTCGATAGAGCGATCAAATCGTAAATCTCCTACGATTTTTAATAATTCTAAAGCTGCTTTTTCATCTTCACGCCAAGTACTTAGGTGAGATTCGAACTGTGTTTCTAACGTTTTTACGTCCATGGTTAAAACTATTGAAAGTTGTCTTTTAATGGTAAATAGTAAGTGTAGAAAGAACGCTACTTAATGGTTTTTATCAACTCAAAAGAGTGGGGTTGTTTCTGTGAACCTACTACTCATTGTTTTTGTTACAATTGAATAAAAGTGGTGCAAATTTCGTCATTTTTTGTGAATTATACGAATGTTTGTCAACGGTTTTTTCTTTTTATGCTTTGAAGTTGTACGTTTCTAAATTATCTTAAGGTGCAATTGCTCTTATTTTGAATAGAAATTTATTAATAATCTTAATGACTTATTGTTGGGGAAAATTATACCCCAAAAAAAGCCCTTGAAAACAATCTGAATTGTTGTAGATAAAGAGGAAGAGCGAATAGAAACTGAAATTTTTAGAAGAAACCAATAGTCTGGCATCAAAATAGAATAACCATAATTGGTAATGAAAATAAATGATTTTTTTTTCCTAAAAATAGCGTATTTTTGATGTTGCAAAATTGTATATTAACCAACGAACTTTTTTTTCCTAAAAACCAACCAACCAATGCCGTTTAAGTTTTACTTTAATGTCTTCTTTTTTGTTTTTTGTTCATTTTTGCTGCAAGCACAAACCGATGGTTTTGCAGAGTTCGAAATGGATCAATTGGGGATTAAAAAATATCAACCCAATTGGACAATGGGGGCTACAGATTCTCTTTTTGTAGAAATTTCTAATGGACAAAAATATTTGTTACACACCATTCGTGCGGGGCAAACGCTTTATTCTATCAAAAAGTTTTATGGAGTAGATTTGTCAGATATTTATTATAGCAATCCTAATATAAGCAATACCAATGATTTGAAAGTAGGTGAAAAATTAAGGATTCCTATTCTAAGCAAAGCCATCAAACGTTTTCAGGAAACCAACTTTGATGCTACAGCTTATATTCCTATATTTTATAAGGTACGCCCCTCAGAAACCATGTATCGCATTTCTAAAGTCTATTTTCGATTGCCGACCGAAATCTTAATGTCTAGAAATCAGTTGCTTTCTGAAAATATAAGCAGTAATCAAGTGTTGCACATTGGCTGGATTGATAAAAACGGCATTCCAGATTCGTTAAAAAACTTTACGGGATTACCTGGCATTTTGGGCGAAGAGAGCCAAAAAAATAAATACCGTTACGAAGCGGTATTCAATGGCAAGAATGAAAAAACGCTCCAAGGAACGGCTTGTTGGGATAAAGCAATGGAATTATCTGCCAAGAATAAATTATACGTGATGTGTTCTTACGTGCCCAAAAATGGTATTGTTCGAATAGAAAATCCTATGACAAACCGAGAATTGTATGCAAAAGTAGTTGCTGCAAAACCCGAAAATTCCTTTACCCAAAAGTCTATTATTGTATTGACGCCAACGGTGGCGCACGCCTTAGGAGGTTTAGATGCTCGATTTTATGTTAAAGTGCATTATTGTCAGTAACAAAAGCGTTAGACTCAAATTCCTTTAATTCTTTTGAAGAGTTTCTTGTAATTTTTGATAGGACCTCTTTGTTTAGACGAATGGTCAATTTTAAAGTTAGCATCATCGTTTTCATCTAAGTTAAGAGACAGCGGATATACAAATTCTGGTGCTCCAAAATAATTAATAGGACCAAACTTGATGGCATAAATTTTAGTAACCTCATTTTCGATTGTTATAAGAGGAAAGTCTTGTGTGAATTCAAGATATTGTCGCCCTTTTTTAAAGCGCTTAATTTGAGGCAACAACTCATTGTGACTTTCGACAAATTGAAGTTCGATGTTTTCTCTAGAATCGAATAGAGAATAAGAACCAAAATAATATCCTTTATTGGTTTTTATAATACCATTCCACAAAAAAGAATTTAGAGGGGTTGGGCTAATCATCATTTTTTCATAGTGGATATTTTGCTTTTCTAGCTGAGTCAAAAACTTTTGATTAGCAATTCCTTTGGATACAAAAGTCCAACACAAATAAAAGGTAGACAAGGAAAGGGTAAACCGAAGAATTTTTTCTCTTCTGATGGGCGGTATGGATTTTTTTAGCAAAAGTAGGAGGACGCCTATTAATAAAATAGAGGTATAAATAGGTTCAATGATGTGAATGTTGTTAAGAGAAAACAAATGCCCATTAAATGGAGCTAAAATTTTGGTGCCATAAGTGGTACACCAATCTAATAAAGAGTGGGTAAAAATGGCTAGAAAAAAGGCTAATGCCCAATCTTTATACCGATAGCGCTGTTTGGTCCATTTGTGAGCCAAAAAGGCTAGCCCAAAACTTGCTAAAATAGCAAAGCCTAAGGAGTGAGAGATACTCCTATGGACGGTGATAAAAGCAACCTCATTAAAAAAAGGAGCTAAGAAAACATCTAAATCAGGCAATGTACCTGCCAAGGCACCTATAACAAGAGATTTTTTTCCAATATACTTGTCTTTGACAACAGCAAAAGTCGAGGCGCCTAGCAGCGCCTGAGAAAGAGAGTCCATGAATTTAAACTTGAGTATTGGTATAATAATAAGTTAGCTATGTTGCTACTTCGTGGTCATCACTTTTATCGGTTCCACTTCTGAGCTACTATTTTCATTGTCATTGTTGATAAAAAAGTATAACAAACGGAAATAAAAAACCAAGTAAGAACAATTGAAGACGTCCGCCCAACAATAGAGACAACGAGTTGTAACGCAAAAGTAAAACAAATAACTAAAAGTAGGCTTCCCATAATCATAGAAATAAACCAACTACTTTTTACTGTAACTCGAAAACAATAAATGGTTGCAATAAATAGGAAACAAGTAATGCATTGTCCAGATGGTGTCTCCAAAGCAGGGGTAGATTGAAGGATATCTCTTGATTGTAAATACGAAGCACCAACAAGAACGCCAATGATTAGGATAGTATAAACAACCCAATAAAATGTACGTTGTTTTCGTCCCAAATCTTCTTTGAAATCATCTAAAATATTTTGCATAATCCTTTGATTTTGCAAAGGCACGTTGTCTAAAAGCACTTAACATAGAGTGTATCTGTCGTGATTTCATTGCTCCAACGCCCTGCATTATCTTTGATTCGAATCTTATATACGATAGGATCGTAATAATTGGGTTGTGGTTGACAGAGAATCAACGGGTTATTTTGATCGATGCCACAAATTTGAGATACAGTAACCTCTAGTTGTCCAGATATGCCACTAACTATGCCTTGTTGTTCGATGGTTGGAATTTTGTAAAATGAAGTATCATTAGGTGTTCGACGGGTATCTACAATAATAATATGATTGGCAGTATCTCCATCTTGTCCCAAATCTCCATCTCCGTCGGTAAAATCAAATTTAAAGACAACGGTTCCTGTCAATTGTTGGACGGTATCGACAGAAAAAGATGCCCAGCTAATACTTGGGGTATCGTTATAGATGGGGGGCTTGTCGCAGGACATCCAGCAATAACAACTAAAAATTAATAGGCTGATTCCAATTATTTTCTTCATATGAATTAATTTTTCTTTTCTTAAGAACTGATTTGAATCCAACTATTTCTAATTGCACTCTAGAACAATTTCATCGGTTTGCATAATATTGCTATAATTGCCTGTTTGGTCAACTACTTGCACTTCGTAACGCATGTTTTTAGTTGGTTCTGCTGTGCTAGGTTGACAAGACGTTCCATTGTCATAAATACAACATTGAGAATAGATAATAAGTGTAATTTCTCCTGTTCGGCTCGTATTATTCGTATTGTTACCTGTATAGTTAGGCAATTTATAAGAAGCAATAACGGCACCTGTTCTTGAATCAGAAACAAAGATATTGTCACTGGTATCGCTTCCAATATTTCCATCACCATCTGTAAACTTAAATTTCAAATACAATGAATCAACGCCTCCTTGAACCATATAGTTTTTAGAAACACTAACAAATTCAACAAAAGGTGTATTCGATGGTTTTTCGCCACAAGAAAAAAAGTAAAGAATAGTTACAAGGAACAGAAAAGATGTTATTTTTAGACGCATACTTTTAGTATTAAGCTCTCGTCTCATCAATATGCAGTTCTTAAAATAAAACTAGAACAGTATAATTTTTGTTTGATGAGGGTTGATAGAATTAAAAAAAATAATGGATACAGTTTATAATACTTTAAAATTACATATAGATAACGTAACAGATGCTACTTTTGAGTCCACTGCATTGGCCGTTTTTCGTTATCAAGTCCAAAATAATCCACTTTACCAAGAATTCATAAATTTGCTAGGGCTTTCGGTCGAAGCAGTTACAAAAATGCAGCAAATTCCATTCCTTCCTATTCAGTTTTTTAAATATCATACGATTAAAACAAAAGAATGGCTACCTGAAGCTACATTTACAAGTAGTGGAACAACTTTGCAGAATCCTTCCAAGCATTATGTTCGCTCTTTGGATTGGTACAATCAATGTGCTTTCAAAGCCTTTGAGCAAGTTTATGGAGCATTAGAGGATTATGTCGTTTTAGCTCTATTGCCTTCGTATTTAGAACGACAAGGTTCTTCACTGGTTTTTATGGCAGAACAATTTATTCAACGTTCTCAACATCCTTCTAGTGGTTTCTTTCTATATAATACGGATGAATTGATGGAGGTGTTGGGTGCTTGCCAAATAAAAAACCAACGTGTCCTATTATTAGGAGTGACTTATGCCTTATTGGATTTAGCCAAGGATTATCCTCAAGCTCTAAAAAACGTTGTTGTTATGGAGACGGGGGGTATGAAAGGGAAACGAGCTGAAATGACAAAAGATACCATTCATGAGATTCTAAAAAGAGCTTTTGAGTTAGATGCCATTCATTCGGAGTATGGTATGACAGAGTTGTTATCACAAGCCTATTCAAAAGGAGGGGGGATATTTCAACCAAGTCCAACCATGCGGGTTTTGATTCGAGAAACTACAGATCCTTTTCATATTCTTTCAACTCAAAAAACAGGGGGAATCAATATAATAGATTTGGCAAATATTGACAGTTGTAGTTTTATTGCGACTGATGATTTAGGAAGGTGTTATGAGGATGGAACCTTTCGTGTGTTGGGGCGTTTTGATGCCAGTGATTTGAGAGGCTGTAATTTGTTGATAGGAGAGTAGGATAGAAAAACTGTTATGAAATGGATTGAAATATTAGAAATGAAGTATTTACAATATAGTGTGCTTATTGAAGAAGCAGTAGATTAAAGAAAAGTCTTAATTTAAAAAATACTTGATTTATCTTTTTGTTTTTTGTAACTTACAAAACGTATTATTCTTTATTTCATTACTTCGTGGAAAAATCATATTGGTTTAGCTTTGTTACTCCCTACGGTCGTGAGCTCGCACAGCTCTACGTGGTACTTCGTGAGCGCTGCGCTTTTAGTTAGCTGCATTGCTGCTGAGTGGTATCGCATGAGTGCCTTGCAGTTGATTATCAATAGAGTATGTTTTTTTATTGTTTGGTTTGTTAAATAATTAATAATCAGGCTGATGCAAAGGTGCCTTTTAAGTTTTTGACAAAAAAGTCACGAAGTACTATTATTTTACACTCAATTTCTACCAATGACGGAATTACTATTATCCTCACAACGATTAGCAGAACAAAAGGTATGGTGCACAGGGAAATTAGATTTATTTGACGCCCTACAAAAACATCATAACTTAAAAATTATAGATTTTGCTGCTGAGTTGCCTCAAGAGTCCATTTTTTTGGAATGGAAGGAAGTGCAAACGCCTGTTACACCAGCTAGTGTTAGTGACTTAGTTGGCAAAAAATTGACAGAATATAAGTTCCAGTATTTGGGGCAGTTGTCTTCTAATGGCACCTTGGTTGAGGTTGAAAAAGAAATCTTTCAAGCTGACTTTCCTGAGCAAAATATTTCAAAAACCTCTTTGGATAGTACAGGAAGTTTGAATTGTACTTGGTTGTTAGATTTTGTAATGAATGCGCCTGCTATTCAGGAGGATACTCTACGCAATGAACGCTTGATTTGGAGAAAGGAGAAGGAAGGGTTTGTGCTAGCGTTGTCTAGAGAAAGCACGGATGGAAGACATGCAGAACAGGAAAAATTCATTTTTGATGCAGAGCTGAAGGTTGTAAATTGGGAGCATCAAATTTTATTTTGTGGGCAAGAGGTAGGTTAATAATCCTTCAATGGATTGCAAACCATCAATAGGTAATTAGTAAGTAGAACGGTATTAAATAGTTCTACTTACTAATTGCTTGATAAATAAATTACTGTGGGCTTTTTTCTTTGATGAAGTCAGCAAGTTTGTCTTTTTGTTGTAATTTGATTAATTTTTCAATTGCCCTATTCTTGCCTAAAATTTTCTTATTCTTCTCGTAAAAAGCAATGACCAATTCTGTACCTGCTATATAGCTTTTGTATTTGTCGTCTAAATCTCTTGTTTTAATTTGGTAAACCGAAGCACCACCTAAAAAGATAATCAAGTATTCTGGTGCTTCCTTAATGTAAGGAGAGATGGTTTCAGAAATTTCTACGGATACAGTAGGACTGCCAATAACCCATTCAATCAAGAATTTCTCAAGTGCTTTTCGTTGCTCTTTATTTTCGTTAGGAGGAGTTTCCATTAAATAAACCACTCCACTAATAAAATCATTTTCATAGCGTAAGTAATCTGCCTTGGTTTCAAGAACAAAATCCTTTTCTTTTTCTAACTCTTTGGAATCTCCAAAAAATTGCAATTCTAGCTTTGGGTCTAATTTAGCTCCTTTTTCTTTGGCAAAACCTAGAAACTTTTTAGCATTTTCATCATCTTTCTGATAGTAATAAATATAACCTGTTAGTAAGTAACCATCTGCTAAATGATGAGAATCGGTCGCTTTATAAATCTCAACAGCTTTATTTGCATTGCTTAAAGCTAAATCCAACTTTTGTTGACTCATATAAATATTGGCCATTCCAAAATAGCTTTCAGGATCATTTTCATTAATTTCTGCTAAAGTTTGATATTCTTTTAAAGCAGCATCAAAATCGCCTTGTATGGAATAGATTAAAGCTAAGTTTTGGTGAGCCATTGGGCCTTGTGGATAAATTTTAATAGATTTTTTGTTGTATTCTATTGCCTTTTCTGTATTTCCGCTTTTTCTATAAAGGACGGCAGCATTATCATAAGCTTCTACAAATTTAGGATCCTTTTTTATAGCCTTGTTATAGTATTTAATAGCATTATCATAATCTCTTTTATTAAAATATTCAACAGCTGTTTGATAATGTTTACTGGCTTCGGGAGAAGTTGTTCCTCCATACATATCTGTGCTAGACGATGTAATAACAGAGGTGCCAGTGGTAGTTATAACTGTTTCTTTTTCTTTGTTTTGAGCAAATGAATTAGACTGTAAAAAGAAGAGTAGAACGAAGGCAACATAAAACATTTTTTTCATGGTTATAGGTTTAAGTGTTAATAGAATTGAATACAAGTAACAGGTGCGTGCGGTTGTTAAATTTTGCTAAAGCCCCAAAGATGTAAGACACACATTATTTATACTAATAAAGATATGAATAAAATGTAGTAAGTAACCTATTTAAGTTTATTTTAACTATGCCATGTTTACGATCATTTTAGTAAATATACTTACTCTTTTACCCGTTTGAGGATAACTTTTTGGGTGTTGATGACCTTAAAACTTGTAACCGTATCTACTGCAAAATCTTGCCCTTTGTAAGTAGAGTAAGTTTTGGATGACAAAGGAAAGGAAGCAATTTCAAAGTGGATGTTATGCCCTACTTTTCTTGTAATCCCATACAAACCCAAATTGCCAACTTCAAAATAATCATAAAAGGCATCGTCTAAGAGGATGCGATCTAATAAAATACCATTGTTTTCATCCATAATAAAATGATTTTTAGGCATAGAGTCATGTCGAGTAAGGGCATAGTCTTTAATAATTTCCTTGCCATTAAAAATAGCCTTGGAATACCATCGCCAACGATTGACAGTATCTGTTTCGCTAATAATAACCGTCATGGGCAATTCCATTGTTTTCCCTTTTTGAGCATTAAATAATTCCAAATTACCTTGATATTTGCCCAACCAATCCTCAGGAAATTGAGCCATTGATTTAGAAGGAAGATTCTTAGAATGATGTAGTTTTTGGGAACTTGGATTACAAGCTAGGAAAAATAAAACGATGCCTAGCCATAATGTGTTGAATAGTTTCATTGGAGTTATTATTGATGTATTACCAAAATGCCTTTTGAAAAAGACGCATAAGGAAAGTATTTTTTGAAGCGATATTTGCAAAGCTATTGATTAACCACGGTCGATTGGCAATTGCTCGCTGTGTAAAGTAGTGTATTTTATGTTCTTTCCATAGCTTATCATAGACCATTTTGTTATAAGCTTTCATATTTTTAGCGGAGAAATCTTTTTGTTCAAAGCATTTTTTAGCTTGCCATCCTGCGTAACGCCCAGAAATAATTGCTTGTCCAATTCCTTCTCCCGACAACGGATCAATTAAGGAGGCAGCATCTCCACAAAGCATAAAACGTTGTCCAGAAATCGTAACTTTTCTAGACCCCAAAGGAAGACCATAACCTTTGGGAGGATCAATTAATTCTGCTGCTTCAAAACGCTTTTTTAGGTAAGGCGTCGTCTCAATGATACGAGTTAACTCTTTACGGAGATTGATTTTTCTGTCGCTAACTGTTTTAGAAAGCATTCCTAAGCCGACATTAGCATAACCATTAGGCAAAGGAAAAATCCAAAAATAGCCAGGCATCAAGTCTTTTAAATAATGTAGTTCAAACGTCTTGTTAGGAATATCTTTTACATTTCGATAGTAAGCACGGACAGCGGCAGAGTTGTGCCTCAAATCAACTTTATTGCTAGTTAGTTGTTTGGATACAATCCCTTGAGCGCCATCACAGCCTATGATGATTTGAGCTTTTAGCACTTGACCGTTTTTTAATACGGCGATAGCTTGGTCATTGTCTGTCTCTACTTTAGATACTGCTGAGCCAATAAAAGTAGTGACATTGGATAATTGCTGGGCATGTTGAAATAAGAAGTTGTCCAAATGGACACGCATGGAAATAGCCCCCTCTTTAGGAAAATTTAAATCAATATTTTTTTGATTGGGCGCAACAACTCGTAAGGTTGTAACAATTTCTTTTTCCCTAAATGCTTCAAACGAAGTTTTATAACTAGGATGAATGGTATTTAAAACATTAGGAACATAAGGTGCCACAGCATCTCCACAGATTTTATCTCTAGGAAAGCCCTTTTTGTCAATTAATGCAACTTTAAGTCCTGTGTTTCCCAATGCCAAAGCACAAGTACTTCCTGCTGGTCCTGCACCACAAATAATAATGTCAAAAGACGTTTCCATAAGTTTTATTTACTTTCTTTTAGTTAGCAGCGCAACTAACTATTTATTGTTCTTTGATTCTTAATAATAAAGTCCCTTTAGCAATAGCGCTTCCTTCTGTTACTAAAATTTCCTCGATACAACCATTTTCTTGGGCAACGATTGTGTTTTCCATTTTCATAGAAAGCAATGTAATAAGTGTTTGCCCTTCTTGAATCTGCTGCCCAACCTCAACATTAATCTTTAATACCTCGCTGGGCATGGGAGCCAAATAATCACCTTTTGCTTTTTCTGATTCAATAATGGGGAATTGGGGTATTAAGGTTGTTTTTAGTTGACCATAATTCAAATGATGAATATAATAATCATGATCCAATGCCTCTATGTGTACCTTGTGCTGCCACCCATTAATAGCAATAGACAAGGTTTTGTGTGTATGGCTGATGAGTTTAACATTATAGTTTTTCGTTTGAATGTTTATATCAAAAGCTGTATTTTGATATTGATAACGAACTACAATAGGAACCTCTTTTACCAAATAGGATTCTTGTTGAGGTTGATAAAAGTTGTTACGCCAACCCGATGCTAAAGTAGGAATTAAGGTGCGTTTTTGTTGCCTTTGTTGCCAACGATACAATAAGGAAGCAATGAGCGCAATCGTTTCTCCTTCTGCTGCTTGAGTGGCTAATTTTTGAAAGTCAAATTCCTGCTCAATAAAATTAGTATGATAAGCCCCTACTTGGACAGCCTTATTTTGCATCAAGGCTAATAGAAAGGTTTGATTGGTAAGCACACCAAGGCATTTTAAGTGTTTTAAGGCATATTGCATTTTTCGAATAGCGGTAGAACGATTTGCTCCATGTGCAATAATTTTTGCTAGCATAGGGTCATAGTAGATGCCAACTTCTGACCCTGATTGAACCCCAACCTCATATCGAACCCCATCTATATTGGCTGTTTCCCAGTGTAAAATTTTACCCACAGAAGGGAAGAAGTTATCACTAGGATCTTCAGCATACAAACGGCATTCTATGGCATAACCGTGACTACTTACAGCTTCTTGTTGGAGGGGCAAAGGCTGTCCTTCAGCAACAAGTATTTGCCATTCTACCAAATCAAGCCCTGTGATCATTTCCGTAACAGGATGCTCTACTTGCAGACGAGTATTGACCTCTAAAAAAAAGAACTCCTGCTCTTCTGTTAAGATAAACTCTACTGTACCAGCATTATCATAATTAATTGCTTTAGCAGCTAAAACAGCTGCGTTTCCCATTTCTGTTCTAAGCTGATCCGATAAGCTAGGGGAAGGGCTTTCCTCGATGACTTTTTGATAGCGGCGCTGTATACTACATTCTCGTTCTAATAAATGCAAGACATTGCCCTGTTGATCTCCAAAAATTTGAAATTCAATATGCCTAGCATTTTTGAAATATCGTTCTAAGAGAACGCTTGAATTGCCAAAACTATTTTGAGCTTCTTGTTGAGCAGCGATTAAAGCAGACTTGATTTCGTTTTCTTGATAAGCGATGCGCATTCCCTTGCCACCGCCTCCAGCAACTGCTTTGATTAGAACGGGGTAACCAATCCGATTGGCTTCTTGAATTAACTGGTCTAGAGATTGGTGCTCGCCTTGGTAGCCAGGAATGGTTGGAACACCATGCTCTTGCATGATGGCTTTTGCGGTAGATTTTAAGCCCATTTTTTGGATGGCATCAGCATTAGGACCAATAAAAATAAGCCCTTCTTTTTGGCATCGAAGCGCAAAATCAGCCTGTTCTGATAAAAAACCAAATCCAGGATGAATCGCATCGGCTTGAGTTCTTTTGGCCGCAGCAATGATTTTATCTTGAACTAAATAGGATTCTTTGGCGGATTTGCCACCTAATGCAATGGCTTCGTCAGCATCGTGTACAAAAGGTAAATTCTGATCAGGTTCTGAATAAACGGCAATACTTCTAATCCCTAAACGGCGACATGTTTTGATAATTCGAGTAGCAATTTCTCCTCTATTGGCAATTAAGATAGATTGTATCATTGTGAAATTTTTTGACATTGAGAGCTTTGTAAAATGGCAGTTTTGGTATTGATAGAGGGTTACATTCTAAAGACGCCATAATCTGTTGTTCCTTTGATGGGTTGATTGTGGATGGTTGCCAAGCAAACGGCTAGATAATTGCGTGTTTCCCTAGGGTCTATAACACCATCGTCCCAACCTTGAGAGGTAGAATACCAAGCGGTAGAGGATTGTTCAACTTGTTGAATCATATATTGTCGCAGCTGAGCAGCTTGTGCTTCATTGTATTCTACCCCTGCCTTTTTGGCGGCTGCTCGTTGTATAATTTCCATAACACCACTGAGCTGTTGAGGTCCCATAACGGCAATTTTGGAGTTGGGGTAAGAAAATAAAAACCTAGGTTGATAAGCACGCCCATTCATAGCATAATTACCAGCTCCATAAGAAGCACCAATCATAATCGTAATCGTTGGAACATCACTGTTAGAAACTGCATTAAGCATTTTTGCACCATCTTTGATAATGCCCCCTTCTTCGTAAGCTCGTCCAACCATAAATCCAGTTGTATTTTGAAGATAAAGTAACGGAATATTATTGCGATTGCACAACTGTATAAAATGCGTTGCTTTATTGGCTGACTCGGATAAAATAACCCCATTATTGGCAATAATGCCTATTTTGTACCCATGAATTTCTGCATAGCCTGTAATTAAGGTAGTGCCATAATTGGGTTTGAATTCAGAAAAGCAAGAACCATCAACAATACGAGCAATAAGTTCTCTTGCATCAATAGGTTTTCGAATGTCGGCAGGAACAATGCCTAACAATTCTTCGGTATCGTATAAAGGAGGTTGTACGGTTGTTTTTGTTGGGATTGTTGCCGAAGGCGCTTTTAATTGTTCTACGACTTCTCGTGCTAATCGAATGGCATCCTGCTCGTTTTCTGCTAGATAATCTGAAACACCTGAAATGGTGCTATGCATTTCTGCCCCTCCTAGAGACTCGTCGTCAGTAATTTCGTTAGTGGCCATTTTGACAAGCGGAGGACCTGCTAAGAAAACTTTTGCTTTCTTTTTGACCATAATGGTATAGTCAGACATACCAGGAATATAGGCACCCCCTGCGGTGCTGTTTCCAAAAACTACAGAAATCGTGGGAAAGCCTTTGCGGGAACGTCTTGTAATTTCTCTAAAAATGGTTCCTCCATAGTTAAAAATTTGTTCCTGTTCAGGAAGATTTGCTCCAGAAGATTCGACCAAATTAATGACAGGTAACCCATTTTCTACTGCAATCTCGCTCATGCGAATGCTTTTTTCTAGGGTAGCTTTATCAATCGAACCACCTCTATTGCTTCCCACATTGGCATTAATCATGCACAAACGTCCCATGACCAAACCTATGCCACACACAGCTGTTCCACCAGGACCAAATCCTTCTCCTTGAAGACCAATTAAAGGCAATAATTCTAAAAAGAAACTATCTTGATCTAGAAGTAATTCTATTCGTTCCCTAGCTAATAGCTTTCCTGAATTTTTAGCTTTTTGAAGGTGTTTTTCTTTTCCTTGAAACAAACTTTTTTGAAGATATCCATTAAGTTCTTCGACTAGTTTGGACATCTGTTCATAATTGTCTTGATAGCTTGGGGCATTTGTCTGAATAGCACTTTTAATTGGACGCATAAATTGATTTTTTAACCAAAAGATTAATATTTCCTCAATTTAAAATTTTTTATCAAAGGTCAAGAATTAATAGGAGGGTAAAATATCAACCAATTTAATTTCAGGAATAAAACATCTAAATTGGCGTAAATTATTAGTTTTGCAATTCTCAATAGTTAGGAATACGAAAACTAAAACATTATAATTGATAATGAAAAAAGTATATTATTTGAGCACTTGTAGTACCTGCAAGCGCATTTTGTCGGAAGTAGATACTACTGATTTTGAATTACAAGATCTAAAAAAAGAAGCCTTGTCAGAAGAGCAGGTGGAAGAACTTAGACAACAAACGGAGTCTTACGAATCTTTGATCAATCGAAGAGCTACCAAATACAAAGAAATGGGATTGAAAGACAAGAATTTGTCAGAAGAAGACTACAAAGAGTTATTATTGTCTCACTACACATTTCTAAAACGACCTGTATTTGTGTTTGAAGAGGCTATTTTTGTTGGCAATGCAAAGAAAACAGTGGAGGCATTAAAGGATTATTTGGCATAAAATTTTAGAATTGTTCTAAATAAAAACCTAAGCCTGTACGCTAATATTAAATGGTGTATTTTTGTGTTTATCAAGTGAATATTTCAACTACCTATGGTCACGTAGAAATAGAGGAGCAAAACATTAACCAATAAATATACCAGAATTATGACAAAGAAACCAGAAAACTCAATGGACCAAGTGGTTCTAGAGAAAATATCTAAAACACTCAAGTGGTGGAATCATGCAGCGGCTATTCATGCTGAAGATAGTATTCTTGTTATTGCACTAAAACTAAGTATTCGAGTGATCGGAATAGCTGTATTAGTAGCTTTGTCACCCTTTGCTATTTTTGGTTTTATACTAGCGGTTGCTTTTGCGATGTAATAAAGAGTAGATGTTAGTACTTAAACAAAGAACTTGGTGGGGATGTTTTTTGCTATTTGGGGGACATCAATTTGTAGAAAGAGTATGGAACTGGGATTGCCCATTAATAGACAGTTATTTAGATAGCTTTTTGTGCATGCCTATTTTGCTAGGTTTATTATTGGTCGAACGTCGTTTTTTGATGCAAAATGTTTCTTTCTGTTTTTCTCTTTTTGACACGTTGGTGATGGTTGTTGCGTTGAGTCTACTCTATGAAGAAGTTTTTACTAGAGTGTTTGATGGTTTTGTAAGAGACAATTGGGACTACGTATCTTATGGGCTGGGAGGAGGATATTTTTATCTTTTTGTCAACCAGTCAAGAGGCGTTGATACTAATTCAAGTGGCAATATCGTTAAGGAATAAGAAATGATGGAACAAATGATGAACTGTAAAATATGATAAGGTTGAAATATAAAATTCTCTGGAGTTTAATAATAAGTATACTATTTATTGGAGTTGGATGTGGTGCATCAGGCAATCAAAAAAAAGAATGCAAGTACAAGCCACCAACAGCTATCTTTGAGCATATTCAGGGATTTGCTAATCATAGTTTTGAAGTCAAAGGTCAGGATGCTGTAGAAAAGGTAACCGTGCCAGCTATGAATTTGAGTATTGAACTGTATCAATCAGGTTGCGATGTCTTGCAGCAAGAATATCGGATGTTGCTAAATGGAACGTATCCGCTCAATACACCACCAGAAGTTTGTGCAATAGATATTGCTGAAATTTTCTATAATTTATCGCAGCAAGCCCCCAACGAATTAGGTTTATTACAGCAATGGGCGATAGCAATGAAAGATAATGCGAAGTCGTTTCAATACAATGAAAAAATGATATTTTCTGGCTCTACTATATCTGCCAAAATCAACAAAACGCACCAAACTAACTCGGCTATGTTAACCGTTATCTTTTCAGAATAGGAAAGAAGAGAGGTCTTTATTAATAGTAGCAGTGCAGCTAACTATTGTATTAAGTAAATAGTTCAAATGCTTAAGTTCCAAACTGTAAGGCTCGCATGGAGCATAAAATGATTTGGAACTTAAGAACGAATGTGCTAGAAATACAAACAACTTATGAATATTAATTAGCTTCTATGATGCTTTTGTCTTTCATGCGGATAAAGTTGTAGACACCTTTTCCTTCTGCAAGCACTTCGGTTTCTGCTTCATTCCAAACCTTCATTCGTGTTACTAAAATCCGATTTCCTAGACGCACAATTTCCCCCTCTACAACAATGCCTTCTTCTTTGGCACCTTTGAGGTAATCTACACGCAAATCAATGGTCGCCATTTTGTCCTCAAAAGAAGTCAAATGAGTCATGCCAACAATTCCGCCAACGGAGTCCATGATAGTGGATAGCATGCCACCATGCCACCTTCTACGAACAATATCTCCCAAAACCATTTCTTGAAAAGGGACTTTAACTTTCGCATACCCACTGCGAATTTCAACGAGTTTTAGATTCAGAAATTTGTGAATAGGAATTTGTTCTTCTACAATGTTTTTAATAAAATTAATATCGATTTTCATAGTTATAATTAAAAAATGACTTTGGAAAAGAAGGGGAAGGAAGACAAATAGCAGATGGAGCTGATAGGCAGTTTTGAGTATAATTGGTAATTATTCAAACTAACATTACTCCGTTGAAAAATCGTATTAGTTTATTGCATGAGTGCTTCGCAGTTGATTATCAGTAAGATGTATTTTTGTTGACTTTTGTGTTAAAAGATTGATAATCAAACTAATGCAAGATGCTTTTTTACGTTTTTCGTAGGAAAACTAAAAAATCAACGGAGTATTAAACTAAATGACTAAGCAAAACTAATGGTTGTCAATATAAGTATTCAAATCCTTGCTTGATTTTATCTCCTAAAGATTAAATATGGTCTAGGATTAATTTTGCTTAGTTATTCTACAAAAATAGAATATATGGACATCTTTCTAATTGATTTTGTATCTCTATTGTCTTGCTCTAAAACCCCAAAGTCTAGGTTAGATAATATTTTAATGCGATTCTTGAATAATTAAATCGGGGCGAATTTTTTGTGTTAAACTCCATAAAACAATTCCCATAGAAACAGAAATATTAAAAGAGTGTTTGGTGCCAAATTGAGGAATTTCAATGCAACAATCAACGATATTCATAATTTCTTGATCAACACCTTTTACCTCGTTGCCAAAAATAATGGCTACTTTATCTTGTGCCTGAACTGGAACATTCTGCAACGGAATACTGCCTTCTGCTTGTTCGATTGCAGCAATTTGAAACCCTTTGGCTCGATAATGATTGACAGCCTCTTGAGTCGTTTCGAAATGTTGCCAAGCCACAGATTTAGTGGCACCAATAGCTGTTTTTAAAATTTCTCTGTGAGGAGGTTGAGC
This sequence comes from Aureispira sp. CCB-QB1, assembly GCF_000724545.1. Classification (GTDB taxonomy): domain Bacteria; phylum Bacteroidota; class Bacteroidia; order Chitinophagales; family Saprospiraceae; genus Aureispira. The sequence goes on along the minus strand of NZ_JHBV01000020.1, from coordinate 97,280 downwards.
AGTAATACCACAAAGGGCTATTTCTTGAACCAAAAAAGCATCGCTAGTACGAAAAGCAGACCCAACATTAAGTGCAGAACGAATATTATCTAAAATAACAATAATAGGAGTTTTTGGGGTCTCTTTATATGACTCTACCGACAACCGATTGAGTTCTAGCATGGATCGCTTTTTCAAAATAAATGTAGTTTGTTAGTGTTAAGTATGTTGTTGTGAATGGTTTATAAACTATATATAATGTTTGCAAGATTACCAAAATAGTTAGCTGCGCTGCTACTACGTGGTTTCAACGACCAAATAGTAGGACCATAAGTAACCACTAATTATCAACAACAAAAAATTTGATCGAGGGCAAATTTAAAAACTAAATTTATTATTTGTCATTACTTTTTAAGAAAATCCTATTTGCTCATAAAGGAATAGGGTATACTTTAATAGAATGAATTTTGTTGTGATAGTCTCAATGTGTTGAAAATTAGTTGTTAAGATGAAGAAGGGGATGAGGTTAATTTTAGTGCTAGGCTTCGACCCATTGTTCTTGAATCGTTTTTCCTTCAATAAAAACCTTTGAAACATATTTTCCTTGGGGTAAATCCAAAGCCTTTAGTTTAAAGTTGAAGCGTATTTTGCCTCCTTTTTGAGTCATATCTTTAAAGACTTGTTGAACCATTTCACCTGCCTCATTAAAAATCTGGCAAGTCACGGTTGCATCTTCTTTTAAGATGTATTCATGATGACCATAAATAACAATGGCTTCTCCCGTAAAAGCGACTTGACGTTCTCGACCATCTTTGTATCGAACGGTGTATTTAGGAAGTGGTTTTCCTGTTAAGTCTGCTACAAATTTTTGAATTTTTATAGCTGTTTTTAGGTCATCATGATGTAGCCCTTTTAGGTCATGGTCATTGGTAACTGTCCATACAGCATGTTGAGCTGTATAGTTAATATCCTTGATGGTTGATAAAAAACTAGCCAACTCTAATAATTTACCATTGGCATTTTCTTTTAAATCAAATTGACTCTCCTTGCCTGGGCTGCGGTGATTGGATTGTGTGCAATAGCTGACAAAAGTAGGGCTAATGGTTCGTCCTGCTTTTACCAACAAAGTGCGCTCTTGCAAAATGATTTGATCTTGTTCAGAACTATCTCTAGAGGCGAATTGTAAACCAGTTGGAAAATAAACGTAGATGTCTTTGCGTTGGTGCACGTTCTTTAAACGAAGTTGCAAGGATTGGTAAGCAACGGACTGAATACTTGATAAAACAATAATTTTTTGTTGAATGGCTTCTTGTAAGCTAAATGTTTTAATCTTCGTATCTGGGGCTGCTTTTGAAATGCTGGGGATAACTAAAAATAAAAGCATCAAATGTTTAAGGTTCATAATGTCTTTTTTTGAAGGTGGTACGAATAGATTCTTTATAAGAACTGTCGAGGAATGTAATTTATTTTATAGCGAATGACTTTTGTTTTTCGACTTAATTAATAAGATGTTATCTTTGTAATTCTAGAAAATTAGAAAAGTTACTAGACAGAATAAAAAAAATAGAATACAAGTATTAGTCTGCTTAAAAAGGATATCAAACATAGCGCATGAATTTAAACAAAGAAGATTTAGCGAGATATAGTCGTCACTTATTGCTGTCAGAAATCGGCTTAGAAGGGCAAAAGAAACTGAAAAATGCCAACGTACTGGTCATTGGTGCTGGTGGCTTGGGCTGTCCGATTTTGCAATACTTAGCTGCTGCTGGAGTAGGAAAAATAGGTGTCATTGATGCTGATGTTTTGGAAGAGAGTAATTTGCAACGCCAAATTTTGTACACGGTAGCAGATATAGGAGTTAACAAAGCCTTGGCTGCTCAAAAGCGATTGGTTGCTCTAAATCCATTGATAGAGGTATTGGCTTATCCTTATGCTTTGGAGGTTTCAAATGCATTAGAATTATTCGAACAATACGATCTTGTGGTGGATGGCACTGATAATTTTGCGACTCGTTATATGGTCAATGATGCTTGCATTATCACTAACAAACCGTTGGTCTATGGTTCTATTTTTAAGTTTGAAGGGCAAGTAGCTGTTTTTAATTATCAAGGAGGTCCTAGTTATCGTTGTTTGTTCCCTAATCCTCCTGCACCTGGTGAGGTGCCCAATTGCTCAGAAGTAGGTGTATTGGGGGTTCTACCTGGAGTGATAGGAGCGATGCAAGCCAATGAAGCCCTAAAAATTATATTGGGATTAGGGGATGTTTTGTCTGAAAAACTATTGGTTTATAATGCATTGACAGCAGAAAGTTTGATCTTAACAATTCAGGCTAACGCTGCCGTTATTACCCAAACAAAAGCTATGAAAAAGGACTTTAAAACGACCAGTTATGAGGCTTTTTGTGGCATCAAAAAAGAAGAAAAACAACCAAGTATTCTAGAAATTTCACCTCAAGAATTAGCTGATAATTTGGAGCAATACACCTTGGTAGATGTTCGAGAAACTTGGGAACAACCTCGTTATGAAACGCTAAAGGGAATCGACATTCCTTTGCCTCGTTTGGTGCTTTGGAAAGATCGAATTCCTAAAGATAGACCAGTCGTTGTTCTTTGCGCCAAAGGGATTCGAAGTAAAATTGCTATCGAACAACTGCAAACGAATTATGGATACAACAATTTAATTAACCTGACAGGAGGAATTAAAAATTGGGAGGCACAGTTGTTAAAAACAAAATAGATTGACGATTTTATTTTAGTCCACTGTCTTGTAAATTGCTTGCTTAAGAATTTATTGCAAATCTTTGATAACGTATTTTTATCTCCATTATGAAAATAGCTCTCGTCATACTTGTTTTATTTGCATTGTTAGCCTGTAATAGTGAAGTTGTACAGCTGCCTTTTGATAAGATTCAAATGAATTTTATCACTACTGTGAATCAAAATAATAGCGGAGCAGCTTACTACTGCCGACAAGGAGCTTTGCTGACACAAGATAAGATTTATAAAAATAGGGATAGCATAGATCAAAAACTACAAAATTTGCCTATCATTGATACGGTATATTCTATAGCCATTGTTAAGCACGATTCTTCCAATTACTTTGATATTGGGTATTATGAACCTAAGGATAGTCTTGAGTCTAAAATAGCTTATGCAATTGCTTGGAAAAAGGAAGGAGGTCGTTGGGCAAAAGAATTGGAAGTTTTATATCCTGTAACAAGGCATCAAGATATGCATATGAAAGCGGTTGGTAAGGCTCGAGAGGATTGGGAATATTGGTCGAATCAACATTACCCTGATTCTTTGGTTATGGAGTTGTATCGTCAAAATGCTTTTTATTTAAATGACGGTTATATCTATCGAGGGCGGCGGGCAATCGAGGATAAGTATGCTTATATGTTGAGTGAAAATTGGCACATTCGATTGTCTACTATACAAACGATGCCGATAGGTGATAGCTTGTGTTATGATATAGGACAGTACGTTAGTGATGGAAGAGGTCATTATTTTCTTTTGTGGCAACTAGAAGAAGATGGAGTATGGCGTGTTTTGTTAGATTTTAATTTTTAGCGATAAAGTTGTATCGGATGGATCATCATTAGAATATTTATTAAACTACCCTGCGTTTTGTCAAACGATTATGTATGGTACCAAATTCCAAAAAATGAATCAATTACTTGTTTGTTGTTTAGGGCTATTGATGGTTGCCTGTACAAGCAAAAAGCCAAGGACAGAAACAAAAACAGTTCTATATGAAAATACGATTCATATTGATTCTTCTATCATTATACCTTCAGAGTACACTGCATACCGAACGGCAGACAATATGGTAATTGATGGGCAAGCTGTGGAGAATGCTTGGTCAAAAGCAGCTTATACGAGTACTTTCATAGATATAGAAGGCGTTAAAGAACCTAAATATAAAACACAGGTAAAAATGCTTTGGGATGATGCGTACTTATATGTTTATGCGGAATTAGAAGAACCACACATTTGGGGCAATATTAAAAAACACGATGCAGTTGTTTTTTATAACAACGATTTTGAGGTGTTTATAGATCCAACAGATGACACTTATAATTACGTAGAAATTGAAGTCAATGCTTTGAATACTGTCTGGGATTTGTGTTTGAATAAAGCATATCGTTTTGGAGGACACGCTAATGATTACTATGAAATAGAAGGACTAAAAACGGCTGTTTATCTAGGAGGCAGTTTGAATGATGCCACTGATATTGATACGTTTTGGTCGGTAGAAATGGCGATTCCTTTTGAAGTGCTTTTGCAACGGAAAAGAAAAACGGTTAAGCATCCCAAGGGAGGAGATTATTGGCGGATTAATTTCTCTAGAGTTCAATGGGAACATGATTTGAACGATGGAATGTATAGTTTGAAAAAAGAAAATGGGAAGCGGTTGCCTGAGTACAATTGGGTGTGGTCAAATCAAGGTGCTATCAACATGCATTTGCCTGAGCATTGGGGCTATTTGGTGTTTAGTGATCATTTAGTAGGTAAGGAAGCAACGGAAGTAACCATTCCTCAAGTACTAAACAAACAGGTGGCTTATGCTTTGTTGGAACAAATAAAGTTTGGCAAACACAAATCCTTGTTAGATAGTAGCCCTCAAACAATGTATCAATTAAATCAGTTGGAAATTAGGCAAAATTTGTTCGATGTCGTTTTTTTGAAAACCTATGTTGGTTTTGAATTATACATAGAGAACTTAACCTCTAAAGAACAATTTGTTATTAATGAAGAAGGAAAATTTAAATTGTTATGAGTAGTGTAAAATTTAGTTGTTGGAAAATGCTGATTATTGGATTTGCTTTACTAGCTGCCTGCCAAGTTCCCAAAGAAGAAGATGCAACTAATGTTCAAGAGGAAACGATAGAAATTCCCTCTGTAGACAGCAGCTTTACATTGTCAACTTGGGTGCATGGCGAAAAAGAATACGATGCTGACAAATGGACTCAAAAGTTGAACTATTATGACTCTTTGGGAATCACAGAATTGTTGGTGCAAGCAAGTCCTGAGTTTTTGACAGAATTAGTGCCTTTGGCTACTCGTATGAATATGAAGGTGCATGCTTGGATGTGGACGTTGAATCAACCGGGTAACAAAGAAACTCAAGCACACCCAGAATGGTATGCTGTTAATAGACGAGGGCAAAACTCTTTGGAATATCGAGCTTATGTAAATTATTATCAGTGGCTAAGCCCTTTTCATCCCGATGCTTGTGCCTATATCAAAAGCAAGGTTCAAGCGTATTGTTCCATAGAAAACTTAGCTTCAGTACATCTAGATTATGTACGGTATGTGGATGTGATTTTGGGAGCAGATTTGCAGCCTAAGTACAATTTAAAACAAGAAACAGAGCTGCCAGAATATGATTATGGTTATCATCCTATTGCTAGGGAAGGTTTTAAAGCTATTTTTGGAAAAGATCCAATGGACATGGAACATCCAGAGTTAAGCACAGAGTGGCGGCAATATCGCTTGAATGCAATTACAAAATTGGTGAATGAAATTGCAGATTTAACACATCAGTATAATATTCCTTTGACAGCAGCAGTTTTTCCTTTTCCAGAAATGTCTCGCCAAATGGTTCGTCAAGCATGGAACGATTGGAATTTAGATGCCGCTTATCCTATGTTGTATCACAATTTTTATAGAGAAGGGATTAATTGGATAGGTTTTGCGACCAACCAAGGCGTACAAGATGTTGATTTTCCAATTCATGCAGGTTTGTATTCTCCTGCGTTGCGATTGGCTGAGGATTTGGAGGCAGCGATTCGCATTACCAAAAAAAATGGTGCAAAAGGAATGTGTATTTTTATGGCAGATGATTTAAATGCAGCACAAAAACAGGTATTTTTAAAATTAAAAGCTATTTTGTAAAAGATAGCAGTTATAAATATTTAATCTTTAACAAACGGGGCTAAGTTTTACAATTTTGCCTTAAAATACTATAGCCGTTCGTTGCATTGCTACTTTGTAGTTGCCATGAATGACGATCAAAGAGGCACGAAGTTCTAATACCTCTTTGGGGAAAGCATGGAGGAGTAGAATGATTCGCACCATTTTTAAGCTCCACTAAAAAACGTTAAAAATATATCATTATGTCAGATGGATCAGAAAAAATAATTGCAGTAACAATTATTCTAGGAGTTGTTGCTGGGCTAATCTTTTTAATTTACAAATTGGCTGTTCATTTTGAAAAGAAAAAAGAAGAGAACTTTAAAAAGTTAGGTAGACCCTATGGTTTGCGATTTGAAAAGGATATGTTGGCAGAGTATGGAACCAAAAAAGGACCACTTTTAAAAGGTACCATCAAAGGGCATAATTTTGTTTGTTATACCTATGTGGTAGGGGCAGGAAAAAATGCTACCTATTGGACAGCTTTTAAATTGCAGCACAATCTTAATACAGAAGGATATCGGCTTCGATTGGCGAGCGAGCATATTTTTAGAAAAATGGGAAAAGGTTTGGGGCTTGTCAAAGAAATAGAAATTGGTGTACAGGATTTTGACCATCGGTTTTTGATAGATGCAGAAAACCTCACGACTACTCGTACCTTACTAAACAAAAAAACACGGGATAAATTAACTGATATTCCAAAGATGTATTTTGGAGAGTTGCTAGTTGATAATCAAGAAATTTTTTATAAAGTACCCCTTCAACTAAGTCATGATAAAAGCTGTGAGAATTTTAAAATAGCTTTGGAGGCAGCGATATTGTTGTTGGATGATTTAAAACGTGTTTATAGGTAGTTTTTTAATTCGGGGAAGGTGTTCCATAAGAGTTGTTCTGCTTCTTGAAATGCTTTCCATTGTTCATCATTTAATTCTGGTTCCCGCTTAATAGCTCCAAAAAACAAACTTTTAAGGTGCACATAATAATCCTTGGCATCGTCGAGTTCTTGAGTTTGAAGAACCAAAAGGCGAACAAAGTTGCTAAGGTGAAAAGCATCATCCATATAAATAGAAAATGCTTTGATGTAGTAATCTTTGGCTTGTTCATAATTTTGATAGACTCGCTCGTATAACTCTGCCAAATTACCTAATATATTGTAACTTCTAGGGTTGATTTTTAGACCATTTTGATAGGCTTCTATGGCTTCTTCGGGCTTGTTTTCTGTAATCCAAAGCCGATTGCCATAAATAGTCCATGCAAACATATTATGGGGATTGTTTTCCAAGACAAGTTCTAGTATTTCTTTACCACGAGGGAGGGTTTCTGGGTGGTTCTTTTGCATATAAGTATCTGCCAGCCAGATTTGAAGTGTTTCGTCTTGTGGATAATGTTTAAGCGCATTTTCAAAAGTTTGAGTAGCCCTATCAATATCCTTAATATAATCTAAAAACAAAGCTCCTTTTGCTTCCAATGCATCGTAATGCTGAGGTTCAATTTCAAGCATTTTATCATAAAAAGAAAGTGCTTTGGGGTAGTCTTGATAGCCATCTTTGTATAGCGTTGCCAAGGTGCTTAATGTGTTGAGATCGTTAGGATTGTATTCTAAAGAAATGAAATAATAGCGTTCTGCCCAATCGAGTCGTTTTTTGTAATATTCGGCAATAGTTTCTGCGATGGCAAAATACTCTCCTGTATAGTCATTATTTTGACGAATAATGGGCATAAAAGTAGCTCGGTGTGCTTCATGTTGTTCAAACCAATGCCAGTTTTCTTCAAAATCTTCGGGCTCAAATAAATTTTGGTAAATATGAAAAATTTGAAAAATATCATTCCATGCCTTGATTTGTGTCCTATCAAAGGTACTTTCTAAGAGCTGAAGTGCTTCTTTTCGTTGAGCATCGTTCCAAGAGAGTTGGCTGATAAGCACCAATTCGTTCATTACCTTTGGAATGGCAGTTGGATAATTGTGCAGGATTTGGAAAGCGACATCAATACTACTAGCGTTAGAACTGATGAGGAGTTGAGATAAATTGTTGATTTCGTCAGAAGTTAAGGGTTGTGCCTTCATTTTTTATGCAGTGAATGAATAATAGAGCCTCAAAAGTACAAAAAAAATAAATTGGAATAGGAAAAGAGTAGTCAGAAGTCTTTAAATTTATAATCCAGTAATTTTTAATTTTGGAGGAAGTTGAATAGAGCAATTTTAAATAGTAATAGATGACGAAGTTATTTTATAAAATAATAGCGTTTTTTCAAAATTTTTTGCGTGGAGGAGAGGATAATGATGTTTTAGATGGATCTTTATCTCTTCGTCCTAAAGAGGTTGAAAACGTTGCTGCACAAAGAGTTCCATACGAAGATGGATTAGAAGATAATAAACGACCTTTAGACAAAAAAAAGGAGTTATTAGAAATTAAAAGCCATAGTTATTATAAATTACGTGATAGTATATCTAAATACGCCTTAGAATATTTGAACAAAGGAAATGCTAGTTTTGATAATAATGATTATTTAGAAGCGATTAAGAGTTACGACAAAGCGATTGATTTTAACCCTAATTTAGAAGAGGCTTATCACCAAAGAGGCTGGGCAAAATATTGTTTAGGAGATTATTGGTGGGCAATTGATGATTATAATAAGGCGATTGAAATCAATCCTAAGGCTGAGTATTCATATAATAACAGAGGTGTTTCCAAACAAAAACTAAATGATGTAGAAGGCGCATTAGAAGACTATAATAAAGCTATAGAGATTAATAGTTATTGCTTTTTGGCGATTGTCAATAGAGGTAGATTAAAAAATCAAGAAGGAGACATCAAAGGAGCTATCAAAGATTTTAGTTCTGTTATTGAAAGAGACTCAAATTATTTGGATGCCTATTTGGAAAGAGGCGAAATTCTTCTGATGCAAGGTCATTATGAAAACGCATTGGTTGATTTTACTAAAGCGATAAAAATCAATCCTCAAAATAGTACAGGATATCTCAACCGTGGATTAATACTATGTAAGTTAAAAAACTATGTCGATTCTATTGATGACTACTCTAAAGCAATCTCAATAGATAATACTTCACATACAGCTTATAATAATAGAGGGTATACCAGACTATTTATTGGCAGTTATGAAGCTGCAATTAAAGATTTTTCGCTTGCGATTGAAATCAATCCTTTTTTTGCCTACTCATATAATAATAGAGGCTTTGCAAAATATAAATTAGGAAAATTTAAAGAGGGGCTCATGGATTGCAAATATTCTTTAAAGTTGGATAAAAAAAATTCTTATGTTCATTATAATCTTGGGTTATTGTATAAGGCGCTGAACCAATTAAAACGAGCCCAAAGTCACTTTGATAAAGCAAAAAGTCTTGACTATGATGGTCCTATAGAGAGGACTTAGGTTTATGATTTAAAATAAAGATGAACAACCAAAACGCTAAAAATTTTGAAAATAAAACACTATAAACTATGCTTATCACAATTACATCTATTCGACTAAGAAGCGTGTGGAACTTTTTTAAGCTATCTTGGCACGGTTTAAAAATAACTCTACAACTAAAAAAAACACCTGGTTTTATTCGTTTAAAAAATACAGGATTTGGATATATGCATTATACCATAACAGCTTGGGAGTCGAAGGAGTTGATGCAACAAGCCATGCGAACAGGAGCACATCAAGAAGCAATGAAAGAGAGCGCTGCACTAGCAACAGAAATTGCTACTTACACGTACGAGTCGGACGAGTTTCCCTCGTGGAAAGTAGCAAAAGAAAAGATAAAGCAAGGGCGTGTCATTAAATATTGAACGCCCTAAAATTTTTTCTGTATAAAAAGATACATCAGCTTGAAGGTTTCTAAAACTTCTAAAAGTATTGCAAAAAATTAACCTTCAAGTTGATGGCTCCTAGAAGCTGACACGAGCTTTAATAGTTTGTTTTGTCCATTTTTTGAGTCCAAGCCTCAAAAGCAGACAAAGCATCTTTGCGCATTAAACGAACAATTTTGATGTGGCGATCATCAATATCCCGTTCCAATTCATCGTAAATAAACTGATCGTCAAAACCTATTGCCGCTGCATCTTCTCGGTCACAGCCAAAATAAACCATTTTGGGTCTTGCCCAATAAATAGCACCCAAGCACATTGGGCAAGGCTCACAAGAGGTGTAAATTATACAGTCGTCTAATTGGAAGGTATTGAGAGCTTGGCAAGCATTTCGAATAGCCGTAACTTCTGCATGAGCAGTAGGATCATTGGTAGAGGTTACTTTATTGTATCCTTCGCCAACAATGATTCCATCTTTAACAACAACGGCTCCAAAAGGACCACCAGCATTAGAATGCATGCCTTCCTTGGCTAGGTCAATAGCTCGTTGCATAAATTGTTTATCTTCTTCTGTCATATTGATTATGTGTTGGTTAAAATTGATGCGTATGGGGTAAGCATTAACGACGAATGCCATCTAGTGTTGTTCCTTTAAATAAAGCACCTTCTAAATTAGCGCCTGTAAAATCTACGCCTGTGCAGTTGCATATTTCAAAATCAGCATTTCTAAGATCAGCATTAACAAAAGAGGCGCCAGTTAAATCTGCCCCTGTAAAATCAGTGCCTACCGCAGAGCAGTTGTCAAAATTAGCACCAGCCAAAAAGGCATCTGTTAGCAAAGAGTGGTTTAGGTTGGCTCCTTGAAAATTTACTTCTTCAGCAATAGCACCTGCAAAGTCAGAGTAGGTTAGTTGTACGTTTTCTAAGCTTGTTTCTGGAGAAAACTGCTTCATGCGCACTTCAAACTGTTTTCCTTCCGTTCCTTTTTTACCCATATAAATATTCATAGGGATACCTGATAACTGTAATCGTTCAAATCGACCACCACTACCTCCTGATTGGATGAATTGGTCGTGGGCTTCAAGCATTTTTTGAACTTCTTCAGATGTAAATGGGGTAGCACTTGATGCCATGTTTCTAATAAGTACAGCATCCATATCGCTGTCTCTTGGAGGTATTTCAGATTGATAAAAACCTTCAATATATTCTCGTTCCATTGGTGTTTATTTTATAGATTGAATTGATAAAGTGATGACATACTTACATGATAGTATGGCGATGCTTGGTACAGCATAGTAAGTTAACTAAAAAAGCTGCATTTCGTAAGAAATACAGCTTAATTTTTAGAATAAGTTATTATTTGACATGCTCTTGTTTTAATAACTGGTTACAGTACAGGATTGCTGCGTGGTTGTTGAAAATATGCAGTAGCAGCTAAGCCTATTAAAATAGTACCCATCCTATTTGACTAGTAAACGTATTGGCGTTAAAAGTACCTGTGTAAGCATATTGCAGGTTTCCATTAGCGTCAACTGAAGGAAGAACAGGACCAGCCCAATGCATGTTAGTATTTATACCATTATTAGTCTTATAATAATGAGGCCAGTCTACAGTAGAAGAAAGCGAAAAATCATTTTCTACTTTGGTAATGCAAATATCCTGTCCAAGGTTATCAGACTTCGTCGATGAAATAACAAAGCCACCATTATTAGGAACAATAGCTATAGAACTAGCTTTAAAGGCACCATTACTAGAAGGAGTAAGAAGTTCAAATCCTTGGTTAGTTGGATACTGTGTGGATAGATTAGCATCTAATTGAGCGATGGTTAGTGAGCCACCTACAACATTACCAACAAATGTAATATTTTGAGTGGTTGCATCGTAAACTGAATACCCACCTTCTACATCATAACCTTGGCTATCGTGGAAAGATCTTTTTGTAGGAGTTCCAGTTGCTTTATCAAACAAGGTAACAAGAAACTTTGTAGAAGGAGTAGAACCAGAATGAATTGTTTGGGTGGTTCCTATCACAGCATATCCATCAGGTGTTATTGCTACTGAAGTGCCATAATCTTTTCCTTGAAGACCATAAGCAGCATTTTGTTCATACCAATTAAAATTGAAGTTATTATCCAAAGACATGACAAACATATCTGTAAGATCTGTATTGGTATTATAAAATGGCTTACTATTGTTAACATCGGTTGTATATCCTGTCAAAATATATTTTGAAGTACCACTAGAAGCATCAATTTTGAAATCAGAGATCCTCTCTGTAAATTCATCATTACTTTTTAGCTCTACTCCATCTGTAGATGTCGCAGTACCTGTAGAGGAAAGTTGATAAAATACAATTTTGGTATGTTTTTTTACTCCATGACTGCTATTTATGTTAGGATAAGCTATATAAGTTCTATTCCCTGCAATGGTAAAAGAGCCATCTGATTCTTCGACAACTTTGACACCTTCCTCGTCATAATGAACGGTCTGTCCGTTTAAAGAACCTGATCCCATCTCTGAGGCTTTCCCCATTGAAGTTGTCCATTGCTGGATGCCTCTAGCATCTGTTTTTATAGCAACAATATCTCCTTCTATAGGACTATTGGTATAAGAAGTTCCTACCATTAGATAACCTCCATCACTAGTTTTGATGATATCGGCAGTAATTGATTTTTGACCAGCAGAGTACATTTGTTCAGAAATAGTGTTGTTTTCTGGAATGCTAGCATCTTTTTTACAACTGTAGTGGGCACATAGTGTTAGACTTAAAAAAGCCATTAAAAATTTCTTTTTAGTTTTTAACATGGTAATTAAATTTGGTCTTTGTGAAAGAATTTTTTACAGGCAAGAACATCTATTTCTACATTCTAGAACTATAGAAAAAAACTATCTTAACCTATTTTAGTTAGTTTGGAAATAAACAGATTGTTGAATAGCTTATTTAGCTAAAAACATAGAATAGTATAAGTTTCTACTAGCCCTATAATAGAAAAATGCTATTTAGAATTAGCTAAATATCAACACAGTAAATCTGTGGGAGAGAACTAAGTAAGTGGAATTTTGAGAGTATAGCTTTATTGTGCCCACAATAAAACTATGATAAAACATACGGGGAACAATGTATGTTTGATGAATTTGAGCTCGAATTTATAATAAAAAAATTAATATTCCAAATAAAGCACCTATTTATATTTAAGTATCGGTTGTAACAGCATCCCAATTTTGTTGACGATGATGCACTAACCAGTTCAAGGCATAATGGCGTTCGTATACAATTCCTGGATGTAGTTTCCCAGAGGGAGGCGTATTTTTGATGCGAGCGTCTACGCAAGCCCAGTTCATTCGATAAGTCAAATCTAACGCCTCTACAATTTCCTCTTTGCTTCGAAGTGTACTACTAGCCGTAAATTCTTCTCTCGATTGTTGTAGAATAGAACCCAAGAACTCATCAACCACACACATTTCAGATGGATAAGGAAGATTTTCTATTTTTTGAATCGCCCAACAGAGCAAGAACAGACTTTCATAGCGCCAAGTCAAGATAGACAACTCATCGGCAGGAACATCATTACTCAATACATAGTTTTCATAAGGCGAAAGCTCTGTAATTTCTTTTTCAGACATAATAGTTTTCAATTGCTCTATAGCTACACCTTCTGCTCTAGCTGTGATAATGGTTAATGCATAGATGCGATTAATAATAGCCGTTTTATCTCTCAATTCAATTTCAGTAAGATTAGGCGTGCAAGGTAAATGAGGATTGATGGTTACTTGATGTTTTTGAAGGAGAGCTTCACTCCGTGCCTTTCGGTCGAGCTGTGCTGAAGTATACGCTGCTTGGGGAGGATCATAATATTGAGTATCAATGTTCACTTCTAATTGAGATATTTTGGATACTCCAGCTGTATCTAGAATTAAGTCAAAGTTTTTATCTAAGAATTGTTGATGTTTGGATTTTGAAAATAATGCAGTAGGAGGGGTAAATAAAATGCCATCCAATACTTGTAGGGTTTCTTTTAGAATTTTTTCAAAATCTTCAGATATATAAGGTTGCGCTGTAAAACTAATTTCGCTATTAAGAGTAGCAATTTTTTGTAACAACAAACTTTGAATGGTTGTATTTTGAGCGGGCAAATTAGAAACATAGTTGTGCATCCCGACTAAATTCTGTGTTAAAGGGCAGGTTGGTTGCTCTAGTTGATAAGAGGGTACTGTACGTTGTCTTCCTTGGATGGTAACGATGTGTTTACGACTCAACAAGCCTTTTTTTGCTTGCACGATCAAAATTTTTTCACCTTCTGTATCTTTTCTTTCTAGTGTTGCTTTGGGAAGGTATTTTTTTATAATAGGTATTATAGCATCAAAATCAATAGAATGGCTATAAATTGTACATTGCTCCATGTGTTTGGTTAATTTATATTAGGATACGGTTTAGAAACAATCTTAATCAACTTTCTTCATACTTGATGGTTACGATAGGCTCTAAGATAAAATTTTTATTCTTTTTATAAAGGCAAGGAAGTAGACAGAAAAGGGAGCATATAAAAATAATAGAAGAAAGATCTTCTTAATTTCAAACAATGTTGAATGAAAAAAGTAATCTTTTTCTAAACTTTTTCTTGTTAACTGCGTTTAGTAATCATGTTGTTTAAGATTGAACTACTGAACTTTTCCTCACAATGTGGTGCTTAATTAGAAATCACCTACATTAATCTCTCTTCACCAAATTAGTTCATTACGCTACGATCAAAAGCTAATTTTATTAAGCCTTTCCGCACTTAATTATCATAGCCTACTTAAATGATTCGTATAAAAACAATCAATTTAAACAATAAAACTTTTACAAATGAACACTAATTTTTTGAAAGTAGGATTCTTGCTATCCATTAGCTCTTTGGCATTTGTTGCTTGCGACAAAGAGGACAATAACAATGATAATTCTACAAGAACAGAGTTGTACGTTTCCAATAATTCCAATGGAAATGTAACTGTTTATGACATGGAAAAGAATGAGACCAAAACGTTAACAACCACATCTTTAGCAGCAGAAGGTATTTATTATGATGCAGATATGGATAAGGTAATCCAAGCATCTAGAAGCAGTAATCAACTGAACGTATACAGCAGCATTTCCACTTTATCAGTCAATGCTATTTTATCTCTTGCTTTTTCGAGCTCTTCCGATTTGTCTAGCCCAAGAGATGTTGCTGTTAATGGCAATATGGTTGTGGTAGCAGATAATGCCGATGTAGATGGAAATACAGCAACGGCAGATGGACGACTCTTTATTTACACCAAAAGCGACGGAGCATTGACGCTTAGAAATGTTGTTACAACAGAATTTGCCGTTTGGGGAATTGAGTTTGTGGAGAATGATTTGTATGCTGTAGTGGATAAAACCAACCAGTTAGCAGTTTTTGCTAATTTTACAGCTTCTAATACAACCAATGCTACCGTAAGTGCTAGTAAAACGATTGCCATTGAAGGAATTGTTCGAACTCATGGTCTTGCTTACGACGGTGGAACGATGATTTTAACCGATGTAGGAGCTGCTACTTCAGATTCGGATGGCGGTTTTCATATTATCACAGATTTTAAAAGTAAATTTTCTAATACAGCAGATGGAGGTATGTTAGCTGTGGCAGGCAATCAAATAAGAGTAGCAGGCGCTGCTACTATGTTGGGAAATCCTGTTGCCGCTGAATACGACGCTAGCGCCAATGTAGTTTATATTGCAGAAGCTGCTAACGGTGGTGGTCGAGTATTGAGTTATACCAATGCTGATGCAGGGGGAGACTTAACACCATCTATGAACAAAAGCTTGTCCAAAGCTTCTTCATTATATTTTTATAGTAATTAATACAGGTGATATTTAGCATTACTTCGTGAAAAAAACTATGTTACTACAGGGTATTTATTTTCATGAATGTAGTGAAGCTATCTATTAAGTAAGTGGACAGAAAAAAGTATAGTGCAAAAAGAATTCTATTTTGCCTATAAATTTTTATGAACGATTACTTACTTTTATATAATCATGCTTAATATAGATAAGGCGTTTGTCAGAATAATATTTCTGGCAAACGCTTTTACCATTGAGTACTTGCTCGATTTAATATTCATTTTCGATATCTTATTTTTTTCTTGTTTGCTAAGTTTTTTATGTCGACTTACTTGATTAATTTTAATAAATTACTTAAATCATATTTATTCCTGAATTAATATTTGAACCAATGAAACAATCAAAACAAATCGCAAACCGCTTTAGAGAAGTACTTCTGAGTGGTCAATGGATTGCAAATACGAATTGTAAAGAAATGTTGTCTGGTATATCGTGGCAAGAAGCAATTCAAAAGATAGGTTCTTTGAATACCATTCATGCGCTAACGTATCACATTGATTATTATGTAGCAGGTGTATTAAATGTCTTGGAAGGAGGGACGCTAGATATTCGAGACAAGTATAGTTTTGATTGCCCCGAAATAACATGCGAAAGCGATTGGGACAATCTTCTAAATTCTATGTGGAGTAATGCGGAACAATTTGCTAATTGTGTAGAAAAAATGTCTGACGAACAGTTGGAAAAAAGTTTTGTCGATGAAAAGTATGGGAATTACCGTAGAAATATTGAAGCAATTATTGAGCATAGTTATTACCACTTAGGTCAAATATCATTGATAAAAAAAATGCTTAGAGAAGGGATATAAGAAAACACCTATTCTATACCTCACCTTAGCGAGATATAGAATAGATGGAACAGCCTTACTTTATTCAATGATTATTTTTTTTGTATATTCTTTTTGCGTCGTTTGTACTTTTATTAGATAGATACCATTCGCTAGTTGAAGATTTAGATCTTTTGAATTGGTCGGATGGAAGTTAGATTGGTAGACCAACTCACCAAGAAGGTTGTAGACCATCAACTGCTTTATTGTCTGTTGTAGAGGATGTAGGTCTACTACAACATGACCATTACTAGGGTTGGGGTAAATAGAAATTGTTTCTATGGGAGAATTTAGTTTAGTTTTGTTCAAGAGGCTAGAACAGCCTAGTATACCTGTTGCCCAACTTACAGGACTATTGTAGTTGGCAGCGGCAGGCCAGTACTCCCATGAGTTGAATGTATTGGTGACATCAAAAGCAATTCCTATGCTATCCGTAGTATTGGAGTTTAAATGGATGGTACTGAAAGGGATTTTTATTTCAACAGTATCTGTTTGAGGAGGATTTTGATCAAAATTATTAGCTGCAACCCAGTTGGGGCGAACGAGTTGGCAACTGTCGTAATTATTAGGTTGCCCTTGCGATTCGCAGTCTGTTGCAGAAACATGAAACCACCAGTCGTCAGGCATCCAACTAGGGCTTTTGTCGTGATTAACATCTAATAGAATCTCAGGAAAACGAATGTTAGAAGATTGTAAATGGTCAACAAAAGCGACATATAGGTTCAAACTATCGTGTTTAAAAAAGACTTGAACGGTATTGGCGCCATTTTGAATGAGCAAATCGATTTTATTGGCATCTTGCCATTCATTACTAGAGAAGGAACCATTTATAGTTGGCGCATTTCCACAAGGAATGTGAATGGTGTTTTGTGCCAATAGGGGGAAATTGTTTAGGAATAAAATTAAGATTCCTAAGTAGGTGATTGGTTTCATTTTATTTTGTTTGTTTGAAGTAAAAACATTACAAAGTAAAACTACTTGGAATCTGTATGTATTAAAGTTAAAGAGGGTTAATTAAGGTTAATTCCAACTGAAAGTAGAATAATTTTATGTTAAACTATTTTACTCGGACATAAATTAAGCGACTTTTGCTGCGCCCCGATTCTCGTTCGTCGATTTCAATAGACTTAACGGATTTAATCAAAGGTGTTAGTTTGGGAAACCCATAATTTCTAGCATCAAAATTAGGTTGCTTTTTTTGTAGTAGAGAACCAACATCTCCCAAAAAAGCCCAGCCATCATCATCGGCAACGTCAGAAATAGTATTTTCGATCAAGCGTTTTACTTTGGGCGTAACAGGCTCAAAATCGTCTTTTTCATCTTTTTTGATTTTGCTTGACGCCTTGCCTTTGGAGATGATCTTTTCAAGTTTAGGTTTTAAGATTTCAACATAAATAAAACGATCGCAGGCAACGATAAACGGCTCAGGGGTTTTTCTCTCTCCAATGCCAATGACATTCATACCAGCTTCTCGCAATCGAGTAGCTAGACGAGTAAAATCGCTATCACTAGAAACGATGCAAAAGCCATCTACTTTGCCAGAATACAAAATATCCATAGCATCAATAATCATTGCAGAATCCGTTGCATTTTTTCCTCTAGTATAAGCATACTGTTGTATCGGAGTAATAGCATTGGTTAAAAGTAAATTTTTCCATTTTTTTAGGTGTGGTCTTGTCCAATCGCCATAAATTCTTTTTATAGTAGGAATGCCATATTTGGCAATTTCTTCCATCATTTCTTTGATGTAGGCAGAAGGTATATTGTCACCGTCAATAAGAACGGCTAGTCGTTTTTCAGAGTTTTTTTGAGTGCTCATTGATGTGTTTATGGTTATAGTGCTTGATAAATGCTATTATTTTTTTAGTCAACTAAAAGAGCATTTTTAATAAGAAAGCAAACACAATAAATTGTAGAAACTAGAAATTATCGAAGTCTAGTTACTAAAACAACAACCTATTGTTATTTTTGTTGCCTTCTTTGGAGGATTAGTTTGGGAGAGAAAACGCCGTTAAAGTATATTGTTTTGGTAGTCAGTATGGTGTGTTCTAGAGAAACAAAGATTATTATTACTTGAAATTACCTAACCAAATTTTAGTGCTTGGCGAATTTGATTGAGATGATGTTCGTTGTGCCAAGCTACCTTTTCAAATTCGTCACCCAAAGTCCGCTTTCCAGTTTTGCTATGAATGAAAGTCAAAGCTTTTTTATCATCGTAATGCTGCTCTAGAACGTAAATCATAGCTCTTCTAGTGACATTAAAAATATCTTTATTAATCTCTAGTGGGAATTTGTCATAATTTAGTTGTTCGCAAAAACGATCTTGATCAAAGACCCAAAGAACTTGTTGAGGACCACTAATGACACGGCGAATACGTTCGTAAAGAATCGTTTCAGCATCTGCTAAGTGGTGCAAGATTTGTCTTATCGTCCACTTACCAGGAGCATAGCGCTTATCGAGATCATCTAAGGGCAAATTAAAAAATTGTAAGGTAGTCTGTTTGCTTTTTTCTAGTTCTAATTTAAGGTACTCCTTATTCATACTAAGTAGGTTTTAATAATGGGGAATTAAGCATTGCTCTAAATTAATAAAAAGCTAAGTAGAAGGAGAAAATAAATCATTAAAAAATAACTATTAGCGATTATCACGAATAAAGTTGTGGACTTTTGTAATAAAATATAGTTTTAGTATTGATAACTGCCCAAACAAAACTTTGAGAGTCAAATTTTCCAAAATAGGCGAATTGGCGGGAGCTGCTTGTTATATAGAAAGGCTAGATATGTGAAAAGTATTCAATTATAATGCATTTGTATACAAATCTATGTTGTAGAGTGCTTACTTTTGTATAAATGATTGTTGTGAAGGATAAGCGTAGATTGCCAAAAACTGGAAAGGCAATGTATGGGTTTCTTTTGAATGATTATTGGTCAACATTTATCTATGTCAATTTATATGGAACCAATTTATATTAGAACACTGGCTGAGTTGCATGGGATTATAGGCTGTCCTGAACCCAAGCACCCTTTAATTTCAGTGATAAACTTTACGGAGTCAACTTTTACGGTAGACCTCGTTAAAGTAGAGTTGTTAAATCCCTTTTATGTAATTTTACTATATAATAAAAGAGTACACTCTAGTTTTTCGTATGGGAGAAAAGATATAGAATTAAACCAAGGAACCCTAATTGTGTTACGTCCAGATCAAATTGTTCAAGTATACGATATTGTTAGCCGAGAAGGAGTCGAAGTTTGGGGAATTGTTTTTCATCCCGATTTAATTCGTTCTTCTCCTACCTATGAGCAGATAGCACAGTACAACTTTTTAGCTTATAATCTAAATGAGGCACTACAAATCTCAGTTCAAGAAAAAGAAATTATTCAGACTATTTTGAACAATATTCTCGGCGAGTATCAATTGATTGACGATTATAGCACGACTGTTTGGGTACATCAAATTGTATTATTGTTTACATATATAGAACGATTTTACAATCGGCAGTTTATGGCTAAAAAGTTAGAGTATACCAACATTATCATACGCTTTGAGAAAACACTAAAAGCACTCTTATCGGCTCAAGAGCTTGAAAGAAATGGTTTGCCTACGGTGGAAAGATTGGCCAAAGAAATGAATTTGTCTAGAAATTATCTGGGCAACCTATTAAAAAAAGAGACAGGGAAAAGTACGTTAGAGCATGTTCACACTCAAGTTATTAATAAAGCCAAAACGTTGCTATTTAACAATGAAGATTCTGTTGCTCAAATTGCTTTTCAATTAGGTTTTGAATATCCTCAATATTTTAGTCGGCTTTTTAAAAAGAAAGTCGGTGTAACCCCTTCGCAATATCGAAAATTAGTTTAGTTAGATTGAGAAGTTGTTTAAATCAAAAAATTAGCTTCGCGGCTCCCTTTGGAGAAACTCCTATTTAAAAAAGACGCAATTTGAAACAACCTCTAGATTAAAAAAAGATAAGCATGGAATAGATATACATAAATATATATTTATTAAAACTATAAAAATAAAACAAATAAGATGTCGAATTCAAGCATCCCAACTCCAAAAACATTCCCGTTCCTTGGCAACCTCAAATTAATTAGCCCTAAAGCTTTTAGCCAAAGTTTATCTGCTATTGCCAAAGATTTTGAGGCTGGTCGAATTTTTAAGCTGTTGTTACCTAACAACAATATGATCATTTTAGGATCTCAAGAATTAGTACATGAGGTTTCTGATGAAAGTCGTTTTGCTAAAAACGTCAATCAATCGTTCAAAGAGATACAAAAGCTGTTGGGCGATGGATTGGTAACCGCTGACACGAATAGTTTGGCATGGGGCAAAGCACATCGGTTGTTGATGCCCGCTTTTGGTCCCGTAGCTATTCGAAATTTATTTCCACAAATGTTGGATATAGCCGAGCAAATGATGCTAAAATTTGAGCGAATGGGAGAGGCACACGTATTTGATGTTTCAGACGAAATGACAAAACTGACACTAGATACGATTGCTCTATGCAGCTTTAACTACCGATTTAATAGTTTTTATTCAGATGAGTTACATCCTTTTGTCAAATCAATGGTTGATAGCTTGACAGAAATGGGAAATCGGATTGTTCGATTTCCTCTTCAAACAAAGTTAATGGTCAATACCAATCGGACGTATTTTTCTAATATTGAATACATGCATACAGTTGGTGCTGAAATTGTTCAAACCAGAAAAAAAGATCCGAATAGACATAAGTACAACGATTTGCTGAATGTTATGTTAAATGGTGTTGATCCAATTAGTGGCGAACGGCTTACGGATGAGAATATTAAAAATCAAATGATTACATTTTTGATCGCAGGACATGAAACGACTAGTGGGCTGTTGACTTTTGCTATTTATGAGTTGTTGAACAACCCTGATAAATTGAAGCTAGCTCAAGCAGAAGTTGATAAGGTATTAGGTAATCAACAACCAACAATAGATCATCTTCCTAAATTGATGTATATCGATCAAATTTTGAAAGAAACCTTGCGATTGCATCCAATTGCGCCCATGTATAGTGTTGCTGCACTGGAAGATACTGTGATAGGTGGTGAGTATTTAATCAAAAAGGATGAGACGGTAACGATTCTAATAGAGTGGTTGCATAAAGATAAAACAGTTTGGGGAGAAGATGTCGAGCAGTTTCGTCCCGAACGCTTTGCTGCCAACAATATAGATCAACTTCCAGAGGACTGTTTTAAACCTTTTGGTAGTGGTAGAAGGGCTTGTATTGGTCGCTTTTTTGCCATACAAGAAGCTGTTTTAGCATTATCTATGTTGTTACAACGATTTGAGATATCTAGGGATAACCCCAATTATCAACTAAAAATAAAAGAAGCAATTACAATCAAACCCGATGATTTTAAAATGAGGGTGAAAAGAAAAGAAATTATCATAGAAAACGAAGCTTCTAATAAACAGAAAAAAGTTAAAGAAGTAGTTGATTTACCTGTAGGTCGTACTACTGGAAAACCATTATTAATCTTATTTGGATCTAATACAGGGCTTTCCGAAGGATTTGCTCGAAACATTTACCAGCAAGCTTGTCAATTTGGATATCGACCAACAATAAGTGCTATGGACGATGCAATTGACCAACTTAGCCCCAAAGTACCTACGGTTATTGTGACCGCTTCCTACGAGGGAAAACCGCCAAGAAATGCTGTAAAATTTTTAGAATGGTTGGAGGAGCTTCAAGATGGAAAACTTAAAGGTATGTCTTATGCCGTGTTGGGGTGTGGGCATAAAGATTGGGTGAAAACGTATCAAGCTGTTCCTACGCAAGTAGATCAATTATTATTTAAAATGGGAGCAAAGCCTATTGTAGAAAGAGGAGCCTTGAATGGTGCTGCCAATGTTTATGATGATTTTGAGAAATGGCAAGAGATGTTTTGGGCAAAAATGCCTCGTGAAATCCTGAAAGGGCAAGATTTTTCGGTAAAAATATCGAATGACCGATTGAAAACGCTTGAACAAAAGATTCTACGAAAAGGGATCGTTTTAAGGAACGAAGAGTTGGTCGATATGACACATCCTTTAGGACGCTCGAAAAGGCACATAGAGATTGAGTTACCTAAAGGGATGGAGTATAATTCAGGAGATTATTTGTCCATTCTTCCTAGCAATCCCAAAGAAAATATTGATCGAATTTTTCGCCGCTTGGGCTATAGCGTAGATACACAAATTACAATTCAAGCGGAAGCTATGCAACAGTTTCATTTGCCCGTTGGTTATCCTATTACACTGCTTGATATTTTTACCAATTATGTAGAATTAGGGCAACCAGCTACGCCCAAACAAATAGAGACATTAGCATCTTATTGTTTGTGTCCTCCTGAAAAGTATGCCTTAGAAGCATTGGTGCCAAAAGAAGTCTATGAAAAAGAAGTTTTAAAGAAACGAATTAGTGTTTTAGATTTGTTAGAGCGCTATATGTCTGTTGATATTCCTTTGAAAGAGTTGCTAAAAATGCTTCCACCGATAAAAACTCGCTTGTATTCCATTGCTTCATCCCCTTATTTAGATAATCAAAAGGTGGCTCTAACGGTTGCTGTTGTTCATTCGCCTGCTTGGTCAGGGCAGGGTGACTATAAAGGTTTAGCATCCAATTACTTGGCTGGCTTACCTGTTGGCGGACAAGTCCAAATTGAAACCCAACCAGCAGCGACCGCTTTTCATCTTCCAGAAGACCCTACTGTGCCAGTTATTATGATTGCGGCAGGTAGCGGTATAGCTCCTTTCAGAGGATTTGTTCAAGAGCGATCTGTTCTTAAATCCAAAGGACAGGCTATCGGGGAGACTGTGTTGTTTTTTGGTTGTGATCATCCCAATGTTGACGCACTATATGTTGATGAGTTTAATCAGTGGGAGAAAGAAAATATTGTCAAAGTATTTAGGGCATATAGTGCCTTTGATGATGAGATTAAATTTGTTCAACATAAATTATGGGCAGAACGAGAGAAAGTATACCAACTTTTCCAACAGGGAGCCAAAGTGTTTGTTTGTGGAGATGGTCAGTATATGGTACCTGCAGTTCAAAAAACATTTGTTAATATTTACAAGAGCATGGCAAATGTGTCTGAACAAGAAGCTGAAAAATGGTTTGATGCGATCAAAGAAGGAGGGGAACGTTATGTGGTAGACGCTTTTATTTAATTATTTTTTATAACAATAGTTAGCTGCGCTCACGATAATTAACAAGTTGTAAACTTGTTGTGTCTTTTGTTAAAGTTTTGATTGTCAAGTCAATGTAAATGTGGTTTTTTATTTTTTTTTGGTGACTGAGCTTGCGATTTTACGAGCGCAGCGAGCTAAAAACGTAAACATCAACGACCACGAAGTAGCAGCGAACCGAGCATAGCGAGCTCACGACCGAAGGGAGTAACAAACCCAGCTTGCTGGCTCATGACCGCAGGGAGTAACTAAGCTAACTACTATTATAAAATATAAATTTAAACAACCCTTAACTACAACAAAAGTAGTTAAGGGTTGTTAATTCGTAAACTATTGGTATAAATACTAATTATCTTACTTAAGGCTTGATATGTCCATAGCGACGAGGGAATGGAATGGTTTCTCTAACGTGATGCAAGTCACAACACCAACGAACCAAACGCTCTAAGCCCAAACCAAAACCCGCATGAGGGACAGAACCAAAGCGACGTAAGTCAAGGTACCACTCAAAATCAGCTTGATCTAATTCATGCTCCTCAATCTTTTTCAACAAAATGTCAATATCTGTTTCCCTTTCAGAACCACCAATGATTTCACCAAAGCCATCTGGAGCTAATAGATCGACTCCTTTTACAAATTCAGGATTTCCATCGACTTCCTTCATGTAAAATGCTTTAATCTTAGTAGGCCAGTTATAAACCATCACAGGAGTAGAGAATACACGAGTTAGTACCGTTTCGTCTGAGCTACCTAAATCCTCTCCATGTTTGAAGTTTTTGGCTGATTCAATCCATTTGGGAATGTTTCTTTCTTGTTCTTCAGCAATTTTTATTTCGGCTTGCAATTTGGCAATAACTTGTTCGCTGTGTTTTCTAGCTCCCTTTTTCATACCTGCTTTAATCGCCTTTTCTCGTGTCGCAATTTCTTCTTTGTGACGAACGATTAATGCTCTTGCTGCTGCTAAGTCATCTTCTTGAAGCTGAATAGCATTCTTGCCATCAACATCCACCAATCCATTTAGAATTTTGACCGCATCAGAATAAGCGACTTGTGGGAATTTACCATCGACAACTGCTTGTAGTTTAGAAGTATCTCTTTCCAGCAAGTCAAATTCGATTTTACATTTATCCAAGACATGAGCGATAACGTGTTTTACAAAACGCTCAATGAGAACCATGTTATCTTCGTTGGTTGCAAAAGCAACCTCAGGCTCTATCATCCAGAATTCAGCTAAGTGGCGTGGTGTATTTGATTTTTCCGAACGGAAAGTAGGACCGAAGGTATAGACCTTGTTCATTGCCATTGCCATCGCTTCGGCATATAATTGTCCAGATTGAGACAAATAAGCAGGTTGTCCAAAGAAGTCTGTTTCAAATAAATCGGTTGTTCCTTCACAAGCAGAACCTGTCATCAAGGGAGCATCCATTTGAACGAAACCATCCTTTTGGAAAAAATCATGGATTCCCATAATCAGTTGGTTTCTTACTCGATTGATGGCCCATTGGCGGCGTCTGCGGAGCCAAAGATGGCGACGTTCTTCCAAAAAGTTAGGACCGTGCTCGCCATCTGATTTTGTAATGGGAAAATCGGTTGCAATATGATAAATATCATAACTGCTAACTTGTATTTCGTATCCACCTAAACTTTTATCGTTGCGTAGAAGCTTGCCTGTAAAAGCAACAGAGCTTTCTACTGTCAAGCGTTTGGCTTGCTCAAAAGCTTCTTCCCCAACAGTGTCTAAAGAAACGACACATTGAGTAAAACCAGTACCATCACGGAAATCAAAAAAGTGGTTGGTTTTGCTGTTACGAGGTTTGTCAATCCAGCCTTTTATAGTGACTTCGGTTCCATCTTCGTATTGAGCAAAATCTTGGATATATTGATGTTGCATTATGCTATATTGGATTTGAATTAGTTCTTTACAAACTAATAAATTATGTAATTTAAAATCTAGTGTTGCGAAAATAGAATTTTCTATTTAAAATTAGTAGAATTTTAAACATCTATTTTCATAAGAGTAGCTAGTCACAATTACCTTCCTCTAAAATCCAAAGTTTGGAAGTTTCTTTTTTTACTTTCCAACGCATATTGACGAATATATTATAGACGATTTATAAGAATGTTTGTTGTACAACCATTCTTGATTCAAGAAAGTTCAGAAGTACCTAAAAAAAAGCAATTACTCTTCGGAGTAATTGCTTTGCACATTTGTCATGTAGTGTAACTGAACTTAGCGTTTGATGACAAAAGGTTTGTTGGTAACGGTTGTTGTTGCGTTTTCTATGATAACGCTATAGACTCCAGCAGGTAGCTGTTCTACAGATAATTCTAAAATATCAGATTGAGCATTATTAATAGTGTGTGTTGTCGTATACTGAACAGCACCCAACATACTAATTACTTTAACCGTTAACTCATCATCTGCTTTGAATTGTCTAAAGTTTAGACTAATAATTTGATTGGCAGGGTTAGGGAATAAATCCACTTCTGCTTTGTTAGCAATTTTTTCTACGCTAGTTGTAAGAGCATCATTGGTTTCATTTCCTGATCCAGGGTATACACTAAGTACATCTCCTTTAGCTCGATCGTTGTCTGTTATCATAACCATCGGAGAAGGAACGTTGTTACAACCATAAACATAGACATAGTCAATAGCAATTCCGTCAGTCGTAGCACCATAATTGTCATACTGTTGGAAACGGATAACAAATTCTTCACTTAGTGTTAGGCTATTGGCAGTAGCCAAAGCAGCCAAGTCAAGTGTAACAGCTGTCCAAGTGTTGTTGGCTGCTCCCGTTAGGTCATGGACCTTAACAAAGTTCTCACCACCATCGTCTGATAAATAAACGCCATCTTGTGTATGTGTTTCATCTAAAAACTCTTTCCATCTGAAGAGTATCTTAGGACTAGTACATCCAGATAAGTCAACTCTTAAATCAGCTTGATTGGTAGCATAGTTATTATTAGTATTGACATCCATCACCAAGTGATAGGCTCCAGAATAAGGACCATTGGCATTGGTCAATTCAGCACGTCCAAATTCGTTAGAACTTTGCGTCAACCAGTAATTATCTAATACACCAGAGTTGAAGTTGGTGAAATATGGAATTTTTGCATAGCCACTTTGGTTACAATTAGCGGCATATACATACATGTAATCAATGTTAAAATCTCCTGTACAACCTGCTTCAGGATCAACCAATTTGATAACTACTTTTCCATCTTGTGTATGATTAGAAATATTGTAAACATAAACATAGGTATAACCGCTGCTACAGTTGGTAGTTGATAAAGTAAAATCACGTTGGTATTGTCCGTCAATGTGCACTTCGCTATGATTGTTTTGCCAACCACCTTTGAGTAACAATCTTAGTTTGTCTGTACCAGCAGGCACGTCAAACTCTACACTAACAAAGTCTCCGCCAGAAGCAGAACAAGAACCAACACGTAGTTGTTGAGGATCGCTGTCACAGTTATAAACAGTAGTTAGTGATGTATTGGCAGAAACAGTATAATTGTGGCTAGTAACATCGGTACCAAGGTTGTGAGAACCTACAAAATCATACGTAAAACAAGAACAGGTCAAATAAGCTCTATCGTTAATGGCACTATAACGAAGACGAGCAATTTGCCCAGGCGTGAATACTGTTCTACAGCTTTTTCTGGAATACGACATATAGTTGGTCGTTTGTGGCGTATAGCTATCACCATTTGCATCTACATCAGTACCTGTATAAACACAAGAACCATTTACTTTACCTGATAAATTAGGATCGGCAGGAGTGTCACAAATTTGATCACCAGCAGTACTACAGTTACTACCATTGACTAGCTCATTACCAGCGTTGTGGGTGTGACGAACAGAAAAGTAATGCCCAAATTCGTGAATCAATGTGCTTCCATTGGTGGTACAGCCGTTGGCCATGAAAATTCTATCGGCACCTCCAGGATAGTAGGCATATCCGCAGTAAGAACTTCCTGCACCATTAGAAACGGTATTACAATGAAAGACATTTACTACATTAGAAACTTCATAAGCTGCTGCTAAAGCTGCTTCTTCGGAGGTTTCAAAAGTGTAATAAGTATCGTCGTTTACATAGGCTCTACTACACTCGTAGAACTGTACATTGGCAACCGCATAAGCGGCATTTAATCCATCCATTGCATTTTGTAAATTGGTATTGGAGATTCCTCCTGTACCATCTGTTTTACGGACAATAATGTGTCGAACAGGAATATAAATTGTTCCTGAACGCCCATTGTCAACATAACTTTGGCGCTCTCTCAGGGTTCTGTTCATGTAGTCAAGCTGCCCTTGAGTTGCGTGTGTAGCACATTCTTGGTGTGGTGTTCCATGACTGTGCAAATGTTGTTGTGCATTTTGTGCATTGAGTACAAATCCTGTGCATAGTAAGAAAAGGATTAGTGGGAAATTTTTCTTTAAACTTTTCATGTTTAAATTTTGGGGAAGTGGTGAATAAAATTTGGTTATGGGACGTTTAAATACAAAATCTCAAAGTAATCATACTTTGTTGTTGAATGTATAACTGGCTATCTTTTAATTCAAACTACAATAAAAAAAATATAAAACAAAATCTTGATTCTATTTTTTTGGATAATTTTTTATTAATTTAATATAAATATATTGTTGTAACTCTAGCGTGTATGCTGTTTGAGGACAATCTGATAATAGTGTTGTAAATAAAAAAAAATAGATACTTCCAACCTATCAAAATTTAAAGACGTCTTAAAAGAAAATGATATGCTATGGGGTTAAAAATTTTTTGCTTTTTTATTCTGGGGATTTTTGCTTGTTCTAAAGTAAATCAGTGGAAACAGCCAACTCAAGTTTGTTTTGAGATTGACCTAGAAGAAGAGACCATTATGGACGGTGCTTTATTTTTTAAAAATGGTTATATTGTAATTGAGTCCTTTCAGTTTGATGGCAAAAGAGTGCAAGGAGCAGATGTTTATTTTACAAAACATTATGAGCAGAAGATTAATACAACTTTTGGAGCGGCAAATGTGGAAGGGTTAGAGTTTGATGTCCCGCAAGGTACTTATACAGGAATCAATCTAGAAATAAAAACCGTACCCAACAAAGAAGAAGCTAATATGGTAATTGATGGAATTTTTAAAAATTCTTTCGGTACTTCTTATCCTATTCGCTTTGAGTTGAATCAATTGGAAACATTTTCAATAGTAGGCAAAGATTTGATTGAGAACGATAAAGAAGTTGACTTGCTTCAAAATTCTAAAACAAAGGCAACTATTTTGCTCAATCCTGCTAAATGGTTTGCTGTTTTGCCCAAAAAAGCTTTAGAAAAGGCAGAAAAAGTTTCGGTTAAAGGAATAAATACTATATTGATTAACAGTAAAATCAATAAACAATTATATGAAGACATTGTAACTTCGTTAAAAGATAATGCTATTGAAGCGATTTTTGTAAAACAAAGCTAACTGAGCGTGAAAGATAATTTGGATATAAACGATATTTCGGAGAGAGAACTCGTGCAACGTTGCATTGCCAACGAGCGCCAGTACCAAGAATTGCTCTATCGAAAATATGCAGACCAAATGTATAGTGTTTGTCTTTCTTATAACAACGATGAAGATGCTGCTTGTGATATTCTCCAAGATGGCTTTATCAAGGTTTTTAGAAAATTGGAACAATTCAATTTTGAAAGCTCTCTAAAAGGTTGGGTAAGACGAATTATTATCAATACTGCATTAGACCACTACCGAAAACAAAAACGACACGAAGAAAAACTAGAATCCTATACACAGGTGGCAATAAGTCCAACGATTGGCAATGTTTTAGAGCAAATAGATGCCCAAGACTTAATTGCTTTGGTCAATGAGTTGCCTTCTAGAGCTGCGATGGTGCTCAAGCTTTATGCCGTAGAAGGATACAATCATAAAGAAATTGCTGAAAAGCTTGACATTAGTGAAGGAACCTCAAAGTCTCAGCTACACCGTGCAAGAACATTATTAAAACAGTTGCTGAGCAAGAATAATGAAAAGTAATTTGGACCAACATATTGATGCAAAAATAAAGACTTCTTTTGATGCTTATCAAAAGCAAGCACCTACAGACCTGTGGGGGCGTATTGTTGGCAAAATGGATTTGGAAAAGGCTGTGGATAAATCTTTAGATGAAAAAGTGCACGCAGCTCATTCTGAGATACCAATACAGAAAGCTCCTTTGGGTATATGGCAAAAGGTTGAAAAAAATCTAGATGAAACGCCTTCGATAGATGCAGTACTAGATGAGAAAATCAAAGATGGTTTTTTGTCAAATACTAAAAATATAGCACCTGCTTTTTTGTGGGGGGCTATCTCTGATGAATTAAGCAGTTCTGCAACATCCATAGATGAAGTTTTAGACAACAAATTAAAACAAGGCTTTCTTTCACAAGAATCTAAGAAAACACCCAATAGAGTATGGTATGCTGTTAGTCGCCAACTGAATATCGACAAAACTTGGGAACGCATTAGTAAAGTGCTGGACAAAGAGCCTATAGTAAGTGATTGGAGTGGGCGTATGTTAGCTTTTCTAGCCAGTGCGGTCTTGTTGTTGTTGTTATTAAAAACTTGTACACATGAACCTTATACTATTCCAAGTACTGATTTTGTTCAACAGTTGCAAAATAAGGAATCAAATGATCAGGTACTGATGCCTTTAGTAACTAAAAAAGATCCTACAAATACCCCATCAGGTGTATCTAAACCTGTTATTGCTCCATTATCAAAAAAACCTAATAATAGATTAGCATCAAGAAACTCTAATAATTCAAAGGATACCAAAACAAAAAAGAAAAAATTAATAGCTCAGTTTCCAACCCAAAGGGGACTTCATTCGTCTTCTAACAAACTGTCGAGTAATAAGCAAGTTGATGTATCCAAAAAAGTACTGGCAGTTGATTCTAAAAAAGAAACAAGTTCTGATAATGAATTACCAATTGTAGCTAGTGAAATTGAAAAAGGTCTCTTGCCAAGTCATGCAGCAACAAGTAGCCAGCCTATTGATTCTAAAGGGACAAAAGTGAGCCCGTCGGATGTTAATTTCCTTAAAAATAAGGAGGCTCTTGTAGCAAAAAAACAATTCGATATAATATGGCTGGATCGTTCTACAATAAATCCTTTAGCAATAGGTCATACGGTGGAGCCAATTCGGTTGTTGGACGAAATGAAACTAGAACGAAAAGCAAAAAAGAATTTGGTAGAAGGAAAGTTGGAAGCTGGTGCTTTTATGGTCGTTAATTCAACAATGTTGTTGAATAATGAAACTAGAGAGGGATTTGACCAAAACAGTTTAACTACAAATTACTTTGGTTTGGCTGCTAATTATGGCTTATGGGCATCGTATCAAATTATTCCTAAAGGGGCTTTGGTTGCTGAATTCTCAATTAATGCCGATAATCGACAAGCATATGGCATGTATCAAAAAGGTGTCTTTTATATCAAAGAGTGGGTCATGAAATACAATAGGCTCTCATTGGCATACAAGCATGCTATCTGGCAAACAAATAGCAAAAAGCTCGTTAATACAAAGGTAGTAGCACAAGCGGGGATTTATGTAGGAGTGATGAGAGAAGCGAAATTATTTTACGATGGTGTTCTATTTTTTGACAAACAATCAGATTATCATCAATTTGATGTTGGATTTAAAGTGGCATTGGGGCAAGAAGTACTGATTGATAAATTTGTATTAGGGTATGGGCTTCGTTCGGATATTGGCGCATCTAATATCTTTAAAGGAAATAGTGTGTTGAATGCTAACGAGGATAAAACTAATATCATCCATTTAGGAGGATATGTTCTCCTAGGCTATCGCTTTTAGTTCAATTAGTATACTAAAAATGACAAATAGTTGGAATTTGTCAAAACTTTAACATTTTGTTAAGAAAAATATACAATATAAAAGAAACTTGATTTTTAGTTTAAACGTTTAAGCATATAGGTAGAAAGATTGACTACCTTTCTACCATGCTTTTTACAAGTTTCTAATAAAATAATAGGTTTGTAATTTAGCAATTTTTGTACTGTTTTTTCAGAGGCTTCTCATTGCAAGGGGGGGCCTCTTTTCTTTTTGAGCCTTAACTTAGAATGATATTATATGGATGTTATCAGGGCATATTTGAACCGCATGGTACCTTTGAGTGATAACGATTGGGAGATTTTTTCATCAAAACTGGTGCTACAAGAGTTGCCTAAAAAAGCAATCCTTTTGGAGGTGGGAAAGGTTGAACAGCGGCTTTCTTTTGTTGAAAAAGGCATTGTCCGACTTTTTATTCCAAAATTCGAAAACGATATAACTTTTGGGTTTTGTTTTGACAATGAATTTGTTAGTGCTTATGATTCTTTCCTTACTCAATTGCCCAGTGCTTGCAAGATAGAGACATTAACTCCAAGTCGTATTTGGAGTTTGTCTTATGATGATTTACAATCTATTTATGTCGAAACTTCTATCGGAAATACCATAGGGAGACTTGCCGCAGAGAATTTGTACAAAATCAAGGCACAAAGAGAACTGTCGTTGTTGAACGATACAGCGGAGGAGCGATATTTGAAGTTATTTCACGAACGTCCAGAACTGTTGCAATTTATCCCACTAAAATATTTGGCTTCTTATATAGGGATTACTCCTCAAGCTTTGAGTAGAATTAGAAAGCGCATTTCTTAACTTGGGTTCATTGTTTCGTTGATTTAGTTGTTGCACTTTTGTGAAAATTTAAACAACTAGAATAAAACATATGAAACCATTAATTGTACTATTGACGAGCTTTTTAATTTTAGTATTCATTACCAAAAAGAATCAAAGATTTCGAATAGCTCTTTCTGCTAGAATAGCTTTGTCTATTATGCTGTGTTTTACTGCAATTGCCCATTTTGTCTTTACAGAGGGCATGGCTATGATGTTGCCAGCGATAGTTCCGTTCAAAATCCCAATTGTATATGGGACTGGATTATTGGAGATAGGAGCAGCAGTAATGTTGCATATTCCCAAATATCAAAAAGCAATCGCTTGGTTTTTATTAGGCTTTTTTATCCTATTATTACCTGCGAATATTAATGCCGCAATTTTAGAGGTCGACTATCAAAATGGAACTTATGACGGGCATGGAGTAGCCTACTTATGGTTTAGGATACCGCTTCAAGTCTTGTTTATTCTTTGGACTTATTTTAGTGCTATTAGAGTGCCAATGAGTAAATAGTCATCATATTTAATCGGTTGTAGGTTTTTATTTGGTATTGAATGAGGTAAAATTATTTTTCTTTAAAATTAGTACACATTCGTCTGAAAAAATGTTATAATAAGAATGTTAGTTATACTACTTAGCTGCGCTGCTACTGCGTGGTTTTTACGAACTATTGAAAGGATAAAAAATAAACCAATAAGAGAATGGTAGAATTAAAGTGGCCCAACCGATTGACCGTTATTCGACATGGAGAATCAGAGCAGAACGTAGCTTTGGATCTCTTTCAGCACGATTTAGAAGGTGTTTTAGCCAAACAAAAGAAAATAAGAGATGCTGATATTCAATTGACAAAAAAAGGATTTTGGCAAGCAACAGAGACGGGAAAATACCTGAATACTATTTCGCCATTTGACATTTGCTTTGTATCACCTTATTGTAGAACACTTCAAACTATTGAAGCCATCCAAAAAGAATTGGACTATAAGTTATTAGTTTACAATGATTTTCGATTGCGAGAGAAAGAGTTTGGCAGGCTGCATGGTTTTACAACCAAAGAAATTAAAGCTAAATATCCTGATGAGTATGAAGATAGAGAACGAGATGGCAAGTTTTATTATCGATTGCCACGAGGAGAAAATTACCCTGATGTATGTGATCGTATTTATAGTTTTTTGTCTAAATTAAGTAGAGATTATGCGGGGCAAAATGTCTTAATCATCACCCACCAAGTTCCCTATATTTTGTTTAAATCGCTTTTTGAGCATTTAAATGAAGCAGAGATATTGGCATTGCCCAAGCCTCCTAATTGTGCTATTGAACAGTTTGAGTTAGAAACAGGAAAACATCCAGAAGGAAGACTAGTACAGAAAATCTTCAATTATATTGCCTATAATCCAAGTGATTGGATAGGGAAAAAAAAGTAGTAAGGTTGTTTAGTGATAAGAGGTGGATTTAGTATTAATAATACTCCGCTGCTTTTTTACTTTTTGGGGCAATTACTCAAAGTAGTAGTAGCGTAGCTAACTATTGTCAAAGATCTTGAATTAAAAATTCTACTCGACGATTTTTCTTTCGACCACTCTCATTTTCATTGCTTGCGACTGGTTTTGTTTCTCCAAAACCTGCGAATTTCAAACGTTTCTTGTCGATACCTTCTTGAATAAGGTAATGGTAGATTGTTTGCGCTCGGTTGGTTGATAATTCCAAATTAGCTTCTTGGCTTCCTACATTGTCAGTATGCCCATGAATAGCAATGCAGATATTAGGATGTTCTAAGAGGTTTTGAAGCAAAAGGTCAAGATTTGGGAAAGATTCTTGTTCTAAGATAGCTGTACCACTTTTAAAAATAATATTATCTAAAACAATCGTAGTCCCCACTTCCATCTTGATAGGGAGGGGTGTTGGTGGTTCTATCGGCAAATCTTTTGCTT
This sequence comes from Aureispira sp. CCB-QB1, assembly GCF_000724545.1. Taxonomy (GTDB): domain Bacteria; phylum Bacteroidota; class Bacteroidia; order Chitinophagales; family Saprospiraceae; genus Aureispira. The sequence goes on along the minus strand of NZ_JHBV01000020.1, from coordinate 63,021 downwards.
CACAAACAATTACATCGTCAATGGCAATGCAACCATCCATGGCACTTTTGTACTCGGTGTGAAACTGTCCAATGCATAGGTGTGTATGTGCTTCAGTAGCAACAAAAGTACCAGCTAATTTTTGCCAACTATGAGGTCGACAAGCCTTTTTTTGAGGCGGAGCAACTTGGGGCTGTTCATCAATATAACGTTGTGTTTGTTGTATGACCCCGTCGTGGAACCAGCAACCAAAACGAGGGTTTTTCTGAGGCATAGGATGGTTTTTCCCAATTAAAGCCATGTACCAAAATTCAGCATAGTATGTTTTTCCTTTCTCTAAAGGTTGTTTTAACCGAACTTGTATGTATTCTGTCCATACTCCCATGTTGTTGATAATGCCCACGCTATTTTTGCCAGTTCTAGCGATAGGGATTTTATAAGAACGACTAAGGTCATTAAGATGAGATGTCAATATATCAGGGGTAGCTAAGCTTGCTGATTGCCAGTCTTGAATAGTGGAATCAAAGTCAATGACATTGGCTGAAAATTTGGAAGGAGCTAGGGTTTTTAATTGTTCGAAGCTGGGATTGGGAACTAGATTCGTATTCTGAGCAATAGTTGTATCATAAATAAGATGGCAAAGTAGACAGAAAAATAGAGGCTTCATGCTAATATTTGTAACAAGAGTATTTAATTTGAATTACTGTCTTTTCATAAGTCAAAACTTTAAATAGGTTACAATAAAATGTGTAGAAAATGCTTTTTTTCCCAAAAAAGCAAAAAGTAGCTAAACTATCTCTCTTTTTTTAGTTTAAAAAATATGACAAAATTACCTCTCGACAACTTGGCATATTCAAAATGACAGGAAAAATGAACTATTCGAAAAAAGATAGTTTAAAATAAAATAATTTAATACACTTGATTTTATTGTTAATTTAATGAGTAGCTTTTTTTTTATTAAAAAAGTAACTTAATAAAGTTTATTTTATTTTATTTTTAATAAAAGTTTGTAATATTATTTTTTATCGAAAACTATAAAATCGGGTTGTAAATTCCAAAAAAATTGTAGTACATTTGTTGCATCACTAAGATTCAATACCAATAGAATCATCAACAATCAATCGTTTGGGATGATAAAAAAGCACTTTTTTTTGTCATCCCTATTTTGAACAATAATTAAACTATCAATTAAAAAGTAAATTAAAATGGCAATTACAGATATTGTAACAGAAACGGTAAAAGATGTTTTCGCATTGAGCAAGAACATTGCTAAAGTAGTAAAAGAGGAAGTTGTAGGTTTTAATGGTGGTGATGATTATGACTACGAAGAAGAAGAATCTAGAGATAGAAAATCAATGTTTAAATATATTGAGACATTCGAAACAAAAGCTAAAGAAGTAATTGCATCTGCCTTCTCTGGTTTTAAAACTTCTAAATCAGAAGAACAAGAGGAATTGGAAGAGCGTATTGCTGCTTTGGAAGCCAAATTGAGCAAATTGGTAGAAGAAAGTTTAGAAGCACTTCGCAAAGAAGACTAATCAATACGTTTATCATCAACGTTTATGGTCTCTCAATCTATGAGATATTTATCTAATTCATTGTATAGGTAAATCTGTTGCAATGAATTAGATAAAACATGGATTACTATAATACAATAGTTCGTTAAAAACACAGAGTGATAGTAGTGGTGTAGCAATTAACGAATTATTACTACTAATAATACAAGTTATACTAAAATGGAAAATCTAATCAAGAAGGTCCTGTATACAGGAGTTGGCATTGTTGCTGCTACAACAGAGCGACTACAAAATTCTATTGATGAATTGGTAGAAAAAGGAAAAATCTCTGAAGAAGAGGGGAAAAAGGTCGTGGATGATGTTGTGAAAAATGCAGAAACTCAACGCCCTCAATTCGAGAATAGATTTAAAAAAATAGTAGATTCAGCCTTTGATAAGTTAAACTTACCTCAAAGTGATTCTTTTTCAAAAATGGAAAAGCGTATCAAATCTTTGGAAGTCAAAGTTGGGCTTTTGGCCAAAGAAGTTGAACGTCAAAGATTAGAGCGGAAAGAGGCTGAAAAAAAATAAGTGCTTTGGCACATGATTTAAGTAGTTTTTTTGGGTAAGTTTTTATAGAAGGTCTGCTGGAGAGCAGACCTTTTTTGTTATTTAAAAAGCTTTTCTAAAATGGTTTTTTTGTAAGTTTTTCCAATTGGCAATTCTAGTGGGAGTTTTAAAATGATGTTGCCGTTTTGGTAGCTTTGAATTTGTGGTAAAGCAACAATATAAGAACGATGAATGCGAATAAACTGATGATCGGGAAGGTCAGCTTCCAGTCGCTTCATAGAGTTTAATTCGATAATTTTGCCTTGAGTGGTATGATAACGAACATACTCTTTGAGAGATTCGATATAAATAATATCTTTTAAGAAAATTTTGTGGTGCTTGTGTTCTGAATGCACCATAATAAACTGCTCTTGTCGTTCCTGTTGTTGCTCAAATAGGTTTGCTTTGTGACTGAGGTCAAGTGTTGTTACAATTTTTTGAATAGCTTGTGCAAATCGATCAAAAGCAATTGGTTTTAGTAGATAATCGACGGCAGCTAATTCAAACCCTTGTACAGCATAGTTGGGGTAGGCTGTTGTAAAAATGACGCTGGGTTTGTTTTCTCCCAAATGCCTTAAAAAATCAATTCCTGATTGTTGGGGCATCTGAATATCTAAAAATATCAGGTCAATATGTTGTCGTTCTAAGACTTCTTGCGCTTCATGGGCAGATTTACAAAGTGCTACTAGTTCTAATTCAGGCACTTTGGAAATATAGGCTTGTAACATTTCTCTAGCAAGTTGCTCATCGTCTACAATTAAGCATTTTATAGTCATATCAATTCAATCATTAATTTAATTTGAAAGCTAGTTGGATTTCTATCAATTTGTAATTGATGTTTGTTTTTGTATAATAAATCTAATCGCTTTTGAACATTTTCTATTCCGATTCCCATATATTCGTCAGGAACATTTTCTTGTGTATTGGATTTGGAAAGGTTATTACTTACCTCAAAAAGTAATTTATTTTTTTGATTCTGGAGATTTATTTTTATCCAACGTTTGTTGTTGTTATCATGGTCGTAACTGTGTTTAAAGGCATTTTCAATAAAGGGAATTAAAAGCATGGGTTCAATTTGCAGTTCATGAAGCGAAGGGTCAATGTTTAGTTGAATGTCCTGAAAGTTCTGATCTCTCCATTTTTGGAAGTAAATATAGTTGTTTAGATAGTTAATTTCTTTGCTAATCGAAACTTTATCATTTTGACAATCGTAAGTGACGTATCGCAACATATCTGACAACTTTAGTACAAACTCTCCTGCTTTATCGGGTTTTAGTTGGACGATGGCGTATAGATTGTTCATAGCATTGAACAAAAAGTGTGGGTTAATTTGGCGCCTTAGGAGCTTTAACTCATTTTTTAAGTTAGTAGCCTTTAATTTTATCTCTTGCCGATCTCTTTGTATAAATTCAAGCGCCAAACCGTAGAGAGAGCTTATAAATAGGACTAAAATAGTAATCAAACCAACAACAGAGCTAGGAAAGCTAGCATCACTTCTATCGGTATTAATTACTTCTCCATTTTGTTTTAGTTCAAATAATAAGGATACCTCTACATTGGTTATGATATTGACAAATTCAAAAGCATATTCAATAAAAAAAAAGGCAAAAGGAGTAATGATAGCATAAGCTATAAAAGGGTAGTACCAAGCAAATCCTTTGCGCCGAAAGAGTTGTCTAATCACAAATAAGTTGTTGCCATAAGCTATCATGATAATAACACTGATGGGAATCAATGTTCTGACAATGGCAATAGGGAAACCAAACAACATTGTATTAAAGGTCAAAGGACTTGCCATGAAAAGCAACCAAAAGGTAACGTGGGCGAGAATTACTTTGGTATTGTTTTTTTTGTTCATGAAACAATGTTGAGTAGAGCAAAATATAAAGAAAGATACAAAATAAAAATAAAAAAAGGAATACCCTATATGTAGAGCATTCCTTTAGTAGTCCATAGGGGAATCGAACCCCTCTTACCAGGATGAAAACCTGGCGTCCTAGCCGATAGACGAATGGACCATATCAAACTTTAAAGCCTGAAAAATCTTGTAAAAATGGTAGTCCATAGGGGAATCGAACCCCTCTTACCAGGATGAAAACCTGGCGTCCTAGCCGATAGACGAATGGACCGTTGTGTTGACTTGTTCAACATTGCTGTGCAAATATAAGCGAGTTTTTTTTATTTGCAAAAGAATTGTCGAAAAAAAATTCTATCTTTCTAAGAAAACTATCCTGTATCAATTGTTGTTATTAACCCAGAATACTTAAAAAAGGTTCAAAATCAAGGTTTTTTATTCAAGAAAAAATTTAAAAATAAAACATAAAAAAATGGCAAAAAAAATTGCAATAAATGGGTTTGGTCGTATCGGGCGACTAACTTTAAGGAATTTAATTGTTAGAGATGACGTAGAAATTGTAGGAATAAATGACTTAACAGATACCGCTACTTTGGCTCATTTATTCGAGTATGATTCATCGCACCGTCGTTTTAATGGGACAGTAGCCGTAGATGGAGATACATTGATTGTAAATGGCAAAAAAATTCCAACATTTTCTAAACGAAATCCAGAAGAGTTGCCTTGGAAAGAGCTAGAGGTAGATGTTGTTTTGGAATGCACGGGTTTCTTTAGAAAAAAAGAACAAGCGATGTTGCACATTAAGGCGGGAGCAAAAAAGGTGCTCTTGTCAGCACCTGCTAAAAGCGATGGCATACCAACAATTGTGAAAGGGGTCAATGATGCTCTGCTAAAAGGAGAGGATTTAATTGTCTCGAATGCTTCTTGCACAACAAACTGTTTGGCTCCTTTGGTAAAAGTTATAGATGAAAATTGGGGCATTCAATATGGTTTTATGAGTACGATTCATGCTTATACTGCCAATCAAAAATTGCAAGATGCTCCTCACTCTGATTTGCGTAGAGCAAGAGCAGCTGCTCTGAATATGATTCCTACTACAACTGGTGCCGCCAATGCTTTGGCTTTGGTAATGCCTTCTGTAAAAGGAAAAATAAGTGCCTCTAGTATTCGAGTGCCTGTGTCTACAGGGTCTTTGGTAGAATTAGTGTGTGCTTTGGACAAATCTGTAGACGAAGCGACCGTAAACGCCACTTTCCAAGCTGCTGCTGAAGGGGGGTTGAAAGGAATATTGGAGTATTCTGAAAAACCTTTGGTATCAACAGACATTATCTCTAATCCTTCGTCTAGTATTTTTGATGCTCCTTTAACAACCATTCATAATGGTATGCTAAAAGTGACTGCTTGGTATGACAATGAGGCTGGATATTCTGCTCGTCTGGCAGAGTTGGCTACCATGATTTAGATAAATCGTTCTTTTATATCTCTGCATCAGTTTGATTGTTATTGTCTTAGGAGTTAGGTTGTTAGTCTATATCTTGACGGGCAATCAAACTGATGTGATTTTTTATAGTTTAGAAGCTGTTATGTGTTTCGTAGAAATAAATGGAATGGGGGATTTTGTTTTTAAGGGTAGAGACCATTCAAGATTTCTTTCAATATACCGATTAGTTTTTTACATATTGTAATTTACTAATTCATGAAAAACTATTTTTATCTGTTTTAATACCGATATTCCCCTTCCAAAACCTCCCCAAATTTTTGCGAAGAAAAATAGCTAAAAAATTTAAAATCGGTTTAAATTGATCCTACAAATGGGGTACACCTCAATATCTCAAATCAGGTATTGAAAAACGGCTACTAATAAAATATCTGGATCACTATGAGGATCTAAGAAGGGGGGCTCATATTTCACTATGCAAAATCTATAATTTAGCTCTTATGTAACACAACTTTTGCATATTTTGCTTTTTCTACATAGTATTATACACTTATATTGTGTCTAATTTACAATATCTGGAACTTAAAATCTACCATTATTGTTCATCGTGAGTAAATTTTTACTAATGAAAGAGCAAACAAGATATTATAATCATATCCAAAATCTTATAAAAACAGGTTCCAATCAGAATATTGAACTTGCTTTTACTATTGCGAATAGTCTAAATATTCGACGGGAAAAAATTATCCTTCCTTGGCTCGAACTGATTACATTATGTGAGATTGAAGGAAAAACTAAATTTGAAAAATTAACCAAACTCTTCGAGATAGATTATATCGACTTAAGCCATCAAGGTTTATTCAAAGTTCCTCGAAACATTGAACACTTAAAAAATGTCAATTCCATAGATTTGAGTGGGAACAATTTAGATAAAGTTCCAAATTCATTGTTGAGCTTTCCAAATTTGTATGACTTAAATCTAGCTCAGAACAATATAGGGGAATTACCTTCTAATTTTTGTGATAACTTAACTAATCTTTACTCTTTAGATTTAAGTAAAAATAAGATAAAATACTTGCCTAAAAACTTTGAAAAATTAAAAGACCTACGATACCTGTATTTAAATCAAAATCAACTAACTGAAATAGATTTCGATTTTAAAGAAGCAAAAAAACTTGAAATCCTTGACTTGAGTTTTAACAAAATTTCTAAAATTAAAGATACTTGCTTCCCTACTTCTCTAAAAAACATTGAGCTACAAAACAATAATCTCTCTCAAATCCCAAACTCTATATGTAATTGTAAGTCTATTAATTCCATCTTGGCTCAAGACAATATGATAATTTGTCTACCCAAGAGTATTGGCAAATTGATTAATTTACAAACATTAAATCTTGAAAATAATCTGCTTAAAATACTACCTAAATCTTTTGAAGAACTTATGTGCTTAGAAGAATTGAATTTAAGGAAGAATAAATTAGAAGAAATCAACCTCAACTTTACAAAATTGAGGATTCTTCAAAAGCTCTATCTGTGGAGGAATTATATAAGCGATGTACCTGAAAGTTTTTATAAGATCAAAGAGCTAAAAGAACTTTCTATTAAAGGAAATTTGCTTCATGAATCTACAAAGAAACAGATAATTTCTAACTATCTAGAATGCAAAATCTATGTGTAAAAAACTAGAGATAATAATGCATCAATACAACCATGTTAGGTTTCTGGGGTAAAGCTAAGTTCTCGTCGTATGCGAAAAGGTGCAAAATCGTAGGTTTTGCAAGCTGATATAATAATTTAATTAGATGAATTAAGTAGCTAATAAATTTAAGCTTAATTTAGATACATCTACACCAGTGTAATGTGAATACTTTTTCATAATTTATCTTTTGTTCTAGTTATTAAATATTGGAATTCCTACAAAAAAGCAGCTTAACTTTTTGTCCACTTTTTTGTAGGAATTCCAAAAAAGAGTTGAATTGCAAAAGTGAATAGCATAGATCAATATTTTAAAGATGGATAGGACTAAATGATAAGGAGTCTTTGTTTATATTTGGGGGATGTATTGCTATATCACAACCTTATAAAAACAAAATTATGAATTTTAAAAAAATAGGATGGCTGACATGGTTATGTTTGTGTGTCGGAATATCCTGTAACAGAAATATGCAAACAAAACTAAATTCGGACGGAACATACGCTTTTGAAACGGTAGAAGATGACCCAATGGGGGTGAAAATATACACCTTAGCCAATGGTTTAAAGGTTTATATGAGTGTCAACAAAGATGCACCAAGAATTCAAACTATGATTGCTACCCGTGCAGGTTCTAAAAATGACCCTTCGGATGCTACAGGCTTGGCGCACTATTTAGAACATATGTTATTCAAAGGAACAAGCAAAATTGCTTCGTTGGATTGGGAAAAAGAAAAAGTATTGTTGCAACAAATTTCTGACTTGTATGAGCAACACCGAGCAGCTAAGCCAGAAGAACGTAGTGCTATTTATCATCAAATAGATTCTCTTTCGGGGTTGGCAGCTCAATATGTTGCAGCGAATGAGTACGATCAAATGGCTTCTTCGTTAGGGGCAGAAGGAACCAATGCATTCACTTCTTTGGATCGAACCGTTTATATTAATGATATTCCATCGAATGAAGTGGAAAAATGGTTGAAACTAGAATCTGAGCGTTTTAGCGAATTGGTTTTGCGCTTGTTTCATACCGAGTTAGAAGCTGTTTACGAAGAGTATAACATAGCACAGGGGAAAGATAGTCGGAAAGTTTTTGCTGCTTTTTTGAAAGGCTTATTGCCTAATCATCCTTATGGTACTCAAACGACAATAGGAACAGGGGAGCATTTAAAAACGCCTTCTATGCAAAAAATCCACGATTATTTTAATACTTATTATGTACCCAATAATATGTCGATCATCCTTTCAGGAGATTTTGACCCCAATCAGATGGCAAAACTGATTGATAAGTATTGGGGAAAATTAAAATCTAAGAAAGTTCCTAAATGGAAAGCACCTGAATCTGCACCTCTAACAAAAGTGAATTCAATAGATATTTATGGCAAAGAAAAAGCTAATTTCCAAATAGGTTGGTTGCTGGATGGTGCTGGTTCTGATGAGGCATTGAAAGCTCAATTGGCAGCAGGTATTTTATACAATCGAAAAGCAGGATTATTGGATATGAACCTGATCCAAAAGCAAGCTATTGGGCAACGCAGTGCTGCGGGCGCTTGGTCTGCTAATGATCATTCGTTCTTTTACCTATATGGCGAGCCAAGGGTGAATCAAGCCTTAGAATCTGTGAAAGATTTAATGATGAAAGAGCTAGAGCGTTTGAAGTTGGGTGATTTTGAAGATTGGATGCTAGAGGCTGTTATTAATAATCTGGAAGTACAAGAAATTCGCAAGTTAGAATCTAATTCTGGACGGGCATTTAGTATGTTGGATGCTTTTATTTTTGATATGCCTTGGAAAGAGGCTTGCGAAAAGTATCAAAAAATGAGAGCATTCACCAAACAGGATATCATTGATTTTGCAAATGCAAAACTACGTATGGATAATTATGTAGTGGTATACAAAAGAGAGGGAGAAGATAAAAATGTGACAAAAGTTGAAAAACCTGTGATTACACCTGTGAAATTGAACCGAGAGGTTATGTCTGCTTTTAGAAAAGGATTTGAGGAAATAGAGTCGCCTCGTCAAGAGCCTATGTTCTTAGATTATAATAAAAGCATATCTAGCCAGACCTTGAAAGGAGGAATAGAGCTAGATTATATTAAAAACAGGAACAATCAAACGTTCGAATTAGCATATATTATCGAAATGGGCAGTCATAATGTACGAGAGTTACCGATTGCTTTGCGTTATTTGAAGTTTTTAGGGACCGATCGATATTCTCCCCAAGAGCTACAACAAGAATTTTTTAAGTTGGGATTGTCATTTAGTGTACGTGCTCAGTCGGATGTTTCTTATATTAGTTTAGTAGGGCTAGATCGCTCTTTCGAGAAAGGCGTAGAGTTGTTTGAGCATATATTGGCGAATGCGAAACCCGATGAAGACGTGCTAAAAAAATTAGTTGGAGATGTAAAAAAGAATCGTGAAGACGAGAAAAAAGATAAGCGTCAAATTTTGCAACGAGCAATGTTAAGTTATGCTTATTATGGAGATCAATCGCCATTAAAAGGTCGTTTGGACGAAAGACGGTTGGATGTTTTGACTCCCAAGGATTTAATGAAAGTAATCAATAAATTAACCAAATTAGAGCATAAAATCTTCTATTATGGTTCAAAAAGCCAATCTGAAGTAGCAACTGTATTGGAAAAATACCATCAAGTGCCCGAAAAATTGGAACCTCTCGTTCCTGAACGTACATTTGTGCAATTAGAAACCAATAGCAATAAGGTTGTCTTTGTCGATTATAAAGCAATGCCGCAGGTAGAAATTTTGATGGTTTCTAAAGGAACACCAACGTTTGATTTGGAAGAAAATACAATAGCTCGGTTATATAATGAATACTTTGGAGCAGGTTTGTCTTCTATTGTTTTTCAAGAAATTCGAGAATCTAGAGCTTTGGCTTATTCTGCGTATGCTTATAGTGCTTCTCCAGATCGAAAAGATAAAGCACATTATTTAATGGCTTTTGTCGGAACACAAGCAGACAAAATGAAAGAGGCAATTCCTGCAATGACTGGAATTATTCAAGAAATGCCTGTGGCAGAAGAACAAGTATTAAATGCCGTAGAAGCAATTCTTAAAAAAATGGAAACTGAGCGGATTACAGGGGCTGATATTTTTTGGGATCGTCGATCCAATGCTCGTTTAGGTTTGGATAAAGATATTAGAGTAGAAGAATATCAAATGTACCAAGAACTGGCGAAGAGCAAAACAGCCGCAGTGGAGGCTTTAAAGGCTTATCATGCGTCTAAAATTAAAGATCGTAAGTTTACCATTTTGGTATTGGGAGATAAGGATAAGTTGGATATGAATTATTTAAAATCCTTAGGGGCATTTGAAGAGGTGACACTAAAAGACCTTTTTGGATATTAGTCTTAGAGTGCTTCGAAATAAAGAAGACAATGGAACATTTGGGTTTGCTAAATGTTCCATTGTTATTAAAAAACTACCACTTTTTGATAAATTTGGTGTCAACTAGTTCATTTTTATCGTTGGTTCGCAAGGCGTAGTTAAAACCATTATAAATAGAAAAGCCTCCTGTTTCTCCTTTTTTGTTGAGTGCCAAGAATCCGACTTGTTGTCCTTCTGTAGAACTATGTTTGGACATAATTCTTTCAACGGCCATTTCGCAAGCCTTTTGGGGAGAATACCCTTGGCGCATCAATTCTACAACTAAAAAACTCCCCACAACTCGAATAACCATTTCGCCAACTCCAGTAGCACAAGCTCCTCCAACTTCGTTGTCAACGTATAGAGAGGCACCAATAATAGGAGAATCCCCTACACGACCGTGCATTTTGTAAGCCATGCCACTTGTTGTGCAAGCACCAGACATATTTCCATCTTTATCAATAGCAAGCATACTAATGGTATCGTGATTTTCAATATTTACAGGAGTTGTATAATTGGACGTTTTTTTCCATTCAAGCCATGCATTTTTAGATTGCTCTGTCAATAAGTTTTTTCGTTGAAAGCCTTCTTGAACGGCAAAATCTTGGGCTCCTTTTCCAACTAATAAGACATGAGGTGTCTTTTCCATAACCAAACGAGCAACAGCAATAGGGTTCTCTATTTCTTCGATGCAAGCCACAGCGCCACAGTTTCCTTCATGATCCATGATACAGGCATCCAAAGTTACGTGACCATCTCGGTCGGGGCTACCTCCAATTCCAACAGAAGTATTGCTAGGATCTGATTCGGTAACCATAACCCCTTTTTCTACGGCATCCAAAGCAGTTCCATTATTTTCAAGGACATTCCAAGCAGCAGCATTGGCTTCCATACCGTGAGACCATGTTGAAATAATAATAGGATGAGTTGGTGTTTCTGAAACGGTTTTTTCGGATGTAGCATTGGAAGCAGAAGGTTGGCTTGTACAAGATAGTCCCAAAAGACTACTGCTACCTGTAATACCTAAAAGTTTTAAAAAATTACGTCGTATCATGATTGGATGCTTGTCTGATGTCTAACTGTTTTTATACTAAATAATCGTTCAGAAAAAACTATATAAAAAACAACCTTCTTTTAGCCCGCTACCATGAAGTAGCACTGCACTGTTCCTCTTCGATTAGCACTAAAAATAAACCTATTTTTAGCTATATTTTTTCTGCCCACTTACTTAAATCTTTCAAAATGCTTTCTTTGAAGGCGTTTTGCAGTAATATTTCAAGGTAAGAAAAATTTAATAGATTGCCTTATTCGATGGATTTATATTTGTTGATTTGGAACTATTTTGTTTTTTAATTAGGTTATTAAAAAATTCAGCATTATACCTATTTTAGTGCTTTGTTGAAAGCATAGCATAATCAACGACCACGAAGTGGCAGCATAGCTAACTCTTATAGTTGATTTTAAAATTTAAAAAACAACTCAATGAAAAATAGAAGAAAGAATTATATTATATTGGATTTGGAAGCTACTTGTTGGCGAGAAAAAGGAAAATCTACCAATGAAATTATAGAAATTGGAGCTGTTTGTATTGATGAAAATAAGAACGAATTAGGAGAATATTGTAGTTTTGTTAAACCAAAATTGAATCCTACCTTATCAGAGTTCTGTACAGAATTAACGACAATAGAACAGCATGATGTTGATGCTGCTCCTCTTTTTCCTGAAGTATTGTATGATTTTTTAGACTGGGTAGAATCTTTTGGAGAGACTTACCTCTTATGCTCTTGGGGATTTTATGATCGTACTCAGTTTAAGAAAGATTGCGAGTTGCATGGATTGAATACAAACTGGTTAACCCCCCACATTAGTTTAAAACACCAATATGCAGATATTCACAATTTGCCGCGACCTATCGGCATGAAAGGAGCATTGAGGAGAGAGCAGATTCCTTTAGAAGGGACACATCATAGAGGAATTGATGATGCTAGAAACATTGCCAAAATTTTTATTAATAATTTTGAATATTGGAGACAGTAATGTTGGCTACTAGTTTATGGACGTACCTATAGGCAATCGTTTGTTAGGGCTATGAGGGAGTCGTTTCAACCAATTATCGTAGTATAATAAAGTAATAATAATATTATATAAACAATTATTGTATCAGTAGGATTTTATTTTTGCCTATAAAACATTATTAATTATCGAGTTGTATTGTATAGGAGGGGAATAGTAATTTTTCAGTTTTTAAGTCTCAAAAGGTAGAATGTATTTAGGGATGACAAAAAATGGAGTATGCTATTTTGTTACACCAATTGATTCCTACTATTTATTATTTAAAATTACTTTATGCGTTATATTTGCTTGAGTTTGTTTTTTCTTACTGCAATGAATATTAATGGGCAGTGGATAAAGAAATATACTTTATCTGAATTTGATTCTATTTGTGTGACGTTGAGTCGAAAAGGACAGTTTTTACAGCTAAAGAATTATGCCAACGAGTTTTTGTTGCAGGCAAAAAATGCAAATGATACATTATATAGAAGAAGTGCCACCTGTTTTTTAATTGATGCAGAAAGAAAATTATCAAATTATGAAATAGCAGAAAATTATTCGTATCAATTATTGGAGCTCTTCAGTGAACAAGATAAGTCAACTCATTATTTAGGTTATGTTCGGGGACTGCTTTTTTTAGGAGGAATATATTATGAATTAGGGCGTTTTAATGAAGCTGAAGTGCAGTTTTTTGAGGCTAGAAATATTTTAAAAAAATATGATAACAAAGGAAAAAATTATGGAAGCGTATTAAATAACTTGGCAGCAATTAACCTGAATAAGGGAAATTCAGAAAAAGCCAAAGAATATATGTTAGAATCTTTAGCGATCACTAAAAATAGTCTGGGGGTAAAAGATAAAGACTACTGTCTCGAACTAAGTAATTTAGCACTTGTATACGAATCGCAAGGAGAAATTAAAAAAGCAGAAGAATACCTACTAGAGGCTCTTAGTGTTAATAATAAATATTCTAAAAATAATTATTTACTGCGCAGTAGGTTGTTGATTGAAATAGGGCGATTGTATTCTAAAAATGATGCTACTCAAAAAGCCAAGCCTTTTTTGAAAGAAGCCTTTGATTTGTTAAAGGAGAAATTAGGGGTTAGAAACGAGCATACAATGTTCGCAATGGTTAATTTAGGTATCATGGAGTATTACAAAGAGGATTACTTAGGAGGTCTAGGTTATGCTAAAGCGTGTTTTGCTATTAATAGTAATTATTCTGTGGATACTAGTAGTTTGGAGATGTTACTAGATAAATTGCCTAAGACAGATGTTTTGTCATTGAATATTTTAAGTAGGAATTTGGAGTTGTTGGAACATTTGTTAATTAAGCTTTATGAAGAAACAAACGATAGGAATTGGTTAAAATGTTTGTATAAAACATATTTGGCATGGAATACTATTAATAACAAGCATCGATATACCTTTGCTTTTGAAGAGGATAAGTTAGCTTTGGTACGAAAAAATGCTTTGCATGCACCTAAAGGAATCGCAGCAGCATTGGAATTGGATTGCGAAGAATGTTTGTGGAATGCATTTTTATTAGCAGAAGAAAATAAATCCATGTTGTTGGCAGAGGCATTGAAATCTGAAGGAAACAACAAGTTTGGAAAAATTCCTATTACATTGTTACAAAAAGAAAAAAAACTACAAAAAAAAATAATTGAAATAAAAAAAAGCTTAGGCGAATCAAGTGCTGAATTGCTTGATAAAGATAGTTTGAGAGGTGTGCTTAGTCAAATGAATAAAGAGGTCGTTCAGTTTAGAAATGAAATCAAACTTACCTATCCTAAATATTATGAAAAGGAATTTTTGTTGAATACGTTAACACTGAAACAAACACAAGGATTACTTCAGGACAACCAAGCACTAATTGAATATTTGGTGGCTCCTAAAAAGACCTATATTTTTCTGATTAGAACTAAAAGTATTAAGGTTTATCAGCTCGATGTTGATAAAAAGGAGATAAAAACTAAAGTAGACCGTTTCAGAAAAATGCTCATTGATACGGAAGAAGAAAATACAAACAATCAAGAGACGGTGCGACTTTTTGCGCATACAGGATACTGGTTTTATCAAAACTTACTAAAACCTGTTTTAGATGATCAGGATGCTCACATTGATCATTTGACAATTGTTCCAGATGGTATTTTAGGAGTGCTTCCTTTCGAAACATTTTTAACTGAATTGCCAGATACAAATACCATAACATCTTACGAAAAATTGCCTTACCTTTTGCAAGACTATCAATTAAATTATAGTTATTCTGTGACATTGCTAGACGAGAATAAGAAAGCATCCAACCAGCTTCATAACAACAATGTCTTGGCATATGCTGCTTCTTATGCGGATGCGGGTGATTCTAATTTGGCAGATAAAACAAGATCTAAATACCTATTAGATATAAGAACCCAATTGACAGACATACCTGAAGCATTACTCGAAGTAGAAATGCTGAAAAATAAATTTGAAGGAACATTTAGAGTTAAGGGGAAAGCTAGTGAATCTAATTTTAAAAAAGATATACAGAATAACTTTGCTGTTGTTCATTTGGCGATGCATAGTATTATGGATAAAGAAAAACCGCTTTTGTCTGCTCTTGCTTTTGCAGAAACTCAGGATACTTTGGAAGATGACTTTTTACAAGCCTATGAGATATCTCAGCTCGATTTGCAGACGAACTTAGTCGTACTTTCTGCTTGTGAAACGGGCGTAGGGAAATTAGAACAAGGAGAAGGCATGATGAGTTTAGCCCGTTCGTTTATGTATGCTGGAACACCATCTTTAGTAGTTTCTCTTTGGCGAATAAATGATTTATCAACAGCTGTGTTAATGGAATTATTTTACAAATATCTGTCAAGAGGAGAGAACAAAGCTAGGGCTTTGCAAAGTGCCAAAAAAGAATATCTAGCGAAGGTAACTGGTGAAGCAAGCCACCCAGCATATTGGGCTCCCTTTGTTCAATTAGGAAACAGCAGTCCTATTTTTGTCCAACCTAAAAAGACAAGCAATTGGAAAGTTATAAAAATGATTCTTGGAATTTTATTCGTCTTATTATTTGTTCTGATTATATTTAAGATTCAATTTTTTGTAAAAAAGCGATATTAGCTCGATTATCAGTACGGTATGTTTGAATTGTGTTGTTATAATTAATACAATTTCGTTGTGCTACTGCGTGAACGCTTTGCTTTTAGTTAGCTGCGTTGCTATTTCGTGGTATTAACAGAGTACTAAAAAAATGCAAAGTATTGAATGAAAAATAATAAAAAGCTATTAAAGATAGAATTACCTCTAAATCAATAAAAATGGAAAATAATAAAGTAATTATTGTAGGTTTTGGAACCTTATTGTTGCAAGAATCTTTAGGAGATACTGTTAGTGGAGAAAGGAAGTTTACACCAATTATTGTTAAAAACTATCGCCGACTATTCAACCTTTTGCCAGACCATTATGAAGCAGACAACCGTTTGAGAGATAATTACACCGAAATAGGAGCGGCGAATATAGAGCCAGCAGAAGGTTTTGAATTTAATGGATTGAGTTTTGAAGCCAATGCCAGCGATTTAGAAAACTTAGATGCTAGAGAACGTTACTACAAACGCTCTGTTGTGCCTCATTATGATTTTGAAACGGGCGAAGCTTTGGGAATGTGCCATGTGTATGAATCGCCGTTGGATGCTCGTTGGCTAATACGCGATACTGATAAATTATTGCCTTTGTGGAGAGATATTGTCTATGCTCGTGTGGGAGCTTATAGAATAAGTGAGGCATTTGGAAAAATGTACGATGCGACTACTTATTTGGCTGATGGAAAAACATTGATGATCGATTATTATAAAGAACATCTAGAAGCGTTAGAGGATTTGGATACCGTGCGGACACAATATCAAAAGTAATCAACTATTGAATGTTTTGATTTAATCTTGCAATCATGAAGGAAAAGGATTTCTCTGTATACAACCGCGATTTAAATGTTCGGATAGATGGTGGTCGCTTGTGGCAAGCTCCTGTTAAAAAAACTAATGCAACTGGTTTTGAATTGGAAGAGGAGTCTCAAAAAGTTTCGATACATCTTTATCCCGACGATAAGTTTTTAGATGTCCAAGATGCTCTGTTTGAATTAATTCGGCAGCGCAACTGGTTTTATTATGTTGTGTTGCAGCTAAAAAAACGAATACCTTCACTATTGCTTTTGATTCCAATTGCTTTGACAGTAGCCTTTATTGGGTTTATTACTGTATGGGGAGATTTGGTGATCAATTGGGTGTTTTTAGGGGGCAATGATCCAACAGTATTTGGGTTGCCCATGAACGAGTCGGCAGTAGTCTATGCTGTTGTTGCTATTCTTATCATCTACTTTTTTCCTGTTTTGTTTACAGGAGAGCAAGAAGGATTCATTCAGGCACTAAACGAACGCTTTTCTAATCGAGAGGTTTTACGAAAACGATTTGGGTTGTTATTGACATTCTTAAGAGAAAAAGAGTATGTCTCTACCGTAGAAATTTGGAATCCAGACTTAGCGAACGAGGAGCACGACTGGGTTGGAAAGAGTCTTATTCCTGCTTTGTTGGATGCACAGTTAGCGGTAGTTTTGCATATTCGAATTGATGAGCAGCGTTTGGTGGAGAATTATTTTCAAAAACGAGTAGATACTATCTTAGAATGGGACGAAATCCCTTTGGAAAAAATAAAAGAAACGATCCATCCAATTGCTTATGATTATTTGGAAACGTGGGAAAAAAGCTTATTGGCGGTTTATGCCTTTGCATCGACGGCCAATTTGCCAGCTCATTGGCGCAACTTAGAAGGAAACTTGAACGATGGTGTTTTAACCAATGTTGTTTCCTTGCCTTTGGTCAAAACTTTAGTCAATCGATTCAAAGAACGCTTGTTTTCGGAAGAAGATTTGAGCAAATTGATTTCTCTAGATTTATTTGCTAGTCGTTGTATCAACGATTATGGTATTTTGGCTCCTTCGTTGCGTTATACTAGCGATGTATGGACGTTGGCTCCGTCCATTATTGAACTAGAAAGGGAAGAAATGGAGGAGGATATGAAATTTATGACCTCGTATTTACAGAGAGAAATAGAAGATTTGCAAGTATCTTTAGACGATCCTGTTGCCGCTTTGAGGTTGAGTAGCATTCAAGAAAAAGAAAGTATTTACAACGAAGATAGATTGACAGCAATACGTTTCTTTGTTCAGGTGATCTATACTTCAGA
Source organism: Aureispira sp. CCB-QB1 (assembly GCF_000724545.1). GTDB lineage: Bacteria > Bacteroidota > Bacteroidia > Chitinophagales > Saprospiraceae > Aureispira. The sequence goes on along the minus strand of NZ_JHBV01000020.1, from coordinate 45,293 downwards.
ACAATATAAAATTCTGAAACAGTATTGGGACTTGGTTATTGGAAGTGATAAGGAGTCAAAGGATATGAATGAAGATGTCTATCGGATTATTGGGGTAGATTTGTTGTTAAATTTGGCAACGATATTTGAGCGTGCTGCTATGTATGATAATGCGTATTTGGCTTTGGATTATATCGAACGAATTTTTCCATTTAGAGGCAAAGTGGGCAAAGCGCGTATTCAAGAACGTCAAGGGAATTTTGAAACGGCTGTGTTGAATATGTTGAGTATTCGGAAAGATTGGCAAGAGAAGAAAATTCGCTTAGAAGACCATTCTTTGATTGATTTAAAGTTGAATATTGCTTGGGCAATCGTTAGCGGTCGCTTGGAGGCACGGAGAGCAGAAGGTCGAAACGTTATAGAAGAAGCCAAAGCTTTATTATATAGTAAATTTGATACCATCCGAAACAACGATCAGACAATTCGTTTGCACAATATATTAGCCAATTATGAAGAGTGGGAAGGAAATCCAGATGGCGCTATTTTAAATTATGATAAAGCCTTGCAAATCCCTGGTATCAGCCAATCGGGTTTGAGTAACTTGTTGGTAAATAAGGGGATTGCTTTGCGGCAAATGAAAAAGCTCAAAGAGGGGGCTTATTATGGAGAAGAGGGAGTTACAATCAAAACAGCTATTGGTGATGCCGATCAATTGCCCATTGCGCAACACAATTTAGCACAAACTTGTTTAGAACTAGCTTTTTCCTTGAGCAATCAAGCCGCACGGAAGGTCTATTTTGAAGTTGCGGCTAAACATGCTCAAGATGGATTGAAAATTCAAGTAAGAACAGGATCTGTCAAAAAAAGAGGGCAATTGTTAACCGAGTACTTTATTGCTATTTTTGAATTAGCGAAATGGCAGCAAGAGGAACAATATGCTTGTTCTTCGGCATTGCAGCAAGTACAAGATTGGCTCCAAAAAGAAAAAGAAGCTGGACGATCGGAGACCTATGACTGCCGAGTTGTCGTAGGAGAATTATTAGCTATGTTAAAAGAATTTAAGGGAACAACAATTGATGAAGCTTTAGCATGGCATTTGTAATAATTGACCAATTGTGCGGAATCTTATTATACCTTTGTCAATCTTTCTAATAGTTCCAACAAACGGTTAATAGTATGGAGGTGTGTTCTAAAAGAGAGTACCGCTAACCTTAAGTAAACCAATCCGTTGATAGTAGTAGAAGATACAAAAACGGAACCTTCTTCTTTTATTCGATTGGTCAATTCCAAATTATAAACATTGGCATCGCCTTTTGTCGGAACATATCGATAAGTCATGACCGATAAATCAGGATAGGAGCCAACTTCAAAGCCATCTATTTGTTGTATCGCTTCATAAAAATATCGACAGAGCCAAATCTTTTCGCTCAAAGCCGCTCGAAAAGGAGCTAAGCCAAATAATTTTAACGGTAGCCACAAGCGCAATCCTCGGAATGGTTTGGTGAGTTCTGGCGATAAATCAGCAGGAGAGACCTCTTCAATGTCATCAAAGGCATCTTGTAAATAGTTGGCTTGCATATGTTGTGACTGGTAGAGCCATTTTACATTTCGAACCAATAAAGCACCGCTTCCATAAGGCAAAAATAATCCTTTGTGAGGATCAACAACGATGGAGTCCGCTCGTTCAATCCCTTTAAATTTGTCTTTGACTTCATCTGAAAGAATGAAAAATCCCCCATAAGCGCCATCTACATGAAACCATAAGTTTTCTGTTTGGCAAATATCAGCAATGGTTTCTAAAGGGTCGATAGCGCCAGTATCTGTTGTCCCTGCCGATGCCATGACCATAAATGGTATTAAGCCTGCTTTTTTGTCTTGAATAATGGCTTCTTTCAACGCATTCGCATCCATTCTAAAATGGGCGTCCATAGGGATTGTACGTTGGATGGATTCATACAAACCACTAATTTTAATTGCTTTTAACGTACAGTGGTGTACTTGGGCGGTTGAGTAAATGACAACCTTTTCAAAATCTTTGGATTTAAGCTGTTTAAAATCTCTAGCAGCAACAATTGCAGTTAGATTAGCAATAGAACCACCAGAAGTTAAATTACCACCTGCTTCTGGAGGTAGACCAAAAAGATCACACATCCAACGCAAGAGCAAATTTTCCATCCGAACAGCACCAGGACTTGCATAAAATACGCCAGCGTAACGATTGCTAATGTCTGCTAAAAAATCGCCTAGTGAAGAGGGATAAATTCCGCCACCAGGAATATAAGCTAAGTGACCACCAGAGGCAGGATTTAGACCAGGTCGATCGACTTGCTGCTCAATTAAATTCAAAATATGTTCTATCTCAAGCCCTCCTTCTTGAATAGGACTATCTAGGATCGCTCGACCTTTATCTTTGCTAATTTGATAAGCTTTGGATGTCTCCAATTGGTTCAAAAAGCGTTCGGAATAATCAATAACAGCATTGCGTACGGCCTTGCGTTCAGGTGGAGTAGGCTCTAGTTGTAAAGCTATCTTTTCTAATGCTTTTATCTTTTCTAACATAACATTATTGAGGTGTACGTTGTTTGTTAAATGGTGATTGTTTGTTATAACCAAGTAATTCGCTGCAATAGAAATCAAATTTTTAATGCAAAACGCAATAAAACTATAACTTATTAATTATCAACTACGCAGCACTCATGAAGTACCACGCAGTAGCAGCGAACTATTGATTATTGTGATAATGATTTAAGCTTTTAATTGATCCGCAAATTTTGCTCGAAATTTTTTTACTTTAGGACCAACAACAGCACTACAGTAAGGATTTTCGCCATGTAGGTTAAAATAATCTGTATGATAATCTTCAGCAGGGTAGAAGGTGTCGAAGGCTGTGATTTCTGTTACAATAGGTTGACTAAACCTAGGCGCAGCAGCATTTTTGGAAGCTATCGCCGCTTCTTTTTGAGCTTCATTATGATAATAAATGGCAGAACGGTATTGTGTACCAATATCGTTTCCTTGCCGATTAAGTTGTGTAGGGTCGTGAGCATACCAAAGTGCTTCAAGAAGTGTTTCATAACTAATAACACTTGGATCAAAGTGTATTTGAATGACTTCTGCATGTCCCGTTGCACCCGTACAAACAGCTTTGTAAGTAGGGTTTTTTACATGTCCACCTGAGTACCCAGAGACGGCTTTGTGTACTCCTTTTAAATCCTGAAACATTGCTTCTGTACACCAAAAACAACCTGCGCCAAATGTTGCTAACTCTAAATTTTCCATTGTTTATATTAAATAGTAGTTCGTTGATTTTTTTCTTTTTATCAAAAAGATAAAAAAGTACATTTATATTAGCTTGATAATCAAAATTTTAACACAAAACACAGCAAAGGTGCAACTTGTTGATTATCAAACTAATAAAGTTTTTCAACGAACTATTGATTAAACTATTGTTTGTGAATTAAACCATTGTAAAAAATCATTTTCTTCTTCCCCCAGCCATTCCAAAGGAGCTTCCATAATTTCTAGAGAAGGATGCATAGCCTTATAACTAGAAAAATCGTATTGCTGAAAAATAGCTTTGATAGCTCTAAAGTACGTTTCTTTTAGAAAATCAATTGAATGGTTTGGCTTAAAAAAATTTAAACCATAGTTAATTAAAAAAGCTGTCCAATCGTAAACCCTGTTTTTATCTTTTTGTTCATGAGCCTCTAGAATAATTTCAAGACTCAAATCATATAAGTCGAACTCTTGAGGGCTGTCTTCTTCTAATTGATCCCAAAGTGGCGAACCAAAATCATAGTAAATGGACTTGCTTTTCTGATCCCAATAAGCAGCTACAGGATTGTCACTACTCCAAACCTTATCGACATTGACGTGAATGAATTCAAACTCTTTTGTTTTTAAAGCATCAAAATAGGCAGTATGTTTTGAAAAACTAGGATGTTCTTCGATTTGTATAGTTTTGGTATAGCCATTTTTAAGCAAAAGTTGGATAACCCTAAAGTTGGTGAAACTACAATCAAATTGCCCTTGAATTTCGTATAAATTCCAAATGATAGAACGTTTGTATTTCTTTTCTTTTTGAGATTTGTCAATCAAGCGCACTGCTTCTTCGATGAGTGCTTCAATTTCCCACATAGACATAAGCAAATAGTGTGTTTGGTCATAATTTGCAAGTAATAACGATCATTATTAGAAATTAATGGATTTCGCTTTGCAAAAAATAAATTTAGTAGGTGAAATTATTACAATACTTATTAGTAGCGTTTTACAACATGATTTTAAAGAACCATTGTATTATAAACATCTAAGATAGTTATTTGGCGCTGTCAAATTAATTTTAACAAACAATAAATCTTTTGAGGTTTGCGTTTATGCAATAAAATATTTTACTTTGTAATTCAAAGTTCTTTTTAGTGTTAAGTAGCTGTTTATGTGAGAAGAGACACTTACTAGAAGAGCTTCAATTCTATAGACGGTATTTTTTTATTCTAAACATTAAAAATGTATCTTTGCCCAAGTGTCCAAATCGGGTAAAAAACAGGATGCAAAATTCTTACTTTGCGTAAATCTAATAAAAAAAAAAAGAATGAATATAGCTATTATAGGAACAGGATACGTGGGATTAGTTACGGGAACCTGTTTTGCAGAAACGGGGAATCATGTTGTTTGTGTAGATATAGATGAGGCAAAAGTAGCCAAGATGAAATCAGGTGTTATTCCTATTTTTGAACCAGGCTTGTCAGTTTTGTTTGAACGCAATACGAACAATGGTCGTTTGTCGTTTACGACAGATTTAGCAGCGGCTGTAAAAGGGGCAGAAATTGTTTTCTTAGCTTTGCCAACGCCTCCAGGGGCAGATGGTTCGGCAGATTTATCTTATGTATTAGGTGTCGCAAAAGAGTTGAGTACGATTATTACCAAATATACTGTCATTGTCGATAAGAGTACGGTACCAGTAGGGACAGCAGAAAAAGTAGCTGCTATTTTAGCTGAGAAATTGGACAAGAGTTTGTTTGATGTTGTCTCTAATCCAGAGTTTTTAAGAGAAGGCGTTGCTGTAGACGACTTTTTGAAACCAGATAGAGTTGTTATTGGAACATCTTCAGCGGCAGCTCGTCAGACTATGGAACGTTTGTATTTGCCATTTGTGCGTCAAGGAAATCCTATCTTCTTTATGGACGAGCGTTCTGCGGAGGTAACTAAATATGCCGCTAATTCTTATTTGGCAACTCGTATTTCATTTATGAATGAGATTGCTAACTTATGCGAGTTGGTCGGTGCTGATGTTGACAATGTAAGGAGAGGAATGGGCGCCGATGGGCGCATTGGAAAGCGCTTCTTGTTTGCAGGGATTGGTTATGGAGGAAGTTGTTTTCCAAAAGATGTAAAAGCACTAGCTAAAACAGCAGACGACTATGGCTATGATTTTCAGATTCTAAAATCTGTTATGGACGTCAATAAAAAGCAAAAATTACGCTTGGTAGAAAAAATGAATGAGTATTACGATGGAAATCTATCGGGCAAAGTTGTAGCTATGTGGGGATTGGCTTTTAAACCCAATACAGATGATATTCGAGAAGCACCCGCATTGGAAGCAATTGACCAGTTGTTGGCAGCAGGAGCAACGGTTCAAGCATTTGACCCTGAGGCGATGGAAAATGTGAAGGCAATCTATGGGGACAAGATAACGTTTGTTAACTCAAAATATGATGCAACAAAAGGAGCCGATTGCTTGGCAATTATGACCGAATGGAACGAGTTTAGAACGCCTGATTTTGGTGAATTAAAACAGCAATTATCAGACAATATTATTTTTGATGGACGTAACTTATATGCGTTGGATATTGCAGCAGATTCTGGCTTGACTTATATGAGTATTGGGCGTTCGGATGTGAATGTCCCAGTGAAACAGGGGTAATCCATTGGTTCCCCAAAAGCAAAAAAGAAGATAAATAAGAACAAGCAAATATAATTATGAAACGAGTATTGATAACAGGAGCTGCTGGTTTTTTGGGCTCTCATTTGTGTGACCGATTTATTGCCGAAGGTTGCCATGTAATTGGAATGGATAATTTGATTACAGGAAACATGGACAATATTGCACACTTGTTCAAATTGAAGCAATTTGAGTTTTACCATCACGATGTAAGTACATTTGTGCATGTCCCTGGCGATTTGGATTATATCCTTCATTTTGCCTCACCTGCTAGCCCAATAGATTATTTGCGTATTCCTATTCAAACCTTGAAAGTTGGCTCTTTAGGAACGCACAATTTGTTAGGGTTGGCAAAGGCAAAAAATGCCCGAATTTTAGTTGCTTCTACATCAGAGGTCTATGGTGATCCATTGGTGCATCCTCAAACCGAAGATTATTGGGGAAATGTCAATCCAATTGGTCCAAGAGGGGTATATGATGAAGCGAAGCGTTTTCAAGAAGCGATTACAATGGCTTATAACACCTACCATGGTTTAGAAACACGCATCGTTCGTATTTTTAATACCTATGGTCCTCGTATGCGAGTAGATGATGGTCGAGTATTACCCGCCTTCTTCTCACAAGCAATTCAAGGCAAAGAGTTAACCATTTTTGGAGATGGTTCTCAAACGCGTTCTTTCTGTTATGTGGACGACTTGGTAGAGGGAATCTATCGCCTGTTGTTAAGCGATTGTTCTATGCCAATCAATATTGGAAATCCCGACGAAATTACGATTGGAGAATTTGCAGAAGAGGTATTGGAGTTGGTCGGAAATGGAAGTTTGTCCTATCATCCATTGCCTGTTAATGACCCCAAACGCCGTCGCCCAGATATTACCAAAGCCAAAGAAGTATTGGATTGGGAACCTAAGGTCGAGCGTGCAGAAGGGATTCGCAAAACATATGAATATTTTAAGAAAGTTGTTCCTGTAACTACAGCTTAAGCAAGTGCGCAAAAGAAATACAGTTTACTTCGTGAGCGCTTTGCTTTTAGTTAGCTGCGCTGCTACGTCATGGTATTTATTATTTTTTGAACGATTGCTTAAGAATTTCAATTATAAAAATGTAAAAAACTCATTGTTTGACAATGAGAATAGATAGTATAACTAAAATGAAACAAACAATATTAATTACTGGTGGGGCTGGTTTTATAGGATCTCATGTAGTTCGTTTATTTGTAGAGAAATATCCTGATACACATATTGTTAATTTAGATAAATTAACTTATGCAGGGAATTTGGAAAACCTTTCAGATATTGATCAGAAGCCAAACTATACGTTTGTTAAGGGAGATATTGTCGACCGCCAATTTGTGCAAAGTTTATTTGAGCAATATCAATTTGATGGTGTCATTCATTTGGCAGCAGAATCTCATGTTGATCGATCCATTACGAATCCGATAGCATTTGTGGAAACGAATATATTAGGAACTGTAAACTTATTGTACGCCGCTCGCCAAACCTGGGAGGGAAATATGGAAGGCAAACGTTTTTACCATGTTTCAACAGATGAAGTATATGGAACGTTAGGTACAACAGGGCTATTTACAGAAGAAACGGCTTATGACCCTCGTTCTCCGTATTCTGCTTCAAAAGCAAGTTCAGATCATTTGGTTCGTGCTTATTATCATACCTATAATTTGCCAGTTGTTATTTCTAATTGTTCTAATAACTATGGTTCACATCAGTTTCCCGAAAAACTAATTCCTTTATGTATTAATAATATAAAAGAAGGGAAACCACTGCCTATTTATGGAGATGGGAAGTACACTAGAGATTGGCTTTGGGTGAATGATCATGCCACGGCAATTGATACCATCTATCAGAAAGGCGTATTGGGAGAAACATATAATATTGGTGGACACAATGAGTGGAAAAATATAGACTTGGTGCATTTGCTGTGTGATGTGATGGACGAAGCGTTGGGCAATCCTCAAGGGAAGTCTAGAGAACTCATTACATTTGTAAAAGATCGTCAAGGTCACGATCGTCGTTATGCTATTGATGCTAGCAAGATTGCTCGTGATTTGGGGTGGAAACCTTCGGTAACTTTTCAAGAAGGATTGCGAACTTCGGTTAAATGGTATTTGGAGAATGAGGCATGGTTAAACAATGTGACATCAGGCGCTTACCAAAAATACTATGAAACTCAATACGAAGACTAAATTTACTTGACAGCGTACTAAGGACATAAAATAAAGTATTACTATGAAATTTCATCCAATCAAATTATTGCTAACCTGTTTTGCCATTTTGATGGTTCAGGTTTGTTTAGCACAAGAACCACCCAGTCCTGTGCCTGTAGTGCCTATTGGACCCGATGGACCTATTTTAGATCCAGGGGTTCAAGATGCGATTAATAAGAATAAAGGCAAAACTACAAAAACAACCAATACTGATGGTGGGGATAAGGATGGAACAAAGGAAAAGACAGGAGATACTGATGTAATCGAAGAAGGGGGAGAAGATAAAGAAGACGAAGATACTAAGATTAAGTTTGATTTGCGTCAATCTCAATTGCCTGAAGCAAAAATTTGGGGACAACAGTTTTTTAGAGATCAGAGTATTTCACTGTTTACTCGCTCTAGAGATATTAAAGCAATCGATAGTTACCTATTAGGTATTGGAGATGAATTAGCCATTACTGTTTGGGGGGCGTCTTCTTATAGTGCGAGTGTTACACTAGACGAAGAAGGGTATATTAATTTGACAAACCCTAATCGTGGTATAGATATTCCTAGACTGTACATCAAAGAAATGCGTTTCGCAGATGCTCGACAAGCGATTATTAAGCGTCTCGAAAAACATATGAATATTAAAAATTCTCAAGTATCTATTGAGTTAAACTATTCTAGAAGTTTGACAATCAATATTACAGGAGAGGTGTTTAATCCAGGGTCTTATACCATTCCTGCCGTTAATACAGCTTTTAATGCTTTGGTTGCTGCTGGAGGACCATCTCAAATTGGTAGTGTGCGCCTTATTAAGGTAGTTTCTTCTAGAATGAAAACACGAACGTTGGATGTTTATAAGTTTATGAACAACCCCAATATAGCCGATGAGTTTTTCTTGCATAATAATGACTACATTTATGTTCCATTGGCCGAACGTGTGGTTGAAATAGAAGGTGCAATTGAGCGCCCTTTTTTCTACGAGTTGGTAGGAGAGGAAAATTTGATAGAGCTGATTAAGTATGCAGGTGGGTTGCGCCCAGATGCCTATCGTAGAAATATACAAATTATCCGATACGAAAATGATGAGGAAAAGCTAATTGATGTCAATTTAGCCGAATTAATGCGAAGAGAGCTTAATTTTGAGCTTAAAGATGGAGACAGAATTAATGTGAATCCAATCAAGCAGGCTTATGCCAATTATATTACTGTAAAGGGAGCCGTAAAGCTACCAGGTACATATCAATTGGAACCCAATACGACTGTATACGATGCTTTGATGAAATCGGGGATAATTCGCTCTGCGGTAATGGAACGCATTTATATTAAGCGCTTGCAAGAGGATTTGTCCTTGAATTACATCCCAATTAATGTCCATGAATTGTTGGATAATCCCAATTCTCCAGAGAATATGATGTTGTATCCATTTGATGAAATTGAGGTGAAATACAAATCAGAATTTATTGATAAATACAACGTCAAAGTATATGGTGCTGTGCGTAAAACAGGGACTTTTGAATATAGTAATAATTTGATGCTTTCGGATGTACTGTATATGGCAAATGGACTTAAAAGAGAGGCGTCTAATAGTCATATTGAAATTTCTAGATTGACCTTGGATTCAATAGGAAATAGCACGTATGTTGTCTTTAAAACATTCAGAATTAGTAGCTTTGAAGATAGTTTAAAGGTAGATGGGGCAAAAGAGTTTTTATTAAGCCCTTATGACCAAGTTTTTGTGCGTACGTCTAAGGATTTTGAGGCACCTAAAAATGTAGAAATAAGAGGAGAAATTAGATGGCCAGGAGTTTATACGATGGAAAATGAGGAGGAGCGAGTTTGGGATTTGGTTAAACGTGCTGGCGGCTGGACAAATATTGCTTTCTTAAAAGGTGCCAAATTAATGCGGAAAGAAGAAGGCTTGGTTTTGCTCGATTTAGATATTTTGCAAAAAGAGGGAGAAGATTCGCGATTTAACTATGTCTTAAGAGCAGGGGATGTTATCATATTACCTAAGTTAAAAGATTTGGTTTCTATTGCAGGGAAAATTAATCATCCAGCAGTTAAAGAATATGCCGAAATAGCTTCTAGGGAGTTAGATTTAGAACTAGAAAAAGCCGAAACAGAAATAGAAAAGAAAGAAATTTTGTTGGATATTTTCAAAAAGGAAACGCTCAATCCAAGAAAAATTAATATTCCTTATCATACAGGGAAGCGAGCCAATTTTTATATCAGAGAGTATGGTGCTGGGGTAGACCGGAAACAGGGAGGACGCAAACGATTGGTGTATGTTCGCTATGCCAATGGAATGGTTAAAAAAACAAGGCACTTCTTATTCTTTAAAGTGTATCCTAAAGTAGAAAAAGGAGCGATGGTGTATGTGGGGGCAAAAGAGAAGAAATTGAAAAAAGATAGAGAACCAATCAACTGGTATAAAATTATTACAGATACATTAGCAGTCGGTTTCTCTGCGTTATCAATTTATGCCATCATTCGAGCTATAAGATAAATAGAGAGCATGAATAGTCAAGATCCAAATCATATCGTTGTTGTTCCTGAAGAAAAGGAGCAACTTAGTATGGCAGACATACTACAAATTGCAAAAGAATATGCGATAGAAGTGCTAAAATATTCTTGGTTAATTGCAATTTTTGCTGTTTTGCTGGGAAAGTATATGCGTGATCGAAAACTGAGCACTCCAACGACCTATACCGCAACGTGTTCGTTTACAGTTAATAAAGTTGCAACACAAAATCAACAAAATATTGCTAGTATATTTGGAGGCGCAGGAGCTGCAGAAAACAATGTTAATTTCAAGCGTCTGCAAGAGATTATCGTTACTCGAAAGATCATCTCAAGGGTCTTATTTCACAAAAGCTCTCTTAGAAATGAGGAGGACACGAAGGAGGACTACTTGATCAATCATTACTTAAGGAAGTTCTATTATAAAAAAGATGCAGATAAAGTTGCCGATAAGGAGGATATGTATTTTCAAGCAGATACCATTGATCCTTATAATCGAAGAGCAAATTATTTGCTAATGTATGTACACAATCTAATCGTACGAAATCACTTGATTATAGAACCTTCTAAAGGTGGTATTATGATCTTAAAGGTAGTCTCTACTTCCGAAGATTTTTCTTATGAACTAATCATGGCTTTGTATAAGGAATTAGATCGTTACTATAGTGAAGATGCTTTGGAACAAAAAGAGCACTTCTATGAAATGGCAGAAAAACGAACAGAGCAACTCCGAGAAAAATTAAATAGTGCCGAAGCCGCTTATATCAACCATGCGAATACCAATACCGCCGAAGCAGATGGTCGTAATAATACGTTGATTAAAACACAGTTTTTATCGACAGATTTGAAAAAAGCAACACAGTCGTATTTTGCAGCTTTGGCTAATAAAGAAGCGGCTTGGGTGTCTTATGAATCTCAAAAACAAACACCGTCAATGTCTATTGTTGACCCGCCTTTATACCCATTGGCAAAAGCAGTGCCCAATCCATCTTTGCATATGATTGTAGGAGGGATACTAGGAGCAGGCTTGGCATTTTTGTTAATTGTCGGTCGAAAATTTGTCAAAGATTTTCTAGGCAAACAAAAGGAGGAGGAATTGGAAGCTGCTGAAAAAACTGAGGAATCTGTGGAATCTGTTTGATTTAGAGAGGTATGACAGTGTGACTACAGGATTGATACAACTCTTGTAGATAACAAAAGTGCAAAATTAGAGAAAGCTAAAACAAAAATCACATGAATCTAGAATTGAAAGACGAATTAAACGAACTCTTAGAGTCAATAAGAACTTATCAAAGACTTTTGATTGCTGAAGATGCAAAAGGGAAAGTTTCAAAAAAATATCATAACTATTTCGTCCAATTAAAACCTTTGTTTAAAACAATTCAAAAAAGGCTAAAAGAAAATGATGCTCTTGAAGGTTGCATCATTGGTGCAAAATTAAGACATCCTTTATCCGATGTGCTTTATATGCCAAAATGCCAAGTGGTGTTAGAGGTAGAAGCCAAAGAGAGCTGTGATTGGCTTAGCCAAGAAGTGGATATTGAGTATGCGAATCAAGAGCGAAAAACTACTCGAAAAACTACGCTTAAAAAAGAACAGTTTTCTTTTGAAGGAGGAAATCTACAAGGAAAGCTTACGTTTGAATTAAAATTTGAACAAGAAGAAAAATTTGTCACCATAACTTATGCTAATAACTCTTTCCGTATACAAAAGCTGGAATATACTGCTATTAAACTTGATACTCCTAGCAATGCAGAGAAAACTAAAAATAATTTTAGTCCTTTATTTGCTAAAGAGGCTTTCCAAAAGCAGTTGAAAGAAGCGTTTCCTTCTATTAAAATAATTCCCAATAAAGAGGCTTCCTGGAAAACAAGTTTTGACCCTTTGAGTATTCAAGAGGACTTAGCTAATACGGTTCTTGTGGAGTTGCCCACAGAGTTGGAAGAGCTAAGCATGGAGGATTTAGGAGAAAAAAATGTGCTCATTAGTACTAGAAAATTCCAATTGAATACGATCAACTTGGAATTAAAAAAGGCATTGCAACGGTATGAGGGCTTAGAATTTAATTATGAGGGTAACAATAAGACTTCAATATTTGATGCCAATTATCATAAAATTATTAAGGAAACGCAAGTGGTAATTGAGCATATTGATGATAGAATACAAATTTTGGAAAATAACTTATCACTTGTCCAAGAAGCTCAAATAAGCAAAAAAGAAATAAAAGCAAGCCCATTTTTGAGTTTGGCTCATGAAGTGAGCAATAAGCTGGAGTATGTGTGGAGCGAAATAATTAGGATTGGAGAGCGTTTTTCTACTTACCCTGATCTGATGTTGAATTATGGTGAATGGAAAATAGAATTGGAAAATGTCCGCCAAGAAATAAATTCTTTAACAAAGGTGTCACAAGATAGTTGGAATGCATTAGATACAATAGAGCGACAGACTGATAGAGAGCGTAAAAAGTATGCTGCGATTAAAGAAAACTTCGACAACCTACAACAAACAATCTCTAATTTAGATAAAGACACTTACTACACAGACAAGAAAAAAGGATTAGAGAATTCGGATGATGGTTTTTTAGAGTATCAACAGAATGAAGATGAATTTTCAGCGAAAGAGCAAGTAACTTATGGTCTATCAGATGATGAAAAGGATAAGCTAAAAGTCATAGGAGGAAAAGCCACATTCGAATTTAAAGACCCAGATTTACTCCTATATGATGAGCAAAATGGAATTGAGCTAGAAGATATAAAACAAGGACAAGTGGGAGACTGTTATCTATTGTCTGCCCTTGCTAATCTAACAGAGGACGAATCTTCACTTATTAAAGAAATGATTGAAGAAAAAGATGGATTGTATATCGTTACATTATATCAGAATGGCATTCCTGTACAGATTGAGGTGGATAAAAAATTGATGGTTATTCATACAGAATACCCTAACTTGGTAGGAAATATAGAACAAAAAGACGACTACATAGGCGCTAGCCCTGTCAACGACATTTGGGTAGCCATCCTAGAAAAAGCTTATGCTAAATTGATGGCGAAGGGAGAATTTACGGACGAGAGAGTAACTGGGGGGCATGCAGAAGCGGCAATGAAGGTTTTGCTAGGCAACAAAGTAAAACAACCTACGGAGATTTATTTGGATGGTGCGGGAAAGCTTAGCGATACGCCTACGGAAAATAAATTTAAAAATCCCTTGGACTTTAGCAAGGTTTCTGAAAAACACCTTCGACAAATCATTCTCTCTGCCAAAGAGAAAGGATATAAAATAAATGTTTCTTCTCCAACTTCTTATAAGGGGGATGCTGTTCTAACCGATCAACATGTGGTGAAGATAGGAGAGAAAATATACATGAATTTCAAACATGCTTATTCGCTGCTTGATGCCAATGAAAAGCACGCTATTTTGTTTAATCCTCATGGTGAGACCGATCAAATTAGGCAGATTTTTGATCAAAAGATAGTAGATGAAATAGCTCGATTAGAATCGATTATTCCTCTAAAGGGGAAAATTTCTAAAGAGGTTAAGGAGACCGTTGAAACTATTTTAGAACAAAATAAAGCACTTCAAGCATCTTTTAATCAAACGCTGGGGAATCTGCGGACAAAGTTAAATAATGTATCGACATTGGATCTTGGCAAAGGTTTTATTCGTCAACAGGTTGAAATTGGCGCAGATCAAAAGATTACCTATAAAATATTAAAGCAGTATTTTAGTTCTTTGGTGATAACCATTCTAAAGCAATAAAAAATGAAAATACTGCTATTAGTTGCCTTGTTGGGGTTAAATTTATCGCTTGTTGTTGGGCAGCCTATTCTGATGGATACGGTATTAAGGCTAACGGATAAGGTGTCTATCAAATGCCCCAAAGCTATTGAAGTGCATAAACATTACTCCTGCGGTCCTGGTTGTAGTGGAATAAAAGGCTTTGACTCTGTTTTAATCTATGACGAGCTTCGCTTGGAAAATAATGAAACTATTTTTATGCGGGTAATTCCTCTTTACGGTCATAAATCATTAGATATAATGGCTTATGCTAAAAAATTAGAAGGCGACACGAGTTTGAGTAAGTTGGAGAAATATGAGTTAGTTGCTGAAAAAATAAGTGTAAGGTATCTTAATTTGTCCCAAAAAATATCAGGAGCAAGTGTTCCTTTTTATGATGATATAGAAAAGAGAAAACATTACTATTTAGATCGATGTGGGTTTAGATTAGATGTTTGGAGGTCCACGATAAATTTTTTAGGTATTAAATTGAAGCGAAAGACTTATACGTACAAAAATTATTGGGAGCGGTATTTATTGATAGATAGCATTGTCTATTATTTTTATGTGTGTTCGAAATGGGGGGTGAAAGGAGGCAAGCGAAAGAAAGATTTTAAGATGCTTGAGCCTATTTTTTACGATTTGGTCAATGGAGTTATCATAAAAGAAGAGGAAGAGGGGCTTATTAAGGAAGAATAAAAAATGAAAATACTGCTATTAGTTGTCTTGTTGGGGTTAAATTTATCGCTTGTTGTTGGGCAGCCTATTCTGATGGATACGGTATTAAGGCTAACGGATAAGGTGTCTATCAAATGTTCCAAAGACTTTGAGATACACCAACGAGAATCATATGGGCCTATTGGTAAAAAAATAGACATTTCTACTACCATGCTAATCTACAATGAGCTTCGCTTGGAAAACAATGAAACTATTTTTATGTGGGTAATTCCTCTTTATGGTAATAGATCAGTAGATGTAATGGCTTATGCTAAAAAACTAGAAGGCGACACGAGTTTGAGTAAGTTGGAGAAATATGAGTTAGTTGCTAAAAAAATAAGTGTAAGGTATACCAATAGAAATGATATGTTGTCTGGTCGTAGTATTCCTTTTTCTGATATAGAAAAATCAAAATACTATTATTTAGACCGACGAGGTTGTGATTTAGATGTTTGGAGGTCTACGATAAATTTTTTAGGTATTAAATTGAAGCGAAAGACTTATACGTACAAAAATTATTGGGAGCGGTATTTATTGATAGATAGCATTGTCTATTATTTTTATGTGCGTTCGAAATGGGGGGTGAAAGGAGGCAAGCGAAAGAAAGATTTTAAGATGCTTGAGCCTATTTTTTACGATTTGGTCAACGGGATTATTATAAAGGAAGAGGAAGAGGGGCTTATTAAGGAAGAATAAAAAATATTATAAAGAATAACAACTATGTTTGATATCAACGCACAAGAATTGTGGAATAAGTTTGGAGGGATGGTGTTAGAATATGCGCCTAGGTTTATGCTAGGGCTAATTGTATTTTATTTTGGTTTCAAAATCATCAACAAAGCCATGATTTTGTTAGATAAAATGATGCGTTCCAATTCTTTTGATGAAGATTTGAGACCGTTTATTATAACCTTGTTGGGTTTGTTGCTCAAAGTGATTGTCGCATTAAGTGCCGTAGACTTGCTAGGAATTAAGACCACTTCTTTTGTTGCGATGTTAGCTGCTGCGAGTTTTGCGGTAGGTTTGGCTTTGCAAGGGTCGTTGAGTAATTTTGCTAGTGGTATATTAATCTTATTTTTTAAGCCTTTTAGGACAGGAGATATGATTAGCATAGGGGATAATATTGGGATTGTACAGGAGATTCAAATTTTTAATACCATCCTTAAAACAATACACCAGCGATTGATTGTCATTCCCAATTCTATTTTAACAGGAGATGTTGTTGAAAATATTACAGGTGCTGGAATTATTCGATTAAATTTGACATTTGGAATTAGTTATGATGATGACATAGACAAAGCACGTGAAGTAGTTTGGGGAGTGATCAAAGGTTGCCCATTTTTGGTAAATATAGAGGGGCAAGAACACAAAGTGATTGTTGAAAAATTAAATGATAGCTCTGTCGATTTGGGCGTTTGGGTATGGACACAAGGTGTAGATTATTGGGATACCATGTTTTTTATGCAAGAATATGTTAAAAAAGCGTTCGATAAAGAGGATATTTCTATTCCTTTTCCTCAAATGGACGTTCATTTTAAAAAATAGTCATTGGCAATACACTGCCGACTACTTATGTATTTGTTGGTGACGATTCAAAATTTAACCCACCATATAATTACACAATAGACCAAATAAAAACTAAAATTTAGACTCTCAATACTGAATTATTTTTTTTGAAAAAAAATCTCCTTATTATAGGGGATTATTTTTTTTGAACGACATAAAAGTGGAAGCAACCAACATTCATTACACCCTAGTGAAATATATTTTATGATAAAAAATGACTTAGTGCAATTACTTCGTAAATTTGAACCAATTTCTTTGAAGGAAATGGACCGAGTAAAGCTTATGAATAGGGTGGAGACGAAGTTTTTGTTTGGTTTGGATCAACTCATGGAAATCCTAGAGGAGTTGATGGATGATTATCAAGTTGTAAAAATAGATGGAAATATGCTTCCTGCTTATAGAAGCCTGTATTTTGATAATGCTGAATTTTTCTTTTACAACGAGCATCATAGAGAAAGAACTAGCCGTTATAAAGTGCGATACCGAACTTATGTTGATTCCAATTTATCTTTTTTAGAAGTCAAACACAAATACAAAGGAAGGACCAACAAAAAAAGGATAAAAGTAGAAGACATGGCACAAGAAATGCCCGAGCCTCATCGCAATTTCTTGAAAGAATTAATGGTTCCTAAAGCTGATTTGCAACCCGTAATGATGAATACTTACAATCGAATTACGTTGGTAGCTAAGCATGCTGTAGAACGGCTTACTTTAGATATTAATCTAAATTTTGAATTTGGAAACAAACAAAAAGAACTTAAAAATATTGTCATTGCTGAATTGAAACAAGAACGGATTACTAGAGATTCTCCTTTTTATAAAGTAGTTAGAGAAAAAGAAATGCGTCCTTATCGAATTAGTAAATATTGTATGGGCATTATACACCTGTATGGGCAAGAAAATATTAAATATAATCGATTTAAAAAGAAACTCCTAAGATTAAATAACTATGCTTGAAGTTACCTGGTTTGATGATGATGTGTACAAATTATTGTTGAGAATGCTCATTAATGTAGTCTTTCTTACAATAATTATTCGATTTTTGTATTATCCAATCACCAAACGAAAAGACTATTTATTTACCTATTATTTGATAGGTTTTATTACTTTTTTCTTGTGTTTTAGTCTCAAAAAATTGGACATCGATACGGGAATGGGCTTAGGGCTATTTGCTATTTTTGGAATCATTCGCTACCGCACCAATACCATAGAAATTAAAGAAATGACCTATCTCTTTGTGGTCATTGGATTGAGTGTAATCAATTCGCTGGCATCCAAAAAGGTGTCAATGGTTGAAATTGCCATTATTAATGGAACCATAACTTTTATAACGTTTGCTCTAGAATATTTGTGGTTATTAAAGCATGAAACGAGAAAGACAATTGTCTATGAAAAAATAAACCTCATCAAGCCTTCTATGGAAGCCGAACTAAAAAAAGATTTGGAAAAACGGACAGGCTTAAACATTAATCGTTTTGAGATTGGAAAAATTAATTTCTTGAACGATACAGCTCAAATTAGAATTTACTACTTTGCAGACGAGCAAGAACTTTCGGATTATAATTCTAGAGAGTAGCAAAATTGCCTATTTAGTGAGTAGAAACATTCTTTCGGTTTGCTGCTTATTACAAATAAAATGTGCTGCTGTTAAATATAGTAGTTCGTTGATTTTTTACTTTTTTAGCTCGGTTTGTTACTCCCTACGGTCGTGAGCTCGCTATGCTCGGTTCGCTCGTGAGATCGCAAGCTTAGTTACCAAAAAGATAAAAAAGCAACGAACTATTGTAAATAGATACAGCAGCACATTTTTATTATAATGATGGCTTCGATAAATACATCTTAATGTACGGTTGATTGGGACAGTAAACCTAAAAGCTCTGTTTGGATAGACTGCCCTTTATCTTCTTTGTACCAATGCAAGATTTCTCCGTATTTTTCATCCGTAGAAGCATCAGATGTTTTTTGTTTCTGTACCAAAGCTTGTGCTTCGGCAGGACGAGGTCCCCAAGTAAATAGATCATTCCCCTCAGCATCTCTAGCGATCAATTTAGGAATCGATTTCCCTCCATTGGTCAAGTAGTTATCTATTTCACTATCAGAATCTCGCAACTGCACTTCAATATTGATATTAGGATTAAGGGCAGCCATTTTTTCTATGTAAGGAATTGAATTAGCAGCATCACCACACCAAGGTTCTGTGATTAAAACCCACTTTTGAGGTTGGTTAATCTCCATAATCGCCTCAGCAAGTTTGGGTTCAATGGTGCCTTGCTTGGTCCAACGTTTCATTCTAGAGTTATTCAATTTTACATAATTGATATAACTTTCTTTATCATAAGGAGCTGCTGTTATTTCTCCCATCAAAATTTGGGCAAATAGATCTCTATATTCTTGTACCGTCATTGTTTTTGTATTAAACGCTTAAAAAATCCACAACTACGCAGTAGCAGCGCAGCATTATTAAAAATAATCAGACACCTAACAAGGCAACAGAAGAAAAGTTGTTAAACTTATTGAAATTTTTTGCTAATCGTTTTAGGAATGGCTTCCTTGTGTACTAAAATACCTACTGTTTTCAGTTGGAAATAGGCTTGAGACATATACAAATAGCCTTTAAACGTATTCGATGTCCCCCAAGAGTTCTTAATTTTGTAATACTTGGTACCTTTTGTATCATAAGCAATGCCTACCAAATGCATTAAGTGATCGTCTGTTGTCGACTTGCTTTCAAACGTACTTTGACGCAATTCTTGTGTTACTTTTATTTCAGCATCTGGTTTATCCCATAAGTTTTCTCTATTGGGATCTTGAGGCAAAATAGCTAAGCCTTCTTTGTGGCTAAACGTAGCTTCGCTAACATCTCCATCCCATGCTACCGAAAACCCATTTTGAATCGCATTATCTACAATTTGTTCCAACTCTTCCATAGGAACATTTTGATAAGAGCCATTCGAATAATTATCAGGAATTTCTAAAACAAAGGATTGGTAAAAAGGATGGTGAGTATAAGAAGTTAAGCTAATGTAGTCACTTCCCTTGATGCCTAAGAATTGAGCAAAGCTTTTTGGGGTATACTCCTTGCCATCGTACTTAAATTGTTCTGGGGCATCTCCCATATAAATATCCAAAATGGCATTCATAGCAGCTTTCCATCTAGGGCTCAATGTTTTGCGTTGTTGTAAACCGTCTAGCATTCCTTTAGTTGCGCTAATCATTTCTCCATGGTTGTGCACTTCAACTCCTTCAGATTTGCCAGAGAAGGCAGCTTCAGGAACTAAGCCAACACGTTCTACCGCATTGATAACATCATGAGACAAAGAACCTTCACTATAATTTGCTTTTCCTTGGCGGAGTATATAGTTCTGTGCTTTGTCCATATAGGTAGCACGAACACTGAACATTTCAGATAAGTCAATGTCCATTTTTTTAGTTCGTTTAACTTCTGATTCTAAGAATGAAGAAGTAGCAAAGCTCCAACAAGTTCCTGTTCGTTCTTGGTTTTTTACTTCTGTACATACCACATCGTATTTAGGAGTAATTTTGTACTGTGCAAATGCTGTATTTCCAGTTATGACCAAAGCCAATGGAAGAATAAAATGTTTCATAAATAATTTTTATTTGATAATAATGGTGCAATTTCGCATTGTGATAATATCTAATACTGAATACTTAATTTCTTTTGTTGCAAAGTACTAAAAAGTGCATTAATTTCAGATTAAATCCTAGATAAAGCGTGTGCTAGAAGGGACTTTAAATGGCTTGTTTTTGAAGAAAAAATTTTGCAATACACATCTTATTTCAAGATTTCGAGAAAACAATGTACCTATAACTCGTTTAAAATTATGTATCTTGCTGCCATAAACGAGCAGTTTCTACTAGATAAAAAGATATATGATTCACAAAATATTTACACTACTTTTTCTTTGTTGTTTGGGATGCTTCAAAATGCAGGGGCAGCAGGATTTTTGTAAGAATACCGATTCGTTGGGAGCAAGAACTTATTTTATCAAAGCTACGCAAGCATCGCAAAAGGGAAAGTACAAGGAAGCCATTGCTTTCTTTCAAAAATCGGGAAAGTTATACGAGCAAGTTGGTTGTCAGGGAAAGGCTTTCTTGATGAATCGCAATATATTAAGAACTTATATTAGGGTACGTGATTATCTAGGATTTAATGCTTTTTTTTATAAAACCATAAAAACCGTAGAGTTTCCAGCAACAAAAGAAGAATTTGTTTACAAGGGGCGCTTGTATTTGTTGAAATCAGAAATGTGTGTGGTGAGTAATGATATTGATTCTGCTGCTTTTTTTGCTCAAAAAGCAAAACAGGTTCACGAGCAAAAAGGAGCTTGGAAATACTACATTCGGGACAATACACAATTAGCAAAAATTGCTTTTCGACAACAAGATTACGAAAGTATGGAGCGCTTTTTAGACAATTCTTTTAGTGCCTACAAAACTTATATCAAGGTTGAAAATAGGTTATTGCAAGAAATAATGGGTTTGTATGGCGCTTTGTATTACAAAACAGGGGATTATGAAGAAGCCTTGGATAAAACCATGAATGCTGTCGAGGTCGTACAGAAGGATATGAAAACTCAGGATGATACCTTGTTTTTAGCGCGATTTTATAACAATATTGGATTGTTTTACATTGAATTGGGAGATATTTATAAAGCTGAGGATTATTGTAATAATTCGTTGTATTTATTTAAAAAATTAGGAAACTATTTTGATGCAGCGACCACAAATTTAAATTTAGGAGAATTTTTTGCCCGCCAAGGAAAGTTAGAGGAAGCTTTGTCTCTTTATAATTCAGGCATTCAGTCTCTTGCAAAATCCAAAGGAGTTCCACCTTACCAGTTGGATCAATCCTATATCAATATGTACAATGGCATTGCTTATGCCGCAACGGAGTTAGGAAGTTACAAAGAAGCGTATGAGGCCATTCAAAAAAATCTTGATATTCACAAAAGGCAAGCAGATAAAAAAGACGAAACGTTTAGTGTTTGTGGGTTATATTATAGAGCAATAGGGAATTACAATACATCTTTGGAGTATTACCAAAAAGCCCTAAAAATTCGGCATAAGACCTATGGAACAGAGCATCCGTTAATTGCGAAAGTGTACTTTAATTTAGGACAAACAGAGCAAAAAAAGAATCATAGCGCCCAAGCACAGATGTATTATAATCTAGCCAAACAGGCAATAAAAGTACCTGCTAAGCAAGAGTTGATCTCTTTTTTGATGAATAAAGATAGTGCAGATGCTATTCCAGATAAAGCTGTCTTATTGAAAATACTAGATGCAGAAGCTCGATTGCTGCAAGAAAAAGATGCCTTGGAATTAGCCAATAATAAAACAGAGGCAGCGGTGTTGTTATTAGAAAAAATGCGCAACAACTTTAAGGAAGAAGGTTCTAAATTATTTATGGTACAAACCATGATTCCTACTTACGAATTGTCAATAGGCGTGTCGCTTGACTTGTATCAAAGAACCCAAGATAGAAGGTATTTGGAGGAAGCGTTTCAATTGGTTGAAAAAAGTAAAGCAATGCTATTGCTTGATGCCTTAAAAGCAGAGGAAGCTAGAAACTTTGGGAATGTTCCCAAAAAGTTGCTCAACGAGGAACGACGACTCGCTAGAGAACGGGTACGTTATGAAAAGTTGTTGTTTGAAGCTAAATCGGCTAGAGACGAGTCAATGATTAGTTGGCATCAAAAAGAATTATTAAAGCTTAAAAGAGCTTCGGAGAAACTTCAAGATACTTTAGAAAATAATTATCCTAAATATCACGAACTAAAGTACAATACACAAATAGCTAACTTAGAGCAAGTACAAAAAGATTTAGATAGCCAAACTGCTTTGATTGAGTTTTTTGTCGGTGCCAATCATATCTATATTTTTAGTGTTTATTCGGATACTGTTTGGGTAACGAAAGTTCCAATGGACAATCAATTTATGTCCGCAATACGAGGTCTACGCACAGCTCTGACGGATGTTAAAATGTTGACCAAAGATATAGAATCTTCTTATTTGTTGTTAACCAAAAATGGTCGGTTGATTTATCAAAAATTTTTGGAACCTGCTCTAAAAAAAGAAGGAATAGAACGCTTGGTGATAATACCTGATGGTATGTTAAACTATGTTCCTTTTGATGTTTTGTTGACAGAAAAGCCAGATTATCAGACTGTAAATTTTAAAACATTGCCTTATTTGATTAAGAAACAAACCATCAATTATCATTATTCTTCGACCTTAAAATTGTTTAGCAGGGCTCCTGTAAAAACAAATGGTAAGATGTTGGCAATGGCTTCTTCTTATGATAAAGATAAATTTATTAATGCAAAAGGATTTAGTGCAAGAGACTATCGCATTCGAACAAGTGTCGAGGATTTGCCAGGAGCAAAAAGAGAGGTCGAGTACCTGTCTAAGACCTTTGCAGGCAAGTTTTTGTATGGAACAAGTTCCAATGAAGCTATGTTTAAGGAATATAGCAAGAAAGCTCCTTATAGTGTCATTCATTTGGCAATGCATGGAATCGTAGATTCAAAGCAGCCAGAGTACTCTAGTTTGGTGTTTACCCATTCGGGGAATAAAAAGGAGGATGATTTATTGCATGCTTATGAATTGAATTTATTGGAAATAAATACAGATTTGGTAGTGCTTTCTGCTTGTGAAACAGGCTTTGGCAAGTACGAACGTGGAGAAGGTGTTGTGAGTTTAGGGCGGGGGTTTATGTACTCTGGAGTGCCTTCTTTAGTGATGACGTTGTGGCCTATCAATGATAAAGCAACATCTATTTTGGTCAGTGCTTTTTATAACGAATTAGCAATGGGATACGGAAAAGATGAGGCCATGCAAAATGCCAAAATTACTTACCTGAATAAAGCGAAAAACCTAACGGCTCATCCTTTCTTTTGGGCAAGTTTTATTCAATTAGGAGATTACAATCCCATTGAACTTAAAAAACATTGGGCTTGGTGGCAAATTATATTAATGATTCTACCTGTTGTATTGGTGATTTTTTTACTGATAACATACAGGAAGAGATAACCTATAGGAGACTCGGTAAAGGAAATTTTTTTAAATAGGTTGGCAAAACACAATAGTTCGTTGACACCATGCAGCTAACTATTGTTTTAAGAAAGAATAGATGTGCTCATCTAATAAAACACCATTTTTGATCACTCCTTTAGGGACAATAGATTCGAGGCGAAAGCCCACTTTTTCAAGAACTCTTTGAGAACCAATATTCCCTTCAAAAACACCCGCATAGATTCTTTGTACTTCAAAATGCTCAAAGGCATAAGAAATCATATAACGGACAGCTTCTGTAACAATACCTTGTCCCCAGTATGCTTCTCCAATCCAATATCCAAGTTCTATATTACAACGATGGATATCTGTTTCAGGACGCAAGCCTATTGCACCAATGCAGTTGTCTTCTACTAAAATGGCCAAATTTTGAGCTGGTCCTTTTATTTGTTGATTGAACTCAACCCAAGATACGGCATCTTTTAACGTATATGGATTAGGAAAACTATCTCTCAAATATTGAGCTATAAGAGGATTGTTGGCATGTTGAACTAGTGTTTCACAATACGTCTTCTGCCATTTGGTTAAACTGCACGATTGAAGTTTGATTTTCATAACAATAAGTTTAAAAATGATAATCAAAGAACCCATTTTTAGTGGTATATGGTTCCATTATATCATAAAGAACCTACTTTTTTTTTTTTATTGCATTCAAATCCGTTATTTTGGGTAGCTTTCAGTATTTTAGAACAAGAAATTAAGAAAAAGACCAAAGTAATAATAATCTATTAGAGTCTACTAAAATAATTGTATTCCCAAATTACCGATTAATATCCCCATAGACGAACCAAATAAATGACGAAGTACAGTATTATATTCGCCATTGTGCTGTTGTTATGCAATAGTGCTTTAGTAGGACAATCATTCTCTGCCAAAATACGGAGACTATCTATAGAAGATGGTCTTTCTAATCGTTTTGTCCGCAATACATTTCAAGATTCTAAAGGATTTATTTGGTTAGCGACCAATTATGGGTTGAATCGATATGATGGATATTCTTTTCGATTGTTAACCAAAGAAAAAGAAGGTCTAGCCAACAATGTTATTGATCAAATTTACGAAGATAAAGACAGTTGTCTTTGGGTTACCTTTTTAGATACAGAGTCCCGACCATTTGAGCAAGTTAGTATTATCAATATTAATACCCTAAAAGTAGAAAGCCTAACCGATAAATTTGGTGCTTCTTTTCCTATAAAAGAATACGATATCTTTGATATTTATCAAGCCGCTCCCAATGTTCTATTTATCGTCACCAAATCAAGACAAGTTTTTGAGTACAAAGGAAATGGTGCATGCAAAAAACTATTTGATTTGCCTCATGCCAATCATACATTGAGCAATATTTTGTTTTGCAAACATGCTATTTGGGTAATTGGGATGGGATATATTTTAGAGTATGATAAAGACGGGAATCTTCAAGAAGAAGATTTGTTGCCATTCAAGGATATTTTAGATGTTCGTTGTGATGGAGATCAGATTTTGGGATATGCCAAATACCTTCAACAGGATAGTTTATTTTATTTTTCCAAAAAGGTATCTAAGCCTGTCGATTACAATCCTGCTTCACTGACGTTTAAAAAGGAGGGAATTTATAGTAGTGTCTATATACGACAAGCACCAAATGGTTTGATTTGGTTTTATGATGAAACAATTTCAAAAATATACACGGCAAAAGGAGAGTTAGTTTACGATTTTACCAACCTCTTGTTGAGGGAGCGAAACCACAGTATTTTTAGCATTTTTTTTGATAATGATAATAACTCTTGGATTGCGACAACGGATGGCGTGTACCTATTTACTGTAGAGCCCAATAAGTTTCACACGTATCTCAACCAAGATGAATTTGTTCCTACAAGCAAAGGGTATAGCATTCGTGGTATCATAGAGGAGGGAGGTTTTTTGTATGTGAATACCTATTCTGGGCGTCAAAAAATTAATTTGCAGACAGGAGATGTCATTCATTTAGAAGATTCTATTAAACCAATAAAAGTAGGTGAGAATCGATGGCCGGAACTAGATGCTATAAAGGACCAAGAAGGAAATTTGTGGTTTTGCGGTCAAACCAACGATGTACAATGTTTGGACCCTAAAACAGGTGTTATCAAAACTTATCCTACCAAACACGCCATTCCTGTTAAAGAAGACTTTTATGAAGAAATGAACCTAAAGCTCTACCAAGATAGTTATGGTAGAATGTGGATGGGAACTAACGGAGGACTTTATTACCTTGATACTACTTATCAAGCATTTATTAAGTATAATGCTTATGGGTTTTGCGAACAACTCAATACCAGTATGGTCTATGCGTTGATGGAGGATACAGCAAACAATACCTTGTGGGCAGGAACAACATCAGGGTTGTATAAATTTGATTACAAATTAGGTCGATTTACCTATCATTATGGACCAGAAGAAAGTAAAGCATACTATATTCCACACGATTACATACTAACGATTCACAAGGATAGAACTGAGAATATTTTGTGGTTAGGAACACATGAAGGAGGTTTGATTAAGTTTCATCCCGAAGATGGTTATTTAGATCATTTTACCGTTGCGACAGGGCTTTCAGATAATGTAATTTATGCCATTCTAGAGGATGATAATGGTTTTTTGTGGATGAGTAGTAATTATGGGTTGATGCGCTTTAATAAAAAAACATATTGGAGTGCTGTTTATCTACCTAGGGACGGAATTACCACAGAGGAGTTTAACAAAATGGCATGGCACCAGTCCTCTTCAGGACGATTTTATTTTGGAGGAGTGAACGGTATTGTTGCGTTTTATCCCAATCATTTTCAAGAAGAGGGGGAAAGCTATACGCCAATGTATATCTTAAGTTATGAGTGTTTGAGTGGGCAAGCGAAAGAAATGGAGAATCGAACGGCTGAGTTATTGAGGACAAAGGAAATTGTTCTCTCACCCAATGATCATTTTTTTAAACTGAGTTTTGCCCTTTTAGATTATGAAAAGCCGAGCCAAAATCGGTATATGTACAAAATTGAAGACTCTGGACAAGGCTGGCAGTATACTTCAGAAAATGAAGTGCGAATCAATAGATTGCCTTATGGAAATTATGCCTTAATTATAAAAGGACAGGGCACCAATGGCGAATGGTCAAACAATGAAATTTACATTCCAATTAGAGTCAAAGCGCCTTTTTATAAGACCATTCCTTTTTTTGTAGGAATAGCCATTCTGTTTATTTTTATTGTATTGGGGGGAGCACGAATCTCTGTCCGAAACAGCCAAAAGAATAAGAAATATCTCGAACGTGAAATTGCCACTCGTACTCAGAAGTTGCTAGAACGTGAACAAGATTTACTCAAGGCGAAGGAGGAAGCTGAAAAATCATCACATGCTAAGGCGGAGTTTTTGTCGATTATGTCGCATGAGATTAGAACTCCAATGAACGCAGTTGTCAATTTGACAAATTATTTGTTGGAAGATGATCCTGCTCAAAGACAGGTCGAAAACTTAAATATTTTAAAATTTTCTGCGAACAACCTTTTAGCCATTCTTAACGATGTATTAGATTTTAATAAAATAGAGTCAGGGAAGGTAGAGTTTGAGGCGATTGAGTTTGATTTGTTGGGGTTGTTGGATTCTATCCATTATGGAATGTCTGCAAATGCTCGCAAGAAAAATATCAACTTCTTCTTAGATGCAGAGGTGAATTTATCTCAAATGCTGGTAGGCGATCCCAATCGATTGACACAAATTTTGAACAATTTGATAAGCAATGCCATTAAGTTTACAGAAAAAGGGCAAGTTAAGTTGACATTGAGTGTTGTTGAGCAAACCGATCAAAATATCTTGTTAAGGTTTGCAATTGCAGATACAGGAATTGGAATTTCGGAAGAAGAGAAGAAATATATCTTTAATATGTTTACGCAGGCAGCCTCAGATACTACTCGAAAATATGGAGGGACTGGTTTGGGCTTAGCCATTACAAAGCGATTATTACAACTGCAAAATTCAGATATAGAATTAGAAAGTACGGTAGGAAAAGGTTCTATTTTTTCATTTGAACTTGGTTTTGGAAAGGGGGCTTCGCTTGCCAAAGAGCGTATTCTAGGTGCGCCTAAAGAACGCTTAGGAAAAGAATTAAAAGGAGCAAAAGTTCTGGTTGTGGAAGATAATACAGTTAATGTATTGGTCGTTCAAAAATTCTTAGAAAAATGGGGCGTTGATTTTTTTCATGCAGAAGATGGTCTAGAAGCAGTTAAAAAGGTTGATAAACAGCAATTTGATTTAGTTTTAATGGATATTCATATGCCTAATATGGATGGCTATGTCGCTACCGAAATTATTAGAGCTAAAAAAGATGGTCATTACAATCAGATTCCTATTATTGCACTTACGGCATCGGCATTAATGGACAACAAAGAGCGCATTTATGAAGCAGGTATGAACGATATTGTTGTCAAACCGTTTAAACCTGCAGAGTTGTACAAAGTACTTGCAAAATATTTAGTAAAAAAAATATAACTTCCGTACGTTTGTTTCTTGCTAAGTAGAATTGCTAGAAAGCAAAAAGTTGAATCATCATATAGCTTTTAAATAATGTATTGGTTAACAGAAGAATTGGCATTTCCACACCCCAAATATGCTTCACCAGAGGGATTGTTAGCAGTAGGAGGTGATTTATCTCCTAAGCGACTGTTATTGGCATATGAGAATGGAATATTTCCTTGGTACAACGAAGGGGAACCCATTTTGTGGTGGTCACCAAATCCTCGTTTTGTGCTATTTCCTTCTGAAATCAAAGTGTCGAAAAGTATGCGACAGGTATTTCGAAAAGAAAAATTCCACGTTAGCTTTGATACGGCTTTTGATGAAGTGATAGAGGCTTGTGGCTCTATTCCTAGAACTGGACAAAATGGAACTTGGCTAACAGAAGAAATGAAAGAAGCCTATATTCATTTGCATCATTTAGGATTTGCACATTCTGTAGAAACTTGGGAAGGAGATAAGTTGGTAGGTGGTTTGTATGGCTTGGCACTAGGAAATTGTTTTTTTGGGGAATCTATGTTTGCAAAAACATCTAATGCCTCAAAAACTGCTTTAATTTGTTTGGCAAAAACCATAGAAAAAAAAGGATTTGATTTGATTGATTGCCAATCAGAAACCAAGCATTTGGCTACAATGGGCGCTAAATTTATAAATAGAGTAACTTTTTTGACTTATTTGGAAAAGAACAGACAAAATTCAACAATTAGTGGGAGTTGGTCAGACTGGGAACCTCAAATTCCTATTTAAGTAAACTAGATGTTTTTTTGAGTGATATTGGAGAAACGAAGCTAATAAAGCAAAGAAGGAGAATTAGAGCGACACTGCGAATAAGAATGTAGGCTTACAAAGGGATTCCTGTTATTTTAGTTAAATAAAAAACATAAGTTTGATACATTCATTGCAATGAGCCGTCATTTTTAGTTTAAAATTTTGTACATTTGCACTTAAGTATTATCACCTATAAACGTATTGAGAAGATTCTCAATGTTTGAATGCCAAAAACAATTATCATAAAAAAAGATGGGAAAAGTAATTGCTGTCGCAAATCAAAAAGGAGGGGTTGGAAAAACTACTACGGCAATCAATTTGTCTGCTAGTTTGGCAATTTTGGAATACAAAATCTTGCTGATTGATGCAGATCCTCAAGCCAATGCTACTACAGGGATTGGGGTTGCTATGGAAGAAGTTGACTACAATCTGTACGATTGTTTGATTAATGATATTCCTGTTTCAGATGCTATTATCTCAACAGAAACACCTGGCTTGGATTTAATTCCTGCTCATATTAACTTGGTCGGTGCAGAGATCGAATTGATCAATCGTTTTCGCAGGGAGTTTGTTTTGAAGGAAATTATCAAAGAGGTAAAAGACTCGTATGATTTTATTGTCATTGATTGCTTGCCTTCCTTGGGCTTAGTGACTGTCAATGCCTTAACTTCTGCTGATTCTGTTTTAATTCCTGTGCAATGTGAATATTTTGCTTTGGAAGGTTTGGGAAAATTGATGAATACAATTCGCCAAGTAAAAACGCAGTTAAACCCAGAGTTGGATATAGAAGGAATCTTGCTGTCTATGTATGATGCTCGTTTGAGATTGGCTAAGGAAGTAGTTTTAGAAGCTCGTAAGTATTTTGATAGTAGAGTGTTTACGACTATTATTCATCGTAATTCTAGAATTGCAGAAGCTCCTGGAGAAGGAATGCCTGTCGCCATGTACGATGCTGCTTCTAAAGGAGCCATCAACTTTTTGAACTTGGCACAAGAAATTCTCAAAAAGAATAATATGAAGGTGAAAGTCAAGAAAGTGACAAAATCGAAGTCTAAGTCTAAGAAATAAATTTAAAAAACTCCTATAAGGAGTTTTTTTTTGGCTTTTTTTATGCTATTTGCAGCTAAATAACCCTATCTTTCGACCTTCGTATTAACAAATAGTAGTTAGCTGTGCTGCTACTGCGTAGATGTTGCTTTCTCACTTTTTTAGCTCGCTACGCTCGTAAAATTGCAAGCTTAGTTAGTGCCACTGCTACGATGTGGTTTTAACGAACTATTGATTTCCAATTTGGAATTGTTAATATATATAGTACTTCGTGGATTATTTTATGAGATTGCTTTGCTTAGTTAGCTCGCTACACTAGTGAACAACTCCTTTGTGCTATTAAGCACAAGCTTAATCGGCAAGCTTAGTTACCTTTGTTACTACCTTTGGTCGTGAGGTTGCATTTGTTTAGTCGTTTGCTTAGCTATCGAAAAAATAAAAAATCATGTTTGTATTAGCTTGATTATCAATAGTGTGATTTTTGTCTTTTGAAAGGTGTTCTGATGATAATCAAAATGATATGATTTTTTACGAAGTATGGGTATAAGTAATCATTCATCTTTTATTAAGGCTAGCACAAAATGGTATTTAGCAGCATTAGTTTTTTGCTTTATTTTTTGCCTACTTTCCTATTTTTTTACTTTTTGAGTAGTAAAAAGAACAAGAACTGGGTTATTCTTGCATTTAGTATTTTTTTCTATAGTTGGGGGGCACCTAAATTTGTTTTCCTGTTATTGGCTTCGACTTTCATAGATTTTTATTTGGTGCGTTTCATGCATCAAACAGAGGCACAGCGAAGAAAAAAAATCCTTTTAGGCTTATCTATTACCCTCAATTTAGGGCTTCTGGCCTTTTTTAAATACGCCAATTTTTTTGTAGAAAATGTCAATGCCTTAATCTCAACTACTGGAGGAACCGAAATACAATGGACAAAAATAGCATTGCCTATTGGAATTTCATTTTATACTTTTCAGACATTGACCTATTCTGTAGATGTTTATCGGAAAGTACACAAGCCATTGGAACGGGTCTGGGATTATATGTTGTATATCATGATGTTCCCTCAACTAATTGCAGGACCTATTGTGCGTTTTAACAGCATTGCAGATCAGATTGAGGATAGAGAAGAATCCTACAACGATCGTTTGTTGGGATTTTATAGATTTTGTATTGGCTTGGGCAAGAAGGTGTTGATTGCAAACGTACTAGGAGAAGCTGTCGCATCAGTCATTGGTTCTAATCCAGAAGCAGTGCTAGCAATTGATTGGAATTTGATTAATACTCCTATCGCTTGGTGGTGTATTCTTGCATATACTTTTCAGATATACTTTGATTTTTCTGGATACTCAGATATGGCAATAGGAATTGGAAGAATGCTAGGATTTACCTTCCCAGAAAATTTTGACAATCCATATACGTCTAGAAGCATTACCGAATTTTGGAGGCGTTGGCACATTACCTTAGGAGCTTTTATGAGAGAATACCTATACATTCCATTGGGTGGATCAAGAATAGATTCTAAGGCTAGGATTTATTTTAACCTTTGGTTTGTATTTTTAATGTCTGGATTATGGCATGGCGCTTCGTGGAATTTTGTGTTGTGGGGAGCTTTTCATGGTATATTTTTGATTGTAGAACGAGTGTTCTTATTATCTCTGTTTAAAAAAATGGGCAAAATAGGAAATGTCATCAGCCTGTTTTATTGCTTTTTTGTGGTCATGATGGGGTGGGTTTTGTTTTTTATAGAAGATATTCGAGCCATTGGACGCTTCTATCGAAAACTATTTGGCTTTGACTTTTCGGTGGTAGAATCTCCTTACAGCACAGAGTTTTTTGTCATCCTATTTATTGCTATTGCCTTTGCTTTTTCGACCTTATTGCGCCCAATCAAAAGAGTACACGATTTGGTGTTTTTGGGAGAATACAACACTTGGCAAACGCTGGTTATGTATGTTGTTGCAATTAGCTTATTTGTTTTATCCGTATCGTCTATTGCTGCCAGCAGTTTTAATCCTTTTATTTATTACCGTTTTTAATTCTATTTGTTCTTTGATACCCCTGACTACTCTGTAAAATAAAAAAAATGATTTTACAGGAAACGAAGGTTTGTATTGTCAATCGTATGAAATTTAAGCAAGACATATCGAAGGTATTATTCTGTAGCATTCTTGTATTGTTGTTTGTGCCAATGATACAAGAAGAATATCATTGGGTAAAAGTAGGTAAACTGGATGGGTATGACCCTCATGTGCCTCAAGATAGTGCGCTAACAGCTAGTACTTGGTTGACAGGAACTTACCAAGTCGCAAAAGAACAGTATAGAGAGCGTTTTTTTGGTTTTAGAAATTGGGCAATACGAATAAACAATCAAGCCAAGTATAGTCTATACAGACGATCGGAAGCCGACAATATCGTTGTAGGAAAAAATAACTACCTGTATGGTGTCGATTATGTGGAAGCATATATGGGCAATGATTTTGTTGGAGAAGATGTGATTGAAGCAAAGTTACAGCGATTTAAAGAATTGCAAGATACTTTGAGCGAGTTGGGAAAACATTTATTTATTATTGTTACACCCAATAAAGCAGATTATTTTGCTGAATATTTGCCCAATGAAAACCAAACGAGTAGAGTAGGGATAAAAACAAATTATGATTATTATGTCAAAGGTTTTAAAACACATGGTATCAACCATATTGATATGAATCAGTGGTTTTTGGATTTAAAACCAACCGCTCAATATCCTTTGTTTCCGCAAACAGGAATTCATTTGACGGATTATGGTTCTATTTTGTTTACAGATACTTTGATTGGATATGTGGAGCGTGTTTTAGATAAAGATTTACCTGATTTTTCATGGTCAGATATGAAATTGAGCGGAGAAGCAAGAGATGCGGATAATGATGCAGAACGAGCTTTAAATTTACTATTCAAACTGCCGTATTACGATTTGCCTTATCCAAGCATTCACATCGATGACACCAATAAATACAAACCAAAATCGTTGACAATAGGAGATAGCTTTTACTGGACGTTTGTGCATTGGAAGGGGTTGATTAAGGTGTTTGATAATGGCGATTTTTGGTATTATAACCGAGAAGTCCACCCAACGAGACAAGCCGTTAGTAGCCTTAATTTGGAAGAAGAAATAAAGGATAAGGAAGTCATTTTTATTATCAATTCTGCCTTTAATCTTTGGCGTTTGGGCTTTGGTTTTGATTTGGATTTGTACAAGCATTTTTTTCCTAAAAAGGTGCTAGAAGACAAAGCATTGTTGGAAATATTGATTCAAGAGCGAATGATAACCGCTCGAAAAGATAAAAAATGGATGGCATTATTGGAAGAACGTGCTACGAATGCTGGGGTGCCTTTTGAAAAAATGTTGTACGACAATGTGGCTTATGTTATCAAACAAAAATTGCAAAAACAATAACAATTATTATGAGTAGAAAAACAAGCAATACGATGCAAAAACGTCTATTTTATCTTATTGTAGCAATGCTTTTTTTGCCTATACTACAAGTGCTGTTTAGTTTCGTTAAGGTCGGTAAACTAGGGGGCTACGAGCCTATTCCTGGTGATGTAACGTTTAGTAAGGCTGCTTGGGTAGATGGTTCTTATCAAGATGGTAAAGAAAAATATTTAAAAACACATTTTGGATTTAGAAATTGGGCATTGCGTTTGGACCATCAAGTTGCCTATTCTTTGTATAATAAGTCTAAGGTACACGCTGTTGTTATTGGAAAAGAAAATTATTTGTTTGATTATGACTATATCTTGGAACACAATGGAAAGTTTGAAGTCAAAGAATTTGAAATCAACACTCGTTTGAATCGTTTGGTTCAACTACAAGATACGCTAAAAAAGTTGGGAAAACACTTAATGGTTGTTATTGGTCCCAACAAAGCAGATTATTTTCATGAATATTTACCAGATGAAGATCAAATTCCTCGTGAGGGTTTAAAGACAAATTATGATTATTATATAAGAGGAATGCGAAAGCGAAACATCAATTTGGTAGATGCCAATGCTTGGTTTTTAGAAATGAAAGGCAAAACAGCTTATCCGCTATTTCCACAGACAGGAATTCACTTTAGTTTCTATGGGGCAGCCTTGTTTGCCGATTCGATCATCTCTCATGTAGAACATGCACTAGGAAAGGATTTGCCTGATTTTGGATGGACAAATATGGAAATGGCTAAGGAGCCTAGAGAGGAAGACGACGATTTAGAACAAGCATTGAATATTATTACTAATATTCCATCTTACGAATTGCCTTATCCTACGATTGTCATTAATGAAGAAGGAAAATATAAGCCTCGTTCTCTAACAATAGGAGATAGTTTTTATTGGCGTTTTGTCAATTGGGGAGGCTTACAAAAGGTTTGGAAGGATGGTCAGTTTTGGTATTATAATCGAGATGCTCATCCTAGTAATCGCCAAGTGGCCAACTTAGATTTTGGAAAAGAAATTGAAAAGGCAGAGGTAATTTGTATTTTGATGGCTTCTGTCAACTTGTGGCGTTTTGGTTTTGGTTTTGATGATAAATTGTATGATTATTACTTTGGTGATAAGGAAAATGCAAAAGCTATGGCGCCTACTGTAGCGCAACCAGATGATTTTGATATTTTGGTGACTCGTAAAATAGAAGAAGCGAGGAATAACAAAGAATGGTTTGAATACATTCAGAAAAAAGCAAAAGAAGAAGGGGTAGATATAGAAATTGCCTTGCAAAATGAAGCAGTGTATGTAGTGAAAGCAGAGCTAGGTATGTTAGATGATTAGATAAATTATATTTAAAATAGGTTGTTGTGCCTTTTTTGATTACAACGTTTTGGGGTGTTAGTATGCTTCATTTTTAGTGTTAAGTAATCGTTCAGAAAAAAAACAATCTCAACACTAAAAATGAAGTATTGACATTTAAAACATAATTAGCCCATCCACTTTCGAAGCATAATTGGAATGATCAATAAATCGCAAACTAGGGCAGAAATTAGGGTAGAACTAATCAAAATCCCAATCGTGATGGCTGGTGGATTAACAGACATAAGTAAGCTTAAAAAGCCGAAGAATAAAATAACAGTTGTTAGGCAAATGGCTTTCCCCGTTTCTAATAATGTGATCCGAATGGCCGCTTCGGTGTCGTAGCCTTTGTCTTTGGTAAGTTTGAATTTGCTTAATAGGTGGATGGTATCATCAATGGCAATTCCAAAAATAATAGCAAATACAATTGCGACCCCTGCTTCTAATGGAATATCCGCAAAACCAAGAATTGCTGCTGCGATAAGCAAAGGAAGTAGGTTTGGAATCAGTGTTATAAGCAGCATTTTTATGTTTTTATAAATAAAAGCAACTAGACAACTAATAACTAAAATGGCGAATAAAAGCCCTTGTAATAAAGAGTCTCGAATGTACGAAGAATTCTTATCGATGATGATTCCTGTTCCTGTCGAGCGTGTTTGAATGATAGTCGAATCAATATGTTGACTAATCCATTGTTTGCTTTCTGCCCGTATCTTATTAATGTTGTCGGCTCCAATATCTAAAACCTTGGCAGAAATACGCGTGTGTTTTTTATCCTTGCTGACTAGAATCCCAAAGTTGCTATTCTTCGACATTCGTTTGGCTAACTTCTGATACTTTTTAAACTCTTGTTCTGTTTCGGGAAGTTTAAACGCTGTTGCTTTATTGCTATGATAAGCTTGATGAATAGTTTTGTACAAGCCTGTGATAGAGCTCATGGATTTGACGGCAGGATATTGTTTGAAATGTTGCTCTATCTTGTCAATTTCTTGAATAACTTCAAAGTCATTGGCATCATAATCTCCCTGTATACTAACAGCGATTTCAAAGGGTCTAAAACCACTAAATTCTCGTTCGAAGAATAAAAAATCTTTTGTTACCTCCGCACCTTTAGGAAGGATTTTGATAAATTGTGTGTTGGTGGTGATTTTACTTACCCCAATCAAGCAAACAACAACTAATACAACAAAACCTGCCAAAATAGGACGGGTGTGTGTTTGTGTAATTTGATAGACCCATTCCATCCAAGTCACCCAAATGCTCGGTTTCTCATTTAGTTTGATAATTTGTTCTTTTTGAAAAAGGGCTAAAATGGTGGTTGTAAAAATAACGACAGAAATGTAGGCAATCATAACTCCTATAGCGGCATTGATTCCAAACTGTTGAATGGGAATCAGTCGGCTTGTGACTAAGGATAAGAAACCAACGGCTGTTGTTGTTGAGGTTAAGAAAATAGACATACCTATTTCTCGAATAGTCGTCTGGATGGCATCAAATTTTGATTGCCCTTTTTGTAATTCATCAATGTATTTGGACATGACATGGATCACATCGGATGTTGCCACAATAATCATAATAATGGGATAAAGCAAAGCCATCGTATCTAAAGTTCGTGCAAATACTCCTAACATTCCAACAAACATAAGAAGTCCAACAACAATCGAAACTAAGGCAACAACAATTCCCCAAAGTCGTCGAAAAAGAAAAAGCATGACCACAAACACTAAAAAGAAAGAAACGATGGTAGAAAGAATGAATTCTTTAATTTGTAGTTTGACAATCTCTGTTTGAAAGAAGGATCTGCCTAAGAGATGATGATCGTTAAATTGATATTCTTGAAGCAGTGCTTTCACTTGACTTATCATCAAACTAGCTGCTTGTTGTTCAATATTATCTACTGTTTTGAGAACCACAACCAATGTCTTAGCATCTTCAGAAATAAAATTATCGACTAGGCGTTCATCAGCTAATATTTTTTGTCTATCCTTTTCGTAGCGACTGGTATCTTCTAAGTGTATAGCGGGAATGGTGCTGAAACCTGTAAATGGATTTTTGATAGGATATTCTACTTGCAACAACGATTGAGCACTTAAAATAGGGCGCATCATAACAATAGAGTCACCTTGATCGTTGATACTAGGTCGATATATTTTATGGTCAATGCTATCTAGATGGTTGGGCGCTTCAAATTCGATGTGACGGACTTTTAAAGAAAAATCTAAGACTCGCTCTAGAAAATCTTGCTCAAAGACCCCTTTTTCGCGATGAATGCCTACTAAAAGAAAATTATCATCAGGTTCAAAACGTTCTTTGAATTCTAAAAAGAACTTTAAATCTTCGTCTCCTGCTGGAAAAAATTGTTCAAAATCAAATTCAAATTGGACGCGTTGGGTGGCAAGGTAGGTTCCCGTGATACTTAAAATAACAAATAAGGAAATGATAAACTTTGGATAACGTACAAACATTCTTTTATTTTGGTTGAGTAAATCAAAACAGTTCGTTGAGATCACGCAGCAACAGCGGAACAAACGACTAAAATCAAATACCTAATCTAAGGTAGCATGCATAAAAAGTGAGGATTGTTTTTGTTATTTTCTATAAACAATTGACCACATTTTTTATATTTTACTCTATAACACAAATACAAAATATGTGTTTAGAAATTTCTGTTAGAAATCCGCTAAATTTGCATTTAATTCTTATGATTTCTCTGTACTTTCGCTAAAGAATTGTTAAGCAAGTTCCTAAATGATAATTTATAGCCTTCTTTCTATTACCTTGTTAGGTAGGATGTAATATAGAATGGAATAATCATTGAAATACGTGTTCGTTACAGTTGCCTTTTTTAGCATGTAAATGTCGATCTACAGTAGTAGAATTAACTATTAGATCTAATAACAGTAAAAAATAAGTTGATAAGTAACTGGGCATAAAAAAGTAAGACTATTTTCCGATACTTTTTTTGAACAATTACCTACGTTAGAAAAGTAATACCAAACTAAGAATAAGTCGATTAGAGAACTGCTACTGTTAAAATATACCATTTAATTTATGCCTAAAACAAGAATCCCCATAGCTGGTGCCCAAAAAACATTTGTCAATTATATAGCAACAATTATTAGTTTAATTATTATGTTATATTTATTGGGTGTTTGGGGGTTATTAGCGATTTACACCAATCAATTTCTTAATTATTCTAAAGAGAACATACCGTTTTATATAGAATTAAAAGACGAAGCAAGCGAAGCGCAAGTATTTGCTTTTCAGAAAGAGTTGGAGGCGAGTACTTTTGTCAAAGAAAAGACCGTAGAATACATCTCAAAAGAACAGGCTTTGGAACTGTTTCAAGACGATGACAAAATGACCAAAGAAGATGTATTGCTTTTTGGTGAGAATTTATTACCCAATATGATTCGGTTTTATCTAAACGATGGGCATTTTGAAGATTATGGAGAAATTGTTAAAAATATACAAGATAATGACTTCGTAGAACATGTTTTTTATACCAAAGCACCTGCCGAGAGCCTATCGGGCAAAGTATATCGTTTAGAAATAATACTATTGGTCTTAATGCTTTTTTTTATCTTTGTCGTGGTTACTTTAATCAAGAATACATTAAAATTAACCTTCTTGGCTAACAAGGATTTAATAAAAACCATGCAGATGGTTGGAGCTACTTTTGAAAAAATGGCAGGACCATATATGCGTCAAAGTTTGAAAAATGGTATTTTGAGTGGTATTATTGCAGTCGCTTTTTTATGGTTAACAAGGATTATGTTAGAAAATGGTTTGGGAACTTTTGAACAGTATGACTTAGATTTTTGGACAACTATCTTATCTATTATTATCATTCTTGTTGGCGTTTTGCTATCTTGGATATGTACAAGACACAGTGTGCACAAGTATCTCAAAACGCCCGTAGAGGCATGGAATATATAGGAATAATGATTCATTAATTAGAGAACTATGCCATTGTTGTGTGGCTCAGGTAAATTCATTACTCCGTTGGAAATTTAATTAATGTAAGGTGCTTTTTTATGTTTTACTTTGAGGACCTTTATTACTTGCTCGTGGCTTTTGTGCTACCAGCAAAGCCTACACAAAAAGCTTAATTAGCTCCCTTTAATCACATGAGCTTGATATGCTTGGTTTAGGTGCATAGAAACATTAAAAAAGTAACGGAATATTAACAAATTATTACAAGAAAAAACTCAAAATAAAAAATATTTAAATAAAGATCATGGGAAAAGGAGATAAACAAAAAGAAACGACTTTGGAAGGACCAAACATGGACAAAAAGGATGCTGCTATTGCAAGAAAAAGAAGAGAGAGTAGGAGAGAAAAAGTAGAGAAAGAGCTGCTTTTTTCAAAAACCAATTATACTATTATAGGTGTAGGGTTAATTATGGTTATCGTTGGTTTCTTTTTGATGTCTGGAGGACACAACCAGCCAGATGAGTGGAACGCTGATGAAATATATAGCTTTGTTCGAATTACAGTTGCTCCACTAGTTATTTTAAGTGGTTTGGGCGTTGTTATTGTTGCCATTTTTAAATCTTCAAGTGAAACCCCTCAAAATATTGAGGCTTAATTTATTTACTGTAATCCGTTGAAACTACGTAGCAACAGCGAGCTGAGCTGTGCGAGCTCACGACAAGAGGGAGTAACAGTTAACTCAGCGATAGCAACCTCACGAAGTACCACGCAGTAGCAGCGCAGCTAACTAAAAGCAAAGTGCTCATAAAGTACCACGGAGTAGCAGCGCAGCTAACTAAAAGCAAAGCGCTCACGAAGTAATCAACGAACGACTAAAAAAATACTAATATAGATAATTAATTATGGAGTGGTTTGAGGCTTTGATTTTAGGCATTGTACAAGGATTGACGGAATATTTGCCTGTAAGTAGTAGTGGACATTTAGAGTTGGGGAAAATTCTATTAGGGATTAATCCTTCAGAAACAAATGAATCTTTTGGAACCACATTCAATGTGGTATTGCACTTAGCAACCGTATTCAGCACTTGGGTTATTTTGCGCAAAGAAATTGCCGAAATATTAAAAGGTTTATTTCAGTTCAAAATCAATGAAGAATTTTGGTTTGCTGCCAAAATAGTGGTATCAATGATTCCTGCGGCTATTGTAGGGTTGTTGTACGAAGATCAAATTGATGCCGCTTTTAGTGGCTCGGCACTTTTGGTTGGCTTAATGCTATTTTTGACAGGAGCTTTACTATTCTTAGCTGACAAAGCTACTCAAACAGATGGAAAAGTAGGTTTTAAAGAAGCGATTTTGGTAGGCGTAGCACAAGCAATTGCTTTGGCTCCTGGTATTTCGCGTTCTGGAGCGACTATTTCGACTTGTGTTTTGTTAAAAATAGATAAAGAGCGCGCTGCTCGATTTTCTTTTTTGATGGTCATGCCTTTAATTATTGCCAAAGTGGCTAAAGATTTATTGGGAGGAGAGTTTGCTTTAGGGACAGATACCTTGCTTCCGATGGGCGTTGGATTCTTAGGAGCCTTTTTTGTTGGCTTGTTGGCTTGCCAATGGATGATAAATTTGGTCAAAAACGGAAAATTGGTCTATTTTTCGATATACTGTTTTATAATAGGTACAGTTGCAGTAGGGTATAGTGTTCTATATAATGTATAGAAGCTGAGGTTGTAGGGTTTACCCACGAACTATTGGAGAAAGATAAACATAGGTATATGACTATTTTTAGACAAATTTTAGGGCTCGTTTTAGCATTGAATTGCCTTTCATTATCGGCACAATTTAAACCAGTTGTACTGGACAATACTTCTTTTGAAGGAGTGCCACACGATGCACAAACACCCGATAATTGGCAAGCTTGCGGCTTAGATTCTTCGCCTGATATTTTGCCAGGTCCTTGGGGAGTCTATCAGAAACCAACAGATGGAAATACATTTTTAGGCTTAATTACTAGAGATGATAATACTTGGGAAGCTTTGGGGCAAAAAATGCCTAAGCCATTCAAAAAAGAGCGTTGTTACAAATTTAAGGTAGATTTATCTTCCTCACCAGCATATGCAGGATATTCCAAGCCAACCTGCTTGAGAGTATGGGTTGGAAATTCGGCTTGTGATCGCGCACAATTAATCGCAACGTCACCCGTTATTGACCATTATGAATGGAAAACGTACGAATTCTTGTTTTCAACAGAAGAAGATTATAAATATATTATCATAGAATGTTATTATAAGCAGCCTTCATTAGATTATTATAAAGGTAACTTACTAATCGATAATATTTCCGCTTTTGAAATGTGCGATAGAGCATAGTGTTAGCTCATGCATGTGTTTAGACTTGCTCTCAAGATTGTAAATTGATACCCACCAACCCTTTATTGTTAATAAACTATGACAGAGCGCTTATTGGAAATTCTCAACGAATATGTTCATCTAGATGACCAAATGAAGGTAGATCTAGGAAAAGTTTTGATCAAAAAAACAATACTCGGAGGAGAATGCTTGTTTCAAGCCAACCAAATTTTTTCATTTGTAGTCTTTGTGGAAGAGGGCGGTGTTTATTATTACAAAGTCGATCAACAGGGAAAAGAGCGTGTGGTTCATTTTGCTTTTGAAGGAGATTTGTTTACAGATTTAGAGTCGTATGTAACAGAGACAGACACTGGTTTTTATTTAAAGGCCTTAGAAACCTCTGTCATCTATATATTAGAAAAAAGGGATTTGGAAGAATTGTTAGACAAAGATATGCGCTGGGAACGTTTGATGCGTCTTTTGATGCAAGATGCGTTTATTCGAGTAATGAATGAAAGAAAAGATATGGGAACCCTCTCTAATGCAGCGCATTATCAAAAATTAGCAGAAACATATCCTGATTTGTTTCAACGAGTTCCACTGTACTTAATAGCGTCTTATTTGAATGTTACTCCCGAAGGTCTATCCAAAATTCGTCGTCGACTAAGTCATAAATAATTTGTATTTTTTATATTTGTTTATTGAACTTGTTCAAGGAAATTTATTTCTGTATGAATTAGCTTTGTTTTATCAATCCAAAATAGATACAAACACCAACAGATAGATTGGCTGTTGTATTTATTTTATTAACGAATAAAGATAAAACAAAAAATCATACCAATGAATGTTATCCCTCAAGATAGACCGCTTCCTTTAATCGGCAATCTGCTAGAGTTAAATTTAAAAGAAGGCATGGTGGCCAATTTAGAAAAATTAGCTGCCAAACATGGTGAAATTTATCGCCTGAGTTTGCCAAGTAAATCACTTCTAATAGCCTGTTCTCATCGAATTATTGATGAAATGTGTGATGAGACACGTTTTCAAAAATCATTACTTCCTCCTCTTGAAGTAATTCGTGATTTTGCCAAAGATGGTTTGTTTACTGCTTATGGAGATGAACCCAATTGGATTAAAGCCCACCGTATTTTGACACCTGCTTTTGGCCCAATGTCGATTCGCAGTATGTTCCCCCAAATGCTAGATATTGCGGAGCAACTGATTTTGAAATGGGAACGAATGGGAGAAGATACGCCATTTGATG
Organism: Aureispira sp. CCB-QB1; assembly: GCF_000724545.1. Lineage (GTDB taxonomy): Bacteria > Bacteroidota > Bacteroidia > Chitinophagales > Saprospiraceae > Aureispira. The sequence goes on along the minus strand of NZ_JHBV01000020.1, from coordinate 2,821 downwards.
TGCCCGATGATATGACTAGATTAACATTGGACACCATTGCGTTGTGTGCATTTAATTATCGATTCAATAGTTTTTATAGAGATGAGATGCACCCCTTTGTACATGCAATGGTGGAGGGGCTGGTAGAAGCAGGGGACAAAGGGCGACGATTGCCACTTCAAGATAATGTGATGTTTTGGGCACGTAAAAAATACGAAAGTAACATCGAATATATGAATAGAGTTGCTGACGCAATCATAGAGAAAAGAAAGGAGAATGGTATTGAACAAGCCCCTGATGATCTTTTGAATAAAATGCTGAGTGGCAAGGATCCTATTACTGGAGAAGGCTTGAGTGATGAAAATATTCGTTATCAGATGCTTACGTTTTTAATTGCGGGGCATGAAACCACAAGTGGTTTGTTATCTTTTGCACTTTATTATCTTTGTACGCATCCAGATATTTTGAAAAAGGCTCAAGATGAAGTGAGCATGGTATTGGGCAACAAAAAACCTCGAATTGAACACATTAATGAATTGACGTACATTAGTCAAATTCTTAAAGAAACTTTGCGATTGATGCCTACCGCTCCTGCTTTTGCCGTAGAACCCTTGGAAGATACTGTTATTGCAGGGGAGTATAGTGTCAGTAAAGGAGAAACGATTTTGGCTTTAATTCCTCGATTACATCGAGATAAGGTAGTTTGGGGAAATAATGCAGATGAATTTGATCCCAATCGTTTTTCAGAAGAAAACTTTAGTAAATTGCCTCCAAATTGTTGGAAACCATTTGGGAATGGAGCGAGAGCTTGTATCGGAAGACCTTTTGCTATGCAAGAAGCAATTTTGGTTTTGGCAATGATTGTACAACGATTTGATATTCAATTGTCAGATCCAAATTATAAATTAACAATCAAAGAAACCTTGACCTTAAAACCAGAAGGGTTTTATCTAAAAGCCAAGCGCAATCAGGTTGTTATAGAAGATGAAAAAGTAGAGGTCGTTACACAGGCATTTGCCCAACAAGAAGATGCGTTGAGTGATGTTGAACACCCTCAGTTATTGGTATTGTTTGGTTCTAATAGTGGAAGTTCTAGAAGTTTTGCACTGCAATTGGCTAAAGATGCTGTCCAGAGAGGTGTTAAAGCGAAGGTTGATGAATTGGATAATTATGTAAGTGCATTGCCTAAAGATAGTAAACTGATTATTGTGACAGCATCTTACGAGGGACAACCTACTAATAATGCTAAGAATTTTGTACAATGGTTAAAAACAGCAAAAAATAAGGATTTAGATGGATTGCAATACTGTGTTTTTGGTTGTGGGAATAGGGATTGGTTCAATACATATCAAGCCGTTCCTATCTTTATTGATAATCAGTTGGAAGCATTAGGGGCAAGTCGATTTTTTGAGAGAGGAGAGGCAGATGCCAAAGGCGATTTTGTAGGAGCTTGGGAGACTTGGGAACACCAACTTTGGCAAAAACTAGAAACAGAGTTGGAAACAACCGAGGGAACAGTTGAGACGACAAGCCAATTGGCTATTCAAGTGATCAATAAACCACTAAAATTGCAACAACTCAAACAAACTCAATTACAAAAGGGGACTATAGTTGTTAATAAAGAGTTGGTTGATGTAGCTCATGAATTGGGGCGTTCCAAGAAGCATATAGAAATTACGTTGCCTACAGGTATGAACTATCGTGCAGGAGATTATTTGACGCTATTGCCTACGAATACAACAAATAACGTAGAAAAAGTACTGCGCTATTTTTCTTTAACAGAAGATACTCAATTAATCTTAAAAGATGATTCGGGAACTTCTCTATTGCCTTTAAATTATCCGATCTCGGTTGGAGAAATTCTTAAAGAATACGTCGAACTTGGGCAGCCTGTACAGCGTCGCCAATTAGAAATATTAGCAAAAAAAACACCTTGTCCACCAGAACGAATTCAATTAGAACAATGGTGTCAAAAGGAAGTTTACAACAAGGAAGTGTATGAAAAAAGAATGAGTCTTATTGATGTTTTATTACGAATGGGGTCTTGTTCCATAACTTTTGAAGAATTTCTAAGCCAATTGCCTCCTATGCAAACACGGCAGTATTCCATTTCCTCTTCGCCTATTACGAATAAAGGTACTTGTACCTTGACGATAGCTGTGGTTGATGCTCCTGCATGGTCTGGGCAAGGGAATTACGAAGGTGTTGCTTCTAATTATTTGGCTTCAAGAAAGGAAGGAGATAGCATTTGGTTAGAAGTTGTTCCATCCAAAGAAGCGTTTCATTTGCCGAAAGATGTTACAACTCCTATTGTGATGATAGGGGCAGGATCAGGAATTGCACCCTTTAGAGGATTTATTGAAGAACGAGCAGCGTTGGAAAATAGTGGGAAAATGCTCTTGTTTTTTGGTTGTGATCACTCTGAGGTAGACTTTTTGTATCAAAATGAGTTGAAGAACTGGGGCAAGGCAGCCAATTTAGAAGTATTTCCCGCGTTTACCTATCAAATAGTAGAAGAAGTGAAATACGTGCAAGATAGGGTATGGAAAGAAAGAGAAAAGATATGGGCTGCTTTAGAACAGGGGGCTATAATTTATGTTTGTGGAGATGGCAATTATATGGCACCTGCTGTCAAACGTGTGTTGATAGATATGTATATGGAGAAAAATAACGTTGTTCTTAAAGAAGCTGAGGCTTGGATGGAAAGTTTGATACGAAGTGGGCGATATGCTTTAGATGCGTTTTCGTAAGTAGTAATTAAAAACATGAGTCATCCCGAATTTTCTAAAGCACATTGACAAAATAAAAATGTTAAGATAAAATGGATGGCTTTTCTAAGTCT
>NZ_JHBV01000019.1 GCF_000724545.1 Aureispira sp. CCB-QB1 | reverse complement strand
TTCTTCTAGATTTCTCTAGTTTCTTACCTAATTATCCTGTCGTTTCAAATATCTTTTTCTGTTTCTTTCGAAACTTTTTTATCCGCTCTTTCGTTAAGCGGTTGCAAATGTCCGACTTTATTTTTAAACCACCAAATTTTTCTTAAACTTTTTTAAAAAATATTTTTTAGTAGCTATTTTTTGTCGTTTCGTTTTTGCTATACTTCTCTTTTGAAGCGGTTGCAAATGTCTGACTTTATTTTTGAATCTGCAAATATTTTTGGAACTTTTTCTAAAAATATTTGTTGTTCTTTGTCTGACCCTTTATTTACTTTTAAACACCTCTCTTTCGAAGCGGTTGCAAAGGTACGACGTTTTTCCCTTTCTCCAAAATTTTTACCTTTTTTCTACAACCTTTTTTCATTCTTTTTCTTGCTCAAAAACACAATCCATTCATTTACAGCAAAGTCTATTTTTCGGATTTGGCATAAAATTTTAATTAGAATTGATGAAAGCATTACAATGAGCATTTTTTCACGAAAAGTATTATTTCATCCCTATGTAATTTTATTTATGATAAGCATTATTAAGGAATCGTTCAGAAAAAATTATATAAACCACGAAGTAGCAGCAGAGCTCTAAACAACCTTCTTTTTTTAGCCATATTTTTTCTGTCCACTTCCTTAAAAGCAAAAATTGCTTAGAAAATTAAAATTATAAAGCAAGCTGATTACCCTAAACGAATAATTGTATAAAAGTAGAAAAGATGAAAAAGAACATTCTGTACATACTCACAATCATTTTATCCTACTCTTATCATATTTATGCCACGCATAATACAAATCATGCAGACAGTATTGAGTTGTCCATTCAATTCTATAGTGATTATCCAAAACCATTTAATGCAAAAATTTTAAATGAAGAAAAGCAGATTATTTTAAATCTTCCTTTTAAACCTTCAATTCAACATTATTTTATAGAAAAAGGAAACTACATATTACAAATTGAACATCCTACAAAAAACCTTATAATAGATAAAGCAGTAGAATTAGATAGTTCCATGGTTGCAATAGAAATTAATATTTCATGTATTCAGTCAGCATCGGATAGTTCTAGCAGTATTTATGTCTACAAGCATTATGAAAATGATTTGAATTTAGTATTAAGCCCACATTGGAGTTCTAAAAAGAAGAAATCTACTTTTCAATCATCTATTATCCCTGATTTTGTATTGACCAATACTCACGATTCTGTTGTATATGGTATACGGTATCACTTTTCTCTTTCTAATTCCTCTACCCTTCTAGCAATACCTAAATTAGATACAATAACGTATCCTTTTATTATGGTAAAAAACAAGACCAATTGGGATGTGTTGGATTGTACTCCACCAGATTTTTTAATGAATTTAAAAAAAGGTGAAAAAGGTAAAATGCGAACAAGTCGTTACTCTATTTGTACAAATGAGGATTTTGACAAAAATAATTTATATAAACTCGTCGTTCCTTATGGAATTAATAATGCCATAAGAGAAAAGATAGACACGAACTTTTTTTATACCGAACAAAAGATATATAAAGTATCAGAACAATTTATCTTTGCCACGCCAAAAATAAAACTTAAATCTTAGTACCAATATCAATCACCATATAGTATATATAGTATGAAAATTATCCATTTCTTTATTCTAGTTTTTATTCATAGCGCTTTAATTGCTCAAAATCTCGTTGTTAACCCATCTTTTGAAGAAGGAGCTGTTTGTGATGGTAGTACAGAACGTATTGATACGGTTAATGGATGGTCTACTGTTGCAGGAAATCCTGGTTATATTAATACTAACTGTTTTTTATCAAAAGAATCCAAGGCTTTTGTTCAGGGAATGCGCCTGCCCCCTGCTAGTGAGGGACAAGTTTTATCCATTCAAAAGTTTGATATAAAAACAGAATGTCAACAAAGCTCGTTGTCTCAACCTTTAGAAGCAGGAAAACAGTATGTTGTTCAAATGCGAGTTCGTTTGCCTATACAGTTTTGCCAGCAACCTATTAATGAGGTGGGAGTTGTTTTGAGCAAAACGCCATTAGATAAACAGACAGAAAGAGGTGTTCTTGATTTACCTGCTCTAAGCTTACAAAATAACACTCAAACTCCTATTACTAAACAGTATGAGTGGGAAGAAATTTCAACTATATATACTGCTGAAGGTGGCGAACAGTTTATCGCTATTGGCAATTTTAGCTCCAATAATAAGGGCGTGTTTGAAAATCGAACCAAAAAAGAGTGTACTTATTTATTTATTGATGTCGTATCTGTCTCTGAATTTAAAGAACAAACCTTGGTTCCCTATACTCCTAATATGGTATTGAAAAAAGATCAACGCTTGTTGTTAAAGGAAATAGAATTTGAAACTGGGTCTGATGTGCTCAAAAAATCATCTTTTACAATCCTAAAAACATTAGCCAAAACACTTAAAGAGAACCCTAATATAAAAATAGAGATTATTAGTTATACACACAATAGTTTAGACCCTACCGAGAGTCTCACTTTTACAAAAGCCAGAGCCAAAGCAATTGCCAAATGGTTGGAGAATCAAGAAGTTTTGGGGAGCCAACTAAAACCAATTGGACGTGGAAGTGCCAATGCGATTGCCTTAAATAACTCCAAAAATGAACGTCAAAAAAATGAGCGAATTGAAATTCGTTTTATAGAGCTCTAAAATTCGTTTGTAAGAAGTATTATATATACAGTATTTAAAAATCCTCGCTATAATCAAAGTGAGGATTTTTTATTCAAAGTAATTAATCTCTCAAGAAAAATTATTTAGCATTAATCCTATAGAAAATATTTCTCAAGCATTTATAAACCGAAAAATCAAAGCCCTCAGCAATAATAAAAACTACAATTTCACAATGAAGGAAAAGGTTACATTAAAACAAATGGTTGAAGATTTACTAAACATAGCAGAAGAAATGTGTTGGAATAAAATTTCAAAAAATACAACCTTCGCTATTACTTTAGACAATGAAAAAGAATGGAAACCTTGGAAAGAAAAAATCAAAGCAAAAAGAAAACTCTTAAAGGAGATAACGGAAATCCCTTTCAACAATGCAGTAGCCTTTCTCAAAAAAAAGAAATTAGATATTTATCTTATTGAATTATATATTTTAAAAGCCCTCAAAAACAAAACGATTATTGAAATAAGAATAAGGTATAAAAATCAGCTTGACAAAACATATATTAACAACATCTCTACAGAATTGCCTTTAAAACATTGTAAAATTGCTATTCCTCCTTATATTAAAAATAAAAGCCAAAAATTTGACATTAACTGGGAATTTGGAAGCCTTGAGTACAAAATTCAAATGTTCTTATGGAAAAGGCGCAAAAATAAAAGACAATAGTATATGACTAAAATTCCAGTATTTATAAACTCATTGATTTAGCCTCATTACAACAATTACTATTTTTAATAAAATATGTGTTTAATAGATGATGATTATATAAAAACTATCTTGGAGTCGGATATCTATACTCTTCCCCTAAAAGAACACAAAAGAGAGACTATAAAGAAAATCATATTACTAGTGATTAATCTAATTAGCTATGTTATCGCAACAATTATTAGTTGTATCTTTTTGAAAGAAAAACCATTTTATATCGAAATTGGAAAACCAATTTTTATAACTCTTATTCTAGGAATGATGTTTTACATCATCATCTTAGCAATAAAAGGATTCTTTCTTTTTTAAAAAGATTATCAAGCAGAATCTTATCACATAGAAAAAGATAACTTACTACAGTATTGAACTCCCTAAAGATAATATAGCGGTCATCTCTCAGCTTTTTTTATTAGAAAAACTAAGCGAACTAAAAATAGGTGGGTTTAGAGAGGAGTTACTATCTTTTAGAAGAAGAATGCGAAACCCTAGTAAAAAAACACCTCCACTAAAAGAATCTACAAAGTCTGAATTAGCTGTTACATATTCAATTGCTGATTCATTATATGCAAAATTTGAATCCAGTCAACTCCCTAAAGAAGTTTATGAAATTAAAAGTTGTGGAACAAAACAAATTATTACAATAATACCAACAAAATAGGCTTTGTTCTAAACAAAAAAATCTGTGAAGTTTCATTGGAGACCTCACAGATTTCAAATAATAAAATTTTTCTAAAAAGTAGTTTAGAATTTTACGTTGCTCAACCCTGCCAATTCTTTTACCTCTCGTATTGTTTCTTGCGCACGCTTACGAATTTCGGCAGAAGAAGCTTTTATTTGACCTTTGATCTCTTTTTTTCTAGTCAAAAGGTCAGCTTTGCGAGCTTTAAACGTTGTACTCAATTCTACCAATCCATCGGCTACCTCCCCTTTTAGGTCGGAATATTTCAAATTACCATTGTGGTAATCCTCCATCAAACTAGTATGCGCCTCTATTTTACCTGCTGCTTTTAATAAGCTAAATAAGTTTTCAACCCCAGCACTCATTTCTCCTTCTGGTGTATCTCCAGTATCCGTCACAGCCGACTTGATTTGCTTACGAATCTTAGCTTCCTCTGCAAAAACCGAGATATAGTGTTTTTCACCTGCGCTTTTACTCATTTTACGTTTAGGATCATGCGTAGACATCACCTTAGGTATTTCAGTATACTTTGTTTGAGGCAAAACAAAATATTCTTTGCCCACCAATCTATTAAAACGATCTGCAATTTCTCTAGTTAGCTCCAAGTGTTGATCTTGATCCTTTCCGACAGGTACATAATCGGCTTTGTAAATTAGGATATCTGCTGCTTGTAAAACAGGATAGCCAAACAAACCTGCAGAAATAAAATCATCTCCTGCTTTTTCTTTAGACTGCACACTTTTATCTTTAAATTGCGTCATACGTCCCAATCGACCATACGAACAAAAGCAATTAAAAATCCATCCCAATTCGGTATGTTCAGGCACCAAAGACTGAATAAATAAATTATTAGGTTCTACTCCTACGGCGATCAAATTAAACAAAAGTTCCCAAGTATTTTCGCGCAATTTTTTTGGGTTATATGGCATGGTCATCGCGTGGTAATCAACAACACCATACACACAATCGTATTCTTCCTGCAAACGCACCCAATTTTGTACAGCTCCAAAGTAATTGCCAAAATGCATATTGCCCGTAGGCTGGATAGCTGATAAAATTCGTTTCCTGGTACTCATTGTTTTTAATTTTTTGTAAGTTTAATTTGTGGCTGCAAAACACACCCAACTTTATATTTTAGTTTAATTCCACAAGTATACTAAAAGTTCCAATGATGCTCGAAAAAATCAGCAAATTATTAAAAACAGGTCAACCAAATAATATAGAATTGGCCTATGAGTTACGTTCAAGTGCTCAAATTAGCCTTTGGCCTTTGGAACGAGGGATTAAGGATTTGTTGTACTTAGCCCACACCCAACCTGCTATTGCTTGTGATGATTTATACTTGGGACAGTTGTGCCACCTTTTGCACGAAGTAGTCGCTTTGTCTATCCGAAACCCGCAGCTGCAACAAATACCTGAGCAGCTCGCTTTTATGCCCAACCTACGTATCTTAGAAATCTATCAAGCTCCCATCCAACAACTTCCTGATAGCTTAAAAGAGTTGCAACAGTTGAAGAGCTTGAGTATTCGGGATACTGCTATTACAGAAATTTCAGTGAGTGTGTTAGCGTTAAAAAATCTCCAAACACTAACCCTTGATGCCAATCCAAAACTCCAAAATTTGCCCAATTTTTTGGATGAGTTACCAAACTTTAAATCATTGCGTATTTCTCACGACTTAGCCCCTATTGTTCCGAAAGGGGACTTTGAAATTGTATTTTTGTAAAAATTAGCGAAAATTCTCTATGTGCTTTATTATTTCTTTTCCTAACTCAAAGGTAAATAAAGCTTCTTTTTTTGCAATGCCAAACTTACCTTCATACCCCATACTAATGTAATAATAGCCTTGTTCTACCCAAGTTTGCACCAAGGGGTTAAACCCTTTTTCAGAATAAGCAACATCAATCATTTTGCATGATGTCAAATAATCTTTAAACCGTTTTTCCTTGCATTGTACAATATATTTCTCATTACTTTTTTTATAAAAAAGTCGATAGAAAAGATGCTTGCGTTGAATGGTAAATATGGTGTTGAATTTTGAAGCATCTATCTTGCACCTTAAAAGAATATTATGTTTATCACACCGATCAAATCCCTCATCTCCAAACAGTAAAATTTGTTTTGCACTAGCCTTTGTCATATAATTTTGACGATACTCATAATTTAAATTCAGATTCCAATCTCCTAACTTAACATCTATATCTTTAACCAAGACAGGAAAATAAGTACCATAGCTATTCCACTTAGATTCCGTTGTCTTTATACGACCTTGGTGTTCTAGTGCTAATTCATCCAAAAAATTTAACATTGGCTTATTCTTTCTTATATCAATTCAATTCCTAGCTATGAATTTGTTCAAAAAAAACGCAATTTCAAACAACTTCTATATTGTAGAACTGCACCGTTAACTATCAATGTTTATATAAATACATTTTTGAAGCAAAAAATTCCTAGCAATACTATAATTCCTTATAAAAAAAGCCTCTAACAATTGTTAGAAGCTTTACAAAAAATGTCTTTCTATTACTGAATAGAGCTATCTAAATCCAATTCCTTTTTTCGGCTTATCATCGGTCTGATCCAACAATTTAAAGTCTTTAAAGTCCTCTATTGTTACCGTACGCATCATAGTTGACGTTCTTTCTTCGGCAGACAAACTTGCCAACCGCAAATTCTGGCGACGGACAATCTCTTTGACTACTTTTCGAATAGATCGAGCATTACCAAAATACTTATGTTTGTGTTCCAACATCCCTGCAATATACTTCTTCAAATGTTCCTTGGCCTCTACATCTAGATACAAGTTTTCCTTATCAAACATCACATGAGCAATTTCCATCAACTCTTCTGTTGTATAATCTGGAAAATTTAAAGTACGGTCAAAACGAGACATCAATCCAGGATTAATTTCCAAAAACTGACGCATTTCTTCAGGATATCCCGCAGCAATAACAATAAAATCCCCACGTTGGTCTTCCATTCTCTTCAACAAAGTTTCTACAGCTTCCTTTCCAAAATCGCCCTGTCCACCTTGTGTCAAAGAATAAGCTTCATCAATAAAAAGTCCACCCCCTATCGCTTGGTCAATCATTAAAGAAGTTTTGATGGCTGTTTGTCCAGTATAACCTGCCACCAATTCCTTTCGGTCACATTCTACCAAGTGACCTCTTTCTAAAATCCCCAATGCTTTGTAAATCTTCACTAAGATTCGAGCAACCGTTGTTTTTCCTGTTCCTGGATTTCCTGTAAAAACGGTATGCATAGAAAAAGCCTTTTTCACATCACGACCAATTTCCGTATAATAGCGAACCAATTTAGCCATTTCATCCACATCTCGTTTTACCTCCTCCAAACCAATCATTTCATGTAGCTCTTTTAATGCCTCATTCAGTGCAGCATCATCTACTGGAATGTGTACATCTTTGCTATTGGTAATTCCAAATGCTTTTTCAATATCATCCAAAATGATCGTTGACAAATCTTCATTTTTCAATGAATCAAAATTTTCCACTTTCATTAAGCGCAAGGCCATATTTTGCTTGCACTCCTCGATAATTCCATTGACAAAACGAGCATTGCCAAAATGCTGATCCCTACCACGGTAGGCCTCTACTATTTTTTTGTGGAGTAGTACTTTTGCTTCTTCATTGATAGTAACATCACGTTTTTCAGCAGCATAGGCAGCAATTTCCATCAATTCATCTGGTACATAATCTGAGAAGTGAATATGGCTAGAAATTCGAGAACTCATACCAGGATTGGAACTAATAAATCCTTGCATCTCTTTAGGATAACCTGCGAATACAATCGCAATATCTCCTTTTCCATCTGACATTTCTTTCAGCAATACTTCTATGACTTCTTTTCCAAAATCTTTGCCATCATCTCCTCTATCAGAAAGCGCATAAGCCTCATCAATAAACAAAATACCTCCCCTTGCTTTATCAATTGCTTTTTGCACTTTAGGTGCTGTTTGACCAATATACTCTCCTACCAGATCAACTCGTCCAACCTCGTGTACGTGACCTTTCGACAACAAATCTAAGCTGTAGTAAATCTTGCCCAGCATTTTGGCAACCGTTGTCTTTCCCGTACCTGGATTCCCAAGAAAAGCCGTGTGTAGATTAAATGTTTTGTCTTCTTTAAAACCTTTTTCTTCTCTAATTTTCAAAAACTTAAGATACGTTGAGAACTCATCGATCTGTTTTTTTACCGCCTCTAGTCCAATCAAAGCATTCAATTCGGCAGTAGCTTCTTCAAAAGTAGGTTTTTCCGATCCCCCATTATTACTTGTTGCGGTTCGTTCTACCTTATTTCCTATATTAAAAGGCATTTCACCTTTCATTTCTTCCTCTTCTTGAGCTACTGTAAAAGGAACAACAGCAATTAGTTCATTCATAAACTGCACTTCCAAGGTGTAGTCATCTTCAAACCAGTAATTGCCTTTGTTAGATCCATACCCTGTATCAAAAGTAACTGTTGTGCGATTGTCTCCAACTTCTTTAAAATATTCCATGTAGGCTTTGTGTTGCCCAATATCATTGTAGAAATTAAATTTAAAGTTTAGAGGCAAAGGTCTTGTTTTGCTCAAAATATCAATCGTAACTTCAGCGTTGACATAACGAGTAGTTGACTTATTAAAGCTCTTCAAGTATTTTCTATCCTTAATCGGTGTTCCCTCTAACGCACTTTCAAAAAGGCGAATATTTTTAATGGCAATATAAGGGTTAGCATCTGCTGTAACAGGTCCCTCATCATTAATATAAAAATACGCTGTTCCCAAGTACTGATCATCCAAATAAGCATCCCACTTGTACTTTCCTTTCTTCCACCATCCTGGATTCGCTGTTCCCCAGCCCTCTTGAATTTTTACAATGTTTTGATCTTTTTTTACTTCAAGATCTTTTTTCATATCACAAATCTGTGTACCGGTATTTACATCGGTACAAACCAATCTAGATTTGCATTTCCAATCTCGCTCATCAAATAATTTGTTATAAAAAGAAAGCTCTCCATAAATATAACGACACTCAGACGCATCAAAAACACGTCGATAGGTCTTTAAATTCTTATAAAAATTCTCTACAGAGCCAAAAACCTTTAAGTGATTAAATTTATAGTTGCCTCCAATGGCATTTTGGTCATCTTTCATAATTTACTTATTGGTAATAATTGATGCGATGTAATCTGTGTTTATGTATTGAATTTGTTTCGTTTTTTGCAAACCTAATATATTCCATCGTTTTGTTTAGTACTTGCCTCACTACACTTCTCTACATAGACACTATATTATGATAGTGCCGCCAAACAAATAAATAGTAATATAATTAAGGTGTTACAAGCCACGATCCTAGCAGTTGTAATTATATTCAGGATGGAATTAGGACATTAATATGGTATCAAAACAGCATCGATAATACTCCTGTATAGAATTGCCGCAAAACGTTATCAAGTAATACAACAAAAGTATCCTATCCAATGTTCTAGAACATTCAAACCAATATTTAGGTAGCGTAATTTAGTCTTTTTTAGGATAAAATAATTCTTTTTCTCTTTTTTTTTTGCAGCTTTTTGTGTCTAATTTAGATGGCTGATTTTTATTGTATTTCAGATAAAAATATGTCTTGCTGCCAAAATAGCTCCCCCGTACGACCAAGTAACTCCAATCGGCATCGACGATTCTCTCCTTGACCGAACAAATGCACCTTTCCAAAGTTTAGATCCAAGACCAATGTTTCAGGCAATCTCAAAGGATTATTTTTAGTGTAGGCAGGATTAACCAACGACGTCAAAGGAGAACTCGTCATTTCATACAAAGGATATGTTCCTTCTCGTTCCAACTTTACCAATTCCCCATAATGCCGATCACCACTCAAAAAAATAACCCCTTTGATATCTTTTTCCTTTAAAAAATTCATCAAATCGGCTTTAGAATTAGCAAAATCTCCCAAATCTTCTCCTAATGGATTGTCAGACAAAATCTGTGTTCCTGATACAATAAATTTGAAATTAGCTGTAGAAGCTTCAAGTTTTTCTTTTAACCATTTGGTCTGCCCCTCTCCTAACATACTGCTGTCACTAGCATAAAACCGAGCATCTAGCATAAAAAAGTCGGCATCAGCATGACTAAAATGACAAAATACTCCCAAAGTACTATCTGTCCCATAATAAGGATTTGCCCAATAGTCTTTAAATATTTCTAACGATTGGTATTTCCCAGAGTAATCACCATGCTCATTATTCCCCGCAAAATCATGATCATCCCATGTAGCATATTGTGGACAGCTTTCTAAAAATTTTCTCAACTTAGGCTTAAAACGCATCTTCAAGTTTTTCTTGTGCATTCGTTTCTTTTGCTTCCACTCCCCTAGCAGATAATAAACATTGTCTCCCATCCACAGCATAAAATCTTTATCATGCTTAAACATAGCATCAAAGATCACCTCTTTGTCTTTGCCTCCCCAGAATGCAAAAGGATAAGGAAACGCACAGGAACCAATTAAAAAGCTAATATCTGCTTTGGCTGGTTGAGGTTTTTTGATATTCAAAATACCACTGACCAAAATATACCTATCTTTTATCATAGAACTGCGCTCTATTTTTCGCACCCGTTCCTCTGTAAATTGTTCAAAATATTCATACAAATCGACATTAAACTGAGTGACCCAATCCACCAAAGGATCATCCTGTGTGTTGGGTTTAACTAACATCCAAAAATGGCGTGTTGTATCCGTATAATGTCCATAAATTGGGCCTATCTCTACATCAAAGTTCTGAGCAGAACCTTGAAAATTCATTCCTAATAATATTAATAATAATAATCTCTTCATTCGTTCGTTTAATAGAATAACTTTTCCGTCCAATTGATAGCAACCTTTTCAGATGACAAAACAAGGCTTAATTGATGTTATAGCTATTGGTACTTAGTTTTCTTATATTTAAATGTTTCTTCAACTAGTTTTAATAGGTTGTAGACTATGGTCATTCATAAAGTAATTGGCACATAATAATTACTTTGATTAATATCTTTTTTGAGTCAAAATTTGCTTTGAACAAAACATTTTTGGTTTTTAAATATTGATGATAGTAGGTACTATGTCATAAGGTTTCAACAAGCAACTAAACAGTAGGTACTTTTTTAACAAAAGCAAGCTCAGTATATATTAAAAAATCCTTGCAAAAATAATTAACTTTGCGGTATATTTAGTTATGGTACTTGGTCGATTTTTTGCTTTAATCAAAGAATCAGCTACTCAACATTTGCAAAGTAGCACACGACAAGCAGCTAATCGATAGCTAATTAGACTGGGATCAATAGTCCAAAGATGCTGTTCCTAGGTGTAGCAATCTACTATTAAATATGTATTGAATAATTAGACGACTATTTTCTAAAAATAAAATCAATCACGATACAACAATCATGCAAACATTAGTCTCTTTTTCAGAAAATGATTTGGAACGCCTGTTTCTAACCTATAAACGTAACTTTAAAAATTATAGTAAAATAAAAGATAAAGTTATTGGCAAAGATGCAGCGCTGATTTACAAACGCAACCGAAAGTCTAGCATCTTCTTTTTTATTGCGCTAACATTCATCATTGTTGTTAGTTCAGCTTTTTCATTGATTGCCGATCATATGAATAGCTTTGTTGCTCTGTGGATGATTTGGGGGATTGCTGCTGTTATCTTCTCGTTTTGGTTTATTGCATATTATAGAAACAGTTTTAAAATTTTGCAGCAGAATCAAGCATTTTTTGATAAATTCGAAGCTGTTGCTAGTAATAACGATTCTTTGGATGCCTTCCGTATGAATTGGTAATAAATTATTTTATAGCACCAAGTTCATTGCTTATAAAATATAAATTTATAGTCATCCTATTAGCTCGACATTTTCTAACAGAAAATCGAATAAAATTGTTGGCTTGTCCCCAAGCATCTATAAGTAAAAGCTCTATCAAAATTCAAAAAGCTAAAAACAAAAATTTGTTTTTAGCTTTTTTCTTATTTATAAGCCACTGTTAATCCATCTACTCACTTAAAACCTTCTTTACTAGCTAAAAATCAGGCAAGAAATAAATTATTTTTTAACTATCTTTATTTGGATTTAGTTTAAATAAGATTTATTTTGCGGCGCAATTAAAAATCAAGCTAAAATTTCTATACTTTCTGAGCAACTTAATCATTCAAAACAAGAACTGCTCAAAAAGAGGTGTAGAATTAAAAACAAAAAAATATACAATGAAATTTTCATCAAGTACTCTTTTTGCAGCTGGTGCTGCCCTAGCAATAAGCTTTTCTTCTTGTAAAACCGACGAGAATATTTCTTATACTGTTCCTGAAACTTACAATTTTGATAATGTAAGTTATAGTGGTCAAACCAATCGTCTGGACATGATGGCTGAAATTACTACCTACATCAAAACAGCACACGTTGCTAATGCTCCAGCACTAGATGCTGCCAAGCTAAAAGATATGTATGGTGATAATACTGGTAATCACTTCTCAACAACAGACTTGAACAGTTCTACCAAACAATTAAAAAGCAAAACAATTGCTACAGAACAAGCCAATTTTGAAGCATATATGGATGCTGTTGCTGTTGCCAGCCAATCTACAGGTGCAACTGCAGCATCTGGTCAAGCGGGTATCGCTGCTAATAATGCTGGTTCTAAGTTCTATTTGTTAAATGAAAACGGTATTGAGTTAGCACAAGTAATTGAGAAAGGCTTGATGGGAGCTTGCTTTTATTATCAAGCAACATCTGTGTACTTAGGAGCAGGCAAAATGGAAGTAGATAATAACACTGTAACGGATGGTAAAGGAACTGCTATGGAACATCACTGGGATGAAGCTTTTGGCTACTTTGGGGTCAACAAAAACTTCCCTACAACTACTTCTGATGCTGTTTTTTGGGGAAAATACTGCAACAAACACGAAGCTGTTTATCCTTTAAATGAAAAAATGATGAATGCTTTCTTGAAAGGTCGTGCAGCTATTTCTGCTAAAGACATGGATACCCGCGACGAGCAGATTGCTGTTTTGCGTAAAAACTGGGAATTGGTTGTTGCTGCTACTGCTATCTACTACTTAAACAGTGTAAAAGATGATTTATCAACAGATGCTGCGGCAGCTTATCACGGTCTATCAGAAGTATTTGGCTTTATTAGTTCTTTAAAATATGGTACAGGTGCTAGTGGCATTACAGAAGCTCAAGTAAATACGATTTTAACAGATTTATTTGGTAGTGCAGATGCTCTTCAAGCTAATAACTACAATGTAACTTCAGCTAAAATAGAAGCAGCTAAAACTGCATTAGTTGGTATTTTTACCGATTTATCTGCTGTAAAAGATTCTTTGTAAGATTTTTTTCTTAATTTATAAAAATTGAGGATTGAAGCTCGAATAGCTTCAATCCTCAATTATTTGTTTATATTCATTCTATTTGTTATGAAAAAGACCATTCTTGGGGCAATTACTGTCTTTGTTTTTTTATGTACCTTTTCCGCTTGTAAAACAGATTCTAACAATGCTTGTGCAACAGAATTTGATCAATTGAGTTTGTTATCCAATATTGGCAACAATATTATTCTGCCCAATTATCAAAAACTAGCCAAAGAAGCCGATGATTTGGATGCCGCAGCTAGTAATTTTGCAACAACTCCAACAGTGACCAATTTAACAACACTAAGAAACATACTTCAAGCAACTTGGACAACTTGGCAAACTGCTTCTATCTTTGAATTTGGTCCAGCAGAAACAGAAGAATTGCGTCTCTATATGAATAATTTTCCTGTCTTTGTTACTCGACTAAATGACGCAATTAGCTCTGGAAGTTATGACTTAACAACAGAAACATACTCTTACACTAGAGGCTTTCCTGCCTTAGATTACTTGTTGTATGGAGCTGCTAGTTCTGATAATGATTTGATCAATTTATATAGTACGGCTCCCGATGCAACGAATAGAAAACAATATTTAAAAGATGTTACTGCCTTAATCAAACAAAAAGCTACTGCTGTTTATGATGCTTGGAAAACAGATGGGGCAAACTACCTAAACACTTTTACTTCAACAGAAGGTGTCGCTAATGGCAAGCCGATTAGTAACCTTGTCAACCAATTGAATCAAGCTTATGAATTATTCAAAAATAATAAATTGGGGACTCCTATTAGTGCTAAAACAGGCTATGTGCCACTCCTACCTGAAAATGTAGAAGCCTATTACAGCCGCCAGTCTATTGCTTTAGCATTGGCAGCCATCAAAGCCAACAAAGCAGTTTTTCAAGGATTTTCGAATGGCACCAACGGCGTAGGATTAGATGACTATTTAACGGCGACCAACGCTAGCAAAGGCAGCGAACCGTTGCATACAGTTATCGAAAACCAATACAATGCTACTATTAATGCTTTAGAAAATTTGCAGCCTAATACACTGCACGATGCCATCAACAATAACCTGAATGATGTAAAGGCAGCTTATGCCGCTGCTCAAAACCAAGTGGTTAATCTAAAAACAGATATGCCGTCAGCCCTTTGCATTAGCATTACTTATATTGATAATGTAGATGATGGGGATTAATCATTACTTTTCTTCATATTGGTTCCTAGACTCTCTTTAGATCAAAACAAGGAATTATGCTCCACTAAATAAAAAGTCATTTCCAACGATTGATTTGTTGGAAATGACTTTTTTAAATCTTGTAGCAAGTATTTTGTCTGTTTTCAAAAACATTAAGTAGCGTACAGAAAAGTATAGCTAAAAAATAAGCTTATTTTTAGTACTAATCAATGAACGCAGTGGCCACGTAGTAGCAGCCTAGTTAACTGCGGGTGCTTGGTACAACGTACCAAAGACACAGCAAAAAAGTGCGGTTTCACCTCCACTGCTACTGTGTGATAGCAAACGAAAGCAAAATTTTTTGATGAAGAGTAACGCAAAAAAGTTACTTTCATATTATTCTTTCTGAACGATTACTTATAATCAAGTACGTTTGACCATTGCCATTAGGCTATCGGACAATCACTCAATTACATACTGTATTCAACATTCTTCTTAGGTGCTGTACTTAGTGTTCTTTTTTGGATGCGCACCTTGATACCATTACTTGGGCACAATGTCAATAAAGGCTTAAAGTCTACTTTCTGATCAGGCGACAAAACGAACTTATAGCGTCTAATTAACATAGCTAAAATAAATTGCATTTCCATTTGTGCAAAGTTTTTCCCGATACAAAGTCTTGGTCCTCCACCAAAAGGTAAATAAGAAAAAGGAACATGATTTTTCTTATTTTCAGGAGAAAAACGATTGGGATCAAACTGATTCGGATTTTCCCAGTATTTTTCATTTCTATGCAACCCAAAAATAAAACCTGCAATATCCTCTCCTTTTTTGATTGGAATTCCATCGCACTCATCATCTTCTAGAGGTTCTCTGTCAATAATCCAAACAACAGGATACAAACGCATGGTTTCCTCTAATACTTGCAATGGGTAACCCAAATTTCTCAATTGCTCAAAAGAAGGATCTTTGTCTCCCAAAGCCTCGTTAACAGAATCCAATACTTTTTGTTCGATTTCTGGATGATTTCCCAAAAGATACCAAGCCCAAGTCATTGTTACAGCAGATGTTTCATGACCTGCTACCAATAGGACAATCGACTCATCCAACAGTTGCTTATTGGTCATTTTAGAACCATCCTCATACTCTGTTTCTAATAACATGTCCAACAAGTCGTCTACCTTTTCTCCAGAACGTTTTCTTTCTTCGATAAAAGAAATAATAATTTTATCTCGAATCTTCTTCAAACGTTCATTTTCTGCATGATCGCCATTGATGTGATACCAAGGTTTTAGGTAAGGTTTTCGTGTTTGGTTCATCACGTATTGTTGACTACTAGAAATCATTTCTCCAATAATCTCTAATTTATCGTCCTCAAATGCTTTTCCAAACAAGCTTTTGGTAATTACTCTAAAGGCTAGTTTTGTCATTTCGTCTGCCAAATCAATTTCTTGATCTGTCTCTGCATACTTATCCAAAACGGTATCCATATAATCGTTAATCTGTTCTACCATAATCTTAGAGATGCGTTCTAAACGTTCTCTATGGAATCCTGGTTGAATACTCCTACGCTGCTTTAACCAATACTGCCCATCTGAGGTAAACAATCCCTCTCCAATCTCTTTTTTTACTGTTTTTCGAATAACAGAAGTCTTGATATAGTTTTTGTTATTCTTTTGTAAAAAATGCCTAATTAGTTCTGGACGGTCTGTTAGAACTAACTTGTAAGGTATTCGCACCTGCACAAGACCATCATTTTTGTCCAACGTTTCTTTAAAAAAAGAAACCAAGTTCTCATTAATATGAGAATAATTTAAAAGCATTTTGGTCAAACCAACCTTCGGAATTTCATTTTTAATTTTATCCATTTGATAATTTAATTGTAAGTGATAGCTCACTATATCCCATAAAGAATTAACATCAACAACCATAGTTTGATTAAGATGTGCTTTCTTTTTGAGGAAAAAACGAATGACACGATCCGTTAATTATCTTATTTTTTGCAAAAAATTTTTAGTGAACATCAAAGCCCCCTTCTCTTTGTATTGCCCTACAAGTATACTCCAAACAATAATGCGTAGCAATAAAACAAAGGCAAGAAAAAGCTTGATCTTCACTAAAGATTTGCTTAAAAACAACACTTATTTAACGGATAGTGTATTAAGATTAGTGAACTACTTAAGTTCATTTATAGATTAATAACCTAGTAAATATAAGAAATAAAACCATAAATTGCCACCTAATTTATAAACTACTTCTATATTTAACACTTACAAAATTGATTATACACGTATATCAAAGTTTTATACTTAGAAATAAAAATTATAAATATTTATTCGCATCTATTTTTTGAACAAAACTCAATGCTTTTGCCATATCCTCGCTAAACACATGATCGCTTTCCATTACAGGTACAATCGCTCTAAACTGCTCTACAATCTCTTCTATAATTGGAGAAGATTTTTCTGTTCTAAAAGACAAGGCTTGTATTCCTGACAATAGCTCGATGGCTAGCAAACGTTCTACATTTTGCACCACTTTGTACAGCTTTGTTCCTGCATTGGCCGCCATACTCACATGGTCTTCTTGACCATTGCAAGAAACAATAGAATCGACACTAGCAGGCATACACAACTGTTTGTTTTGGCTAGCTATGCTTGCAGCCGTATATTGCGTGATCATTAAACCAGAATGCAAACCTGATTTGGGGGTTAAAAAAGCAGGTAATCCTCGTTGTCCACCAATCAATTGATACAAACGACGCTCTGAAATGCTTCCCAATTCGGATAGAGCAATTGCCAGAAAGTCTAAGACTAGAGCAATAGGTTGGGCATGGAAATTACCTCCAGATAAAATAGCATCGCTATCAGGAAAAATATTAGGATTGTCTGTAACACTATTTATTTCTCGTTCAATTACTTTTTGGGCATGAGCTATCGTATCTTTACTTGCTCCATGAACTTGCGGAACACATCTAAAAGCATAAGGGTCTTGTACCGTTTCTTTAGGACTTGCCGCTAGAACAGAACCTTCTAACAATTTTCGAATATTTGCTGCGGTTTGCAACTGCCCTTCATGAGCTCTAACTTGATGTAAACGTTCATCAAATGGAGAAGTTACGCAAGCAAAAGCATCCATTGAGATTGCTGCAATCAAATCGGCTAGTTTCGATAAACGCTGTGCTTTTAAAAGTGCCCAAACTCCATAGCCTGTTGAAAATTGCGTTCCATTTAATAATGCTAATCCCTCTTTTGCTTGTAGCTGAATCGGTTGCCAAGACTGTTCTTTTAAAACACTCTCGCTTGATTTTCGAACACCATTATGAAAAACCTCTCCTTCTCCTATCAAGGGCAAACTCAAATGCGCTAATGGTGCTAAATCACCAGATGCTCCTAAGGAACCTAATTGATACAATACGGGCCACATAGTTTCATTATACATCTCGACTAAACGCTCTACCAATGGCAAACTAACTGCCGAGTGTCCAAGTGATAAGCTTTTAATTTTTAATAATAAGATAATTTGAATAACTTCTTCTGGCACCAAGTCGCCAATACCACAAGCATGAGATCGCACTAAATTCGATTGTAGTGTTTCTAGTTCTTTCTCTTCGATTTTTATATTACAAAGAGAACCAAATCCTGTATTAATACCATAATAGGATTGTTCTGTAGCGTTTATCTTTTGATGCAAGAAATCATAACAAGTTTGAATGGCCGTTTGGCTTTCTTCCGACAAACTTAGTTTTTCCTTATTCGCAAGTAATTTTCCTAAGTCTTCAATGCTCAACCATTTTTTTGATATTTGATGCATTTTTAGTAGTTTTGAGTAGTGAGTTAATACAACAGCAGCCCCCTAGCCCTCGCACTAAATTCGGATCTATCAAACTGGCACTCATACCAGTTACAAATTAGAACGATTAGCCAACAGACTACTAAATACAATATGTGGAGAGTTTCATTTTCTTACATCCATACAATCAAGATTATTATCTTAACAAGAGTCTTTTATGGTTTCTTAGTAGCACTAGTATCTCTTATCGATAACAATGCTGCGAAGGTACGCAAAAGAACAATTTTTGCAAGAACCTTATAAAAAAAACTTACTATATCATTATACACAGAAATATTATATTTATATTAATTAGTGATTTACAGTTTTTTGCATCTATTAACAAAAAAATGTAAATAACACCTATAAAAAGCATAACAATCACTCACTATGACAAATAATAAAATCACAACTTTTTAATTATCGACTGCACAGCACTTACAGTTAAGAAGTAGCAGTGCAGCTAACTATTTGATGAATAAATACCCTCCAATATTATATTTATTCATCTACAAAACCAATAAATTATGAGGTATCTATCTTTTTTAGTTTTACTTTGCTTGGGGATACAAATCCAAGCACAACAAATGGTTGGGAACGGAATTACTTGTGCTCCTGCCGATATTGATACAAGTTCTGTATGTGTCAACATGCTCCAAATTTGTGGCAATGCTACCTTTCCTTTATCTACTAATGGTGCATTGGCGCCTCAAGGAAACAACTACAACTGTTTAGCGACTCAACCCAACCCAACTTGGTTTTTTATGCAAGTACAAAACAGTGGTTCTATTTTATTAGAACTTTCCAACTCTGCTAATGTTGACATAGATTTTATTCTATGGGGTCCTTTTAATAACATAAGTGATGCCACCAATGCTTGTGGCAATTTGGGTAACAATAGCAATATTCTAGGAAATGTAGTAGACACTTGCTCTTATAGCGCTGTAGGCTTAGAATTCATCTCTATTTCTAATGCTACCGCAGGCTCTATTTATGTTCTGATGATAACGAACTTCTCCAATCAACCTACCAATGGCTCCTTAACACAGTTGTCAGGTACTGGTTCTTTGGTTTGTAGTCTCACAGCTGGTGATGGTTTTATTTCTGGTACAGTTTACGATGATTTAGACAACAACTGTGTGCAAGACAGCCTCGAAAATGGATTAGCAGGTCGATTGGTTCGTTTGCATCCAAGTAATTTAATTACCACCACCAACGCCTTGGGAGAATATGCCTTTTGTGGTCTTCCTGTAGACAGCTATACCGTAGAAATTTTAATGGATACATTTTACTGGAACAGTTGCCCTAATACAGGGCTCCGAACAGCTCAAATCATTGCCACCAATGATACCATAACTCAGCAAGATTTTGGAATGTCCATCAACAATGCCTGTTATGACTTATATACAGATGTTGTAAGTACCAATCTGCGACCATGTTTTTCGACCAATGTGATCTCGGCTTATTATAGGAACAACCATGAGTCCAATATGACTGCCGATAGTGTAGAGGTTACCATCACGCTTGATACCGCTTTATTTCCCATTACATCCAATATTCCTTGGACGAGTGCTGTTGGAAATCAATACACCTTTTATGTAGGAAACCTATCTCCTGGACAGTACGGTACGATCAATATGACTTGTAGTCTGAGCTGTGCAACGCCCGTAGGAGCAACCCTTTGTATCCAATCCGAAATTTCGCCCATCGATTCTTGTTCTATTTTCCGCAACCAAGATTCTATTGTTGTTACTCCTCCATGTGCAAATGTTTGGGACCGCTCAAGTTTGATGGTTACAGGAAACTGTATCAACGATAGCTTAGCTTGTTTTACAATTTATAATACAGGACAATATGGTACAGGAGATATGCTTTGCTATCGTCCAGTTCGAGTGTATATTGATTCAGCGATTTATTTATTGGATAGCGTAATGCTAACAGGAGGCGACAGTTTGGAATATTGCTTTCCTGCCAATGGACATACGTTACGCTTGGAGGTTGATCAACATCCTATACATCCTGGCAATAGTCATCCCAATGCAGTAGTTGAGCTTTGTGGGGACTCAGCAGCAATTGCCGCCAATTGGACACCTGGACTTGTCAATCAATTTCCACATGATGACGCCAACTCTAATATTGATATTGATTGTATCCAAACTTCCGCTAGTTTTGATCCCAATGATAAGCGTGGCTTCCCGCTTGGACGTACAGAAGCTCATTTAATCGGTTCCAATACAGATTTAGAATACATTATTCGCTTCCAAAATACAGGAAACGACACCGCATTTACAGTAATCATTCAAGATATTTTACCTCCTGAGCTTGATATTCTATCCATTGAGCACGGAGCGTCTAGTCACGCTTACACCTTCCAGATTAATCAAAGTAATACTTTAGAGTGGCATTTTCACAATATTTTGCTCCCCGATAGCACTACCAATCTAGAGGGATCAAAAGGCTTTGTGTCTTTCAAAGTCAAACAACAACCTAATTTACCAGATGGCACCTTTATTCACAACAAAGCATCTATTTACTTTGATTTTAATCCTCCTATTATAACGAATTTAAGTGAGCATTTAATTGACAATTCAATTATGTGGGTAATTACCTCTACTGACCCTATTGAGGAAGAAACCGTTGCTAATTGGAAAGTGGATGTATTTCCGAATCCAGTACAACAGATAGTTTATTTGAAATCAGAGTTACGCATCGAAAGGATTAACTTAATGAGCTTAGAAGGGCGTCTAATTCAGCAAACGCAACCTAAGCAAATGCAAACCAGTTTGAACCTCTCTACTTTCCCTCAAGGAATTTACTTTTTAGAAATTCATACATCAAAGGGGATTGTCACCAAGCGAATTATGAAACTCAAATAAGCCACCGTTCTACTCATCAGTTTTATTAGTTCTTGCCTACTTACAGTTAAGCATTTGCCTTCATATGATCACTTTCATCCAAATCAAAATGAGGCAAATGCTTAACTGTTTTTAGATATGTTTACTTCCTTGTAAGTTTTTTCTATAAATTTCAAACACCTTATCTTTTTAAGTGAATATAACTTCCCTATAACAACATAGCATTTGAGAATAAGGAATATTTATTTATTTTAGCAGTCCTTTTTATTTGTGGTCATAAAATAAGACGAAAGGAACATTATTCTTACTTTTGCAGTTAACAAAAAGGAATTCCAATAAACACTATAATTAAACGAACAAATACGCAACGCAACACAATGGCGAATCAAAACAATAAACCTAAACACAATTACTTATATTATGGTACTAAAACTTCTGCAAGTGAAGTTCGACGTTTGCTAGAGCACTCTATTAAAATGAATGAAATTGCAGAGGAGAAGGGAAAGAAAAAATCTCCAATTTGTATTTGGGGGAAACACGGTATTGGAAAAACGCAATTGGTAGAGACTATTGCCCAAGAAAAAGGCTACAAATTTGCTTATATTGCTCCTGCTCAATTTGAGGAGATGGGAGACTTGGTTGGTATGCCTCGAATTGCGGAGGGTGTCACCTCTTTTGTTGCTCCTGACTGGGTTCCAACAGAAGAAGGTCCAGGAATTTTATTGATTGATGATGCCAACCGTGCCGATGATCGTATTTTACGTGGAATCATGCAATTGCTTCAAAACTATGAATTAATTAGTTGGAAACTACCTAAAAACTGGCAAATTATCTTAACAGCCAATCCAGACGGTGGGGACTACTCCGTTACGCCAATGGATGACGCTATGTTGACTCGTATGATGCATGTAACCATGGATTTTGATGTCAAAGAATGGGCAAAATGGGCGGAAGAAAATGATGTTGATCAACGTGGAATCAACTTTGTTTTGACCTACCCTGAAATGGTTACAGGAGAACGGACAACCCCTCGTACATTGGTGCAATTTTTTCAATCTATTGCCAGCATTGAGGACTTAACCAAAGAGCTAGGTCTGTTGCAAATGCTCGCCGATTCCTGTCTAGATTCTAATACGGTTGCTTCTTTTATGGCTTTTGTTAATAATAATTTGAGCAAATTGGTGACTCCTGAGCAAATTGTCAATAGCAGCAATTTCAAAAAAGATGTCTTAGAACATCTAAAGGGAATTGTTATGAAAGGTACTTTAAGAGTAGATATTTTAGCCACATTGTGTACTCGTTTGGTCAATTACTTGGTTATTAATAACATCAAACCCAATAAAGAACAATTGGTAAATATAAAAGAATTCATCAAAATCGACTTCATTCCTAACGATATCCGCCTCTCGATGGCGCAAGATTTGGTGAGTGCGCAACACTTAAAACCAATTATGGCTGATCCTGAAATTGGAAAATTATTGCTAAAACGTATGTAGTTTTGCTGCGTTTTGCAACTTGTTTATAAGAAATTGGAGCCGTACAACTGTTGTTGTGTGGCTCTTTTTGTTTAGTTATTGTAATACTGTTTTCTAAAAATGACTTTGATTGGTCAACTATTATATATATATATTGGTACATTCAATTCAATAAACCTTTGATACAATGACTTACAAAAGAGAACTTGTAGAGTTACAATCCTCCATCCATACCTTAATCAAAACAGGAACAAAAACTAAAGAGTTAGCAGATTTACAAGAATTATTACCTTTATTAAAAAAAGCCATTGAAACAGAAGATAAAGCTTTAGAAATAGAAACTAATGCACAAATCAATAGTGGTTATCAGACTCCATTAACAACAGAAGCAGTTATTGGTCCCAAGTATAAAGATATAAAGGAAATACAACAATTCTTGTATGAAGACAACATTCGAGATACCAACCCAATTCTAATTTTAAGTTTTAATAAGTTGATTGGTTTAACCATTGATTACTTACAAAACTTAGAAGGTATGTTAAAAGTAATTTCTACAAATTCTCATGACGTTGATCGAATTAGTGATAATATAAAGCAAGCTATTCTTGACTTATTTACTGGTAATGACGCCAACTCTTATGAATTAAACGAACACATACGAACAGTCCTCGGTAAAGTTATTGGTGACATATTTAGAGACGAAGGTTCTGTTTCTTTAACTAGCTTTTGTGATAAATTGGCATTTGAAATAAAAGATAAACTCATTAAAATATTTCAGACTACTACTAAAAAACAATTAAAAAAGATTTTGGTAAAAAGTTCAGGAAACATAAGAAGAGTCCTTACCCTTCTATTAGCAAAATTCTTACTGCTATAGATTTATATGATATTCCTCATGATGTTCAAGGAGATTTGGATAAAGAAAGACGTATCAATAATCTAGCGACTTGGTATGGTCATTTTCGACAACAGTTAGATATCTTTGAACAAAACCATAATACAGACTTTCTAAATGATGCCTTACTTCAAGGAAAGCTCAAGGAATTTGGAAGTGTCTTGACAGACGAGGTTACTCCACCTTCTTGCAAACTCCATTTAGTTGATAATGTTTGTAGCAAACTAGGTGCAAAATCTATGGTAAAGGCTGTAGATTTAATCTCTATTATAAAAAATGAATTAAACGCTTTACGTCTAAAAATCAGGGCAAGTATTGAAGACGGGAGTTTCGAAGGAAACGATGAAGTAAATTATTTTTTGGGTATTAAAGCAGATGAATATTTTGATTGCATCAAAACTGCATTGAAAAAAAATCGCTTTGATGAATATAAAACCATCATCAAGAAATGGGTGATCTCTTTAGATAAATTGATGAATAAACTAGGCATTGATCAAGAAAGAGGCAAATACAATTATAAATCTAAACTTATTGCTCTTAATCTATCCAAATTATTTAAAATCGAACATGAACTAATTGACTTTTCTGATTTCACAAAGGAAGTTATAACAGGAATCAAAGCCAGTGGTTTTTCTTTAGAACTCTCTGAAATTGACTCTTTATTCTCCGATGCAATTGCGGATGGTAGTATTTATACGAAATTAATAGGTTTATACCATGCAGCTATTGAGAATGGTACTTTTAATACCAGTTTAGATACACTAGAGACGACTTTGCCTACCATGAGTCAAATTGGTCATGCTATTTTGAGTGCCAAAATCAATTTGATCTTGAATCGAGAGATTCAAGATCTTACTTTTAATTACAACTTTGCGTGGGCTGATAAAACCAAAATAATTACAAAACTTATTGACACTATTATATACGAAGCAGATATTGCAGCATTATGTGAACGGTTTATTGCTATTATCGAAAACGCTAATAATAACGAAGGTGAAGATAGTGACGATACTCCTCCTCCTATTACTAGTGATTCATGGTTAGAATGGGCCAAAGGCATCCTACGGTCTATTAGAGAATTGCCTCAAAAACTTGCAGATGTACTTATACAGTCTATTCGTGATTACTACACTGGTGTATTATCTAGTATTGCAGCTATTATTACTCAGGTTCGAAACTTTCTAGAAAGGCAATTAGATGATGATGGAGCCTTGAATCTTCCGGATTCTATATCAAATACTACTTCTAAAATTTATTTCCCTTTAAGTCTATGTCTAGATGAAGATAAAAATGGGGATTTTTTACCTTATCTTACACTGAAAAATGGTACTACTCATACAGATGTTTGGTTCATATCCGTTGATGAAAATTATTATAAACTAGAAGCGACTAGTCTAAGGTCCGAAATAGGGAATGTAAATAATAATATTGTTCCTAGTAAATTAAAAGTAAAAATTAGATTTACTGATCCTGGATATTCCATTTCATCAGACATTGCTGCCATTTTCATTAGCACAGGTGTTTCTGTATCCAAAGGTGAATATGACATGGATTTAGAACTTATGTTTAGTTTTGACTCTATTTATAATAAAGGAACTAATCAAGTAAAAATAAGTAACATTACGTTTACTGATATAGAAAATATTAACTTAAGAAAAGATGGTGTTATCAATAATAACTTGTTAAATACTGGTCGTAGTAGTTCTTCTTTGGAGAAAGGAAATAATATAAAAATAAAAGCATTTATCTAATGAACAAGCTTATTATATCTTTTATAATACTAACTACAATCTCTTGCACAACATCAACCAAAGAACAGGAGACAAACATTGTTACAAAAGATAGTATATCTATGACAAAAGATAGCCTACCTGCTCGTATTAACAATGTAAAAGGAAATGTAGGCATCATAGATTCTGTCCTAATAGACGAACGAGACCAACAACAATACAAAATCAAGCGTTTTGAAAATCTATGGTGGATGGTTGAAAACCTAAATTATGACATTGGAGATAGTCTCCTCTATAGAGATACCTATATAGGCATGGCAGGCTATTGTTTGGATAATAATCCTGAAAACTGTAAAAAATATGGTCGTTTGTATGATCTTCCTGCTGCCATAAAAGCTTGTCCAAAAGGCTGGCGAATTCCCACTTCTGAAGAATGGCGTTTTTTAAATAAAAAACATGCGAACTGTGTATGGGATAAGGCATCTATGACTGGAAATTATAGGGATTCTTTACCTGAATATAATCCTATTCCTGGTGGCGATGCCCAGTATCAATATACTGAAGAGTTATATTTTTATCCTAGGTCAAATACAGCGCGTTATTGGACTATAAACAACAAAAGTTCAAGTGTTCTAATTTTTCAAATTGAGATGGAAAAATGTTATGCTACCTTAATTGGTACGGGCGGTTCTACAAGAAAGCTTTTAGCACAAAAAAAGTTCTACTCCTGCCGTTGTGTACAAGAAGTAAATTAATAATTCTTGCAAGCCTACTTCGTATTAAGGAATGATTGAGTTTTGAGTCCATTACTTGATCAGATATTTCTATGAAGGGCTTAAGCAATAAAATCAATTAGGATTCTGTATTTTTGAGTTCTTCATTCTAGACAAAATTCTTTGATATGCCTTACAATAAAATCACTCCCAAAACCCTATAACAACTAAAAAACATCGTAGGAGCATCCCATCTATACACCAGCCACGACCAAAGAATCGCCTACGAAAAAGATAAAACAGAAGATTTACTCTTCTTACCAGAAGTAATTGTGTTGCCTAAAAATACCGCTGAAATTAGTCAAATCATGCAGCTTTTTAACTCTATTAGAGAAGAGTTAATAAATAATGAGGGCGAATTACTTGAGATACCTGAGTATACAGAAGGTATTACATCTCTAGTTTTTAAAGCATTTAACAAATAAGAGTGATGTTAAGTAAATTTCTTAAATTCATAATTAAATATTATTTATACAGCTTTTTGCTATTAGCATTGCTGTTTTTAATTCGCTTTATCAATATAGACAAAGACAAAAATTCTGTTACCGATAATACCCCAATTGCAGTAAAGGACTCTCTCATTACAGATAGTAGAAATGGTCACACTTATCGAACTCGCCGTTTTGACAAGTTATGGTGGATGATTGATAATATTAATCTAGATTTAGAAGATAGTTTATATTACAAGGAAATTTATATTGGAAAAGGAAGCT
The DNA here is from genome assembly GCF_000724545.1 of Aureispira sp. CCB-QB1. GTDB lineage: Bacteria > Bacteroidota > Bacteroidia > Chitinophagales > Saprospiraceae > Aureispira. The sequence continues at coordinate 82,232 of NZ_JHBV01000019.1, read as the reverse complement.
ATTGTTATAATAACAATATAAAAAATGCTAAGAAATATGGTCAATTATATGACTTGTCTTCTGCTGTAGAAGTTTGTCCTACAGGGTGGAGACTGCCAACTATTAAAGAATGGGAAGTTTTGAATGATAAATACGCTAATTGTGCTTGGGATAATAATTCTTCTACTGGAAATTATAGAGAAAGGTTGCCTCTTTTTGAACCTGTGGGAGGGGGAAAAGGGTACCTATATAGAGGTTTTCTCCCTCAAGAAAAAAATAAAGCAGAAGATCATTTGACATATTCTGGACAGAATAAATTTGCCTATTATTGGGCTCAAACAGAACGAAGTAAGCCTTATTTCTTTTCTATTAATATGCAAAGATGTGAAGCAAAACGAAGTTTATATCAGGGGGCATCTACAAGAAAAACTTTAGCCCAAGGAAAGTTCTACTCCTGCCGTTGCGTCAAAGAAGCAAATTAACTGAATAGAGTCATAACATTATTCCAGTTTAATTATCTGCCCAATCCCTCTCATTTATCTTAACTCTAAAAATTTAATACTCAAATAATTCCCACAAGCCTACTTCGTATTAAAGAATGATTTAGTTTTGAATCCATTACTTGATCAGATATTTCTATGAAGGGCTTAAGCAATAAAATCAATCAGGATTCTGTATTTTTGAGTTCTTCATTCTAGACAAAATTCTTTGATATGCCTTACCATAAAATCACTCCCAAAACCCTACAACAACTAAAAAACATCGTAGGAGCATCCCACCTATACACCAGCCACGACCAAAGAATCGCCTACGGAAAAGATAAAACAGAAGATTTACTCTTCTTACCAGAAGTAATTGTATTGCCTAAAAATACCGCTGAAATTAGTCAAATCATGCAGCTTTGCCATCGAGAAAACATCCCTGTTACTCCTAGAGGTGCAGGCACTGGTTTAGCAGGGGGCGCTCTGCCTGTTTGTGGTGGTATTGTCCTCTCTGTTGAACGACTAAATCAAATTATAGAATTGGACGAAGAAAATTTGCAAATTACAACAGAGCCAGCAGTCATTACAGAAGTATTACAAAATGAAGTACAGTCCAAAGGACTTTATTATCCGCCTGATCCTGCCAGTAGAGGAAGTTCGTTTATTGGCGGTAATGTCGCCACGAATGCAGGAGGACCAAGAGCTGTCAAATATGGCGTTGTCAAAGATTATGTCTTAAATTTAGAAGTCGTCCTAGCAGATGGCTCTATAATCTGGACGGGAGCTAATACGCTTAAAAATTCGACAGGCTACAACTTAACTCAATTAATGGTTGGAAGTGAAGGAACATTAGGTATCATCACCAAGATTGTCTTAAAACTTATTCCTGCCCCTCAGCATAGTTTACTTTTGTTGGTTTCTTTCAAGTCGGCAGTTAAAGCCTGTGCCGCTGTGGCAGCTATTTTTAAGGCAGGTATTATTCCTTCTTGCATGGAATTCATGGAGCGGCAAGCTATTGACGTTGCTCAAAATTATTTGCAAGATACTACCTTACCAATCAGAGCAACAACAGAAGCACAATTAATTATCGAAGTAGACGGTAATCACATAGATACATTGTACAATGATTGTGAAAAAATAAACTCAGTGTTAGACTCTTTTGACTGCGATGAAGTACTGTTTGCAGACGACGAGCATACTAAAAATAGTTTATGGAAATTAAGACGAAACCTAAACTATGCCATCAAAAACTACTCTGCTGTAAAAAAAGCAGATACGGTTGTTCCTCGTGCTTCCTTGCCGCAATTATTAAAAGGCATTCATAGTATTAGCAAAAAACATGGTATTCAAGCTGTCAACTACGGTCATGCAGGAGACGGTAATCTACATGTTACCTTGCTTAAAGAGCACTTAACAGACGAATATTGGAACCGTGAAATGCCCTTAGCTATGTTGGCTATTTTCCAATTGGTGGCTAGCCTCAAAGGAACTATTTCGGGAGAGCATGGCATCGGATGGATTCAAAAAGAATATTTAAAATTAGTCTTCTCTCCTATTGAAATACAACTAATGCAAGCAATTAAAAGCAGTTTTGATCCTAAAAATATTCTTAATCCAAGCAAAATTTTCCCTTAATTTCATCATGAATTAAGCAACTAATTTACAATTTTATCGTTATAAGTAATGTCCCCAACCAACCTTCCAAATTTTCGTCATGAAAAGGACTTTTATTTTTTCCTTAATTTTATTTTTATTATTTACCCTAAATCAAACTTCTCGTGCATCACATATTGTTGGTGGAGACATAAGTTACGAATGTTTGGGACCTAGTCCCACCACAGGAATAATGCAGTATCGCATTACCATGCACGTGTATAGAGATCGTATCAATGGTCGAGCTCCTTTTGATAACCCCGCTTATGTAGGCATCTATGCTGGACTAAATACTAGTTCTGTAGATACGGTTCTTGCCTTAGGAAACCCTGATACAACGGATATTCCTATTGTATTTTCCAATCCTTGTTTGATAGTTCCCCCCAACGTGGGAGTAGTAGAAGCCGTTTATCAAGGCATTGTAGAACTACCTTTTAATCCTGACGGGTATACGATATCTTATCAACGCTGTTGCCGCAATTATACAGTTAGTAATTTAGCTTCCCCAAGAAGTACTGGAGCAACTTATACTATTTCATTAAGTGCCGAAGCTCAACAACAATGCAATAGTAGTCCAACCTTCAATGAATTTCCTCCTATTGTTATTTGTGCCAATAGGGATTTAGAGTTTGATCATTCAGCAACAGATGTGGATGGAAATACCTTAGTATATGAACTATGCTCTCCCTATAGTGGAGGTGGAAGCTCTAGTTCTGGTGGAAATGGTTTTAACTCCGCCGCCCCCAATCCACCTGCACCACCACCTTATAATCCTGTTGTTTTTCATTCTGGCTATTCAGCAACCAACCCAATGAATGCGAATCCCACCCTGCAAATTGATCCCAATACAGGCTTGTTAACAGGCTTTCCAACTAGTATTGGGCAATATGTAGTTGGCGTTTGCGTAAAAGAATACGATGCACAAGGCAATTTGCTTAGTCAAACCTTAAGAGATTTTCAATTTAATGTTACCATTTGTGATGATCAAGTAGATGCAAAGGTACGTGCGGATTCTGTCAACTTTGCTACCGATCAGTATTATGTTAACTTTTGTGGGGATAGTATTATTACCTTTGACAATACGAGTACCATTCAATCTTTTATCAACAGTTATGAATGGCGCATCGACCTAGGAAATGGTACTTTTTTTATAGATAGTATTTTTGAACCAACTGTGACCTTTCCTGGCAATGGTACTTATCAAGGTTGGTTGATTGCTAATCCAGGCTCTGTTGGATGTACCGATACCGCTTTATTAACGATTACAATTAGTTTAGATGTTTTAGCCAATTTTTCGGTCATCTATGATTCTTGTGAAATTGGACTGTCCTATTTTACGAATAAAACGGTTTTCAATCCCAATACTCCTATCCAAAGTTATGTCTGGAACTTTGGAGACGGCAACACCTCTTTTAACAAAGACCCTAATCATCAATATGTTTATCCAGATACTGGCGTCCATAATGTTACACTAACAGCAACAGACATTGCTGGCTGTGTTTCCAAAAAGACACGCCCCTTCGATTGGACACCTAAACCAATTTTTCCTTTTGAATTGCCGAATGATACTGCCTGCATTAACTTTTTGGCAGGTAATATTCCCTCTATCTATTATCCAATTTCCGATTACACATTCCGATGGAACTTTGGAGATGGAACAACATCAGACGAATTTACCACACAACACAATTATATTCAATCAGGTATTTATTCTAGATCCTTAGTAATTACCTCGCCCAAAGGATGTACAGAACAATTTAACAGTACAGTGGTAGCATTGGATACTCCACGAGCCAATTTTTCCTATCTTCCAACACAACCTACTTCTCTTCATCCCATTGTCGAATTTAAAGACGAATCAGAACTAGCCAATCTATGGGAATGGCATTTTGGAAATGGCGTTTCCAAAGTCAGTTCTTTTGAAAGTGATATAACCTATCATTATCCTGACACAGGAAAACATCTTGTTTCTTTAATTGTAACTCATGTCAATGGCTGTACAGATACCGCTAAAAAGGAGATCGATATTATTCCTGAAATTACTTATTTCCTGCCCAACGCTTTAACCCCTAACGATGATGGTAAAAACGATGTTTATAAAGGTAAAGGCTATACTCAATACATAAAAAACTTTGAGATGGGCATCTACAATCGTTGGGGAGAACGCATCTTTGCTACACAAGACCCCACGGAAGCGTGGAATGGTAGAAAGAATAATATTGGTTCAAAATGCCAAGCTGGTGTGTATGTTGTTATTGTTCGAATCGTTGGTCCCAGAGGACAACCTCAAGAGATCAAAGGCTATGCGACTATTGTTTATTAACGCACTCCTAGGTATACTACCTGTTAGCCAAAGCATTTCATATTACTTTGTGGATTTTGTAATTTTAACTTCAGAATTCACAAAGTGTTTATTTTGAGTTAGATTATTCACAGTTAACTAGTTCTTCTTTAGCAACTCTATCTACTTTTACGGTCGTAAAACCACTACTTGCTCTATAGTCGAGCTTGCCGCTATGCTAATACTCGTACTAGCTGGGTTCGGGTAGATTAAAACGTCTTCTTTGCTTTCTATCCTTGCTATACTCGTCAAGGTATCGCAGGCGGAGCCTGATAATTTGGGCGTTCTGTAGTGAGGCATATTGGGTAAGAAGTGCCCTTCCACAAAGAATACATCTAAGCCTCGTTGTACTACATTACAACCGACACCTCCTATATTGGGATTATTGATGACATCCATATAAGATACATTGTTGCTATGACTATATATTTTTCCATCTAGTGCAGATTGTATGTAACCCCAAAAGGGAGGTTTCGTTCCAGACAAAACATTACCATAAACTGCTACTGTATCTTTTGAGGCTGCTATGTTGGATGCCCATAAATCAAATTGATACATGTAAATCCACGAAGATACATATAAATATCGGTCATTTGGAGATACAGCTACTCCTGATGAAATTATCTCCTTGGTGGCTAAAAGTTGCTTGTCCTGCAACTTCATTACCTAGAGTTTTAATAGTACCTAAATACTGTTTGTGATGATAAAGAATAGAGTTTCCTTCAATTAAAAAAATATATATGCCAGCCATAAATCCCAGCCAAGCTTTTTGTGTTCTTGTATTGTCATAAGATTTTAATTTTAAATCTACCATTTTAAGGCAACCACCTAATTCTCATCATCAAAGACCGATTACTCATTTCTTTTCTTTTTTCTAAGGTGTTATTACTCCTCTCGTACAAAATTCGCTACCTTTGATTTGTTAAATACGACCTAACACCCAAACACAACATAAGCGATTGATTTACAAATCAAGAATAAACTCACAGCACTGTACAAGCATGAAAAATTCACGTTTTCTTTCCTTAAAATCTGTCCTAACATTAAGTTCTTTTCTATTTATTTTAATGATAGCTTTCTCCTCCTGCGATACGACCAGAAATACGGCTCGAACTAAGACCAACCCTGGGCGTTTGGATCCTGTCATTGGCAAAAATACCAATCCTAAAGATACGAGCAAAACAGGTAGTTACAATGCTGTTACTCATGTTGATCAAGATAACAATACGGCTACAGTAGATACCATCACTTGGTGTGATACCATTCAAAAAAGCCCTGTACAACGTATGGTTATTTGTTTCAAAAAAGTAGGCAATCAAGCTATTCAGTCGGACACCGTTGCCGTTATCAATATCAACAACGATGCACTTTTCCCTGAATATACGGTTGATACGACCATTCAACAAAAATTAGCGTATCAAGTGGCTATTATGATGCCTTTCATGAGTAAGAATTTTGTTCCTGCCAATCGAAAAGAAATTCCAATTCGCTCCATTAAAGCCATTGAATTTTATGAAGGAGTGCTGATTGCACTCGATAGCTTAAAAGCAGAAGGCGTCAACTTGTTTGTCAACGTATATGATACCCAAAGAGATACTACTGTCATTCAAAATCTTCTAAAAAAAAGAGAATTGCAGGAAGCGGATTTAATTATTGGTCCTATCTTATCGAACAATTTAAAGATTGTTGCAGAATTTGCAAAAACGAATAAAAAGCCATTAATCTCTCCGCTCAATCCTCGTAGTGACCTGACGCTTAACAACCCTTATTATATTCAAGTAAACCCCTCTTTTGAAGTACACAGCCGTCTCATCATTGAACAATTGCACAAAATAGAACGCAACAAGCGTATTATCAGAGATCCTATGCAAAAAAACTTGATGATTTTGGCGCTAGGCAAGGATTCCGCTAGAGTTGCAAATCTTCAGCAAAGTTATATTAACTTTAAAAATGATACTAGTGCTCATATCAGTACCTTGATACCTGAAAGTACAACAATGGATGTCGATCAAATTAAACCTTTTCTAAAAAAAGATCAACTAAATATCATTGTCATGCCTACGATAGATGAAGGGTTCATTTATAACTCGTTGCGTGAAATCCAAAAACTAGTTGACAAAGTAGAACCAAGACGAGGCTATCAAATTGTTATCATTGGAATGGATAGATGGCGCTATTTTAATCGTATTAATTTTGAGTATTACGAATCGCTAAATTTACATTTTACTAGTGAATATTTCACTCCTCCCAACAAGGAAACTGTTCGCAATTTTAAAACCAATTACAAGTCTGTCTATGGCATTGGTTCTAGAGAGTTTGGATTTAAAGGGTTTGATATTATGCTTTACTTTGGTCGTATGATGCATAAATATGGGGTTAATTTCCAAGCACATTTGTGGAAAGAGAATAACATCTACAATCACACTAAATTCCAAATTGAACCTACTTATGAGTTTTTAGTTCCTTTAGATGGCAGCCCTGAAGAAACACGGGTTCCTATTATTAGAAGTTATGAAAATCAATATTTAAATTTCTTAAAATTTAAGAATTATCAACTCAATCAAGTCATCGAATAGTTTTGATACTAATGATCGTATTTCATGAGGTCACATGTTTAGTTTGCTCAAATTAAAATTGCGACCTCATGCTAAAAATATTCTTGTATTGTAGTCCCTTGATGTTTCACTAAAAAAGCACATTCATATTCGTTTATCTTTTAAGTGCTTTGGTTTTAGCTAACCGTGCTGCTACTTCGTGGTTTCAACCTATTGAATATAAAAAACACTTCTAACCATGCTCGCTCGCTTATTATCTTTAGTTGCTTTTCTAATTACTCTTTCTGCTTGCTCTCCTACACCTTCTGTAGAACAAAAAATGGCAATAACATCTACAGATACGACCAATACTGTTGTAAATCAAAATATCTTTAAGGATGATTTTGGTAGTAAAAAAAAGCTATATCAAGAAGTTTTTGCTCCTATTTTGGACTCTACGTTTTATAAAACGCCTCAATTGTTTCTTCAACAATTGAGTACGACTTATGGACAAGCATATAGCAAAGAAACGAGCGTTCTTACATTTGAAAGACAACAAATTTTAGGTTTAAAAGACTCTATTTGGTTTATTAATTGTTTAAGCCCTACGACAAATGATTGTGCCTATCCAATGCAACAAACCCAGTATTTGTTTGACCTTAAAGGGCATTTGTTACATCAAAGTCAAGCAGCTGTAGCTTCATTCATTCCTGCTGTTTTAGATTCTATGCCGATTTTCATGACTATTACGCACGATTGTGAAGGAAATGGGCAACATCACTTTTATATTTATCAACAAGGAAAATTAATTGATATTTTTAACGTATTAATGGAGAATACCCCCAAATCATATGATACCAATCCAGAAGGTGGAGGGGTTTTTAGAAAAAATCACTTGGAAACGTTTGTAGAAGATGTCAATCAAGATGGATTTAATGATATTGTTCTTCGAGGTAAGTGGCTCGTTCTTGATAATGGTAAAGGACGTCAATACCCTGTTAGTCGACCATTTAAAGCTGAACGAGTAGAATATCAATTTTTATACCACCCAACCAAAGAGGTATTTTTATTAACGGAGTAAACTATTTTTACAGATAATTAATGATCTATCCTATTATAAAGCAGAGCAAAGATTTAACTCTTGATGAGCTAAAAGAGCTTAATGCTATTTGTCGTGCAATCAACAGTTGCTTTGCAGAAAATCATGTAGAAGAAAACCACATCAAAAAAACAAATCCTATCTTTTATCTTTTCAAAGTAAATGAGAAAATTGTTGCCTTCCATGCTTTTTCTGTATTCCTAGAAAGAACCCCTTTTTCAAAGAAAAAAATTCCTATTATTTATATTAATTTGTCTTTTAAAAGACAAGGCTTTGATGCTTACATTAAAAATTACGCAAAATGGAGCAATGCGCATTTTTTAAAACAGCAGATAGGGCGCTTTTGGTTTTTGCGAAAATTCATTCTAATATTCTTAACCAACAATCCTAAATTGGCAGAAAGATCATCAGAAGTGTTTTACCAGTCCTACCCATCTTATCACCAAGAAACACCAAATGAAATCTTGCATTTTTGTTCTACATTTGTTACTAAAAACCTAAAACTAAACGATACTAGTATCAATCATAATTTAGTCCTCAAAAAAGCGCATCCTTACAAAATGGACATTAGTTCTAAATGGGAAACACTTTACAAATCACATGATACCAAGCAGAATGAATTTTTCTTGCAAGAACAAATTATTAACTCAGAAGATACCAAGGCTTTTTTGACTGGAAACTTAATGTTGTTTTTAGGAGAGAATAGCTGTATAAATTTGATAAAAAACATTCTGTTGCTTAAACTACGAAAAGCCAAAAATCCTTATCAGATAAAAAAAGGTTCTTCGCAATAATTCCGTTATATACATATTCTCTAATCTCTTTTTCGCCTTCTATATATCCAAACACTGCTTAGAAGTAAAAATATCAATGCTCCTCCTCCCCACCTATACCAATTGGTAGAACGTGCCAATTGAATAGGGCTATTGTTGCCTAATTGAATAAAAGGAGACCAAAAAGCAGGATGAGCAGTTATACCAGGATTATTTTTTAAGTAATCTAGCTTGGCTCGTTGAAGGGCTTTATCTTTTGGCAATCCTTTCGCTAAATAATCGTAAAAAGAGGTCATTACTTGAGCTGTTGAATAATCGTTCACTTGCCACAAGGAGACAACCATAGAAGGCACGCCTGCATACATAAATGAACGCGCTAAGGAACGGATACCATCTCCTCGTTCGTACTTTCCATACCCTGTTTCACAAGCTGAAAGCACAACCAAATCAGTCTGTAATTGAAGATGTGCAATTTCGTGCGCTTGCAACAAATTATCCTCCAAACTATCGCCATTTTCGGTAAATACTAAAGAAGATAAAATTGGAATTTGAGGGTGCACAACCCCGTGCATTGCCAAATGAATGATACCATATTGATTGGCATTGGCTTTAAAAAAAGCTTCGTTACAAGCGGCTCCAAATTTAAAGTCTCCAGCAAACTTTTTAGCCAAAACTTCTACCTCATCTTTTGCTTTGGGCAATGGACTCAAATCTTCTCGTAGTGCCAAAGTACTTGCTGTTCGCCATTTTGATAAATTAGAATCTATTTTTGTTGTTTCTAAGGGACTGTAAGATGCCGCACAAGCTAGTAATTGATGGTTGTTATTTTGTTTTTTGACTTTTAGGTTCTCTTTCCACAAGGTTGCCGAATAATGATAACTTATGGTATACATTTTTAATAAATACGGCATTTTTTCATAAGACATTTTCTTTTGGTTGATATCCTCTGTCAAAAAGGTTTCAAATGGAATGTGCCCTAAAACTGCATCTGCGACAACAATCAACTGCTTCACATTTGTACCTTTTAAAGCTGGTTCTAATAGATTTGCATAACACCAATACCCTTTCTGAGTATACAATTGATATGCCTTTTGACTTTTATTTGCAAGCATCGCATAATTACTCAAGGCCAAACGCAATCGTTTTACTTCGTTATACAAACGCATTTTAGTAACTTCTAATTTTAACAATTTAGCAGAAGTAGCCGTTATAGCAAATAAATAGATCGAGGTATCTGACACAAAATACTCCAACAGCATCGTTTCAGGGACCAACAATCTTTGTATTTCATCTACTTGAGCAGTAACATCTTCATACTTAAGTTGATAATAACGAGGATAACGTTTTTTTAATGCTCGCAAAAAGAAGCTAATTTCTTGATTTAGGTCGTTCTCTTCGCTAATAACTGCTGCTTTCTTTTCAGCGTCCAAAGTTTGGTATTTTTGTTTCTTTAACGCATCTTTTCTTTTGGAGAGCTGCACCTCTCTTTGTGCCAAAGAATCAGGAATATCCCCTAATACTTTGGCACGATGCCCTTGTATTGCTTCTCTTAACAACACCGATTTATTTTGCTCTGCAAATTCAAATGCTCGTCCCCAATAGTTTGTACCTAATACATACGCAGCATCTATTCCATATCGTGCAAACTCTGTGTTGCCAGATAGTATATAGAGTTTATTTTCCTCACTTGTAAAATCGTTCTTAACCTTAGTGTGTATATCAATAGCCGCTTTGCTAATTTGGTACTGTTTTGTAGCAGAAGATGCTTGTTCAGCAATTCTCAAAAGCGTTTGTAAACTCTCTTCTATTTTAGATAGATTTCGATATGTCAGTTTAGACAAAGCACTAAAATCAATTTGATCTATTGGTTGACAACCTAAATTTAAATTAGAAGGGTCGTTGAATACATTAGGGAAGTAAACTTCAAATGAATCGGCTATGGCTGCAATGCTTGCTAAATTATAAGTCAACGCCCTATTATTTTCGCTCTTATTATAATGCAACAACGCTATATTATTCAAAGTTAACGCATAAAATGGATGTTGTTTCTTTAAGCTTATTTCAATAATTTCTAAAGATTGAGTATAAAGTGCCTCTGCTTGTTGATAACGTTGCGTTTGACTGTATAAAAAAGCCAGATCATTTAAAGCACTTGCATATCTAGGATGCTTGTCTCCATAAATTTCCTGAATAATTTGCAATGCTTCTTCGTAAAATTTTGCTGCTTTATTATACCGCTTGGTTTCATTATAAAGGTTGGCTAAATTTTTCAAGGTAACGGCATAATCAGGGTGTTGCGTTCCTATCGTTGCTGCTTTAATTTTTTTAGACTTTAAATAACAGATTTCCGCTTTGTGGTATGCCTTCATCGAATTATACAATAGCGCTAGGTTGTTGATGACAGAAGCGGATTGAGGGTGCTGCTCTCCCAAATTTTTCAAATTAATTGCTTCTGCTTCCAAGTACAACCCTTCTGCTTTGCTATACTGACTCATTTTCCAGTACAAGAGTCCCAAGTTATTCAAAAAAATAGCATACTCAGAGTCTTGTTTCCCTTTCGTATTTCTCTTAACATCAATAGCCTGTAAGTAAAGCACTTCTGCTTCCTTATAGTTCCCCAGAGAACGATGAAAGTCTGCTAAATTATGCGTAGCATTGGCATAAGCATCATGATTTTCTCCAAATAGCTTTTTAACCAAACTAATATGCTCTGCAAAATAAGTAGCAGCTTTATCCTGCTCTCCTAACAAAAAATAAAAAGTTCCTAGATTTCCAATATAACCAGCATAAATAGAATCTATGTTCGCTCGTTCTATAGGGCTTTTTGTTATCGCTCTCTCTCTTAATGCTTTGTTTTTTCCTTGCAATAAATAAGGAATAGTCCCTTGGTAATTGCCTTGATAATAATTTAACAACATCAAACTATCCAACTCATTATAAGACAATTGAGATAAATCATTAGATGTCTGCGCAACAAGATTGAAGAAGTATAAAACACACAAAAAAAAGAAAAAGTACTTCATAGGTTCGTTATGATTATTAAGAAAGTTCGAACATTAAAATACGTACTTTTGAGTTATTTTAACAATTTCCAAAGCTTCTTTCAGCCACCTCTTTTACAGCGTGTTATCTTTTCTCTCTGTTTTTACTCAATATTATTCATCACCACAAGAACAAGAACATTCCATATCAATGACATTACCATAAACATCTGTGGAGATATTACAACAACGGATAAACAGCATTTTTAACTGGTTTTTAGCTCGTTGTACTCTTGACTTTGCCCCAGAGTAAGAGAGTCCTGCTTGCTCTGCATATTCCTTTTGAGAAATTCCTTCTAGCTCTGTTTTAATAAACGCTTCTCGGTACTTGGGAGGCAACTCTTCGATTAAAGGCATCAAACATTTTGTAAAATAAAAATCGGGTTGCTGTTGCTCCAACCAATTGATTGCTCCTCCTTTGGGTTCGATTCCCTCCAAAGATTGCAATTGTTTCTTTTTTCTATAATAATCAATAATTGCATGACGAGTAATTCTATACACCCAAGTTGTTAAGCGGTTTTGCTCCCTCAATGTTTCTATATTGAGATGTATCTTCAAAAAAATATCTTGCAGAATATCTTCCGCATCAAAAGAGCTTTGAACTCTCTTTTTGATGAACCCCAACAACTGTGCTTGAAAGTCATCCCAAATTACTTCTGTTGCCATAAATAACTCATTTTTTTTTACCTTATGATATGGAATATGTTACTGCTGTTCTTATACTTAAATAAAGTAGCTGCAAAAAATCATCCATTTTATCTTTTTTTATCTAAAAAGGAATCTTCAAATCTTGAATACATTCCTTTTTATCAATAGCTAACTGCGCTGCTAGCTAAGTACTGTATTAAAAGACGCAAGATTTCAAAAAAGACGCAAAATTTCTGATTTATCTGAGCACTTAAGCAAATTTAGTGTCCGCAGAAGACAAAAACCTTAAACTTCTGTTTCCGTTTTTCGAAGTCCACAATACTGAAAAATTGCAAAAAGTAGAACAATCAAAGCTACAATAGCAATTAAACCATTACCTAGGTTAGAAATCCCAAATGGTTGTAATAACAATAAAGCCATAGACCCTAACACCCACAATATATCTTGTATAATGATAGCATATACAGCTGCCTTTCGTTGCCTTTTTATCTCCATAAAAATAGTCCCTGCAAAGAATATAAGTCCTAGACCTATTATCCCAAAAGGCCATTGCAGTTGTACGCCAAACCAATGCTGTACCTGCGTCGAAAAAAGTAATAAGATAAAAGCCGATGTGGTTGAAAAGATCGCATTCCCAATCAATGCTTTTTGTAAAGTGTTCATATTGATAATTTTTATGTTGAAATTGATTTTATTCACCACAAAAATCATTTATTTTTAAGAACTAAAATTGATACTTTACGCCAAAAAATACCAGATGAAAATAAGTGCGACTTTATTAGCTGCCCTAATTGATTTTGCCAGTTACCGAGGTATTCCTTCAAAACCATTGTATGCTCTTGTGCATGATGCCAATATAGATTGGTGTGCTCCTGATAGCCACGTTACAGCTTCTGACTATTTGCGTGTGTTAAAATCCATTTTAAAGCAAAGTGATTCCGCCAACTTAGGGTTTTATTTTGGTCAATACTTAAATTTAAGTGCTTTAGGAATCGTTCATCAAATTTCTTTGCAAGCCAAAAGTATGGAACAAGCATTATTAATACTACAAACCTATCTAGAACAACAATTTCCACTCTTGGCAATTCATACCCAACAACAGCAGACCTATCAATCGATAGAATTAAACGTTCATCCTCAAGCCTTGTCTTTAGAGAATACGATTTTAGAAAGCAGTTTTATGCTAATAGCTAGAGAATTAACTCTAATGCTGCCCCCCAATAGTTTAGCCCTTCTTGTTCCTCCATTAGAAGATTTTCATTATAATATCTTATCCGAATATGCCCTAAAAACAAGCTCTAATTATGCTTTTGAAATAGATTTAAAAGCATTACAACAAGGAATCAACTCTAAAAACCTGCAACAAATTGAAATTTTGCTCCCCCAGTACTTAAAAATGCTGCATCAAAACACATCTAAAGAAAGTTTTACAAACAAGACTAAAAGCATGATGTTGCACTTATGCTCCCCTGCTCTTCCTTCTATGCAAATGGTTTGCGAACAACTAGCATTGAGCAGTCGTTCGTTACAGCGCAAACTGCATCAAGAAGGTAGTTCTTTTCGAGCAATTAGTACAGCAGTAAAACGAGAACTTGCCGAGTTTCTAGAGGCTGGCAAACAAATGAAAATACAAGACATCGCCTATGTTCTAGGCTACTCCGAGCCCAGTGCTTATATCCATGCTCGAAACAATTGGCAAAACAAGTAATGCCTTTTAAGTCAACACTTCCAATATCGCAACATAATCTCCTATCCGACTCTGAACATTAGGATCGTCGCTGTCCCATGCTCCAGTTGCCCTTAAAACCTTTACCGTTATCGACTGATCAAGCCATTTTTCTAATTCCATGCGAGATACCTCCCCTGCTTGTATCTTGATAAAATAACGTTGGTTGTTGATTTCTAAGAACAAACTTTCAGCTCCTTTAATTTTTCGTCCGCCCTTGGCTACGAAAGGCACTGCGGTTACTTTTCCCGTAATAATTTCCATAACTCACTCCCTTTTTTGCAAGCACCAAGTTGTCATACAACGCAAGCCTTGCACATTAGTTGTTTTAATGTATTCCGTTAGTATCCCTTCCAATTTCTGGGTGCATGCAAGTAAAAAATCCTCATCTACCAAAAAACGAACCGATTCATCGGGCAGCAAAAACTGCCCCTGCCCTAAGGCTACCACTCGATTCTCAATACCAATATTAGATGCCAAACGAACAAACAAATGACCTCCAGGTTGGAGAACCCTCCAAATAGAAAACAGCATTGCTTCAAAATGTGCCCTGTCCTTTGCAAAATGCAAAACCGCATTACAAATGACCACGTCAAAAAAATTCGATTCAAAACTCAACTGTTCGATACTTTCTACCCTAAAATTTTCTATGGGGTTGTTTGGATGCCATTTTTTGGATAAGTTTTGTACCTGCTCTACAGCCTCTATATTTTGATCGGTTCCATAAACATCCCATTGCTCCTGTAGAAAGTAAACTAGATTGCGACCACCTCCACATCCCGCATCCAAGACTCGTTGCCCATCTTCATAACGTCCTTTGAGTATTTGATCCAACAAATAAATATCTATATTTCCTAACTGTTTCTTTAATTCCATATTTTACAACTATTGATACGTTCTTTGTCAATCCGTTAACCTTATTCCATCATAATTACACTTACAAAAACACCTCTGCAATCATACAACGAGCACTTCCCCCTCCAATAGCTTCTATTGTTGGGATTGGCATGGGCAACAAGATTGCATATTGTTCTAGAGCTTGTTTTTGGGTGCTGGTCAAACAATCAAAAGCACGTTGCGAAAGCACCACTATTTGTCCTTTCGTTCCTTCCAAGGCCAACATATTACCTGCAAAATGACTCACTTGTTCCAAACTTATTGCAATAACATCTAAATTACTAGAGTGAAATTCTTCCATTACTTTTTGACGTTCCTTCTCGTCTCTAATACTTTCTAAGCAAATTACAACAAACCCCTCTCCAATGCTCATCATAACGTTGGTATGATAGATAGCAACACCATTAACATCACAAGCATTAAAAGCAATTGCTTGATACCCTAAATGTACCATTAAGTTTTCAAATAGCATGGCATCGGTTCTTGGAGAAAGGCAAGCATACGCTTTGCGATGGTTATGATCAAAAATAATGCTCCCTGTTCCTTCCAAAAATCGGTCTTGTGTTTCGTACGATGTATAGTCTATCTGAGTCACGAAGTCTTTTTGTTTTTCCAACCACTCCAAGACAACTGGGTTGCGTTCCAAACGTCGATTCGGCGTGCACATAGGATACAGTACAATTGTCCCATCTCGGTGAACGGAAATCCAATTATTGGGAAACACAGCATCTGGTTTACGGGGCTCCGTACTATCCTCAAAGACTTGTACAGCAATTCCTACACTCCTCAATTTGGCAACAAAGGCATCAAACTCTTGTAATACCTTGGCTTGAATTTTTTCGGGCGTCTCTTCTAATTTTGTTTGAAATGTATTGGATGCAGCCGTCTGTGTATTGTAAGAAAAAGAAGCAGGGCGTACTAGGAAAACTGTATTTGTAATTTGCATAACAATCAAGATTTTGTTTTAATCAACTCCAATGCTTTTGCCATCGCCACATCTTTCTTTTGTAACAAATCATCTATCGAAAGTACGATAGGATAATCAGGCATTAGACCTCTATTCGCATTTTTAGGTTGTTGGGGCAATTGGTTTTTCACCCATTTATTGGGAATTTTTATCTGTATTTTAGAATTTGGTAATAACAAGTAATGAAAATTTCCCGCTGCAAACCCTTCATAACGGCTTCCTGTTTCTTCTCCAATAACAACAGCCTCTCCATAGTCGTGTAAATATTGTGCAATTAAAGCTGCCGTAGAATACGTCCCTCCATCTGTCAAAATATAAATTGTACCTTTAAAAAACCATCGATTGCGTTTAGGAAAAGATGTGATAACATTGCTACCATCCCAAGCGATTAATTCTCTCAACACTCCTTTTCTTTTTTTAGGCAATGCAAAAGGCAATAAGGCATCTACAAAGTCTTTCATTCCTCCCACATTTCCTCTTACATCCAAAATCAAGTGCTTGACTTTATTTTGTCGCAACCTTTTGAAAATGCGTTCATAAAATGAAAACGCTTGTAGATCATTTTGCTGAATAATGGCATCGTCAAAGCTGCGTAACGTTAAGGTTCCTATATCTTTCTCGATTGCCAAGCTATAAACGGCATTAATTCCTCTGGGCACTTCTTTTTTTAAAGCCCTTTTCCTAGACCATGCCGCCATTTCGGCTCGTGTTAATGCTTTTAAAGAAACTTTTTGCAGGAGGATTGTCCCTCGTTTTTTATACTCAATCAAAAATTGTTGCGGTCGCTCTACGAACCAAAAATAACGGGCGGAAAGTTCTTTACTTAATCGCTGTTGTTTGAACGTCTCAATGTGTCCGTCCGAACTTGTATACTCAAAAATTAGGCGTCTAATTGCCGCCATACTACGCCCATTAATAGACAAAATTTCATCACCTTGCTCTAAAACATCCTCTTCACTCAAATTATTCCAAACATAAGCCCGTTCTCCTAAAAATTGAACACTCAATGGCAAACTTTTGAAGTTCCCTTCTAAAAAGCCATGATAAAAACTATCTTTTTCGGTTCCTATTGTAAGATGCCCTTCATCAACTCCCTCTACTGCCAAACAAAGTAATTTAAACCATTCAAGCACATCTATTGGTGTTTGAATAGCTTTTTTAATAACCTCTATTTTTTTTTTGAACACTTTTTCTGAACCATACACATACATAGTAGGATTATAAGTTTCTAAACCGGTCACCAAATAATCCAAATCCTCTTGCAGCTGACTGGGTGTCAATTCTTTTATTACAATCTGTGCCGTACAGTCATGACAAGCAATCCCCCATATTAACAGCCCCCAAAAGTATATTCTATGCTTCCACCTTAACATAACAAGTTCTAGTCTCTAAATTTTCATGAATAGGCAAATTTTCTCTGTGTGCTTTTAATTCCATTTGCCACTTTTCTAGGGCATCTACATTAGGCAAATTAAAAAGCGTATCAAGTATATTTCTTACCATAGAAGATTCTCTCAAGACATAACGTCTCACAAAATTATCAATCAATTGATCCTTTCTGCTAAAAGAAATAGAACTAGACATCTCAACATACTTTTCTAGCAAAGTATCCATTGCTATTGTTTGTGCTTCGTCTGGTAATTTTTCCCAATTATCATAATAATTAGCATACTGTGCATCCGTCCAAGTCCCCAAAGCAATAGAATCTGTCAAAGCCTTATAAAATTCTAACATCACTCGATCTGTACGCTCATGGTCTGGATATACTCGATTGTACTCCATTTCATTAAAATAAGGGTTATAAAACTCCAGTTTAGCCACACCATCGCCTTTAGCTTCAAATACGAGTACGCCTTCTGATGGTCCTCCAACCATATCTTCCTTACCGACATAAAATCGACGGTCATCGACATAGTTCACAACAGTACTATCTGAATTAAGATGTTTTAATGTATAATAAATCGGTTGTACTCCTGCACTGTAAGAATATAAATAAAAAAGTTTCTCACCTATTTTGACCGTTACAGTGTCATTTTCTATCAACGGGATGCCTGCTTTTAGCAAATCTTTGTAGGCTTTCTGCTCATGTGTTTGGCAACCAGTTAGGATGAGCAAACAACACCAGCTAAGTAATATATTATATTTTATCATTGTGTTTGAAATTATTTGTGTTGGGGATCTGTTTTAACTTTTTTTATACCAATTCATATTTTAATAGTGAATAGGTAGTAAACATGCTTTTGGTAAAGACCTTAATCTCACGTTCAACGTCAAAACTTGCCAAACAATTCCTTTAAAATGCATCTAAATTTTTATAAGTAAGTGGTCAGAAAAATTCTGGTTAAAAAATAACCTTATTTTTAGTTCTAATTAATAAACGTAGTGACCACTAGCAGCGTATAGCTAAACCTATAAAATACAATTCTTAAATATTAGCACCTTGCTTGTTTTCGTTTTTTGCCCAGCCTATTTTTATCAATTACCTTTTGAATATACGTACTCGCCAAAGGCACCTTGCAAGCCGTTCCTCCCATTTCTACGCTTACTTTACCAATCTTTTGGGCAACTTCTTGAGCTTTTGTCGTCAAAGGAGCAATATAAGACCCTACAGCAATAACAAAACCATTCATTGTGTAACGCACTCTATTGGGCGCGGTATTGATTTCATTGACAACTTGATCTAATAATTGACTATATGCTTCGATATCCAACTCTTCATCCTTTTTGATAGAAGCAACATTAGATAAGGTTGACCATCCCGCAGAAGCGACCGTTTCTTTTTCTGACGCTATCCATTTTTGAGCAATTTCAAAACCAAAATCTGTCTCAGCAGCTACCCAAGCTACGGTATATTCACTCAAGTAGTACCAGTAAGCTTTTTCTACCCAATCTTCTAAATGAGCGACTGTAATTTGTTTCTCATCCGCCATCAAACCAGCCAAATACATTGCATCTGAGTTCCCTGTAGCGTATAATTCTAAAGACAGTTCGTGATTTTTTTTTGTTTTCTTTAAAATTTTTTTCAAATCACCAACTTTCACTCCAAAGAAAGGTTCTTTTGCACCATGTTTTAAGAGTGTGTTTTTAGTTCGTTCGTCTCCCAATGCTTCTAGCTCGGTCAAAACTTCTTTTAGTGTCATTGTTTATAATTTAGAGGTTATTCCATAATAATATTCCATTGATTATCATACTTTTACTACAAAGACCAGCAAAAATACATCTTACTAATAATCAACTGTTCAGCACTTGCGAAGTACCACGCAATAACAGCATAGTTAACTAAAAGCGTAGCGCTCACCAAGTACCACGTAGTAGCAGCGAACCCAGCTTGCTGGCTCATGACCGCAGGGAGTAACTAAGCTAACTAATACGATTTTCCAACGGAGTAATGCTATAAATAAAAAAGTGTTTGTTTTAGTTCATTTTTGTCTATATCAAGCTAAATACCTTGCATACAATGCAAAATTTTGTACAGAACAAACAACTCTTATTTTCCAAACTTAGAGTTTTTTTTATAATCGTCGTAATAGATTAACTTAATTTTTGGAGTAGAGTATTTGACAGTTGGGCAGTTGAGATGCTAAATCAGAAATGATTTCTTCATCAATTTGAGTGTTCAACAAGTATAACTTCTCTAGTTGAGTAAGGTTATAAATACTATTGGGAAGTATTGTTAGTGGGTTTTGATTTAAATTAAGCTGTTTGAGAGCAAGCAGCGAACCGATGCTAGAAGGCAACTCCGCTAATTTGTTGCCCGACAAATCTAGATAACGCAACCCTTTTAATCGCTTGAAGTCAGTATGAATGGCATATATTTGATTGTGTCCCAAAGCCAAATATTCCAAATGATAACTCCTGTCTAACTCCGCTCCAATTACCGTTAAGCGATTTCTATTCAAATTCAAATGTTTTAATTTTTTTAGCTGTTGAATAGATTCAGGAATGGTTTCGAAACAATTGGATCTATAGTTTAAGGCTTCTAAATTGGGCAATAAGCAAATTCGCTCATCCCATGTGGTTAATTTCATTTGCTGTACGCCGTAGGCTGTTCTGGTATAAACCGTAATAACGGCTTCTTCTCGATCCGAAAAGCCTCTATCCTCTTCTTCCCACGCCGTTAAAATAGTTTCATTACCTTTATTTAACCACGCAGCTATCTTTTCGTATTGCTCCCAATCAAACAAAATATCCAAGGATTCAATCAATTGAAAAGCAAGACTCATATTTTTTAAATCTCCTGAAGACAATAAATTAATTATTTTCTGCTTTTCTAAGTTGTCCATAAATATTTCAAGAATTTAGGTCTTACTCTCGAACTAAGGTAAAAGCAGATTGTACAGAAGGATTATCAGTATCTATAGGTGTTGAGG
Source organism: Aureispira sp. CCB-QB1 (assembly GCF_000724545.1). Taxonomy (GTDB): domain Bacteria; phylum Bacteroidota; class Bacteroidia; order Chitinophagales; family Saprospiraceae; genus Aureispira. The sequence goes on along the minus strand of NZ_JHBV01000019.1, from coordinate 61,722 downwards.
TTGGTAGGTAATTGGTTTTACTGATGTGTAAACTTATATTTTTACCCATATTTTGAGGCGGCAAGACCAAGTAGAACTCATAAGTTCCATCCTCTTTAGTCAGCACTTGCGCCCCCATTATTTGAACCAGTGCTTCGTTAATTGGCTCATTTTGTTCGTTGGTCACTTTTCCTTCCAACTTAATTGTACTAAAAAACACTAAAGGAGAAAGTGGATCACCTCCTTGATGGGTTTTATTTTTATCAGAAGAAGTAATTGGGATATCTGATCGGGCGCCTTTTTGATTTCTCAAAAGAACATTGATAGAATCTTGTGCCGAAGCTAAATGTTTAGAAGCATGAAAAAATCGTTGGCGCTCCCAATATCCCCAAGAACTAAAAACAATGCCACTAAGCAATGCTACCAATGCAATGTCTTTGATCCGCCGCATTAGCTTTTCTTTCTTAATTGCTTTTTTACTCTTTCTAATATAATATTGTTCTTCCTCTATCAAATCCATTCGTTCTATAAATGGGTTGATATAAACAAGTTCTCGTTCTGTTAACAAGAAATTTTTAGACGATAGATAATGTTGATAACGTTCGTGTACCATTTTAGTAGCACGCGCCCTAGCTTTGTCATCAATCGAAGCTTCTTCATATATTTTCTTGGCAATAAAGTCGTGTGCTAATTCTATTTTCATAATCTATTTTCTATTACAATAGTTTTCTTACAACAATTATCACAAGAAACAACTATCTATTAATTGCATAGATCGAACAACATTTTATGAAAGTTCTCTCAAAATACGCATTTCTTTAAAACGAACAACGCAGTAATCTATTATAGCAGGTTCAATATTTTTAGAACGTTTTAGACGTTTTTTAATTTGTTCCAAATCTATAGCGTGTTTTGTGCCGTTATCCGTCACCAATTCAAACAAGATATCTAGCGGTGCTCCTTTTTTGGCATTTTTATACTTCTGAGCCAATTCCTTTTCCAAAACATCTAATTGTTGGTCTAGGAAAGTAGACATAACATCCTCCAAATTACCCGTCTCTTTAATCAAAGCTTCATCAAACACAATGGGGGCATTAGGTCCATTTTTTTCTACCGCCATTTGATATAGACGATCTAAATAGACCTGCAAATTTGCTAAATCAATTTCATGATTTTTATCCCTTAATTTTTCAATAATTAATTCAGAAATTTCTTTTCCTCCTGGTGTTTTTTTCAGCTCGATATTAAAGCTAGCCGTTGTTCCTTCAATAACATCTTTCAAGTTCTTACTATTCATTTTTTCGACCCGCAAGCGATTATCAAACAGATACGGAATAATTTCTTCAAATTCTGACAGATAAGCAATGTATTCTTCTCGCATCGAAATAAGTACCTTGCATTGCAAATCTTCTTCGAGTAATTGATAAATCATCTCAAAAAAGATTCTTTGCTCCTCCTTGTCACCAAGGATAAAGATCTCTTCAAACTGATCAAAAATTAAATAAATGGGTTTGAAATAATCTAAATACAAAGAACGGACTTGATCAATCATAGAAGTAGAAGGGTCGATCTTTTTTATCGCATGCTCTTGGAACTCCTCTTTCATGGATTCCATGATATTATCTTTTCTGCGAATAAAAATAGGATGCCAATCGGTTGATTCAAACTGATTGCCCAATCCACAATTAATCAAACTAGTTTTGCCAGTACCAGAGGCACCATATAACAAGACCAAATTGGTCTCAAATATTCTATCGTATAATTCATATGTTTCTTGAGTTCTACCAAAAAAGATCGCTTTATCTTTTTTGTCGTAAGAATCCAAAAACTTGAACGGACTTTTTACTTGTGTTGCCATAAGAGCTAATTTTTAACAATTGATAAGAGATTCTTTAAAATTTTAGATGTGAGCATTTTGTTATTTCAATAAGCTCTAACTGATTAAATCTTTTTCTAAAATCTCAAATTGTCGTTTGAGAACAGCATAAGGATTAATAACCTGTGTCGTTGTAGAGGTTCTTCGCCTACGTCTAGAGCGCATTCGACTTCTAGTGTTGGTAGGCTGTTCACTGTCCTTGCTTGCTCCACCAGGTCCATCTATTAAGAACTGGTCAGATGCTCTTTCTTGCGCTACATAAATATTGTGAAATGTAGCATAGTATTTATAATCTCTTTTAGGGTCATCCCCTTCTACTCGGTGTGCATACATAAACAACTGTTGTTCTGTTGCTCTATCTTCTGTAAGACCATCTCTAAACGCATTTTTGTCAATAATAAAAGGCGATAAGTTCAAGAAGGTGGTCGGATCTTGCAAATCCGAAGTCAAAATTACAGAAGAGTTATTGGTAAAGGTTTTATAGATTCTAGCTTTCATTTTTTTACTTCCTTCACTCACTGCAATATCTCCAACTTTAACATTTAGTCGACTGATAAAATGGTTAAATTCTGTATCCATATTTCTATGGTTAACCACATGAATATCCCGAACGGTCACCAAATCGTATTTTATGGTAAAGGCTAAATGGTACAATATAGTAGATAGATAATACTCCCCTTCTACACATTTTTCAAAGGTTTTATTTTCTAATGCCTCTAAATTTCCAGTGTGAATAGCAGCACGAAGAGATTCTAAATAAAGATACGCTTCATGCAATTCGGTATGGGCATCAAAATCTGCTACTACATCTGCAAATTCAGGAATGGCAAGTTCACAATCAGCATCTAAGAGAAGTTTAGTTGCCTCTACAAAGTTTTTAAAATAGTCGAATTGCCCAAATTGTTTGTGATTCATATAAAGCATATCTACCAAAAAACTCTTGGCAGTAAAGGTTGCTGCACGCTTTTCATCCCACATTTGAGACATCACAACATAAAAAATGAATTGGCTCGTCATGATATAGACACTTACAATTTGCTTTAGGCGTTCCATAGAAGGCGTATCCATATCACCATCTTTTGCCACTAGCAAACGCACTTGCGCCCCAATAGGCCAAGGGAAATTTTGAATAATCTGTAACAATACAGCTCTAGGATCCAATTCGTCATCATCTTCATACGTACACAAAGCTTCTAGTTCTGGTTTGACATCAAACATAGGGAAAATGACTTCCTCTATATGCATATTTACCTTGAACTTAGACTTATCAATAGCTTCTGCTCGGACGTTGTCTTTGGGATAATACTTAGGCATTTCCCAGTTGAGAGCCTCCTCACTATTGTCATTGAGATACAGTCCCCAAGGCATCTTGTTTTTGTCGCCATGTACAACGGCATCGCCACGGCGAACAATTGTTGCATCAAAGTCTCCTCCGTAGACAAACTTCATATTGGCTACGGCGCGACGAAAGGCAGATTCGATGGTATGGCCATTGGAAAAGGAACGATAAAAATCCTCTGCAAAAACAACTGCTTTTTCGTCATTAATAGGCACTGCCGTAGCAATAACAGCCTTCACACCACTTGTTAACAAAAACTGCACTTGTGCTTCAGTAGAACAACCATTCAAAAACACCAACTTTAAATTGGGCAACTGGCCAAGTAGTTCTGCCAGACCAGCAGCATTGCCATCACCACCTTCAAATCGTAGACTACCTCCATCGGCATGTCCTCCATAGTGAAAGATGGCAATTCTTTCGTCAAAACGTTCTATGGCTTTTTTGATATCATCAGTAGTGGTGCTTTCTTCTCTAAAAACTTCTATGGTTCCTTTGTCATGGTGTGTACTTAGGATATAGTTGAGCTTTTTGCTCTCTTTTTTTAGATTATCTAGATAGGCATCCTGCTGATTCGCAAATGTCAATAATATGACAGGACGTTCAATCATATAGTGTTATTGTTTTTAATTTTTTTCCAAGTATCCCCTTCCAATAGAAGAGATTTTTAGTACACTGCCCATTAAAAGTTTTCTTATTTGCACAGAGTATGTTACAATCGTTTAACAAAGCTCCCCTAGTGATTGTTACAGGCAACTAACGGGTTTGTTTTATATTCTAAAAAGAACCTAACATTATTCAATAGGTTCAAATTAGACCATCAATTTTTGGGCTTGTTCAACCCATTGATCCCTTGAGATGGTTTGTTCTGAAAACCCTAAAGCAGCTCCTAATTTAGCCACAAATGCTTCATCAAAATGGCTAATCTGCTTGTAAGTGTAAATTCCCAGTTGATTCAATCGTTGCTCAACAAACATTCCGATACCATCAATTTTCTTCAAATCATCTTTTTCATCTAAGCCTGCTCTAGGAATAGAACGACCAATCTCCTCTAATACCGTATGTTCATAATCCGCTTCTTGGTTATAATATCGTTTGTCATCCTCTGTTTCATCATCAGAAGCAAGCAACTTATCTGCTTCTATAGGAGCATACAATCCTTCTACATTCATTGCCTCTATAGCCTGATTCAATGCCGCATTCATTTCAGAATGATCGTCATCACTAAGTTCTACTTTTTCAGATTCATCTATAACAGGATCTATAAAATCTATTTTAGGCAACTCTTTATTTAATAAATCTTCATTTTCTATAAATCGTTCACTAGCTACCTCTTCTTCAAAAAACAGTACTTTTTTGAACAATTCTGCTGTACCTTCTAAATGGCGATTCATCAATTCCTCGTCTTCGAGTTCCTCTTCGTCCGACTCCATCAAAACAGCCTCATCCATATCTTGATAAAACCCTTGCAAACTCATTGCATCGTCCACCTGTAGAAGTACCTGTTCCATTTTTTCAGCCTCATCATCATTTACTTCTATCGTCTCTTCGTCTTTCTCTTCGTTGGTTACAACAGTATTTTCAGCCAATGCTTTTTCCAAGTAAATCTTGTCTTCAATTAGCTGGCTTTCATCATAATCAGAATAGAACCCATCCTCCTCCATATTGGTTTCAGCCTCTACCAGCAAGTTCACCAGCAATTCCTCCATTTCTGCTTCTTCGTTAGAGTTGGATTGCTCTTCTGCTAAAAAAGGCGCCAATCGCTCCATTAGGTCGCTGTTCTCTGCCTCTAATTCTCGAACATGAGTTTTCAAATCAACCAACTGTATCTTTAAATCTTCGTCATTCGTTCCGTCCAACTGTTGAGTAGCTTCAAGATTCAAAACCATTTTTTTCAGTTCAGCTTTTTGCTCCAAAGCAGCATCCAAATCTTTTTTCAAAAGATGAACGGTTTCATTCGCCTTTGATAATTTTTCTTCTGTTGTTTTCAATTTCTTATCTGCGGCAAGCTTGCCATCTGCCACCAACAAATGATTTTTAATCATTTCCGATTTTTCCTGCTCTACTTCCTCAACCAAGCCTTTCATATCCTCCATTTTAGCAAGCGTTTCTTCATGCTCCCTAGACATCTTTTTGTACTCCTCTAACAACTTTTCGTTTGCCTCCTTAAAATTGCGCGCATTATCTTTATACAACCCCAGATCTTCTGTAAGAACTGCGATCTGCTTTCCTTGAGCAATAACCTTGTCGTTTTTTTCTTCCAAGTTTGCCTCAGCCGTTCTCAGATCTTCACTAGCACGCCCCAACTTAGCATTAACAACTGTATAACGTTCTGATAAGTCTTTATTGTCTTTTTTCAAGACAGTATTTTCATCGCTCAAGTCTTTGTTTTGCGCTTTTAATTTTCGAGCTGCTGGCCAATGCGCCAATAAAGCCCAAACAAGCATTCCTAAAAGAAAACTAATGAGCATAAGAATAACAAAGACGATAGTTTGTGAACTATCGCTTGTTGAAAAGAATTTTATAAATGCGTCTTGCATGAATGATTGGATTGTTTAAATTGGTCCTTAGATTTTAATTTTATTCCGCCTACTGAACTAACAAGTATACTTAATTTGTGGATTTTATTATAATATTTACGCGTCGATTTTTTGCCATAGCATCAATATTATAACTGCCATCTTCGTTTTTATTCGGCACCATTGGATTTTTTTCTCCTTCTGATTTGGTCTTAATTGTAATTTCCAAATTCTGTTCCTGCAAGTAGTTCTTAACAGATTCGGCTCGTTCCAACCCTAATTCTCGATTATACGACTCTGTACCTCTACTATCAGTATGCCCTATTATCACCAAATAATCATCAGGATTCCGTCCAAAATACTGCCTTAGTGAATCAACGTATACTTCAAAAGTAGGATTAGGATTGAATACTCCTGAATTGTATGCAAACTTGGCACTTTTGTCGGTATAAGTAATATCTTTTACAGATGTTTTTATTAGCTCTAGAAATGCCGTATCTTCTTTGGTTTGAGCAATAGCATTCGGTGGAATATAACCAACTATATTAAAAGACAAATATTCCTCGACAGGATCACTAATAGCCAATTTAGATTGCGCTTGAATGCGCCCCTTTGGCAGTTGGTACTCGTGAATCAATTTGTCTATAATCGTTTGTGCCCTTGCCATTCCCAGATCATTGTACAAGTTGCTATTTTTTATTGCTTTACTTTCGCTTGACAAATAGTATCCTGTTATCACCAAATAAATACTATCCGCTGGATGTTCCTCCAAAAAAGAAACAACATAACCTAAAAACTTTTCATTCCCATCTATATAGGTATAGTCGTGGCTTGCATAATCAAAATAAAACTGGGGATAATTTTCTAACAGTATGTGCTCACCTGCTGTTAAATCTAACGTTTCTGGGATATTGTCCAAAAAAGTAGAATCTACATCTGCTAATGGAGGTCCACACTCCCCTTTTATTTCGCAAATGTAGTAATTCCGAGCGAATACCGCCCAAATCATAAAAATCCCTAAACCTATGAAAAATCGTATCATTTGAATGTAAGTAATCGTTCAAAAAAATAATAAGTACCACGCAGTAACAACAAAGTCAACGCTTCCTTTTTGCTCTTTGATTAGTACTAAAAATCCCCCCATTTTTATAATCATTTTTTCTATCCTCTTACCTATTGTAATAATATTAAGGAGTAAAACATTTGATCTTGGGACACCTCAAATTGTGCCACACAAATGGGTTCACTTCGTACAAATATACAAACTATTTAACGTGCTTCTCTCGTCCAAATCCTACAAAACACATAAGTAATATAAACTTTTTTTGAGGAAAACTACTGTATTTACCTCCATTCTTACGATTCACTTTGTCAAGTGCAATAAGCTTACTTATAAAACATTATTGATATCCTCTCTAGCAACACTTGACAATAAACTGAGAATATACAACAATCTATTTCTATTCAACTATCTGCTAGTTATTCTTAGATGTACTATTCTAAAAAACAGTTTTTGCACCTAAGAACAACTAACCAATAGTCTCTATAATAGTGACATCATTTATCCCCAAAATTGTGCGGCACTCATTTAATGACTGTGACCACTTTCATTGTGCTTTTCATTTTTTTCGTAATCCATTCCACACACAGGACAAGTTCCCATTTCATCACTCCCACTTCCCTCACAATGCATGGGGCAAATATATGCTGCCGTGTATTCTTTTCCTTGCTGTTCTGTCGATTCCTTTTTGTCATCAGACTCTACGTTAACAGAGCAAGATACTAGTGTTATAACGACAAAAAGCAGCGCAATAATTCCATAAATTGACTTCATAATTGTTTGTTTTTAATAAAATGACAATAGCTCGTTGAAACCACACCACAGGTTAGTAGCATAGCGAACTCATCAACGAACTACTAAATATGATTGAATAGTTTTTTATTTTTTAAAGGATAATGTTTCTTCAATAGAACCACAACGCAACATCTTATCTCCAAAATAAGGGTTTTGAATTCCCTCCTCTTGACTTAACCAATTTGCCCCTTTATCATCTAAAGCCATTGGGCAATATTGAACAAAAAACGTCCCTTCGGTAATTCCGAATACCTTAACGAGTGGAATCAACTCATCCGATAACGTTGCAAAAGCTGCCCGTTGAGCATCTATACTTTTTGCTAAGTGCAGGGTCTCGAGCGATTTTTCTATTGAAGGCATTTTTTCCATCCAAAATAGATGTGCCTTTCCTTCCAGCAAACTCATATCTATATGCTCCATTTTTTTAGCCACCACCTCACTGGCTTGCTGTGCCTTGTCAAAATCACTTGCTACTAAGGCATTTTTAAGCACCAAATAACTCTTTATCAACTCGGTCCACAATCGTTTAAACTCATCCGACACCTCCTTCTGATAGTTCGGCAACTGATGCTCTCGCAAAGTAGTCTCTTTGACACGCACCAAGCGATTCATCATGCTATTTTTATTACTTAATTGCGCTGCCGCATCGATTCTAAAAGCACCATTGACCACAATTTCTTCTCTATCACTCACACCTTCTTTAACGATAAAATGTTCTCCCAAATCTGCCCCTAATTCTACCTCTCGAAACTCAAAAGTAGGGACATCCACTTCAGGATTTTTCACATAAATAACCGAGCGTTTTCCAGTCCATAAGACAGCTGTTTTAGGAACGACAATAGGACTTGAGACGTCCTTAGATAGTAAGGGATTAACACGTACAATTCCTTTGGCAAACATTTCAGGTTTTAGCATGCCACTTCGGTTGTTCAACTCAACTCTAGCCGCAGCTACTCTTGTATTGGGATTGATAATAGGATCTATAAATGTAATTTTAGAGCGATATGTTTTTTGAGGCATTGCCTCTATATTAAATTCGATGGTGGTTCCCTTTTTGATCCATTTCAAGTCCTTCTCGTGGACATCAAACAACACCCAAACACGATTCAAATCCATAATATCAAACAAAGGACTGCCTTGTTTTACATAATCACCTTCTTCAACATAACGCCTAGTCAATATACCCGAACGTTCTGCATAAATGGCTACTTCCCTCTGTATTTGACCACTTTCTTCAATCTCCTTAATTGTTGATAGTGGCAATTTCCATTGTAGAATTTTCTGTCGAGCAGCTTCGTACAGTGCTGGATATTCATTTTTAAGCTTGATGGCTTCTAATAATTCTTTTTGCGCACTAACTAATTCAGGCGCATACAATACGGCTATTTTTTGGTTCTTGCGCACCTGTTCCCCCTCAAAAGCAACCAATAACTCTTCCAAACGTCCACTCATATGAGCGACTTGAGTAGCATCCGTCCTTGCGTCCATCTGTACTTTTCCAGTCAAAAAGATTTCTTTTTGGGGCTTATCCATCGAGGTTGCAGCAGATAAATTACCAACAACCGTTGTCTCTACTTGTGCTAACTTCACCGCTTCTTTTGTCATAACTAGCTGCGTAGCATTGTCTTGATTGGCATCCTCAGAAATAGGGATTAAATCCATCCCGCATATCGGACAATCTCCTGGTTCGTTTTGTCTTATTTGAGGATGCATGGAACAAGTCCAAATCTCTTCCTTTGGAGGTGTTTTTATGGGATTATCAATCGTATTTTTATCGGTAGTTGTAGAATTAGCTGAAAAAACCAGCCACCCAATTAAAAAACCTAGCAATAAGCTTACAATTAGCCCACTAAGCTGTCGAATATTATTTTTAATTGTATCTTTCATTGTATCAATTGAATAAAGGTTGTGCAAATAATTGTTCTAGACCGATTAGAGCTCTATTTTGTACAATAGAATACTCGATCAATTTTTGTTGATAATTCAGCAAGCTTCGCTCTAACTGTAGTATTTCATCAATACTTTTATTATCAACACTATACTCTGCTAATAACAGATCTAAGGTTTTCTGTGTAAAAGCAATTTGCGCTCGATAATGCTTCAGGTTGATTTGTGCCGCTCGGTAAGAAGTCAACATATTTTCTAATTGCACTTCTAAATTGTCCATTAAATGCTCCTCTTGGTAATCCAAAGCTTTTAGCTCAAAGACCACTTCTTTCACCCTAGCTTGATTTTGATCTTTATAAATAGGCACTTGAATGCTAAAGGTAGGCATCAAGATACCTTGCCCATTTTGAGAAGGATTGGCATCCGTTCTTTTGGTCAAAAAAGTATAATTTAAGCCCACCCCATACGTTGGTCTATTTTTAGTTTTTTGAACCATCATTTTTTGGTTGGCAACCCTTCTTTGAGCCTCTAACAACCCCATTTGTGGGTTTTGGTGACGCATCCAAACCATCAAAGAATCCTTTGGGTAGGTCAACTGTCGCAATGTGATGGTATCCATTGTTGCAGGGAAAGGCAAACTATCCTCTTTTACAAGTTGAGCAAACGCAAGCTCCAAGACAGGTAATTTGTTCTCCAAAAGCTCTATTTTTGCCACTCGATTGTTCTGCTCCATTTTTATTTGATAAACATCTGCTAGACTGCCCTGTCCATTCTCAACCTTTTGTAATGCCAATTTTTCTAAAGTTTTTAATAACTCTAGATTGCGCCATTCGACATTAGTTAGTGCTTTGATTTCAGAAGCTTGGTACCAAATATCACGCAAATTAAAATAAAGCTGATTGCGAATAACTTGTGCCTCTTGTAACTTCAACACCCCCTGTTCATGAATCAAACTTTTTTTTGCTTTCAAAGCACCAAAAGCAGGAAACATTTGTGTTGCTCCTAGCCTAAATCGCTGCGCTCCCAATCTAGTTTCAACAGGAAGTACAAACACGCCTAAAGCCACGGAAGGCGGTGGCAATTTTACCTGTGTACTTCTTTCTTTTGTACTATAATATTGATTAAAAGTAGCTTTGAGTTGGGGGTTGTTGTTAACCGCAGCCTTATAGTACGTTTCAAAATTTTGCCCTGTTAACGACCACGCTATACAGAGGCAAATTATTACAATTAAATATCTCATAAGCCCTCTTTTTTAGTTCTTCTATATAATTTCAATTCAGCCCAAGCGCAAAATAAAACAGGTACTGTAAACATGGTTATCATTTGGATGACCATCCCCCCAAAAGAAGGAATTGCCATTGGAATCATAATATCTGATCCACGACCACTAGAAGTTAAGACAGGCAACAAAGCCAAGATAGTCGTAGCAGTCGTCATCATTGCGGGACGTACCCTTCGGCACCCCGCCTCTAGCACAGCAGCTCGGATTTCAGATACTGTTTGAGGCTCGTTATCCTTGAAGGATTGCTGCAAATAAGTTCCAACCAACACCCCATCGTCTGTAGCGATACCAAACAGAGCTAAAAAACCAACCCAAACAGCAACGCTTAAATTAATGGGGTTAATTTGGAATAGATCACGCAAATTTGTTCCCCCAATTGTCACATCCAAGAACCAATCTTCGTTGTACAGTCCAATCATGATGAAGCCCCCTGAGAAAGCTATAATCACCCCCATAAAAACCATTAAAGAAAGTGCTACAGAATAAAATTGAAGGTACAGGATTAAGAAAATACATAGTAAGGCAATGGGCATGACAATCGCCAAACGTTTATTCGCTCGAACTTGATTTTCATAATTCCCCGCAAAACGATAACTAACTCCTGCGGGTACAGTCAATTGACCACTCTTGATTTGCTCTTGAATATAGTTTTGAGCATTTTCAACTACCGTAGTTTCCGAAAAGCCAGCTTCTTTATCCAACAAAACATAACCTGTCAAAAAACCATCTTCGCTCTTTATTGCCTGTGGTCCTTGCTCATAGTTGATTGTTGCGACATCCTCCAAAGGTATTTCGGTATCTCCATCTATAGGAATTAAAAGCTTTCGAATAGCATCAGGGTCTTTTCTCAGTGCTCTAGGATACCGCACTCGAATGCCATAGCGTTCTCGTCCTTCTACGGTTTGTGACAAAACCATCCCTCCAATGGCTACTTGGACATAGTTTTGCACCGTTTTTATTTTTAATCCATACCTAGCTAGTGCCTTTCGATCAAAATCAATTTCCAGATAAGGTTTTCCGACAATTCGGTCGGCAAAAACAGCCTTTGCTTTGACCCCGTCGACTTCTTTTAATAATGCTTCTAACTTGAATCCGAAGTCTTGAATGGTTTTCAAGTCTGGTCCTTTTATTTTGAGACCTATTGGCGCACGCATTCCTGTTTGCAACATCACCAACCTAGTTTCTATGGGTTGTAATTTAGGGGCTGGTGTTACCCCAGGTATTTTGGTCGCAGCAACAATTTCGTTCCAAATATCGTCTGGAGATTTTATATGCTCTCTCCACTGCCTAAAATATTGACCATTTTTATCAGGAATTAACGCTCCCGATTGATCATAGACAAAATGTCCCTTCCGATCAACCTTAAATCGTATCTTTTGCCCATTTTCATTGGTTTTATATTCTGATTTATAATTGATAATATTCTCAAACATAGACATAGGCGCAGGATCCAAAGCCGATTCTACCCGACCAGCTTTCCCAACCACTCCATCTACTTCAGGGATAGAAGCCACTGCCATATCTAACAATCGAATAATTTCCTGATTCTCTTCCATGCCTGCATGGGGCATACTAGTTGGCATCAACAAAAAAGCGCCCTCATCCAAACTTGGCATAAACTCCGTTTGTGTTTGGCGGTACACGTTGGTTCCCATTAGAATAATAAGGATGGGCAGCAAAAAAAACAGCAGTTTGTATCGCAGACAAAAGCGTAATATTTTTTCATAGCTAACAATAACCAACTGGAAAAAACCTAGTATTAAGGCAATCAAAATACTTGTTAGTAAAAAGTTACTAAAATCAGAATAACTCCCCCCTAAAGGCATCCACTCTATCGCTAAGAAATAAGTTAAAACTAAAGCATAAATGAAGTTTTTGCCATTATTACCCAACCATTGAAGCGATTGAGGCAAGCGGTGTGCATTCATTGCCAATAACTCCATACTAGCAATAAGAATAGCTATTGCCCCTGCCCAATATTGCCCAAACACCAAACCGACACCTCCCAACAAGGCTAAGGAGAGGTATAAAAATACTTTCAAGAAACGCTTGGATGAAGCACCTTTTTTTTCAAAAATCCAATAGGCAAATGTAGGTAGAACAATTACTGTCAACAATATAGAAGCCAACAGAGCAAAAGTTTTTGTCATCGCCAAAGGACGAAACAATTTTCCTTCTGCTGCTACCATTGTAAAAACAGGTAAGAAGCTAATGATGGTTGTCGCAACAGCCGTAATAATAGCAGAAGCGACCTCTTTTGTTGCTTTAAAAATCGTTTCTATTTTAGATTCTGAGGCTGGTGCCTTTTCTATATTCTCTACAATATTTTCGGAAAGCACAATTCCCATATCGACCATGGTTCCTATGGCGATGGCAATACCTGATAAAGCAACAACATTCGCATCAACCCCCAAATAACGCATGGCAATAAAACACATTAGCACAGCAATGGGCAATAAGCTTGAAACTAAGATAGAAGCTTTTAAATTTAGGAGTAAAATAATAATGACAATAATGGTAATCAACATCTCCAATGTAAGCGCTTCTTGCAAGGTACCTATTGTTTCTTTTATCAAGTGACTCCGATCGTAAAATGGCACAATGCGCAATTTGGAAACGGTTCCATCTGCTAAGGTTTTACTCGGCAAACCATGCTCTAATTCCTTGATTTTTGCTTTTACATTATCAATTACTTCTAGCGGATTGGCACCGTATCTAGCCACAACGACTCCTCCAACTACCTCTGCCCCGCTCTTATCCAATATTCCTCTGCGAACGGCGGGTCCCAAAACAACCCTTCCTATATCCTTTACATAAATAGGGTTGTTGTTTCTATGAGTAATAACCGATTCCTCTAAATCTTGCACACTTTTGATATAACCTAAGCCTCGAACAAAATACTCTACACGATTGACCTCCAAAGTTTTGGCACCAACGTCTAAGTTGCTATTTCGAACAGCTTCAATTACTTGATTTAATGTTATATCATACGCTATTAATTGATTGGGATCAACATCAACTTGGTACTCTTTGACATAGCCCCCAATAGAAGCAATTTCAGATACCCCACTTGCGGATGCTAGGCTATACTTCACATAAAAATCTTGTATCGACCGCAACTCTTGTGGGTCCCAGCCACCTGTTGCCACACCTTGCTCATCTCTGCCTTCTATTGTATACCAATAGATTTGCCCCAAAGCAGTGGCATCTGGTCCTAAGCTCGGTTGTACTTCGTTTGGCAACAAGCCATTGGGCAAGGAATTCAGCTTTTCTAAGATGCGAGAACGACTCCAATAAAACTCTATATCTTCTTCAAAAATGATATAAATACTAGAAAAACCAAACATGGAGTTGCTTCGAATGGTTCGCACACCTGGGATGCCTAACAAAGCTGTCGTAAGCGGGTACGTAATTTGGTCTTCTATATCTTGTGGCGATCGACCATTCCAAGCGGTGAAAACAATTTGTTGATTTTCTCCAATATCTGGAATGGCATCCACAGCAACAGGGTCATTTGGCAAGAAATATTTGTCTATATCAAATGGCATTGTTACCACTCCCCAAACAATAGTTAATAGTACCAATAGAAAGGTAATCAATCTATTTTTTAGGAAAAATAAAATTAATTTATCTAACATATTCTAGATTTTGACACTTGATGAGCATCAAGTACATTAAAAACACCTTATACCTATACATTAAGTATACGTATAAGTTTTCTAAAACTTATAGTCAAAATCTAATCTCTAACACAAAAAAGAACAAAATAACAGATATGTAGCTACCTGATTGGGAGGTGCTTTATAAGTATAATACTGCCATTTCTCTTGCGCATCCCAATAAATGGGCTGAACGACTGGCTCTATACAATAATGAATAATTGGGATATATGCAAAGCTCCAAGGAGTGCTTAAATTCTTGTCAACATCTAGAAGTTGTTGCGCACTGCTATCAACACTAAAAATGGTCTTATTTTCACAACATTTCTTCTTACCTATTTGAGGAGTTTTTGCAGAACAGTGCTGCGTTATTTTTTTTTGTTTTTTACAACAGTCTTTTGTAGTTGTGTAGAAGGATACGGTTTTTAATTTATCTTGACAATAATGCTGATGCGCCAATACCCCTGTTGTAGAAAACAACAAGGTGATCAGATTGATGATATGGAGCAATTGTATTAACATGATTGATTTGATCGTTTCCGTAATAATCTGCTGAAACCACGCAGCAACACCACAAAAAACTACGTTTGCCAAGTGATTTCTGCTTAGTAGTACAAAAGAGTTGTTTATAAACTTAACCAACTACTATTTCTATTAATTACACATAAAAGTAACTAAAAAATTTTAATCCAGTTTAGATTAACATTTAATTAAAACTAAAAAAGGTTCCCCATGTCTCTAAACCAATATGGAGAACCCTATAAAATGTGCTATTTCTTATTTTAGTAGTTCGTTGATTAGCTTCGCTGCTACTGCGTGGTATTTTATGAGATCGCTTCGCTTAGTTACCTGCGCTGCTACTTCTTGGTATTGCATGAGTGCTGCGCAGTTGATAATCAAATTTTTAACACAAAATACAGCAAAAATCATAACTTATTAATTATCAAAGCAATAAAGTTTTTCAACGACCACGTAGTAGCAGCGCAGCTAACTATTGTTATTTGACAACTACTGATTTTTTGTTAACAAAACCTAAAATTCCTTCTCGCCCCAGTTCACGACCAACCCCCGACTGTTTTACTCCTCCAAATGGAATTCTGGGATCAGAACTCATCAATTTATTAATTGCCACAGCTCCTACCTCTAGTTGGTGAGCCACAGCAATTGCTTTTTCTTCGTCTTCTGACCATACTGTTGCTGCCAATCCAAAAATAGAATCATTAGCCAAAGCTACTGCTTCTGTTGTATTTTTAACAACAAAAAATACACCGACAGGTCCAAACAATTCTTCTTCATAAGCAGGCATTCCCTTTTTCACATTACTCAATAGCATCGGATAAAAATAATTTGTACCTTTTTTGTGTCCTCCAGAGAATTCTACAATAGCTCCCATATCAATGGATTTATTGACTTGCTCTTGCAACTCTTCTGCCAAGTCCATTCGAGCCATAACACTAATTCTAGTTGCTTCATCCATCGGGTCTCCAACGACCAATTGTTGCATTTCCTCTTTTAGAAGTTTCATAAATTCATCTGCAACGGCTTCTTCTACAATAAGCCGTTTGGCAGAAATACAGGTTTGCCCCGTATTGTGCATTCTCGACTGAACAGCAATTTTAGCCGCTTGTGGTAAATCAGCGTCCTTCAAGACAATAAAAGGATCAGAACCACCTAATTCAAGGACACATTCTGTCAAGTTTTTGCCTGCCAACTCTCCTACTGCCTTTCCTGCAGGAACACTTCCCGTTAGAGCAACACCTTGTACCATATCTTGCGCCAAAATATCTCCTACCAAATCACTATCAATAATCACATGTTGAAAAACGCCTTTAGGAAAACCAGCCGCTTCAAATATTTGATGAATCAACTCACCACAACCAATGACATTAGAAGCGTGCTTTAAAATGGTAACATTACCTGCCATAAGAGCTGGAGCCGCAAAACGAAATACTTGCCAAAAAGGAAAATTCCAAGGCATTACTTGCAAAATCGTTCCCAATGGCTGATAGGTCACATAGCTTTTTGTAAACTCTGTTTTAATAGGTTGATCCGCTAAGAAATCATCGGCATTTTCTGCATAAAATCGGCAAACCAAGGCACATTTTTCTATTTCCGAAACAGCTTGCGTAATTGGTTTTCCCATCTCCAAAGTCATCTGTTTCGCATAACTTCCTTTGTTCGCTTCTAAAATTTCAGCTGTTTTCACAAAAAAAGCTGCTCTTTGGGCATAAGATTGTCGCTTCCACTGATGGAAGGCAGCTTCTGACTGCTCCAATTTTGCTTTTACTTCATCCCAAGTTTCTAAACTATATTCTTTTAGCACCTGATTATCAATAGGATTAATCGTTCTCACGATTGTTTCTGTTGCGTTCATAATATATCGTTCTTTTTATAGTAGTTTGTTAACTCCCATTAAGCCGTAATAAGCATTCATTCATCGTTGATATACATATAACTTAACTGTCAACAATTTACCAACAACAACAGCTAATCAAACTAATATAATTTACTTCGTGAGATCGCTTTGCTTAGTTTGCTACACTGCTACTATATGGTTTCAACAGAGGAATGTTTTTCTTAGCGACAACAAATGCTCCTTAGTTTAGTGCACCTGTACACTCGCTTCTTTCAAGTGTTCTACCTTTAACAAACTACCTCTTTTCACTTTTTTTATTGTAATAATTTTAAACTTTATTGGCTCAATAACATATCAAACCAGTGTATTTTTGTACGTCAAATCTGAGTGAGCTTTTTTATGTTCAAAAATCTTATGTCTTTGCAAATCTTTAGATTTAGAACAATTCCACAAGGCATTTTGTTTTCTTGGTATGCTACAAGTATCTTTCCACCAGTATCAAGAATAACAAGTTTAAGCAGTAATTTGGGAAACACCCCAACTCAAATATTTACCTCCCCTTTCTAAAAAAAACAATTTAGCTCCATGAGCAATGTTATTAAATGTTGTTTTTGAACAACAAATCTGTCATAAAAGGGCGAAAAACAGCCATAAGAAGAATAAAAATGTCATTTTTCGACACATAAAAAGTTTAAATCCGTATTTTTGTGTTTATACATAAGTTCAATAGAGTTTGCTCCTTTCTATCTTTATTTTATCGTATTTGAAACATCAAAAGGCAAAGAAAACAATTCTATCTTAAAAGGTAGCATCTTTCTTATATAAACTTGAGCTTCTTGGCAAGCATGGAGGAATCCTTATTAAATCATTTACAAAAAAAATTGCTAGAAAAATGCCTTTAAATGGTAACATTCTCAAGACAAAAAACATTAAGCCCATAGAACCGTACAATTAAACTAAGTTTTTAAAGATTTATAACGCATCAAATCAATTATTACATGAAAGTCCTAAATAATCTCCTTACATATGGTCTCTTAGTTGTTCTATCTATTATGGTAGTTTCTTGTTCTAGCGA
Organism: Aureispira sp. CCB-QB1; assembly: GCF_000724545.1. Taxonomy (GTDB): domain Bacteria; phylum Bacteroidota; class Bacteroidia; order Chitinophagales; family Saprospiraceae; genus Aureispira. The sequence continues at coordinate 43,898 of NZ_JHBV01000019.1, read as the reverse complement.
CCAAACAGAAACTGCAGACGCTAATACAACAGATGTAGAGTCAACCGAAATCAATACTCGTAGTGCTTCTAGCAAAATTGCAGCTAAAGCTTTCTATTACAATAGCTTGGCAACCTTCAAAGAAGGTTACGCAGATGTTGACATCTCTACATTAGCTACGCTAGAAGGCAAAAAAGTAAATTTAGTCGTTTTGTATGAAGCGGATGCTCCTTGGGCAGAGATCTTTAATACAGGAAAATACGACCAAACAGGAAACGATACATTTAATGGATTAATGGCTTCTTACCAATTGGATATTGTTCAACAATTTGCTATTGATGAAGATAACGAAGGATTGGTTCTAGAACCTAATGCACTTTTAGAAAATCCAGTAGAAGCAGCACGCGAACTGTCTTTAGTCGAAGATGTACTAATGGTACAAATTAAAGAAGTTCCGCAAGAAGAAGATCTTAATACAACAGCTGACGTAAATTAATTTGTAGTACGCAGCGCGATAACCATAAAGCCATTATTCTACAGAGTAATGGCTTTATTGCTATTAAAAAAAAACGTACTTTCGTCCTCTGTATACATGAACTTGTTTAAAAATAAACTAATATCTAAATCCCATTTTAAACAACTTCAAAACATATTCCATTAATCATTTACTTTACCAATAATTTTTTGATTTTGTCCCCAGTCTTTTAATATAGAAAGTAAAGTATTAAAAATTATAACTTAGAATGAAACGTATAAAAACTTTATTGGTATTCGCTGTTTTTGCTTCTTTACTATCCTTAGTTGTTGTTGCTTGTACAAACAATGAAGCTTCAAATACTACCGACACAACAACAAAAGCCGATTCATCTATTATTGACACCTCTACGTTGGGAACTAGAACAGTCAAGAAAAAAGTCGCTGCAAAAGCTTATTACTACAAGAGTCTAGCATCTTTTGAAAAAGGAAAAGTTAGCTTAGAATTAGAAGACCTTGCCAGCCTTGCTGATAAGAAAGTTAGTTTGGTTGTACTTTATGAAGCCAATGCTCCATGGGCACAAATTTTTAGCTCTGGCGAATTCAGTATTACTGGGGATGACCACCTTAATGGTTTAATGGAATCTTACAATTTACAGATTATTCAACAATTTGCTATTGATGATGCTAACGAAGGAATTGTCATGGAACCTAAAGAAATTCTAGAAGATCCTATTGAGGCAGCACGAGAAGTCTCTATGGTTGAACATGTATTGATGGTTCATGTCAAAGAAGTTCCTGAATCAACTAGTACTGCTATAGCTGATACTGAAAAATAAGCAATTAGTCCGTATACATTCTGTTCAATCAAAATGCCCAAAACCAATTGAGGTGGCATTGACCAACAAAAAATACAAGAAAGCATTGTTTTGGAATCTATCCCAAACAATGCTTTCTTATTTTTAATGCCTTATCCTCCAAGCGCTAAGTTCAATAGCAATTCAAAAAAAGGGAATCATTCTCTATCTACATCTGTTTATTTAAAGCTACAAGTGAAAAAGAGAGTTCGTTAAAATTACCTTAATAGCCTTTCTATTTTTATATTTTTTAAGTACCTTGTATATACAAAATGAATAAAACATGAATTTAGAATTAGAAATACTAGAAGCCATCTTCACAAACGAAGGTAATGATCTGAGAACCATAACAGAAGAAAATACTGTTATGTTAGTTTTCTTGCGTCATTTTGGCTGTGTATTTTGTAGAGAAGCTCTAAATGATTTTGCAAACATCAAAGACGAATTGGATCGCCTCAACATTAAATTGGTTTTTGTCCATATGGCAGAAGAAATTTATGGGGAGCAATACTTAAAAGAGTATAACCTAGAGTCAGAGGAACATGTCTCTGATCCAGATATGACACTTTATGAGTATTTTGGTCTGCAAAAAGGAACATTTAGTGAACTTTATGGCCTCAAAGTTTGGTCTCGGGCAATTGGGTTAAAATTTGGCTTTGAAACTAAAAAACCATTAGGAAACATGAAGCAAATGCCTGGTGTTTTCTTGCTTAAAGAAGGTAAAATAATTAATAGTTTCATTCACAAATCGGCATCGGATCAACCTGATTATTTAGCTATGACAAAATTATTAAGGTCTGACGCTTCTCAAAGCAACTAATACACCTACCAATAGGATTAGACACTTTTACTGTTGTAAAAGTGAAAGGCTTTTTTGTGTCGTTATAAAATATTCTCGCTCTCATTCTCAATAGTTCGTTGAAACCACGTAGTAGCAACATAGAGTTCACTAAATAATAGCCTATTTGACTATTACTAATACCACAAAGAAACTATTCATGCAATCCGCAACGAACTACTCATTCTATATTTAATGAAAAAAAGAACTAAAATTCGTTTAGGCATCGGAGTTGGAATTCTCATTCCTCTATTGATTTTTGGTTTCTGGCCAATGGGCAATCCTAAATACAATATTGTCTTCGACAAAGACAAAATAGATTATCGTCATCGTTACCTCCAACAACAACAAACGCACTCAGACTCTACCCCATTGCCTAACATTATAGTCATTTTGGCGGATGATCTAAGTCTTATGGATGTGTCTAGATATGGTGGGCAACACGTCCACACAAAACACATAGATGCTATTGGTGCGAATGGCGTGACCTTCAAAGAAGGTTATATTTCTTCTCCAATCTGTGCCCCTTCAAGAGCAGGTCTTATCACGGGACGTTATCAACAACGTTTTGGCTTTGAAATCAACATACACGAACGTTATCCCAAAAATAGAATTGAATATTTTGTCTATGCAAACCTTCTTAATACTGGTGACTGGAAAGTAGCACAACACGAAGATTGGGCTGTCCCTACTTTCGAAGCGATGCACAAACAAGGGCTACCACCTACAGAATTTACGCTAGCTGAAATTCTCAAAACAAAAGGCTACCATACAGCAGCTATTGGCAAATGGCATATGGGGTATAACGAAACAGCTATTCCTATCAAACGAGGTTTTGATTACCATTATGGTTTTTACGAAGCCTTTAGTTTGTACGCCCCTGAAGACAAAGAAGGCATTATCAATCAAAAACTATCTGATTTTTCAGATCCTCATATCTGGGGAAAAGGTAGAACGGGAAACTGTGCAATCCGAAAAAATGATCAAGTTATCAAAGAAGATACTTATTTGACTACCAAGATTGCTTCTGAAACTAATGCTTGGATAAAAGCACACAAAGACGACCCATTTTTTGTATATGTCCCTTTTTCTGCTCCACATACTCCTTTTCAGGCAACAAAAGCTTATTATGATCAATACGCTCATATTGAATCTCCCGAAAAACGGATTTATTATGCTATGATTCATGCTTTAGATGATGCGGTAGGTTCTATTATGCAACAACTAAAAGAGCTGCATTTAGAAGAAAATACATTGGTCATTTTTCTTAGTGATAATGGTGGCGCTACTTATACTGGTGCCGCAGATAACAGTCCGCTAAAAGGAGGCAAATTCACCAATTTTGAAGGAGGTATTAATGTTCCTTTTATGATGCAATGGAAAGGAACAATTCCCCAAGGAATGATTTACAGAAAACCTGTTAGTGCGCTTGATATTTTTGCAACAAGTACTGCACTAGCTCAAGTTAACCTTCCTAAGGATCGAGAATTTGATGGGGTTAATCTGATGCCCTACTTGCTAGACTCTACTTATAACGATAAAGTACCACATGAAGCACTCTTTTGGCGTTCTGAATACCACAAGGCTGTTCGCAAAGGCGATTGGAAACTCATTCAAGACGACTTAGCTCAACGTACCGTTTTATATAATCTAGCCCAAGACAAACACGAACAACAAAATGTAGCCCATCAACACCCAGCTGTTGTGCAATCCCTTCAAACCGACTTTAAAAACTGGGAAAAAAAACTCATTCCTAGTAATTGGCCAAGGGTAATGGATTATGAAATACATGCTGGTCAAGCGGTTTATTATTTCCCTTTATAAAATATAGTAGTTAGCACGCTTGTTCTAAACTACTTCAAAACAATTGGAGGCAATTTGGGGTTAAAATAATAGTGGCTTTCTTATTGGTTGAATTGATTCATTGAGGGCTGGATACAAAAGTTTGCTTTAACAACGATGATGCAACAAGAATTTACAAATAACTAGAACTAGCTTTTCTAGGCTGCCAACAGCAAGTATAATTTACGTTCTACTTGGCAAGTATTCTTTTGCACCTCTTTTCTCTAAGATTATTTCTTACGGTGAACTCTACTTCAATAACTAGCTGCGCTGCTACTTCGTGATCGTGGATTATTATTCGCTTTGTTACTCCCTTCGGTCGTGAGCTCGCTATGCTCGGTTCGCTCATGAGAGCGCAAGGCTAGTTCCCTCTGGTCATGAACTTGGGCTTTTGTGCTACTAGCACAAGCCCACTCGGCAAGCTTAGTTTTTTAGCTTTTTTGTAAAAAACCAAAAAGCACCTTTACACAATATTGATTATCAAGCACTTAAGAAGCTGAGCAACAAAATCATACTCTATTGATAATCAACGGCGAAGCCCTCACACGGTAAACTGATGCGATTTTTCCATGAAGTAATGATTTATAAAAGTCAATTATTTTAATCATTTTTATGAAACCAACTAAACATATTGCTATTGTAGGGGCAGGACCGAGAGGCTTATCTGCCCTAGAGTGTCTTTATACTCAAAATTGTTCCAAATATCTTATTAAAACATTGCTTTTTGAAGCCACAGAGCACCTTGGCTGTGGTCCTATTTATGCACAAGAACAGCCAGACAGTAATTGGCTAAATATTTCTGAACGATTCCTTGAAATTGAAGCACGTCAAGCCATTACATTAGATCAGCAGTACATTCCTACATTCCCATCATATCACGAGTGGACTAATTATAATACAGCTACTCCTGCCCAATCACCCGATTATTACCCTCCTCGTTCCAAATTGGGACGCTATCTACAAGAACGCTTTTGGTCAATAGCAGGACCATTACAAAAAGAAGGGCATTTGTCAATCATCCCCAAAAAAGTACAACAAGTTATAAAAAAAGGGACTGCTACAAGCCTAAAAACTGAAGATGGTCGTATTTATACTTCGGATGAAATTTTATTGACCATTGGGCATCAACCAACGGATTGGGACCAGCAAATAGAAAAATGGCAAAGCTTTGCTACCAAGACACCTTCTATTGCTCTTTTTAAAGAATGCTACCCTATTCGACAATTTTTAAATCACTCTATTATTACAACGCATAGTACCATTGCATTGCGAGGCTTTGGTTTAGCCATGATGGATGTTGTAAGGGGGATTTTAGAGGGGCTCGGCGGACGCTTTGTCAAAAATGAGACGAATCAATCCGTGTATTTTGAAGGCAATAAACATATTCCAAAACAGTTTGTGCCCTTTTCTTTAGATGGTCTTCCAATGGCTCCTAAGCCTTTAAATCAAGAAATTGATAATTGGTTTAAGCCTACAATAGAAGAACTCCAATATCTAAGTCGTGAATTGGATGTAGCCTCGTCCTCTCATGCGCCTAATATTGAAAATAATCTTTTTTTAATACAAGCATTTGCTCCTCTTGCCGCTTCTATTTTTAGCAGGCTAAGTTCATCTGTAGCGCATCAATTAAGTATTGAAAGCATTAAAAATCAAGTTGTACTATGGTTAGGCAATTTAGATTATCAACACGAGTTGATCATCCCTAAGCATCAAGCAGCAGTAATTAGTATGCAGCATTACATAGAAATGGCTTTAGGAAATGCTCCCATAAGCTTGGATTATTGTATTGGGCAAGTTTGGAGACACTGTCAGCCAACATTCTATAAAAAATTATCGTTTCACAATTTATCCAATGAGGTTGCTCAAGCTATTATTACTTTGGACGAGCGCATGAAACGCTATGCCTATGGACCACCTGTTGATAGCATTCAACAACTCGTTGCCTTAGTGGATAAGGGGCTTTTGAATCTGGACTTTGTACATAATCCTAGCATAAATTTATCTAAAACAGGGTGGCAAATATCATCCAATCACCAATCAATAGAAGCAACTGTTATGATTGATACCGTCTTAGACTCACCACAACTATTAAAGGTTTCTACGCCTATTATTCGACACTTACTAAAGGATGAGTTGATCGCTCCAATACATGATCAGCTTGGATTAATAACAGATCGTTATTCTTATGCCCTGTCCCAACAAAACAGTCAACAACTTCCTATCGCTGTTTTGGGAAGATTGTGCAAAGGCACAGTACTTGGAGTTGATGCCATATTAGAATGCTTTGGGGAACGCTCCCATCAATGGGCATCCAAAGCCGTTTTATAATTCTTTAATCATTTTACTCTTTTCAATATCTACAAAATCAAAAATCACCCATATTATGGAAACTATTTTTAGTACTCAACCAGTCGATATTCTAAGAATACTCATTTCATCGGCAATTATATACGCCTTAATTATCATTTATATTCGGCTACTTGGCAAGCGTTCTACTTCTGAGTTAAATAATTTTGATTGGGTAGTAACCGTGTCGATTGGTTCAATTGTTGCCTCTACGATTATTCTCAAAGATATTTCGGTAACAGAAGGAGGACTTGCTGTTCTTATTTTATTAATTCTTCAATACATCTTGACCAAAATGATGTTCTCTTCAGACCAGTTGAGAGAAGTTGTTAAGTCCACGCCTCAATTACTACTCTTTGAAGGAAAATTTATAGATGAAAATATGAAAAAAGAACGCATCCTAAAACCAGAAATATACGCAGCAATCCGCCAAAAGGGGTTAAAATCCATTCAACAAATTTATGCCATAGTTTTAGAAACCAATTCCAAATTGAGTATCATTCCCAATGAAAACTCGGACGAAATTGGTTTTTCTTTGAGTGATGTTCAAGGACTACCAGAAGGTTTGAAAAAAGACCTCGAAGAAAAAGCCAATGCCCCTACCTAATAACAAAAGGCAAAGCATTAACGCCTTGCCTTTGTCATATTTAGAGTATAAGCATTTGCTATTTTGCAATCTACCAAATCCTAGCAACAAGCTCTTGTTTACTCTTTGTTTTTAATAATTTTTGAAGTATGTACCTGCGCTGTCCCTTCATGATGTACACGCACCATATAAGTTCCATTTGGATAAGCGGACAAGTCAACAGGGATACGATTCATGCCTACGACACTCGATACATTTTTAGTCGATACTTGTTTCCCTAATACATCCAATACTTCTATTCGTAAAGCTTCTTTTTTAGTTGCTTCGTATTGATAATAAACAAGTTTATCGGTTGGATTGGGATAAAAACTATAGCCCAAATTATCTGGAGCAATGACTAATAAAATAGTATTGGACAAATTAGCTTCTCCACTCGTTTCTAGCAATTCTAAGCGATAGTAATTCGCCCCTTCAAAAGGATGTTCGTCATCAAATGTATAATAAGTTGTTGTTGTTGAGTTGCCTTGTGCAGCGACACTTCCTATTGTTTCAAAAGTTACTCCATCCTTACTCCGTTGTACATTAAAACGTTCTGAGTTTTGTTCTGCTTCTGTTGCCCAACGCAAATGATTGACTTTGCCGTCTGTTTCTCCATCAAAATACAACCACTGCACAGGCAATAAAATATTAGGCACAAGCGTAATTCCTAGCGTTCCACCAGAAAAACTATTAACGCCATTAAATTGACCATAATTAATTCCATTCGGAGTCACTCCTCCTACCCCTGTCAAATGAAGTCCATCATAATCTGGAGCAGTATAATTAGAGCCAACATTCTTAAACCAATAAGCCCCTAAAGGATTGGCATATTTGTAAGAATACCCACAGGCAGGATAAGTTGCCATCCAGTTTGCTGCTGCATTCTCTACCGCAGCCCTTTCAGACGCTTCATAATAGAAACGTACGTTGTAAGGTGGGTTTAGTGTTCCACCTCCAAAATTAACATTCCAACTACGCTCCATTTCAAAATATTCCTCTCCTGGTGTTAAGTTGCTTGCAGCACAAGAAGGAGCTGTAAATGGTCCTTGCGATTGTTGATACCAAGTACCATTGTCCCATATTGTAATCTCAGGAAATCCAGCAGGCGCACCAGTCAAATCTCCTTGTATAGATAATAGTATTTCGTCGTTATCATAGAAATGATGCCAACCATTGTCATCAGTACAATAATTAGTTGTTGAAATAGCATTTACTCCATAGACATAATCTTTTAAATTGATCGTCTGAAAATCATCCGTTGTAATATTACAAGCTCCCTCTCGGCGAATATATATGGTCTGACCATTAGTAGGGACAAAAGAATAAACACTTCCTGTGCCTAGCCATGTTCCCGTCCCATTCGGTCCAGTATACCAATGAATGGCAGAACCAACTCCTGCAACTCCTCCTCCAGCATTAAGTGTCATTGTTGTATTAGGACACTGTGTTCCTACGATAGGTGACAAAGTAGGAGTGGTAGAGGGTGTTCCTACGATAACATCTACTGTTTCTGTCAGCGTACAAGAACCAAATACAGAAGTAACGGTATAAGTTGTTGTTGTTGATGGCGCAACAGTTGGATTTTGAATGTTTGCATTACTCAATCCTAGAGTTGGTGACCAAATATAACTTGTTCCGATAACACCAGTATAGGCAACATCAGCACTAGTAATACAAGAAGAATTCGATGTTCCGCCGCCAACTGAGCAGAAATTATTAACATTATTATTAACATCAATAGTAAAAATAACTTGCCCATCTACATTCCACAAGTTCCATTGTGCTTGTGTAATGGTTATCGTATTACACAAAGGTGTTGTTCCACAATCATTATAAGCTACTCCTGCGGTCACTTCATTGTACGTTCCTAAATTGACACCTCCTTCCCCATATACTGTAAAACTTTCACTAGAAGATCCAAAATCTCCAACCACACATAAGGTAAGCGTAACATTTCCTGAAGCATCCGGCACTCCTGAATTAAATGTTACAGTATGATCGCCCCCTGTAACATTAGAACACATTGGCAAAGTAGCGGAAGTAGCTTCTGTATAAGCTTGTGCTGCTCCAAGAGGAACAACAGCACCATTTTCGTATAACTGAGCATTTAAGTTCACCGCAGGATCTCCTGCACACATATTAATAGGTCCCGTAGGATTCATTGCCAACTGTAAATCTAAAACATTTATCGTTGCGATAGCAGAACCAGTACACCCTGACACACCATCTGTTACATTTAACAAATAAGTTGTCGTATCTGTTGGTGTTGCAATTGGGTTGGCAATCGTTGGATCAGATAGGCTTGCGACAGGCGACCAACTATAAACAGGTGCTGTAGCTGCTTGTTGACACATCGTAAAGCGCATGTCTGCTCTATTTGTATATCTTGACCCTGTTGCATTGGTACAAGCATTAATTGTGGTGGAAGTGGTCGCATATTGTATACAACGATAAGCTGGAGAGGTACTAGAATAACGAACAGACTCAGAGCCATTCGCCCCTGTCTCTCTAGAACAGAACTGAATGATTAGATTAGAAGTTCCGTCCCAATCCCAATCGGTTATATTAAAGTTGTGCCAGTTGTTATTGGCTAAATTTATATTATTGGTGGGACCAAACACTTGGGTCATGCTTGCTGTACTTGCAAAATTAGTATTCGTAAATTCATCTTGACTTGTACATCCCATCCAAATCTCAACATCATCATAATTATATGATGTTGATGTTGTTACAAACAAAGCCAATTCTCGTATGGTTCCTCCATAATACCCCATCGCATTTAACTCCGCAGCAGTATAAATATATTGGATTCGTTTGGTATAATTGGATGTTGTCGATGTTGATCCATAAAAAGGAGAATACGTTGTTGTCCCAGAGGTTCCTGTTCCTACTATTGGCTGCGTTGTTGTTCCCGTACACCCCGAACTAATGCCACAAGTCAACGGGTATATAACTGCGGTAGAGTTAAGCTGTGCCGATGTCCCAGGACAAATAGTTGTGTCTACGGGTGATATATTTACTGTTGGCCCTACTCCCGAAACCGTTATGGGAATATTTCCTGTCATTACACATCCATTTGCAGAAGTTACATCTACCGTATAATTCGTTGTTACGATAGGGTTTGCGATGGGATTTCCTATAGCTGGGTCATTTAAGCTCGAAGCTGGTGTCCAGTTGTAGGTAAACGGACCTCTAGCAGCAGGACCACTAGCATTTAGTTGTACCAATTCATTGGCACAGATTGTTGCTGAACTTGGTGTCAATGTTAGAGGAAAATCAGGAACTACATTTACTGTTACCGTAGAAACATTCGTACACACTCCTACTAAATTTCCTGTAACAGTATATGTAGTGGTGGAGGATGGACTAGCAATCGGATTAGGGCAATTGGTACAACTCAGTCCTGCGGCAGGAGACCACGTATAAGAGGTGGCACCGAAAGCTTGCAATTGCGTTGTTTGTGTCCCACATATTGTAACATCAGGACCAGCATAGACCCCTGTTGTAATATCAAAATCGACAGCGAAACCAGATGTTCCCAGAACAGGGCAGCCGTCATCTTGTACTGTAAACGTGATGACATCGTTCAAATAGCCAGGTTGAGACGTCCAACAAAAAGTTCCTGTAACGGGATTTATGCCTGTTTGTGTAAATGTTGCTCCAGGTAACAATGTGGTTCCATCTGTTGTAATCGTCAATACATCGGTTGCATCGACATCCGCAAAAACAACATCAAAGCAGACTTGATCACCAAAACAAGCTGCAATTGTATTGGGACCTGTTTGTGTTCCTGTGCCACTAAAATTACTAATTCCTCCTACAGGATTATTAGGTGGTGTATTTGTACAGTTGATAACCATAATTTGAAAATCATGAATAATTTCAGTGAGTATGTTACCATTGGAGTCCCATTCCCTAATCAAAATAGCAACAACATAGTTGCCAACATTGGGATGATTTAAAGATAGACAACCCGTTTGAGGGTCTAGTGTAAAGTTGTTTAAAGGTTGTGTAATTGAAAATCCAGCTTGATGAGTAATTGGCGCCTGACCTAAATTTAAAGGTGCAACCAAAGAAAAAGACATACTATCTCCTTCTTGGTCATAAGTTGTCAAGCAATAATTAAAATTGGTATTGGTACAAGCATAAGGAATTGGTGGAGCCGTAACAACAGGAGAATTATTACAGGGAGAATACGATGTATTCAGTGTCGTGGTTGTCACCATCGTATTTCCTGATCCACCATTCAGATTGCTAGAAGCATCTCGACAGCACAAACTATATTCCAAGTGCCAACCGTTGCAATTTGCAGGTAATATAATTGTTGCTTCATAGGTGTATTTCCAAATTCCAGGTTGCGTTCCTCCACTACAGTTGGAAGTAGCACTATTACACAATTGGTTAACGTCTATCTCCGTGCCTACTTGATTAAAAACAGGTATGGTGGGATTTACCAAACCACAGTCATTCGTCAAAGTAAAATAAGATGCAGGCATGGTCGTTGGGTGTGTCCCAGGGCAGCGTCTAAAAACGGTTAAAGTGAATGTGTATTCTAGCGGATTGGCAGGATTACAAGTGTAGGTAATATTTGCTCCAGGTATGTGTGATGCTTGTATAGGTGCACAAAAGCAAAGGAGGATAATGGCAATAGCCATTAACCCCTTGAGGGTGTAAAGATGATTCATAAGTGAGGTGTATTGGTTGTAAAAAGTTATTTTCTCAAATAATATTGAATTGAATTTCTGTCATCTTATTTTGTTTTTTCTCAAAACAAAACTAACACGTAAAACAAAAGCACTCACTTTGAATACTTTTTATTAAACCCTTTGACAAATATCAAATATTATTATTTGAGGGGAAAATTGATAAATTATTTTATTTTTTTATTTATCGTTGATAAAAGTACAAAATAAAAATTTAAAATAAAAGAACCAATACCTTTAAGTAACAACACATTACACCTATCAATCATTAAAATACCATAGAAAAAGATACAAGATGCACTCATGGCCGTAACTTGAGAACATCTTGTATTTTATATTTTTTTTTTCGAGAGCTATAAAAAAAAAATTATAGCCCTTCTAAAACCTTTTTTTTAAACAAAGAAAAATTTATTTTATTATATTTATAAAAATTTTTAATACTAATTTAAATAGTCATTAGCAGCATTATACCTTGTCGAAGTATGATCAATAATAGTCGTAACAGCATTACCAAAACTACTACTTCCTGTCAAGTAAGTATATCCATTAATCTCCTTATTAACAGAGCTTTCAATTAAAATCTTCATGGCATTATATTGATTTTGCATCTTTGTTGGCTCAAAAGTGCTGTTAATAAAATTATCAATATATCCATCATAAATTGCTCTATACTTCGGTTGATTCATTAGATAGGATATCAACGGCCAACTTTCCAAGGAGGCATCGTTTAATTCAAAAGCCAAAGAACCTCCCATTTTACCTTCTTGAAATGCTTCGTTATTATCCCAAGGAATCCATGTTATCAAGCCATTTGAAGGGTTGTTATACAAGTAGTAATTGTGCGTCATTCTACCATAAGTATCCCAATTTTGAATGGTTGTATTGACAGCCAAGTACTTCAGAAACATATTTACATCGAAGACAGCTTCTAAATCAGCTTGATATTGTGTGGTGTTAGTATTACGGGTAGAAGCGTGTAGGGCATTATACACCGACCAGATATCAGACCAATCTCCAGTCGCCTCATTGGTCTTTTTCTCAAAATCAGTTATATTAAAATTAGTAGTAGACCAAGCAGCACCATCTCCATCAGGTTTGTAACAATTTCCTGCATTACTACCAAACTGGCTAGCCAACATAGCATCAAAAACAACTTCTACAAAAGTATACAAACCAAAGTAAACAGGTCCTTCTCCATAATCAATATACAATTCATAAAAAGCCGTTTGAGGAGCTGCAACACCAAACTCTCTAAACAAATCAGCAGCAACTTTTTCCCTCATAAAAGACTGATCATCATAATTACTACTCAAAGAAAGATCTGAAAATCCATAAAAAGTTTGTCCTGTTATTTCTGGGTACTCATCTTCATAATAATCAAACTTAATTCTAAATGGGAGTTTTCCATTTCCTGCTTGATAGGCTGAAGCCAAACTAGAATTTCCTTTGTAACGAATTCCAACATTATACCACTGCTTGCCATTAAAAAACCAATTGCAAGGCACGTATGTAGGAGTTTGTTCAGAGAAATTTCCGCCTCCTCCAATAGTCGTTCCACCTGTGTTTCCTCCTTGACCGCCACCAGGACCACCGCCACCAGGTCTTCCACCAGTATTTCCACTGCTTGTACTGCTGCCGCCATAAATGTCATTTAAATTGTTCTCCATAATTGTCCAATAACGTGCGTCAATAACTATATCCACTCGATTAACTTGGTTTTGATTGAATACCGTAGCATAATCGGGAGTAGCTGATGATGAATGCGTTGTTGCCGTCCAATCTGCCAATCCTGTTCCTGACACTACAAATGTTTCTTTGTAGCAAGATGAAAAAAGCAAGCTACAACCTACGATTATTACCAATACTTGAAATTTATTTTTCATCTTATTTCTTCTTTTTAATTTTAATAGTATAAACATAACCTAACCCTATAATTCCCACTGTTTTGGGATAAGCCGTAAATAGCTCTTGTTCCAAATTATAAAACAATTTAACCTTGCCATACTTTTTAAAATCATAGGCTAATGCTGCTGTAAATCGAAGTTTATCAACGACAGGTAATGTATATTTTTCGTATTCACTAAACATTTCTACAGCAAAACTAGGCTCCAAAGGAATTTTCTTGATGTTATACTTTGCTTTTGCCCTTAATCTAAAACCATGCTTCAAATAATCTCCTTCTATGCTCGTCACTCCCAACTCATTTCTAAATTGATATCTCAAACGATAATCAAATGAAAAACGCTTGATTTGGTGCTTAAATGTAACATCTGCGTTGATTCGGTAATGTGGGCTATAACTCCCATCCCCTTCATTGTATTGCGAAAACCGAAAAGCTCCTCCAAATTCTACAAACTTAAACGGCTCATAACCAATTGCTAAATTAGTAAAATACTGATCTACTTGTGTAGAGTTTCTATTAAATCGAATTTGTTCGCTAAGCTCAAAAGTCCATTTTTTGTGTACTTTTAATCGTATACCTGCAGAAATCCAACTCTCAAAATCAGATGTCACTACATTCGTACCATCCTGTGCCGTAGCTGTTTGGGCACCAATTCCCCAAAGTAGCAAACTCCAGAAAAATAGTATTCTCCCTTTTTTTAATCTAATCATGTTTTGTTTTTGTAGTAATTTTAAATTTAGTCCCTCATCTTTTCTAACTTTTAGTTCGATCATAAAAACATCAATTTTTATGCATCCGTTAATTCACCTAAACGCCATATCAACTTAACTACCAATAGATTACATTTTAACCCTCAAAATAAAACTATTGACAATCAAATTACTAAGCATAGCAAACCAACTAAGAAAGCTAGTTTGTGAAGTGCCAATTCATAATGTTTCATCTAAAATCAATGGAACTTTCGAAAGTACAAATTATTAACATCAATTTTATCTTTAATTAACATACTGTCGTACATAAAAACAAAAACCCCTACAAATATCAAAATTTGTAAGGGTTATCTCTAACAAGTCTTGGGAATGGACTATGTTAGAGTCTATAAAAGCATGATTAGTTTGCTATTCCACTATTCAAACAATAAGAAACCAACGCTTGCATATATGTAAGCGCTTTTTCTTGTGTTTTTAGTTTTTCTTAACAATCCTATGACAACTTGTTTTAATAAATGGTTGGAATTTTTTATTAATTTTTTCAAAAAAAAATCATCGCCAATCTTAAAATAGTTTGACGATGATTCTTTTGTTCTAATTGGCACCTTACAATCGAGAATCGTTGTGTAATACCTTTTTAACTTACTCCCGTTAATCTTCTTTACTCCTCTATAAAATCTACTTGACCACTCCCTAAGTTATAAAATGCAGGAACTATTTTTAGACCTTTATTTTTAGCTGCATCCTCAATAATTGAAGAACGAGAAACCAATTGCTTACAAGTTAAATGTGCGTTTACTTTTACAACTGTGTTTACATCTTTATCTTCAGAAGCGCTCATAGCAGGAGTTACATGCCCCAATAAGTGATTTAGGTTATAACCATTGTCTCCTCCAGCTAATGCAGCCGTGATTGCTCCACAACTTTCATGTCCCATTACAACGATTAAATTGACACCTAAATGTGCCACAGCATATTCGATACTAGCGATTGTAGATGTGTTGGCAACATTTCCAGCTACTCGAATTACAAATAATTCTCCCAAACCAGTATCAAATGATAATTCTGGTACAACACGACTATCAGCACAACTAAGAATAATTGCAAAGGGAGCCTGCCCTGAAGTTAATTCGCTACGACGAGAAGAGTTTTGAAGTTTACCATCCAAACTATCTGCTACAAAATTTGCATTTCCTGTTTTTAAACGATTTAAGGCATCTTGCCAAGATATATTATTTGCCATTTTATATTGGTGTATTTAATTAAATAATAGTTTTTTTATACTAAGTAATCGTTCATAAAAATTTATAGGCAAAATAGAATTCTTTTTGCACTGTTCTTCATCAAAAAATCTCGTTTTAGCCCGCTAAAACTTCAATTTTTTTCTTTGAACAGCACTAAAAACAATTACATTTTTAACTATACTTTTTTCTGTCCACTTACTTAGATGAATTATAATTCATCTGCTGCTCTCACAAAAGGCATCGAACTAAGATAGTAATTAATTCATAAATTATAGTGATACTATCTTATTGTTTGTCTTAACCTGCCACAAAAGCTGCATAGATTACGTTTTATCCTAAAACTAAAAAAATTTAGTAAAACTAAAATAAGACTCCGTTGATTACTTGCGGTGCTACTTCGTAGTAGCTCCCTGCGGTCGTGAGGGCGCAAGCTTAGTTTTTTATTTTTTCTACGAACCTGTGGGCTCACGAAGTAAAAACATAAAAAAGCATCTTGCATTAGTTTGATTATCATTTTTTTTACCACAAACACCTGTAGATTCATATTTTATTAATAATCAAACTAATACATTTTTCAACGGAGTAGTATTAAAAAACAATTTGATCCAATAATGAAACATCGCTTTATTTTTATCTTGCTTCTTAGCTTGTTTTATTCGACACAAGCACAAGATACGATTATTGTTTATGACATCTTAAACCAAAGTATCACCAAAATTGATCCTGTTGCTTACGACAGTACTCAGACATTTAATCACACGAGTTTTTCGATGGGAACCCTAGGAAACCCAGCCACACTGATCACCATTCCTCCTAATAGCAATTTATTTCCAAACAGCAACTTTAGCAAACCCGAACTAGCAGAAAATTTTCACAATCTACTAGACTATCCAATTCGGACGGCAGTAGCACTCCATTTTTACAATGCCGACACTTTTTCGGGAACAGGCTGTTCAGGCATTATGGTTGGTCCTGACTTGGTCTTGACCGCAGCACATTGTGTTCGCAGAGTTGGTAACGCTCCAACATGGCATACCGATAGTTTTTTAATTGCCCCTGCTTATAATAATGGTCAGATCCAAAGTAGTTTGCCATCGAGTTGGGTCAAAAAGATTTATCTTTTCCAAGAAAACTATAATGGCTCTCTTTGGCACGAAACAGCTTTGTTACAACTTCGAGAACCCATTGGCTTGGATATAGGATGGGTTGGCATCGCCTATACTTCTGATGCTAGCTACTTTGATAATAAAGTATTTCACAAGCTTAGTTATCCTGCAATAAGAGACCCATTCGATACATCAAAGGTATATAATGGCGACAGTCTTTATTACAACTATGGTTATATTGACACCTTCCCTTCTTTTCCTTCAACTTACTTAGGAGTTAGAGGCGGATGGGGTGTTCCAGGTCAAAGTGGTAGTTCTCTTTTTTATACCAATAATATCAATGCTTATTATTCCTTTGGCGTATCTTCATTATCACACAATTATGCACATGCCTATATCAATGCCCAAATGTTTTATCAATTACAAAACATTATTGATAATTATGCCTACACCGTTCCTATTACCACCATTCCCAATACATCTTCGGTCAAAGTCTATCCAAATCCTTTTAAGACACAAACCACATTTGAATTTGAAAACCCATCGAGCATTGCCTATGATTTTGAATTAATAGATGTACAAGGCAGGGTTGTTATAAAACAACATCAAATAAAAGATAATTCACTAACAATCAATCGAAAAAACTTAAATCAGGGCATTTATTTTTTTAGATTTATACACAAAGGACAAACAATATTTAGTGGTAAATTGCAAGTTCAAGACTAAGTGCTGGTCTAAACGTTTGCAATACCAAGAATAAAGCCTTATTTTCGCAGACTATTAATTAATTCTAGAAGATTGATTTTGATTGGAATTAATAACAACAATACAGAAACTTATAAGAAGTACATGAAAAATATAAGAAACTTTTGCATTATCGCACATATTGACCACGGAAAGTCGACTCTAGCAGACCGTATGCTGGAAATGACACAAACCATTTCGGAACGCAAAATGCAAGACCAAGCCTTGGATAGTATGGACTTGGAGCGTGAGCGTGGTATTACCATTAAATCCCACGCCATTCAACTCAACTATGTTCAAGATGGCGAAGAATACATCTTCAACTTGATTGACACTCCTGGTCACGTAGATTTTTCTTACGAAGTTTCTCGTTCTATTGCCGCCTGTGAAGGTGCCCTGCTTTTGGTAGATGCCGCTCAAGGTGTTCAAGCGCAAACCATTTCTAACTTGTACCTCGCTTTAGAGAATGATTTGGAAATTATTCCTGTCTTGAACAAAGTGGACATGCCATCTGCTATGGTTGATGAAATGTCAGAGGAAGTTGTAGATTTGTTGGGTTGTGAGATCGAAGATATTATTCTCGCTAGTGGAAAAACTGGTTTGGGCTTAGATAACATTTTTAGAGCCATCGTGGAACGCATTCCTCCTCCAGAAGGAGATCCAGAAGCGCCTTTACAAGCCATGATTTTTGACTCTATGTTTGATAAGTACCGTGGCGTTATTGCTTACTATCGCGTCTTTAATGGTCGATTAAAGAAAAACGATGCCATTCGTTTCTTTAATACAGAAAGCGATTTCTTTGCCAATGAAATTGGTATCTTAAAAATGGATCAAGTTCCTCAAGAATCTATCGAAGCAGGAAACGTAGGCTATGTAATCACAGGAACCAAAGATTCTAAGGAAGTAAAAGTTGGGGATACTATCACCTTGCAAGAGCGTCCTTGTGAAGAAGCCATCCAAGGTTTTGAAGATGTCAAACCAATGGTTTTTGCAGGTTTATTCCCTATTGACAACGATGATTTTGAAGATTTGCGAGATGCTTTGGAGAAATTGCAGTTGAATGATGCTTCTCTTATCTTTCAACCAGAAACCTCTATTGCTTTAGGTTTTGGATTCCGTTGTGGTTTCTTGGGTATGTTGCATCTAGAAATTATTCAAGAACGTTTGGAACGTGAATACGATCAAAATGTCTTAACTACAGTTCCTAACGTTAGCTATTTTGCTTATACCAAAAAAGGCGAAAAACTAACCATCAATACGCCAAATGATTTACCAGATGTTACGATTTTGGATTATGTAGAAGAGCCTTATATTCGTGCTCAAATTATCTCTAAACCAGAGTACATTGGAGGAATCATCAAGCTTTGTATGGACAAACGAGGTATTCTCAAAAACCAACAGTACCTTACGCCTAGTCGACTAGAGTTGACATTTGAATTGCCTTTAGCTGAAATTGTTTTTGACTTTTATGATCGCTTGAAAACTATTTCTCGTGGTTATGCTTCTTTTGACTATACTCCATTGGATTATCGTCAATCGGACTTGGTCAAACTAGATGTGTTGTTGAATGGAGAAAGTGTGGATGCTTTCTCTAGTTTGATTCACCGTACCAAGGCCGTTGCTTTTGGTAAAAGGATGTGTGCCAAGCTAAAAGATATTCTTCCCAAACAACAGTTTAAAATTGCTATCCAAGCAGCAATTGGTGCTAAAATTGTTGCTCGTGAAAATATCTCGGCACTTCGTAAAGATGTTACAGCAAAATGTTATGGTGGTGATATTTCTCGTAAACGTAAATTATTAGAAAAACAGAAAAAAGGTAAGAAAAGAATGCGCGAAGTAGGAAATGTTCAAGTTCCTCAAAAAGCATTTTTAGATGTTCTAAAACTAGATTAGACGACTCGAAGCTTTACCATCAACGCATATTCTACTCTAAATACTTCTTTCTGTTCTTTACCAAAGAAGTATTTAGAGTTTTTTTTATTTATCCATGGCTCATCCAATAATAAAGAATTCACTATCATTGAACATCCTAATTGATGCTAAAGGATTTGACATATACTTTGTTTGGGTGGGTTAATTTCACCCAATAAATTCCTTGAGACCAACCTTTTAAACTAATCCTTGATATTGTATTTTGATTGAGTTCAATCTGCTGAATTCGTCCCATTGGATCTATAATTTCAAGCTTTTCTGTTTGAGGCAGCACTTCAATTATAACCTGTTCGTAAGCAGGGTTTGGATAAATTTTGAATACATCCATCTCCTTTATTAAACTTAGATTGGTATACGTAATGCTATTAGAAGGATTAGACGTACAATTGCCTTGGTTGACGACCGTGTAGTAATTTCCTAATTGTGTCAAAACATAAAAAGAATCTGTGGCACCAGCAATTAATCCGTTGGCATCGTACCATTGATTTCCTGTTGATGCTGATGAAAACAAGGTATCTGATTGTTGTGTAATAATAGGATTCATATCAATAGGAATATGCACGACATGAGCTATCTCAAAATCAAAATATTGTACAGCGGTATCGGGCCAATTGGGGTGCCCTAACGCCGATGTATCCTCTACTGTGAACTGTGTTCTAATTCGACAAGAATAGCGTCCTGTATCGTTTGCTGTTGCTAATGAATTATTATAACTAGCATTCGTTGCTCCTGTCAATGGCATACTATCCAAAAACCATTGATACAACAAATCAGGATGTACCATAGGAGCAGTTAATTGCAAAGAACCACTTCCACAAATTTCAATCGTTGCAACAACAGGTGTATCTACATCAGGGTATTCAAAACGACCATTGACAGGCAAATGATCCGAAGGATCAAAAATATCCCACAAATCATCGTCAATCGCTCGATAAACCCAAACCTTAGTGTAACAATCAATTGGTACCAAATGCTTTCGATCGCCCCATACGTGGTCAATAATATTGCCTGAATCTCGTGTCACATCTGTAGAGGCATGAAAGCCTTTGTGCAACCCAATAATAGGATTTAAAGAATCTATCAAATCTGGATATTGAACAGATGACGCATCTGTATTCATATCTCCCCCCAATATTACCGCCTCATCGACAGGAATATTTTGCGCAGCAATAAAATCACGTTGCTCTCCAAATTGCTCTTTTTTTATTGCAATATCATTAGGGTTCCCTCCCGCTTCCATATGCGTTCCAAAAACATGGTACTTCTTTCCTAGTTTATTAATTTTAGCATATAAAATCCCTTTCGCAGCAAAGCAGTCGCCTGAATTGTTATCACAAGAACGATAATCATATTCATCCTCCAACTCAATTGGCCAACGGCTAAAGATAATCACTCCACCGTTCTCAATTATTTGCCCATCGTTGAGAATATCTGTTTGATACGAGAATCCTGCCGCTTGCATGGCAGGGACTAAGTTGTTGTTTCGGGCTGCATCTTCAAACGCCTCTTGAAAAATAACGACATCTTGATATGGACTGATATATCTAGGAATCACATCGGCACGCTCAGCAGCATCAAACGTACCAATAGGAGGTGGCAAAAATTTGATATTGTACGACAAAACATTGATTACATTGGGATTCGAAAAATCAGCAGAATCAATTGTATATTTGGGACGGTTGTCTTGGATGGCAAATACAATATCTCTATTAAAAAAAGCATCGGTTCCATCTGGTTTGTATTTAACGGTTACAGGCAAATTTCCAAACATCAGACTTTCTTCATAAAAACCTCCATCATCGTACCACGGATGGTTAAAATTAGAACCTTTCAATGAATGCTCCATATCACTACCTATAAAATTTCCTTCTAGTTTTAGTTGTAATTGTAGCGTGTCGGTACCATGCCATACATAAACATCAAAATAAAAGGTTTCTCCATTGTGTATTCCGTTATTTCGATTCGTTTCTAAGAGTTCTTTGCGCATCTCCCAAGCCTCCACATCTGTTGCTTTTAGAGACCATTCGTTGGCATCCATCGTATGCGTTCCTGATTGTACAGCTGTTACGCCAAATTCCAGCTCTGTATTATTCTGAAAAAAAATAGAGGTACTCTGTGCTTGTGCACTTATTGACAAAGTAATCGCAATCAAAAATCCCAACAATATTAGCATAACAATTCATTTAAAATTAATAGGTCGTTACTTCAATAGTCAACTGTGCTGTAACTATGTATTCGTGAACTACCATAAAATAACAAAAGGGGCTTGCTTCTAATTTAATGAAAATTCGTGAGATCTATTCTATCTTTTATATTTTGCTTTTGCTAGATGCCAATAAACGCATTTATTTACCTATTTTGTCGCCAATTAATAGCCTATTTCTAATGTACGATACTTACTGTTTTGACCTACTTAATTCAGCTTTCCAATAAACCTTATCCCTATTTATTTTCTACCAAAAGAAACACAATTATTGCTATTGTCTTAGGCTTATTGGTCTATATTGTTAATACAACAACTCTAACAGAAAATCATATTATAGAAAACTATGTTTTGAGCAAAACATGGGCTTGTGTTTTAGCAGGACTGGTAACATTTGGCAGTATCATTTTAGTAACAGAAATGATACCTCGTTTATTTTTTAAACCTGAATTAAAAGAAAACTGGACTGTAGGAAAAGAAAGTTTACTAATTTTATTCCTCTTATTCGTCATCGCAATATCTAATAATTTCTTATCCTTTATTATTAGCCAAACGCAAAATACCGTTGATATTCTACCCAGCTTTCTAAATGCTTCTTTTTATGTGATAATCATTGGTACGACTCCCACTATTTTAATTATTTGGATCAACTACACCTTGCTACTAAGAGAAAATCTAAAACAAATATCTTTCTATAACAAGGAGTTGGAAACCAAGGTTAAAGCAATTCAAAATACTACGCCAGACCTAATTGAAATTCCTACGCATAACAAAAATGAAATCCTACAACTTAATCTTGATTCGTTTTTATTTGCCAAAACAGAAGGCAACTATATCGATGTATTCATAAAAAATGCAGACAAAATAGAATATAAAGCCTATCGGCTCACCCTTCAGAAACTAGAAGAAGCACTCAAAGCTTATCCTTTTATTTCCAAAACACATCGTTCTTACATTGTTAATGTCAAAAATATTAGCAGTACGTCAGGAAATGCTCGAAATTATCGCATTCATTTTGAGGGCACAACACATGAAGTCCCTGTTTCTAGAAATAAGTTTCAAACATTTAAAGAAGCATTTGGTTCTAATGCCTAGAATCCAAAAACTTCTCAACCCAATCATATCAATAATGCCTTCGCTATTCCATCAAGGTCTGTGACCAAGCGAAGTAACGAAGGACATAAGTTATTAGTCAGGCAATATATTAAAAGGAATAACTAGCTCCTAAACCAATTAAAAACCTTGAATCAAAGTCGGCAGGGCGACTCCTTCCTTCGTCCAAAAATCCTTTTAGAGACAACCAAACAGACGCTTGTATGGTAAATTGCCCTAGTGTATACCCTATCCCCTGCGTAAATCCATAATTAAAATAAACGTAATCATTTTTATACGTTTCTACGATGCCATAGTGCGGCATTTTTAAAGTGCCTTTAGAGCGCAGGTGTGTTAATCCAACAAAAGGTTCTAAAGATAGATACAACGTTTTCTTTTTAAAAGGATAGAAAACAATGTCTAGCACCGTATACAAACCAATATCTTTGGTATATCCATCTACCTTGTCCGAAAAAAGGTTGTCGGACTCCGATATATAACTATACTGATGTGCCATGCCACAATATAGATTCAAATGCTTCCTGTTATAAAAATTGAACTTGCCTTTGGCAATAAAACCATAGTTAAACCCATAACTCATATTGAGCACATCGTAGGTGTGTAGGAGTTCAACTTTCCATAATTTGTGTGATGATTTCGGTGTTTTTTTCTCTGGTTCCTGTGCCCATATTGACGAAAAAGAAAAGAGCATTAACCATAAAAAAGAATAGATTTTCATAAGATTTATTTTATAGGATGATTGAAAGTGCATTTTTGAAACTTATAATTGGACTATTGCGGTGCGATACGTGGCTCAACCGTTCGTAATCAAGGCTTAAACCTGTGTAATTTCTTGTTAGTAATTTGTTCTTAAAAGCATTAAAAAATAAGTTGATAGACGCTCCTTCCAAATCACCAACAGTCATATATATTCGCTTGTCTAAGCTATCTCGTTGGTTATAATATTGTTGCTCTAGATCAAACAAATAAGCATCTTTCCACATAAGATTGGGGCTAATAGCGATGCTGTTGTCAAAAGGATTAGGATGTTCTTGTTGAAATAAAATATACAAGGCAAAGTAGCCGCCTAAAGAATGACCATAAATAGTACGTGCCTTACTTTTGACTCCCATTTCCGTTTCAACTTTAGGAATTAGTTGGTTATTGATAAATTGAATAAATTCTTTTGCACCTCCAGATGCATTGGGGAAATCGCTGTCTTTGGGAAAAGAATAATCTCTTCCTCTTTGGTTGTTACCTACATACCCAATGCCTATCAAAATAACATCTTCTCGTTGTTGATTTGAGATAACAGCACTCGCTTCGTCAAAATAATCGTCGCCATCTAATAAGTAAATCGTATGGTACTTTTTAGTGGCATCATAGGTCTTTGGATAAGCGATTTTTAGGTCGTATTGAGTTTCGGTATAAGTGGATTGAAGGGTAAAAGAATCTTGTTTTTTTCCTGTCACGAATGTTTCTTTTTGGCAACTATAAAAGCTGCACCAAGCCATCCATAAACATAACATACAAATGGAATTCTGAGCCGTTTTTTTCATCATAATAATTGTTTTTTAAATTGATAATTATGACTCAAAGGTAAAATTACAATTCAGTTAAAAACCTCATATAAAACCACTTGGGATAAAGTGGCGTTTTTTTGTGATGAATTGACAAGGATAAAAGTGTTTTTTAAAAAAATTTTTAATCGCAATAGGGAGGTACCATTTATTTGTCGACTTACTAGCAAATTCAATGTTTATAAAGTATCTAAAAAACACAATAATCATGATCACAGGCATACCTATTATCACCAAAATAAAACCTGTCCAAATTGTTCCTCTTAGTTCGGGAAGTAAAAAATTAGCTACCGACCAAAAAGGAGGAATATTTCAAACCAACTTAAAAAATAATTTAAAAGTTTTATCCAATGCATTGAGAGAAAATGAGACCGAAGCCGTAGGAACAAGTGTTACTGCTGTAATTGTTTTGGGAGCAACAACGATGAGCGACACAATAGCCAATGATGTCTGTCTATTACTTTCCGAAAGCAAAGCAGGTCTGTTTAAAAGTGCTCTAAAAAATATTGACAAATTTGTAAAAAAAGGAACCAAAGAAATTGCAACTTGTCGATTTGTCTATGAAGGCAAAAAGGAAAACAATACGCTTATCTTGGGCATAGAAATATTGCCTGCGTGCAAAATGAAAATGGCTCCTGTTATCAAATGGCTTAACAAGGTTGGAAAACCTACCAATTTAAAGTTTGAAATGGCAACAGGAATCAAACCAGAGGAACCAACTTCGGAAGAGACAACTCAGATAGAAACGCCAACGTCTAGTAGTCCTAAATTGAGTATTCTAGAGCAACTTATTCAGCGCTTAGAAAATGCAGAAAATGACCACAAACTAACTCCTACTTCTGATAATCTAATGGCATGGGGCAAAGTTTTGGCAAAATTCAAACAGGTCTTGGCAAAACAACCTGAAAATGACAACTTAAAAAGTACGTTTAAAGAATGGTTGTTAAAATATAACCTTGTCAAAAAGCAATCCGAAACTAATACGGATACAGACGCTAACTCTTCCAAAGAAATATTAGATCGTCGCTTAACGGATTTAGAAAATAACCTTAAAACATCAAAGGACGACTCTTTGTCCGAACTACTTCAACTTATGGCTGTTTGCCAAGAAATTCGGGTGCAACCTAGTTTTAAAACAATTCTCAAAGAGAATGTTGATTTGATGAATCGTTTTAAGCGTATCCGAAAACAACTTCAGATTTTGCTTCAAAAAGATAACGACCAATTTGACGAAATGCAATCGTTGTTGGAAAGCCCTTCTACTATTACAGAAAAATTTCAATTAGAACTGGATGACTTGTGGTTTGCCTTTTCCCAACAAACACAAACAACAGAGAGTTTCAATGATATTTTAGCCAACGATATGGTTGAAATGAAAGCAACCGTCAAACAATTTCAACAAACTGTAGAGGCACAGGCTAAGGGGATGTTAGAAGCTTCTAAAATTCTAAAAATAGGTAATCCTGTTGAAATTTCTCAACAAATGACGGTCATTCGAAGCGGCATTGTTAAACTCAAAGAGACGATGGCAGCAAGAATAAAAACTATTGAAACAATTGCCAAAGAATTGGCACAATTGGAAGTCGATTTCCTTGCTACCGAGGATTTAAAGCTGCGACAAACGATCTTTAGTAAAGTTGAAAACTTAACTAACAATTTGGCGCAAAACAGTGCTTCCGTTTCGATCTTTTAGTTGTATCCTACCCTAATGCTCTCTTTTAAATTACTATAAAAAAACACAGTTATGCCAACATATGTAGCGCAAGAAAAAATGCGAAAAATGCTAGAAGATTCTAGTTCTAACCAAGTAGCAAAATTAATTTACGAACAATTAAGCTTTTTTATAGATGCTATTGTTAATGCTCTTGGCGAAGCAGAAGATGGAGTCGTCCAAATGAAGCCAATTGATACCAGTCGCCAAAAGGTAATTGATACGATGAAAGAACAAAACAAAACTGACTTGGTCAAAGATTTTGAGAGTTATGCTCAAAAAGCGGTTCAGCTTGTTCAGAAGGTCATTGATGCCATTGACCAAGCATTAGAAAAAGCTTCTTATGAGGATTTGGAAGATTTAGATTTTTACTTCTTAACCTCTTCCTCTGTCCCCTTACTTGAAGAAGAGTTGGATCAACACTTACAAAGTTTTGAAGTCTAGCACTGCCCTACCTCCTCTCTTTCTATTCATTATTTTTCAAAAAAACTAAGATGCTTATTGGTGAAAAGTCAATCCATCATCTTATTACAAATATAACTATCATGCCTCGTAAAAGTAGAAGTTCTAACATCAACAATAATAGTAATAAATACAAAAATAAAAAGGCAAAAAAAATCAAGGCTTCCAAAAAACTTAATGAACAAGATTTGCTTTGGAAAACTGAACTTGAAAAAATAATTCTAAGTTGCCAAACACATACTATTTTTAACAAGCATATTTTAGACCCTTATAAGGGCAATTTCGAAACCCCTGATAAGGATTATAGAGATCGTTTTCAAACACATTATGAAACAATCCGACGAGAATGTTATGCTCCTAAAAAAGTCTCTACTAAACTAAACCGTAGACTAGATGAGTTAAAAATGGCTTACAATATGGCTTTGCTTGAACGCAGAAAAGCCTTTACCGCTATCGATTCAACTCTCTCTATTATTGCTTTTAAGCATACCATGACAGAGTTGCTAGAACAATTCAAGGCACTGACAGGAATCGAAGATGCTAACCTTTTAAAGATATACCGCAAACTTCTAGTTAAAAGAATAAAGCAACTAGGGTATACTACCAAGCCTGAACCTAAAGAAAAAGTTATCGAGACAGTTGAGGTTATTGACGATCTTCCTGAAGATGAACCAACCGATGAATTGGATGACAATGTTCAAGAAAACACAATTGATACTAAAGAACTTGAATTGCTCCTAAAGAAACGTGTAGAAGAAGAAAAACAAAAAAGAATTATTCGTATACAGCGTCAAAAAGAGTGGTTGGTTGGTTACAGAAATCATTTAATTGCATCTATCAATGATACGTTGGTAGATTTATTCAAAGGAGGATTGCAAAGTGAATTGGAGTATACTGCTTATGTCAAAGGACAGGTGACAGCTAATGAGCTTGACGCTTTGTTGGCTTCCGAAAAGCTTTTGGAAAAATACTTAACTGCTGCCCAAGAACGTACCATAACCTATACCCAAAGCTTGGAATATGGAAAAACTTGTGTTAGTCCTAAAATGTTATTTGACAACGTAGATAACCTAAGCACTGAAGATAAGGATAAAGGCACTCAAAAGGCGGTCGTGCAAGCCATCAAAAATATTGCTTTTGATCTTGATAATTTAAAGTCATTGTTGAAGTCTAAACAATACGAAGATTATCCCTTAGAGCAAGAAGCCTTGGATACGCTTAGCCCAATTAGTTGGAATGACATCACGATGCCTCAAACAGCCTTGGTTCCTGATTCAATTATGACTTCGCCCGATACAACAGGGGCTAAAAAAGAGAAAGCAGAGACGATGGAGGCGTTCAAGCCTAATAAGATTGAGTTTATGAATCATTTGCATCTCAACAAGTTTTTATTGGATTTTCCAACGGCAATGATAACAGTAGGCTCCTCCCCTGATTTTCGCAAGAAATACGAAGACGCTTGGTACAAGTATTTTATCAACGATGGGCGTATGAAAAAAACCGTGGATCGCTTGATTTTAAATATTAAAAGTGCCAAAAAGAAATTAAAAAATGATGCCTTAATTACTGAAATAGAAAAGCAAACCGATGCGCTAGTAGAGTTGTTTCAAGTTACTTATGGTATTAATATTTTGGAATCAGGAATTCATGTAGAATGCCAAAAATTACTCAATTCTTGGATAAACGTTATTGGAAAGGAAAGATGGTCTAAAACAAAATATGCTTTAGATTACTATGATAAATTTGACTTTTTTGCTGGTTCAACAGCTTTGGCAAAAGACTTAGCTGGTCTAAAAAATGCAGCCAAAATGCTCAAAGCTGAAAATAACTACTTGGGCGACTTTAAAGATATGGTAGATTGGGGCAGTTTGAACAGTAGCCTTTCTAATTTTTGCACAGCATCAGGCGTCCTCGCTCAAGCAGTGGATATGGGAAAAGATACCTACGAAGCTTATGAAGCCATCAAATCTGGGGATGCTCCTTGGTACAAAAAGGTTCCTTTGGTCAACGGATTTATTACCTTAGTTCAAGAAATTCGAGACGCTTGGGATGCTAGAAAAAGGTATAAAAAAATCATCAATGACCTTGAAATAAAATTGAACCCTGTTAGCAATTCTGTTTTGCATGAACAACGCCTCCTTTCGGAAGGAAATGGAAGCCAGCAAACATTATTGAAGTTTCAACAACAGAAGGAAACATTGCTAACAAGAATTCACAACTATAGCCGTGCTGCAAAAAAAATGATCCGTCTTTTCTTTAATAAGATTATTGATTTTTGTGCTAAGGTACTCAACTACTTGTCTTGGGTATTGACCTTGATTCCTATTGGTGTCACACAGGCTGTTGCTAGTGCTATCGGAGCGATTAATGGGCTCATGGGCTTCTGTCAAAAAACTCGTATGCTGGCGAATAATCTTTGGAAAAGAATGAGAGGTACACTAGGCAAATCAAGAACAGAAGCGGCTCAAAATATTGTTGGAGACATCTACAATACGACTGTTGATGATGTTAGTACTTTACTAAAGGATGAGGCGTATGAAACCTTAGATAAATGTGGCATTTTGGAGAATAAGGTGGTCAAAGAATTGCTAACCACACAAAAAGAAGCCAATCCTCAATTTAGAAGCAAAGATGAAACGCCTAATATTCCGCCTCTTTTAGAACATCCTATGCCATGGGGGGACATGGGTAAATTTAAAGCTTGTATGAATTATTTAATTGGAAATCAGGATTTGGATACCGCTAGGTTTTTAACAGTAAGAGCTTATATGCAAGAACATTTAAAACAAGCGTTGAAGTCAAATTAGTACTATACTTTTCAATCCTTTCAAATGACATGTTGCCTCCAAGAGCGCTCAGCTTTTGGAGGCGTTTGTATCTATGGCAAGACCTTTCCATCTCTTAAAATTTCTTTAGTTTTGGATAAAACATCATTTTCATAATACAAATGCCGTTCGTGGTATTTTTTGTCTTTCCGATAATAGCCCTCGACTCTCAAATGTACGTTTTCAGCTCCTCTAATTACTTGGGTTTCCCAGTATTCGCCTTCTAGAGCATCGTCCTTAAATTGATAATAACTAATACATCTCCCCTGTTCGTCAAAGCGTTGCTCAATGCCATTGCGCCAACCATTCTGATACCATACTTGTTTAGCAATAATTCGATGCTTATAATAAAATGACTCTGTCAATGTATCCTCTCCAACAGTATAGGTCAATTTATTTTTATACATTCCTGTTTGATTACTATCCAACCGCAACAGTTGATAAGTACCTGTTTTTTGATAATAAGCTCCTGAAACTATCTGGCTCAAAATAGCATAAGTATCGTCAATAGTATGGTAATAATAAATCCATTGTCCTGTTTCCTCGCCGTGC
The DNA here is from genome assembly GCF_000724545.1 of Aureispira sp. CCB-QB1. Taxonomy (GTDB): domain Bacteria; phylum Bacteroidota; class Bacteroidia; order Chitinophagales; family Saprospiraceae; genus Aureispira. The sequence goes on along the minus strand of NZ_JHBV01000019.1, from coordinate 14,170 downwards.
TGATAACTTCCTTTTATTTGCAATTCCCCACTTTTAGCATAGTACTTCCACTCTCCTACAGGCAAACCATTTTCTAGCTTTCCTTCTGCCCATTTTCTTCCCGCAGTATCGTACTCGACCAAATATCCAGTGTGTTCAACTGGAATTGTCCACAAAAATGCGTGTAAATGCATTGCTTCTTCATTCTTTAAGGAAAAGCCATTTTCACATATCAAAAAATCATACCCCTTCTTTGCGTTAGCGTAAATTAGATAAGTCTCTCCAAGCTCAAAGTCACGATACAGTCCAGGCATTACGCCAATAATCAACTGTTCTTTGACGGTTGTATTTTTTAGATTTTTAGTCACTTCTACTTTTATAAAAATACTCCGAATCCCTGTCTCTTTATAGACAAAAGAAAAGTTGCGTTGTTTTAATTTCCCAACCTTTAGTATTTTTCCTTCAAATATTTTTTGAGCATGGTTATAGTGATTGGAAACAGAGTGGTGTTCACTTGTGTTACAAGCAAGTAAGGATTCTCCTGTACTTAATAACAACAACACGATAAAGAGGTAATTATGTATTTTCATAAAAATAGAGATACAATGCTTATACACGATAACAAAAGTGGTTCAATTCCTTTATAAGTCATATAAAATAGGTTGTTATACTTTCAACTAAAAACGAAGAGGGACATCAACTTGGTATATGTCCAAATTTGCAAGAACATTCGTAATTTTTGGTTTTGCTTTTAGACTCAAAAAAGCGCCTCTAATTTACGCATCCAAAGTCAAGATTCCTTAATTTTGTATTGAAGTTGTTTAACAATAGTTAGCTGCGCTGCTACTAAAATCCAACGCAAAGCAAAGTAACGTAAAAATTGATTGTATAGTTGATGGTTACTTAATTTTAAACCACTTCACTGTTAATCATAGGATTGAATTCCCAAAGATCATGTATTTTTTAAATGAATACTTCGCCGTTTTTTGCACGAAGTACTATAAATTAGAACAAGCACATAATGAGAATTAACGTTTGGTTTATCTTACTTTTTATTGTATTGGGTCATTCTTTTTTGAGTTGTTCCAAAGAATCAAAACAATTCAATGATTGGCACCGCATGAACTTAAAAGGACAAATACAACAAATTGACGAAGTCAAATACCCTACTTTTAGAGATTTACAATTAAAACAAAATGGCAAAAAAAGTTTCATTCGCTTTACCCCCAAAGGGCTGATTAACAAATCAGCTATTTACATGGGTCCCAACGATATTTTGTGGATGAAATACAGCTATAAAGGTGATTCCGTTTGGATTGATGAAGTAAGAGAACTCTACAGCAAGCACGAACAACCCCAAGCTTACTGGCTCTATAAATTAGCTCCCAACGGCATCCAAAAATCCATCACTTCTATACTTATTGATAGCTCTATTAATTTTCATATTGATTTAGAAACCAACACTGCTGGAAATACAACAGAAATCGTTTACAGCCAACAAAAACATCCAACGCATGTCCCTTGCAAAATTCAAAAGGTTTATGATGATAATGGGCACATCCAAGAAGAATTTAGTTACCATTATAATAATATTTTAGAAAAATGCCACGAAACACCAACGCATTCTACCTTTAAAGTCAATGAACATGGTGATATTATTCGGGAAAAAATGGTCACCTACGAGGGTAGAAAACGAACGTATGCTTATCATTACGAATACGACTCTATCGGCAATTGGATACAGCGCATTCACTATACAGGAAATGATGTAGGGGAAGTTATCACTAGATCATATACTTATTATTAGTAATACTGCATAGATTACTTCGTGAGCACTGCGCTTTTAGTTAGCTGCGCTGCTGCTGCTTGGTGTTTTATGAGACCGCTTTGTTACTCCCTTTGGTCGTGAACTCGCTGTGCTCAGTTCGCTATATCCCCGCTTACTCAAAACAATCAAACATCAATTGTCTTAATGCGCCGTTTCAAGTAATTTATCAACCCAGTTTATATCTTTTTTAAGCAAATTTAACGTCTGTGCTTCTGGGGAATTAGGAGTAGGTTCATAACTGTATGCCCAATCTGCTTGAGGAGGCAAGCTCATCAAAATAGATTCCGTGCGTCCATTTGTTTCTAGACCAAATTTGGTTCCTCGATCCCAAACCAAGTTAAACTCAACGTAACGACCTCTACGCAATCGTTGCCAATCTAATTCATTTTGACCATAAGATAAATTTCTAGTTGCCTGCACTTGATGGCTATATAAATCTACAAAGGCTGCTCCGACAGCCTGTACAAATGCCCAACGATCAGCTTTCGTATGCTCATCCGTAGCTTTGAGGCGATCAAAAAAGATTCCTCCAATACCACGCGTCTCCTCTCGATGCTTGATAAAGAAATAGTCGTCTGCCCATTGCTTAAAAGCAGGATAATAACTAGCGTCATGCGCATCACAAACGGTTTTTAATTGCTGATGAAAAGCTCCAGCTAATTTTTCATCGACATAATGTGGCGTCAAATCAATACCGCCTCCAAACCACCATGTTCCATCACTCATTTCAAAGTAACGCACATTCATGTGAATAATAGGAGTACGAGGAGAACGAGGATGTAAGACGATTGATACCCCTGTTGCATAAAATGTAATCGGCTCAGAAGTATTGGCATCTACTTTTAATACTTTCAACAACTGGGCAGGCATATTACCTTCTACTGCCGAAAAATTAACACCTCCTTTTTCAATAACAGCACCTTCAGACAAGACACGCGTCCTTCCGCCACCACCTTCTGGGCGTTCCCATAGATCTTGCTTAAATTGCCCCTTGCCATCTAAGGTTTCTAACCCTTGGCAAATGCTATCCTGTAATCCTTGAAACCAATTGGTAATTTCTTCTTTATTTGGCATACAACTTTGTATTTTTAGAACTCATAAGTAATTGGACAAAAAAAGTTTACCGACAAAACGTAGACTTATTTTTTAATGCTATCTTAATTCAATAGTTCGTTGAAACCACGCAGTAGCAGCGCAGCTAAACTTTATCAGCTTGATAATCAGCAAGTTGCGCTTTTGTTGCGTTTTGTGTTAAAATTTTGATTATCAACTGCGCAGCACTCACGAAGTACCACGAAGTAGCAGCGAAGCTAAACTAATATAAATGTTCTTTTTTATCTTTTTGGTAAAAAAGAACAAAACTAAGCTTGCGCCCTCATGAGCGTAGCGAACTACCACGAAGTAGCACCGTAGGTAATCAACGAACTACTATTAATCATTACTTCGTGGAAACTACGAAGTAACAACGCAGCTAAGTACTATTAATAATAACATCCCATTACAAACAAAAGTACAAAAGCAAATCTTAGTATCTATCAAAAGATGGTAAAAATATAGTTTTATTGCCCAATATCGCTCTTAATTTTATCACACCTTTTTAACATGTCTCAAAATGAACTTAGATGCTTTACTCCCCAATGCACCAGTACCACCACCCAATCTTATCTATTCTTATGCCGATGGTTCTGGTAATATTTATTATATTACAAAAGAGTTTATCCAATATAAGCCAGTAATTCCTATCCAAAGTTCTAGTGGAGTTTATTGCGGTGGCAAAGCTGCTCAAAAATTACTCAATATTGAACAATTTACTCAAATAAAGGTTCTAATACAGCAAGTTCGAAAGAACCACTCAGATTTTACCTCTAATCGGGTAAAGGGTTCGGGACACCTGAAACTGCACCTTGAAAACGAGGTTTATCTTTTAGGATATCAGACCCACTCTCAACAAAAATTAGAAACGGCTTTTAAAGCCATATTTGCAACTGCCTAATACATGAATATAGGACAACGGTTATATCATTTTATTGTTCCTTCTTCTTTTGAATTAATGCCAAAAGACCGTCGACTTTTAGAACAAATGTATCCTAAAATTGACTGGTCCTTAGTCAATTGCTACTGTCAAATGCCTTGGTTTATGCACCATACCTTTGCCATTGGTACAGCACTACCTAGTACTTACGATCGAAAAAAAGTACACATTTACATTCGAGACATAGAAACCATGTCTGTCAATCAACGTTTAGCGATTCTAGTACACGAAGCTTATCATGTGCAACAATACTATGAGTTGTCTAGTATGGGGAAAGCCAATAGAGGTTTTGACTGGGGGTATAATAGGAAATTTATGCGCTATTATATTGGATGGTATTTAGAAGGCTTGTACAAAGCCTTTTGGAAAGACAAAAAGCGATGGTCGGAAGCTACTAATATTGCTTATCGTCAGCATCCTATGGAAATTCCTGCCTATCAACAAGAACATATTTTCAAACAATACATCAATCATTACCGAGGGCATTCTGTACCTAATTTTTTCAAGCAAGTTCCAGAATTGATTTGTCTACAAACACCCCTTCCTAAAGCTCCTTCGCTATTTTTTCATGTTTTGGGTATTATCTTTACAGTCTTAATAACCTTTTCAAAACCGCTTATCGAGCTCATTCACTGGCCATTTATTATATTGTTAGGGGGTCGATCTAAACCTAAAAATTAGTTATTAGTGAAGGAATTCAACTTATCCACTTCCAAAACCGTATCCCCTTCCTCATTAAAATAAAAAGCAGGATCAAATTTAGCATTCCAAATTAACTCATTGTACTTATAAGATGTATGCGTGCGAATGGTGCTAGCAAAAGTATCATCATACCCCTCCAAAACGACTATAATCTCTAAATCTACATTTTCTACGCCATGCTTAATGCATTCTGCCAAAGGGCTATCTTCTGTTATGGGATGAACAACCGTCCAACTTAAAGGCAACATACTCAGCTCAGAACGCTCCAAATCCAAAGGGCGATACCTCCTATTAATCTTGCCATTCCTGTCCCGACTCAACCAAGCTGCAATAACCTCTATTTGTAAATTCGTCAGCATATTTCTACGACGATTTGCCAAGCGAAACATCAAACCTTTGCCCTCTTCATACCCCCCAATAATAGCGTTTTCGCTGAATATAATACTAGCCGTTGGTTTGGAGAAACGAGCAAACAAAAGACCTGTTCCCAATGCAAAAGACATTAAGCCTGTCAACGCTCCCATTGCAGCAATCAAGTTAGCCCCAAATCCTATAGGACTAACACTTCCATAGCCTACTGTGGTAAGCGTTTGGACACTAAAAAAAAATGCTGTCCAAAAAGGCGTTAAGTGGTCTCCTTCTGCTCCTGATAAATAATCTACTCCATTCAACAAATACAAACCCGCAAACAGACAGTTGATAACAAAATAAAACAACAACGTAGTACAAGCAAAACTTGTCCAGCTCATAGATACCAAAAATTGATAGATATGAAAATCTTTGAGAAAAGAAGCATTTCGAATCACATTAAAACTGCCATCTTTATTAACAAATCGCTTCCGATTTTTGACTGCATAACTACTGAACCCCAAATCGTGAAATGCTTCATTTTCATCTTTCGGTGCTGGATTTCCTCTATCTCGTTTTGAGAAATAATGTCGTTTTGCCATAATACACTTTTATGTCCCTACATCCGCTTTTATATACAAACGCGTATTCGCAGGATCTGTATTTGCTGTCAATGTAACCGATTTATGTTGTTTGCCTTTTTTTCCTTTTGAGTTGAAGGTAACTTGAATTTCACCACTAGCTCCAGGGGCAATTGCTTCTCTTGGCCATTTAGGTACCGTACATCCACAACTTCCTTTAGCATTGCTAATCAACAAAGGTTTGTTCCCTGTGTTTTTAAATTTGAAGGTATAAGAAACAGAAGCGCCATCCTTTAACGTTCCAAAGTCATGAATAGTTTTTTCAAATTCCATCGTAGTTGCATTGGGGTCGACTTGACTAGTGCTTCCTCCATTCCAATTTTGTGGTCGTGCACCTCCTCCCCCAGGGCGGGCATCTTGCCCAGGCTTGGGCAAACTGTTGATTAATACACGCACTTGCGACTTCATCACCTCCATATCTTTTTTCAAAGCAGCATTTTCATCTTCCAAAGCAGCAATACGAGCTTCCATTTTTTCCTTGCTCAATTTCTGAGTTGCTCCACAGCTAGTCAATAAAGCAAAACAGCTTATAATTAATAGCTTATAAATTAGTTGTTGCATATTTAATTTTTTAAGTTTGATTTTTTTAATTTATTCCCTAACAGGCAACGTTTTTGATGCCATCAAGGACGCTCTCCAAAACAATTTTCAAAATAATAGTCCAAATCAAAAGATACTCCCCACCCCAAATTATAAGATTTTGCAATTAATTCTTGACAATACGTCTTGAATTCTTGGTGCAAACATTCAGACTAGATGAGCTTACAAGCCTGTTCAAAACCACTCGTTAGAGAGTTATAAAAAGCTTCTTCCATATCTCCATAAGCTATTGAAAATTCTAACATCATTTCTGTTCGGTACAACCACAACTCTACCACATCTTTGGCATGCACAGAGATTTTTTTAAAATCCAAAATAATCTTTCGAGACACCCCACTTCTTGCGGCACCATATCCTCTACTGGGAAAATATTCTTTCTTTATTTTTTGTTTATATTCACGCACTACAACGGTTGTATCTTGACTCAATTCCAATTAATTATAATGAATAGTAGCTACCTACGGTGCTACTATGTGGTAGCTCCCTGTGACCGTGAAATCGCAAGCTCAGTTACCAAAAATACAAAAAAAATCAACGACCACGAAGTAGCAGCGTAGCTAACTACTACCCATGAGAAAAAGTTTTTTTGTTTGTATCGTAACTCATGAAGATAGCTTTTTCTTTTAACTCATTATAATTTGTGAAAATAGCTTGCAGATTCGTCTTATGACGTCTTAGTTCTGTCCCCTCTAACTCAATTCTAATAGAAACAAATTGTGAAAATAGAGATCATCTTGACACAGGCTATCTTTTAATAGTGACTGCGCTTTTATCAGTTTTTTTGTGCTAAATGTAGTAATGAATGATTAGTGTAATATTCAGAAAGAAACCGAAGTCCTTCTGTAGGCTTGTTTTTTAGCGTTGAATATTGGATGTATGCTTCCATGGCTTTGTACAATAAAAGAGAGAACATGATTCAAGCAATGTAAATTATAGGTAGCGTTTGGATACAAGGTTCTCGTTGAAGCGTAATGGGGATTTTTTTTCTAGAAAGTAGAAATCCAACTAAATTAATGACATTTTATGCTGATTATGAACAGGAGAGTTTACTCACTTACGAAAGTTTAATTCATTGGCTCTATCAAAGCTTTTGAATGTTTTTACAACTTTACTTTTATGGATAAAAAAAATAAGAATTACAACTAAGTACTGATAAAGTAAGAATAATGTTTTTTTATTTGCTAGAGATTGAACTTACCTTTGTTGAAAGAATAAATCTAGGCTCTTTTAGGACTATTTTTTAAAGTAGTAGTTAGCTACGCTGCTACTTCGTGGTCGTTGATTATTATTCGCTACGCTCATGAGAGCACAAGGCTAGTTCCTTGCGATCATGACCTTGGGCTTTTGTGCTACTAGCACAAACCTACTCGGCTATCGCTTACTTTTTTACTAAAAAGATAAAAAATCACATTTATATTTGTCAAATATATTACCAATATATTATGAAATTAAATTTAGTATGGATGGAAAAGGTCGTTGTATAGATCATGTATTTATTGAACGATTATGGTGGTCTGTGAAATATGAAGATGCTTATATTCGAGAGTATTGGGACGGAAGTGAATTACACACAGGAATGAAAAAATATTTTAACAAATAAACAAACCGAGAATTACTGATAAAATGCAAAAAACAAAATTATGAGACTAATAGTATTACTTATATTCTTTCCTATAATAGTTAATAGCCAAAAAATAACAGATTATGAACGACTAACTGGAATGGCTAATAACTTGGCTAATTACTATCATTACCAAGCTGCTATAGATTCTTTAGATAAAGCTATAAACATAGATTCGATGCAACCAACGGCTTATTATCAGAGAGCTATAATCAGGTATAAAACAGGGAAGTATTCTATTGCTTTATTAGACTTCCTTAAAGTTATTAAGCTAGACACATCCTTCCATTTTTCTAATACTTACATTGGAGATTGTAATAAAAAATTGGGAAATTACCTAGCAGCTCTAAAATTCTACAATAAAGCTCTAAGCTTAGCTCCTTATTCAAATTCAAAGATTATTGTACTAGCAAGAATAGAAGAAACTAAAAGATTATTAAATAATTTAAATCCATCTAAGAAAGATAATTCTACAATACAAAGTAATAGAACTACAATACAAAATAAACTAATTATAGTACCCTTTATGGGAAAAAAGATAGAAATAGGTGAGGAAGATATAATTTGCTCTAGCACACCACAACAAAAAGCTGAAACATTAGAGTCTTTAATTAATAATAAAGCTAATATACAAAAAAAGGAAATCCCACTATTTAATATTATTTTTGAAATGTCCCATGATCCTATAGAAAATGGTAGATTTGTCTTTTCGGTTGAAACTAAAACCGCTAAAATATTAACCTTAATAATCTTCAATCAAAAAGATAATACTATAGTTAGGTTATGCAATTTTCAAATAACAGAAGGTTATAACTATAAAGTAATGAACGTAAATGACCTAGAAAATGGCATTTATACATTTAAACTTTTAGATGATGATAATCAGGAATTGAATAGAGAATTAAATATTCGACATCTTTAATTCATACATAGTTCATTGAACTACTAATACCCTAACTTTTTGAAGTAATCACGATTGAATCTGAATAATCAACGAACTATGGACGCATACAATGCCATTTTAATTCTTCTTCATATATTTTGCTTATATAGAAGTACAGTTGTATTAGTTGTTGAAGCTGCATTCTACAAACTTACATAAGTTACTTCTACTTTTTATTTTGCCCTTGATTCGCATTAGCAATAGCTTATTGAAGCTATCAAGTTTTGTTAGCAAAAACAAAAAAGCCTTTATTCCAAAACCACTCGCTTTGTTTTTAAGAGTTTGCCTTTCGTATTTCGAACCTTCAAGAAGTAAATTCCTTTCTTTAAAGAAGTTGTATTTATTTTAACCGATTTGGTTTTAGCAGACAAGGTCACACAATTTTCATACACGACTTTTCCTTCCTGATCATACAACTCTACACAAGCCTTGTGCTTATTCGTCGTCGCCAAATCAATTAGCCAAAACGCAGTTTCTTTTAAGCAATCAAATGTTGTGAATTTAGCTTCTTTTTGTGCTTCGTATACTTGCGTTGGAACAGCACCATTAGCAAAAGCATAATCTCCTTTCAAAACACTAAATGTAAAAATAGTCTTATTAAAAAAGTTGCTTTTAATAAAATTAGGATGAATTTGCCACGCTGTATTGGAGTTAGGGCGGTACAATAAGACCATACTATCAGTGCCATTTTTTGTCAAATCCGCATCCCATTTTCCATGATTTTTAACAACAGCTGTCGCATCAAAACTATTCGACAAAATGCCCTCAATAGTCCAATAATGGTTTCTAGAGATGGTATACCCTTTTGGTACATCTTGGACAGATGGAGGCACTGGATGATGTTGCAAATGCAACCAAGTCGAATCACCGTGCTCTTGCACCACCAAGTCTTCAATATCTAAGTCCTTGAGTTGAATGCTTGCAAGCATAGAATCTTCTTGATGAAAGATCAACTCTTCGTCATATCGTGCTTGGTTAAGCCGATGTTCCTCATTAAGCAAGACAGATGTTGGCAGAAAAGGAACATTTATCGTTACTCTGTCTAAACTATCTGAAACGTGTACGACTGTTTGAAATTTATTCCAATGGTCATCTAAGAACGTTACTTGCAAAGGTACTTTTTTAAAATAAACTTTACGTCCCACCAATTTTTGTAAAATAGCAACTTCTACTTCAAAACTTTGCTCCTTTTTAGTCGTTACGAAGCTTTCTACTTCAAAATGCGGGAAGCCTCCTCTAAACACCCAATCATCAAAAAATGGATTCATATCCACACCTGTTGATGTCGTTAGTGCATCTCTAAACTCAGCTGTTGTCAAGTTTTGAAAAGCATAATTTTTGGTAATATATTGCAATCCCTTCCGAAAAGATTCATCCCCCATATACCAACGCATATTGTGCGCCACAGAAGCTCCTTTGTCATACACATGAATTCCATAAGTATACTCATGCGGCACTCCCGATATTGGACGATAGCCATTTTCTTGTTGATGTGCTACTTTTAGAACATTATAATGATTGCTTTTTACATCCTCTATATACCGCTTCCAACCATAGGTATATTCCCAAAATAAATCTTCGCTGTAAGAAGCCATTCCCTCGTTAATCCACATATCCTGTGCTGTAGCACAAGTTACTAAATTCCCCCACCAACTATGCCCCAATTCATGCACCATGAGGTGCTCTCTTTTAAGTGTTCCGTTAGCAGAGTTGATAGGATAAGCGATATTACTAGCATGCTCCATTGCTCCAGAACGAAATGGCACCAAAGAATATCCAACTTTAGCCCAACGATGCGGACCATACCAATATTCATACGTTTCTATTGCTTTCTTTAGATTAACAAACGATTGTTTTAAATTGTTTGTGTCTGCTGCATTGGCTGCTAATTCTATTGGTATCAAACCATTCACCCCTTTATGACTTTGTTTAAGGGTCACATAATCTCCTACAGCAATACAAGCCAAATAAGTAGGAATGGGCTCTTTTTGTTGCCAAGTTCTGGTAGTTAGTCCATTCAATTTATTTTCAGTCTGTAGATAACCATTGCAATGCGCACGCTGATTTTGGGCAGTAGTAATATGAAATGTATAGGTCGCTCGTTCTCTAAAATTATCAAAGCAAGGATGCCACACACGACCGTAGTTGTGCGGGTCAGAAGCAAACCCTACTCCCAAGTTGTATGCATACTCATCTTTGTAGTAAAAGCCTCCCCAACGTCTGTCTTTTTGTGGATGTCCCTTGTAATAAACCGTTACAGCATTCTCTGCGCCTTGATTTAAAGCTTCTTTGAAACGAACATTCAGCAAAGTATCGTTGTAATCAAATTCCAATTGCTGGCGATTCATAACCACAGAATCTACTTGATATTGCAATAAATCTAGTGGCAAAGCACTTACTTGTCTTTTTTTAGATTTGAAACGTATGGTACAACTTCCTGTTATCTGCTCCCCTACATGATCGCTCATATCCAAAATAACCGTATAATGTAAGATATCAAGACTATCACAACGTTTATTTGTATTAATTCCTTGGTATTGATTTCCCCACTGACGTTGAGCTTCCCAAAGCATTGATTTGGTATGCTGACAAGAAGGGTCACTCAAACAATTCTGCTGTGCCAATGAAGTATGTTGTGCTAGTAACAATAAAAGAAATAGGACAAAGTAGTGTTGCATTTTTTTAGTGCTGTTACCCATTTATAATTGGGTAGAATGAGTTAATCTAAAAATAAAATTTAGGTTCGTTCTTTTGTAAAAATAAGAATTCGTCTTAATTTAATCAAAATTATTTATTTGCTATAAGATATAATGCTTCTTGGATTGATTGTGCTGCCAAGTAAGACTATAAACTTTTAACAAACGATTAAACAACAAAAGACGAATCGTTATCACCTAAACACAAAAAATGATACTAGCGTTAGACCAAGGAACAACCAGCTCCAGAGCTATAATTTTTGACCAAAATGGAAACATACTAGCTACTGAACAACAAGAATTTAAACAAATCTATCCTCAATCGGGATGGGTAGAACATGATGCCAACGAAATTTGGCAGACTCAACTAGAGGTAGCACAAAATGTTCTTAAAAATAATAATTTATCTGCCAAAGACATCAAAGGTATTGGTATTACCAACCAACGAGAAACTACTGTTGTTTGGAATAAAAACACTGGGAAACCCATTTACAACGCTATTGTATGGCAAGACCGTCGTACTGCCAATTTTTGCGATGAACTAAAAGAGGATGGATGGACTGACTATGTTTATGAGAATACGGGGTTGGTATTGGATGCTTATTTTTCTGGCACCAAATTAAATTGGATTTTAGAACAAGTAGATGGTGCTAGAGCTGCTGCTGAACAAGGAGATTTGCTCTTTGGAACTATTGATACATGGATTCTTTGGAATCTTACACAAGGCGCTGTTCATGCAACTGATTACAGCAATGCCTCTAGAACCATGTTGTACAATATCAAAGATTTAAAGTGGGATCAAACGATGCTAGACAAACTGGATATCCCTTCCCAATTGCTTCCAGAAGTACGGCCATCAAGTCAAATATATGGTCACACTAATCCATCGCTTTTTGGAGCAGAAATTCCAATTGGAGGTATGGCGGGAGATCAACAAGCTGCGTTGTTTGGGCAAGGTTGTCACCATCCTGGCATGGCAAAAAACACCTATGGTACAGGCTGCTTTATGCTTATGAACACAGGAGAAAAAATGATCCACTCCAAAGCAGGTTTGCTCACAACAATCGCTTGGGGCATTGATGGCAAAGTGGAATATGCTTTAGAGGGTTCCGTATTTATTGCAGGGGCAGCGATTCAATGGTTAAGAGATGAGATGAAAATATTAGATTCTGCTCCTGACTCTGAATATTTTACTAGCAAAGTATGTGACAACGGCGGTGTCTACGTTGTTCCTGCTTTTGCAGGTTTAGGCGCTCCCTATTGGGATATGTATGCAAGAGGTGCTATATTTGGGTTGACAAGAGGTGCCAATAAGTACCACGTCATTAGAGCAACCTTAGAATCCTTAGCCTATCAAACCCGAGACGTGTTAGAAGCGATGGAAAAAGATTCTGGCATTCAACTCAAGACACTAAGAGTAGATGGAGGAGCTTGTGCCAACAACTTCTTAATGCAATTTCAAGCAGACATCTTAAACACTCCTGTTGAACGCCCTGAGATTATTGAAACAACTGCTTTGGGTGCTGCCTATCTTGCTGGTTTAGCTGTGGGTTTCTGGAAAAAAGAAGAAATCAAAGATAGATGGCAATTAAATAAAGCTTTTGAAGTTGAAATGAAATCAGATCAACGCCAACACCTTTATACCAATTGGCAAAAAGCCGTAGAACGAACCAAAGGTTGGGCCGATGAATAATAATTATTAATTCAATACTAACTTCGGGAATATTATTATTCTAGTATTGTAATCGCATGAGAGGCAAGACGTACTTAGTCTACTTCATTGCTTCGTAGGAATCATCTTTTTAGTGATTGTATAATATCTTTCAACTAAAAAGATGGTTTTATTATATCATCATTACAAATGCTAATTTTTCACGAAATAGTCAATCAAAACAACTATCAATGCTACTCTATCTCTTGCTTGGTTTTATTGGGCTTTTAGCTATAGGCGCTGTTCTTGCATCTAAAAATTCTAAAAAGAAAGCATTAAATGCTATTGCTCGGATAGAGGCTATGGAGAAAAAATATGAAATGTATGTCGAAAAAAATATACACAACCATATTCTAGAAAGAAATGACCTGCACGTAGACCCTAACCAACTTGCCAAAGATAGTTTGAGTGTCATTACTCCTGATCTTAATGGCTTAATTGCTCTTATCAATACAACTACTTATACTGCTGTTGACATCAATTATACTGCTCAGTATTTTCCAAATCTCGTTAGTTTAACTGAAAATTATTTTCTTCAAACTCAAAAAAGTAAAACAAAGAAATTGAGTCCACAAGAAGAAGAAAACTTTCGAACAAATGCCTTGGATGCCATTCATGCAGACATTCAAAGAAGATTGCTAGATGTCAAAATAGGAAACTTGTAATTTATTTCGTTTTCCCATTTTGAAAACCGAATCCAAAATGGAACTATTTAGAAATAAAAATAATATATAAACCATTAGTAATCAGTATTTATTATTTTGTGGCACTAGTTTGGCATATAAGTAAGCATATCAACAAGTGATAATAATTTAGAAAAAGATAAATTTGGGTTTTAATTGGGGTGATTTAGGACTTGCATGAATGGGAATACATGCAAGTCCAATCTTCAACCGCTAAAACTTCTAAAAGATAAATTTGGGTTTTAATTGGGGTGATTTAGGACTTGCATGAATGGGAATACATGCAAGTCCAATCTTCAACCACTAAAACTTCTAAAAGATAAATTTGGGTTTTAATTGGGGTGATTTAGGACTTGCATGAATGGGAATACATGCAAGTCCAATCT
>NZ_JHBV01000018.1 GCF_000724545.1 Aureispira sp. CCB-QB1 | reverse complement strand
AATACCTCCTTTAAAGAGCACATAAAGAATCTTTGTTAGAAAGATTTTAAGCTTGAATCTAATTATCCTGTTTTGTTTCAATTGTATATAATGATATTATATTTAGTCCCATAGCTCAGCTGGTTAGAGCGCTACACTGATAATGTAGAGGTCGGCAGTTCAAGTCTGCCTGGGACTACTAATATAACATCAACTAAAATTATGGGGAATTAGCTCAGCTGGCTAGAGCGCCTGCCTTGCACGCAGGAGGTCATCGGTTCGACTCCGATATTCTCCACCATAATTAAAACTACTAAAGGTAGTTTATAGAAAAAGTTAATTGACATACTGGAGAATAAACAAAAGCAAAATAGATAAAGATTATCTCCGTGCTAATGAGAATTAGCACGA
>NZ_JHBV01000017.1 GCF_000724545.1 Aureispira sp. CCB-QB1 | reverse complement strand
GTTGCAGTACCATCCGTACCACCATGACAGCTTACTGCTGTTGTGCTTATTGTTGCTGTTACTTGACTTGGTTCGCTTATGGTAGTACTGGCACTATCAAAACAACCATTCGCATCAATTACTGTAACTTGATAACTTCCTATTGGTAGGTTAGTAATAGGATTAACAGTTTGTGTATTACTCCAAGTATAGGTATATCCACCGCCACCACCAGTAACGTTTGCTGTTGCAGTTCCTGTACTAGTTCCAAAACACAATACTGGGGTATTAGAGATAGTCACGGAAGGATGTTGATTAACGATCACATTAGTAGATGCTGTATCACTACAACCCAAAGCCGTTGTTACTGTAACTATATATTGACCACTGTTTGCTGCAACAGCATTCAATAAGGTTGGATTTTGTTGAGCACTAGTAAATGCATTTGGACCAGACCAATTATAGGCAACTCCTCCATTACTAGTTAGATTAATGGTATCATTTTCACAGATAGGAGTATTGTTATTAATCGTAATGGTAGGTTTAGGATTTACCGTTACGACAACAGAGTCTACCATATTACAAATTGGCACAAATTCTATGTCATCCAGACCGAAATCATTTCCACCATTACCAATATTTTGATTAACAATACAAATTGTAGCAGTGGTGTTCGTGCCAGAATTCCAAGTAGCAAAGAATTGATTCCATTGACAAGTTGTAGAACTTGCACTAAATGGATTTCCTACATTGACACCATTGATAGAAAACTGTAGACTAGCAGGGTTTGTTGCTTCAACCGAAGTAACCCACGTACTAAATTGATAGTCGGTGTTAGGGGTTACATTGACTGTTTGACACCAGACACTTTGATTGGCAACAGTAGAACCATTTACAATCATAAAGTTTCCTGAGGAAGAAGTATGATCTGTACAAGATGAAAAATTGTTATGTGTATTACTTGAGTTGGTATTAATTGCATATGTTCCTGCATTGGATAATTGTCCAAATGGACCTCCTGTTCCTACTGTATAGGCACTAGAAAACCCAACGTCTCCATCTTCAAAATCACCATTATAAATAATGTTAACACCAGATAAAATATCAGCAGTAACATAATAAGTAGTAGTTGTTGTTGGGAATGCTAGTGGATTTTGCGCATTAGCATTATTTAGACTACCCGCAGGTGTCCATGTATAACCATCAGCCAAGGTCGCCGTTAATTGTGTTGTATCGCCTTCACAAATTGTCGTATCGCCACTTGCACTAAAGGTTTGAGTTGTTTGTAGAATAACAGTACAAGCAGTATCTGTACAACCATTGGCATCCGTTATAGTTACGCAGTAAGTACCTGGTAATAGTCCTGTTGCAAAGGCTGTTGTTTGGTTACCTGTATTCGCATCCCACAGGAAGTTGTAGCCAGGTGTTCCTCCTGAACCAAAGGCACGAGCAATTCCATCACTACTTCCATTACAACTAACAGGTGTTCCTGTTGTCGTAGCAACTACTGGAGTAGGTTCATTGATAACGATGCTATCAATAGCAACACAATTGTTATTATCCGTTACTGTAACAATATAAGTACCTGCCACTAAATTACTAATCGTTGCAGTATTGGCTCCTGTACTCCAGTTATAACTATAAGGAGTAAAGCCACCAGAAGGAGCTACTGTTGCTGTTCCATCACCAGGAACAGTGCCGTTACAAGATAAGTCTGTTTTTGTAATTGGTGTTAATAGTGGTGCACCAACATTTACAATAATAGAATCGAAGCCTATACATCCTTGTGCATCGGTAACAGTAACAACATGAACCGCACTTGTTGTTGCTGGAATAACTTGTGTATTTCCAGAGGGACTCCATGCGTAATTGGCAAAGCTTCCCGCATCTAAGAATACGGTATCGCCTGCACACAATGTAGTCGAACCACTTGGCACGATAGTCGGAGTTGGACCAGGAGTAACGGTAATTTGTACAGAGCCAGTATCCAAACAACCCAATGCATCAGTAGTTGTAACACTAACTAATTGTGTGGTTGTAACGGTAACTGTTTGATTGGTGTCGTTCACAGCTGTAGACCATTGATAAGAGCTATAACCAGCTCCTGCATCTAATGTTACAGATTGCCCAAAACAGAATGTCGTTGGACCGCTGGTACCTATTGTAATTGGATCAATGCTTGTACATCCAACGGCACAGCATGTCAGCGAATCAGGGTCACCATCTTGACAAGATGTACCTGATAAAGCGAAAACTGTAATTTGTGCACATTGACTAGGCGTTAAGCCTGTAACTTGGAAAGAATCTACGGTTGCTCCCACAATATTAGGAGTATTACCATTTACAGAAACGCTATAACCGGCTGCACCAGGAATAAGTGCCCAGTTAAAAGTAACAGTAGTTGATGTAATATTTCCACAAGTTAAAATTGGGGCAGGTAGTGCAGAATCAATTGTGATGTTAACAATACCTGTATCTCTACAGCCAAATGCATTTTGTGCAATGGCCATATAAGCAGTATCAACCGTTGGATTTACAAAAGGACTATCACAAGCCACACAACTAATATTATAATTAGGACTCCAAGAGAAAGTCGCTTGCGATAAATCTTGGAAAGTAAGGCACCAATCTGTTAAAGTTCCATTAGTTGTTCCTAAACCTGAATTGTTGTGTACAATTCTTAGTGTCCATGTACCATTTGTGGTGGCACCAATCAAGGTATTAAAACCCGATGCTCCTGCTTGTGGATAGTATGAACCCGCAGGAATTCCTCCAAAGAAAGGTATGGATGTAATTGCTGCATTTCCAGCCGCAGAAGAGAAGGTTGAAGAAGGAAAGGCTGTGTTCAGTCCTCCATTTCGATTACTTAATGTAACAACTTCTCCACTAGGAGCAATTAAATCAATTGTAATATGCCCTATGGCATTCATATTAATACCCAATTGAGTACTTAACGAAGCTATAAGTGCTGAGTTGATAACGCTAGGTGCAACTCCAGAAACATTTAGGGTAACTAAAGTTGTATTCTCTGTAACAATAGTAGTTGATGCAGGGATACAGAAATTTTGATTTCCAGAACTTGCTGCTACGCTTGCCCCTAGTTGTATTGTTGCACCATTACAAATCGTAGCATCTGGACTAACTGTAATATTAGCTGGATAAGGCGAAGAAATAGAGACAGTATCTGTTTGTACAGCACAAACACCATCATCGTAACTAACAACAAAAGTATCTGGTTCTATTAGAAATGCAAGAGGATTTTGAATGTTAGGATTGTTTAAATTGCTTGTTGGTGTCCAAGAATAGGTTGGACTACTGGGGGCAGTACCACCATAAACAACATTTAAGTTAAGTTGGACAGTGTCCAATTCATTGTCACAAATAAAATACTCACTTGCAGTTGCTTCGAAGGTAGTAATCCCTATAATTGACAAATTAAATGTATCTCTAGCATCACATTGACCTCCTGGACTAGATAATTCGTAGAAGATATTATGGTTGCCAACTGGTGTATTAGCCAAGTCTATTTCCCCTGTTTGTGTATTGACAAAAACGACTCCTGTATTGGAAGAAAAGGTTCCGCCAGGGGTGCCGGTAATGACTCCTGTTGGATTGCTTGGTCCTTGTTGGCAATAAACAGTATTGGGATAGGTAAACTCTGCATTAGGAATACCGATGACAATAATCGTTACGGTATCAACTGTGACACAACCACCGTAACTAAAATCAACCTCTAAAACAATTGAATCGTAGGCAACTCCAGCGGGGAGGGGAGGAGCTGAAATACTGGGTTGTGCTAAGGTGTCATCAGAAATAGTGGCAGGAATACCTCCTATCTGCGTCCACTTATATTGAGAGAAACCAACATAAGTGACAGGGAAGGTATCTATGGGGATTTTTATACTATCCCCCGAGCATATGGTCGTATCCCGCAAGTCAATTCCCGGAACAATGACTTCTATGGTTACAATTTCTTGACAGGTATTGGTTGGCGTTGTTGATTGGACCGCTATGTCAAATTGTTGTGTTCCAATATGAGAACGATCTGGAGTGAAAACGGCTCCTATACTTATCGTATCGTGGTTTAGCCCTGATGCGGTAAACAAAGAGGCACCAGGGAAGACACTATTGATGGTTGTAAAAGGTTGATATATTCGAAGGGTATCCGTGGGATTGCCCGAAACACCTATTTGTATCCCAAGTTGATCGTTGGGGCAAACAACGTACTGCCCATAAACAACACTTGTATCGGTTAAAAATCCATTGTTAATAGGATAATTAAGTGTATCTATATTGTAACCTAAATTACAGGGACAGCCAATACTACCTGTACCTGCATTGGAGGTACTAAAAATATTCGTCGGCTGATTAGAAAAGTTGGTAATCATCAAAATGTAGACTGAGCCTGCTACAGCATTAGATACTTGTACAAATTCGGTAGCTACTGAGGAATAACTACAGGTATCAACG
This sequence comes from Aureispira sp. CCB-QB1, assembly GCF_000724545.1. Lineage (GTDB taxonomy): Bacteria > Bacteroidota > Bacteroidia > Chitinophagales > Saprospiraceae > Aureispira. Next base: position 33,561 of record NZ_JHBV01000017.1, on the reverse strand, counting down.
ACATTGCCGTTGGCAAGTGTACCATTTCCTAAATTGCCACAAAAACTTTGAGCGGTTGCAGCATCGGGATAAGGTCCCCAAAGAATATAATCAATATCTACACCAGCAGTGTTTTGTAGAGTAATGTCAATTGTTCCTGATTGAGAAACGGTTAAGGTAAAAAAGGTTGGATTGGGTTGGGTGATTAAGCAATCGTAATTGTTGCCTGTTGGAGCTGTAGGACCATTAACGGTAGCAGCGTATTGGTTAACACTATCACAAAATGGAGTTGCATTATAGCAAGAATCACTTTGTGCAACTATGTTTGAACTTCCTAATAGTAGGACAAACAGCAGGAAGAGTTGATATATCTGTTTCATATTTTTTATTATAATGGTAGATAGTTGAATCAAAATTTTTTAATGATAATAATGAGAACTATCTATAGGAGGATTTTAATTGAGCCAATTCTTTTTCTAGAACTTGGATTCTATCTTTTGTGTTTTTTAAAGCTGTTTGGTACTTCTGAAGCATACTAGGATCTACATTCGTAGAAGCTTTAGCATCTTTAATCGCTTGCTCCAAATGAGGAAGTTGATTTTTTAACTTATCAATTTCATGGGCATGATTGATCTTAGGAGAGGAGGTGGTCGTGTTGACTTGTTTCATTGGACAAGATGAACAGGCTTTTTTATCAGCAGTTTGCTGTTTGGCTAATTCGTCTAAGTCCACTTTGACAAAACCTAATTCTTGCATACGTTTTTCTGTATCAGAATTTTGTCCAAAAATTAGGGAGGGACTTATAATAAAGCAAATAAGTAGGAGGATGTATTGCATGATTATTTTTTTATAGAATTAAATGTGACTTAATTTTTAATTAAACGTGAAGTTAATAATAGTTGATATACGAATGATTAATAAAAAAAAAATAAAATTAGAAAAAGAAGGTTTCTAGTTGACCCCAAAACTGGGTAATTGGTATTAAAAAAAACTTGTTATATTGCTTTTTTGTTAAGCATAGGTGATTTCCTTAAAAGAGAATCTCTTTTTAAGAAACGTTAGGTTTAAATACTATGCTGCCTGATGTTGCCACTATATTTAGAAGCTTTCTAAAAAAAGACTTAAATAATGTAGCGTTGTTGGAAACATTAATTTATGCTGCTGTTGTTTGGTATCAAAAGCACATACTAATCGGTGACGTATTCTTTAAAAAAAACGCTTCTTAACTCAACATAATAAGTAGAAGGCTGTTGTTTTGATATTATGAAAGTTGATTACAAAAATGAAGAACTATGAAACAACAATATATCATCGTTGGGGGGAGTCGGGGGATTGGCAAAGCAACTGCTGAACTTTTAATCAAAGAAGGACATCACGTCCATATTATTGCTAGAAATATGCCAGAGTTAGAAGGAGACTTTGATTTTTATTCTTGTGATGTTCTAAATGATGTGTTGCCTTCCATTTCAGCGAAAATAAATGGTCTTGTATATTGCCCAGGCAGCATTAATTTAAAACCATTTAAAAGCTTAAAGGAAAAAGACTTTCAGGCAGATTTTGAAATTAATGTCTTGGGGGCTGTAAAAGTCTTGCAAGCTTATGTTAAAGGGTTGCAGGCATCTAGTGAAGGATCTGTCGTGCTTTATAGTACAGTTGCCGTTCAAACGGGAATGGCGTTTCATGCATCTGTGAGTATTGCAAAAGGGGCGATAGAAGGACTTGTTCGTTCTTTGGCAGCGGAGTGGTCACCCAATATTCGGGTAAATGGTATAGCGCCCTCCATTACAGAAACAGATTTAGCTGCTCGATTATTGCGTAACGATAAACAAGTCGCTGCAGCAGAGGAGCGACACCCTTTGGCAAGAATTGGTCAACCATTGGATGCTGCTCAATTAACCGTATTTTTATTGCAAAATACATCTTCATGGATGACAGGGCAAATAATTGCTTTGGATGGAGGAATGTCAGCCATTCGAAAATTATAAAATAGAAAAAGGATATGATTAACAGGGTAATTCAACGAGAAGAATTGTTAGAAATGGAGCATTTGTTTCGAATCAATTTAGTTAATAGTATAACAGGATACAAGTCGGCTAGCTTGATAGGAACGATAGATAAAACAGAGCAAACACCTAATTTAGCTATTTTTAGTTCTGTAACACATTTTGGCTCTGAGCCACCTTTGATTGGATTTGTATTACGCCCAACTACTGTTTTTCGGGGTACTTATGAGAATATAAAATCAACAGGTTTTTATACGATTAACCATGTTAACACATCTATTATAAAAGCGGCACATCATACCTCTGCAAAATATCCAGCAGAAGTTTCCGAGTTTGACAAAACAAACTTAACTCCAACTTTTAAAAATGACTTTTGTGCTCCTTATGTGAAAGAGGCACAAATAAAAATAGGGATGGAATTTAAGCAAGAGATTCCAATAACATTAAATGGAACCATTTTGATTTTAGGTCAAATCCAAGAAATGATCGTACCCAAAATTTGTTTGCAAGAAGATGGTTTTGTCGATTTGAATGTAGCGGAAACGGTTGCAATAAGTGGATTGGATGCGTATCATTTTCCTAAGCAATTGGCTCGTTTTGAGTATGCTCGTCCAAATCAACGTGTTCGAGAAATAAAGGATAGAAAATTATAGACCGTAAATGCCAAGTGGAGCGTTATGTACGTTAAGTCATCAAACAGATAGTGTTTAAAAAACTCTATGATGCTTGATGACTTAATTGCTTGACAGTGTTGTTATTGTTTACTTGGCATACACAGCGGTATCAATTACTTCTTGATAGTATTCTTCATAGATAGGAAGGATATTGTGAATATCAAATGTTTTAGCCTGTTCTAAAGCATTATTTCTAAACGCTTGATGTATTTCATCCGTACTAAAGATTTTGAGTGCATTGGCAGCCATATCTTTTACATCCCCGATATTGCTTAAATAGCCCGTTTTGCCATGTATATTAACCTCTGCTAAGCCTCCAGCATTAGAAGAAATGACAGGAACTTCACAAGCCATTGCTTCTAGAGCAGATAGACCAAAACTCTCACTACTAGAGGGCATTAGGAACAAATCAGAAATAGCTAAGAGTTCTTCAATGGCATCTTGTTTGCCAAGAAAACGAATGTCGTCACAAAGATTTAATTCTCGGCAAAGCTGTTCTAAGTTTTGGCGTTCGGGACCATCTCCAATTAACAAAAGTTTGGAATCTATTTTTTTGCGAATAATGTCAAAGATACGAATGGCATCGTCTACACGCTTGACTTTTCTGAAATTTGAAATATGTGTGATAATTTTTTCCCCATTGGGGGCGATTGCCTTTTTGAAGTGATCTTTGTCTGTTTTTTTGAAACGGTTAAAATCAATAAAATTGGGAATAACTTTAATTTCTTTGGCAACATCAAAGAAGTTGAGCGTATCTTGTTTTAAGCTTTCAGAAACAGCTGTCAGCCCATCGGACTTATTCATTGCAAAAGTAACTGTTGGCGCATAGGCTGGGTCTTTTCCGACTAAGGTAATATCTGTTCCATGCAATGTGGTTACAACAGGTATATAAATTCCTTCGTTCAGGAGAATTTTTTTTGCCATATAAGCAACCGAAGCATGAGGAATAGCATAATGAACATGCAAAATATCTAGCTTGTCGTATTTGACAACATCCACTAATTTGCTAGCTAACGCTGTTTCATAAGGAGGGTAATCAAATAAAGGGTAATTGGCAAAGCGAACTTCTTTGTAAAAAATATTTTCGTGAAAGGCATCTAATCGAGCAGGTTGTCGATAGCTGATAAAATGCACTTTATGTCCTCTAGAAGCCAAGCCTTTTCCTAGTTCAGTTGCTACCACTCCCGACCCTCCATAAGTAGGGTAGCACACAATTCCAATTTTCATCTTATGCTATTTTATATTTAGTAGTTGGTTGATGGTCATGAGATCGCAAGCTTAGTTAACAAAAAATAGATGTATTTCTATTGCTCTGATAATTAATAGTGTATTGTGAGATTTGAATTTATTGATTATCAAACGAACAAGATTTAGCTATACTGCTGCTACATGGTTTCAACGAACTGTTGTTATATAATTACTTTGTGGGGCACTTAAATTTATGCATTTTATTGCCTGAGATCGTTTTTTGATTTTACGATATATTAAAAAAAACGTTTAGTTGACGATTGTATCCTATTATTTTTAAGAGCAAAAATACCGTATAGATAACAGGTGTCAACAGGTGCAATTATCCCATAAAGTAATATTATAATTAAATTAATTTACTTACTACTACCACAACCTCAAAGAAAAGATTTTTTGTGAAGAATCTTTTTAAAAAGAAGTGATTTTTAAATGATGTAACACAAAAATGACCAAGCTTAAATTTTTTATTAAAAGCTTAACTCAGCACTGAATCTTCTCAATCCACTTAAGTTTTAATAAAAAAATTAGAACAGCTTACTGCTCATTACTTCCATTCGTAGTCATTCTTAGCGTATTAGTACATTTATTAGAGTGATTCGAACGAGTGTTTTATCAGCTAATATTATAATTCTTATAAATTTCAATAGTTCGTTGAAACCACATAGTAGTAGCGCAGCTAACTATTAATAAATGATTACATAAGAACAAAGAAAGGTTCAAAATAGTTGTCTCTATTGGAACATTCAGTCAAAATCTTGTGTTCAAAAGATAAAATGTTTAGCTTTGCTTAAAATGTAAAATAAGTATCCTTTGTTTTTGAATGAAAAATATAAATTATTATGAATAAAATAAACGACCAAGAATTGCTCAATTTTATAACCAATGCTTTACACGAAGATATTCAAGATGGTGATCATACTTCTTTGGCTTGTGTACCCAAAGGGGCGATTGGAAAAGCAAAATTATTGGTTAAAGATGAAGGAATCTTGGCAGGTGTAGCCTTGGCCAAAAAAATTTTTCAGCATGTTGATCCCGATTTTGAGATAGAGATATTTATTGAAGATGGAACGCCTGTCAAATATGGCGACATTGCTTTTGAGGTACGAGGAAAAAGTCAAGCAATTTTAAAAACAGAACGTTTGGTTTTGAATGCTATGCAGCGAATGAGCGGTATTGCGACAATGTCTCGACAGTTTGTAGATGCTGTAGATGGCTTGAATGTTCAAATTTTGGATACACGCAAGACGACTCCTCTGTTGCGTTTCTTAGAGAAATGGGCTGTTCGAATTGGTGGCGCAACCAATTATAGAACTGGTTTGTACGATCGAATTATGATTAAGGATAATCACATTGATTTTTGTGGCACCATTACAAAAGCGGTCAATCAAACACAAGCGTATTTAAAAGAACAGCATTTGGATTTGGAAATTACTTTGGAAGTGCGAGATATGCAAGAATTGCAGGAAGCTCTAGAAGTAGGGCAAATTAATCGAATTATGTTAGATAATTTTGATACAGATACGATGCGCAAAGCAGTGGCTTTGATTGATGGGCGATTTGAAGTAGAAGCTTCAGGCGGCATTACTTTAGAAACTGTCCGTGCATATGCAGAAACAGGAGTGGATTTTATTTCTGTTGGCGCCTTGACACATTCTTTTAGAAGCATGGATTTGAGTCTTAAGAAAAAATAAATCATGGATACAGCATTATTATTCAAGCTTTTTAACACAGCAGTATTGCTCCCTTGGGCTTTATTGCTGTGTTTCCCAAAATGGAAGGGAACTCAAAAAATGATTGACTGGCACTTGCCAATTGTTCTCTTAGGTTTTGCTTATTTAATACTTTTATTGATGACCTTGTGCTCGCCTTCTAGTGGAAGTCCAGTAGATTTTATGTCTTTGGCTGGAATTAAAGCAGCTTTTGCAAGAGATGAAGTTATGCTGATTGGGTGGATTCACTACCTTGCATTTGATTTATTTGTAGGTATGTGGGAGGTAGTTGATGCTCAAAAGAGAGGAATAACACATTTTCTATTGATTCCTTGCCTTATTGGTACCTTTTTGTACGGACCAGTAGGTTTTGTTTTGTATTGGGTGCTCCGCCAGTGGTATCATTCTAAGGCAAAGAAAGAAATAGGATAGTGTTGGTTATGTTATGTTCTGATTAGGTCAAGACGGATATACCAGTGATAAGCATCATCGAAAGGACTTGTACCCAAAATCTAGGGCTTTGATAAACGCTTACACCTTGTTCCGAGATGTCCTTACCGATGTGCATTAAAACAACCGCAAAGAATAAACTCAAAATTAGCATAAGACTCTGTTTTGAAGGTGAAAAAATAAATTTTTGTAAAAAGATATAGTGTATCTTGTTTTTTTTGGAGAAACAAGACACTACATTGATCTCTATATAATATTAACTCAAAAAAAGTACCAAAAGTTTTCTTTGGCTTTGATTTTTTAGGGTAATTTTTTTACAAAAAAAGTACCCTTTTAAAGAAGTTACTGAAACGTATTTTTAGAGAGTGTATTGGTGGTAGAATAGGGGATGTAATAAAAATAAAAAGGCCAAGTTGCCGAAGCAACTTGACCAGAAAACTAAACCCTAAAACCCATGAACTACAAATATAAATATTTTTTTCAGAAAGTCAAAGAAATGAGCTATTTTTTTTAGGAAATGAATTTTAAGGAGCTTCAAAGCTTCTTCTTATCTTGTTGGTAGAAGGAATTATTTTTTGTAAAGATAGGGGCTATTAATAGTAACAACATTATTATTAAGGAAGCGACTTAGGGATAGATATTGAGTGCATGTTATTTCTAGGAAAATGATTTTGGGGTTAATATTTTATTTGTAAATATTATAATAAAATCAGTGTGCTTTGTTGTCAATAGTTTTATGATTTTTTATTGCTAATAATATTGTACCTTTGTAATCGTTTTGATATTGTAATTAGAACCTAATTTAGTATCGTTTTTTTGATATTTTAAAAATGAAAATGTATTGATTATGAGTGAAATGGTTTGATAATTGCAACTAGCTCAATAGTTATTCAAATTACTAAAATTGGCACTGCCCAATACCCCGCAAGAAATACCAAACACGAAATAAAACAGTTCCATGAATACTGGAAAAAAAAGCACTTTAATAGTTGCTATTATGATGATAATAGCTACCCAATTGATACAAGCCCAAACCGAACAAGAGTTTTACACTTCAGCCACTACAAAATATGAGTTGGGGCAATTTGAAGCAGCAATAGAGGATTATACCAAAGCGATTGAACTAAAAAAGAGTTATACCTACGCTTTTTATGGTCGGGGGCTGACTTATATGAGTTTGGGCAAGTATGCAGAGGCACTAGCTGATTTTGAGAAAGTCGCAGCGTTAAACCCTAGGTTTATCAATGTTTATTATAGCAAAGGTCGAAGCCGATTAAGTCTAGGCGACTACAAAGGAGCGATTGAGGATTTTAAAAATGCTATTATGAGCAATGAGATGAATTCATATGCTTATGTTGGAATCGGAAATAGTTTGGCTGCCTTGGGCAAATATGAAGCAGCTTTGAAAGAGTTAGACAAAGCGATAGAAATTTATGAAGGAGATGCACATGCTTTTGTGGTGAGAGGATTGGTTTATGATGCCATGGAAGAGTATGAAAAAGCTTTGTTGGATTACAACAAGGCTATTGAGATGAATCCGAAGGATGCCCGTGCTTTTGCTCAACGAGCTGTTACTAAAGTAAAAATGAAACGCCAACAAGAAGCAACTTTTGATTTTAATAAGGCTATTGCTTTGAATCCTGAATATGCTCCCATTTATATCAATCGAGCGACTTCAAAAAAGTGGCTGAGAAATTACAAAGGAGCTATTCAAGATTATACCAAAGCGATTGAACTAGAACCAAATAATGCTATTGTTTATAATGAAAGGGGGATTGTAAAAGCAGAAATGGGGGATTATACGCATGCCATTGAAGATTATAACAAAGCAATAGAACTAAATTCTACGTTTAAGGAAGCGTACATTAATCGAGCTTGGGGCTATTATCAATCAAAAAATTACAAACAGGCGATTGCTGATTATACAGAGGTTATTAAATTGGATCGAGAAAATATTACCGCTTATTTTCATAGAGGAGAGGCGCAGTTAGAAGGAGAAAATTACGAATTGGCTATCAGGGACATGTCTAAAGTAATCGCTTTCGATCCGATGCATTCGGAGGCTTATTGTAGTAGAGGTATGGCAAATTTTAAAAATGGATTGTCTCAAAAATCTATTGAGGATTATGACAAAGCGATAGAATTGAACCCTCAATTTACCACAGCTATTCGTGCTCGTGCTGCCGCAAAGTTTGATTTATATGATTTTAAAGGAGCTATTCAAGATTATAATCGTTTAATCAAACAAGAACCAGGAGATGCGGTTGCTTATTTTGATCGAGGGGTTGCCAAACTAAAAGCAGGCAATACGAAGGCTGCTTGTAGTGATTTTTCTAAATCTAGAGATATGGGGCATGAACCAGCACAGCAGGCTTTGAGTGAATTTTGTGGGGAATAATTTAAGCAGATCAATAGGATAATTAGCAGTTAACCCAAAGTTAAAATATGATGATGAAAATTATCAACTATACCAAGAACGATTAGGATAAATCAAGTTCATCCAAAACTGTTTTTGCTTTTTCAAAACCATATTGATAGGCTTTTTTGAAATCTTTTGTAGCTTTTTTTTGATCTTGAAGCTGCAATTGAACAATGCCTCTATGATAATACGCAATGCCATTTTTAGGTTGACAACGAATAGCTTTTGAAAAATCGTTAAGTGCTTTTTTATACGATTTTATGCTTAAGTAAAGTAAGCCTCTATCGTTAAAGATATTGGCATCATTTCTATTGTATTGAATTGCTTTTTTGTAGTCTAACAAGGCTCCATCAAAATCCTTTAAAGCAAACTTTGATAATGCTCGATGTCGATAAGCATTGACATATTTGGGGCTTATTTTGAGGGCAATATCAAATTCTGAAATAGCAGCTTGATGCTGCTGTTGGAGGGCTTTTTGAATGCCAATATTAAAACGAGCAACAACGTGTTTGGGGTCTATCTCAATTGCTTTGAGGTAGTCTTCCAAGGCGTTTTGTGCTTGTCCTAAAGCCATTTTGGCGATGCCTCGATTGCTATACGCATCAGCATAATGTTTCTTTTGTTGAATCGCTTTATCATAGTCCTCTATTGCTGCTTGGTAATGCCCTAATGCTGCTCGACAAACGCCACAATTGTTGTAAGCAGCAGCAGGGTTAGGATAGTTTTTAATAGCTTTTTCATAATAACGAATTGCCTTTGCATGATTGTTTTTTTGTGCTTGGGCATAACCTTTATGAAAAGGAGTAGTGGTAAAACTACCTATAAAAGCAAGCAGTATTTTTTTGACCATATTTAACAGGGAACTTCTGAACGATGAATAAAAAGTAATTGAAAAACGTAAGGGGCAATTTGTTAGTTCTTGATTCTAGTTGGTAGTACGTTTCTCAGTCAATTGAAAGGTTTAATTTTCTTTTTTCATAATATAGTATATCAATGTACTGGTCTTATCCAAGATTTTATGAGTCTCAATTAAAGTATACCCTTGTTTAGCCATGAAGTTCAAGGCATCGACAACAGAAGCAAAAATAATTTCATGACCATTTTTGTCTTTTATCGTATTTCGAAGGCTAGGATCGGCCAGGCGGTTGTTGAAACGAGGAGCATTGTATCGTGTTCCAAAGTCTATATAAATATCACTTTCGTCTTGATTGGAAACCATCCGAATATATTCAGATTCTATCTTAGTAAAATCTTTTCCATTTAAGGTTTGGGCAAAAAGTGGACTTGTTAGCGTGAAAAATAAGAGGTGTAGTAAAAATACTTTCATGTTTTTATATTTTAGATTTATTAATACGCGTGTTTATAAGCAAGGGTTTAGAAAAACCATAGAAGTCATGTAGTAATAGGGTAGCTAAATCTTTCTGCTTTTTAGCTGTATTTTTGAGGAAGATTACTTAGATGCTTATATCAAATAAAAAATTGGCAATCAATTCTTTTATAAAAAAAACTAGAATTGTAGTATTAATGTACAAAAAAACTTACAACCTATTCTATTTTTTAAGAATGTTGTGTTAAATAGGAGCTACTAACCATTTTTTTCGTTGTTGTTGTTCTAAAATAGGATGAGTAACATTTTGAATAGAGGTCTGAATGGAGTCTAAAATTCTCTTTTTTACAAAATGTTGGTGGACAACAAGGCTAATTTCGCGGGCAGGTTGAGGAGCTGAAATTGGATGTAAATACTCAAGGTCTTCTTCTGGTAAATCTAAAGTTGCCAAATAAGGAAGTAAGGTAATTGCTTGGTTTTTTCGTACAAATTTCATCAACGTATCAATTGTTCCTGATTTGTACTCTAAGTTCCAATTATCGTCGCGTTGAGTATGAAGGTTACAAATCGTTTCTACTTGTGTACGAAGACAGTGCCCTTCGTTGAGTAACCAGAGGCGGTTGCAATCAATTTCACTTACTTTGATATTCTTTTTGGAGGAGCGTCTAGTTTTGTCAAATAACAAAAAGGGCTCATTGTATAATGGCTTTTCAATTAGCGTATCGTGTTTTAGGGGAGTTGATAAAATGCCAATATCAAGGTTTCTGCTCTCTAAACCTTTGATAATATGATCGGTTGTCATTTCGCTAATGACAAATTTTATGTTAGGGTGTTGCTGTACAAAATTATTTAAGAATAGCGGCAACAAGTAAGGCGCCACTGTTGGAATAACTCCAATGTTTAGTTGCCCACTAGATTCTCCTTTCAAATCTCCAACAACCTCATCCAATATATCCAATTCTTTGTGAATGATTTTTAGTTGTTTTAAAATCGCTGCTCCTTCTTTGGTTGTTGTAATGGGCTTGGTTTTTCGGTCAAACAATTGCAAGCCCAATTCACTCTCTAGCTTTGAAACCATTGTACTCAGTGTAGATTGTGTGATAAAACATTTTTCAGCTGCCTTACCAAAACTTTGAACTTCCGCTACAGCAATAGCATACTTTATTTGTTGAATATTCATTGATGCTGTCAATATAAAGGTTGAAAATATCGTTTTTATCAATCAAATATAAGCCATATCTTGCAGATGTTAATCATTATAGTGTTAAAAATAGTTCTTTATCAAGCAATTTTTAGCCGTATCTACAGTTGATAGATACTTAGATTTAAATATTAAAATCAAAAAACATGGCACATCAAAAAAACAAAATATCTAAAGAGCGTGTTAGGGAATGGAGTAATTATAGTTACAACAATAGGGATGAGTCTGTGTGGCAGGACTTTTTATTTCTGCAAATTTTCTTAAAAAAACTTAGATTTTAAGCACATTACTAATTAAGCTTTCGATCTTACGAAGTAACTTAATATCTTGTTAAGAGAACTAAATAATAAAGAAGAGTTAAAATAAAATTAATATCTATAGTATCAATATAGCGATTGAAAATATCGTTTTCATCAATCAATAATAAAATGTATATTGGCGATCTCATAACTTCAATAGAGTATCATAACATATAGAATTGATCATAAGAACATTAAAACTATTAAAATTATTATGGACAACAAGAGTAACAGTTTTGACATTAACGAATCGGCTAAATGCCCATTCTCAGGAGGAACTATAAAAAAGACTGCGGGTAACGGGACTAGAAACCGTGACTGGTGGCCTAATCAATTAAAATTGAATATTCTGCGTCAAAATTCCAGTCTTTCTAACCCTATGGATGAAGGGTTTGACTATATAGAGGAATTTAACAAGTTAGATTATAAGGCATTGAAACAAGATCTTTATGATTTGATGACAGACTCTCAAGACTGGTGGCCAGCGGATTATGGACATTATGGACCATTTTTTATCAGAATGGCATGGCATAGTGCTGGTACGTATCGTATTGGCGATGGTCGTGGTGGTTCTGGAGCTGGAATGCAACGTTTTGCACCTTTAAATAGTTGGCCAGACAATGGTAACTTGGATAAAGCTCGTTTGCTACTTTGGCCTATCAAGCAAAAATATGGCAAGAAAATTTCTTGGGCAGATTTGATGATTTTGGCAGGAAACTGTGCTTTAGAATCAATGGGTTTCAAGACATTTGGTTTTGCTGGAGGACGTGAAGATGTTTGGGAACCAGAAGAGGATGTATATTGGGGTTCTGAAACAGAATGGATGGGATATGAAGAGCGTTATTCAGAAAATAATAAACTAGAAAACCCATTAGGCGCAGCGCATATGGGATTGATTTATGTGAATCCCGAGGGACCTAAAGGTCAACCAGACCCAGTAGGTTCTGCACATGATATTAGAGAGACATTTGGTCGTATGGCTATGAATGACGAAGAAACAGTAGCATTGGTTGCTGGAGGTCATACATTCGGAAAAGCGCATGGCGCTGCCAACCCAGATGAGTACGTAGGTGCAGAACCTGCTGGTGCAGGAATCGCAGAGCAGGGAATGGGATGGAAAAATTCATTTGGAACAGGAGTGTTGAATGATGCAATTACAAGTGGTTTAGAAGGAGCTTGGACGCCGAACCCAATAAAATGGGATCATGACTACTTTGATGTTTTGTTGAACTACGATTGGGAATTGACAAAAAGTCCTGCAGGTGCTTATCAATGGACTCCAACTGCTGCATCAAACGCTAAAATGGCGCCAACTGCAGGGGATGCTTCTAAAAAGCAAGCACTAATGATGAGTACTGCTGATATTGCTTTGAAAACAGATCCAGAATATCTAAAAATATCAAAACGTTTCCACGAAAATCCAGCTGAGTTTGAGGATGCTTTCGCTCGTGCTTGGTTTAAGTTGACACATCGTGATATGGGACCAGCTTCGTTGTATGTTGGACCAGAAGTACCTTCGGAGGTTATGATTTGGCAAGATCCTATTCCAGCAGTAAACCATGAATTAATCAATGATGCGGATATTGCTGCTTTAAAAGAGAAATTGGCTAACACTGATTTAACCGTTTCTCAATTGGTTGCTACAGCTTGGGCTTCTGCGGCGACTTTCCGTGGTTCTGACAAACGTGGAGGAGCCAATGGTGGTCGTCTTCGTCTGGCTCCACAAAAAGATTGGGAAGTTAATAACCCAACTCAATTGGCTAACGTGCTAGAAACATTGGAAGGAATTCAAAAAGATTTTAACGATGCTCAATCTGGTGACAAGGTGGTGTCTATGGCTGATTTGATCGTCTTAGGTGGTTGCGTGGGAATAGAAAAAGCCGCTAAAGCTGCTGGTCAGGATATTTCTGTACCATTTACACCAGGGCGTGCTGATGCTTCTTTAGAGCAAACAGATGTGGAGTCTTTCCAAGCGTTAAAACCTGCTGCTGATGGTTTCCGCAATTACTTCAAGCCTACACACAAAGCTTCTGCTGAGGAAATGTTGATTGATCGTGCTCAATTAATGACCTTAACAGCTCCTGAAATGACTGTATTGTTGGGTGGTCTTCGCTCGATTAATATCAACTATGATGGTTCTAATCATGGCGTATTTACAGACAAACCAGGAACATTATCCAATGATTTCTTTGTAAACTTGTTAGACCTAAGTACTACATGGAAAGCAATGAATGAGGCGGACGAAGTGTTTGAAGGTCGTGATCGTAAAACAGGTGCTGTAAAATGGGTTGGTACTCGTGTTGATCTTATCTTTGGTTCAAATTCAGAATTGCGTGCATTGGCTGAAGTTTATGCTTGCTCTGATTCAAAAGAGCAGTTTTTGAATGACTTCGTAGCTGCTTGGGATAAAGTAATGAATTTAGATCGTTTTGACTTGGCTTAATCGCGAATGGGTTAGAATGACCATATGATAATAATTTTTTAGGCAGTCTGGCAACAGGCTGCCTTTTTTGTTTAGGGGCTATTTATAAATTTGCTTTTTCTCCAAATTAGCAGAAAGCACTTTTAAGCAATCTGCACACAAACAATCTTGATAATTAACTTGCAATCTACTATTATAGGCTAATTGTCAATTAGATAGATCTTGCTTTTAACAAGAATTTTTCAAAATAAACCTTTGTTAGATGAAATGTACTTTTCATTGACTGAAATGTACCTTTCGTTAGAAATTTTGTTCCCTTTGAATTTTACCTTTTGATTAAAGATATAATTAGAATACTTTTGTATAAATCCATATTTCTAAATAATAATACTCCGTTGATTACCTGCGGTGCTACTTCGTGGTAGCTCCCTGCGGTCGAGAGGGCGCAAGCTTAGTTTTTTAGTTTTTCTACGGGAATCATAAAAAACATCTTGCATTAGTTTGATTATCAGTCTTTTATTGTAAAAGTTGGCAGGGTTGCATCTGCTGATAATCAAACTAATACAATTTTTCAACGGAATAATGTAAATAGATAAGTAATATTAAACTCATGAAATCTCGTTTTCTCCTACCGTTTTTAACAACAATAACAGTATTATCTTGGATAGTAATTATTTGGTTGATTTTTTCCGTAAACAAACAACCTAAAATTGCTTATGTTAAATCTATCTATTTGGTTGAAAACTATAATGGAACAAAAGAAGCGTATCAAGTTCTGCAAAAGAAGGTAGTTGGTTGGCAATCTAATTTAGATTCATTGAAACATACCTATGAAATTACAATCGATAGATATAATCAAGAAAAAAGCACTTTGAGAAAAGAAGCACTGAATTCTTTAGAGCAAGAATTAATGCTTAAACGTCAAAATTTAGAAAATTATCAAGCTATAGTACAGCAAAAGCAATTAGAAGAAGATAAGAAATTAACAGAAGGCGTATATGCTCAAATTGATAGTTACTTAAAGACCTACGCAAAGGAAAAAGGGTATGATTTAGTTATTGGAGCAAATGCAGAAGGAACCGTTTTGTATGGGAGTAATAGCTTTGATATAACAGAAGAAATACTTGCTATTATTAATCAAAAATACTCGGGAAATAAATGATAATGAAAAAAATTCTTTATGGAGGAATAGCTATGTTTTTCTTATTTGGATGTCAACCCTCCGAGTTATCCCTTGAGAACTATTTTAAATATTTGATTGAACCTGAAAATGGTTTATATAAATCCAAGCAAATCAATCAATTTGAGATTAGTGCTAGATATTTACCAGCAGAATATCTGATTTATAGAGATTATAAATCTTCAAAAATCAAAGAACTAGATATAGACAGTTTAAAAAAGACTTATGAAGGGAGTTTGACGTTTATACTCAAAATTGCACCCAATAAATCAGAAGGGCATGAGTTTGATGTAATGACCCAAACTGTTTCCTCTAAAGAAGCTTTTAAGGAACAAAGTTTTCAACTTAATTTTTTAATGCAGGAGAACTTAAAATTAATAATTGAACACAGGGAATATTTCCCTGTATTGGTTGAGTTAGAGAATACTTATGAATTAACTCAGCATCGCAACTTTATGATAACTTATGCTTTAGATCAAAAACATATTGATAATTCATTCAAAGCAATGGATTTTATTTTTCAAGATAGGATATTTGGAACAGGAATCCATCATTTTTTATTTACACAAGAATCCATTAAAAAAACACCATCAATAAAACTATAAACTAACTATGACTTCTATAACCCAAAAAAATCATCAGAAAATATCTTGGTGTTTAATTCTCTGCATGATTTTTCAGACCTTGATTTGCCCAACCCAAGTATTGGCATTAACAAATGGACCTAAACAGCCTGAGTTTGATAGTTTTACTCCTGTATCTACCAGTAATATGGTCAATACATTTACAGGAGGATTTAATTATAACTTACCTGTTTTAAATATACCTGGAGCAGATGGAGGCGGTTATGCGCTTTCCTTATCTTATGATGCCAATCCTAATATAGAGAGCCCCGCTTCTTGGGTAGGAGCTGGATGGACTTTGAACCCCGGAGCTTTAGATCGCTCCAAAAGAGGGGTTCCTGATGATTGGAAGGGAAAAGTTATCAAGGAATACAATCAGACCCCCCCAAACTTTACAATTTCAGCTACCAATACAGTTGGGTTAGAACCTGCAAGTCAAGATAATGGCGGTGTTAGTATTTCTTTAGGGTCAACGTATCGATATAACAATTATACAGGGTTTAGTGAATCAGCAAATGCAGGACTTAGTGCTACGGCTAAAGGAGCTATTTCTACTAGCTTTAGTTTGGGTATTAATAAATCGGGGAGAGATGTAACGTTTAGCGCAGGTGTTTCATTTAGTGTTAGTTTGGGGGCATCTAAGGAAAAACAAAAGAAAAAAAAGCAGGATAAGAAAAATAGTTCACCAGAAAAGAAGAAAGAATTAACAAAAGAAGAAAAATCTACAGTAGCAAAAATAAAAAAAGCAGGAAAAATATCAAAATCTGCTTCTGTAAGTTTTAATACTGGTGGAACATATGGAACTCTTGGATATTTAGCAACTGGTTTGGCACCTAGTATTACTCCGTATAAGGGGTTTGCTTTTAATACTGGAATAGAAGCTGGTTTTGGTTTGCCTGCCCTAAAGGCTAGAGCAGGACTGGGGTTTTCTTTTGATGTAAAATCTAATTATGCCTTAATTGCACATCAGGGATATGGATATATGTACAATCGCAATAGAGGAGAGCACGCAAATTGGAATTCGAATACAGCTAACGGAGCAGTGCAGACGTTAAATAATCATGTCCCTCAACCTATAATGAGTGATTATTATATGGAAAAAGAGGCACCTTATTCTGTTAATGACAATATCGTAGGAATTCCTTTTAATAATGCAGATAACTTTACTGCAACAGGAGAAGGGTTGAATGGTTCCTTTAGATTACACCATAATAATGTAGGGCATTTTTACCCCAATATAGCTCAAAGTGAAAATCATATTCTACAAATCGGACTTGATTTGAATGTTATAAGTCCCCCCGTAGGTGCTGGTGGTGGTGCTGATATTGGTACAGGATTTCAGAGAACGGTTTCCAAAAAATGGTTAGGCAACTTTTTCGGAGATGAATTATACAATGGCGCAGCTGGTACAATAGACGATTATGAATATGATACTGATAATAATGATCCATTTTTTAGATTTGGTGGCGATATGGGAGGAAAAATGGAGTATGGGAATTTGAATCTCTCTTCTGCTACACTTGATCAACCAGGTGTTGGCATTCCTGGAGCTAAATATTTTCGCCCTAAACTGGAAGCGTCTAATAGTGGAATTGTTACCAATAGAAATACGAGCGATGCATACAGTAAACAATCTTCACATATTGAATATGTAAAAAACTCAGACTTGAATACAGATGCAAGTTTTGATGCCAATGCTTTTGAAAAAGGAACGTCAGTAAAAAACTATACGGCATGGTCAAGAACCTCAGGGTTGAACCCACAGGAAGATGATTTGCAAGATGGTATCGCTCAAGTTAAAGTTTGGAATCCAGATGGTGTGCGGTATATTTATGGCTTGCCAGCGTATGTGTTTAATGAAAAATCCTTGAGTTATGGTGTTGCAACACCTCTATCTCCTAGGTTAGAACATAACAACTTAGTATATCAAGATGTCATTACAGAAGATGGTTCTTCAATTACACCGAATCCACTAGGAGAGAAAATTTTAGATAACCCCATTGTGGTTGGTCAGAAATTAGAAGGTGCTTATGCTTCTACTTATTTGCTAACGCAAATTAATACATATGATTATATTGATGTAACTGGTGATGGTGCCTCGGAAGATGATTTTGGAGGCTATACAAAATTTGATTATCGCAAATGGGCGGATAATATATCTACTAATAATGCTTCTCAAACAAATGATTTATTTCGGTTTAGATCCCCTTATACTGGATTAAGTTATGCTAAGAATAAAATAGCTGATGGAAGAGATGATTTTGGCTCTGTTTCTCAAGGTGATAGAGAAATGTATTACTTGAAAGCAGTAGAAACAAAGTCGCATATTGCGCTATTTATTACCAATAAAACAGATGGAACAACTGATTTTTTAGAGTATGGAATTAATAATGCTGAGTTTAGTGGCTCAGGAGAAGAGCGTTTGGATGCAATGGGAGCAAGTCGTGAATTCACGACAACTTCTAATGTAGATTTATCAAAAGCAGCAAGAGATGCGAATGCTAAAGGTATAGGACAAGAGGTTGAAAAATTAGAACGAATTGTTCTTTTTTCTAAAGATGATTTATCCAAACCATTAGTATCTACTTATTTAGAATATGATTACAGTATTTGGCCTAACTTACCTAATAACAAAAATGGAAATTATCCCAATGCAAATAATGATCCTAATCGGAATAATGGAAAACTAACTCTTAAGAAAGTGTGGTTTGAATATGAAGGCGTTCGACCCTACAAAATTAGCCCTTATGAATTTGGGTATCAGTATAAAGCTGCAAGTGCTATAAAATCTGAAGTAAAGAGTCGTTATGAACACATTTTTGGTAATGGGTCGACTATATCAAGCGATTGGCCTAATTTTGCCGCAGGAGCAGAGTGTCCAGACTATAGCCCTCACACATTAGATGCATGGGGACATCATCAATTTAGAGGAGCAGAACAAAGTGACAAAATGAGACCTTGGGTTTGGCAAGGAAATCGGATAGGTTCTGCAGCGGATTATGATCCCGCAGCATGGCAATTAAAACAAATAAAATTGCCATCAGGAGGGGAAATCTTAGTTCAATATGAACAAAAAGATTATCAAAAAATCCAAGATCGAGACCCCATGGCAATGGTAAGCCTTATAGATGCTGCATCTTTTGATGGACAATTTTTAAGTAGTACCCCCAATAAATATTATCTAAATTTAGAAGACTTAGGAATTACAGATTTAGTAGACAAACAAAATATAAAAGATAAGCTAATAGAACGTTATATTACCAATAACAAGAATAGAATCTATTTTAAATTTTTATATGCATTAACAGGGACGCATGCAAGCTTGAACAATCCTTTCTCTGAGTACATATCTGGATACTCTAATGTGACTAATGTAGGCATTGATCAAGTGAATGGAGTGGACCAAGTTTATCTCACTTTAGGTAAATCTAGTACAGGTACTGCTGGTTTAGAAGAAGAGGACGCTATGCCAAGAATAGTTTGTTATGATTATGTAACTCAGCAATACAATTTTGGAGCACTTTCAACGACGAATATGCAACAGTTTGAGAATGATAATCCTGATGTTGAAGTATTAAGTCCAGAAAATCAAGTTGGATTGGCATTTCAAATGTTGGAAAATATTATTCCAAAATTATTAATACCCATTC
This sequence comes from Aureispira sp. CCB-QB1, assembly GCF_000724545.1. Classification (GTDB taxonomy): domain Bacteria; phylum Bacteroidota; class Bacteroidia; order Chitinophagales; family Saprospiraceae; genus Aureispira. The sequence goes on along the minus strand of NZ_JHBV01000017.1, from coordinate 14,377 downwards.
CTGCTTTAGGGCTTTTTACACCTGCTAATATTGGTGGTTATTGTAAAGACTTTAATGCTGAACTATCCTATATTCGTATACCGATGACCAAAGCAAAGAAAGGAGGAGGATTGCGGGTCAAACGTATTATGCTATATGATGAGGGCTTAGAAACAGGAGCCGCAGAATTGTATGGAACAGAGTATACTTATGAAAACTTGGATGGAACATCTAGTGGGGTAGCAACCAATGAACCTAGTGGAGCAAGGGAAGAAAGTGCCTTGGTTGACTACGAGCCTCGGCATGTTCAAACTCTAGGAGAGCGATTATTTGCAGGAAGAGATCGTAAAGAATTAGAGACTCCTTTTGGTGAAACTTTATTGCCACAACCTTCTATAGGACATAGTAGAGTAGTTGTTCAAAATATACATAAAAAAGCTACTAATAATGGCTATACAGAATATGAATTCTTTACTTGTAAAGATTATCCTTATGATAAAAAATACAATACTGCAGATTTACAAGGGATGGGTGTTACGTACACAAAAATTTCAGGAAAAGATAATAACAAATACAAGCAGAAAGATGTGTTGTCTTTACCTTTTGGATACTTAAATTACTTTAGAAATAATACCTGGGTGGCACAAGGATGGCGATTTATAAAAAATGATATGCATGGCAAACCAAAGGCAGAAAGGACCTATGGTGGTGTATATGATTTATCTACCATGCCTCTAAATGCTAATGCAAGGGCTATTTTACCAACACCTAGTCTAGAAACAATATATGATTATTATGAACCAGGAGAGAAGGCTAATGTAATGCGTTACGACTCAGATACTAAAAAATACATTATTGAACGAGAGCATTTAGGGATGGAGATGGATGTTACGATGGCAATGCAAGCGGTAAAAGATGAAGTATTTGATTTTAATTTTGAGTTTGACTTAGGTGCTTTTTATCCTCCAGGAATAGAGTTTACATTTGCCCCATCATTTACTTTTTCACAACAAGCTTATAGTAGTCATTTAACATCTAAAGTTATTTGTTTGCCATCAGTGGTTAAATCTGTGACTACGATCAAGAATGGAACAACAACAACGACAGAGCATTTAGCTTTTAGTGACCTTACAGGAGAACCATTACTAACTAAGGTTACTGATGGGTACCACAATATTTATATTCCTGATGGCAGTGGAGGTTCGGAACAGTATAATGGAAGTGTCTACAATTGGAATATTCCTGCAGCTTGGTTTTATGAAGAATTAAGTAGACCTGATGAAGGTCCTATTGCAAAATTTAATCTTTTAAATGCAAATGTTGGTAGTGTTACTGCTTATGGACAAGAAGGGAATATCTTGGCAAATCTAGACCCATCTGATAATTCTTTAACTTGGACTGATAATCCTGATGGTGTTTTATCAGCTAGTGCAATGACTTACAAAACAGGATGGTTGTCAAGTTCTGGTGATGCCGTTGAGCAAGACTACGATATTGATAATACAGACCCTAACTATGCGGATTTGCAAACAAAAATGGATGCTATTCCTAGACCTCATGATACTTATATCTTTGAGGGGAATATAGAAAAGGATGATATAGGAGGAACCGCTTTAATAACAGGATCTACGAATCGAAACTTTCAAGCAGGAGCAATCCAAAATTTCCAAATGTTTGATTGGAATAATACAGCAGTTAGCCATCCTAGAAATAATCAAAGCTTAGAAGGATGGCGTTGGGTTAGTGGTGTTGAAAAATATTCTCCTAATGGTTACGCTTTAGAAGAAACCAATCCATTGGATATACCAAGTACAGCAAAGTATGGCTATCATAAATTCTTGAGTATACTTATAGCACAAAACTCGGAATATGAAACGGTTTATTTTGAAAGCTATGAAGATGAGACAGCCGCGAATCAAGCTTTAAATTCGCTAAGTATAAGTGACGCTCAAGCTCATGCGGGAAAACAATCTATCAAAATTCCAGCGAATACAGCTTATCAAGTTCAAAAACTAAACCTAAAAACAACAGATAAGTTAATAGAACCTAATCGAGGAGGTTTACAGCTAAAGCTATGGGCTTATAAGGATGCAGTGAACCCAATTGATTATACACAATTAACAAATTTTGAAGTTAGTTTAACAACAACTCCTGCTGGTCTACCTGCTAATCCAGCGATATTGAAAAGCCCTAAAGAAATAGCTCATATTGGTAATTGGGTCTTATTGTCAATGGAATATGATGCCAATAAATTAGGGGCAGTAGGAGATGATATTGATATTGTCTTTACAAATAAAACAGGAGTAGCAACCTATTTGGATGATCTTAGAATTCAACCAAGATATGGAGAAATGATGGCTTATGTTTATAATCCCAAAGATTTTAAAGTAGTCGCAACATTTGATGATGAGCATTTTGGAGTATTCTATCAATACAACGAAGAAGGACAACTGACAAGGAAATATATTGAAACAGAACGAGGACTAAAATTACTGCAAGAGAGTCAGTATAATAGTCATTCTGTTGGTAGAAGTCAATAAACTAAAAACCATGAAAATAATACTTATAATCCTTTTCTCTTTGATGACAACTTTTCTAGTTGCTCAAAACTATAAAGAAATAGTTTGGGATGCATTAGAAGAACTTAATGAGTTAGAGAAACCTAAAGGAGATAATCGCTACCATTTTAAATACATGGTAAGAACGGTATATAAAAATGCAAAACAAAAGCCTGTCTCTGCTTCCTTTGAGACTATTGTGGCAAACGATAGAATTGTTATAAAATCAGATAAGTCAGCTTATTATCAAGATAAACAATATTCGTTTGCAGTCATGAACGAGGGGCAGAAAATTATTTGGAATAATTCGCCTTTAAATTCTTGGGGAAAACAAGATTTCTCTGGTTTTGCAAAATTAAAAAAAGCGTTTTTTGATGCCGCAACGTATACTCGGATAGAAAGAAAAGATGAACCAGAGGGGGTTTTATTACTCAAAATGGTTCCTGATTTAGAGGTGAGGAAAAAAGGCACAACTGATTATCTATTGATAGAAGTTAATACAAGAATCAATAAAGTGACTCGAATGTTAATTCGTTACAATGAAGCAAGTGAGCAAAAGTTGACAGAGTATATTTATGAAAAAACAGATTTGAAGAGTACTGCTTACATTGCTTCTAAAGCAAAAGATTATTTAATGAATAGCAAAAATCAATTAAAATCAGCTTACAAAAACTATGAATTAATTGACCTAAGAAAAGAAAATCAAAACCGTAAAAAATAATCCCATGAGAACGAAGATTGTGAATATGATCTGTAACCATCAGATGAATAGGGTTTTTTACCTTATTTTATTTAGTTTGGTATTAATTTCATCTACTTTTTCCCAAGTAGACGAGTCCTGCGAGCAGCCTGTTATGGGCCTAAATAATCTTTCTTTAAGCAGTAGTACAGGAACATTTTCTAGTCCTATCAGTACAGATATTTACGTGCATTCAGGATTGTTTGATCTTTCAAATCAAGTACAAAGTAAGGTTCTTTTTGAAATTAGTTCAGTAAAAGCTTATGTGCAAGTTGATTTTGGAGACAATTATCCTTGGGGAGAAGAAGAATATCAGGTAGACATTACTAGTTTAAATCTTGTAACGCAAGTATTAACGTTGACAGGATTAAATAATACAACATTATCACCAGCACCACCTAGTAGTATTTTATTAAGTGCTTCTAAGCCTGAATATACTCTAGTTTTAGATTTAACAAGTGAAATGTTGCCCAATAGTCAGTTAGTTCCTGGTTTAGTACTAAATTCAACCAATCAAATTGCAGCTGTATCAATTCAACCCGATGTTGCGATTAGCCAGTTAGGAAATGGTCTAACTCCAGGAAATGAACAGAGTGTTGCGGATAAACTGCGATTTTCATTATGTTATAAGGTTGAGTACAAAGTCACAGCACCTAGAACACCAACAGCATTACAACAGATAGTAGTGAATGCCCCTGAACAGATAAATACAAGTAAACGGTACACCTTTAAGTGGTTCAATGCTGACAATATTTGGTATCCCTATTATGAATTACAATTGGTTCGGTTGTTTAATAATAAAAATCACTCCCCAACTAGTCAAGAAGATTTAGAAACAACCATAGATTGGTCGAGAGCATTATCTTTTATTCTTCCTGAAAATAGGTTGACAAAAGAAGCTGTAACGAATGTTTATAGTAAAGAATTGACGGTTTCGGAATTTACGGGATATTATGCTTGGAGAATTCGTCCAATTGGATCTTCTTCAGAGGGAGGTATTGCCAATAATGCGAATTGGGGAAGTTGGGATAAAGTTAGTGCTAACTATTTAGCTCAAGGGACAACAATCAACTTAAATAGTTTAAGCGATTTAGGTACAACTGCTTTTGTGGGGTCGGTGTTCTTTTTTAGAGACCCAGATGAAGCAGAAGAACGAAATACGATTTATTCTAGGGTTTTTACAGAAGGAGGAAAAACTCATGAGGGAATGAACTACGCAGATGGTTTATTAAAAAGCCGACAATCACAGAGCTATTTTCCATCGAACTCAGAACATAAAACAGTCATTACACAGCAATTTTATGATCATGTAGGAAGAAGCTCTATTTCAACACTTCCTGTTCCCACTAAAAATACATTAAGTGGATATCAAGAACGGTTCGCAAAGGATGCAGTAACGCAAGATTTATATACAGTTGATAATTTTGATAATGTTGTTGATAGGGAAGAAACGCCAGATCCAATGACTTTAAAAGGTGCCAATCCATCAGAAACAGATTACTATTCCGAGGATGGCTCTGATCCTTATGTAGATGATGCACAAGGCTATCCTTTTTCTATTAGTCGATACAGTAATGATGGATTAGATAACGTAGAACAGCAAAGTGGTGTAGGAAAGCGTCATATGATAGGAGATATTACGACAGGTTTGGGACGAACAACTCGAAAAAACTATACTTCTGATGTATCAGCAGATGAGTTAATTCGAATTTTTGGAGTAGAAGCACCAGATAATACTACCGTAACAAAGGAAATAACAACCGATCCGAATGGAACACAAAGTGTATCTTATATTGATAAAACAGGTAAGTTATTAGCAACTTGTTTGTCGTTTAATTCTGATTTGAATAACGCTTTAACAGATTTAGATGGCACTACTGCTGCTTTTCCTGTTGTTGATTTTATGAAAGCATCCCAATTAACCAAAGAAGGTTTTGTAAGTACTAAACGGATCTTATTTACAGAAGATGTTGCTAGTTTTCAAATAGACTATACTCCTGATGGTTGTAATGGCTTTACAGTTTGTGGAGAGACTTTATATTGTGACTTCGAACTGACCTTATTTGTTGCTAATATTGAGAACCCAACAGTAAATTTAATTCCTGCAGGTACAGCAACTACTTTGCTTTCTTCTCTATGCTCTTTGCCTACACCTGCTTATAATATAAACTTAGCATTACCTGCTGGAGATTATATCGTAAAAAAGACACTAATTGCTGTGGATAATGGTGTAGGGGGAAGCCCTGTTCAAACTTTTATAGATAATAAAATAGCAGCAACTGAATCAGCCTTGTATGTTTATCATAGTTTGGTAACTAGTTTGTTAGCTAATTTAGATAATGATAATAGTACAGATTTTAGTAGTGCAATGACTTGTGTAAACAATTTTGTTTCTGCAAGTGCCCAGTTGGGAATGAATCCACCTTTAGCAAGTATACAATCTTTAATAGATAATTTGGAAACATGTCTGACAGACCAATCAACAGGTTTAGGTTTTGATATGACTGATTTTGATTTTAGCAGCTTAGCAAGCATTGACTTAACCATTGTTAGTAATCTTACGCTTGATGGAACTGTAAGCCCTCAAGAGATTGTCATTGATTTTGAAGATTGTGGTGCGGGTATTCCTTCTATGAGAGTTGAGGCGGAGATGAATGTCTTAATTCCGCCTTGTATAGCAGATGGTAGTGGACTGTATCTTTATAGAGGAACACAATATGTATTGCCACCATTTTTAGAATATTTTGCAGATGTAGTTTTGAATGACCTTAGAAATAGTGCTATTGAACAATTTATGGCTAATAATGGAGGTGCAACTCCAACTCAGTCACAAGTACTAACAGAAATGGATCTAATAGTAGCTGCTAGTTATTCTAATTATGCAGATTTAACAGCTATGCTAGATGCAATATTTCCTGGGTATGATATTTCAGCAGCAAATATTAATGACTATCTGAATGGTACTGTACAAGCAACCAATGATAATGATTTTAACAAGATGATTTGGCATATGTTGAATGACCAATATTATTGTGGGCAATTAGTATGGGAGGATGGCTCTACAGGAGGAGCAGTAGGTTATCACAAAATTTTATCGACAGGAAGTATTGATCCTGCTGTTTTTGACCCCAATCCAAGTACAAATAGTACTGATAATACGGTACAATATGATTGTAAGGAAGTATGGGATTGTTGGAAAACTTGTGTTACCTCCATTTCTAGTATTTTATCGCTCAATCATCAAACAATCGATCCATTCCAAGCAATAGAAGGCAATGACCCAAATGGAGGAGGAACAATGGAAGATGACTTTGAAACGAATATACCTTGGTTATTGTCGCTATTTTTAGGAGATGACCCATTTGGAGGTTTTCAAAATGATCCTAATATTACAGATATTACAGCTAGTGATCAGACTTTTGACAATATCCCTGCTTTATTTTTGGAGTGCACAGGATATAGAATTGCTCGAATAATTGATCCCAGAATTGTATACGATGGCAATTCGATTACGTTTGGGTATGTAACAACAGACCATCATGAGGATTATGAGCAATACATCAATGGAACAGCGCCTGCTGGAAGTCCTATTAGTCCTCATTTAAATGGTTCGACTTACCCTACGATAAATTACAATACGTTAGATATGCCTATGTATGGCTCTTATTTAAATACTGTACCTAGTTCCATTAACCAAACTAAAACACACAGCAGTGCAACTAGAACAAGTGAGATAGAAGAATACTTTTTATCTAGAAATTCAGATCCTTTAGACGAAAAAGAGTTTCCATTAACGTATAATCCAGTATTTGCATTTAAGTATTATGAATATTATAAAATGCCTGTGGGATATCAATCGTCAACTCAACTAGCATTCAGTAATTATAATACAACTAACGGAACCAATTTAACAATTGGCAGTGGGACGTTTAGCGTGCCTACTCATTATATAAGCGTAGAACGTGAATTAAGTTATCCATATAATGGTGTTCAAGCTTCTAATCCGCCATTTTGCGACGAACCAAGAGTATTGTCTAGTTCAGGACATGATCAATGGCCTTGTGGAGAACGTCATGAGTTTATGAAGCGGATTATTAGTAGTAAAGAACTAACAATTGACCCTAATAATTTTGACAATCCTAACGATTTATTTGATGGTAGTTCCCCAATTGTTTTAGCTAGTCCCTCTGCTTGTTCAATCGCAGTGCAGCCTTATTACACAGATGGATCATTAACAACTCCTACACCTCAAGATAATCCACTTGCTAGGAGTTGCCAAAATGCTTGTGAATCAAGACGAGTAGAATTTAAGGAAGCTATTATCAAAGCGCTGGAAACTCGTTGTTATACAATAGGAGGATGTTCTGATTGTCCTGGTCATATTTCTGCAAAAGATGTAGATAAACTAGTAGATAATTTGGTCTTTGCTTGCCAAGAACAATGTTCCGTCCATACGGATATTACCAATCCACCTCCTTGTCAATTGACAAATGGTACCGTTATTCAAGCTTGTGATATTATTTATGGAACTCCTTGTCAAAAGTATTTAATAGAACAGGTAAAAAGCTGGCGACCTGTAGTTGATTTTCCTTCTTTATGTAATCCTAGCGATCCTTATCCAACAGGGCACTTGGAACAGGCCTATAATGCTGCTGATGAAGAGGATTGTGACAACTCAGGAGATTTTAGCCAACAAGGTGGAACTACACCAGCTTCAAAAGTTAAAGTTATACAACAAGCACCCTAATTATCCATAAACAAACCATTAAACCAAGAAGCCATTCGTTATGAATTGTCTATATAAAATATTACCTGTGCTTTTTATAGGGCTATTGTTATTTTGTCCTTTATTGCTAACTGCACAAGCACCAACATATAATTTGAGTTGGTACAAAACATCTTGTAATACATCGGTAGGAACTCCTACAGAGGTTAGAATTGATATTACTCCCTTTTCAGTAGGAACAAGCTACACCTGTGAGTTATATGCTAACCCCAATCCTCTAGGAGGTCAGAGTAGCAACCCTGCTTTAGGGGCAATATTAGAAACGTATAATACGGCAACAAATGATGCGACAATTGATGCTTATTTTACAACTACTGCTTATCGTAACAGTTATTATATTAAGGTTTACCCAAGTACGAATCCTAGCTTATCTACTGTACAATATATAGATGTGCAAAGATTAGCTCCTTCAAGAGGATCTTATGTTGCTAATGTCTATTATAATGTGACAACAACACCGCAGTTTTGTAGCCCGTCAGCAGCTAATATGGATATCACTTTATCAACTAGTGGTACTACCGTAGGGCATTCTTTTTTGTGGTCATCACCTACTGGGGCTGTAATTAATAGCCCTAATAGTCAAAATCCAACTGTTCCGATTTATATAAGTGGCAATTCTGGTCCAAAACATCAGTACCAAGTACAAATAATGGATGTTGCAGGTTGTGCTAAAATAATAAACAACATTGAATATACTCCCATCCAACCAAATAGTAATTGGAGTGTTAATGTAAAACCTTTTGGATTTTATGGTCAGGAATGTGCAGATATAGGGGCTGACATACCAGCTCTTTGGGGGAATTCTTCCTATGCATATCATTGGTATAATAATGATGGAAGTTTAAGGGAAGTGACAGTATGGTCTAAAATTGAATATTTAGAACCTGGCAATAATTTTCATGTAGAAATAAAAACAGGTAGTGGATGTTTAATTCAAACGTTGTATTTTCAGACGCCTGAGGCAATTAGTTGTTCTGTAGGGGCTATTACTGGAGACCCTTGTGTAGGAGGAAGTGCTTCGAATATAGTAATTGATGCATTGTTTGGTACAGCACCTTATACTTATGAAGTAACGGGAGTAAGCCCCAATACTTGTCATACAATTATTAGCAATGCAAGTTCTTCTATAACAATTGGTTCAATGATTTGTGATGGTACAATTACACCAGAAGTTCCAGTGGGGGCATATGAAGTTAAAATAACAGACAGCTTAGGCTGTGAATTTACCAAAATGATACAAGTAGGACAAAACATCAATGACCTAGAACTTGAAATTACTACAGTTGATGAAGTGTGCGATGGAAATGATGGTAGTTTTAGAATAGAGCCTAATGGCTTAATAGGGAATTTAGCCTTTAATATCATCAGTTCTCCTCCTTCCAATAGCAATCCAGTGATTCAACTTAATAATAATATTTATGAAGTGAGTGGTCTTACAGCTGGATCCTATGTCGTGGAAATATCTTTGGATGGAGGAATTGGTAATAATTATTGCACTAGAACAGAGGTAATAACGATCAATAATAAGGGAATCGCTCTAGTTGGAACACAAGTAAGCTCTGCGCAAGGTAGTGCAAATCTGGGGACAATTATGGTAAATGTTTCGGGAGCACCTTTAGGTGACATAGAGTTTCAGTGGAGTTCGCAGACCACCAACAATCCATATGGCTCAACAAGCTTTGGTGGCTTAGGTTCTGATGGATTTAATGAATTATCCGAACTAGGTGCTGATACATACACGGTAACAATTACCTATGAAAATTGTACTCTTGTAGAAACATTTGTTGTTCCTTATTGTGCTTTAGTGGCTACTGGGTTTTCCTCACCTGATCGTTGTCAATTAAGTGTAGGACAGGTAGGAGTTAGTGTTAAGAGTAATGGTACGCATATGGCACATTTAGCAAGTTATCAATGGGAACAAATTCTACCAAGCCAACGCCCTGTAGGAATAACAGATTCGGTGGTGAATAATGTACAAGCAGGTACTTATAGTGTAACTATAACGTATGGAGGTTGTAGCGTCGTGGAACAAGTTATTGTAGGGACTGGTGCTATCCCTATGACTCCAAATGAGAAAGATGCCTATTGTGGAGGGAATAACGGGGAAGCTGATTTTTCTTTACATCAATTAGCTTGGAGATTAAGTTCATCTAGTATTGTATGGACTGATGCTAATCATCAACCAATGCCTTCCGGTGTCGTAGTTACTAATAACGATCTTAATACAGGAGTAGATTTACAAACCACAGCAAAGAATTTACCTGTAGGTAGTTATCTTATACATATTGAGGTAACCAGTTTGGTAGGAAGGACTTGTTCTTATATTGTAAAAGTTAACATAAAAGCTAATAGTACGCCTCCTAGTTATACTATCACAACAAGTCCTGCTATATGCGGCTCAAATGGTATTGTATCTGTACAAGGTGCATCGTATCCTATAGGTTCATCCTCATCTATTCCTACTTATACTTGGATGCCATTAGCTCCTTTACCTTCAGGGCTGTATGTTGGAGAAACAGTTAGCCCTCTTCCCGAAGGGGCGTATCAACTTGATGCGACTTATGGTTACTATTCTGCTTGTAATCATAGGGAAACGGTTACCTTGCCTAGTATAAACCCTACGCTTGTGGTAGAGCATGTTCAGAATGAAGGCTGCGGTGGAACAGGAGAATTTAGAGTAAGCACTAATTTAGAAGCAACGCATCATACTTATAGCTATGTTGTAACAGATGTTAATACAAATTTAGTAGTAGCACAAAGTAGTAATGGTCTATTTTCTAATATGCTACCTGGGGAGTACACTGTAACCTTAAATACCAACAATGCTAATTGTCCTAACACTTCTGTATCTATCACAATAGAACGCAGTGAATTGGTTGTTTTAAATCAACAAAATGCAACTTGTGGAACAGGAGGGAAACTAGAAGTAGATTTGCAAGATGAAAATGGGCAGACATTGGCGGCAAATAACAGTGATTTTGTTTGGTCAAATGGTGTTCAGAATAGGATTAATAATAACTTAACTCAAGGAACCTATACCGTTACAGCAACTCAAAGTAATGGTTTGCCTTGTGTAGCAACCTTTTTAGTTGTAAATACTCCTTTGACAATCACTAGCGAGGCAATAACACATGCTTGTACAGGTGTTAACGGGAGTATTACCTTAACTACAAATGATATAGGTACAGTAAATTATACTTGGTCAAACGGTTCTAGTGGAAATAGTATTAGTGGGCTAAGTCCTGGAGAATACGAAGTAACCATAACGGGAACCAATAATAATGATGGTACCTGTGTCTTATATAAGTCTTACACAATTTATAGTGGCTTTGATTTGACTACAAATGCAGAAGATGTTTTATGTAATGGAGATAATAATGGTAAGGTTCAGGCATTCGTATCTAATACTAATGCACCAATTATAAGCTATGTTTGGTCTAATAATGTATATAGTCCTAGTCAGAATAATGTATCGGGAGGGACTTATATAGTTACAGTTACAGATGCCAATAGCTGTACAAGTACATCAAGTGCAACAGTGAATGAACCAAATGTCCTAACTATAAATAGTTTTCAACCTTATAGTGGAACAGACCCACAAATAGCTTGTGGAGGAGAAGTTCAAGTTAGTGGAGGAACAGGACCTTATGTGGTTGGATGGCAATTATTGCAAGTAGAGCAACAAGATGATGGTGCTGGAAACTTGGTAGATGTTGTGATTGGTAGTATTGAAGTTGCCCATACACAAGTAGCACAAGCTGGGGTAAACTATACTGAAAATAAGTTGGCTCCAGGGATTTATTCTATTGTTGTAACAGATAAGAATAATTGTCAAGTGACTAGCAGTAGCACAATTGAAATCACTCCACAAAGCACAACACTACCTACTATGTATTTTAGATGGGAAAAACAAGGTAGTAACGGAGTAAATATCATTACTGACAATACACCAGATGAAACTGAAATAAAAGCAAAGGTTATTGCAGATAATATGGAAACGCAAATCAAAGCTGCTGTAGATCAGTTTTCGGATGCGCTAAATGAGAATAGGTGTGATAAAGTAGATGACATTGCAGATAAAACACAATTAAGTTATGATTTAAAATATCATCATTATACTTTATATTACTATAATCGCAGAGGAGAGCTAACAAGGACTGTACCACCAGCAGGAGTAGATTTTCTAACAGGAACAGAGATAACTGAGCATAAAGAATATAGAAATAATCAAACTCAAACAGTACCAAGTAAAGCCCTTCCTAATCATACTTTGGTTACAACTTACGCTTATGATGCAGCAGGAAGAAGTATAGAATCGACCTCACCTGATGCAGGTCTTGTAAAACAAGCTTTTCGTTCAGACGGTTTGGTTCGTTTTTCTCAAGATGCTCGTCAAGAAGCATTTGTCCCAGAGCGAATGACGTATATTAAATACGATCGTTTAAATAGAGTTATTGAACAAGGAGAAATGGAAGTGCCCAATGGTTCTTATGCAGCTTACATTACAGGACAAGGACAAACAGATAGGAATACCCTTGATTTTCCTCAAGATATTCCAACCATTAATAAAACAGAATGGGTTAAAACACATTATAGTGACAAACATATTTTAGCCACTTCTCCAAATATTGTATATGCCACTTATCATGGTATAGGAGTACAAGAGCAGCGTTACTTAAGAAATAGGGTAAGTTACACAGAAGCTTGGAATGGTGGTAGTAATGAGGATGCTATTACAACCACAACATATAGCTATGATCCACATGGTAATGTCGAATGGATTAGAACCTATATTCCTGGTTTAGGAGATAACTATATTCGCATGGAATACGATCTAATTTCTAGAAATGTCAATAAAGTTTGTTATAATGAACTAGCAATTGATCGTTTTTATCATCGTTATGAATATGATGAACAAAACCGTATTATCAATGTAGAAACCTCTAAAGATGATATTGTATGGGATAGTGATGCCAGATATGCTTATTATGAACATGGTCCACTAAAACGTAAAGAAATTGGAGATGATAAAATTCAAGGAATTGATTACACTTATACCATACATGGCTGGTTGAAAGCTATCAATCATCCTTATTTGGACAAGTATGAAAATGGAAATACTAATACTACTAAAAATCAGCTAAATGACCCTGGTCAAGACGGCTATTCTAGTAGCACCAATAATGACGTACAAAAAGATGTATGGGGTTTTTCTTTAGGATATTATCAAGGAGATTATGCTCGTCAAAGTCACAATGGCGCTGGCGGTTACAATAGTATCAACGAAGCAATTAGCTATAACAGCCAAGAGTTATATAATGGTAACATCACTTATTGGTCAAATGGAACAACAGAGAGTAGCTCAATTCTTAATGATCAAGAAAAGCTCACACAACGTAGCTTTAGTTACGACAATCTAAATAGAATATTGGGTAGTGAACTAAGTATTGTTAATCTCGGTAATACACCAACATTTGGTATTGCTAATAACCAATTTAAAACGGCTTACACTTATGATGCCAATGGTAATATAGAAACCCTGAAACGATATGATGGAACAAATGGAGGGCAATTAATAGATGATATTAGCTATCAATACAATTTGAATGGAGCAGGGCAATTAGAAAATAACCAACTTACTGCGATACAAGATGCTGTTGGAAGTACTGCAAACTTAGGCGATATCGATGATCAAACTTATATCTATGATGCTAGAGGTTCAATTATTCAAATTGTAGAACCCAATAATCCTAATAATAGAACTACAGATATTACGTGGCTCAATACAGGTAAAGTAAAAACTGTTTCTATAAAAGAGCAAATAGGGGGGACAATGACTGAAATAAGTCATTTAGAGTATTTATATGATGCCACAGGAAATAGAGTGGCTAAAATATGGAAAGAAGTTATTGATAATCCTACTACATGGAAAAATACTTATTATGTTTGTGATGCGAGTGGTAATAAAATGAGTATTTATAATCGAGGATACGAATTTACAGCAAGCAGTAGATTAAATCCTTATAGAACATTTTATAGCATACAAGAGCAACTTTTATACGGTTCTGACCGTATAGGTAGTATAAATAACAATACAAGATTGTTTACTAATAATTATACAGATTTATCAACAGCTGAATCTTATGCAGGATGGGATGTGAATACGAAGCTTAGTACTACAAATTCAACATTTGATTTTGGAGAACGTGCCTTAGGTATAAAAGAGTACGACCTTGTTGACCACTTGGGGAATGTGACGACGCAAGTGAGCGATAGAAAAGCGGGTACAATCGCTACGAATGATATTAAAGCTAA
>NZ_JHBV01000016.1 GCF_000724545.1 Aureispira sp. CCB-QB1 | reverse complement strand
GAATTTATTTTGCGACACTATTCTGTGAGGGGCAAGAAGCTAAAGTCTTTAAAATTGTTATTCAAAAATAATGTATCATTGATGGTCTATTTCTGCCTTGTGTAGAAATAGGCTTTTATCTTTTTCTTATGCGAATTATTTATCTTGTATTATGTTGTTTTTGCTATTATAATAGCATAGCTCAAATAACTACCTTTAATAAACGAATGACATTGGGCTGTGGAAATACTATCTTAACAAGTTTGGAAGTGACCGACTCTTGTTATTATGTTACAGGTGGAGCAAGAGACAGTGCGGATAATTGTAATTTTAGTGCTGTGTTCGCAAAATACGATACCCTTGGAAATTTGTTATTCTATAAAATATTACTAGACAGTTTGTTCTCTAATGAAACATGGGCACCTTCTCTACAAACAAATCATGATGGAAATTTAGTACTATCAGCGTATCGTTTTGATACGATTCAAGACATGATGGGTGGGGTTTTAAAATATGAAAGTATGGGGAATCTTATATGGTCTAGTTTTTATTACAATCCCAATGCGTCAGGATATTCTATTCGACCAGATGATATGGCGATGAGTTCAGATAGTAGTTATGTTATTGTGAGTTCAATTGATAATACACAAGGAGGAGCTAGCGATATTGGTATTATTAAAGTTGATCAAAGTGGCAATGAAGAGCTCAATATAACAAGAGGAACATTAAACTATGTAGAGCATAATCCTCGAGTTCACGCTACGAATGACAATCACTACATAATTGGCTATCAACAAGACAACCTAAGTGGCGTACAAATGAACTACACAGTACGGAGCAAATTAGAAAAAATAGACAGCCTAGGCAATACGATTTGGACTTACCAAAGCCCCAATAACCAACAAATACATGGTGTGAATGACTTGATTTTGTCCAAAGATGGCGGCTTGGTAGTTGCGAGTGCATGGGGAAGTGAACGGCTAAATCCAACGGGAACATATGCTGTTCCTATTCAAGAAGCCTATGTCTATAAACTAGATAGTGCTCAGAACTTTTTATGGGGAACTAAATTTCATTCAGATGCTTTGACGACGGCTAATTTTCAAAAAATAATAGAACTAGAAGATAGTAGTTTAGTGGCGATTGGAACGGTAGTCCGTTTATATCCTCCATCCAATCCAACTTATAATATAGTACACGGGCGAATTGTGAAACTATCGCCTCAAGGAGACAGTATTTGGAGCAGAGATTACGAGTATTTAAGTACAGCGAATGCACGGCACACAGTTTATGATGCCGAGCGAACCCCCGACGGAGGTTTTTTAGTATGTGGAGAAGCAAATGGAGTAGATACGATTCCTAGCAATCCGATTATTTTTCAGCAAGGTTGGTTGATAAAATTGGACGAACAGGGCTGCTTAGTACCAGGTTGCCATACCACAACAGGCGTGCTGCCGCTAGAGCAAGAAGGGGCAATTTCTTTGTTGTTGTACCCCAATCCTACCACAGATTATTTGAATGTGCATTATTATAATAAAACAACAAAGGAGGAATTGACCTTTTGTGTGGTGGATTTGCAAGGGCGTGTGTTGCATCGTTATACAACCTACGATCAGTCGGATAAGACCTATATTGTTCCCGTGTCGGGTTTGGTGGCGGGGGTGTATGTATTGGAAGTTCGACAAGAGGGGGAATTGATTGGTCGTGAGCAGTTTGTGAAGCGATAGTTATAATAACCTATAAACAATGAAATTATGTACAAATTACTTTTTGTTTTTATCTTTCTAATAGCTGGAACTACTGTTGCTGTATGCCAACTCTATGCTCCTTTGGTTAAAGAGAATGCATATTGGGATGCATCAGAAGGAAATAGTCAGAATCTGTATATTTATGATGGTGGCTATCGATACTTTTTTGATGGAGATACCTTGATAGGAAATCACTTGTATAACAAATTATTTTATCATCCTCTTATTGTGGTTTATAATCCATCTCCTTCTTTTTATTTGGATACTAGTATAACCATTTTTAAAACCTACATTAGAGAAGATACTAATGCTAGGAAAACCTACATTTTAGAACCTTGGGAAACTAGTGAAGTTTTGATGTTTGATTTTTCTTTGAATATTGGTGATACATTAAATTCTACTTACACAACAGATGGCAGTCCTATTGTGGTCGATACCATTACAAATGAGGTTCTATTAAATGGAGTCATACGAAAAAAGTGGATGTTCGATAATGGTCATTTTTATATTGAAGGAATTGGAAGTTCGCAAGGTTTTTTCTCGCCCTTATTTACTTTTTTTGGTTTTTGGTTGGAGATGAATTGTGTCAATGATAATAATGTTCTTATATATGGAAATGGCTGTTTTAGAATTCTTGAAGTGGAGGAAGTTAATGTGTTTGAAACGTCTCTAAGAGCATATCCCAATCCAGTAAAAGACCGTTTGATTGTGGAACAAGAGGAGATGGATTTAGTAGAGTGTAAACTTTTTGATTTGTATGGGCGAATGCTATTGCAAAAAAAAATATTTTCTAAAGTAGAAGAAATAGATTTATCAGACTTTCCTCAAGGAATGTATATCCTAGATATGGGAGATCAAGGAATCCTAAAAATTCTAAAAAATTAGAATAGCCGACAGAAAATAAGCTGCTATAGAAAAATATTTTAAAACAATTTGTGTCATTTGTAGCACATTTTTGTATTTTTGTTTTACAGTCATTGTTTCGTACAAACACTCAAAAGAAATGATACAGACATTAACCATACAGAACTATGCTATTATCGAGGAATTGGTCATTAATTTCTCAAATAACCTAACCATTATTACAGGAGAAACGGGCGCAGGAAAATCCATTATGTTGGGTGGCTTGGGGCTTATTATGGGGAAGCGTGCTGATACAAAAGTACTTTATAAACAAGATAGTAAATGTATTGTAGAAGGGATATTTGATGTTTCTCCTTATGGTTTAGAAAGTTTTTTTGAAGAACATGATTTAGATTATGAAGCAGAAACCTCTTTGCGTCGAGAAATTACACCTTCTGGAAAATCAAGGGCGTTTGTCAACGATACTCCTGTACGTTTGGGGATATTAAAAGAATTGAGCAATAAGTTGATTGATTTACACCAACAGTTTGATACCTTAGATATTCATGACCCTGTTTTTCAGGTCAAAGTAATTGATGCTATTGCTGATAATAAAAAATTGTTAGCAAAGTATCAAAAGGAATTTGGAGCTTATGAGCAAACCAAACGTACCTTAGCTAAATTAATCCAACAGAGCCAAGATGCTAATAAAGAAACAGACTTCCTTAAATATCAATTAAACGAACTTACAGAAGCAGCATTGCAAGCAGGGGAGATGGAGGCTTTGGAAATGGAACAGCGTCGTTTGAATAATGCAGAAGATATTCAACGCATTTTAGGGGGGGCGGCGATGCATATTAATGAAGATGAAAACTCAATTTGTAGCCAATTAACGGATTTGTCTAATGCCGCTTCTAGTTTGGTAGAGTTTCATCCTAATTTACCGAAATTGTTGGAGCAGTTTGATTCTGTGTTGTTAGAAATAGAAGAATTAGGGAATCAATTTCACATCATTGCAGAAGAAACCGAACATGATGGGGAACGCTTGGTGGAGGTCAATGAGCGTTTGTCTGTTTTGTTTAATTTGATTAACAAATACCATGTACAAGACGACGAAGAGTTAATTGCGTTTAGAGATGAATTGACGGAGAAATTAGGAGGCTTTGAGGATATTTCAGATCGCATAGAAAACCTAAACGCAAAGGTGCGACAGCACGAGCAACAATTACTTGAAATTGGTAAAAAACTTTCTGAAAAACGTCAAAAAGTAAAAGGAAAGTTTGAGAAGTCTGTTCAAAAACGCTTGGCACAATTATCCATGCAATATGCTCGCTTGGAGGTAGAAATTGTTCAAACCAAAGAATACATGCCATCGGGGATTGATCGCTTACGTTTCTTATTTGCAGCCAATAAAGGTAGCCGTTTAGAAGAAATTAAAGGCGTTGCTTCAGGTGGTGAGTTGTCTCGATTAGCACTTTGTATCAAATCTTTGGTAGCTAGTGCAATTCCATTGCCAACGCTCATCTTTGATGAAATAGATTCAGGCGTTTCTGGTGAAGTTGCTTTACAAATGGGGATTATTTTACAAGCTCTGTCGGCTGAACATCAGGTGATTTCTATCACACATTCTCCTCAAATTGCAGCGAAAGCAAATACACACTATTTTGTTCGCAAGAAAGTATCAGGAAATAAAACAACTACTTTTGTTAGTGAACTTAATCAGCAAGAGCGTATTTTGGAAATTGCAAAAATGCTGAGCGGAAATCCACCTTCAGAAGTAGCTAAAGAAAATGCAAAAGAATTATTGGGTTGTTCATAAGTTTTAGAATCTCATTCTAGTATAATGAAATGGTTTAGAAGAAAAAAAAAACCTAATGAAGAGACTGGTTTCTTGTTTCGGTACGATGGGATTGCTATTGATACTGATCAAGTAATTTTTTTCCCAAAACTAGAAGACGTTTTTCATGAAGTAAGTTTACTTCACCGACAAGTATTTTATCCACTTTGCTCAATCAAAATGAGTTTGCTCAATCCTGACTGGAATTTTTATGGACACTTTATTTATGTTTATCGAGAGGTAGAAGAAAATACACGTCTTGTTAGGTTCCATACCGCTTACTGCGACGACTATTCTTTGGGCTTTGATGTTATTGATAATAAGTATGCCTTACAATCTAAAATGAACTTATTAGAGCTTTCAGACTCTTATCAAAAATACCAAGAAAAAGCAGCTGCGAAGTATCAATATTTTGTTCAAGATTATCAAAAAAATCAATTAGAAAATTTATTACCAAAAGCACAGCCGATTAATTTTTTGATTAAGTGCTTTGGAAAAATCCCCATGTGGATTCAAGAAGACGCAACACCTAAAGATGCCGATGGAAATGCCTTGCTATTTGTAGGGCAAGTACGTGTTTTAGACTTTATAGGTGAAGATCAATACTTGTACTTGTTTTATAATGCGAAAGAACATTATTTTGTGCAGCGAGAACAATATGTTTGAGCGTAGGGCATTAGAAATAAAAAAAATGTTGAAACTGTACGAACAGCCCAACATTTTTAGTCAATTTTTGCTTATCGCATTTATGCAATACTTTCAAATTCTTTTTTTGTTTCTTTTTCTTCTGCACCATCTGTTATATCAAGCATGGCATCAACAGAAGCTGATTCTGCTCCAAAGTCGTATTTGTAGGAGCGATCATTAACAAAAATATCTTTGGTCCAATCTTCATCAGGTACTTTGGGAGCAAGAACATGAGGCGTTCCATCATAGTTTAATCGCTTGCCTGGGTAAATATAGGTCTTCCAAAAGTACAAAGGCATATTTTTAACACTCAAGTTAGGATGAATATGGGGTTCAATCATTCTGTTGTGATATTCTGGTAATAAACTCCAATGTAACGATGGGCGATCGTGGTGCGCACCGTGGTAGCCGTTGTTAAAACAAAACCAATTCATTACTTTTCCTGTAAAAGTGCGAGAGTGATTGTACTTGTGATTGGGGTCACAGCCGTCATGTTGCCATAAATTAACTCCCATTAAGGCCCATAATGCATAAAAATGGGGAATCCAAATGAACATAATTGCAGCAGGTAGGTTTATAAATAGGGTAGCAATTTTAAGGACATTAACCAAAACGGATTCCAACAACCATTGTCGGTACCATTGAGGCTTTTCTTTCTTCATTTTGGCAGCCCATTTCAATTCATATTTGAGCGCACCTCCTGTAATTAGAAAAAAGAAAAAAAGTTGATTTAATAAATGCCACTTGAAACGAGCCTTGGAGGTTCGCATAGCATCTTTGGGGGTTTCTAATTCCTTGTGGTGGCTAAAGTTGTGTCCTGGTACGAATGCGCTGACAGAATAACCATAACAAAAACTCAAGACATATTGCATAATTTTGTTATGTGATTTTTTTACAAATATAGGAGCGTGAACAGTATTGTGGATAATAACAGCTGTACAGAAGCAAAGTACACAGGCTGTTATACACAAAGGTAATAGTACACTATAGAAAGCAAATTCATAGAAGTAGTTAAAAGAAAAAAATCCGCCATAAGCTACCAAGTAGTAGGCTAAGATAAATAATAGTGTGCGAGTATCGGCTTTATAGCGTAAGATAGATGTACTCATATTTATAGTTTAACTTTTAAAGACCACTTCTAATTACTATTGGTGGTTGAATAGCAATCGAAGGGGAATTTTAGAAATTATGTTATAAAATAAAGATAAAAAATAAGAATGAAATTTTTTATCCAAATTCTCTATGCCTTATTATTAATAATATTCGCTAAAAAAATTAGCAAATACGTATTCTAATAGAAGGGAAAATTAACAAACTCAAGACCAAAAAATAAAATC
Source organism: Aureispira sp. CCB-QB1 (assembly GCF_000724545.1). Lineage (GTDB taxonomy): Bacteria > Bacteroidota > Bacteroidia > Chitinophagales > Saprospiraceae > Aureispira. The sequence continues at coordinate 448,643 of NZ_JHBV01000016.1, read as the reverse complement.
TAAGAGACTTTAACATTTTTTCATCAGTCTGTTTGCCAAGTCTGATAAAGGATATAAAAAAGGAGCATAATTCTAATTAAAGATTATACTCCCTGTGTCATTTTACTACTCTTTAGTTTAGAGCACTTTGCTGGGCTCTTTCTCTTTTGTATCTGTTGTACTCAAAATATCATCAATAGAGCTAGCCTCTGCGCCAAAATCATATTTGTGTGCTTGATCGTTGACACCAAGTTCTGCAACCCAGTCTATATCTTCTACTTTTTCTTCCAGCACATAAGCACTGCCATCGTAATTCACTCGCTTACCAGGATAAACATAAGCCTTGACCAAATATTTAATCATACTTTTTTGATTCAAGTTCGGATGTACATATGGAGCAATATTTTTTTCGTGGTATGCTGGCAACAAGCTCCAATGCAACGATGGACGGTCGTGATGAGCGCCGTGGTAACCATTGTTAAACAAAAAGAAGTTTAGCAACCCACCATGAAAAGAACGGGAGTGGTTATATTTATCATCCATATCACAGCCATCGTGTTGCCATAAATTCGTTCCTACAATACCCCAAGCAGCATAAATATGTGGTCCCCAAATGAAGATTACCGCTGCAGGGAAATTGACGAACAATAATCCAATACGAACAACATTTACTATAATCATTTCTGCCAACCACTGATTGTACCACTCTCTTTTGTCATTTTTCATTTTTGCTACAAACTTTTTCTCCGCTTTTAGCAAGTCAGGCGTTACTATGAAAAAGAAGAATAATTGATTAAGAAAATGCCATTTGAAACGTGCTTTGGACGTTCGCATATTATCTTTGGCAGTTTGTGTTTCTTTGTGATGACTAAAGTTGTGACCAGGAACATAGGCACTTACAGAATATCCATACGCTAAACTCAATACAAACTGAAAGAGTTTGTTATGCGATTTCTTATGAAAAATAGGAGCATGGATGGTATTGTGGACAATAACGGCACAGGTAAAAGACAGGAAAGCTGTAAGGATTACCCAAGGTACTACAACACCCCATGTACGAAATTCAGGATATTGCCAGTAAACCCAAAAACCTGCATAAGCGATTATATAATAAAGGGCAACAAATACTAAAGTTCGGTAGTCTGCCTTGTAACGCAAAATAGATGAACTACTCATAACATAATTGATTTTTGTTTGTTACATTAGTTCGCTAAAAAACTAAGCTCACGCAGTGTAGCAAGTAACATAAGGGAGCTATTAGCGGACTATGATTGTTAATAACTAGCTAGCAAACAATACTAGTGTGCTTAATCTAGGCAACAAAAATAAAACTAAAAAATCAGAATAGCTAGTATTTATACAACAAAAGCAAATCTATAACTTATCATAAAAGGAATTCTGTTTTTGAGTATCATTGGCAATTTTTTAAGAACATTTGTTTTGGTAAAAAACTAGTTTAAAGACATTTTTTTCTTTTGAGACGATGCTCTGTTCTTGGCAATAATGTTATTATAATAAATTCCTAATCCAACAAAAGCGACGGCAAATAATTTAAGTGAAATTGGCGCAGAAGCATAGGTAATAAACGTGTATAAATAAACAGGAAAGATAAACAATCTAATGAAAGAGAATGAGAAGAAGAAAATTTCATTTAATTGATGCTCTAAAGTATTCCAATTCATGTTTTTGGCAACTATTTTAGCATAATGAGTAAATGTTATTTCTCCCAAAAAAATGGTCAAAATTAAATCTTGTCCAAAGGTTTGAGTAACTAAAGAATACAATAAAGCCCCCATACAAATTACGTGATGAGTAATCTCTGAAGTGATGTTTTTTGCCAAAATAATAAAGATAATATGGCAAGTAAAAAAGCTCAAAGCAATGTGTATCATAATATCAGTAGCAACAGTATTATTGCCTCCCAAACTGTACTCGGAAGTTAATATAAGAGGACTAACGATTGTTGTTAGGAGCGCAAAAATAAGTCCTTGAATGGCATTGGCTGTATTATAAGAACCTTTGTTTTTGCCAGTATTTTGAATGTTCTTTTTATTAAAAAAGAAGATGATTATAAATTGAGGCAAAAATAATGACAAGAAAAGCAAGCTGTTGAAACCCATGATCGTTTGTATTTGTATTTTGTTTTTATTTTGAAGTCGAAGTTGTGGAAAATATCCCCCAAAAAAGTTTATTTTTAATTCATAGATTTATTTTTGGTAAGTGTAGTGTTTTGATTTGTAGTTCTTATAGTTCTGTTTGGAGATGAAATATGAAAAGAAACTATGTTGGAGTTGTTTGGATGTTCTCAAAGGAGCGTAAAAATTGTAGAAACGAAGGAACAACTACGAGGTAACCATAAGTAAATGTGTTGAGGCAATTCCATTTCATGAAATAAAAATACTGGTTTATGGCTACCACAAAGAGAATTAATTTGATATCAAGTCCTCGAAACTTATCAACAGCACTCATGTATTCTTTTGCACAACGAGCAGATACCAAAGTTGTTGATGAGCCATTATATGCCTATTATCTTTCTTGTACGGACATTGACCATCCTGGTCGAGCAGCTGTATTAAGTAGCCAAAGTCAAAACTCTCAAGAAGTTGTTCAAAAAATTATTTTTGGAAATTATGTAGAACCCATTTTGTTTATAAAAAATATGACAAGTCATATTAAGGAGATGGACGAAGGATTTTTAGAGCAACTGTGGAATATAATTTACATTCGAAATCCTAAGCAAATTATAGCTTCTTATGCACAGGTAGTTGAAATGCCACAAGCATCAGAAATAGCAACCATTCGACAATATGAGCTTTTTGAGCAACTCAGATCAAAAGGGAAACAACCTATTGTACTAGATTCTAGTGCTTTATTGGTGAATCCTAGACTGGCATTGCAGAAGCTTTGTACTGCTTGTGAAATTCCTTTTTATGAAGAGATGTTAACTTGGGATGCGGGACCGATTCCCGAAGATGGTGTCTGGGCAAAATATTGGTATGCTAACGTACATCAAACAACAGGATTTAAAAAGCAAAAAACAAGCGACCGAGTATTGCCTCCTCATCTAATTCCCTTATACGAAGAATTAAAACCTTACTACGACAAAATGTATGCACATGCTATTCGTGTAGAGTGATAATAACCTTGTAAATAGTTCCTAAAAGAGTATTCTATTCACTTCTAAAACAAGAAATATATGTTACAAAAACTCAATCCCAAAAATAAAGACATTCAAGTTTATGTAAAAGATGGCTTGTATCCTAGAGGAGATGCTAAAGTTTCTGTTTTTGATAGCTCTGTACAAGGAGGAGATGCGGTCTGGGAAGGTTTGAGAGTTTATCAAGGGGGGATTTTTTGTTTGGATAGGCATTTAGATCGGTTGCATACTTCCGCCAAAACATTGGCATTTGTAGATATTCCGTCCAAAGCTGTTATTAAGAAAGCCATCTTTGATACCTTAGAAGCCAATGGAATGAAGGATGATGTGCATATTCGTTTAACTTTGACAAGAGGGGAAAAAATTACTTCTGGAATGGATCCTCGATTGAATCAATATGGTTCTTGTTTGATTGTATTAGCTGAATGGAAGCCACTGGTTTATGATAATAAGAATGGAATTAAAATTATCACAGCACACATACAACGTAACTCTCCACGTCATTTGGACTCTAAAATTCATCATGCCAATTTATTGAACAATATCCTAGCAAAAATACAAGCGAATGTAGCTGGAGCAGATGCCGCTCTAATGTTAGATGCTTATGGATTTGTGGCAGAATTAAATGGCACCAATATTTTTATGGTTAAAAATGGATGTCTTTATACGCCTCACGCAGATGCCTGTTTGCATGGAATAACAAGAGGACTAATTATTGAAATTGCGCATGAAGCGGGGATACCAATTGTAGAAAAAAATCTTTCTCTGACAGAGTTTTATGGTGCTGATGAAGTTTTTTGTACTGGAACTATGGGGGAGTTGACTCCGATTGTGGTGATTGATGGGAGAGTAATTGAAAATAAAAGCGACAATCAGATTTTAGAAAAATTGAAAAGGCTATTTGAAGCAAAAATACCTGTGTATAGTGAAAAACTCCCTTTTTAGTATATAACTATTGGATCAATAGCTCGGTTCGCAGGGAGTAACAAAGCTAACTAAAAGCGCAGCGCTCACGAAAAACTACTGTTTGATTGTTACGACAGTTTATTCTATAGAATTTTTTACAATTTCTTATCAATGAAACCGTATTTAGAAATTAATGAAGAAGTAAGCAATGCTATTCAAAAAAATCAACCTGTAGTAGCATTAGAGTCTACCATTATTTCGCATGGAATGCCTTTTCCTCAGAACCTAGAAACGGCTATGGAAGTAGAGCGTTTGGTTCGAAAGAATGGAGCTGTTCCTGCTACCGTTGCCATTATGGATGGCATGTTCAAAGTAGGGTTGACAAAATCCGAAATCGAATATTTGGGACAAAAAGGGCAAGCTGTTGTTAAGGCTAGTCGAAGAGATATTCCTTATTTGATCTCTCAAGGAATAGATGGAGCAACAACAGTTGCGTCGACGATGATAGCGGCAAAAATGGCTGGTATTGAGGTTTTTGCCACTGGTGGTATAGGAGGTGTGCATCGTGGTGCCGCCACTTCTTTTGATGTTTCTGCTGATTTGCAAGAACTAGCAAAAACAAATGTAGCAGTAGTTTGCGCTGGAATCAAGGCTATTTTGGATTTAGGATTGACGTTAGAATATTTGGAGACGCATGGAGTGCCTGTTGTGGGGTATCGAACCCAAGAATTGCCTGCTTTTTATACTCAAAAAAGTGGCTTTGCTGTGGACTATCAACTGGATCACCCGACTACTATAGCTGATTTTTTAGAAACAAAGTGGCGCATGGGACTAGATGGAGGTGTCGTTATTGCCAATCCTATTCCCAAAGAAAAAGAGCTAGACTACGATTATATGATGCAAAATATTGAATTAGCAATAGAAGAAGCCAAGCAGTTGGGAATTAAAGGAAAAGAGAATACCCCATTTCTACTAGCAAAGGTGAAAGCATTGACCGAAGGGAGAAGTTTAGCGTCGAATATAGAGTTGGTTTATAACAATGCTCAGTTGGCAGCTCAGATAGCTGTGGCTTTATGTCATAAAAAAAATGACGCTCCTAAGAGCAAAGCTTAGGAGCGTCTGAAAATGATATTTTGATTTAACTTTCTTCTGTGCCAATGTATTTGCTGAGCATCTGCTCGGTCTTAGCATTTTCTATTTTTTTGACATAATCTTCACTCTCTTGCTTGTCTCTAACCACTTTTGCCAATACAAAACAAGATGAAATACTGAATAGATAGGTCATTCCAATAAAGGCTTTTTGATAGATATCCATTTGTAGATAAATTAGCCCAATGACCATTCCAATGAAAGAAACGCCAAAAGAAATCCAGGCTAAGGTTGAGAATGCTTGTGTATTTGAATTTTGATACTTGGTTGACATAATTTGAGTTGTTTTGTATAACCAACGTTTGTGATACACGACTCTAGTGTGTGGGGTGTTAGTTATTGTAAATGAACAATATAAATTTGTATTTAACCATAGAGTCAAGATTAGAGCCTATGCTCGTTTTCTAAACCACTATACAAACTACAGAAAGAGCCCAATTTGTTCCTAGGTGTCAAAACTTTAGCATTTCTTAACATATAAACAATCAAAGTGTTAAGTAAGAATTCCGCACTATTACTCAGCATTTTGTCAATCTTTTGAATTTAGATTCATCAAATCTACAGCAATTCTCGGTTTGTTTATTTTTTAATATGTTTTTTGTGATAAAATTAATAATAGGCTAACTATCATTTATTTACAATTGATTTGCTTGTTGGGTATTATGGAAAATTATTGCATGAGGGCTTTGCCGTTGTTATGACATCTGGCTAAGTTTTCGTGATTTTTTATAGTTGCGACCGAAGGGAAGCAATCCGAAGGACCTCTGGCATTATAAAAAATAGAAAACCCGAAGGCTCACGCAGTAAAAGAACAAAAAAACAGCATTTTTAGCTATCATATTAAACTTTTTACAAACCGAGAATAACTGTCAAATCTAGTACAAAATATAATTTAAGCTAATGACGTTACTATAAAAAAATGGCGATTTTCATAGACGAAAATCACCATTTGTAGAGTTATTATTAGAGTTGAAAATTGCTATCTAAGCATTCTGATCTTGCAAAATCAACAAAGGCAAATCAGACTTCAAAGCAACTTGTTGACTGACGCTACTATGGAACAAGTTCTCAAACCAGCCACGCTGTCTAGAGACTAAGCACAGGACACTATTTCCTTTTTCATGTGCAAATGTGAGAATACTTTCCAAAATTTGGTCAGATTGAATTTTTGTGTAATTAAAAGGAACAGCCAAGCCATTTAAATATTCTTTGATGGTTGGATCAATGTCAGTATGAATTTGTTGATTAGACACATGCACCAACTCTATATTGAGGTTAGATTTTTGAGCAATGTCAATCATTGGATTCAACGTATTTAGGACAGACATAGTCAAGGCATCAACAGCAACAACAATATTCTTAATATCAGAATAGTGCGTATCTCTAGGAATTGCCAAAACAGGGAATTGGGTATGTTTGATTAGCTTACTCGCTGTACTTCCCATGACCTGTTTGCTAAGGTTTGATGCACCTAAGGTACCCATAATAATTAAGTCGGCATCAATTCTTTCCGCTTCGCTTTCAATCATTTCTACTGGATACCCTTTTTTACAACGTCCTTTTATATCCAAATCAAAAGAAATACTTTCTTGGGTTGCTTTAACAAAAGCTGCCATTTCTTTTTCTCTGTCCTCCTTGACGACACGATTAATGCTGCCCAAATGACCAGCAGGGGCACTTGTGTTGTAAGTATGTACCAGACGCAATTTTGCATTGAATTTGTTTGCTAGAGCCAAGGCAAAGTCTAATGCTTTGTCTGCATTTTCAGAAAAGTCAGTGGGGACAAGAATTTTTTTCATAAAATAGAATTTTAAAGATTGGATATGTGGAAGTTGTTTAAGCAAATATAAAATAAATGTAGACGAATAAAAATGATTATTCTCATAAAAATAGGTATTTTTAATCATCAGCATCCGCTATTTCCAATCTTGTACACATTATGGCAGACGAGTATTCTAACAAAGACATTTTATTTGTTCATTCTAATCAAAATGTAGATAAAATTCCTGACTATATCCAGGAAAACGCAGCTTGGGTTTGTAACTTGGATTTAAGTTATAACAAGATAGAAGATTTAGGCGAGTGTATCACTCAATTTAATAAATTGCGACATTTAGATCTATCACACAACAAGTTACAACAGTTGCCTTCCAACTTTAAAGCATTACAAAATTTAGAAACACTCAATCTTGCCAATAATCAACTCAACTCATTTCCAATCGTTTTGACTCAGTTGCCCCAACTTAAAACACTTAATTTAAAAGGCAATGGCTTACAAACATTGCCAATAGAAATAGAGCAATTACAAAACTTAGAACAGTTAGAGTTGGGCTTCAATCCTTTAGAAAAACTGCCCTCTACATTCGCTAAGCTCAAAAAGCTAAAAAATTTGAGTTGTACCAATAATCGTTTTGAGACTTTCCCCGAAGTATTGTTAGAAATGGAACAACTACAAAAAGTGAAGCAATTGGATTTGGAGTTCCGCTTAAAACTACCCACCCGTCGCTTAGATTTATTTTTTAAAGTATTGAGGCATCTAACGAAGCAAAAAGCAACCTTGAAAACTAAAAAAGCTGCTTTTGAAATATTGTTTACAGAAACTTGTTTGCAAAGTCGGGCAGATGTACTCCCTCTATTATTAGTCAATTACGTTACCTTTTCTCAAGTCGTAAGAACATACATCACTACAACGTATTCCAAACCATTAAAAGAAGAAAGTAACATTAGCATTTTAGGAACAACAGAATGGATGGATATAGAGAGTTTAGATAATCCAAACATCTTGTTCAATCAAATAGAACCTACGACAACACATGTGGTCTTAGGAAGGACGATCACCAAACAACTCTTAGAACTCTTGCACGACGATTTATTTTTTGTATCAGAAAAAGAAGCATTAGCCTTTTTATCTCCGAAGCAGCCTGCCGATTGGTTGGCAGAACATCGTCAAAAATTACTGGAATTATTGCAGAGCAATCAAAATGAGAATATTGCTTTGGCACTCCAATTATCTAAAGACAACGCTTTGTTAGACAATATGCTGACCGATTTATTAATGGCTTATACTGCTGTTGATGCGGGCAATAGTCGCCTCAGAAATGCTATTAAAGAGGCTTTTTATCGTAGAATTCCTAATTTTGAACAGCTGACTCTGCCTAGTGCTTCATTTCAGTTTTATACACCCAGTAAAACAGAGCATGTTATTTTTCAAGGGATCAAAAATATTACCAATCAAACAGAGGCGTGGGATGGTTTGAAGATAGCGCATCGTTTGTTTCAGCAGTACGGAGTGGCTTATACTTATATTTTAGAATATAGTAACGAAGAAGATGAAAAAAAATGGTTGGATCAATTTTTAAAAGAAGATACGATTACATTGAGTATCTTGCCGAAATTAAATCGACTGCCTAAATCTATTCGTTATTTTAAGACCATTCGTCGACTTAATTTACGATCTTGCAACTTTCGGCAATTTCCTGACGTTGATTTATTGTTGCAATTGCCTAACTTAGAGGAAATAGACTTGCGTGACAATCCAATTTCCTTTGTGCCAAGAGATTTATTCGAATTAATATCAGATTATAGAATATTTCTGTCAAAATAAACATACAAAGTAGCACTATTGCGTGGTATGGATTATAATGATGCTCTAACTACTACAGATAAAAAACAGTAAAAATTAGAAATAATGAGTGTTTTACAAACCAATGGACTGACTAAAATTTACAACAAAACCCTACGTGCTGTTGATAACTTAAACCTTACCATAGAAAAAGGCAACATTTATGGAATTTTAGGTCCTAATGGTAGTGGAAAAACAACAACATTGGGAATGGTGCTAGGAATTATTCATCCTACAAACGGTCAATATACTTGGTTTGATGAAGCACCTTCTGCCAAAACTCGTCAGCGGATAGGCGCTATATTAGAAACGCCTAATTTTTATCCTTATATGAATGCGCAGAAAAATTTAGAAATTGTAGCGCACATCAAACATGCTGATCCAAAGCAAATTCCTGCTTTAATAGAATTGGTGGGACTACAAGGACGTGTCGATTCTCCATTTACGGCTTATTCTTTGGGAATGAAACAGCGTTTGGCCATTGCTGGGGCACTAATTGGCGATCCAGAGGTCTTAATTTTTGATGAGCCAACGAATGGCTTAGATCCACAAGGAATTGTCGAAGTACGTAACTTGTTGATTGAAATAGGAACAAGGGGCAAGACCATTTTATTGGCAAGTCATATTATTGATGAAGTAGAAAAAGTTTGTAATCATGTTGCTATCCTAAAATATGGCGACCTTATCGCTGCGGGGAGTGTGTCAGAGATTTTGGGAGGCGAACCAATTATTGAAGTAAGTGCCCCTGATTTGGAACAACTAAAAAACACGCTGTCAGAGTTTAACTTTGTAACAGATATAAAAGAAGACGGTCCTATCTTAGCTTTGAAAATGTCTTCAGAGACAACAGCAACAGATCTCAATACGGCTCTGTTTAACAAAGGAGTTGTGTTAAGTCATCTACATGTACGCAAAAAAAGCTTAGAAGCAGAGTTTTTGGAACGTACTTCTTAACGTTACATTAGGAGCATTGTGTTAACTCTTTATAGTTCTTGACGGCTAGCTGATTAAAGGGCAATAAATACATTATATTAGGATCTAAAACGCAAATCTTTGACATTCAGTTGCAATTTGGATTTCCCTTTAAAGCTATTTTCCTCAATAACATAACACATTTCAAATGGTTTTTTGGCTTGAAGGTCGTGAATATATTCTCCCAAACCAAAGGCAATTCCTTCCATTGTTGTTCCTTTTTCTTCTTGAAGAACTAATTTGAGATGACGGTTTTTTAATAATTTGGAATAACCTGTATCTTTGAGATGTTTCGAAGAAAATACAGGACGCATATTTTGCGGACCAAAAGGAGCAAATTGTTGCAGTAGTTGCCAAAATTTATCATTAATAGCAGAGAAGGACAAGGTAGCATCAATGTATTGAGTAGCTTGTTCTTGTAAGGGATGGATATTTTGAGCAACAATCCGTTGAAAACGTTGCGTGAACTCTTCTAAGTTAGAGGGTTTTAAACTAAGTCCCGCAGCATATTGATGACCACCATAGTTGACCAATAAATCTTTGCATTGAGCAATAGCTTGATAAATGTCAAATCCTTGTATAGAACGGGCAGAACCAACAATGCGACCGTTGGAGGCGGTGAAAACAATCGTTGGTTTGTGAAACTGATCTACCATTTTGGAAGCAACAATCCCAACAACGCCTTTGTGCCAGTTTTCTTTGAATAAAACAATTGCTTTTTTTTCTGCAAAAATAATGTCATCTTGTACAGTTTGCTTGGCTTCTACCACCATATTCCATTCAATATCCCTACGTTCTTGGTTGATTGCTAGCAATTCTTTAGCTAGTTTTTTTGCTGATTCTTCCTCTTGTGCAATCAATAAATCGACAGCTTTGCTAGCATGTACTAACCGACCTGCTGCATTGAGTAAAGGACCCAATCCAAAAACAACATCTCTAACAGAATAAGTATTGGTTTTACCTAATAAATCCATTAATGTTTTTAAACCCAATCTAGGATTTTCGTTTAGCTGCTGCAATCCATAAAAACTTAATACTCTATTTTCTCCTGTTAATGGTACAAAATCACAGGCTAGGCTGATCGCTACCAAGTCAAGAATAGGCTTTACTTCTTGCTCAAATGATATATTGTAAAGCTGTGCAAACCCTTCAATTAATTTGAAGCCAATGGCACAACCACTCAATTCTTTGTACGGATACGGGCAGTCCTTTTGTTTGGGATTGAGAATGGCATAGGCCTGAGGCAATTCTTCTCTAGGCAAATGATGATCACAAACAATCACATCAATTTGTTTTTGATTGGCAAACTGAATGGCCTCATGGGCTTTGATACCACAATCTAAAGCGATAATCAAGGTACATTGATGTGTGGCAGCGTATTCGATCCCTTTGATAGAAATGCCGTAGCCTTCTTTGTAACGGTCTGGTAGGTATCGGTGTAGGTGTGGGTGATATTTAGAAAAAAAACGATACAGCAGAGCAACAGAACTAGTTCCATCTACATCGTAGTCGCCATAAATTAGAATGGGTTCTTTTTTGATAATGGCTTGTCCTATTCGTTGGATTGCGTCTTCCATTCCCTTCATTAAAAAAGGATCGTGTAAATGACTCAATTGAGGGCGAAAGAATTTCTTGGCGGCATCAAAATTGTTGATGCCTCTTTGGACTAGTAATTGACAAAAGATAGGGTGAATTTTTAATTGCTGGTGTAGTTCTGTAGCTTCGGTAACATCATATTCTGTAAATTCCCAGCGTTTTTGCATAGTTCTTGAGGTGTTCTTGGTATAATTAGGAGATTGTTAACTAGAATTTAATCCTTAGAAAGTAGTTGAAGTCCTAAGAATCGATTATTTTGTATTGAAAAAATAAAAAAGCCAATCGACAAAAAAGACTAACCGTTGATAGCTTACGGATCTCATGATAAGATTGTTGCCAAAAGGAACTAAAATATTTGAGAGAAAGTCCTTAGTTGGTGGCATGAAGTGTAACTTCAAATTTACAATAAAGAACCATAAAAAATAACTCAATGCGCATCATAGTATTTATTTTTATTCTTTTGCTAGGGAATAATGTTTGGGGGCAAGAAGACACAGCAGCAGTTCAAGCAAGCCCTGAACAACGCCAAAAACGATTGGAAAATGCAGAAGCAAACTTGACACTAGGTTTGAAAGATCATGATGTCGCTCCTCGAAATAACAATGGGATTCGAGTCGTTTTCTATAATGCAGAGAATTTATTTTTTCCAGAAGACGATAGTACCAAAAGAGACGATGACTTTACCAAAGGTGGTCTTAAAAGGTGGACTTACAATCGCTATCAACAAAAATTGAATAATATTTATAAGGTGATGATGGCAGTCGGAGGTTGGGAACCACCAGCAGTGGTGGGATTTTGTGAATTAGAACACAAAAAGGTATTAGAGGATTTGATTAATAAAACGCCTCTCAAAAAGTTTGGCTACGAAATTGTTCACGAAGAATCGCCAGACCGAAGAGGCATTGATGTTGGTTTTATTTACCGCCCAAGCAAATTTAAGTACCTTGATCATGAGGCTATTCGAGTCGATTTTCCTTTTGATAAAAATCTAAAAACAAGGGATGTATTGCACGTGCGTGGACAAGTCTTAGGCAGAGATACCTTGAGTGTGTTTGTCAATCACTGGCCATCGAGATGGGGAGGACAAGCCAAAAGCGAGCCTAAAAGGGTTTATGTAGCGTCTTTGGTTCGTCAAAAAATAGATGCTTTGTACGAAACAAACTCTAATGTCAAGGTTGTGGTAATGGGGGATATGAACGACCATGCGAATAATAAAAGCTTGATAGAAGTTTTAAAAGCAAAAGGGGATAAAGAAGCCGTTCAAAAGGGCGATTTGTTCAATTATATGGAGGGCTTGGGCAAAAACTGGCAATTGGGCTCTCACAAATACCAAGGACATTGGGGAACATTGGACCACATCATCGTGTCTGAACCTTTGTTGAACGAAAAAAGAAGAGGATTTTTGAGGGCATCAGATGGTGGTGCTCATATTTTTGCTGCTCGGTTCTTGTTAGAAGAAGATATTAAATATTTAGGTTTGCAGCCTTTTAGAACATACGCTGGTCCTCGTTTTATAGGTGGTTTTAGCGACCATTTGCCAATCTATATAGATTTAATGTATACAACTGGATTAGAAGAAGATGAGGCAGTAGAAGAAGAGGATGTAGAGGAGTAGTTGTCAACAGCCATGCAGTAGCAGTGTAGCGACTAACTGATCGTTAAGTAAGCTTGTATTGGTAGCTCAAAGAAACTGCTCACAACGAGAGGGAACAAATAACTATGTATATTAATGACCAATCGCCCTAACCATGATAAATAAAAATACACTTGCTAATTACTGGATAAACTTTCTTCTGGGAGTTGTCTTTCTAATAATTATAGGGCTATCGACTTACAAGATGGCTTCGATTGCATTTCCTTATATTGTACCACCTTTTCCAACAGACATTGATTTTTTGGCTTCCAAGCAATGGGTTGTAGACGAATGGCATTGGTTAGCGGCATTTTATATTCATATTACCAGTGCCGTTTTGGTTATTGCAGCAGGGCTAACCCAGTTTTCAAAAAAATTAATGTTTCAATATCCGAAATGGCATCGGTCGATAGGAAAACTCTACGTATTTTTGATATTGTTTGTTGCTGGACCATCTGGCTTTGTAATGGCTTTTTATGGTAATGGTGGTTTTTGGGCACGTTGCGCATTTGTGCTACAAGCGATCATATGGTGGTGGCTTACTTTTAGAGCTTATCAAACAATACGAAGAGGAGCCTTAGAAGCTCACGGACGATATATGATTCGGAGTTATGCGATGACACTTTCAGCCATCTCATTAAGAGCTGCAACTTATTTGGTTTCAGACTGGAAATTGAGGAATGGCATTATTTGCCCGAATAGTACATATAGTTTACTCTGTTATCCTGATTTTTATATTCTCGTAGCGTGGCTAAGTTGGGTCGTGAATCTAGTTATCGCAGAATTTTTGATTTGGATAGGGCTTGTAAAATATTATTTTAGAGCTTCTCGCAACTAGTCTGGTTTTTCCTTGTTATATAGCAACATAGTTGTATTGATAGAATTTTTCTGAACGACTACTTAGTAGCTTATTAATAAAATAATGAAAAAGCCTAGTTCTAGTTTATACTGTTTGATGGTGCTGTTAATACTAAGTATAACAGCTTGTAGTTATTTGCCTGAAGCAGTAGTGTCAATCGATGGTGTTCAGATTCAGGAAACGCCAAATTATATTAGTTTATATCCTACCAATGTAACTCTATCTAAGACAGGAGTGCTCTTTTATCCAGGAGGATTGGTAGATCCTCATGCTTACAGAAACACGTTTCAAGATTTGGTGCTAGATGGTTATCCAATTATTATTGTTAAAACATCTGCAAATTTGGCTATTCTAAATGGAAATAAGGCAGCAGCTTGCAAAAACGTATTTCCTAGCGTAGAACAATGGATTTTGAGCGGACATTCTCTAGGAGGTGCCGTTGCTTGTATAGATATTAATAATAATCCTTCAGAATATGTTGGACTGGTATTAATGGCGTCCTATCCTAGCAAAAGTGCGAGCTTGTCAGATTGGAATGGGGCTGTCTTGTCACTTTTTGGAGAACACGATGGTTTGGCAACTCCTAAGACAATTCAAGAGAATGAATATTTATTGCCATCGGGGAATATAATAGAACGTTTGGTAGATATGCCTTTAAATTCAACTAGAGGGCAAACGATTTACCATCAAATAGATGGCGGTAATCATGCTCAATTTGGAAGTTATGGAAAACAAGATAAAGACGGGATAGCAAGAATAAGCTCTAAAGAACAGCAAGAAGAAGTCTTAGAGTATATAAGAGCTTTTTTAAATGCAAATAATTGGTAATCATGCGATGTATAGTTATAGTAGGGCTGTTTTTTTTCTTATGGCACCCTACCTCCAAAGCTCAACAGCTGTCCTTAAAACCCCTTTCTTTTTTGGGAGTTGCAAGCAATGTTGGAGGAGAATATTATTATAATGGAGGTGGTCTAGAATTGGCTTATCAACATAATGTATGGAAGGGGAGAGTCTTAACTGGGCTTGAGTATAGAATGATTAATTGGGGAAATCAAATAGGGCTTAATTTAGGCTATAATTTGCCTTTTTGGACTAAAGGGGCGTGGCGAGCTTCGACAAGTATTCAAGCTCAAATTGGCTGGGCATTGTTTTATCAAAAAAGCCTACTAGTTTTTGGGGTAGAATGCATTCCTGAAATAGAATGGCATTCAAAGAAAGCTTTTTTTGCTACAGTAGCCTTGGGAATTCGATACACCAATTGTCCTGCTTATCAAAACTATGGACAGATTACGCAGACCGTTGATTTGCCCATTAAAATAGGTTTGGGGTTTTATTTGTGTAATAACACAACTCGTTGATACGATCGTAATATAGTGTACGCCGCTTAGAATATAAACTTCTACGAATCTCACTGAAAGTGCCTTGTAGATTATTTCTTTAACAAGAAAAACAAGAATAGATGAAATTTTTAATGGTATGCTTAGGAAATATATGCCGTTCTCCATTAGCCGAGGGGATTTTAAAGCAGAAGATTGAAGCAGAAGGATTGAACTGGGAAGTAGACTCGGCAGGAACAAGTGGGTATCATAATGGAGAATTGCCCGATGCTCGTTCTATTGCAATTGCAGCAGAACATGGTTTGGATATTTCCGATCAAAGATCAAGGAAGTTGACAGTTCAAGACTTGGAGAATTTTGATATAATTTATGTCATGGATAGTAGTAATTACAACGATGTGATGAACCTATGCCAAACAACCATTCAAAAATCAAAAGTAAGTTTGATTATGAATATGGTGTTACCAGAGAGAAACGTAGCCGTTCCTGATCCATATTGGGAGGACAGTGGCTTCAAAAAGGTTTACCTAATGTTGGAAGAAGCCTGTTCTGAAGTTGTCAAACGTTACCAAAAAGAAGCCTAAATATAAAAATGCCAATTGGGAAGATTAAACTTAATAAGTGCTGTCTTCCCAATTGGCAACATAAAATATAGCTGAGGCGATGTTACATCCCACCACTAGTATTAATTGTTTCTCCTGTAATATAACTAGACATATCAGAAGCGAGGAAGATCGCTACATTGGCAATTTCCTCTGTTGTTCCAAGACGTTTGAGAGATGTTGTTTGAATCATGTGATCCTTTACTTTCTCATCTAGCTCATCTGTCATATCAGTTGCGATAAACCCAGGAGCAATGGCATTGCATCGTATATTTCTAGAGCCTACTTCTTGGGCAATCGATTTAGTAAAACCTATCATACCAGCCTTTGAAGCAGCATAGTTAGCTTGTCCAGCATTCCCCTTTAGTCCTACAATAGAAGATATGTTAATGATAGAGCCACCACGAGCTTTTAGCATAGGACGCATGATGCACTTCGTGAAATTATAAATAGACTTTAGATTGTTGTTCATAACGTCATCCCAGTTATCCTCTGTCATACGCATTAATAAATTGTCACGAGTGACACCAGCGTTATTGACTAGGATATCAATAGTCCCAAATTCTTTTATCACATCAGCAATCAATCCTTGTGTTTGCTCAAAAGAACTAGCATCTGAAGCAAAAGCTTTGATAGTCGTACCATATGTGGAAGCTTCTTCAACTAATTGATTGGCTTGTTCAGAAGAGGAACGGTAGGTAAAAGCTACGTGTGCGCCTTGTTCTGCAAATTTTTTGACCATTGTTGCGCCAATTCCTCTTGAGCCACCAGTGATGAGGGCTATTTTGTTTTCCAAAAGTTTCATAAACTTGAAAAAGATTGATTTTAAAAAAAATGTAGGACAGAAATAGATGCCTACAAAGGTGTTAATATGTATTGGTATGGATGCATCAAAATTGTACGATGCATAGGTTTTCTATATGTATGATTCTAATTTAGGCTGAAACCCTCATACGCATATAAAAAAAATCTCAACTTTACCTTGTAGATTGTTTTACAAGCGCAATATTAGTTAAAAAAGCTGAACTCTCTTAACAAATGCTTAAAAGGTTTGAATCAATTTGCTCATATTTCTAAGGTCTTGCTAATCATATAAAAGCTCAAAATGGGGGGAGAATGTCTTCTAATTTGCCAAATATTTAGACGAACGATTGCTTAGAGAACCACTAGTTTTGTTATCTTTACACAAAATCAGAAGTTATGAAATTTAAAATGCCAATATCTATTTCGGATATAGCAGAATTGATAGATGCTAAAGTTATCGGAGATCCTAAGATCAAAGTTACTTTTTTGAGTGAAATTCATAAGGTAGAGAAAGGAAGCTTGATGTTTGTAGATAATGAGAAGTATTATAATCAAGCAATTTACTCTGCTGCAACAGCTATTATTATAGACAAAGAATTAGAGTGCCCAGAAGGCAAAGCCTTGTTGATTGTTGAAAAGCCATTTGAAGCTTATAATCAACTCGCCCTACACTTTAGTCCTTTTGTGCCTGTTTACCAATCTATTAGCCCAACGGCTATTATAGGAGAAAATACTATTTTGGAGCCTGGTGTTGTTGTCGGAAACCATGTGACGATTGGAGACAATTGCTTAATTCGAGCCAACACAGTACTTTTAGACAATACTAAGATCGGTAATAATGTAATTGTACATGCCAACGCATCTATTGGAAACGATGCCTTCTACATGAATAGACAAAAGGACAAATCTTATAATCGCTGGCATTCCATTGGTCGAGTTATTATCGAAGATAATGTTGAAATTGGTGCAGGGTGTACGATTGACAAAGGTGTTTCTGGAGATACAGTGATTGGAGAAGGAACAAAAATTGACAATTTAGTACATGTAGGACATGGTGTCCGTATTGGTAAGCATTGCTTGCTAGCTGCCCAAGTTGGAATTGCAGGCAAAACTATTATCCAAGATCATGTTACTATTTATGGTCAAGTGGGTATTTCTAAGTCCTTAGTAGTTGGTGAAGGAGCAACGATCCTAGCCAAAACAGGAGTGTCAAAATCTATTCCAGGTGGAAGCAACAAAGAGTATATTGGTATTCCCGCAGGAGAGTCTCGCACCAAATTTAGAGAAATAATTGCTTTGCGTCAGTTGCCTGAAATAGCTAAGAAGGTGAATGAAATATACGAAGCGTTATTTAAAAATAAGAAAAAGGAGTAAGAGTAAATTACGCAGTAGCAGCGTTATCAGAACGAGAAGAAAACAAACAAAACAGATAAAAGGCTCACTTAAAAATCATTAGATAATTACTTTACAGAGCTGATAGGGTTCTTATTTAATGGAAATAGACTCGAAGTGTTATTCAATAGGGACAAACTTTCTTATATTGGAATTGTCTGACAAATGTTATTCTCTATATGGAGAATAATTTATAACTTTATAAGGTATAGGGAGGTTCTTTGCCCTCAATTTTTGGTATATGGTAATACGAACTATATAAAAACTGGCAAAGATTTTGAATTATCCTATTTATTCTTGAATCCTTCGATTAATTAATTACTAAAAAAATCAATTTAAATGAAACGTATTGCGCACCTTTTTAGTATAGTGGCTGTTGGCTGTTTAATGTTTATGTCTACGTCTATTTCGGCTCAAACCTCTATCAATGGCAAAAATTGTATCGGTACTTGGAAAACAATAGATGATGAAACAGGGAGAACGAAATCTCATGTAGAAATCTATAAAAAAGGAAGTAAATATTACGCCAAAATAGTTAAATTATTGGATGAGCAAACTCTCAAGGATAGTGGGGAAAAAAGCTTTGAAGATATCAAATGTACCAAATGTCCTGCTGATCGTGGTCAAGGAAAACCTTTGTATGGTTTGGAAATTATTTGGGACATGGAAGAAGCATCCGATAAGTGGAAAGGAGGAAGTATCATGGATCCTAAAAAAGGAAAAGTATATACCTGTACGATGTGGATGGATGATTCAGATAGTTCTGGAGACAAATTATCTGTACGTGGTTGGGTTGGCTTTTTCTACCGCACGCAAACTTGGCATCGTGTAAAATAAATTCAATCAGATTGAAAGAATAAGGATGGAATTCTACTTTTGTAGGACTCCATTTTTAGTTTAAATAAGAGACCTATTGTTATTTACTTTTATTGCTAACCAAGCCAACTTGAAGGAGACCAACTAAGAGTACGTTAAGAACCATTTTGACAAATAAAAAAAGCTGCTTGTAGAACGAAACAACAAGCAGCTTTTAAAAAATAAGTATCTTTTATTTTTTCTAAACGATTATAAATCCAAGAACAACGTAATTGGATCTTCTAACAGTTGTTTTACTTTTACTAAGAACGTAACAGAAGTACTGCCATCAATAATTCTATGATCGTAAGACAAGGCTAAATACATCATAGGGCGAATTTTTACCTCCCCATCAATAGCCATTGGACGTTGTTGGATAGTATGCATACCCAAAATAGCAGACTGAGGTTCATTGATAATTGGTGTACTCATCATGGAACCAAATACGCCACCATTGGTAATGGTAAAGGTACCGCCTTGCATTTCTTGAAGGGTTAAATTACCTTCACGAGCTTTTTTAGCCAATCCTTTGATTGCGCCCTCAATTTCTGCAAAATTCAACGACTCTACATTTTTAACAGGAGGAACGACCAAACCTGTTGGTGTAGAGATAGCAATAGAAATATCAACAAAGTCATGATAAATAATAGATTTACCATCTGCATCAATTTGAGCATTAACGTCAGGCATTTCCATCAAAACCTTAGCACAAGCTTTGGCAAACAAAGACATAAAACCTAATTTGATACCATAGCGTTCTACAAATTTGTCTTGATATTTTTTGCGCAGTGCCATGATTTCAGTTAGATCAACCTCGTTAAAGGTTGTTAGCATCGCTGTATTGTTTTTGGCAGACACCAAACGTTTGGCGATTGTACGGCGCATACGGCTCATTTTTTCGGTACGCTGTGCACGGCTAAACGCTGCATTTTGTGTAGGTGTTGTTGCTGCCTTTTCTTCTTTTTTAGGAGCTACTTCTTCTTTCTTAGCAGGAGCATTCGACTTATTGTTAATTGCCTTTTGAACGTCGTCTTGAGTAATGCGTCCATCTTTGCCTGTTGCCGTAATATCTGCTGCTTTTAAGTTGTGCTCATTCATTAGTTTTTGAGCAGTAGGAGAAGGATGCCCACTAGCATAAGAATTAGTAGATTCCTCTTTGGCAGGTTCTTCCTTGGCAGGAGCTTCTTCTTTAGGAGTTTCAACAGGAGCTTCCGTTTTGTTAGAAGAGGTATCTTGACCAGCAGCACTGGTATCAATCTTTGCAAATACATCTCCGATAGCGATATCGTCACCTTCTTGAGCAACCCAAATTAATTTTCCTGCTTTTTCGGCAGGAACTTCTACGGTTGCTTTATCCGATTCGAATTCACAAATAATTTCGTCTAATTCTACGTAAGCACCGTCTTCTTTGACCCAAGAAGAAAGTGTTACTTCTGTGATGGACTCACCAATAACTGGAACTACGAGTTCTATGATACTCATGCTGTATAATGATAATTGTAATTATCAAACCCAATCCCTTTGGGTGATGAATTTAATAATTTTATTAAAAAGTATATTTTGAATACAAAAAGTAATTGTAATTACTCTATACTACAAAAATTGTCAAAAAAAGTTAGAAAAAGAAATAGAATCAAGGCATTATTTTACTTTTGTGTTAAGCTTTTTTCATTTGGAAGCATTCAACGAAGATTTTTGGATGATAAAACAACTTTGTGTGCCAGCTTTTAAACACCAAACAAAAGACAAATGTGTAGAATAACAGGTTTTTGGGATTTGAATTATGACCATACTTACCCACTTCAAGATACCCTAATTTCGATGCGAGATAGCTTGCAACATGGAGGACCTGATAGTGCAGGAGCGTATATTAATGGTGATATAGGTTTGGGATTTGGACACCGCCGACTGTCTATTTTAGATTTGAGTCCAGCAGGTCAACAGCCCATGTTTTGGGAAGAATGGGTGATCGTATTCAATGGAGAAATCTATAATTTTATGGAAATCCGTAAAAAGTTGGAGTTAGAAGGCTTCCAATTTGAAACGGGGACAGATACAGAAGTTATCCTAAAAGCTTTTAAAGCATGGGGAAAAAAAATGGTTCATGAATTTAGAGGATTCTTTGCTTTTGCCCTTTTTAATCAGAAAACAAATCAATTAACTGTTTGTAGAGATCGAGTTGGAGTCAAACCCTTGTTCTGGTATTGGAAAGATGGCTTGTTTTTGTTTGCCTCCGAGTTAAAAGCATTTCATCAGCATCCTAAATTTGATAAAACAATTGATCAAAAAGCAGTATCGTTATATTTGCAACAAGGATACATTCCCTACCCACATTGTATATTTGAGTATGCTCACAAACTACCCGCAGGAGCTTATTTGGAGTTAGATACGCAGCAACAAATAAAAATAGAAAAATACTGGAATGTACAGGAAGTCTACGCCAATACGTCGATTAGTACTGCGTCAGAAGCTGAACTCGAAGAGGAATTAGAGCATTTATTAACAGAAAGCTTTGAGTTGAGAATGGTCGCAGATGTTCCTGTTGGTGCTTTTTTGAGCGGAGGTATTGATTCTTCAACAGTAACGGCGTTACTTCAAAAGAAACAAGGGCGGCAATTGAAAACTTTTACAATTGGTTTTCATGACAAAGAATACAACGAAGCACAGCATGCAAAAGCAGTAGCAACGCATTTAGGGACAGAACATCATGAACTATACTGTACCGAAAAAGACTTTGAACAAGTCATTCCATTATTGCCCGAAATGTATGATGAACCTTTTGGCGATAGTTCAGGTATTCCAACCTATTTGGTATCAAAAATGGCCAGAGAACAGGTCACTGTCAGCTTATCGTCTGATGGAGGAGATGAAATATTTGGTGGATATACAAAGTACGAGATTACACAAAATTTCTACCCCAAAATTCAGCGCTTGCCAAGTTTACTGCGTTCGACCTTAAAAGGGGTAAGTGCAGGGGTTAATCCACTTTGGCTAGAGCAAAATAGTTCGAAAATTCCTATTCTAAAGAATTATAAAAATGTAAGTAATAAATTTCCCAAACTAGTGAATGCATTGGGAGCCAAAGATACCTTAGACTTTTTTAACATTTCATCGACGTACATTGCTCAGAAAGATTTGATACGCCTTCATGGTGCTTATCAAAATCGCTATGCAACCAACTTGGAAATAGAAGCACAACGATTGATTTCCTATTTGGGAATGGTAGATATAGATACCTACTTAGAAGGCGATATTATGACCAAAGTAGATCGTGCAACCATGGCTGTTGCATTGGAGGGGCGAGACCCTTTTTTGGATCATAAAATCATTGAATTTGCCATGCAGCTGCCTGATAATCTAAAGATTAAAGGAAAGGATACTAAATATTTATTGCGAAAAATATTATACAAGCATGTGCCTCAGGAGTTGATTGAACGTCCTAAACAAGGATTTTCCATTCCTATCCAAAAATGGCTGTTGAGTTCTTTAAAGGAGCCTTTGTTAAGTATTAAATCCGATCAAGCATTTTTGACTACTTTTCAATTAAACAAAAATGAAATACAGCGGATTATTGATAACTTTATCCAACAGAAAACATATATCAATCCCCATTTTATATGGTTTTTATACACCCTACATCAATGGTATTTGCGTTGGATAAAAAATGAAAAGGTTTAAAACTGTTAATGTCAAGTAAGTAAAGTTAGGAGAGAGGAGAGGCTAGCCAGTCCTTTTTATTGGGTTTGGTATTTGATGCAGAGAAAATTCAAAAATGGTTTTCAGACTGCTTAACAAAATACATAAGTAGAGAGTCCATAAAGTATCTCTAATCGCTTTAGGTTGTATGCAATAAAAAAATAGGCAACTTATTGGGATCGGCTGCCAATTAATTATAAGAACTTTGTATTTTCGTTACCAATTATCAAACCATCGAATATAATTCGAGCTATTAACATCAAACATGTACGAGATACCTTATCATACAACATCATTAGAAGATAAAACCATTTTAATTACAGGAGCAGCTGGCTTTATTGGATCCAATCTTGTTGAGTATTTGTTAAAATATAAGGTAAAAAAGGTAATTGTTTTAGATAACTTTTTAACAGGGTTTAAGTCGAATGTTGAGCCATTTTTGACACATCCAAATTATCAATTTATAGAAGGAGATATTCGTGATTTGGAGGTTTGCAAAAAAGCTTGTGAAGGAGTGGATATCGTTTGTCATCAAGCAGCAATGGGATCTGTGCCTCGATCTATTCAAGAGCCTTATGCTACCACTGCACATAATGTCGATGGCTTTGTCAACATGGCTTTTGCGGCATACGAGCAAGGGATTAAGCGTTTTGTGTATGCTTCTTCATCTTCCGTATATGGCGATGAGCCTAATTTACCTAAAGTAGAGGATCGAATAGGCAAACCTCTATCCCCTTATGCTATTACAAAGTTATCCAATGAACTGTTTGCAGAGAACTTTGGGCGCTTGTATGATATGGAGTTTATTGGTTTTCGATATTTTAATGTTTTTGGACCGAGACAAAGTCCTAAAGGGGCGTATGCTGCGGTTATCCCTTTGTTTGCCGATGCTTGTATGCATGATAAAGAAGTATTTATCAATGGAGATGGAGGACAAACACGGGATTTTACATTTATTGAAAATGTTGTGCAAATCAATATCAAGGCTATGTTAACGACCAATACAGAGGCTTTAAATCAAGTGTATAATGTTGGTTGTGGGGGGCGTTACACGGTATTGGATTTGTTCAAAGGGGTTCGGAAAGCTGCTGGAGTTCCTGAAAAAATGCCAACTCATCGTGCCCCTAGGGCAGGAGATATCCGAGATTCTCAGGCAGATATATCGAAGGCTCAAAAATTATTAGATTACGACCCTCAGTTTGATTTTGAAAAAGGATTGGCTATTACAGTAGACTATTTTAGACAGTTGGCTACTCAATAAAAAGGCACTATCTTCCTTGTATTGGGGGATCATGTGTTTGTGAAACGAATAAGATTATAAAATAATAAACTATAAAACAATGGACGAGTTTTTTGTACCTAGTGAAATTTTACGCGTATTTAAAGATTATTATCCTGATGTAAGCTTAAGTGATGTAGAGTGGGGATGGGAGGTTCCAGCTAAAATTTATGAAGCTTCATTTGATAATGGTGAAGTGGAATTTGAAGTAGAAATTACAGTAACGGGACATTTGCTTTTGACAGAAATCTCTATGGACTTAGAAGATGTTCCTGAAGCAATTATTGCTGCTGCGAATGCTACTTTTGAAGACCATAGTATAGAGGAAGCGAGTATGGTGCAGTATAGCAATGGTG
Source organism: Aureispira sp. CCB-QB1 (assembly GCF_000724545.1). GTDB lineage: Bacteria > Bacteroidota > Bacteroidia > Chitinophagales > Saprospiraceae > Aureispira. The sequence goes on along the minus strand of NZ_JHBV01000016.1, from coordinate 424,449 downwards.
ATGTTTCTTACGAATTAGAGTTAAAATCTGCTGATACAGGAGAAGAATTTGAAGCTCATTTTAGAGAGGATGGTGCCTTCTTGGCAAAGGGGTACGATTTGTAATTCATTGATATGAATTAAGAATAGAGCGAAGTAGTTAGGTTGGTCTAATTACTTCGTTCTTTTATTTTATGCCTACTATCTGACTAATACTTAGTTATGTTGCTGCTTTATAGTTGTAGATTTTTTGTGTTGATTGGCTTCCTTGGCTTGTAGAGGTGTTTGCTTCGTTGTAAAAAACTAAAAAATCAGCGGACTACTATCATAGATTATCTACCAAAAAATAATATCTTTATCCTTGTCCCTCTACCAAATTTTAGTATATATCATTTTATAGAAAAAATTCCAATACAACCGTTTGGTTTAACTTGTTGTTAGCTAGTTTGTTAGGAATTTTAAAGAGGGGTAGTGAAGTCATTGGAATGAATAGTAGCTAATTATCTAAAAAAGATTCATGAAAGTATATTTTACATTTTTTGTATCAGCAATAATTTTAAGTTGTGTTGTACTGTTTGACTCGTGTAATAAAGAACAGTATAATTACTTAGATAGAACAAAAAATAGTACGGAAATAAGAGAAACGGAAAACAGATTGGAAAAAGTTTTTAACATGTACTTGGGACTTTTTTCTAATAAAAAACAATCGAGACGCGAAAGCTCTCCTCTCTATAGAAGTCAAGAAATTATTTCTGTCCCAATCTGGCCTAAAAGAGGAGATGAATATTGGTTGTATGTTTGTTGGCTACAAGAAGACCGACCAGATGATTTGCTCTCACAAGAGGTTTGGAATTTCAAGAAAAAAGACCGTGAGACAATGGAAATCGTAATGTATGATCTACCCAATAAAGATCGATATGTTAGTGATTGGAGAAAAAAAGAGCCTTTAGCAAATTTGGATGTAGATGATTTGATTTATAACGAAGGATGTACAGCTATAATTACAAGAAATAACCAAAATAAATTTACAATTACAGGAGGTGCTTGCCGTCGAAATTTGTCAGATATTATCAAATATGTAGAAGTGCATGGTGTAATTACGCCTGATTCTATTTCTTTGTATAATAAGATGTTAGATAAAAATAAAGAAGCCCTTTTTTCTTATAAAAAAGGATTGCAATTTGTACGACAACCCAAAATTTTTCCAAAATATTTAGAAATAGAAGAATAAGAAAAAGTACTGTTTCCAAAATTTTGTATACTCACAAGAAAGACGACTTAACTAATTTGCCCAAAGCCTTGTTTTCTTTGTGATAATTTCAGTTGACGCAGCAAAGGGGCATTTTTAGGATCTTTTAATAAGGGGTCTTCTTCCAAAATTTCTTGTGCAATACTTCTAGCTGCTCTTAAAATAGCACCATCTTGCGCAATATTGGCTAGTTTTAAATTGAGTACGCCTGATTGTTGCGTTCCTTCAATATTACCAGGACCTCGGAGTTTGAGATCTGCTTCTGAAATCTTAAACCCATCTGTGGTTTCAACCATCGTTTGCATTCTAAAACGACCGTCAGCAGACAATTTAAATCCTGTCATTAAAATACAATAGGCATCACCACCTCCACGGCCTACACGCCCTCTTAATTGGTGCAATTGAGCCAATCCAAAGCGCTCTGCATTTTCAATAATCATCATACTAGCATTCGGAACATTAACCCCTACTTCGATAACGGTTGTTGCCATTAAAATTTGAGTTTCTCCTCGTGCAAAGCGTTGCATTTCAGCTTCTTTGTCAGCTGGTTTTTGGCGACCATGAACAATAGAAATTTGGTAATGAGGTTTAGGGAACTCTCGTTCGATGGTAGCGTATCCTTCCATTAAGTCTTTTACTTCGCTCAAACCTTCATATTCAGATTCTTCGATCAAGGGATAAACAATATATACTTGATGCCCTTTCGCAATTTCACGCTTCATTTGCCCAAATGTCCACAATCGTTGACTTTCAAATTTGTGGAATGTGTTAATAGGTTTACGACCAGGAGGCATTTCATCAATGACCGATACATCCAAATCCCCATAGGCCGTCATAGCTAAAGTTCTAGGAATTGGAGTTGCCGTCATGACCAAAATATGTGGAGGATTGGTTGGATTTTTACGCCACATTTTAGAGCGTTGAACAACACCAAAGCGATGCTGCTCATCAACAATAACAAAACCCAAATTTTTAAATTTGACAGGGGCTTCGATTAAAGCATGAGTACCAATCAGCAGATCAATTTCTCCTGCTTCCAGTTGTTCCAAAACAGCTTTTCGACGTTTTCCTTTAACAGTACCCGTTAAAATTCCAATATTGAGATTCAAGCCTTCAGCCATTTCTAGAATGGATTGATAATGCTGCTGCGCTAAAATTTCGGTAGGCGCCATTAAGGCTGTTTGAAAGCCATTATCAATAGCAATGAGTAAGCACATAAAGCCTACGATTGTTTTTCCACTTCCTACATCCCCTTGTAACAAGCGGTTCATTTGGTGTCCTGTGGCTATATCAGCACGAATTTCTTTAATGACTCGTTTTTGAGCATTGGTAAGCTCGAACTTTAGGTTATTTTGATAAAAGGTATTAAAATAATGTCCTATCTTGCTAAAAATAAAGCCACGGATACCAACTTTCTTTTGATGTTTGGTTCGCAGCATTCGCAATTGAAGGAAGAAAAACTCTTCAAATTTGATGCGCTTTTGAGCCAAGTCTCGCTGTGCTTTGTCTCTAGGAAAATGAATGCCCATCCATGTTGCGTAACGACTAGGAAATCGCAATTTTTCGAGCAAGTAATCTGGCAATGATTCTGGAATAAGATGGCGTTGGGGATGAATTTTCATGAATAAGTTTTTCATGATAACTAGCATTCCTTTGCTATCAAGACGTTTGTTACGCAATTTGTCTGTAGTCGGGTAGACCGGCTCTAAGGTGGACGGATTTGCTTTTTTGGCTTCCGTAAACAACACTATATCGGGGTGTACAATACTAACCTTTCCTTTAAAAATACTAGGCTTACCATAGACAATATATTCCATGCCTATTTGTAAATTTTGAACCCAATTAAGACCTTTAAACCAAGTTAGCTCAAGCATCCCCGTTTCATCTCTGAAAACGCCTTTCATACGACGTTTTCGACCATCACCAATACTATCAATACGCCTAAGTATTCCTTTTATTTGAACATAGTCCCCTTCCTCTTTGACATCTTTGATTTTATGAAATTTTGTTTTGTCTACATAACGAAAAGGGTAGTGTTGTAAGAGTTGTATATAAGAAAAAATACCCAACTCTTTTTTGAGTAGATCTGCTTTGGCAGAGCCAACACCTTTTAAATATTCGATAGAGGTATTTAACATAAATGATGTACTAAACGTCAATAAAATCAATAGTTCGTTGAAACCACGGAGTAGCAGCGCAGCTAAACTTTATTAGTTTGATAATCAATAAGTTGTAAATTTGTTGCGTTTTGTGTTAAAAATTTGATTATCAAACTAATATAAATGTGCTTTTTTATCTTTTTGGTAAAAAAGTAAAAAACTAAGCTTGCGCCCTCATGAGCGTAGCGAACTAATCAACGAACTACTATAAAATAATAAAGGGCTAAAAATAACAACATTTTAGCGATTCATAAAAGAAAAATTAGCAAATTAGTTATGGGTTGCTACCAGAATTCTAGCGTCTAGATCGCTCAATTAAAAAATCTAATCCCTTTCGTTCTTCAAAAGCGACATTGACGAGTTTGCAGAAGAGTGCTTTCTCCCAAAATTTATAATTGGGTTCATCAATATAAGGATTGCCAATGGATGAAAAGCGCCATTCTTTATCATCGACAATGACAAATTCTTCAAAGTCGGGATGATATGGGTTGCTCTCAAACAGACTTACATTGACAAAGCGCCTTTTGTTTTGGTCTCCTACTGTAATAGTTACTGTGATTCCAAAGATGTTTGCCTTTACTAATGGTGCGTTGTTGTAAAACAAGCTGTAAGCTTCCTCCGACCATGCCACACGTTCCCAAAGCCATTGCCATAAAAAATTATCTATAGCTACTTTTCCACTCTGAACATAATCTCTAAAAGCAACTTCCCAATGAGCGGGGTCTTCTTTTTGTAATAATTCTTCTAATTCCATAGTATTCTACTTATCTACTTACTTGATCTGATGTTTGGCAAGAATGCCAATTAATCGACCTTCTTTTTCTACTGGTAATGCGGTTATTTTATGAGCAAGCATCAATTGATCTGCCTCCCACAAAGGACAGTCTTCTTGAATTGTTTTAGGTGTTGGTGTCATCATTTCCTTAGCTTTTAGATCAAAAAAAGAACTACTAGGGAATTTATTTAAACTCCTACGTAAGTCGCCATCAGTAATGACACCCGCAATTTTTTGAGTATCATCTAAAATGACAATCATCCCAAAAATACCTTTAGACATACTCATGATTACCTCTTTAACAGTAGTATCTAATAATGCTGTTGGCAAGTTGTGTCGATGCATTTCAGTTCCCACTTTGGTAACCAGTTTGTGTCCTAAAGAACCACCAGGGTGGAATTTTGCAAAGTCGGTCTCATCAAATGATCTCAAATGAATTAAAACGGTAGCAATGGCATCTCCCATCGCCATTGTTGCTGTTGTCGATGCCATTGGAACGACAGAAATAGGAGAGGCTTCTTGCTGTACTTGAATGTTTAAGACCGCATCGGCATTTTGTGCCAACGTTGAATGAACATTTCCTACTAAAGTAATGTGTGGAAGCCCTAATTGTTTAACGTAAGGTACAATTTGTAGAATTTCATCTGTCTCACCAGAATTTGAGATACTGAGAAAGCAATCTTGGGGCATCAACATACCCAAATCTCCATGAATTGCTTCTGATGGGTGTAAAAAAAAACTGGGAGAACCAGTGCTCGCTAGTGTTGCTGCAATTTTCTTGCCTACCAATCCCGATTTGCCAATTCCACAAACTACAATTCGTCCTTTGCAATTAAAAAGTATGTCAACTGCTTTGTCAAAATCTTGATTGAGCAGCGCTGTTAATCTTTTGACAGAATCGGATTCGATGTGAAAAACTTGGGCAGCTATTTTTCTTATTTCATTCATAGGCTAAAAATACCATCCTTCTAATGAATTCCAATATACAAGTAGTTTTTTAAGAAAAAAATATTAATTAATGTAGGTGTGTTTGTTGAGGTATCGGCTGACAAAATAGCTTAAGTATTTAAATTATAATAATAAGAAGGGGGCGTTGGAGCTTTTTTGTGTTCCCAAGATTCTATTTTCTTCTATTTTAGAAACATTTTGTATATTTTGTCTAGTGGCTTTATTCGTATGTAAGAGAATTTAGAGACAGACAGAGATAGAGCCTACCTATTTATTTTCAACCAAAAAACAATTCTTAATATGAGAAAATTATTCTTTGTTGTTACCGCTTTATTGGTTCTAATGTTTACATCTGTTTCTACTCAAGCTCAAGGTTATATTCGAGCAGGCGCAGGAGCTGGATTTAATGTTGGGCAAGATGCTTTTGCAATACCTGCCTTAACACGAGATTCTAATAATGTCGTGACCGCTCAACGAACAGTCTTTGGTTCATTTGGGCAGGGGGCACGATTTTCTGTGGCGGGAGGATATATGATAACACCTTACTTTGGTGTGGAATTGGAGATTTATTATTTCCAAGGTTTTAAGCAAGAATATGGTAGTGATAACAGCATAAGCAGCAAAAATAATCAATATAGCCGAACAGGATATTCTTATCAAATGCGAGCTACGCCTTCTTTGGTTGTTCAAGCTCCCGAAGGCAAGTTTCAGCCTTATGCCAAGTTTGGCGTTTTGTTGCCATTTTGGGGAAAGACTGTTTTGGAGGAGTCTTGGGAGTATGGAGTAGGAGGATCAAGAGCAAAACAAACGGATGTGGATGGTAAATTCTCTGTTGGATTTGAATCAAGTATTGGAGTGCAGTATAACGTAAATAATAATTTAGGGATCTATTTACAGGCAACGTATACTGGCTTGAGAATTCGTTCTGATAAAGCAACAGTGGTAAAGGATGAAGCAGTTTCACCTAACGGAGAAGTAACCAATGAATTGGAAACAGCAGATGTATTGGTAACACAAATCGTCTTTCAGGATGAACTAACACAAGAATCTAATACCACGGCAGGAATTAATATTTTGCCAGATGTTCCTGATGATGTAATTGTCCGAGTTAGCGGAAATGTTGATAGAGACAAACCATTGAATTTACCGACACAGACTAGTAATTTTAATGCCTTTTCTTTTAGTGTAGGGATAAAATATACTTTTGGAAAAGAGTAATAATGATTAGTAATTCGACGAATTGAAGTTATTGGTTCGCTTCTTCAATCGTCGAATTACTAGTTCATGGTTTATTATTTGATGCCAATTGGGTTTAAAATAGCATCGATTCTTGCTAGAATATCTTCTAAGTGAACAGTAGAGATAGCGTTAGTTTGCTTGCTAATATTATTCTTAATGTCTTTCTCTAACCGCTTTAACATACTTCTTGAAATCGCTTTTACATCCGATTGATCTTTAGGATCTTTCATTAAAGCCTCCATTTTCTCAATATAAGCACGCTGTAAGTTACGACGATATAGATCAATTGCTGTACCACTATTGAGTTCTTCCCAAATACCAGATTTAACCCCCATAAACAAGTCAATTAAGGTGTAAGCTTTGTCACTGCCTTCTGTGGCTTCTGCTTCCGCTAATCGAGCCAATCGAGCGGGATCAAATAAGTTATTGAGTGTTCTTTTTTGCATGCTTAACAAGCGATTGACAATGCCTGTCGATTCGATTCTATCTAAGATGGCAGGATCAATCAGCCATTTAGGTGTTTGAAACAACTCTTTATTCAAGAACAACATCGCCTTTTCTTGCTTTACTTTTGGAACGTGAGAGAAGATAGTTCCTTCTTGGTCGTGCGTTTTGGTATATTGGTAAACACCACCAATATTAGACGAAACGTGCCCCATATAGCGGTTTAGTTGACCAAAAATTTGTCCATATAATTCTCGTAAGTCACTATAATCCTTGCCGTCTTCTGCCGACCACTCGATTAGTTTAGGCAAAATTCGCTTTAAGTTCGCAATTCCTAGCGTACTGGCTTTAACGGCGTCATCTCCCAAATCTTCTGTTTGAGAAGAAGGATCTACGACACGCCATTGTTGTGCGCCAAAACGAAAAACAGGGTCGTCAGCTCTTTCCTTAATCCATCCATTTAAAGTACTACGTTCCTCTTCAGCACTATTGGCACTAGGAATTGGCTTATAACCATAAATGATAGACCAAACATCGTATTCTCCAATTTTAGCCCCCAAGCTTTTGACACCATCTCCTGGTTGCGCAATATAGTTAAAACGGGCATAATCCATAATAGAAGGTGCTGTTCCATGCGTAGCTGTAAATGTTGGAGAACGCAACGAGTCGACAGGGTAAGCAACACTTGAACCCATGTTGTGAGGCAATCCTAACGTGTGTCCAACTTCATGCGCCGCCACAAAGCGAATCAATTCTCCCATAACGGCATCATCAAACTGAACGCTACGAGCAGCTGGATTAATTGCAGCTGTTTGAATCAAATACCAATTCCTTAATAAGTTCATCACATTATGATACCACAAGATATCAGATTCTAAAATCTCGCCCGTACGAGGATCATGTACGTGTGGTCCTTGGGCATTGGGGATATCCGTAGTAATGTAACGAATAACCGAATAACGGACATCTTCAGGGCTCCAATCTGGATCTTCCTCTTTGGTTGGAGGATCTTTGGCTATAATGGCATTTTTGAAACCTGCTGCTTCAAAGGCTTTTTGCCAATCGTTCACCCCTTGTTTTAGGTAAGGACGCCATTTTTCAGGAGTAGCAGGGTCTATATAATAGACAATTTGTTTCTTAGGTTCTACCAATTCGCCTCTTTTGAAAGCAGCCATATCTTTGGGTTCCAAACGCCATTTGGTAATAAAACGTTGCGTTTGTGCTTTTTGTCTTTCAGAGCTATAGTTGGTCTGTTGAATAGAAAAGTACCCTACACGTCCATCATAAAATCTTGGTTGCATCAATGTTTCAGGTAATAATATGAAAGATTGATTCATTTCGACAGAAAGTGTCTGAGTCAGGAAATTATCGGGCAGTTTTTTGCCCCTATAGGTCAATATATGCCTTACTTCCGTATTAGTAGGAAAGCTTTTTGTGCTGGTAATTAAGCTACGTTTACTATCGACACCTCCAATGGCAAATCGTTTTCGTTGCCCATCATTTAAAGCTCCAATTAGAGCAATATCAGTGGTGAAAAAAGGATTTACTTCAAAAACTACTCCTGACATTTTATTGGCAGAACTATCTTTGTTATAAGCAGCAACAGGAAAGCTATGGATAATAGGTTCAAAATTGTTGTTTTTTAGAGACTTATAGATGGGCTCTTTTTCGTTGGCAACGCTATGATAAGAAACCGAACGCATTAGTATTCTGTCGTCTACTTTTTCGAATCGAATGACCTGTTGTGGGCGAGATTTCATTCCTGCACCTCCAAAACTCAAGTTTTTTACATAACCTGAAATACGACTAACCACCATAATTTCCTTTTCCAACAAATTCATAGGAAGTTCAAAGTAGTACTTTTCATCAACTTTGTGCGTTGTAATTAGCCCCTTTTGAGTAATGGCTTTTTTGGTAATAACTTGTTTATATGGTTTGGGGGCTCCTTTTTTAGGTGGTGCCTTTTTTTTGGCAGCAGGTTTTTCTGTCTTTTCTGGTTCTTGATTTTTTTTGTTTTTCTTTTTCTTTTGCGCATATCCATCCAAAGGCATTATTAGTAATGCAAAGGAGAAGATAAGGGCATATAGAATATACGTTCTCATAATCTTAGCTGTTGTCTCTATTTTTTATTTATAAAAATCAGAATGGATTAAAGACCCAAAGATAGGTCGATGTAATCACAGCCAAAATATAAAAAATGAAGGAAGGAAAAGAGCTTAAGGACTTGTATTAAGAACTTTTTAAGAGAAACTGTAAGTTATCTTCGACGACCTTTGTTTTTTGATCGTTTATTTCTATCATAATAGGTAGGAGGTTGCTTGCGGATAAACTTGATAAATTGCTGCATCTCTTCATTGGCTAGTAATTTTTCTATCGTGTCAAAATCTTTTGCCAACTCTTTTTCGCTAAATAAAGAGTGAATTTTGTTGTGGCAAACTTGATGCAACAGAACGGTTGGAGTGCCAGCCCCGCCTCTGGATATAGGAAGAAGATGGTGTAAATTAGCTGGTGGTGCAATTTCTCTTGAACAAATAGGACATATTTTTTTCTCTTCCATCGTATTATTTTTTTTGAAAGCAACCTTTACACTTGGGCAAAAGTTCCCATGAATAGAAGAAAAGAGGCAAAAAGCCCTTTTTTAAATGATAAGTGCTGTGTAAATAAAGGTTACACAGCACTTATTTTATGACTCAATTAGCGTTGAGCTTATGGATTTTATTAGAATTTGGAGTCATCTACACTATCCAAATACGCTTGAATCGGTTTGACAACTTCTGCTAGACAACCATCTTCAAAAGGAGACTTTAAGTTGGCGAGTTGTACCAGTTCTAAGAACGATTTAGAGCCACCTGCCTTGCACAGGTTGATATAATCTTTCCAAGAACCCGTTTTATCTTCAAGACTACGTTGCCAAAATTGGAAGGCACAAATTTGAGCCAATACATAATCGATATAGTAAAAAGGCATACCAAAAACATGGCTTTGGCGTTGCCAAAAACGACCTTCTTCTAGATGTTTGTTACCTGCATAGTCTCTAGTTGGCAAGTATTTCTTTTCCAAATCACTCCAAACAGCATTGCGCTCTGAAGGCGTCATTGTAGGATTTTCATAAATAATATGCTGAAACTCATCAATAGCAACTCCGTACGGTAAAAATAAAATAGAACTCGCTAAATGAGAGAATTTAAACTTTTCTGTATCTTCTTTAAAAAACAAATCCATCCAAGGCCAAGTGAAAAATTCCATACTCATAGAATGAATTTCACACGCTTCATAAGTTGGCCAAAGGTAATCGTACAACTTACCATTATTACTAGTAGAGTAAGCTTGAAAAGCATGTCCAGCTTCATGTGTTAATACTGTAATATCGTGGCTAGTTCCATTGAAATTTGAAAAAATAAACGGTGATTTAAACTTGTTTAAAAAGGTACAGTAACCACCTGTTTGTTTGCCATCTTTGGCTACTAAGTCCATTAATTCTTTGTCGCTCATGAACTGAAAGAATTCATCTGTTTCTGTCGATAACTGCGCATACATAATACGAGCTTGATCTTCCATCCATTTGGGACTCCCTTTAGGCTTGGGATTGCCAGATGGAAAACTAAATCCTTCATCATAGTACTTTAAGGAATCCAGCCCTAGGCGATTGGCTTGTCTCTTTAGCAATTGAGTCGCAATAGGAACAATGTGCTCTTGTACCTGTTGACGAAAGTTAGCCACCATTTCAGCATTATAGTCCGAACGCAGCATTCGTGCATAACCTAATTCAACATAATTTTTGTACCCCAAAGTAGTTGCCATCTTGTGGCGCAACTGAACCATATTATGATAAATAGATTCAATATCAGTTGCTTTTTCAGCATAAAATGCCCATTTAGCCTCGGCAGCTCGTTTTCTTGTTGCTCTATCTTTAGATAATTCAAGAGGGTTGATTGAGGATAAGTTGTATTCTTGTCCATCAAATTGAATAATGGCCTGAGCTTTAATTTTTCTATATTGAGAGTCCAGTTTGTTTTCTTCTTTTAAATCCTCAATTATTGTTGGCTCAAAAGTTTTTAGGCGCAACTCTGAAATCGTAAATAACTGTGGTCCAAATTCTGCTTCTAACTCTTTTCGGAAAGGCGACGTTAGTAAGGCTTTAAAATAACTATTGGTGTGCTCGTTTAACTCAGGATAGCTGTTATCAAAGAAATCATTCTCACCTTCATAAAAACGATCAGTGGTGTCGATAGAATAGCGAACACTCGCCAAAGAATACATTGAATCAAAATCACTTCTCAATTGATTGATCGCCAAAATGGCTTCCTTTTGAGCTTTAAAAGTTTTTGCATTATGAAAAGCTTGCAACTCGTTGATAAATGAGTTTTTGAATGCTTCAACACTAGGACGTTCGTAGGTGAAATCACTAAATTTCATGCGCTGTATAATATTAAAATGTGAGGTACACGTAAAGCTATATTTTGGTTCGAGGTCTTTGTATACCGAACATTGATGGATAAACAAAAAGAGAAGAAACACATTTTAGTATTTCTCCTCTCTCAAAGTTAAGTTTTTTATACAAACAAAAAGAATAAACAATCGCTTTTGGATGTATTTTTTTTTTATATAACAAGCTTTTTACATTGCTTAGTTGCTTGATTCTTTGAATGTTTTAAGACCACATTTTAAGAAATTATGGTAAGTTGGTATATCTGGTGTATACGCTCTAGGTGTATTTAAGACCTGTTCATCTGGTGTAATTAAAGCATAGTAAGGTTGAGACGATTTTTTGAAATTTACTTTCTGAAATTCAGCCCATTTATTTCCAACATTGCGAATCTTTACCCCTTCAGGTGTCTTTAACACTTGGTCTAGTTTTTTACGATCATCTACATACAAAGAGACCAAAACATAATCCTCGTTAAGCATTTTGTTAATTTCCTCATCAATCCAAACATTTTCTTCCATTTTACGACAGTTAACACATCCATAACCTGTAAAATCTACTAGAATAGGCTTATTGACAGACTTGGCGTATTTCAAGGCTTCATCATAGTCATCAAAACATTGATTGATACCAGGAGGGCAGTGGTCACTAAAGGCAAATTCAGAGCTTTCATTAGCAGGAGTTTGGCAAGGTTTAATGTAAGAGTAACAAGCAGATGGAGCTAGCCCACTTAGCCAAAATGGAGTTTTGAAGGCATTAGTTTGAGGATTTGTCATGAATCCAGACAAGATAGATATTGTCAAAATACCTGCAAATGCTCCTAAGGCTTTACGCTTATTTGTGATCTTAGCATTAGGATTGTCGTGTGGAAAGCGAATAATGCCGAATAAATACAACGTCATTCCTAAGAAGATGATTGCCCATAAACCAATAAATAACTCATAAGGTAGAATTCCCCAATGCTCTGTCAAATCTGCTGTGGACAAAAATTTCAAACCTAAAGCCAATTCTAAAAAACCTAAAACAACTTTCATTGAAGTCATCCAACCCCCTGAGTTTGGCAAAGATTGTAGCCAACTAGGAAAAGCAGCAAATAAAGTGAATGGTAATGCTAGAGCGATAGAAAAGCCTAACATACCAACTGTTGGGCCGACAACACCACCGTTAACAGCAGCTTGAACCAATAATGTACCGACAATAGGTCCTGTACAAGAAAATGAAACCAAAGCAATGGAAAAAGCTCCAAAAAATGTCCCGATCAATCCACCTTTCATAGAGGCTTGATCGGCTTTGTTCGCCCAAGAAGATGGTAGAGTGATTTCGAAGTAACCAAAGAAAGAGAATGCAAATATAGTGAATAGTGCAAAGAAGGTCAGGTTCATTGCCCAGTGAGTAGAGAGTAAGTTTAAAGCATTTTCTCCAAATGTTAAGGTAATAAATAAGCCTAAAGCAACATAAATTATGATAATAGAACCACCAAAAATAAGTGCATTTTTAATCCCTTCTTTTTTACTCTTTTTACCTTTTGAAAATAAAGAAACGGTCATCGGAATCATAGGAAAAACACAAGGTGTCAAGAGAGCTAACAAACCGCCTCCAAAACCTAAAATAAAGATAGTCCAAAGGCTCATACCTACAACATCTACATTGTTGTTAACAGTCATACCAACCTCGCCATCGCATTTTCCTAGTGGTGTTTCTAAAGAAGTAAGTAATTTTTCACGACTTGGATTAAAAACATCTCCTTTAATAGTACCATTGTATTCATTCCCTGTAACACCATTACCTCCCATAAAACTAAAACTAAACTCTACATCGGTAGGAGGCATACATTTAGTAGCATCACAAGTCATATAGTTCAAATAGCCTTTTACAGGAACTTTGGGATCTTTAACTTTGATGCGTTGTGTGATGGTAAAATCATGTTTGTATTTGGTCAATTCCATATCAAACACCTCGTCCATCATTTGCAATTTATATTCTGGTTTACTGGCAGATTCTACGTTAGAAACTTCTTCAACAACAGCATCCCCTTCAAAATTGATGCTTGTTGCTACTGGACCATCTTCGCTTTCTAATGTTTGAGAGTAAACATACCAACCCTCACCAATAGTAGCTTTGGCAATTAAATCCACTTCGTTTTCAGAAACTTTGTTAAATTCAACTACCCAACTAACAGGTTGTGCCGGATTAGCACTGGGAGTAGATATCGGTTCTTCGGTTACTGCTGGCTGCTCATCGGTGTTTGTGGAAGCTATGTCATTAGTTGCGGTAGCATTGTCATTGCTAGCGGCAGCAACTAATTTTGCAGGAATGAACTCAAATTCTACCGCAGTGGGAGGCATGCATTTGGTATCGTCACAAGTCATGTACTCCAAAAAACCAGTAACAGGTTTGTTAATATCTTTTACGGTAATTTTCTGTTGAATACTTAAGTCCTTTTTGTACTTAGTAATATTCATCTCAAACAACTCATCAAAACCTGAGACCTTATTAGATGCTTTGCTTGTTTTTTCGGTCGATTTTCCATTTTTTGTTTCGTTGTTCGACTCAAATGTAATGGTCGTTGGTATGGGACCATCTTCACTTTCTAAAAATTGAGAATAGGTATACCACCCATCTTGAATTTTTGCCTTAAAGGTGATTTCAAATTCATTGCCACCAAGGGATTGGGCTTCCCAAGTGTACTTTACAGGGCTATCTTGTGCCATTAAGCAAATCGAAGTCAGGCAAAGTAGCAGAAAAGTGGAGATAAGGTGTCTCATAAAATAGTTAGTTATTATAAGTAACAAAATAAAGGAATCGAAGATTCTCACAAAACAAAAATAGAAAAAAATAGCAAGGCGCAGCCTCTTTTTAAGAGGAATTCATTGCTTCTTGTGAGAAAGGCTTATAAAGATATGAAGATATTTTGATATTTTCCTATGGGTTTGAAATAAAAAACTGTTTTAACGTTTTTTTAAGTAGAATACTATGATTTAGTAGTTAGCTGCGCTGCTACTTCGTGGTATTGCATGAGTGCTGCGCAGTTGATGATTAAAGCTTTTGTGTAAGGGGTGATAAGCTTGTCACTTGTTAATTATAAGGCTAATGAAGTTTTTTGCAAATTATTGATGGTTATGCAATTATAAAAAAAGGATAAAGTTGGCGACTTTATCCTTTTATAAATCTTGTATGTAAGAAGTATTTATTTTAATTTTATTTCAAAAGGAACATCTGTTGGTGGTAAGCACTGTTCATCGTTACAAGTCATAAAAGTAATGTATCCCTTTAGCGTTTTTACTTTCGATGCTTTTATTTTTTGAGTAATAATTAACTGTTTTTTATACTTGGTAATATCCATATCAAAAAGGCTATCAAATCCAGAAACTTTATTCCCTTCTTCTTCAGCTTTTCCTACTAATTCGACTCCTGCGTTTTCTTCTAGAACAATTGCTGTACGAATAGGACCATCATCACTTTCTAAATATTGAGAATATACATACCAGCCATCTTTAATGGTCGCTTTCATTTGAATCGTATATTCATTAGAAGCCGTTTTTTTACTTTCAAACGACCAAGAAACAGTATTGTTATTTTGGGCATAAGTAAGTACAGAAAATGTTACTAATAAAATAGAAAAAAGGTATTTCATGATGCTTTTATTTTTTAGTAGCTCGTTCATTAGCTCACTACGTTCACAGGGGACTTCTTTGCGCTATATTAACGAAAGTTTACTCTGTTGTAGCTGTTACTGCGTAATCTCAACGAACGATTGTTTTTGGATAATAATAATAAATATAAATTTGGTCAATGGGTATTGATGCTTTATCGTACAAAATACTGTGCCAAAGCCTACTTTAAAAATGGCTTCTTTGTCCATTTTACTGAAAAAAGAAAGTTTGGTATTGAATGCCTAAGCAAAGCATAAAAAGAATAAAATGAACAGCTTCTGATGCTGCTAGACTTTTATAAGATTGTAACGTAATACTCAACAAAATGCTCATCGGAACCATGAATATAACAAAATGATAACTATATAGCTGATCTTGAAATAGGAGACTTAACAAAGCCATAAAGGGCATTAATAAAACGGTATGGATGTATTTTTTTTCTCTAGCGGTTGTTTTAAAATATAAAGCTTGTAGATTGCCAATGGCCAGTAACAAAGGGGTAGATATAATGCCTAATAATAAATACAGCGCTGTATTGGTCTCATAATGAACAATCATAGTTGAGTAGTGAGACATTAGTTCTTGGTCTATCCATTGGTCAAAACTATCGCCTAAAAAATGGTACATTCCCAACAAGAAAAAAGGAATAAAGAACCCTCCAATCAATAATAAAAATTCTTGGAAATCAAATGATCGGACAATTAACAAACCAATCGTAATCCAAAAAAAATAACTAATAAAACCATTATAAAATAGAGCTGCTACTGCGGCGGCAAAGCCAATATTAAAAATGGTGCCTAAAGAAACTCTTTTTTCATAGCTGTTGCACATACTATACAACGACCACAATAAAAAGGTATTGGCTAGCATTACGGGCGAACAACTATCAATGTTAAAATAACTAAAATGTAGCAGTATATAGCAAATGGCTGTAATGTAGGAGTAGTGTTTGGTCAGTTTGAAGTTGTTGACAATTGAATTGACTGTAAAAGCCTGAATCAATAACAAGATGCTAAAAGCCATTTTGTTGCTCGTAGGATGAAGAAGCCATTGCATGACCCATGTACTAAGGGTACTAGGGAGTTCTTCAAAAAGAGTTAAATCATTAGGATATAGCCAAATATTTGCTCCAAAGAGAAGAAAATATAGAAACACAAATAAGATTGTGAAAATTTGGTTGTCTCGGAAAAGTTGTAGCACGTAGGTATTTTTTCTATCTATTGAAATACTTGTTCTGCAAATGCCAATAATTTGCATTACATAAGATTCCAAAAATACAATGCCTTAGGGAGAAGTTATAAAAAAGAGGTTTAATTTATTTGATAATTTGAATATTTGATACCACTGATTTCTAGTAGACAGTGCCTATCAAGTATTCAAATTATCAAAACTATTTTGCTTTGCACTCTATTTTAGTAGTTCGTTGATTACCTACGGTGCTACTTCGTGGTAGCTCCCTGCTGTCGTGAACTCGCATAGCTCGGTTCGCTGCTACTGCGTGGTTTCAACGAACTATTGCTATTTAATTTTAGTAATTAATTTTTAGCAAACGCAATTTGCGATCTCTTTCAGATAGAGCAATGACCTCTGATGCTGAAACTTGGATACTGCTGGTTAGTTGGGGTAACACACCACTTTTTCTAATTTGATGCGCAATGACATTTCTTTGTACATTACCACTGCTGTTGATAACATATTCAAAAATACTGGTATCCCAAGAAATATCATTGTTGTATACAAAACGAATACTTGAGTTGGTTTTTACCGCAAAAAAAGAAGAGTAGCGAGCATTGTCATTTTCAGAACTCTGACTTTTGAACAGAACATCTTTCCAATACACTTTTCCTGATGGATGTATAGAGGCTACTAGAATATTCTCATAAAGATAATCAGCATGTGCTTTTCTTCTTTCTTCTTCATAAAATGCAATGGAAGATTCGTAAGCAAAACGTTGTTCTGCTACCAATAGAGCACCGCCATCTTTGCGCAAGACCAATTGGCAAATGGTAAAGTTTTGAATGCCATTTATTTTTTTAGATTTTTTGCCCGTTAGGCTGCGCATAAAAGTTTCTTCCAATTCAGAAGTTTGAATGGTTGGAATCTGCGCTAAGTCAGTGTTGAAGTAAAAAATGCCATTAATGGAATTTTTGTGATCGGTATATAGTCCAGAAGCTACCAGTTGCTGATTGATTTCATCGTATTGGATGTTCATATCATGCGAAATATAGTTGTTAAAAGGAACGGTATAACTAGACTCCGATCTATTGGGAGTTACTTTTAGAATTGCAAACTGATGATTTTGGCGTTGACGTTTGGTATTGTTTTCATTAAAGATGATAAAGGACTCTCCCATATTGTTGACCAATACTTGTTCAAATTCTCTTTGTTTGCTTAGTTCTAAGAATTTGAAATTTTTCTGCCAAACCATCTTTTTATCAAAAATGTCAAAATTAATCACTTCAACATTGCCATTGTAACCTGGTACATACAACAAGAAAAACTGCTTGTTTTGAGAATGAACAATTTGATTGCGGTGCAGTATCAAAGGACTGTTCAAATAGCCAATATTAAAATCTCCTATTTCTTGTGCTTCGTTATTAAACTCTTTTCCACCAATATAGGTTTTACCTCTTTTATGAAAGTAGTATAGAATAGAAAAACTTTCTTTGTGAGGTACAATTTTAAAAGGCGTAATATCTCTTTTACTAAACTCGATGGTTTTGACCCAGTTTTGTTTTAAATCACTGGTGGCAAAACTTTGAATATAAAATTTGGTTTCTGATTTGCGATATAGCAAAAAGTGATCTTCATAACGACCTATTAGTTCGTAATCAACTTCGTTGGCAACATCTACGGGTTCTGATATTTGTACTTTTTGAGCTAAAAGCAAGTTGTAGTCTAAGAGGAGGCTACCGATAATTAAAAAAAAGATAAGATATTTTTTCATAAGCTACATATTTTAGTGAAGTCAAGCTCATCGAAGTTCCATCATGCCATCAAACTCTATTGGAGACAAGGGGGCTTTCTTTTAAACAAATTAAAAGATTAGAAAGTTTGATGAAAAGATGTCGTGTAGAAAACACATTACTCTATTGAAAATCGTATTAGTTTGATTATTAACAAGATTTTTTGCTGATTTTGGTCTTGAAATCTGATAATCAAACTAATGTAAGATGCTTTTTTATGTTTTTCCTTGGTAAACCTTTGTTACTTGCTATGCTTTGTGAGCTTGCTTTGTTCGGTTCAGGGGCATAGAAAAACTAAAAAATCAACGGAGTATTAAAACAACGATATGAGTAATAATAAACTTGCCCTTTTTACAAGCTGTTTAGATTAGTGAACCAACATTAGAAGAAGGGAAGTGATTATCTAAGGTTGTATTTTGTACACTTGACTGTAAAAATCAAAAAATCCATAAACCATTATTATATAGGTACTATGAAATTCGTACATTTGTTTCAAAATTTACCAACAAAACGCTGTAGGGCGATAATAAATCTAAGAAAAAAAACTTATTAAAGCAAACTTATTTGAATGAATACTTACTCTTTTGGGACAGAACAAGTACTAAAAGCAAGTAAAACCCCTAATTTGGATAGTTGTAAAAATGAGAAGTGTTAGAACAAAATTGAATACTTTATGATGACAAAAAAAATAATTATTATTGTTAGTTTATTTATTTGTTGGATATCTATTTATGGTTGTGGAGAAAGCACAGATAGACCAAACGATTTAGAACCAGAACACGGTAAATTGACAGGAATACCAACTATCGATGCCTTGACTAGAGATATTAAAGCGGATCCAGAAAATATGACGTTGCGGGTGGCTCGGTACGAAGCGTATACTGCCGAAGGAATGTTGAAGGAGGCAGAAGCAGAAGCTCGCTTGATTTATGAGAACGACAAAACAAACTGGAAAGCAGCTCGGTTGTTGGCGTGGGCTTATTTGGAGAATAATAAATCTAAGCCAGCGATCAAAATATTAGAGCATGCCTTAGAGATTCACCCAGATACACTGATGCTCTTGTTGGTGCATTCTGAAATGAATTTGCTGATAAAACACTATGATGAAGCTTTGATTTCGGCTGAAAAAGTATTAAAACTATCTCCATTAAACGTAGAGGGTTTATTCATGCGTGGACAAATTCTTAAGTATATGGGAGATACCTTGAATGCAATTGGTAATTTTCAGACAGCAGTAGAGCAGGATGCAGATCATATTGATGCTTACATGCAATTGGCAGATATTTTCTCAGATAAGAAAGAAAAAATTGCCATCCAATATTATGATAATGCGCTAAGAATTGACTCGACTGCCTACGAGGCTCTCAAAGGAAAAGCAGCGTTTTATCACCAAAACTATACAAAAGACAACGGCTATTTGGAAAAAACCAAGGAAGCTTACGAGCGCTTAATTTATCATCACCCGCAAGAGGCAAATGGTAGCTATGATTATGGTTTGTTTTTTATGGAGGAAAAAGATTATGAACAGGCAGCACACTTCTTTGATGTCGCAACCCAATATGATCCTACGTTTGGTGATGCCTATTATTTTGAAGGACTCGCTTTGGAAAATTTGGGCAAGATAGATGAAGCAGTAACTGCTTATAAGAATGCAGTGAATAATAACAATCGCTTCAATCGGGCAGAGGATGCTCTAAAACGACTAGGTAAATTTTGATTGCTTCATTCTTTCCTAGCAAGAAAACTAAAAAATCCACAAAGTACTCTTACCTTTAAGAAAGAATCTAATCAACACATTCAAACAACCTAATAATAAAAAAATTATGATCAAGATTTTAGTTAATGATGGTATTCACCCAGATGGTAAACTGCTTATGGAAGAAGCACAATATCATGTTGATGATACTAAGATTCCTCAAGAAGAATTATCTGAAAAATTACCGAACTATGATGCTATTATTGTTCGCTCTGCAACAAAAGTTCGCAAAGAGTTGATTGATCAATGTCCTAATCTAAAAGTTATCGCTAGAGGTGGTGTTGGAATGGATAATATTGATGTCGAGTATGCTCGTTCTAAAGGTATCAAAGTCATTAATACACCAAAGGCATCGTCACAAGCTGTGGCTGAGCTGGTAATAGGACACTTTTTTACTTTGTCTCGTTTTTTGCATCGTGCCAATAGAGATATGGCGACCAAAGGAGCTACAGAGTTTAAAGCTTTGAAGAAGCAGTATGCAGGTGGTGTGCAACTTAGAGGCAAAACAGTAGGAATTATTGGTTTTGGTCGTATCGGTCAAGAGGTTGCTCGTTTGGCATTGGGCTTAGGTATGCGTGTTTTGGCTTCTGATTTGTATGATAATACTGTCAATATAGATTTAAGTACGCCAGGTGCAGCAGACGTTGCTTTTTCAGTTCGCTTAACTACAGTGCCATTGTCTAGAGTTTTATCGGATAGTGATTATATTACCATTCACGTTCCGAGTAGCGATAAACCTGTGATAGGAACAGAAGAGTTTCAGAAGCTAAAAGATGGCGTATTTCTAGTCAATACCTCTAGAGGAGGTACAATTGATGAGGAAGCATTGTTGGAGGCACTTAACAATGGAAAAGTAGCAGGAGCTGCTTTGGATGTTTTTGTCAATGAACCTACTCCTAATCCTGAGCTTTTGAATCATCCTAAGATTTCTGTATCGCCTCATATTGGCGCTTCAACTTTAGAAGCACAACGCAATATTGGTTTGGAGTTGGCCGATACTTTTATCGATTTTTTTGGAGAAGATAATTAAACATTATAGATAGAGTTTTTATCTTTTTTTCAACTACGTTTGCCAAATAGACTTGTGCATGGTAGTAATCCAAAAGATAATCAAGGAACTATTATTTTTTAGATAAGCCATCTCAATTTTTTTTGGGATGGCTTATTTTATTATTGTTTGATAATTAGTTTAGTATGTTTCGTTGGGAATGAGGTGCATTAATAAAAAAGGAGGAAGTGTTCACAAAAGATAAACTTTGATCATAAAAAAGAACAATGGGGTAGAGGTGCATATAGACTCTAATTAAAATAGAAAAAATCTATTTTTTTTAAACAATTTTAAACTTAAGCTGTTTTAATTACAGTGATGAACACAATAACAATAGTTAGTTATTACATTTAAATAAGTAATCGTTCAGAAAGAATTATATAAAAATAAGTCTATATTTTTTCTGCTTACTTACTTACATTTATTGATTTCTGTTTATATAATTCAAAAATTATTTCACATAAAATACAGATCAAAAAATAAATGATTCAAGATTCCTAAGATCTTACCAAAAACAAATTCAGAGAAATATTTTTTAAGCTTCTATACTAATAACTACTTGTTATTAAGATGCATCTTCTATACCCCAACTTAAAGTTTAAGGAGTATTTCCAAATAAAAAAAAAGAATAGTTATGCTAAAAATGAAGTATTTGTTAATGTTTGCAGTGTGTAGTTTTGCATTTGTACAATGTACTCAAGATAGTGACACACAAGAAGAACAAAAAGAAGTATCTATACAATTAACAGACGCTCCTATTGATGATGCAGATGTAGATGCTGTATTTATAACTGTCGCAGAAGTGAAAGTTGATGGTCAAACTTTTAGTGGTTTTTCAGGCAAAAAAACAATCAATGTAAAAGCATTGCAAAATGGTTCTGTAGATGCTTTGGGAACAGCTGATTTAGATGCCAAGGCATACAGTAATATTACCTTAGTATTAGATCTAGATACTGATGCTCAAGGAAATGCAATGGGCTGCTATATTGAGCGAGCCAATGGAACCAAAGAGTCTTTAGCAGGTTCAGCTACAGGGACAATTGAGGTAACTTCTCAGGGCGCTATTGATTTGGCGACAGAAACACGTTCTTCTGTAGAGGTTGTATTAGACTTTGATCTGCGTAAAGCAATTAAGAATGGTGCTAACAACAACGATTATGATTTTGTAAGTTCTGCTGAATTGTCTTCTTCTGTTAGAACGGTTGTTAAACATGAAACAGGAACTGTAAAAGGATCAACAACCAATAATTCAGGTTCTAACAATGATAAAGTAGTTGCCTACATATATACTAAGGGATCGTACAGTAGTTCTGAGAAAAACCCACAGGGAACTAGCAATATTCGATTTAAAAATGCAGTCAGTAGTTCTGTTGTCGATGCCAATGGTGATTTCCAATTATCTTACTTAAAAGATGGGGAGTATGATGTCGTATTTGCTTCTTATGAGTACGATGCACAGAACAAAGCTGTTTTTAAAGGAACACTCGAAATAGGCGGTTTGTTAAGCGGAACTGTGTTAGGAGCTGTAACTGTTAATGCACAGGCACAAGCCAGTTTAAACTTTGATTTTACTGCATTAATTCTGTAAGCATAAAATCATCAGAAAAGAAATAATTAACTTGCTGCTCAATAGCAGCAAGTACTTTATAAAGAAAATAGTATAGTTCTCTAATTTATTAGTACTCATAAATCACAATTAACAGATATATGCCCAGTTACTCAAAAAAAGAACTATCTAATTTAATCAATACAAAAAAAATACACCAAAAATGAAAAAGTTATTAGGTTTAGCACTATGTGCTTCGTTTGCAATCGGAATGTCTTCTTGTACAAAAACAGAAAATGTATTCTGTTATGAATGTACACATCCTTCTAAATGTGATGTGGAAATTTGTGACGAAACAGCTACACCAGAAGGCGGAGGAGTTTGTAATTTAATACCAGTAAGTAGTGGTTCTACCAATGCAGAGTACAAAAATGCTTATGAAGCAGAAGGGTATACTTGTAGAATTAAGTAATGCTGAAAGTATCGCTAAAAATCAAGTAAATATTCAAAGGTTTTCGAATGAATAAAAATCGATTACTTTTGTCTTTGACTATAAAAAAATCCTATTGAGTTTAAAACTCAATAGGATTTTTAATTTTATGGGAGAGATAGAATTATTGCTTTTCTTTGCGTAGAAATGAAAAAAGGAGTCCTCCTAATAGTAGGAGTACAACGATACCACCACCAATCCACATCCAAGCATTCTGTTTTTGAAGTGCAGGAACCTCGTCCGTGTCTCCAATGAGAATGTACGGACTCCACAAGAAGGGGTGTGCTGTAAAATGCGATGCTTTTTGAATATAATCAATTTTAGAAAGACGCAATGCTTCATCTTTATCTTTTCCTTGTTGTAGGTAGGTATAATAACTTTTAATAATGTTATAAGTAGATTGATCGTTAACACTCCATAATGTTGTAAAAATACTTTTGGTACCTGCATACGAAAAACCTCTAGCCAAACTCATAATCCCTTCTCCTCTAAAATTTTTTCCCAAGGCAGTTTCGCAGGCACTTAAAACAACCATTTCTGCATTGAGCTCTAAATTGTACAAGTCACTTACATATAAAAACTCGTTTTCTTCCTCATCTTCTACCTCTGTAAATGCCAATAAAGAATAATCAGGATCATTACTATTGGCCATACCATGTGTGGCAAAATGAATAATTTTATAATCCGAAGCAATTGCTTTAAATTGATTTTCGGTAGCATCTTGATCTTTGAAAATAGTTCCTGTTCCCAATAGGTGGTTGATGTTTTCTATTTCAGGTTTGTTATAGGCCAACGGAGATAAAGCAAAACGTTTACCTCGAATAATACTAACCGCACTTTCTCCAAAAGAAGGAGCAAAACCAACATAGGTATAGTCTGTTGGTAGATGCTGTTTGTGCATCATTTCTTTGAGAAGCGTAGCCGAATAACAGTAGCTAATCAAATGGTCGTGCAACAAATAAGGATGCGCTTGATAGTTTTCAGGTTCGTCAACTTTTTGAGTCAAGAGAGGCTCGAATGGCATGTCGCACATTGGTCCTGCAGGAATAATTATCAAGCGATGTGGCAATGTGCCTAGAGGCGCAACTAAGTTTTGATATAGTTGGTATGCTTGATCGGCATATAGATTGGCATATTTAGATTTCATCTGTTCGCTACGATCCTTGCTAGACAAAAAGTACCCATAAATGCTTTTTCTAAAATCGCCAACTTGATGGAGCATATTTTCTTGAACATCTAAGGTGAAAACTTCAAATTCTGTTTTGGTAATTTTAAAGGCAAAAAGACTTGAATCTCCGACAAAATACTCTACAAAACCTTGGTCTTCTTTTAATAATTCACGCATTTGGGTCAAATTAAGAATTTCAAGCTTGTATTTGGTATTATAATACTGTGGGTGATTGCGTTCTAACTCTTTTAAGAAATCTTGATAAATTTCTTTTTTTAGGAAAATACGCTTTTTTAACGCTGCTATTTGGTCTGCTAATTTAGGATTGTTCTGTTGTGTTAGCAAAAAGACTTCTTGTTGCAAATCAGCAATATCCAATTTAAGTTCTCGTTCCTTTATCAAATCAGCTTCGGGGAGTCCTGCGACTTCTTTGGCTTTCGTATTTTGAAAAGATTCTAATAAAGTCAAGCCTTTGCTTTTCTCAGAGTAATACAGCGCCAACTCTTTGTGCATAGGGTCTCCTTTCTCCTTGAAAAGTGCTAGACAAATCTCAATACCATTTTCGTACGCATCCAAGGTCAAGTCCGACCAAGCAATATTAGAGCCACTAGTAGAGAAATCAGCGCGAATGTGATTGACCATTTCATCAAACAGGCGGATTGTTTTTAGCGCCGCATCTAGTTTTTTGGAGTCGCCATGACCATATTTATAATATAAAAACCAAGTACGTGCCTTGGCGGCCAAAACATCTGTTATGGCATCATAACTCAAACTACTTTTGCTTTGTTCTAAATTGGGCAAGTGCCAGTAATCTGTATTGTCATAATCTTGAATGATACTAATCAATTGTTTCTGGTGAAAATTAAGAGCCGTTTCAAAGTCTCCTTTAGAACGATAAAAGGATGCTGTGCTGGCTAGAGCCTTAAAGTTTTCAAGGCTTTTAGAATCAAATGCATGGATGCTCATTTTAGTGCCTTGGTTTAGGGCTGCTTCTGCCTCTGTAAATTGTTTCTTAGCAACCAGTACAGAGCTTAAATCAAATAAGATTTGAGTACTATAAGCATTCTTTTCTGGCAATTCAGAGGTTGCAATTTTTAATGCTTTCTCATAATAAAATTGAGCAGAATCTAAGTAAGCAGCATCATAGGTTTTTCCTTGCCCAGATCGCAAGTAGGAATAGGCAATGTTTCGGTAACAATTAACTTGGTTAGTATAATCAAAAGCAGCTCCTTTAAATAAAGCCAATGCTTGTTGGAGGGCAATAATATCTTCCCCTTCTTGTTTTAATTCCGTCAATGTAACGCCTTTTTCAAGATAAGCCAGTCC
The DNA here is from genome assembly GCF_000724545.1 of Aureispira sp. CCB-QB1. Taxonomy (GTDB): domain Bacteria; phylum Bacteroidota; class Bacteroidia; order Chitinophagales; family Saprospiraceae; genus Aureispira. The sequence goes on along the minus strand of NZ_JHBV01000016.1, from coordinate 399,278 downwards.
AATGGCAAAGTAGTCTTTTGATGCATCTGACTCCAAGAGTCGAAGGGCTTGGTTTTGATAATCTAGGCTTTTGCGAAAATTACCAATATTCTTGTAATTGATTCCCATTTCAGTATATAAGCGAGCCAATACATTATCATTGTCTTGTAAGGCGATAGCCTTTTCTAAAAATTCAGTGGCTCTACTATTCCGATTGGATAAACGTCCGACAATACCTAAGTTGCCATAGTCACGAGCCAAATCAGGATCTTCTGCATTGATTTTTTCTCTAATTAGTAGAGCTTGTTCTAATGCAGGCAATGCAGCTTTGTAATCATCTTGAGCATAGTAGATTCTACCAATATTCTTATAGATCAAAGACAGTGATAAACCTTCATAGTTAACCGATTCTGCCTTGCTAATATAGTCATTGGCTGAACTTAAGCCCTCTTCATAGTTGCCTAATTGTATCCAATTAGAAATAATATTAACACCGCAATCAAAATATGCATCCCAATTTCCATCTGTTGCATAGCGTTTTGCAGCATCTGAAAAAAGCGTATTAGCTTGTTCAAAACGTTCTGCATCTACAGCTTCGTTGGCTTGTTGAACTAAAGCACTAGCATCCTGTCCAAAAGAGAACAAAGGAAGGATTAGGAAAGGCAAGAGATATAATAAATTCTTCATAATGAAATTAAATTAACACTTGTTGGGAAATGGTCTACAATGTTTCGATGAACAATCTATTCTTTGATGACTTTCTGGCTAAATTGTTTACCGTCAACGTGTAGTTGTATAAAATAAATTCCAGCAGCTAACGTCTGCATTGGCAATTGAGTGCTATAGCTTCCCCCTACGATCGTTTTTGTCGTAATTGTTTGACCATGAGCATTGAATAAACGGATTTCAATCGTCGTAGCATCGGTAAATTGATCAAATTCTACGGTTAATGTATGATTTGTAGGATTCGGATAAATAGAAAAAGCAGCATTAGCATCTATAATTTTAGTAATAGAGTTGGGAGTTGTATATTCTTCGCAAATTGTTCGATCTGGCATGTTACTCAAAATAGAATCTGCTTTTTGATAATTTAGTCGTCCTCCAGATACCAATTTTAAGCTATCGTTGCTTTGCAACACATCTACCCCGTTTAGCAAGGCATATTTAACGGCAAAATAAGTAGCATCAGGATATTTGTCGAACAATAAAGCAGCAGCCCTAGAGACTTGTGCCGTTGCAAAAGAAGTTCCAGAAACACTAACATACCCATTCACACTTCCTGCTTGGGTCGTGTTGTCGGTTGCTTGGGCAGCCAAATCAATAAATGTATTATCATAATTAGAATAAGAAGCTAAGGTGTTGCTATTAGCATAGTTAACAGCGGCAACAGATAAGATATTATCAGTCTGAATGGTATCTAATGGGTCATGAATAGAGTTGGAAGGCCAGTGCATTAATGAATCGGCTCCACTTACTTGTGTATTATCATTTCCAGCCGACGTAACGACTAAGATATCACAATCATTACCAACATAGTCAATCGTATATTCTAAAATATTAGAAGGCTCTCCATAATAGCCCCAGCTGTTATTAATGACTTTAACGCGAGCCGTTTCTCCATTAGAGGTTGTTCGTTCGTAATCCGCAGCATAATACATAGCACAAGCGGCATGAAAAACCGTTCCTTCGCCATTTTTGTCAGTATATTTTAGTGGTAAAATACCTATGCTACCTGCAATGCTACCTGTATCGGGTAGTTGATTTTGTTGACTTAACCCTGTGACAACTCCTGCAATGGCGGTACCATGACCATGATCATCACTAGCATTATTGGTAGAATCTAAGAAATTGTACCCCCAGACCGCATCTTGCATACAACTACTATTTTGAGAAGCGCCTTCTGACACATAAGGTACCAAACTACTATATTCATAATCTAATCCAGAATCAATAATAGCAACCAATGTTTTGGAAGTTGTATTTCCTGAACCACTAGGTAAGTCTACCGTATCAGGCAAGGGACCACTGTTAGCTGCCATTAACGAATAGTTGGGTTCTGCGCTCAACAACTCAGGTTTGCCACTTGCCGCAGAAGCAGAACGTTTGGTGCCTTTTCCGTTTGCCTCGGTCATTGTAGAGGCAGTATCTGATATTTCCCAGAGTTCCAAATTACCACAAACACAAGAAGCAACAGGCTTAGCACCAATAGAATTTCTGCTTTCTTCTTTGATAGAATCTTGCTGCTCAGGACTGTATTGCGCTAAGGTGTCAGGGTGAAATTGTACCACCATTGTTTGACATTGAATTGGTCTCCCCGTAGAATCTGTACAAGGACCTACCTCTATCTTTTTCTTTTTCATACAAAGGTTTAACAAAGGGAAGGAGTCGTTGCTAACGCAAGCTGTAAATAAGCGGTTGTGGTGTACGGTATCGGTGTTATCCAAATTATAAATAGCTAGTTTGTGGCTGTGGGTAGAATCGTTGAGCAAGCCTAAAGCACCTGCATAAGAATTATGTGCCCCCAAACCTGCGGTGAACGTACCATTGGGGTTGACCGTACCAATATGTAGAGGAATGCCTATGGCTGGGTTGATTCGTTCCCAAGTGTATTTATTTCTAAGAACGTGTACCTTTGCTTGTTCGGACTCTATCACATTGCGTCCTGCTTCTATAATAACACTATCACCTTGATTTCTCCTTTTTACCCCACCAATACCGATGGAATCTTGGTTAGAATACCTAAAGTTGATAGGTGCTGTACCTGATTGAGGAGCATAATGATCTTGCGAGGCAATGGTTGTTTGTTTGAACCTAAAGAAACGCTTCAAACGAAACAAATCTTTAAAGTCGAATCTGTTTTGAGCAACATCAATGTCAATAAAGTTGCGAAAACGGTTCGGGTAGTTTAATATTTGTGTAATATGCCCTCTAATAAGCTTGGGTTTTATTTCTGAGAAATTGTTGTCTCGTACACGAAAAACTTCTAGTGGAATATTATAACCTCCATTGGCACTATAATTCTCAATTTGACTCAAGAAAAACCAATCTAGGTTGAGTGATTTTTGCAAATCATTGCTGCTTAAATCCAAAAAACGCAGCTCGGGAAGCCCTTGATAAGCGTATATTCCCATGAATGCTCCAGTAGAAAAGCTGTCTCTTGGCAACGGAAGGGTGCCTATAAGATTGTTATTTGCCAAATTAAGATGCTTGAGTGTCGGAATTTCCTCAAAAAGGGAGAGCGGCAAGGTTCCTGATAGTTTGTTGTGAGATAAGTTGATTACCTCTAAGTTGTTTGGAAAACTTGTTGTGGTTAAGGCAAAAGGATTAACCGTATTGGTATCCATTGCTGCGATGGCATGAAGCTCGTTTAGGTTATTGACAAACTCTAAGCAGTTGGAGATGTCTTGAAAGTTTTGGATACTGTTGTTGTTCATATTCAAAATCGTCAGATTTCCAACAGTGTTTGACGTGATGTTTATGGCTGTGAAATCGTTGTCACCTACATAAAAATACTGTAAGCCTTCCCATATACTATTGGTGATCGTAAATAGTTCAAGGGTGCCTGTAAAATTGTTGTTCTCTAAATGTAATTTATTTAAAGTAAAAGAAGTTGGCAACGAAAATGTGCTCAATGCTGCACTACCTGATCCCATTGTACCAGACATATAAACTCGAGAAAGGCTACCAAAAAAGCTAAATAAATAAGTAAATGTATTGGTATTGCTGTGGGAGAAGTTATTGTTGTTTAGTGCTAAATACTTCAACTGGTGTGCTGAAAATGGAATTTGTGCTTTTAAGTATCCTTGAATTCCTGTTAAACTATTATTACTTAGAATTAGAGAATCTACTTTTTGCAATCCGTCGCCAACAAAGAGCGAGTCAGGCAGGTCATTCTCTAAGTAATTGGGATTGGCACCAACAAAATTATTACCATCTAAATTAATCGTACGAATTCGATAATAAGTAGGAAAGCTTGCGTCGTGCATGGTGTCAATTCCATGCCATTCATAAACATTAGAACCAATCCAACGACTGGTAATTCCATTGGGTAAATTGGAGGCAATATTCCACGAACCAACTCCACCTCCACCATTGGTTGCATCTCGTAGGCGAATTAGAGCTGCACGATCATCTGGATGACAAACTTGTGCCAAGCTTATGGTTCTCCCAAGTGCAAGTAATACTACTACTAGTAATGAATTGAGAAGGTAAGAACGTATTTTTTTTGTGATAGACATCATAAATTTTAAACGAATGGCGGAGCACAAATAATTACAATATTTGCAACAATAGCCGTTAAAAAATAATCATGGTTACTATAGAAATTTGAAATAGTATTGAGGGGGACCGCTTATTTTTAGTCTACTCCAATACAACTGAGTAATACTCATGATTTTCTATTGTGTATTGATTTTAAATTTGTTATCAAGACGCAATAATCCACCAACAAAGTTAATTAAACCCTGATAGGTGTCTAAATAAATTGTCAAAAATGTGTGTGCAGTTAAAAGGAGTCCGCTATTTTGCCTTAGAAAAATGCCATTATAGAAGACAAAAAGTGAAGCTTAGGGTTGTTATACTACCTCATACACTATTTTAAGAATTAGTCCGCTTAATCTACGTAGTAGTCGTGCAGTAGAACTACTATTTAATTGTATTGCGGTTTAATTAAAAGTAGTGTATGAGATCGCAAGCTTAGGTACCAAAAAGATAAAAAATCACATTTATATTAGTTTACTTCGTGAGCGCTGCGCTTTTAGTTAGCTTTGTTACTCCCTACTGTCGTGAACTCGCATAGCTCGGTTCGCTGCTATACGTGGTACTTCGTGAGCGCAGCTAACTATTGTTGAGTACAATTAAAATTTAATAATTTTTTGGCTGTATTGTTTGTTATTAATAGTGACTTGCATAAAATAAATACCAGCAGCTAAGTTTTCTGTAGTAACATTGGTATTGGTGGTACCTGTCGTTAGTCTTTGATAGTGAATTTCTTGACCACTAATATTGAATAACTTGAGTTCAATAGGGTGCGTACTCAATTCATAATCAAATTCAAGTGTTAAGTTGTTGGAGAATGGATTAGGGTAGATTTTGATGGAATGACTTAGTTCCGTTATTTTGTCAACATTTACAGTTATGTTAGGAGTACAAGTTGCTCTGTTGGTAATAATATTGAGAATAGAATCTGCTTTTGCATAATTAATTCGTCCACCAGAAACTAGTTTTGCGCTATCGGCACTAGGTAAAATGTCAACCCCCTCCATCAAGGCATGCTTAACAGCAAAATAAGTAGCATCAGGATATTTGTCAAATAATAAAGCAGCTGCTCGGGTTACTTGAGGGGCAGCAAATGAAGTTCCTCCAACCGTATGGAAGCTATTGTTGCTTCCCGCCAATGCGGTTACATCATTCCAAGGAGCTGCCAAATCAATATGAATGTTGCTATAATTAGAATTAGGGTTCAAAACAGCACCATTAGGGGTTACACCTGCTACAGATAAGATATTGTCGGCAACAATGCTATTCGTGGGATCAAAAATAGAATTAGAGGGCCAGTGGCGTCTTTCTTTGCTACCATGAACCTGAGTGGCATCATTTCCTGCAGAAGCGACAATTAAAATATCGCATTCTTCAGCAGCGTATTCAATGACGTTTTCTAAAACAATACAGGGATCCCCATAATATCCCCAACTTGTGTTGATCACACGCACTTTTGCGGTACCTCCTGTTGTTGTTGGACGTTCATAATCTGCTGCATAACGCAAGGCACAAGCAGCATGGAACAATGAGCCAGCGCCATTTTTATCCGTATATTTTAAAGGTAAGATACCTATATCTGTTTTTAGATTTCCAGTATCAGGAAGGATATTTTGTTGGCTAATACCTGCTACAATCCCTGCAACAGAGGTGCCGTGCCCATGATCATCTGTGGCGTTATTGTTGTCATCAACAAAATTATAACCAAAGGTAGCATTGGGTAAACAACTTGTAGTCGTAGAAGCACCTTCCGATAAATAAGGAGTGAGCGGAGTGTAGTCATAATCCACTCCTGAGTCGATAATAGCTACTAAGGTGCTAGCGGTTGAATTGCCCGCACCAGTAGGTAAGTTAGCATTGTTGGAATTAGGTGAAGAAGAACTTTCTAGCAGAGGATAATTGGGGTCTGCACTTAACAACTCTGGTTTTCCTGAAGCGGCAGAAGCGGCTCGTTTGGTTCCTTTTCCATTGGATTCTAACATCGCCTTAGCAGTATCAGAAAGTGCCCAAAGCTCTATATCCCCACACAAACATTCTTCAATCAATTCCACTCCCAAACTTTCACGAAGTGCTGTCCTAAATGAATCTTGTTCTTGCTGTGTCGAAAACTGTGCTAAACTATCTGGATCAAATTGCACAATAATAGATTGGCAAAAAATATTTGCCCCAGAACTATCGGTACAAAAGCCTACCTCTACTTTTTTGGGTTTGCTATACAAAGTCAAGCTAGGGAAAGAATCATTGTTGATTTGTGCCCTATACAACCAATTACTATGAGTGGCAGAATCCAAAGGCAAAATTGCCAAGCGATGAATATTGACAGCCGTTGTGTCCACGCCAAAAACAAAAGAAGGATCTCCAACAATATTATTAGAGGTTAAATTGGGATTAATTGTACCACCTTGTTGGGCTGCCAAACCTAAGGTTTGAACAACAGGGTTGCCAGTACTACCCCCTACAATATTAGCTGTATCTATGCGTTCCCAAGTATATTGGTTGGTGATGTAATTGGTTTGAGTCTGCTCTTGTGCAATAATACCTGCTCCAGCAGTAAATAAAATACTACTACCAGGTGTGCGACGACGTATTCCTCCGATTCCTATCTCTTTTTGAGGAGCATAAACGAAGGAGGTTGAATCAATCCCTTCTTGAGGAATGTAGTGGTTAAAAGAAACTCCTGATATTTGTTTTAAATTAAATATTCGTTTGATTTTGAATAAATCGCTAAAACCTAAAATATTATTTCCTACTTCGAGTTGTTCTAAATTGTCAAAGCGACCACCAAATGAATTGTTCAAAATAGTGTTGGCTAAAGGATGGTTTAAACTAGGTTTTACAGTATTAAATTTATTGCCATTGGCATAGAATGCCTCAATAGGCATTGTTGAGTTGGATGTATAGTTAAACAATTGATTGCCAAATAACCAATCTATGCGAAGCTCTCCTTTTAATAAATTGTTGCTAATATCTAACTCTTTCAAGTTGTCAAAACCTTCATAGCCGCTGTTGTTTATTGGGGCAGGAATAGTACCTATAGGTTGCGGCAAATTGCCTCTAATTTGGTTGTTATTAATATACAATACCTCTATATTAGGAATACGTTCCACCATATCCGCAGGAAGAACTCCTCTAAGAAGATTGTAAGAAATGTCTAAAATTTTGAGATTTAAAAGAGGTGTTGTAATCGAAAATTCCAGTGAATCTTGAATAGAGACCGTATCTAAAGCATTGTGAGCATAGAGCCACTTTAGAGTTGTCACGTTATTAAGTAAATCTTCAAAAGGCTTGAAATCTTGTAATAGATTGTTGTTGACGCTTAGTTTCTCTAAAATAACCGTTGAAGAAAAGGTGGTAGGAGTTATTAAAGTAGAAAAATCGTTGTCATTGGCATATAAAAAAAGCAATCCAGGAAACCTACTGGTAACGAGCCCTGTTACGTCAAGTGTTCCTGTAAAGTCGTTGTCACTAATATCCAAATGTTCTAAAACCGCTGAGTTAGGTATCGTATAATTGGTCAGAGGAGAAGCATTGGACAGCAAGCTGTTTTTTACATTGAGGACTTCCAAATTGGTCAATCCTTGGAGTAGAAAGACAAAGAAGTCCGTAGTATTGGCGATTGTATTGTTATTAAGGTTGATTTCGGTAAGACTAGGAGGGATTAAGCCAACATATAAATTCCCTTCCATATCGTCAATTCCATTATTTCTTAAGGATAAGGACTCCAAAAAGTTTAGTTGTATATCGGTAATAATAGAATCGGGCAAAATCGTTGTTGTTGTAGCAGGAGCAGCTACTAAACCATCAAAATTAATGCTTTTTACTTTATAAGAAACAGTTGTTGGATCGTATATGGTATCTATATAAGTTGGAATCCAAGTGGATACATTAGGGGAAGCTATACCTGCAACACTACTAAGACCTAAGTTATCTCGCAACTCGATAACCGCAATAGAGTCATTGGTATTAATATTAATTTGAGAAAAGCTAGTTGCAGAGGACAATAGAATCAGTACAACAGGCAAAAGCCATTTGAGAAGTTTCATACGTAAATGGTTTTTATAACCTTTTGTGCGGTGAAAGGTTCGAATTGTGTTTACAATTAAAAAAAGAAGTATCTATAAACTTCTTTTATTTGGGGATAAATAATTTAGAGACTTTTACTCAACCAACTATCCGTATTAAATGTTGTTGCAATAGATGTTTTATGTATAAATATTGCTTATTGTGAATGAGTGGCGTACTAATTTTTCGTTTTTGAAAAAAATGAAAAAAGCACTACTACATTATTTTGATAATCATTTTTGCTAGATTAAAACTATTTTTATTTTGATTTAGTGGTTTGGTTATCAATTGGGTTTGTTTTAGTGTGTGGCGGTTTGTTTGTGCGAAAAGTTAATAAAAAGGTTGTTTTTAATAATGTCCCTTTATTAAAAGGACAATTCAGAATGAGAAAGGTTGCTTTGGAAGTTGGTTTAAATAGAAATTTAATAGCAAAAATTTAGCCGAATTGTCCAAAACAAAATTTAACTTCACGGCAATAAGTGTTTTATTGAACTGAACTTATTTTTTGAACGATTACTTAATTAGTAGAATTAGCATTATGAATTAAGCAAAACGAGGCGTAATTACGTCTACTAATGCTTCCAATTGTGCGTCAAAAAAGCGGTTTCGTAATACTACAAAAGTTATCAAAAGGTAGATTTTTTTGATAGACAAGGAAAGACTCTTAAAAAGACATCTATAAAAAATAACTCAATTAACTACTTCATTTTCTAAATACTGTTTCGCAATGAAAAAAACAGCCTTATACGATAGACACATTAGCTTAGATGCTAAGATGGTACCATTTGCAGGTTATGATATGCCTGTTTCTTATAGTGGAATAATTGAAGAACATCATACGGTACGAGAGCAAGTTGGAATGTTTGATGTTTCTCACATGGGAGAATTTATTATTAGAGGAGAAGGTGCGTTGGACTTGATTCAAAGAGTTACATCTAATGATGCTTCTAAATTAGGAAAAGGCGATGCGCAATACTCTTGTTTTCCCAATGGCAAGGGAGGAATTGTAGATGATTTATTGGTCTATAACCTTGGGGAGGAAGAATATATGTTGGTTGTAAACGCATCTAACATTCAGAAAGACTGGGATTGGTTGACAATTCACAATACTGCAGCTGTTGATATGAAAAACATCTCAGATGCTACTTCATTGATGGCAGTACAAGGACCTAATGCGATAAAAGCATTACAATCTTTGACAGACATTGACCTAGAAGGGATGAAGTACTATACTTTTGTTAGAGGAACTTTTGCAGGTGTCGATAACGTGATTGTTTCTGCGACAGGATATACGGGCTCTGGAGGTTTTGAAATTTATGTTGCCAATGAGGATGCTACCCGAATTTGGGATGCAATTATGGAGGCTGGAGGAGAATACGGTCTCAAACCAATTGGTTTGGGAGCACGAGATACATTGCGCCTAGAGATGGGGTATTGTTTGTATGGAAATGACATAGATGATACTACATCGCCTTTAGAAGCAGGGTTAGGGTGGATAACTAAACTGAAAAAGGATGTTGACTTTGTTGATAAGGATTTCTTGATTGAACAAAAGGCTACAGGTGTTCAACGTAAGTTGGTAGGTTTTGAGGTGTTGGGAAAACGTCCTCCTCGTCATGCTTACCCTATTCTAGATGCCAATGGAAATGAGATTGGAGTTGTAACATCTGGAACCAAAGGACCTTCTGTTAATATTTCTATTGGAATGGGCTATGTTGCCAAGGAGCATTCTAAGAAAGGAAGTTCGATTTTTATTGACGCTAGAGGCAAAAGGATGGAAGCCAAAATAGTTGGTTTGCCATTTCACAAACTAAAATAAAAAAATCTATTTTTAGAAGAATATATTTTGACACAGCTGTAAATCTAAAGATTATAGCTGTGTTTTTTTTTATTTTTTAAGAGTGAAAGTTGATTTTTTTATTGGTTAATAGATTGCTAGTTAGGTGGTTGTGATTTTTGAAAGGTTCTGAAAAGTTATATAACATCAAAGAATTGGCTTGCAAAACTAAATTAGTTGATGCACCTTGTTAAGGATTTATCTCCATTCTAAGCATCAAGCTTTTTATAAAAACAATACTATGAAAAAAGATCACTCTTCTACGTTAACACTTTTTAGAAGCGTTGCTCCACAAAAGCCAATTGTTATTCATTTAAAAAATAATAATTGGGTGACAGGTTTTGAGCAATGTAGGGATTATTCAACCAATAAGACAGCTGTTATTATTGAACCTTTAGGTGATTTGGAATTGGAATATGCTATTGAAAAAACGCGCCAATTGTCCTCTAGAAGAATTCGTATTTATTGTAAAGACATTGTTTCTTGCGATTTGTACGACCCTACAAAACATACTGCTTATCATTCAGATCCTAGCGACCTTGTAAAACGGGTTGCTTGGCCACAGTGGATTGAGCCTAAAATCAAGCCCAGTAGGCGTAAAAAACTATTGCAAGAATTAAAAGAAAACCAATACAGTAAAAAGTATTATTTGGTAAAGGCGATAGAGGATGGTTTTCAAGATATTTTTGAAAATTTATTGGACGAAGAAATGCTTAAAGATGCTTTTAATGAACAATATGTTACTAGCAGTTTGTTGTATTATGCTGTAAAGCATGGTCGTCCTCTTGTTGCTAAGTTGTTGATAGATAAAGGTTATCCCTTGCCTAATAAGAAGGGGCAAAGCGATATTTTTTATGAATTACAGAAAACAGGAAATCTAAAATTATTAGAATTATTGTTGGGAATGGGGTTTGACCCTAATGTAGATCAGTCTAAGTTGTTGCTGAGTATGCTAAAAATGGGCAATAGTGAGGCGGTTGCTTTATTGATTCAAGCAGGAGCAAGAGTGAATACCAACTTGTTAGATGCTGCTATTGCAGGCGGGAATGCAGCTTGTTTGGCTCTTTTGTTAGAAGCAGGAATGTCTATTTCGGTTTCGACAATATTTAAAGTATTAAAATATGCCGATCCTCAATTCAAATTTAGAAATGTGCTGTTTCAACAAGAATTAGATGTTAATGCTTGTTTCTCGGATGGCATGCCTTTGTTGATTAAGTTGATTCGTGAGAAATTTATAAAGGTAGAACCCCTCCAATTTTTGATAGATCAAGGAGCTGATCTTAATGTTACTTTTGAAGGAAAAAATGCTTTGGCGCATGCTAAAGAACGAGAATATCCCGAATCTATAGTTGCATTTTTCGAAGATATAGGGATGCAAGTTATAGTTGATGAAGAAGAAGTTGCAGCCGTTGCAGCCGTTAAAGATGTAGAGGATGAAAAAGCAAGGATAGCAGCAAAAGAGTTAGAAGCTAAACGATTGGCTGCAATACCAAAGTTTCTAAAACCTGATGGGAAAATCAAATTTGCTGAAGAATACCAACAGAATGAATTTTTTATTCGAAAAGCCAAAGGCAAATTACCGATTCAGAAAAAACGATTGGATGGATTAAAATTAATTGGCGAAGATATTAAAACATATTTTGGATTGTCGTCTCATAGTTTTAATCACATTGCAGAAGTTCGAGCAAAATTGCAATTTTTATTTGGAAGTCCAACAGGCAAGGGGGATGGGTACAAAACTTCTTTTGAATACCAGATAAAGATAGAGGACAAAAATGGTGTAAAGTATTACTTTACGATTTTCGATTGGAAAGCTCGTACGGTATATGGTTCTTTTATATTTGAAGGACAAGACGAGCAGCAAATTGCAAATGCTGATATAGCCTTATGGGGATTGATTGAAAAAGCTAGTTTTGGCGATTTTAAGGATAAATACGCTTATGATGAATGGAATAAAGTTCGGTATGAGTGTGTTGCTGGCAAACCTTGGGGCGATTTTCCTGATTAATGGCTTAAATTTGTTCTCATTTGCCAATAAAGCAGCCAAAGGTAATCCGAAGCTGCCATTAAGTCACTTGTTTTTGTTTGAAAATGGACTTAATGGCAGCTTTTTAGTTTTGGTACAAGGATTGACCTAAGTAGAGCAACAACACAATCATTAATAGAAATAGTTTTTTAGAATATTAGGACTAGCATTTTGATTTAATAAGTTTTTCATTTGACGCACCGGTTTTCAAGTCTAGCTCCTAATATTCTTCAATAAATAGCAAACAATTCTTACTTCAACAACTAGAAAGGAGCCATTTATTGATAATCTTACAACAACAACAACAAGTTATGAGTAATTACAAGTTTAATTCATTTGGTTTTAATTTTGACGAATTAGGAAAAGCTGTAGATGATTTTGTCAACAACATCAAGGTAAATGATATTTTTGGAACAGATTCAACCAAAACAATTCCACCCGTTAATTCACTAGAGTACCCTGATTATCTAGAGTTGCAAGTAGCAGCACCTGGACTTGCGAAAGAAGATTTTGACTTGCATATCGAAGAGGATATCTTGACTATTTCTGCCAACGCTATTGTCAAAAATGCGTCAGAAGAAATAAAAATTAAAAGAAAAGAGTTCAATTACTCAACTTTTAAAAGAACCTTTTGTTTAACTGATAAATTCGATTATCAAAACATTACAGCAAAGTACGAGGCAGGAGTGTTATTGGTAACCATTCCTAAAAAAACAGAGGAAGAGAAAAGTAAAATAAAAGTACAAGTATTGTAAGTATCTAATTAGATAGAAATACAAGAAAAAAGTGCGATAAAATATATAAAGGGTTTATAAGGTTGTATATGGTATACAACAAGTTTTGGTTATCCCAGTGGTTCGGGAAAGGTTTTAGGGTTATTAAATTAGTCGAAGTTACTGCTCAGTAACTTCGATTTTTTTATTTTTGTAGCCTATCAAAAATACCACTAACAAAAATTAGTAGTTAACTCATACAACTTGCTATGTGGTTTTAGCAAACTATTGAAAAATAAAAATAATGAACAAAATACATTTTAAAACGAATATTAATTGTAGCAACTGTGTTCAAAAAATTACACCTGTCTTAGATGAAATAGAAGGGGTACACGATTGGTCTGTAGATACAAGCAATGAACAAAAAATATTGACAGTAGAAACGAATACGGTTACAGCGGAAGAAATTATAACAAGGGTTTATAATGCTGGATTTGAAATTGCACTGCTATAATTTGAACTATTAACCCTATCATAATAATAATAGCATGCGATATTTTTTAGAATTAGCTTATAATGGAACTCGGTTTTGTGGTTATCAAGAGCAGCCCGATCAAGTTACTATTCAATCTCAAATAGAACAAGCATTGGCTATCCTTTTGAGGGAACCCACTAAAATCGTGGGTTGTGGTCGAACGGATTCGGGAGTACATGCACTTCAATATTTTGCACATTTTGATGGTCCTGAAGGTCTGCAAAAGGATTTTGTCTATCGCTTGAATAGTTTATTGGGAAAAGATATTGTGTGTTACCGTTTGATCGAGGTGACAAATGATGCTCATGCTCGATTTGATGCGACTTCTCGAAGTTATCAATATGTGCTTGATTTAGTGCAGAATCCATTTCGACAAGAAACGGCTTATTATTGCCGTTTTGGAAAACACTTAGATGTTGATAAAATGCAAGCTGCAGCTCAACTGCTTTTAGCATACAACGATTTTACAACTTTTTGTAAAAGTAAAACCGATAATAAAACGAATTTATGTGATTTGCGCCAGTCTGAATGGGGAATCGAAGAAGATGGAAAACAGTTGATCTATCGAGTGACTGCCAATCGTTTTTTGCGTGGAATGATTCGTCTGATTGTTGGAATGTGCCTTAATGTAGGAAAAGGAAATATGTCTCTGGATGTAGTAAAGTCAGCTTTGGACGAAAAAAAGACCCTCAAAAATGCCCTTTCTGCTCCTGCCGAAGGTTTGTTTTTAATGGATATCAAATACGATTATATTGATTGAAAATAGGTGTAGTTGAACGATTATTTTAAAATCTAAGTTGTATATAGTACAGATTTCTTTAGCTAATAATAGTTGCTAACAATATAAGAGCTATTAGGATGCTAGGAATAGTTGTATAATGATTATTAAAATTAAATGTACTATGCTAAGAATAGAAAATTGTCCAGAAGCTGCGGCTAGTTACTCGGCAGAACGCATGGTTCTAAATAGAAATAGAGGCATTGCCATAGGACTAGAAGCACCCATCGAAAATAGTCAAATAGAGAGTTATATTGATCATCGATTTTTTGTAGAAGGAACAGGAAGGAAGCATTTGTTTTTGTTTGCAAGTTACATTCCCTTGTTGTTGGCTACGAATACTACAGAAACAGATAATAGTGGTCTTTGGGTACTATTAGCTTGTTGTGTATTGGCTTTCTTTTTGTTTGGAGGTCGAAGAAGTGATAAGATAAAAGAATAGGAGCTAGTTTCAACCATTTTGTACCTATTTATAAGATACTAGTAGTTAGCCGTACTACTACTTTGTGGTTGATTGTAATTTTTTGACTATTAAGCTGGTAGAATTTTCGGTGAATTATTGAAATATAAAAAAGCTCATCAGGTTGTATACTGATGAGCTTCTTTATTTACAAGAGTCTTAACTTTATTTGTTGATAACCAAGTTCGTATTAGAGATAATTTTCGCCAAAACGAGCTGCTAGTTCTTTAGAAACCTGCTTGATTTCCTGTTCTTTATCCTTAGGGTAAATTAATAAAACATTATCTTCTTCTATAACAATATAGTTCTCCAAATCCTTCACTACAACCAGCTTATCTTTAGTTGCTCGAAGCATGCAATTAGATGTATTTAGGGTTTGAACAAGTTCAGGGGTTGGGCTACTGATGGCATTGTCGTGCTCATCCTTATCAAATTGCTCATGTAAAGAGCCCCAAGTTCCCAAGTCTGACCAACCAATATCTGCAGGCAAGGTGTAGATATTGGTTGCTTTTTCCATGATTGCATAGTCAATTGATATGCTTGGCGTTGTAGGATAATATTCATTTAAGAAATTTTGTTCTTGCGACGTACACCAATGAGCTTCACCTTGATTTAGTATATTATAAACTTCTGGGGCATATTTCTTTATTGCGTCCAAAACTGTAGTAACGTTCCAAACAAAAATACCTGCATTCCATAGATAGTCACCACTAGCAACAAATTTCTTTGCGTTTTCTAAGTCGGGTTTTTCGGTAAATTGGTGGACTTTGTAAATAGGTGCAGGGCTTTCCTTATCAAAGTGAATATAGCCATATCCTGTATTGGGATGATGAGGTTGAATACCTAAGGTAAGCAATGCGTTGTTTTTTTCTACAAAATCTAATCCTTCTTTAATTCTATTAACAAATTGTTCCTCTTTCAAAATAATATGATCTGAAGGAGCTACGACAAAGTTAGCCTTAGGATTGATTTTTTGAATTTTTAGAGCAGCATACGTAATACAAGGTGCGGTATCATTTCTAGAGGGTTCGGTTAGGATTTGATGATCCGTTAATTGGGGGAGCTGTTCATTGATAAGGTGTTTGTATTCCAAGTTGGTAACAACAAAGATATTTTCAGCAGGGCAAACATTGGTAAAACGCTCGAATGTCAATTGCAAAAGCGTTTTTCCTAGTCCGAGAATATCTAAGAATTGTTTGGGTTTTTTTTTGCGGCTACTAGGCCAAAAGCGGCTACCAATTCCGCCAGCCATAATAACAACATAGTTATTATTGTTCATAAGATAAAAGAATGGTTACTCTTTGCAGCTTAATTCTTGAACAAAGACAAGTAAATCAAACACTTTGGTGGATAAGCTAAACCTGCAAAGAATGTTATTTATTATAATGTATATCTAACAACAGTTAGCTAAAATGTATGAAATGAATTATTTAAGGTTTTCTGAATTAAATGTCGTATTAATAATCAATTATATACAAAATGCTTTGTTGTATTTTTTAGATCATAGGTTCATGGCTGCAAACTATACACATGAGTAACAAGAATGCATTATACCAAGAGAGTTGCTTATTTGTGAGTACAGCCTCAAGTAATTAGTTGGCTAATGATAGTGTAAGATCGCTACACTTAAGTTAATTTACTACTACTAACATAGTTTTAACAAACTATTATATATATAGGACAAACCAAGCTATCTAATTATACGTCCGAAGCATCATCTGTTGTATTAAACATAGATGCCATAGATGCCAAATTTGCTTCAATAGTCGTATCAAAATAATTTTTTAAAAAATATGCTTGATAGCGTCGAATGGGGTTGTTGTCGGTTAACTCCTTTAGTTGACAACGCCAAGCAATTTGTGTATAGTTAGTATCAGCAGGTGCCAAAACGATAGTGCCCAATAAGGTTAGATTGCCTTCTTGAATATCAAATTGGTACTTTATTTCTTTGTTTGCAACACTTTCCGTAATGGTTAGAACTCCATTGATTCGATTGTTTCTCCATATTTGAACAGCACCCAAGCCTTCTTTTTGATCAGGGTATTCAAAGGTCAAATTAGAGTCTTTATCCTCTGAAGACCAAACCGTCCAGTTAGACCATTCTTCTAAAGAGTTGACTAAAGAGAATAAGTCGGAAGGAGTGGCATGGATGAGTTCGGCTTTTTCTATAATCCAAGTAGAAGGCAAAAACAAGCCCGCCAAAACAATGGTTAGAAAAAAGAAACCTAAAAGTGTAAATAAAATAAAAAGTGTCGGCATTCGTCTTACTAATTCTGTGAGTTTTGCACTGCTTGAAAGAAGCAATAAAGTCGTCTAGACTAAAGCTAGACGACTTATTTATATTGTTGAGTCACAAAACTACTGTCTTTGAAATAACTTATTTTAGTTCAGCACTTGTGCTTGTGTTTTCCAATCGTAACGTTTGTATTTGGCACCAAATCCAGGGATTTGATCATTTAGATTATGAATTTCCTTGTTAGATAATTTAGCCAATTGCTTGAATGTTGTAATTCCTGCTGTTTCCAATTGTTTAGCAACTACTTTCCCAAGTCCCTTTAAAGCTGTTAAGTCATCTGGTTTGCTTCCATTCGTTGGAGGACTGTTGGTTGGGGAGTGCATGACATTAGCTTCTCTAGAAGAGGTACTCGTATTTTCCAATTCACCAAAAGCGCGCAACAAAATATTTTCTTGTTGAGCCTCGTGTACTTTTTTGAAACCAGTAGCAGGCGATGCACTTGATTTTCTAGCGACTAGCTGAATGTCATAATGACGATAAAAGGCTAAAATGTATTGCCATGCTCCCATGTTAGAAGGTTCTTCTTGTACCCAGAACCATTCAGCATTACTATATTTTTCAATAGCCTCTTTTACTTGATTTTTAGGAAACGGATACAATTGCTCCAAGCGAACAATAGCAATATCGTCTCTCTTATCAGCTACTTTTTTATCTAGTAATTCGTAGTAGATTTTTCCGCTACAACAAAGTACACGTTTTATCTTTTGAGCTTGTTTGGTAGTCGTAATTTTAGGATCGTCATAAACTTCTTTGAAAGAACCTTGCGTTAGGTCTTCAAAAGAAGAAACACATTCTCTATATAACACCTCTTCATCAGGACGATTCATATCCTTCGGACGTAAGAGTTTTTTGGGACTCATCACAACCAATGGCTTTCTGAATGGTCGAGCTTGTTGACGACGCAACAAGTGGAAGAAGTTGGCTGGTGTAGTGACATTGGCAACAGTCATGTTAAATTCGGCACAACTCTGCAAATAGCGTTCTAATCTAGCACTAGAATGCTCTGGACCTTGCCCTTCGTAACCATGAGGAAGTAACATAACCAAACCTGACATACGTTGCCACTTGCTTTCAGACGAAGAAATAAACTGATCAAACATAGTTTGAGCACCATTCGCAAAATCACCAAACTGAGCTTCCCACAAAACAAGTGGATCTGGACTAGCCAATGAGTAGCCAAACTCAAAACCCAATACAGCAAACTCAGAAAGTAGAGAATTGTGTATTCTAAATTGACCTTGTTTTTTCTCTAAATCATTAAAGCGATTGTATTGCTTGTTTGTTTTTGCATCGTACAATACTGCATTTCGGTGAGAGAAAGTTCCTCGTTTAACATCTTGACCACTAATACGAATGTCGTGCCCTTCTAAAAGTAAAGAACCATACGCAAGGTGTTCTCCCATTGCCCAATCAATCAATCCTCTATCTATAAAATCCTGTGTACGGTTTAATAAACGCTTGAATTTAGGCAGAGGTGTAAAGTTTTCAGGAATCGTTTGCAAAGAATTCAATACTGATGTAATGACTTCTTTTTTGATGCTTGTATCTGGAGAAAGAACATAGTCTTCTGGAATAGTATGTTTCTTTAACTTACGCCAAGCTTGTTCTGGCGTTTGGTATTCATAAGTAGGAGCCTCTTCTTTCGCTTGCGAAAATTTTGCTTGTAGCAAAGCGTCAAACTCCTTGTCCATTTGTTTGGCTAGAGCTGCCTCAATTTCCCCATTAGCAATCAATTTCTGACTGTAAATGGTTCTGGTATTTTTATGCTTTTTGATTTTTTCATAAAACTGTGGCTGTGTAAACTTTGGGTCATCTCCTTCGTTATGACCATGCTTGCGATAACACACCATGTCTATGAAAACATCAGTATTAAATTCTTGGCGATATTCAGCAGCTAGTTGAGCAACAAATAGGACTGCCTCAGGATCGTCTCCATTGACATGAAATACAGGTGCTTGAACCAAAGCTGCTGCAGCTGTAGAATAAGTAGACGAGCGAGCATCTTCAAAATCTGTTGTAAAACCAATTTGATTGTTGATAACAAAATGAATGGTTCCTCCAGTGTAGTAACCCTCCAATTCACTCATTTGAACCAATTCGTAAACAACCCCTTGACCAGCAACAGCCGCATCACCGTGGATTAGGATTGGTAGAATTTTATCAAAATTAGAATTATAAAGCAAATCTGCTTTTGCTCTCGAAAAACCTTGCACAACAGGACCTACAGCTTCTAAGTGAGAAGGGTTGGGTACAAGTTTGAGATGTACATCAAAGCCTTCTGGAGTTTTGATTTGAGAAGAATAACCCAAATGGTATTTTACATCACCATCTCCAAAAATGGTATCTTTAGGCATATTTCCTTCGAACTCACTAAAAATGTATTCATAGGTTTTGCCCATGATATTGGCCAAAACATTCAAACGCCCACGATGCGCCATACCAATCACCACCTCTTCTACTTCTAAAGCAGCGGCTGTGTTGATGATTCCGTCCAAAGCAGGAATTGCAGATTCACCACCTTCTAATCCAAAACGTTTTTGAGCAACATATTTTTTGCCTAAGAAATTTTCAAAGCCAGTTGCACCATTTAATTTTTCTAAAATTCGCTTCTTTTTATCCAAGCTATGACCGTAATCTCCTGCTTTGATTTTTTCAATGCGATTTTTTAGCCAATGGTATTTATCTTGATTGTCAATATGGGCAAATTCGAAGCCAATATTACTACAATAAATGGTTTTTAGTTTGTCTAAAATTTCATTTAAGGTGCCATTTGGCAAACCAATCTCACTACCTGCAATAAATTGGGCGTTCAAATCATCGTTTGACAACCCATAATATGCCAAATCCAAGCTAGGGAATCGAAATTTGCGTTCTCTAATTGGGTTGGTTGTTGAAACTAAATGACCACGCATTCTATATGCTTGAATCAAATTAAGAACTGCTAACTCCTTGGGAGAAGAAAACGATGCTCGATTGGTAGGAGCACTGTCTGTTGTTTCTAAGCCATTCTCGTGTTGAGTCGCATAGTCAAAGCCTGCAAAAAATTCTTTCCATCCATCGGCAACAGATTCAGGATTGTTTTTGTATTGTTGATACAAGCCTTCTATATAGGCTGGATGAGCATTGGAAATAAATGAATAATCCATTTTGTTTTTACGATTACATTTTACATTAGTAGTTTGTCAATAGATTTTTAACAAACTATTGTTATATGATATTTAAGCAGTGGATTTATGTTATTTAACATTCAATTACTTATTATTGTAAATAATCAAGTCCATCAACTTAACATTTTTCTTCTTTTTTAGGTCTTTAATCAACGGTCAATAATTGATTGGATACGTCTTTAAAAAAAGGATTCATTACAGCCGCTAAAACCTATCATTATATTAAAAAATAAAGGTACAAAAGTTATAATTACTTCCCAAGCTTATTTCCCTAAAATCATTGAATAGAAAGCGATGGCTAGGGTTTATAGAAGTTTGTTAGAGGTTGTACCTTTTATTCTGTATTTATTTATTGATAAAGTTTAGAGAACGAGCTACTTGAAAAATGAGTGATAATAGGTCATAAAGGAAGAAAAAATGATTATTTTTTGATAAAACATTGAATTTTTTGAAACTATTATTATCTTTGCATGCCCTTAGAGGAATTATTTAAGGCATTTGTAAAGAAAAATTGAAAGAATCATAACTTATAGATAATTATGGCAAACCATAAATCAGCAAAAAAACGCATGCGTCAAGACGCAAAAAAAAGATTACACAATCGTTTTTACAAAAAAACTGCTCGTACTGCTATTAGTAGATTACGTGGTATGGAAGATCACAAAGAAGCAGAAGCTTTCTTACCAAAAGTTGTTTCTATGATTGATCGTTTGGCTAAGAAAAATCAAATCCACAAAAACAAAGCGGCTAACCTTAAAGGAAAATTAGCTAAACACGTTGGTGGATTGGCAAAATAATTAAAAGAACTAAGGTTCTTTTAAGGAAGTACACTTACTATTTAAAGTAAGTGTACTTTTTTGTGTTTGTATACGAGTATACGCAGGTTATAATTTTGAGGTAGCTAGTTATTGTTAATCGAAATATTGTAAATCAACCTCTAGCAAATCTAATTCTGCCTGAAGTTCTTGATGCGTCGTATAGATGCCTTGATAGGGGCGATATTTTTTTGTTAACTCTTGCAGCTCCTTTTGCTGTGCTTGTTCTGTTTTTTTGTAGAGTAGAACATTCTCTGTTGTATTCTTATACAAATCTAAAGTCGATTTTAATTCGGGGTACAGCGATAGTTGTTTGAGCAAATCCTCTTTTTGTCGAATTTTTTGATTTTTACTGCGCCCATCTGGCATTTCTACAATAGCAACATCTAATAAAAATAAAGCGTGTAGCTCCCGTTTTAAGTAAGGCGAAATAGAGTTTGGAATGGCTTCTGTTACAATTTTTAAATTTTCGACTACCTTAAACAAGTCCAAATCTGTTGCCGCTAAATTAGTTTTTAAACCAGTCGCTTTGGCTGCCCATTTACTAATTTCATTAAATGTATAGGGGCGGCATTGTTGCACAAGTTTGGCTTGTTGTTGTTCGATACTTTCCTTTTTTTTGAGCAGCGTTTGATAGTAATCCAATTTGACCCAAAGTGCTTCAAAAATACCTTGCTGTTGACTAAAATCAATGGTACATACATTCGATTCGTATTTGCCAGAAATATGGTAAGTTAGAGTTACTGGTTTATTATTTTTTGCAATTTGATGAATAGCACCCAAAAATGCTACGCCATTATAAGCATCGGTTACCGCAGGCTTGGGAGTTATCTCAAAATAATACCAATTCTTATTGCTCAAGATG
The DNA here is from genome assembly GCF_000724545.1 of Aureispira sp. CCB-QB1. Lineage (GTDB taxonomy): Bacteria > Bacteroidota > Bacteroidia > Chitinophagales > Saprospiraceae > Aureispira. The sequence goes on along the minus strand of NZ_JHBV01000016.1, from coordinate 377,488 downwards.
GCTTTTTGTAAACGTTTGACTTCTGCATTCCAACGCAATTTGCTGGGATCAAATCGAACTAATCTAAAGGTCGTTGTAATAGGCTTGCCAGACTGATTGTCAATTACAATGCTCAGTTCAGGATTTTGAGCATCAGCATGGGGTAAATTTACAAAACCCATTATCAATGCTTCTGGACTAAAGACTACTGTATCTTGACTATACCGCCAAGCAGATATTTGAGCATCATGAAAAGGTCGATGTGCAAAAATTAATTGTTGACTATAATTTAAAAAGGGAATAAAAATAAGAAGGGCAACTAGAATTGCTTTGTAACTCATAATGTATGTTATCAATAGGTGTTTGGTGTTTTTTGAGGCTTTGAATTGTTCATTTCAAAGCCTCAAAAGTGTCAAGGTTTTAGTAGAAAAATGTATTATTATCTGTTTTTTACAATATTGGTGGCTCGATCTAAAACACGAAATGCTGTTTCAGCCATGGTATTTTGTTTGTTGTCTAAGGTAGGGTTGACTTCTGTGACTTCTAAGCAACAAGTTTTGGGATCTGCTACCAATCCACAAACAATATCCGTTGCTTCTTCTTCTGATAAACCGTTGGGAACAGGTGTTCCAGTACCTTTAGAGACCAATTCACAATCCATACTATCGACATCAAAAGAAACATAGATCATGTCACAATTGTTGAGGTAAGCCAAGACTTCTTTTACCGTTTGTTGTGTTCCTTTTTCTCGTACTTCTTTAACCGCAAAATTGCGAATGCCTAAACGTTCGGTCAAAAAATCTTCCTCCTCTTCGGTGTCTCGTAGAGCAATAAAAACCAAATCATTGGCTTCTATTTTGGGATAAACCCCGCCCATATGTTTTAATTGATGCCAATGTTCGGCAATTTCTTTGGGAATGTCATTGCGTTGGTGCTCTATATTATCAATTCCTAAACAGACCGCCAAAGGCATGCCGTGTACATTGCCAGAGGGAGTTGTGTATGGTGTATGTAAATCAGCATGCGCATCAATCCAAATAACTCCTAGACGTTTGTCAGGATTTGATTTTTTGATTCCTGTAATCGTTGCTCCTGCTGTAGAGTGATCGCCTGCCAAAACAATTGGAAAGCGTTTGTTGTAAGTTACCTCTTCCGAAACATAATGCGAGACATAATTATAAACCTTGACAATACCATCTATATAATTGGCATATTGGGTAGGGCTATCCTCAAAGAGTAATTCATTTTCATTCGGGATGATTGTAGAGGTATATTTTGAAAAATATTTATTTTGAGCATTCAAAGCAGCTACCTTTATAGCGCCAATTCCTAGACTGGCTCCACGAGTTCCAGCACCTAATTCAGAAGGAACTTCTAGTATTCTGATTTTATCATTTTTATTTGTCATGACAGTTCTTTTTTCTTTTCAACGATAAGTTTTGAGGAAAACCTAAGTTGTTTAGTTTCAGTAACCAGAGATAAGATTGTCTTCTTTTTGACGTTAATCTACGATGCTTGTATTTTTTAGCGCATAGAGCGGAAGCAAATTTTGATGTAGAATAGTACAAAAAGAAGGTTGTTTTTTATAATAGTTTTTTCTGAACGATTACTTATAAATAAGTATTAAATCTTTTCTGAACGATTACATAATGAATTGTGAATATAAAGTTCATCGCATTCATTCTAAATAAACACCTTTAAAAAAGGCACATTAGGGAATTCCATTGATTTTAACAAGTAAACAACGATATTAGCTAAATTTGGTTTAAAATACAAACACTGCTAATAAAGTTTTTTAAGTTCTTGGATAAATGAAGAAGCCATTATAAATACAGAGAACAAGAAGCAAGGAATAAAAACCTAAGGTCTTAAAATTGAAGGCTTGTATAAATCATTAAAATAGTTTATATTAGTGCTTGTGTGCATCAATTTATGCAGTTCGATTCTTTATAAAAAGAACCTTTTGGCAACAAAAAACTATATAGAAGCTTTCAATAATTTAGCTAAGGAATTGGCCCGACATTCAAACATTGAATTGTTAGGTTACCATACTTTTGCCCCGCTAACAGAACGAGAGCTGGAAGCCTTGGAAGCAAAGTACAATTGTCAATTTGATGAGGCTATACGTCGATTCTATAGCCAAACCAATGGTCTACAGTTGCGTTGGATGTTTAAGAACAATCCTGCCTATCACACCGATAAATACCCGCCATTTCACCGATCTATTGCTCCCGTTGGATGGGATTATACAGAGGAAAGTTTTGAAAAAGAAGATGGTTGTGTCTTGTTACTGCCATTAGAGAATGTTTTGCGAAATGTAGTATCTCCTAATGTTTACCAAGATGATATCGTATTAGAAAGTACAATATATTCTACCGTTGATTTCCATGCTTGTATTCGTCCTTTTGATAAGTTCTCTTATTATTGTAATATGGCTTTCTTCTTTAGAAAAGGGCAATCGCCACTAGTTCTTTTGGGAGATGAGGCAGGTACTTGCTTTGAAGATTCTAGATGGACAAATTTTGCTACGTACTTAGACTTTGTCTTGGCTTCTAAAGCATTTGGGCGTCGTCGCAAAGAATTTTTTGGAATACCAGAAGGTTACAAGCAGACACCAATTCAGAAGTTGCCCCCTAAAATTCAGCAGTATTGGTCATTGGATATATTGGTTCTGACACAACATTTTCCTTTAGCAGATCAACTAGCTCGAAAAATGCCTATCAAAACTCAAAAAATGCAAGAGAAAGCCTATCAAGCAGGAGCGTTCAGTGCGGAGGAATTGGCAGAAGTCGTTGCAGCGCACCAAGACTTTCTAAATTCAGGTGGAGTAGGCGGAAAATGGCAATTGATAGCGATACAAGGGCAGGCATTGGGCATTTATAAAGGGAACGAAAACAAACGGGGGAAACAGGCTATCTTGGATATGAAAAAAATGGAGCATCATCTAGAATTGCAAGAATTGTTTTTACCCTACTCTAGTTGGTGTGGCGTTTATGCCAAAGCACAAGATTTTAGTGATGTAGATTTTACTGGAAGTTTGTTAACGGATGCCAATTTGGAGCAGGCTATCTTTGCAGATGCTAACTTAGAAAATGTTGATTTTTCTCGCTCTAATCTCAAAAAAGCGAGTTTTGTAAATGCAAACCTTAGAGGAGCTGATTTTGAAAATTGCAATCTGACAGGAGCCGATTTTAGAGGAGCTGTTTTAGAGGGAAGCCGCTTTAGGGGAGCTGTGTTGAAGGATGTCGTTTGGTGATTTTGCCAGCTTTAAATGTATCAATAGTTCGAATGAAAAAATTACTTGTACTGATAATAGTAGTGTTTGTTTCTAATGCCATTTGGGGGCAATACCTTGGGGCTTCACCAATTGATGCGGCTAATGTTACTAAATGGAGTCCTAAATTTAAAATGGAATACTTTGGAGTGTATCATTTTGGGGATTCGGAAGGAGAGTCTACTTTGGTATTATTCAATACGGGTAATGAAATAATTGCCCAAATAAAAAGTGGACTATGGGACGTTGATGCTAAAACAGCCGAGAGGATTTGTGTCTATAAAAATTTAACTAATGTTACAATTGATAAAAATGGGCGCTTCCAATCAGATAAGTATCAAGGGGAATTTGTTATTTATACAAATAATGGAAAACGAATAAAGTGTTTGAAAATTTATGATTCTTGGAGTAATCTATCGGAGAAAGAAGAAGAATACGAGCTTGGGCGTAGGGTAAATAGTAAGATATCAGAAGAGTTTTATGGAGAGTATGCAAATGCTTCGTTTGAAAATCTAATTCCTGAAAACCTTGAAAAGATGTCTTCTAAAGCACTTCAAATTATGAGAAACGAAATCTTTGCTCGATACGGATATCAATTTATCGAGGGGGGGGAAATGGATACTTATTTTAGGCAGCAAGATTGGTATAGACCTCAACATTCAGATGTTACCAAGTTTTTAACCTCCTTGGAGAAACGAAATATTAAGCTTATTAAGGAAATAGAAGGAAGGCGTTAAAGCATATATAGGTTAATTTTTATGTTATGTTTATGCGCTTTTATGCTTCAATTTGATTTTTAATTGTTTATCTACAATGCCCTGCATAGATGAATTATAGGTTAATTTATCTATAATAAAACATTAGACTCTTGATCAAAAGATATTTTTGTTTGTTTTTTTGGTAAAAAAATACTAGATTTAATAGTTGTATATTGTTTTTTTGAGATTATAAATCTCTTGAATTCATTGCTATAAAACCATTACACCTAATAAAACACACTATTATGTCTAAGTTATTAAAACAACTAAAAACGTTAAGAGGTCAAGTTCGAAAATACAAAGATACACTGGCTTATTATGAAAAACTATTTAATGAAGATGGCGTTATTGACGATCAAGAACGTTCTAAATTGGATCGGTTGAACGCTGCTATTCAAAAAATAGAAGATAATGTTATTCAAAGGCAGCAAAAATTGAAACTTGGTGGAAAGATTGTCAATAAGGTTAATGAAACGACAGAAAATATTGGTGATTCGCTGAGCAAAAGAGATGATATAGTAGATCATTCTCTTGTCAACCAAGAAGAAAATCCTACCCCACGAGTTGATGATCAACCTAGTCCAAATGATAATTCTTCAATACAAGAAGGTCAGGATAAATATGCTGCAATTGCCGAAACCCCCGCTGTAAAAGAGTTTTTAACTGGTATTCATAAATCAGAAGGTGGTTATGTGGATGATCCTAATGATCCAGGAGGAAAAACCAAATATGGAATTGCTGAAAAAAGAGAATGGCCTGCTTTTGCAAAAATGTTTGGTTTAGATGTTAATAATCCCTCCTTGATTAAGGATATTACGAAACAACAGGTAGACGAATATTATATCAAGACTAGATTTGAGCAAAATGGCTTGGATAAAATTAAGAGTACCAAGGTTATCAATGCTATTTTTGACCAAAGTATTTTGACGCCAGGAATTGTTAAAAAGAACATCAAAAGAGCCTTAAATACATTAGATTCTAACAATAAATTCCCTGTGAATAATTCCGAATTTACAACAGCTGAAATTGCTGCAATCAATGCTAGTAATGCTAATCAATTGGTTGAAAAATTTGTAGTGTACCAAAATGAGTACTACGATGGATTGGTCAAAAAGAATCCTACCAAGTTTGGTAAGTATATCAAAGGGTGGAAAAATAGAACAGCTCGATTGACTGGATTTAAAGGTGGTGAGCAAGAAACTAAGAATACAGAATCTAATACTGAGTCTAATTCAGGAAATACCTTTGAGGTGCCTTCGGGTTGGGGCTTGTTGCGAATTGCAAAGGAGCATGGGGTGACAGTAGAGCAGTTGAAGGAATGGAATGCAGACAAATTAAAAACTTATGGCAATGGAGAGCAAGGCTTTAATGCTGGGGAGACGATTATGATAAAAGGAGGTAGTTCCTCTGGTGGTAATGTTTCAGATGATGGCAAAACCAGTGAAGGGGAAGAGACCGAATTGGCAGAAGGTGGCTACATTAAACCATCGTGGATTAGAGAGGCAGAAAAGCATTTGGGAAAAAAAGAAACTGCTAGAATGGTAAAAGATGATCCATGGGTTAAAATGTTGTTTGAAAGCTTAGGGGCGTATGATTGGGCAAAAACTCAAACAGTGCGCGATGCCAATTGGTGTGCTGCTTTTGTCTCTTATTGTTTTAAACAAACAGGACAATCTCCTTTATCTGGATTTGATGGCATGAGAGCCAAAACATATGCCGCCAAATATGGAAAAGAAGTCTCCAGACCTGTTTATGGAGCCTTGGCAATTGTTAAAAGAGGTGGTGCAGGGCATATTGGTTTTGTTGTAGGATACAACAAGAAAACTAAGGTAATTACAATGTTGGGAGGTAACCAGAACAATTCTGTTAATATCAAAAAGGAGAGAAGGCAAGTAATTGCTTATAAAGTACCTTCTAGTTGGAATATTCCTGAACAAAACTACTTAGATTAAGGTTCTTTTATTAAGGCTTGGTCGGCAGCGTACTATTTGTCTAAAACAAATAGTACGTTGTACTTTAGAGTAAAGTCATTTTTCTAACATCAATTGAGTGTCTTTAAGAACCAAATCAAGAAACTGCTTCGCTTGTAGTGTTGTCGTTTTATTTTTTAGTTGTTCGAGTATGGCTGCTTTCCATTCTAGATGATTTTTATAAAACGAAGTTGCGTTAACAAATTTTCCATCTTGGTATGTGAGAATTTGGATGGGCATTCGAAAAAACAACCTAGAGTTTTGGAAGTAGTTTGCTTTTTGATCTTGATCATTAATAATTTTTGAGAATTCATGCTCTGCTTTTTGATGGATTGCCTGTACATCAGAATAGGAGGAAGGACTTGTACTAAAAATCGTCTCGATATAGTCTTGAATGGAAGCATTTTCTGGGGATAACGGACTGTCAAACTGAGCTAAAAATTGGGGGGTAACTGCTGGTTCCAATAATTCAGGAATGCCATCTTTATCCAAGTCAAGAATTAAAGAATAGGCATCATTACACTGATGAATTTTTTTTAATTGTATATTCCCATTTTCTAAAAAAACAAGATTAAAAACTCTAGTAATTTTATAATGTTCATCTCCAGAAAAAGTAATTAGTTCAACTTGTTTATTGCCATCTAAATCTACAAAACTAAATGTGAAATTTTCTTCATTAGAGAGCTCGTTTTCTTGTAGCCTCTTTTCTATTTGATTAAACCAGTATTCCTTTGTTTGGTCATGCAAAATTTCAAAAGGAGGTTTTTGAGAACCTGTGTTTTGGAGTTGAGCTTGAGCATAAAGTGCTAAAAAGCAACTAAAAAAGAGGCTTAAAATGGACTGATGCATAATATTTGATTTTGTATTTAATAATGATAGTTAATCGTACATTAATAGTGCCATTTTAATTGGAGATTTACCTCTGTTTGCTACAAAAAGAGGTGGTTACAATGCTTAAAAATTGTATTCGTAGCGATATTAAATAACTTTTTTACACAAAACTAAGTCATGAAATTTTACTATCTAATTTTCTTATTTTTATTAACTGCTTGCGCTAATGAAACAAGCCCATCGACTAATGTAGAGACAGTAACGGATACTTTAGCAACCAATACAGAAGTGTTGCGAGAGGTGGAAGAAAATACAACAGTGTCTGATGAGAACCAAGCAACTCCGAATCCTCCAGATAGCATTCCTGTGCCATCTTTTGCCATTCATTTTGATTTTTCAGAAGGTGTACAAAAGATATTGGATAGTGGTAAAGAGCGTTTGGTTGTTGATATTGCTTTAAGCGGATTGCCCAAAGATGTGTCAAATGTTGCTGGTAAAGATTATTATAATGAAGAGGATGAACAAATATACCTTAAAAGTATCGCATTGTTATATGAACAGAATGAGACCCAAACCATGCACATTGAAAACTTAAACATTAGTAAGGAAGCTTTGGATGCCTTGCAGAATCCTAATTATATGATTACAATTAATTTTTATAGTAGTAGAACGTCTTCGGATAATAATATATTTAGTGCCAATGCTTTGATAGAAGAAGTCAATTCAATGAAAAACAAAACACACACTATAAAGGTTAAGATGTTGTAATGAAATTTGTTAATCGTTGTATTACAACCGAAGATTTCGTAGATGTTTGATTTTTCTATGAAAATAAACCGACTTAATTTATAAATAACGTAACATGCAAGTATACAAACTACTATTCGGCACAGGGCTTTTTATTTTAATTGGTTGTGGAACCAAGAAAACGAAGGACAGAACAACCAATCCGCAAGAGGTGAATGTCAAGGTAGAAGTTGCCCCTTCAAAGCCTACTGTTGCTACTACAACATTAAATGTAGATCAACTAATTCAAAAAATTGATCAAGAAACAGCGGAATTTAAACCGATTGAGCGTAATATTACTATTCAAGAAATACATGAGTGTGCAGTTAAAGATTATAAGGATCTAAAAAAATATGTGTTCTGTTTTGCAGGAGGAATGAAAGCACAAGAAGCTGTTTTTTATTACCATGAAGGAAAACCAATAGCGGCACTCTACACTTTGGAAGAGTACAATGCTTCCCCTGCAAACTTAGCGGCTTACGAGGCAGACAAAACAAAAAAGCGTCAGGTGAAGTTGTATTTTAAAGATGGCGATTTAAGAAGTTTTGATAAGGTGGTTGATTTAGAGAACAAAGCCGTTGTTTTGGATAAGGCACAGACAGATGAATGGGAAATATTGATAGCAGCCATTCAGTAATTGGTCATGATTGTAGCAAAAGTTCTTTTAGCATGGTCTTTCGTTGACGATTGTCAATATTCCGAACCGCAATACCCAATGCTTTTCGAGTACCTACAAAAATAGCCATTTTTTTAGCTCGGGTCAATGCTGTATAAATCAAGTTGCGATACAACATGCTAAAGTGTTGTAAAACCAATGGAATGATAACAATATCAAATTCACTTCCTTGAGATTTGTGAATGGTAATGGCATAGGCTAACTCTAGGTCAATAATGTCTTGTTTTTGATATTCAACAATTCTAGTTTCAGAGCCATTTTGATATTGAACAGCTAATACCATATCTAAAGAATTGATGGACGTAATAATTCCAATATCACCATTAAAAACTTCTAAATCGTAATTGTTTCGGCGTTGAATAACTCGATCGCCTATTCTAAAGACACGGCTCCCCATCTCGATGGACGCTTTGCCTTGTTGAGCGGGGTTTGCCATTGCTTGAATCAACTGATTGAGATTGTTGGTTCCCATGCTGCCTACTTTCATGGGAGCTAAAATCTGTGTTTCTAATAGAGTAGAGAATTTGTTAGGAATTGTTTTGGTGTATAAACGAACGATCATTTCTGCTGCGGTCAAACCATAATGAAGCGAAGACCACGGATGAATATTTTGCAAAACTTGTTTTAAAGCTGTTGCTTCACTTGACGATTTTAAAAGCGCATTCAAATCAGCATTTAAATATTTATCAGGAATATTAAAAACATAAGAACGAACTCCTTTGCGTCGAATTGCATCTATTTCTTTTTCTGAAGTTTCTTGGATGTAGAAATCTTTTTTCATTTGAACAGATTTGTAGGTTTCATCCGATTCCTTGACAAAGGCAATATTATTGTTTTCAAGCACCTCTTTCATCGTTTTGTTGATTTTCTGGATGAATTTCAATTGATCTTTGGTCGCTTCGTCCGAATCAATGAATAGGCAATCAATACCTTGTTCCCATGCATTAGTTTGGTGAATTGGCGACTCAATTTTAGGTACTTGTCCTTTATTAATTTGGTGTGCGTATTGAATGATGCGACTTTCTTGTGCTTGGCGAAAAATTTTCAAGAGCTGGTACGTAGGAACAACTTGACTATCTATCAAGTCTTTTAGAACATTTCCTGCGCCTACCGAAGGTAATTGGTCGGCATCTCCAATCAACAAGACTTGGGCTTTAGTTGGAATGGCTTTGAGTAAGGAAGCAGCCAGAGAAATATCTAACATAGACGATTCGTCAATAATAATGAAATCACATTCCAAAGGCTCTTCTTCGTTTTTTTGAAACTGCCCAGAGCCAGGTTGCCAAACCAATAAACGATGGATGGTTTGAGCTTCCATACCAATAACTTCAGCCATGCGTTGTGCAGCTCGACCAGTTGGTGCGGCTAATAAAATACGCTTTTTCATAGCACGAAGGAGTTGAACCAAGGCTTTTGTGGTGGTGGTCTTTCCACAACCAGGACCTCCTGTTAAGATAGAAAAAGGCTGCGCTACAGCACCTAGTACAGCGTGATATTGCTCTTGGCTAAGCGGAAATTTTTGACGCTGATTATAACGTCCTAGCCAATTGTTTACTCTTTTTAGATCAATTTGGATTTTTTGTTGGCGTAGTTGTTTGGTTAAATGAGCGGTATTGAGTTCGTCATAGTATAAGCTCTTGGAGTAGTAGCACGTTAAGGTATCTTGTTGTCTTGTTTTTAGCTCGTTATCAGCCTCCATACCTACAATTTCTTGAAGAACCAATGTTGTAAAATCCTGTTGTAATAATTTTTTTACTTCTAATTGAATATTTGCTAACTCCAAATAACAATGTCCTTGCTCTCTACTAGCTGCCAAAACGTGACTAATTGCTGCTCGTATTCGTTGAGGGCTGTCTTTTTCCAAACCAATATTCAAGGCAATTTTATCAGCAGAAAAGAAACCAATGCCATAAATATCTTTGGATAATTGATAAGGATTTTCTTGAACAATACGGATCGCATCGTTGCCATATTGCTTAAAAATCTTCACTGCAAATAGGGTGCTAATGCCATAACTTTGAAGAAATAGCATCACATTTCGAATTTCTCGATGCTCGACCCATGAATTGGTAATTTGCTGCAATTTTGTACTGGCAATTCCAGGAACTTCCGTTAACCGTTCAATTTTATATTCAAAAATATCTAAGGTATCTGCTCCAAAATAGTTGACAATGCGCTTTGCAATTTTGGGACCTACTCCACGAATCATCCCTGAACCTAAGTACTTTTCTAAAGCAGAGGCAGTAGCGGGCTTTCGTTCAATAATTTTATGAGCTTTGAACTGCTCGCCAAATTTAGGGTGTTGTACCCATTCTCCTTCAAATTCCATCGTTGCCCCCGCAAAAACATTGGCTTGATGGACTGTAACCGTTCTTAACTCGTGCAAACTTTGCATTGGATTAACTTTTAAAACAGTCCACCCCGTTTCTGTATTGTGATAAGTTACTCGGTGTATAATTCCAATAAAAGTTTCCATGAATATATTGGTTTTTTGTAGTTGATTCGTATTAGTGGTTTATTAAGGAATGTGTATTGGGCGATATTTTATTTTGTTAATGTCGATTTATGAGAAATAAGATTGTTATAAATTTTATAGAAGGAAAATTGCGTAATAATGTTATATTTGTTAGGATTCTCTTAATACAATAGTTAGTTAACTGCACGACTACTTTGTGGTCGTTGAAATTATCTATTAGCACCATTAGGATGACAAAATATTAATCTGATTGAAGGTGTATTTTGTTGATAGTTAGTGGTTTTGTGAGGGCGTGGAGTGCGAATGACTAACTAATAACAACTCCTTCAAAAACTAGAGCGTATTAAAACCCGAGCTATTGATAATCTCTACTAAATTAATACAAAAAAGTCTATGAACCTCAAAATAACCTTATACAGCATTCTGTTTGGTCTCTTTGTTTCGTGTACCAACAATAATACTACATCTACAGAACAGTTGCAAGTACAATTGGACAAAGCAATTGGTTATAATGATTATTACACGGCTATTTACTATGCCCACGAGCTATTAGCAATCAACCCCAATCTTGATTCTACAGCGATACAATTAGCAGAATTATACAAGGTAACTAAAAACTATGCTGGTGCAATCAAAGTTGCAGAGGAGTTAATACCTAAAGTAACTCTAGAAGAACAGCTAGTTTTATGGACATTAAAAGCAGAATCATTGACAGCATCTCGAAACTATCCAGAAGCAATAGCTGCCTACAATGTACTCAAAGGGCTAGATAAAACGAAGGCGTTGGAGTATTTGTATGAAATTGGTGTCCTGTATTTTCAAGCAAGAGATATTCAGAATGGTATTCAAACAATGGAACAGGTGCGGGATTTGCCAGCGAGTAAAACAACTTTAACTAAAATTCATTCGGATTGGGGAGAAGATAATGTCTCTTATTATTTAGCGGCTCTCAATTATATCGGATATATAAAAATTGAAACCAATGATTTTGATGCTGCCACCGCTATTTATGATGAAATTACTCGCTTGGGGGTTCCCTTTAAGTTGGCCGCAGGAAACAAAAAATTGTTGGAACAATTAAAAGCAAGTACTGCCAAGAAATAAAACTTGTATATGACAGAAGTAGCTAACATCGATAAAAAAGTTGGTTTAAGAGCACACCTTTTTGAGTCTGTTCCTGCTGAGTCTTTAGCTCTTTTTAGAATGGCTTGGGGCGTGATTATGTTTTACTTTTTTGGGAAGCTCATTTTGTGGACGAATCTTGGCAAACTGCGCTATATTGATCCTATTTTTCATTTTAGATACCCTGGTTTTGAATGGCTAGAAATTCTTCCGCCAGGACTCATGAATTTTACCTTGTATCTTGGCTGTATTTTGGCTGTTATGTTACTGTTAGGAGTTTATTATCGGTTTGCTAGTATTGCAATGGCAGTTGTCTACATCTATGTATTTTTAATTGACGTTTCGTATTGGAACAATCATTATTATGCCTACGCACTAGTAGCTATTTTTTTTGCTACAACCGATGCACATCAGGCATTTTCAATTGATAAGTGGCGTTTGGGCTTGAGTGGAAAAATTCCTAGGTGGCAGTTGTATTTGTTTCGATTCCAGTTTCTGGTGATCTACTTTTATGGAGGACTTTCTAAGTTGCAAAATAAAGATTGGATTGATAATATGGCAGGTTATTCTTTGGTAGAGAATAGTTTTGCGTTAAAAGGTTGGTCGGTCAAACATCACATTATTTATCCTTGCTCGATGTTAATTACTTGGGGAGGAATATTTTTTGACCTATTCATAGGAGGACTTTTATTATGTCGAAGAACATTGTGGCTGGCGTTTATTCTTGTCGTTAGTTTTAATATGACGAATGCTTTGTTTTTGAGAATAGGAACGTTTCCTTATACCATGTTGCTGTCATTTGTTTTATTTATTCCTCCTGTTGAATTAGCTGCATTTATTAACAAACGTTTTAGAAACAAACAGCTCGAAGGACAAGCCGAAGTCGTAGAGAAACAAACAGCGTCACTGGTATATCAATCAGTCGTAATGATAAGCTTGGGAGTATTTGTTGTTTTTCAGTTGTTATTCCCTTTTAGAAGTTGGGCAATAGATGGAAGTGTTTTTTGGACGAAGGAAGGAAAATTATACAGCTGGCATATGATGTCTGGTAGTAGTGATGTTTATGCTAAAATGAGTGTTGTCGAAATGGACGATACAAAAACAGTAGAGTTGGGTTATTCTGAATTAGTACCTGAGAATTTTTTATCCCCTAGACAGGTTAAGAGTTTAGGAATCTGGCCGACTTTAGTGCCTCAGTTTGCTCGATTTTTAAAAAAGGAAGCCGAGTTGGCAGGTTTTAAGAATGTTGAAATTAGAGGTGAAATACTTGTCTCAAGAAATAAGCGCCCTTTTGTGCCCATTGTTCATCCCGATGTTGATTTAGCAAGTGTCGAGACGCATTACTGGAAACACAACGATTGGATTTTACGCTATTCAGATGAAGATGGTTATTTTAAGTAATCTGATAATTTAAGGCTGTCCTAGGAAGTAGCACCTTAGCTAACTACTAAGGAAGAATAAAGAAGAATAAACGGTTCGTTACATTATAGGAATAATGTATTGGACGAGCATGATTATATACCCCAAAAATAGAGTTATGAAATACTTGATATATTGTTCATTTTTTTTGCTGCTATGGGCTTGTGTGGCACCAGAAACAGTTTCTCATATTGAGAACAAATACAATAGAGCACTCAGTTTAGACGATTATCATACCGCTATTGTGTACTTGCATGAAATCGAAGATTTAGATCCTAACAACAACAGCGTGTACAAAAGGTTAGCCGATTGTTACTTCAAAGTAGGAGCTTACGACTCCGCTATAAAAGCCGTAGATATAGCTCTAAAAGAGGCTAATGAATTAGAACAACGAAAACTATTGTTGTTAAAAGCAAAATCATTGGTTGAACAAACAAATTATGTTGATGCTGTGGCTGCTTATATGGCTTTGATTGAGGTAGAACCTAAAAGAGCCTTAGAGTATCGTTATGAGATGGCAGTTTTATATAAAGCACATGGTGATTTTGGGAATGCCGTCTTGCAAATGGAGAAGAACCTTGATGATCCTTTGGCTAAATTGTTACAACGAGAAATCATTTTAGAAAATGGAGAAAGCGAACTCGTTACTTATTATCATGCTAGCTTAAATTTTATAGGGGCAATACAAATACAAGCAAACGATTTGGAAGCGGCTCAAAGAACGTATAAAAAATTATTTCAGGATAATACTTCGTTTATTCTAGCTCAACAAAACTATCAAATATTATTACAATTGATGCAGCAAAAAACAACCATTCAGTAACAAATAAAAAATGCGCCTAAAACGTAATGTTTCATCTAGGCGCATCTTAAAAGTTGGTGTTAGAATTAATATTAGGCTACGAACACATGATATAGAGTGAGAGCTGTTTATTTAATTCGCATAATCCAACGAACACTCATATTCGTTACTCGGTTTTCAATACCTGCTACTCTAAACCGCAAAGGATCTCTATCGCCACCATCTCTAGACGTTGCCATATAACTACCCCAGTTTCCATCATCATCTATTGTGCTAACACCATTGATTATCCCTTGATCCGAGTCATCGGCTTGTACCTGTTCAAAATTATTGGCATCATCATTTTGAAATTGTCCACTGACAGTACTTCCTCTCAAAAAACGACCCCTAGATACATCACCAGAGACTGAAGTTGTATTGTTGTTTAGGTTTGGAATAGGACGACCATTGATAGGACTAGCTGCATCTACAACAGTTCCCCCGACACATTCCACCCAACCAGCAGGTAAACCAGGAAGTCCCCCACCGATATTTCCATGCCAAGCAACAATGGATCCGATTGGAACCATTCCATAACCTGCATTAGACCAAATAGCATTACCTGCATTATCTTGACATAGTAGGACATCACCAGCAGTGGCACCACCACCACGAATACGAACTGTACCATTAACATCCAGTGTTCTACTAGGAGCACCTGTTCCAATACCGACTCGATTGGTACTAGCATCTACCATCAGACTATTGCCATCTACAATTAAGTCTCCACCATTATCACTTTGCAAATAGAGAGGTGTGTTGGCATTGGTAATCATTTCATTGCCATCAATTCTTAAGGTGTTCCCAATTTCTAAAACACCAGAGCCAGCAGTACCTGTTGCATCAGTTGTTGCGGTAAATTCTACTCGACCACCAGCTACTTCCAAACGATCAACAGGCGTGCCTGTACCAATACCAACTCGGTTGGTGCCTGCATCGACAAAAAACATATTCGCAATCCCGTCAGATTCTATTCTAAAGTTACGATCTAGTCCTTGTTCATTGAAAATAACTTGTGTGTTGGCATCCAAATCAATAGATGTAGCACCGTTTTCTCTAATAATGAAGCGACCATCATCACCATCGTCAAATAAGTTAGCTAACAAGGTACCTCCTGTGTTTTCGTCTCGCCACTCTACATCGCCCCCAAATCGAGAGGTGCCGTTATCTAGAACTGTAAATTTATTGATTCCATTATCTTGAACGACAAAATCACCCGATCCAGAAAGGTTGTATGTTAAATTAAAATTGCCTTGTGTAATAGTAGTATTTTCAACTAAAGCACCCCCCATACGAATGCGGTCAGCACCAGCATTGACATACAATCCATTGTCGGCACTAGCTGTTAAGGTAACTGCCCCCGTAGTTCCTCCACCGACGAGACCTGCGCCTGCTGTAACGCTTGTAATATCTCCTCCTGCTGGGATTGCCTGAGTTGCAAGAACGCCATTGGGGTCGGCAACAACCATACGAGTTCCAGTGCCCCCAAGCACCGTAATTCTAGCATTTCCTACGACATGCAGTTTTTCAGTGGGAGCATTGGTTCCAATTCCCACATTTTGCGCTTGTAGGTTGGTTTGAACAGCCCAGAAGCCTAGTGTAGAAAAAAGTAATAGTTTTTTTATCATAATTAGAGGTTTATTCAATTTGATACTTTATAGATTCATTAAAGTACAAATCAAGGTGTATTAAATAGTTTATAAATCGGTATTCGTTTCTGGTAACCATTGGTGGATTTTTTCGATGGTCACAGTTGAAGTGTCTAAGGGATTGCCCATTAGGTAGAGCATCTTTAATGTTTTTAACTGGGCCAAACTTTCAGGTATTTGCGTTAACCTATTGTTGTTGATATAGAGTGCTGTTAAATGCGTTAGATTTTTGAAACTTTCAGGGATTGTTGTCAACTGATTGTTGGTCACTTCAATAATTTCTAATCGTTTTAGTTGATCAAAACCTATCGGCCAATCACTCAATTCATTGCGTTCAAGATTGATTTCCCTTAAATATTCTAAGGGGCTAAGGTCTGTGGAAATTTTATTGATATTATTCGCATGCAAATCTAATTTTTCTAACTTTTTCCAATTGGCAAGATTTCCATGGATACTTAAAATTGTATTTCTACTTAAATCCAATTCAACCAAGTTGCTTAAATGAAACAACACAGTAGGAAAGGATGCGAATTGATTTTTGCTAAGATCTAAGCTTTGCAAGGTTTTTAAGTGCTTAAATTCTTGTGGTAGTTCGGATAAAAGATTTTTACTAAGGTCAAGTAGTTGTAGTTGTTTTAGCTGCCCAATGGTGGCGGGGATATTTTGAAGTTGGTTGTTTCTCGCCATTAAGTGAGTTAAGCTGCTTGCGGTACCAATTTCATTAGGAAGGTGACTTAGTTGATTCTTTTCAAGGGTTAATACTTGAAGTTGGGGTAATTTTCCAATGCTTGAAGGAAGATGAGTTAACTTATTTTCAGCTAAATTCAAATTTTGTAACTGATTGAAGTAAGCTATATTTTGTGGTAATAAAGTGAGTTGATTGCCTCTCAAATTGAGTGTCTTTAACGATTTTAAAGCTAGGATTTTATCAGAAATAATTTCGATTTTATTAAAGGAGAGGTCTAAGCTTGCTAGTTTTTGTAAGGCAACTAAGACTTCAGGAAAGGTGTTTATGGAGTTATTGCTTATTTTTAAGCTCGTGAGTGAGGTTAGTTGAGCTACTGTTGAGGGCAGCTCTTGAAGTTGATTATTCGTCAAGTTTAAATTTTGGAGTAAGGTCAACCGACCAATAGAAGCAGGAAGATTTTGTAGCCGATTGCTTTTTAATCCTAAGTGTTCAAGTTGTTGTAAGTTCCCAATCGTCAACGGAAGTTCTTTTAATCGGTTGCGTTCGACATACAAGTGCTTTAATGTTTGCAGTTGATGAAGTGTTTCGGGGAGACTTAGAATTTGATTGGAAGAAACATCCAAAATTTGTAATTGTTCTAAGCTCAAAATCTGTTTAGGAAAAGAATTGAGGCGATTGTTGGATAAATTGAGTGTGTGCAATTGCTGAAGATTGTTAATAACATCAGAAAGCGTATCTAGCCTATTGTAGCTTATATCCAATATTTTTAAGGCAGGCAAATGTAGTAGAGGAATAGCTTGTAGTTGGTTAGAACTCAAATTAAGTACCTCTAAAGTCTCGATTTGACCAATTTCTTTGGGGATAGAGTGCAATCGATTGCGTTTTAGGTTGAGTGTTTGCAACTGTTTTAGTGTGCCAATTTCTGAAGGCAAGGATTCTAATTCATTATCTTTTAATAGTAATACTTGTAAATGCTCAAGCTGCCCTATAACAGTTGGTAGTTTTTGTAAACCATTTTTTTCTAAATGGAGTTTTTGTAAATTTTTTAAAGGTTTTAGATCTTTTGGAAAACCTTGTACGCCATTATTAGATAAGTTTAAATATTGGAGATGGCTTAAGTTTGTTAGCTCGTTAGGCAGTATAGAGATATAATTTCCCTCCAAATTGAGTGCTTGCAAGTGTTGAAGCGTAAAGATAATGGTTGGAATGCTTGTTAATTTAGGGGTTTGATTACTCAGATTGACGCGATAGATGTTTTTACCTTTCGACAATGCAGCTTCTATTTGGGCAATAGAAGTATACTCTAGTTGTGAAGCTAGAAGATTTTGGGGTAATAATGTTTGAGATATTATTAAGGAGGTGGTAGATCTTAAAAGCAAACAAACAATAATTAACCATTTTACACAGCAATATAAATAATCACGCATACCTTATGTGTGTTAATTTTCCAGTGAAGCTATTAGGGGGAATCCTACACCTTCATTGATGGTAAATGGAACTCTTGCTAGAAGAATTATTATACAATATAATTAAAAAAATAACAAAGTAGGTTATAAAACAACATTAATATCTTGGTAAGTCATTTATTTTTAGTTGTTTAAGTGTCTTTTTGTGCCTTAGTAATTATTTTTTATAAAAAAAATGAGAGAATAGCTGTAAAAGAAAAAAATATTACTATATTTGTAGCTCATGGGTTTTAGGGTTTAGTTTTCTAAGGTTAGAGTACTGCAAGGTACTCTAGCCTTTTTTTATTGAATGGCATCAATTGTCCAACTAAAATTAGGAGCTAAAAGGGGCATTTTTCTCCAATTTAACTCTTTTAACCGTACTTCTATAGATTGTCCTTCTTGCTTTCCAATCAATATTAAATCCCCCGTATTGGTCACTTGATATCTGAAAGGATATTCAACTAAAGTGCCTGTATGAGTCAAATAGAATAGTTGTTCTTCTGCATTGTATTGAAATTTGTAATCTTGCATCTTATCATCCATGGTTTGAACAATAAAATAATTGCGACGATGTACAAATACCCTTTTCCAGCGTTTGGTGAAGTTAGATAGGGCAGGTATAGGAACATCATTTTCTAAAAAAGAGTTGACTTCATAAGCACCATGAAAAGGAGGGCGAGTTTGGATGTCGTCGTTGAAGTTATTCGCTTCAAAATAAGGAATAAGACATTCAAATAAGATAAGCCAAATTGAAAGGGTTTTGACCGTAGCATATACAAGTCGTTTGGGATGCTGTTCAAATGCAGGCCACCAAATCTTAGGAGGGACTAATTTTTGATGAATAAAAAAAGCATGTAGTGAAGGGAGGTAAGGTAGAATCAAAATAAACGAGAGGAAGAGAAAAAAACTAGCATAGAGTTTTACAGAAATATTAAATCCTATATTGATAGCAAGAACATTGCTCAAAATTCCTAGGGCAAATAAACTACCAATCAAATAGGTTTTTCTAAATAACAGCAGGCTGGCTGCAAGAACTTCCAACGCGCCTCCCCAAAATGTATAAATATAGGAACTCCCCATAGTAGACCAAAACAACAAGTCTTTAGGAGTGTCCCCAACAAATGTGTATAATGTATTCGGTTCTGGTAGGAAAAATTGGCATTTGAATACTTTGTTAAATCCATATAAAAATAACTGCAATGCCAAGTAGTACCGAACATATGTATAGAATGCATAGGCTAATTTAGCCTCATTAAGTTTGGGTTGTCGTTGTTTCCAGCAATAAGCTATAACAACCGAAATAATCAATAAGTTAAAGGTATGAAGATATGCTCCTGTCGAATCTGATGTTAATTGATAAATAAATGGCTCTTGGAGATTAAAAATAAAAAGCCCTGTCCACAAGATAAGCTGCTCAAAAAAAGGGTCAGAGTACGTTCGAAAGGTAGGAATATAATTAGTAGGGGTGGAAAAACTAATGGTAAATAATAAAACAAATAAGATGGTGCTTCTCCATGTATATTGTTTTATTGAAGACTTATTACCAAGGGCAGATTTAATAGACATAGTATGTTTTTTGATAAGTAGTAGCCATTCAGAAAAAATGACAGAAACCGCAAAGCAGTACAATGAATAAAGTGCTATTTTAATCTTAGATTAATACATGATTTTTAGATTACCTGCTTATAATCCGTAGTGAAAGGGGGGCTTTGTAATGGTCTGAATGGCTACCGATAAAGCTAGTGAGTCGTATTAGAAACTGTCGGTTTCATCAGAATAGAAAAGAAACCTATCAGTGAAATTGTAGATAAGAGGAGGATTAAAATAAGAGCCCTAGATTTTTGAGGTGGAACAGTAGTTAGTTTTATAGAAGTGGTGTCGTTGGAGGAAGAGACAGTTTCTGTTTTATCTACTGTTGAATCTTTTTGTAGGGTTTGATGTGATTTTTTGGGGAGGAGGTTTGGTTTAGGTTTGGAATGAATAGGACGTTGTTGGGATTTTTTGTTAAATTTTGGAGGATTACAAGGTTGAATTTTCTCCAAAGAATCCTCTAAAGGAATCTTATTGGATGTAATTGGTTTGATGTTAATCGGACATTTTTTCTTTTTAACTTGGGACGGAATCCGATAGTCAATAGGTCCTAAACCAAATTCATCTGGAACATAAATTGTAAAACTTGAGTTGGCGCCACTGTGGCTGCGCAAAGCAATTTTTTTGGTTTGAGCAGAACATAAACTGAAGCCAATAAATAGAAGCCCAAAACTTAAGAAAACTGATTTCATGGAATAATTATTTATTTTGTAAAAGAATAAACCAAAAGTAGTATTCGCACCCAAAAACGGCTAAAAAATGCTTTGTAAACGCTTTGTAAACTATTTTACAAGGGTTTTGCAAAGAAAAAATGGTGTAGAGTTGAAGAAAACAGGCGATTATGAGATTAGAAATTTATACAACATGACCGAAAAACAATTAAGAGGCTTTGAGTTGCTAAAGCAAGAGGTAGAAGCAACGTTTCGGCAGCAAGTGATTTCTTGTCAAGAATCCATTCACGAGTGGAAAGGAAAGCAAATTAAATTGTTCCAAGATACTTTAAGTGAAACAGTAGGTGGCTATGTTAGTGAGAAGTGGTTTTATACTCATTTGAAAGTAAAGAAAAATGAAAAGCTTCCTCGAATAGATATGCTCAATTTATTATCTCGTTATGTTGGTGTTGCAGATTGGCAAGCTTTTTTGAGTAATCTAGAACTAGAGCCTGTTGTGAAGGAAGAGTGGCTTGATGATACTCCAAGACCTTCCTCTAAATTAACAACTATTTTACTACCATTGCTTGCATTAGTAATAGGAGGAGTATTTTTATTGGGCTCATTTTTTTATAAAGAAACAACTTATCAGTTCTGCATTGTTGATCAGGATGACGGAATGCCAATTGCAGCTAAGAATATTGAGGCTTTCTTGTTAAAGAAAGGGGAATCACCGCTTGCTTTAACCGTAGATAGCTTGAGCTGCTTGCGGGTAGAAAATGTAGGAGGGGAGGTAATAAAATTAAAGATCGAAGCACTTTATTACCAGCCGTTGTTGATTCATCGTTCTATTAGTAGTGCCAAGAAGCAAGAGAGAATTGCGCTAAAAAAAGACGATTATGCTTTGATGATTCATTATTTCTCGATGAATAAAATGAAAGATTGGAAGGAAAGACGGGCGCAATTGGATGTAATGTTGAGTGACGAAGCGCAAATTATTCAAATTCACAGTCAAACAGGTGGAGGCATGGCTTTGTATAATAAAGAGGAATTTATCAATAAAATGACCATGCCAATTAAAAGCTTGCAAAATATCAATATTCTAGAAACCAAATACAAAGGCAAAAAAATCATTGAAATCCGATTTGTACAAAATGAAAAATAAGATGAAAAAGATATTGGTAACTATCGTGTTGATTGGGGCAACAGTATTTTCTTTTGGGCAGTCGGTTGCTGTACCTGACCATGCTTTGTCTGATTTGAAATCTGTACAATTGGAACGGGAAAATTTAGCCGTTTATGAAGAACAAGCGGTCTTAAAACTTCAGGATGTATTGGATTATATAGAGATTATAAGCAGCTCTCAATACAACTTAGAATTACGTAAAGCAGCGATGGAAGCTGCCCTGTCTAATTTTGATGCCAATGCTAGTTTGTCTTGTAACTGGTTGTCTAATGCCACTTCTATTGAGCCGCAAAAGTGTGTGCCCCAACGTCTATTAAGCGACTTATTAAAACAAGCTCCTTATGAGTTGAAAGTAGGAAGTAGGAAAGTGAAAATACAGCAAAAACTACATCCATTATCAAGAGAAACTTATCAAGGAGAATTAGCTTATTACCAACAAATTCAAATAAAAAAGAAAGGTGCAACACAGTTTAAAAAAGAGAAAGAAGTACTTGTTCGAATCAAGTTTTTACTCAAGAGAGTAACCAAGCAATTTGGACGGACGAATGAAACAGTATGGGAAGTAAAGTTCTTAGAAATATCTTGATGATAAAGAATAACTTACTATCCAATACTAGTTAGGCATCAACTCTTTGTACCCATATTAGCCCGTTACCAAAATCGCTTTCTCTTTAGCAATGCCAATTTGCACAATGGCACCAGAATTGAATTCTATAAAATCATCCATCACACCATCACTAAAAATAACACCTTCTTTAGGCATACTTGATTCTAGTTGTAACTGATGTTGATGGGTGATAAAACCAGTCGTTAATTGGATATTAGAAGCACGGCTCAAAAACGGTTCTCGAACAATAAAAACAAGCCGATCGGTTTCCCATGATAGTCGTTGTTGCTGTACCGAGGTGCTATTTCCAAATTGGGCAGAAATGCAGTTGGCCATATTAATCAAAGAACTCAGCCAACCCGTTGACCCTGCACCAGTGGAAACTATGATGCCACTAGAAGATTGATTTTCTTCTTTATTTTGAAAATGGACTTTGTATCGTGCCGATTTATGAGACTGGTGCCCAATAAAAAAATCATTAAACGCCAGTAGCCTTTGCCCATCGTTGAGTTTTGCTTCTGCCATCGTCACTTTCTTGGACAGGTAGTTGTTTTTTTTGACATTTTCAACCGCTTTTTGATAGTTGTTTAATGTGAAAGGCAGCAAAATGCCATCGTATAATTCGGGATCAGGATTGACCCCCAAGATTGGTTTGTTGTGCACATACTTGGCGGTATTGGCAACTAATCCATCGTGCCCAATAACAACAACAACATCATCCTCTCCAAATGAGAAATTAGGCAAAAAGTTTTGCTCGACCACTTGCGTCCGCATCATGTTGGTGGATATTTTTTGAGCTGCTTCGACCGAACGCTCTATGGCCTCATCTTCACTTTCTACCTGATCTATATTGATACCTTTGCTACTCATATAGAACTTAGCCTGCTTCTTGGTATTGAAGCGTTTTTTGAGTTGCTTCATTCTAGATTCGCCCTTAATAATGATTAAGTTATCTTTTTGTAAACCCATGATTTGTTGTTTAATTTATATTACTTGATTAGATCGCTGAGTAAATCAGGGCTGATGTTGAGATTCTGTATATTGCCTGAGTTTTCGGCTAGTTCTCTAAAGGCAAGTGCCACATTTAATTTGGGATCACTTTTGCCATTCAAAGCCATGATGGTTTTCCAATCCATACCTTTGTATAGAGCAAGCATTTTTTCTAGTCGGTAGGCTTCTGCATCAGCTGCTTTTCGTTTGTTTTCTGATTGCAATTCAATAAGCTGTTTGCGACTTTCCTCTACGGCAATATCTGCATTGAGTTTCATTTCTCGGAGTGCTCTATCATTTTCTGCCTTTTTGATTTCTGCCTCCATTTTTTTGTCGGCAATTTGCTTCTTCTTTTCCTCTACGGCAATTTCTGTATTCAGCTCTGATTCTTTGATGGCACGTTCTTGTTCTACCGCAAAATTGCGACGTTTATAAATTGCTTCATCCGATTCAATTTGCAGCGCTTCACGAGTTTCAGCCTCTAATGCACGAGCCATTTCAGGAGTAGGTTTTACAGATAGTACAATGATACTTAGTGGCTGAATACCTATTGATTGGATGGCTTCTGAGTTTTGAAGTTGTGTTAGAATGGCTTTTTCTAGAACTTTAGAACCTGCCATCGCATCTTTTAAGGTGTTATTACCTAGAAAAACACTAGCTGCGGCTTGTGCTTCATTAATAATACGTTGTGATAATTTTTGATAATCGTCGGATATTCTTTTCCCTTTGGAATTGACTGTGAAATCGAGTAAATCCGCCAATCGTTTGGGATCTGTGATTTGATAAGTGATTTCCCCTTGCACGGTAACCGTTTGAAAATCCTTGGTAGAGTCTTCAAAAATGAAGGGAGCATCATCACTACCCATTGGAATCGCAGCAATGGAAGTTGTTGGCTGATAATACCAAAATGAAAGCCCTCTGCCTTCTTGTTTAATACCTCCATTTTTATACTGAAGGACATAAGTCATTGCATCGAATTTGATAAATTTAAATCCAAACATAATGTGTTGATTTTGTTGTCTATTTAAAAGTTATTTTTTGCTTAGTTTGTTTTTTAAACTAAGAATAAGTTTATTTAGTTCCCTATCTTATTTGTTTTTTTATTTTGACCTCATATTACTTTTTGTGAAAGTTTCATAGTATTGATTATCAGTAATGTAGGCTTAGTGTCTTTACTGTTGTAAAAGTCTGATCATTAGAAAAATAAGAATTTATTTTCATAGAATATAAAAAGATCTAAATTATGGTAATGTACTGAAAATTAATTGCTTGTTAGTGCTGTAATAACCTAATACTATGCATGAGTTTTATTTAGAGGTTGGGGACTTTTTTTTAGTTGAAATGTTATTTTTAGCTCTACACTTGTAGAATTAAATTTTTTATTCTACATTTGTAGAGTAAGTTTTGAAATGAGAAGGAACAATTACGATACTTAATCAATACTTCGTGAAAAATCAACGACCACGAAGTAGCAGCGCAGCTAACTACTAAATTATAGAATAAGAACAACTAGTTATGAAATTATCAAAGACAGAAGAAGAACTAATGCAGCATATTTGGCGATTGGAAAATGCGTTTATGAAAGACATTCTAGAAGCCTATGAGGAGCCTAAGCCAGCAACAACAACTATAGCTACTTTGCTAAAGAGAATTCGAGACAAAGGATTTATAGATTATAAAACGTTTGGAAAGTCTAGAAAGTACTATCCTCTAGTTAGTAAGTCGGATTATTTTGGAAAGCACTTTAGAGGCTTGCTTCAAAATTTTTTTGGAAACTCTGCCAGTCGATTTGCTTCTTTTTTTACACAATCAACAGATTTGACAAAAGACGAATTGGAAGCCTTAAGAGCAGTCATTGATGAAGAGATTAAAAAGAAAGACGAATGATGCTTTATATTTTAAAATCAGGATTGTGCCTAGGACTTATTTTAGGGGGCTATCGATTGTTTTTAGAACGAGAAAAAATGGCTGTATTTAATCGGTGGTTTTTGTTATTTGGATTGCTGTATTCTTTTATAGTACCACTTATTAGTATTGAATACACTGTAATTGTTTCAGAAATAGAGTCTATACCTGTGTACTTGTTCGATGAAAATATAATGACAGCGAATCATGTACCTCAAGAAAAAAGTTGGAATTGGATGTATTATCTGACAATGGGGTATGGCATAGTTGTATTTATTTTGATGATTCGGTTGAGCTATCACTTGAATAATTTGTGGCAAACAATTAAAAAGCACCAGCAGGTAAATTTTAGAGGTGCCCAATTAGTTTTGTTGCATGGGAATAATCTGCCATATACGTTTGGTCGATACATCTTTGTTTCTGAAGAGTTATATCGGATGGGAAAGATAGAAGAAGAGTTGTACTTACACGAACTCGCTCATGTGCGTCAATGGCATTCCATAGATGTACTAGTGGTAGAAGTGCTTCAAGTATTCTTTTGGTTTAATCCTATTTTAATACTGTATAAAAAAGCAATTCAACTCAATCACGAATTTTTAGCAGACAGCCAAGTGATTCAAGAGTTCCCCACAATAGCCTCCTACCAACATCTTTTACTAGATAAAATAGCACAAAAACAATCTGTATCACTAACCAGTAATTTTAATTTTTTATCAACTAAAAAACGTTTAACAATGATGACAAAAAACACTTCATGGTTAAAGGCGTATTCCCTTGCTTCAATGACCATACCGCTATTTTGTGGGTTACTAGTTTTGTTTAGCAACAAAGTAGAAGCCCAAATAACTCCAAGTAAAACGGAGATAAAAAAAGAACTAGAGTTGAAAGAGATGTATTTTCAACATGCAACCTTTGTAATTTCTAGAAACAAGGATCAGAAGGTATATAAATCTTATAATACCTTAACTGAGGAAAAGAAGCGTATGTTGCCACCACCGCCACCAATGCAAGATCAATCGAAGGAACTAAAACCTCTTCCTGAAGGAACATTGGTGTATTTAGATCAAGATAATAAAGTACGAATTAGTATGGCTGCTAATGGAGACATTCCACCGCCGCCACCACCACCACCTTGCCCTCCAACTCCGCTAGCGCCACCACCACCACCAAGTCCAAAGCCATTCCCAGAGGCTTATCCATCACCTAAAGCTCAACCTAAAAAGTTTCCTAAAAGGAAGGCAACCGTAGGAATGATGGAAGAATTTAATGCTATTATAAGACATTATAATGCTCAACCAAACGAAGAAAAAAGACTTGAAGAA
The DNA here is from genome assembly GCF_000724545.1 of Aureispira sp. CCB-QB1. GTDB lineage: Bacteria > Bacteroidota > Bacteroidia > Chitinophagales > Saprospiraceae > Aureispira. The sequence goes on along the minus strand of NZ_JHBV01000016.1, from coordinate 351,321 downwards.
AAAGATTTAGCACGTTTAGTGGCCACTCGTGCATTGATGTCAAAAGAACAGGCTGATAAGATAGATGCTTCCTATGTTTCAATTGCCAATAAGGAGGTAGAGAGACTCAAAAAAGAAGGTCGTTTTAGAGCGGATAGATAACTGCTGTCATTAAAAAAAACTTTTGATTTTAAACAAAAAGACTAAAAAAGTGTTTTATTTACAGGTCTAATCAGATACTCAGTGATGATTGTTATCAGTATAATTTTTAATGATAAAATTATACATCCAAACACACGAATTTATAGATAATAATCGTTCATAGAACAAAACAAATTTTTAGTTTATGAAATATGCAATTAGTACATTGCTTGCTACCATTTTATTGTTAGTGAGTACAGAACAGGCGCATGCCCAAAAAAATTACAATACGTCAATAGGTGGTCGATTAGGACCTAGCTATGGATTTTCTTTAAAGCATTTTTTTGCAGAGCGTGTCGCATTTGAAGGCTTAGTAACCAGCCGCTATTTTGGACCTTATAGAAGAGGTCCTGTCCCAAGAGGATATGCTTATGGACATTGGAATACTACACCAGGCGTTAACCTTACCGCTTTATTCGAATGGCATTTTCCCATAGGAAGGGTAAGAGGGTTTAATTGGTTTATTGGTGGTGGTGGACATGTCGGTGTATGGGGAGGCTATGTAGATCATCCTTATTTTGATGATGATACTCGACCCTATGTTTTAACAGGGCTTGATTTTGTTGCAGGTGTTGAGTATACTTTTGAGAAAATTCCATTAACCTTGCAAGCAGATATAAAGCCTAGTTTCCACTTTTTTGAGTACTTGGGCGTCTGGTACGACGAGGCTGCTATTACAGCACGCTATGCGTTTTAGATTCTAACAGAGAATAGCATTAAACAAAGCAAACGAACCAATTATAAATAAAACTTGATAGCGAAGTCTTCTAGAAAGGCTTCGCTTTTTTTTACTAAAGTTATACACTAGTTTGTAAAAAACATAGACTAGCAACCAAAAGTTCGTTAAAAAACCTTATTAGCTTGATAATTAACAAGTTATAGCTTTATTGTGTTTTTCGTTAAAAAATTGATTATCAAACTAATATAAATGTGCTTTTTTGTCTTTTTGGTAAAAAAGTAAAAAACTAAGCTTGCGCCCTCATGAGCGTAGCGAACTAATCAACGAACTACTAAGCAACATAACCAACTATTAATTATTAGGAATGTAATGTTAAAATCTAATAAAGTAATGTTAGCTATTTCCGAAAAAAGCTGAACTTTCTTGAAAACTGTGTAATTTTGGAATTTGAGTCCTAACTATAAATTTAAATTACATTGGTCAATTATAACGATTATATAACCAAAGGTAGATTAATACTCAGGTTGATTTGCTTCATTGGTCTATTTGCTGAAACGTCTGATTTGCAAGCACAGCAGAGAGTTGCTTCTAGAAAGAGTAAGAAAATAAAAATTATAGGAGATACCACAAAGGTTTATTACACTTACTTATCCAATCCTACGGAAAGACTACTAGTAGATTCAAGTTTATATGAATTTGAAGAGGTAAATGCAACTTGGAACGAAAGAAAATGGTACGTAAGTTTAACAGGGTTGTTGGCAACACCAAGTTTTGATCTAGTCTATCAGCCTGAACTAAAAGGAGGATTTAGAGTGGGCTTAGACCAATTTAAGTTATATCAATTAGGACGCAACGATATAAAGTATTATCAAATAAAAGATAACCGCCCTTATACAGATTTGTATTATTCGCAAATAAATCAAAAGAACAACTTTGTAAAAGCAGATTTTGCCCATAAATTTAGCGAAAATTTTTATCTAGCATTACAATATAGTTTGGCGAACCAAACAGGTTTTTTTAGCCATCAACGACTACGAAATCAAAATGTAGGGGCAACCCTTCGTTTTTTTTCCAATGACTTTAAGTACCATGGTTATCTCAACTTTTTTACCAATGCCATTAAACATGAAAATAATGGAGGTGTATTGCAAGATACTGTTATTGGTTTAGGAACAGATTTTTTGGCAAATGTCAATGTTAACAGTACAACCGCTCAAACACAATATAACCTTACCGAAGTTAGTTATACGCATTTTTTGTACAACAATAAAACAGACTCTATAAAAGCTAAAACAGCTGCTACAAATGAGTGGAGTCATCGAATAACCTACCAATTTAACCGATATAAATTTTTTGATAAATTGCCTCCAACCAATGGCGCAATCTATGGAATCGCTTATGTCAATCCTAGAGGCATAAGGCAGTTTATAAGGCATCAATTATTAGAAAACGAATTGAGTTTTAGGCAAGCATTGGGAGGTAGTCTTACTTCAGCACCACTTTGGGTAAAAGCCTATGTCCGCCATAGTTGGAATGCTGTATATCAAGAGCCAATCACGTTTGATATTCACAATATAACAGCCGGGCTGATTGCCCAAAACAATCCTCAGTTTAAATTTAAATATAGGTTAGAAGGGCGTTTGACTTGGGCAGAAAGACAGTTGGACTTTTTTGCTAAAGGTCGTGTTGGATATGACTTGGGGGTATTGGGTTATTTAGAAGGGAGTGCCTTGTTTCAGCGCTACCAGCCTAGTTTGATAGATCGACAACTGTATGTATCTTGGGATCAAATTTGGGATAATAATTTATTATTCAAACAGGTTCAAGAAATTAATTTTGGAGGAACTTATACTTACAAGTTAGATCGGAAAAACTGGGGATTAGATTTTAAAGGCGAGGTACTCAATCACACCTTGAGCAATTGGATTTATTATGACTCTAGTCAGGTACATCAAGCGACAGAATCTGTCAATATTTTACAAGTAAAAGCACAGGGGAATTTTAGAATTTGGAAGTTGAACTTAGACAATCAAGTCATTTGGCAGCCTGTTTTGGCAGGGGAAGAGTATGTTCGATTGCCAGAGCTGTTGCTAAAGCATAATTTGTATTTCCAAAGTTATATATTTAAACGTGCGATGTTGGCAAAAGTTGGAGTTTTGTTTTATTATCATACGCCTTATAAGGCAGATGGATACGCTCCTCTAACAGGGGCTTTTTACAATCAAAACAGTTTTACAACAAGCATTGATCCTCGTTTAGATTTTTATGCTAGTTTCCGAATTTGGCAATTCCGATTTTTTGCACGGGCTGAAAATTTGCTGTATTTTGTTTACGAACGAAATTATGCAACTGCCTATCGTCATCCTGTGACAAATTTTGTGGTGCGTTTTGGCATTTCTTGGCGTTTGTTTGATTAGAACCCATTGTTGAACGACTTCTTATTTAAATAGCCCCTATAGCGATTAGTAATAAGACTTCCAAGTGAATCGTATCGGGGATACCTTGGGTAGCGACAATGTGATTCACGGAGATTGTAGAACCATAACGTTCGTACAAAAATTCTTCGTTCAGAAATTGTTCTAATCCCTTGTGGAGTATTGTACAAAGCTTTTTAATGTCTAACGATTGTAATGATCCCAAGGCATCGATAAGCGAATTGTAAATATCAGCACAAATGCCAACGTGCAAATCAAAGCTATCTCGCAATTCTTGTTTGAAGGCTGTTAGTTCGGTGACAAGCGTTTCTTTAGGGTGGTTTTCATGAAAATGGTCAAGCAAAACAGTTAGTTGTTTACAACGATAAGCAACCACTTCGATCACAGGCGGTTCGTCGTATTTAAAACTATCATCTATTTCAGGCAGTCCTTTTAATACATCTTCTTTGGTTTTGATATAATCTGCAGCTTCTTGCAACAACTTGGCATCCTCAGCTGTCAACTCTTCTTGTAGGTTAGAGTTTTCTACCAATAAAGCTTGAATATTGCGAACCTCTTCCTCCAAGCGTTGCAATTCTTTGATATCCAAATTATCAAAGTCACCTAAATCTTTAATGATTTCCAAGCTATTTTCTAAAGAGTCTTTAGAGTTGCTTTGTTGTTGTTGGTTATAAATAGCTGCTAACCAGCTTCCCAAATGACGCATTTTTTCCCAGTCACCTTTATAAGTCGAATAACTAAACGTTTTGACCAAGTAGGTACAGGCGATTTTGTAACGTTGCAGGTAGTAATATGCTGTACCTCCATTAGCCAAAAAAGAAGGAACCTCTGCTTCTAGCTCATAATACTCCCTTCTAGCAGGTGTCAAGGTAGGAAAACCAGGAGCGCTTTGTTCCCCTGCTGCCATGGCTTCTAATTCAAGTTTCTGTTCGGTATGAATCTTTAATACTTTATTAATATCCAAATAGATGGATTGATAAGGCTCATTAAAATGAAGTCCTTTTTCATCAACCTGTTTTTGGTATTGTTTGCAAGAACGAACAAAAGCATCAAATGCAGAATGGAAACTCATATTGGAAGGAAGTTAATTTGTTGACAACAAAACAAAGTGAATTCTTAAAAAAATATACACTCGGAAAGGTACAAAAAATAATTGACTTTTCTCAACTAAATTTATTTTAGATATAGCAATGATTATCGCAAATAGGGTTATATGGTGCGCTATAGTATTTTTTTACATAAAATCTATGGGGGATGATCCTTAGTGCAGGAAGTTGGTTAATTAGATTGATGAAACAGTTAAAACTCTTGTGATAAACTAGATAGAATTAAAAATTGTTAAAATAAAAAAAAATAATAATAAATATCTTACCTTCTTCTAATCAAAATATACCAACGATGAAAACTAGTCTCTTAAAATTATCTATACTAATAATCAACTGCACCTTGTTAACTTCTTGCAGTCGTTTGTCGTTGATGGTGTTTATCAAACCACCAGTTAAGTTTCAGACGGAGAAGGTTCCGCCAGCGCCCGATTATTCGGATCATAACAATTGGCACAAACCCCATCTAAGAGGAGAAGATAAAACAACAGATGTATTTTATGTGCACCCTACCACATATATTACAGGCAAAGGATGGAATCAAGCGTTGGACGATGAGCATGTTAATTGGAGGACGAGGGTATTGCCGTTAAATTATCAAGCTGCCACATTTTATAAAGATTGTAGAATGTTTATACCGAAGTACCGACAAGCTATTTTTTATTCTTTTGTTGATAAAAAAGAGAATGGCAAAAAAGCTTTGGAAGTAGCTTATCAAGATGTTCGAAAAGCGTTTTACTATTATATAGAACACCTGAACGAAGGTAGACCTTTTATTTTAGCTGCTCATAGTCAAGGTTCTTACCACAGTCAACGCTTGTTAGCAGAAGTATTGCAAGATTCTTTGATAAAATCCAAATTGATCGTTGCCTATGTACTAGGTTGGCCCATCAAAGAACATTATGTAAAGGAAAGTTTACCCATTGGCGTTTGTTCTACGGCAACCCAAACGGGCTGCCTTGTTTCGTGGAACACGGAAAGTGGGAATCCCAAATTGAGTTTGGTTGAAAAAATTGGAGAAGGAGAACCGATTGTGTGTGTCAATCCTTTGTCTTGGAATCTAGATACGACATACGTTTCCAAAACAGAAAATTTAGGGGCGCTACAACCCAACAAAAAGACAAAAATAGATGAAATTATTTTAGATTATTGTGATGCAAAAATAGAAAATGATGCTTTGAAAATTACGCCTCCAGCCAATCAGTCTACGTTGCAAATGCCAATGGGAAAAGGAAATTATCACTTGTACGATTATAGTTTCTTTTTTCAGAATATTAGAGAAAATGCAAGAGATAGAATCCAAGCTTATGAACAGAGCAAACGTCACTCAGAAGCTCAATCGAGACTTAATTTGCAAGAATGAAACATCTCCGTAAAATTCAGTCATTGATGCACTTTTTTAAAGGCATGTTAAAGCTTGTCGTTAGTTTTATACTTTACCTACTAATCTTTTTAGTATGCCTATTGTTAATTTACCTTAATGTTCGGTTGTTTTATCAGCCAACTTATACAGAGGGGATTAATAAAGATGTGCATTATCAACTCAATTACCTTGGAACTATGTTAGAAAAGGGAGGAGGTAAGTTAGCGCAGGAAAAATATCCTGAAGGATTTATTTTTCTCAATGTGTTATATGGCTTAACGTGGGCAGATTTTATAGCAGAACTCCCTTCTACACACCCAACAAGAGTTTTGGGGCTCAAAAAAATAAATTGGGTGTTGGACGAGCTGGATAGTCAATATGCACGAATGAACTTTCCGTATGCATTAACTCCTAAACGTGGTATTTTTTACTTGGGCTGGAAAAACTACTTGTTGGGTCAGAAGTTGTTACTTCATGCCCCTTTAGATCCTCCTTCTGAACAGTATGAACAATTCAAAGAACAATCAAAGCAGATTTATACGGCATATAAAACAAGCGGCAAAACTTATTTGGAGTCCTACAAAGGTTTGGCTTGGCCTGCTGATAATGTTGTTGCAATAGCATCGTTGAGGTTATACAATCAACTAGATACTCCCATTTATCAAAACTTTGTTGAAGAATGGTTGCGACAAGTAGAACAGCATTTGGATACAACAACGGGACTAATTCCTCATGAAGTTGATTTTGAAACAGGAGAAGTGATCGAAGGAGCTAAGGGGTCATCACAAAGTTTAATGCTTAATTTCTTATTGGATTTAGATACTACTTTTGCTCGCAAACAATTTGAAAAATACCAAAAGCAATTTTTAGATTATCGTTTTGGCTTGCCTGGGATTCGAGAATATCCTAAAGGAAAGAAAGGGATGGAAGATGTTGATTCAGGACCAATTATTTTAGAGATAGGGGGAGCGGCATCATTAGTAGGGCAACGAATAATGGCACTATACAACCAAACAGAAACAGCAGTAGGTTTGAGAAATTGTATAGAGAGTTTTGGTGTTGCTTATACTTCTAATGAAGAGAAAAGATATGTACTAGGAATGGAACCCATTGCAGATGCATTTATTGCATGGGCGAATGTTGTTCCTATCCAAGCAGCAGAAAAACGAGTTGGTAATTGGCGATGGACGTTTCAATTATTATCTTTAACAATATTAGTATTCCTTGCAGTCATTTGTTACAAAAAAAAGAAACATGGTTTTGAGGAGTAAGCCTAAAGAACGAAATGCTATTGCCATGGTTGGAGATGCCATCTTTGGTATAGCTTAAAAAATCAACGACCACGAAGTAGCAGCATCGCTAACTACTTCTTAAAATAAACAATATGAAATCAACGCGTAGAAGTTTTTTAAAAATGATGGGGGCTGTCAGTTTAGGGTTTTCTGGATTGCAAACTTTTGCACATGAACTCAAACACGATTTGTTGGTAAATGGGTATGGACCTTTAGAAGATCAAGGAATATTGAAATTACCCAAAGGGTTTTCTTTTAAGATTATTGCAGAGAAAGGCTCAACCATGCACGATGGCTTATTGTTGCCAGGAAGAGGGGATGGAATGGGAACTTTTGAAGGAAAAAATGGTCGAGTCATTTTAATTCGAAATCATGAAAACTCACCAGGCTATTTGACCGATTCGCCCTTTGGATATAGCAATCAATATTTGCACCGAGCAAATTCAAAACGAATTTATGACATGGGATATAATAAGTATCCTCATTTGGGAGGGACTACTACTAGTATTTATAATGAAAAAACACAACAAGTAGAAAAAGTGTTTATGAGCTTGGCAGGAACTGGGCGAAATTGTGCTGGAGGGGTGACACCTTGGGGATCGTGGCTGACTTGTGAGGAATACGTTTATATTAAAGATGACGTACATGAAAAAAGGCATGGCTACGTATTTGAAGTGCCTGCAACCGAAAAAATAGGATTAAAATACCCTGTGCCTCTCAAAGCTATGGGGCGTTTTAATCACGAGGCTGTTGCGGTCGATCCTCGTACAGGTATTGTTTATTTAACAGAAGATAGACACGAAGGTCTGTTTTATCGTTTTATTCCAAATGTAAAAGGAGAATTGCACAAGCGTGGTAAGTTGCAAGCATTGGCATTTGTTTGGAAATCAGGAATGGATACGCGCAATTGGGACGAAGCTCGGCTAAAACCAGGAATAAAGTATGCTGTTAAGTGGATTGATATGGAAGATGTAGATACAGACAAAGATGATCTGAGGATTCGTGGACATGCCGCAGGCAGTGCTATTTTTGCACGAGGAGAGGGGATTTGGTTTGGTGAAAAAGAACTGTACTTTGCCTGTACCAATGGTGGTCAACTAAAAACAGGGCAAATTTTTAAGTATATACCAAGCCAATACGAGGGTACGTATAAGGAGGAACGAAAAGGGAATGAATGTAGATTAGAGTTGTACGCAGAACCCAACGATACTTCTGTTCTTAGGTATTGTGATAACTTAACAGTTGCCCCTTGGGGCGATGTGGTGTTTTGTGAGGATGGGATTAAGCCGAGAATTTTTGGAATTACTCCCAAAGGAAAATTTTATCAAATTGCTGAAAACATAGGTTATCAATCCGAATTTGCAGGTGTTTGTTTTTCTCCATCGGGAAAAACGCTATTTGTAAATATTCAAGTGCCTGGCTTGACCTTAGCAATTACAGGTGATTGGAGTAAATGGCATGAATAGTACCGTTTTTTATAACTTCTATACAAAAACAAAAGGGGACTTGACAAATCTAATAAAATAGAAGAGCTTTGTTGAAAGGTTGAGAACAAACAATAAGAATTGAACCATGATTGTCCCAAAATTGTATAGCATATCGTTAATATCGTGACGAAGGAAGAAATACCAATGAAAACTTTAAAGGATTTTTTTGAAAAATACGAGGTAGATCAAACCGCCTCACTGGACCAAAAAAACTTTGGGAGCGTTTATAAGACTATAGATAAAGAAACAAATAAGGTTTGGGCAGCCAAAATTAGTGAAGTACATCCTAACTTTGATCAAGGGATTTTTGAGGAGCGATATCACGCAGCTAAGGAGTTGGAACATCCCAACTTAATGCCTTATTCGGAAAATTATCGTTTTGCAGAGGGGATTATAACAACAATTGCCTTGATGCCATTGTTAAATTTAGGAGATTTAAACCAACAACTGTACTTAGAAAACGCAGACAAGAAGTTGATTGCAGATCAAGTTTTAGATGGACTTTATTATCTGCATGCCCAAGGAATTGTGTGGCAAAATTTATCTGCTAGGCATATTCTATTGCAAAAAGAGTTTGGTAATTATGTTCCTGTGTTTATCAATTATGGCAACAAAAATAAAGTTCCATTAGCGTTTTTTTCAGACTACGAATACCTAGCACCTGAGCAGTTTGAGCAGACGGCAGAAGTTAGTGAGCAAACCGATATCTGGGCATATGGTGTATTGTTGTATAAATTGTGGACAGGACGTTTGCCTTTTGGTGAGAAAAGCGCCAGTTTAACCAATGCTAAAATACAAGATAGAATTGTGGGAGAGGAGGATTGGGAATTAGGTTTGTTGGATGAAATCCCGCAACCTTATCAAAAAATTGTCGAAAAGTGCCTTAAAAGAGAAAAAGAAATGCGCTGGGGCAATTGTGGAGAAATTATTGCGGTCATAAAAAACTGGGAACCACCAACTCATGTGCCTTTAGTTTTGGAAGAAGAGGAGACAATTGAGACGAGACGATTTTTGCGAAAACCCAATCGACCTGTAGTCTGGTGGCAGGTTGTTCTACTATTTATCTTAGCAGCAATACTAGGCTATTATTTGGGATAAAGAGAGCTTCTTTATAAAAGGTACCTTGCTTAAAATTAGTCTTGGGAAATTGAGTCTGCTAGTATAGTTTTAGGGAATTAGTGTAACCAAACTAAAAAAAACTGTTAATTATCACTGGTTTGTTGGTGGTTTGTTAAAATAGATCAGCAAACACTTATTATAATTTTACTTATGAAAAGACTTAACTATATACTGTTTGGTTGTTTATTGTTTATCACAACAAAAAGTTGGGCGCAGCAACCGACTCAATATTCTATGTACATGCTAAATAAGTATGCTTATAATAATGCCTATAATGGCTTAGATGAATCGCTTAGTATAACAGGCGTATTTAGAAAACAGTGGGTCGGATTTCCTGGTAGTCCTCTTAATATCAATTTTAATGCGCATTTGCCAATTGAATATATCAGTAGTGGAGTTGGATTGGGATTTGAATACGATGCCATAGGAGCTTATCAAAACTTATCCATTAGAGGCTCTTACAGTTATATTGTAGACTTAGGCAAAAGTGGAAAGCTGTCGTTGGGAGTGGCAGGGCGATTTTTGCAAAAAAGTTTGGACGGTTCTAAGTTGCTTACACCCGAAGGAAACTACGAACTAGGAATTGACCACAACGATCCTAATGTGCCAATAGCGAATGAAACAGGAATGTCTTTTAGTATGGATGCCGCGGCTTATTACAAACATCGTTTTTTTGAAATAGGAGTAGCTGCTATTAATCTGACCCAGCCTACATTAGATTTGGCAACAGATGCTTCTGTAACTTACAATAGAGGCTATTTCTTTAGTGCTGCTGGAAATATCAAGTTGACAGACAAGTTCTATTTGCACCCTTCTTTTCTCTTAAAAACAGATTTTATAAAATTTCAACCAGAAATTGCCGTTATTTTAAAATGGAACAACAATATTTTTGGAGGAGTAGCGTTTAGAGGGTATGATAATACTTCGACAGATGCTGTTGTCTTTCTTGTAGGAATGCAAATTACCAAAAATATAATGTTAGCCTACTCCTATGATTTGTCTGTAGGAAGTCTTCAATCTTACAACAGTGGATCTCATGAAGTAGTGTTAAATTACAATCTTAATAAAAAAATTGGGAAAGAAATACCTTCAAAAATTATCTATAACCCTAGATTTTTATAATTTCACAAAAAAAACTTTGAAAGTTTACGAAAGTAGATAATAAGAAGACCATTATTACCGTTAGTAATCAAAACACGTTTCTAATATTATCATCAGATGTTGCCTTGTCTGATAAGAAACAAGCCTTTTATTTGATAACTAACTTTTTTACAGCTATATTTGCGGTCGCCTTTCCAATAAAATATAGTTAGTGCTTTTTTAAGAAAAACGGTTTTAAACTCGGGTGCGAACATGAAAAAACAAATTTTAGCTATTTTATTCATCACTTTACTTTTTGCTTCATGTGCAAAAGTAGAATCTGGTCAATTGACGGGGATATTAGAACGACCAACATGGAAGCCTATCCAACCTTATGGTATGCAGTATGTTCCTTCTGGAACTTTACATATAGGACCAAGTGATCAAGATGTAAATTCTTCTTTAGTACAACGTCCAAAACAAATCTCTATTCAAGGATTTTTTATGGATGATACCGAAATTACAAACAATGAGTATCGTCAATTTGTAGAATGGGTACGCGATTCTATTGCTCACATTCAATTGGGCCATACTAGAGATTATCCTGGAGGAATCCAAGGAGTAGATTGGGAACAAGAGTTAGATTATTCTGCTGGTGGAGAACTAGACGGAATGTTCTATCAAGGAGATGAACAATTTGGTAGCTCTCGTAACTTAGATATTCGTCAATTGGTATTTGATTACCAATGGTACGATTGGAAAGGAGCGGCACAAGATTTCTCTTGGTCTGATGACTATAACAGACATTCTAAAGAAAAACACAATCGTTCAGATTATATCAAAAAAGATGCAACAAGAATTTATCCAGATACCTTAGTATGGATTCGCGATTTCTCTTACTCTTATAATGAGCCAATGACGCGTAACTACTTCTGGCATCCTGCTTTTGATGATTATCCTGTTGTAGGTATTGCATGGAAACAAGCAAATGCTTTCTCTTACTGGAGAACAAACCTTTGGAACAACTTTGAAGAAGTAAATACAGAAGATTTCCGTTTGCCAACAGAGCATGAGTGGGAATACGCTGCAAGAGGTGGGCATGATATGGCACCTTACCCATGGGGAGGTTACTATGTGCGTAATGCCAAAGGATGTTTGTTAGCTAACTTCAAACCAGGTCGTGGAGATTATCCTGCAGATGGTGGATTGTACACAGTACGTGCAGATGCTTACTTTGCAAACGATTATGGATTATACAATATGTCTGGAAACGTAGCAGAGTGGACTTCTTCTGCTTATTATGAGAATGCTTATGCTTTCTTGCACGATTTGCAACCAGATATTCGTTTTGATGCTCAAGAAGAAGATCCTACAGCTTGGAAGCGTAAAGTAATTCGCGGTGGTTCTTGGAAAGATATTATGTATTATATTCAAACAGGAACTCGTCACTGGGAATTCCAAGATACAACAAAATCATACATCGGTTTCCGTAATGTATTGACATTCTTGGGACGTTCAATGAATGATTTTAACTAAACTAGTCCGTTTGATTCTAATAAAAAAGTCGTATTGCTCACGAATGAGTAATACGACTTTTTCTATTCTATGAAGGTTACTTACAGGTCAAATTTATATTGCTCTTGTATGTTTATTTAGTAATCTAGAGTAGGAATTATTGTTGCTAGTTGTTTCGATTCTTTAGACACAAAATCTTGTCTTTTATAAATAAATTTCCTCGTTTGAATCCAAAATAGGAGAAATGCCAAAATTTAGAAACAGCATTTTATGTCAAAAATTTGACAAAATAGTCGAAAAAATAGAATTTCCTTTTTTTATCAAAATAAAAGGTTAGAAACATGTCTTTTAGCAAAGACCAAATAAGATTTTAATTGCAATCGTTTGGTGTACATTCTTATCGTTTCAAAAAAAATAAAAGTAAGTGTTCTACTTTAAAAAAAATAATTTTAAAAATCAAAATATTTATGTGTATTTTGTTGATTAGCTTATTGTTGTAGGAGGTGCTAAAAATAGCATTTGATAAAACAAAAAACAGGCAAATAGAAAGGAAACTTTGAGGATGAAAAAAAAGACAAAATTTAGTTTGGATAAATTGCTTTATCTGTTTATGAATCGAAGGTGTAAACTGTTTAAGACGCATTTTTTTTGAAAAAAAAAACTTTTTTTTTTTCAAAAAGTGTAACCTTTATATAAAATAGTGTTATACTTACGAAAGTTTTTGGAAAGTGATGTTTTGCTTTATCAACAAAAACACCATCCGAATTCTTTCTAGAGACCCTTTATTTTATATTTTATATAACCTTTTTAAACTTTTTTAAATCATGAGTTTCATACATTCTTCAACGTTTGCTTATGTAAAGAATCTTATCATCGGTGTGGGTGCAGCTGTTGTACTTGTCGGTGCTCTTTTTAAGATTCAAAGTTGGCCTTTTGCATCTGAGATGTTAACTGTTGGGCTAATTACAGAGGCATGCCTATTCTTAATGCTAGGAGTACTTCCTCCACACAAAGATTACTACTGGGAGCAATTGTACCCAGGGTTGGATAAAGCAGGTGTAGATATTAGCGACCAAGCTGGTAACGGTGGTGGTGGATCTGCAAATCCAGAAGCTTTAATTGAGGCAATGAACGGAATGAAAACTGCTGTTACTCCATTGGAGTCTCAACAAAGCCAAATGGTAGCAGAGTTACAAACTATGTCTAAAACTATGAAGAGCTTGGATATCTTTGCTGGTCTTGATTTTGACGATGTAGGAAAATTAACTAAAGAGACTGGTAAATTTGTATCTGTTCTTTCTAACGCTATTCAAAATGTTGCGGATTCTGCTGAAGACGTAAATGTTTACAGAGAAGAGCTTAAGAAATTAAATGGTAACTTATCTAGCATGAACAAAGTATACGGTGGTATGCTAACTGCTATGAAAGGATAATATCTTTCTTTTTTAAGAGGCAAAAAACTGTAACTTTAATAGATTGATGCGTTATAACCATAGTTGATTTCAGTATGGAAACCATTTAATCTGATTGGAGAAAACAGAAGAAAAAACATTAATTAGACAAAAAAAAAAGAAGCATGTCAATTCCTAAGGAACCAAGACAGCTGATGATTAACCTGATGTATCTGGTTTTGACAGCTATGTTAGCGTTGAATGTATCAGCTGAAATCATAAATGCGTTTTTTATGCTCGATAAGGGTATAAAGAAAAATAATCAAATTGTAGAGGCCTCCGTAACCAGTGTTATTGAGAGTATGGCGGAAACTGCAAAAACTAAAACACAATACCAACCTTTAGTAGAAAAAGCAAAAGAGGCTAAAAATATTACTGTTGGATTCAATACTTTCGTTACTGGTTTGAGAGAGCGTATGGTAGAAGAGTCTGGTGGAGCTTATACTGCTGAAGAGGCTGAGTCACAAGGTCATCCTGAATTGGCAGGAAAACCTATTGGTAAAAAAGATAAAGATACTCCTCAACGTATCTTTGTATCTGGAGACTATGGTAGTGAGAAAAAAGAACCTCAAGGTCAAATTCTTGCTGCTGAAATTAAAAAGCTAAAACAAGCTTATCTTGATTTCGTAGGTGGTCTTTGGGACAATGGTGGTATCAAAGGAACTATCTTTGCTGATAAAAACAAAAAAGACGAAACATTGAAGCGTTTGGAGTCTGAAATGACTTTAGTTGCAGACGAAAAATATAATCCAGAACAACACGAAGGTAAATCATGGGAAGAATTTACTTTTGGGCACATGCCAGTAGCTGCGATTTATCCAATGTTGCGTAAATTCCAAAACGATGCAAGAACTTCTGAGGCTGCTGTGATTAACTTCTTGGCTAGTCAAATGGGTAAAATGGAGTTGACTTACGATAAGTTTGACGTATTTTCCCAGTCTTCTAAGCCTTACATCTTATTAGGTGAAAAGTACGAATCAGAAATTGCATTGGGAGCGTACTCTTCTCAAGCTGATTTCTCTGTTTCTGTTGGTGGTAGCAGATTAAATGTAGTAGATGGTAAAGCAAAGTATACAGCTTCTGGATCTAGTGTAGGTGAGAAGAAATATACAGCTACTATCTCTGTAAAAAATCCACAAACAGGTGAGGTAGAAACATTCAAAAAAGAATTCTCTTACGAAGTAGGTCAACCTTCTGTGAACGTTGCTGCTGACAAGATGAATGTATTCTATGTTGGTGTTGACAACCCAGTAACAGTTGCTGCTGCTGGTATCACAACTTCAGCTATGAAAGTTTCTATGACTGGTGGTACTTTGAAATCTAAAGGAAAAACTAGCTATATCGTAACAGCTAAAAAACCAGGTGAAGCAACAATTACTGTAACTGATACTAAAAACGGTAAGAAGTTTCCATTTAAGTTCCGTGTTAAACGTATTCCAGATCCTATCGTAAAGTTAGGTAAGAAAGTGGATGGTTTAATGGGATCTGGTGAGTTCAAAGCTCAACCAGGTTTGGCTGCATGGTTAGAAAACTTTGACTTTGATGCGAGATGTCAAGTACAATCATATACTATGTACTATACACGTAAACGTCAAGATGCAGTAGAACTAAAAGGAAAAGGAGGTCGTTTCTCTGGTCAAATTGCTTCTGCTGTTAGACAAGCAAAACCAGGTGATCAATATGCATTTACAGACGTAAAAGCTAGATGTCCAGGTGATAGTGCTGGTCGTCGTGTAAACGGTTTGACTTTCAAGATTAGATAATTTCAAATTTTTTTGAGATTGATAAAATACAAGTTGGTTGTTTTGCGTTATTAATAACGTAAGCAACCAACTTTTTGTAATTTTATTATTCGGTAATACTCAAAACGATTAAACTAATGAATGTGAATCATAAATTTTTACGATTCTTCGTTTTAGGACTGGTTCTAACAGTGATAACGCCTGCATTTGTTTGGGCTCAACCTGAAAACAATCCTAATGTAACAGAATCTGGTAACACAGATCAAGTTAAACCAAGAGATAATTTCTACGACAGATATTTATATACAGAGAAACAAGTTATCCCTTATGATTTCATCCACGAAAAAGATGTATTCTGGGAAAGAAGAATTTGGCGTCTGATAGATATTCGTGAGAAAATGAATCATCCTTTCAAAAATGAGAAGGAGCCATTTATTAACATCCTTCTACAACATGCCAAAGCAGGAGATATTACGCTTTATCATACTTTTGATGATGAGTTCTCTCAAGCTATGACACAAGAAGAAATGCAAAACTTGGGTAGCTCAGTAGATACAATCATTACCTTTGACCCTGAAACATTCGAAGAAATTGTACAGGTAGTAGTAAATGATTTGAACCCAGAGGATATCAAAAAATATCGTATCAAAGAGGTGTACTTCTTTGATGAAGAAACCTCTACATTGGATGTACGTATTTTAGGTTTAGCGCCAATTATTGATCGTGTTGATAATAATGGTAACTTCTTAAATTCAGGACCAATGTTCTGGGCTTATTATCCTGAGTTGCGTAGTATCCTAGCGCGTCATGAGGCATTTAATCCTCATAATGATGCTGCACGTATGAGTTGGGAAAATATTTTTGAAGCGAGAATGTTTGCTTCTTATATTATCAAAGAATCTAACGTGTATGATAGAAGAATCAAGGATTACAAAACAAATCCGATGGATATGTTATTAGAATCTGATAAACTTAAAGAACAAATCTTCCATTTTGAGCATGATCTTTGGTCTTATTAAAATCGGATAAAGTACTCTTTAAGAGTTGATATTGATGAAAATTGCCAATCTGCGTAGCGGGTTGGCAATTTTTTTTTTATAAAAATACAATTATGCTGTTCCAAACTGTAACCTTTCGTAAAAGTAGAATTATAAGGATATACAAGTTATTCATCATTGCTCTTTAACAATAATTTTGTAGTATAACCCCCTACCGTTATCCTGCTAATTATTGCATTTAGTGATTGGTTAAAATAGATCCTATTGACTTGATAATTACTATTTATGTTTAGTGTCAAGTATAACATCATGTATCTGTTTCATTAAAATGATGGATTAACAAAAAAGCAATAGATATGCCTACAAAAGGTGGGTTGTATAAAGAAAAATTTAGCTGTCATGGGTTTATTTATTAATTAGAAAAAATAAAACTATGTCAATACCTAAAGAACCGAGACAGTTAATGATTAATTTGATGTACTTAGTGTTAACGGCTATGTTAGCTTTAAATGTTTCTGCGGAGATTATTAATGCTTTTTTTGCCTTAGATAAAGGAAATCAGGACTCTATGAATATTGTTAATAAGCAATTGGATGCGACCGCAAAGGGTTTAGAGGAATTGTTAGCAGATGAATCAAAGCAGAACTTTAAACCAATTGTACCTGCTGTAAAAGACATTCGAAACACTACCAAAGCTTTGATTACCTATATTGAAGAAATCAGAGATCAATTGATTGATGAAGGTGGAAATATAAATGGTCAAAAAGATGATGGAGACTTTATAGAGAGCCATGGGGAAATGGTTCCTAAAGGCAAAAAAAATAAAGACATCACCACTCGAATTTTAGTAGACGGTGGCAAAGGCAATGAGTTGGAGCAAAAGATTATAACATCCAAACAGCATTTGTTGGAGTTATATACCAATTTATTGCGAGAGCATGGAAAAGCATTTGATCTCAAAGAAGAAGAAATAGAGCTGAAAATTAAAGGCTTAGAAAAAAACATAACGCTTAATATTGACGATGAGTGGACACATAGTGATAAGAAAAGTTGGGCAGATTTTAAATTTAGACAAATGCCTTTGGCTGCTGTGTTGCCTTTGTTGAGCCAAATTCAATCTAATGCCCGAAGTGCAGAAGCTACCATGGTTAATGATTTGACAGCGATTGCAGGAGGCAAAACGATCGTAATTGATCAGTTTTTTCCTGTTATCAATGCCGAAAAATCTTATGTCATAAAAGGAGAACCTTTTAAAGCAGAAATTTCATTGGGATCTTATAGTTCTCAATTGGATCCTGCCAATATACAACTTACCGTTAATGGTTCTCCGTTGAAAATTGGAGCAGATGGAAAGGCTATTCTAACTCAAAACACCACTTCTGCAGGTAGTAAAAAACTTACTTTGGGTTGTAAAGTTAGAAATCCTTTGACAGGTGAAGTGAAAACAGGAACGAGTACATTTGAGTATGAGGTTGGGATGCGTTCGGCAACAGTTTCGGCAGATCAAATGAATGTGTTTTATGTAGGAGTGGAAAATCCAATTACTGTTACGGCAGCAGGGGTGCCATCTTCTCAGCTAAAAGTAACGAGTACTGGGGTTACAATGAAGGGCTCAGGTGCAAAACGTATAGTGACGGCTAAAAGAACTGGAATGGCTAAAATCACACTTTCTGGAGGCGGTTTGGCAAAAACAGATTTTGAGTTTAGAGTAAAACGAATTCCTGATCCTGTGGTTAAATGTGCTGGCAAGGTAGATGGTCCCATTAAATCTGGAACGTTTAAAGCTCAATTAGGATTGATACCTAATTTAGAAAACTTTGATTTTAATGCTAAGTGTACTATTCAAAGTTACAAATTGTACTATACTAGAAAGCGTCAAGATCCAGTTGAAATAATAGGTTCTGGAACTAGATTTTCAGGACAAGTGCTTCAAGTAGTGCGCCAAGCAAAGCCTGGTGATACCTATATGTTTACAGAAGTAAAAGCAAAATGTCCTGGAGATACTGTGGGGCGCCGTGTCAATGGTTTGTCGTTTACAATTCGATAATAAAAGATTGTTGCTTATTCCAATTGGGGAGTTCATTCTGCCCACCCTTTAAATAATGAATCGAGAGAAGATTGTGCTGCCCAAAACAGCATAGCCCTTCTTTTGCCTAAACTGAAAAATTATGATATTCACAAAAAGAAGGATGCTTTTACCTTTAGTGGTATTGAGCACTGTATTGATGTCTAGCACGAGTACTGTACCTGCTACTGCAAATTTTAATAAAACTGGAAATATTACTGCGGCTGAATTTAAGGCACAACTTGGTTTAATTGCTTGGCTAGATAACTTTGATTTTGATGCCAAATGCCTTATTGATTCTTATACTTTGTATTATACAGCAAAAAGAAAAGATCCCATTGTTCTAAAAGCGAAAGGAGGAAAATTCAAAGGGATGGTGAACAAAATTATCAAACAAGCTGCTTCGGGTGACCAATATACCTTTACCGATGTAAAAGTAAAATGCCCAGGCGATACGGTTGGGCGTCCTGCCAATAGCCTATATTTCAAAATACGATAAAATGATTTGCTTATGAACACAATCAAATCAATAGGGGTTACAGCTTTTTTTATGATTTTGCTTGCTAGTAATTTAAGTGTTTTTATGGAGGGGCTATTGTGCGTCTTTCCGCCTAGTAATGATTATAGTTTTATAGGGGAAACTAGTGTGCAAGACCCTAATTCAGGAATGGGAACATTAGCGGTAGCAGCAGACAAGATGAATGTATTTTATATCGGTGTTGAAAACCCTATTACGGTAGCTGCATCAGGATTGGATCATAATAACTTATCTATCAAATCAGAAGGAGCGATAATTACCCAACAAGGAAACGGGCATTATACCGTAACTTGTCAGAAGCCTGGGCAAGCAACCATAACCGTTACTAATAAAAGTACTGGTCAGTCTCAAACCGCTAATTTCAGAGTAAAACGAATCCCTGATCCTGTTGTTGTTTTAGCAAATAAAATGAATGGCTTAATTGGGTCGGGCGAATTTAAAGCTCAACCAGGTTTGGTAGCAAGGTTGAATAATTTTGATATGGACCTAAGATGTGCCATACAATCCTATACGTTGTATTACGCTTGTAAAAGTTGTGATGTGCTGGAATATAAAGGGATTGGCGGACGTTTTACGGGAACTATTGCAGATGTAATCAAAAAAGCCAAACCAGGAGATCAATACGCGTTTGCAGATATAAAAGTACGTTGCCCTGGAGATATTATTGGGAGAAAAATCAATGGCTTGGCATTTCAGATTAAATAGCAGAAGCTGACAAAACTTAATACGCTGTCGATATTTTTACAAAAGAAATATCTTTATAATAATCAATCAAATGCTTCTCAAAAAATGAATGATACTACTTTTGAATGCCCATTGTAGTAGGGCATTCAAAATAGATTTTTGATCCTATAAATATATTATTGATTCCACAAGTTGCAGTACGTACTATCTGGATCATAGCGTTCTTGCTGAAGGGTTGGATTAAATACTTTATTACGAGTATTATTACCCACACCTGCTACATACATCCAATTGCACCAATTGAGTGAAATATCATAATCAATCAAGTGTTTCTCAAAAAATGAAGCTCCCCAACGCCAATCAATTTTTAGATGGTGAACAAGATAGCTCGCCACATTTTGGCGTCCTCTATTACTCATATAGCCTGTAGCAACCAATTCTTTCATGTTAGCATTAATAAACGGGTGGTCGGTATTACCTGTACACCATTGCTCAAATTTCTTAATATCGTTGGAATAATTCTTAGGTTCCTTATCCTGAATTCCTTGGATAGAGTAAATTTTGGTGTGTCCTTGAAGAGCTACTAACAAGAAATATTCCCGCCAAAGCAATTCAAATAATAACCAATAGGTGCTATCATTTTTTTCTACTTGTGCCTCAAAGTCTTTAATCGCATAATATACTTGTACGGGAGATAAATTGCCTAAAGCCAAATAAGCCGAAAGTTTGGAGGAATAGTTTTCGCCAATCAATTCGTTTCGAGTCTCTTTATAATCCGTGATAGCTTTAGATTCCCACAAATAATAATTAAGTCGTTCATGAGCAGCCGTTTCTCCACCCATAAAAGGATAAGCAGAATTAGGATGCTTGGGGTGTTGAATCAGTTCTAGGGTATCTGAAAATTTATGACTGTCTTTGAATTTTTTTAACAATGGTTTTTGAGTTTTGTCACGGATATCCAAGTTGGCTTCCATTTCTTTGCGAAAAGGGGTGAATACTTTGGGCAATTCTGTGAAAGGTAATTCTTCCATAGCTACCAAATTATCATCTTCACAAGTAAAAACAGCCGTGAACTCACACAAAGCCCCTAACAAGTTTCCTTCATAGGTTCCTCTAGGATAGGAAGTAACCGTGTATTCTATGTCATAAGTTTTGCAAATAGTTTTGAGTCTAGAAACTAGATTTTTATCTTCTTTTAGAATGATTAAATCAATCTTTTCTTTTGCCAGAGATGCTTTTAAATCGAGAGCAGCTTCTATTAAAAATTGCCGTCTAAATGTGCCCATTTCTTGACCAATTTCATTCAAATGAGTATTTGCTTTTTCGGGAATAACAAGTACAGGGACTACATTCCAAAAATGGAAGTAGGCGTAGTACAAAGATGGGTTATCTTGTAAACGCAAGTTGTTTTGAAAGAGGTATAGACAAGTATTTAGATTACAGTTGTTCAATGTTATTTAAATATTTAGAAGCTTGTTGTAATATAATATCCTGCTCTTTTGAGCCAAATTTTTCCCAGATATGATATACCATACTCATTCTAGGATTAGATTTTAGTAGGTTTTTGTGTTGATGAATAAAGTTCCAGTACAAGGCGTTAAAAGGACAGGCTTTATCTCCTGTTTTTTCTTTTTTATTGTAATGACAATTTTGGCAATAATTGCTCATCTTGTTGATATAATTAGCAGAAGCACAATACGGCTTGGTGCCAACAATACCACCATCAGCAAATTGACTCATTCCCCTAGTGTTGGTAATTTCTACCCACTCAAAAGCATCCATATAGATACCCAAGTACCAATTGTCCACATCCGTAGGATTGATGCCAGAAATCAGGCAAAAGTTACCTGTTATCATCAACCTTTGAATATGATGAGCATATCCATAATCTAGGGATTGTTGAATCGCTTTTTGTAGGCAATTCATTTTTGTGTTGCCTGTCCAAAAAAAAGCTGGCAAATCCCTTTGAGCATCTAATTTATTAAGCTGTTGATAGCCGGGCATTTCTCTCCAATAGATTCCTCGCATAAATTCTCTCCATCCTAATATTTGGCGAATAAAACCTTCTGCTTGAGCAATATCAACCACCTTGTTATGTCGATAAACTTTTTCTACAGCTACTATAACCTCTTTAGGCGAAATAAGTTTAATATTAAGTGAAAAAGATAATCGACTATGGTACAAACTCCAATGTTCTTGATGCATTGCATCTTGGTAAAGACCAAAAAAAGGAAGCATTCGTTGTAGGAAATCGTCTAAAAGATTTAGGGATTCTTGTCTATTTAAGGGCCATATAAATGCTTTGGGATCAATATGCCCAATATATTTTAAGTTAGCAGTTTGGATGTCTTTATAAATAGAACCAACATCATGCTTTAGCAGGTATGGTGCTTCGATAGAATGCTTTCGAGGGATTTTTTTGCGATTTTCTTTATCATAATTCCAAATTCCTCCAACGGGTTCGGTATCCTCCATTAAGATGTCGTGCTTTTTGCGCATGGCTCTATAAAAAGACTCCATAATGGTTGCTTTCTTCTGTTTGAAAAAGAGCGTTAAGTCTTCTCTTTGAGTATAAAAATGTTCGGAATCTACTGCTAGGGAGGTAATATTTAGTTGATTGCAATAAGTGCGAAGCAGTTGATCTAGACGATACTCATCAGGTAGTTGATATTCAAAATGTTGAATTTGATATTGGTGTATTAATGTATCAACATTATCAGCAAACGATTGTTGGTTATTCTGATCAGATATTTTGTAATAACAGACAGCATGCCCGTTTGCCTTCAGCTGAGTATTGAATTGACGCATTGCTCCAAAAATGCCAACAATTTTCTGTATGTGATGGGTCACGTAAGCACTTTCGGGCTCAATTTCCATCATGACATAAAGTACCTGATTATCTACTTGTTTGAACCATGAATGTTGTTCGTTCAGTTGATCACCTAATATTAACCGCAAAGTAGTATAAGTCCTCATGTATTATTTATTAGTAGCAGCACAGCTAACTATTGATTTATCGTTTAGAAATTTTATTGTTGGAGACAGAGCGTTGCCGAGAACATTTAAAGCGTCCTGCTTCAAAATTTCTTTTATTGGCATGTTTCGTTTTTCTACCAGAAACTCGTTTGCGCCACATTTTAAAACTAGAAGGCTTCATTTGTTGGCGCATCAATTGAATAACTTGAGCTTCTGAGAGTCCAAACTGAAATTCAATTGCATCAAAAGTAGTGCGATCTTCCCAAGCCATTTCTATAATTCTATCCTTTTCTCTAGGACTCAGTTCTTTTAGCTGTTTTTCTTGGATTTGCATGAATTTTTAATATTCTTTTTGTTTCCTGTTTAACAATAGGGTCTTTTTTTATAGACCAAAATAAATCTCTTGCTCGTTTGCCTGTTTGGGCGGTATCAACAATAGGCAGCGGATAATGCTTGCCGAGTACAAAGTTGATTCTAGATGCTTCTAAGGGAGGCAATGTCCAGGGCATATGAATGTACTCATGAGAAATGGATTGCAACTCAGGCACCCATTGTTTTATGAATAAACCTTTGGGGTCGTGTTCCAATGATTGTTTTATAGGATTGTATATGCGAACGATGTTAATTCCTGTAATGCTCGCTTGCATTTGAATTTGAGGGAAATGAATTCCTGGCTCAAAATCCAAAAACAATGCGCCTAAATATTCTGCTGCAATCTTCCAATCTTGCAAAAGATGTTGGGTGAAAAAGGAAACAAGCATGGCTCGCATTCTAAAATTAATATAACCTGTTCGAATCAAACAACGCATACACGCATCTACTAAAGGATATCCTGTTTGACCTTCTTTCCAACGTTTTATGTAAGATGGATTATGGTCTATTGTTAGAGCAGTATAGCCTCGATTTAAAGGTAAAGACTCCATGGTAATTTCATCTTCAAACTTTTGAATAAAGTGACTTCTCCAAGTCAATCGATCTATAAAACCACGCAATAATTTTCCATTGGTATGTTGTGCTTGTCTTATTTTGGTTGCTTGATAAACTTTTCGGAGGCTGATATGTCCCCAAGCCAAATATGGCGATAACCTACTGCAACTTGTTCTGCTTTCTAGTGGTTTAGAAATATGCCACCTATAGTGCTCGTAACGCTTATCTAAAAAACTTTTCAAGATTTTTAATCCAAGTCGTTCACCGCCTATTTGAAAAGCTTGTTTTTTATTGATAGTAGGAAATTGTTTGGTAAAATGGGTAGCATCAAAAGTCGTTGATAAATTACTAGGCAGAGCTATAAATTCCGCTTGGGTATAATCTGTAACTGGAATGCTTGTTTCCATATAGATATACCAATCTTTAAACCAATTGTCTCGATTAAAAACGGCACGCCTAACGCCTTCTGTAGCATAATCGTACCAAGGTATTTTTTTACTTTCTAAAAATTTTTTAATCCTCTTATCTCTGTCAAATGTCCATTGTATGCCTGATTCTTGACTAGAGTAGAGCGCTTTTATTCTAAAGTGTTTTTGACAAGCGATTAAAAAACGTAAAAAATCACCTTTAATAACTTGAAGGTTGTGTGGGTGTAGTGTTCTGAGTTGAAGGTGCAAGTCTCTAAGTCCTTCTACAACAAATTGCCAATGCCGTTGGCTGTATAAAGGCATATCTATTAATGGAGGTTCAAAACAATAGACCAACAGAATAGGAACCCCATCCAATATTGCATTGTGAAGTGGTAAGTGGTCGTGCAAACGAACGTCTCTTTTTAACCATACTATGTTAATTTCCTTTTTCATAAGTATAATTTTAACCATTGTTGTACAATAATGTTCACACTAATTTTTTAATTACCGAATTAAAAATCAATCAATTTAAAGATGCTCATTGATTTTGATTATCACAATACTATATATATGCCTATAAAGCTTTAATAGATTAAGGCTTGAAGAAATAGAACGTATTCAGAATCAAGAAATAGAGTTGTCACTAAGCGTTTTATTTTAAAAACTAAAAAAAATAAATTGAATAATTGTAACCTTTTGAAGCTTGGTAATTATGACTACAAAGAGTGCTAACGAGTTTCTTTGCCTTTTACTCCAACACTTTTGATTAGTTAATAATTAAAATTGAAAAAAAATGATGACGAAAAAAATAATGTCTGCTTTTGTATGGAGCTTTTGTTTTTTAGTTGGGACAACAACTTTTGCGCAGAATAACAATGTAACAGAATCAGGAAATATAGAAAAAGCAAGTCCTAGAGATGGTTTTTATGATCGTTACCTGCACAAAGAAAAACAAGTGTTGCCATACGACTATATCCATGAAAAGGATGTATTTTGGGAAAAACGTGTTTGGAGATTGATTGATACACGTGAAAAGCGAAACCATATTTTTAGAAATGAACAAGCTCCATTTATCAATATCTTGATTGAAGCAGGAAAATCAGGAGACATCACCTTGTATCACCATTCTTTTGGTAGTGAATTTTCTACACCAATGACTCAAGCCGAAGCAGAAACAATAGGCGTTTCTATTGATACAACAATTATTTTTAGACCAGAAGATTTTACAGAAGAAACCGTAATTGTTCGCAATGAATTAAATTGGGAAGACATCACGAAATATCGTATCAAGGAAGTTTATTTCTTTGATGAAGAAACCTCAAGTATGGATGTTCGAATTTTGGGAATTGCTCCAATTATAGATCGTAGAGATGACAATGGAAACTATTTAAATTCAGGACCTATGTTTTGGGCATATTACCCAGAATTAAGAGAGACCTTAGCACGCACAGAGGCGTTTAATACAGAAAATGACGCTGCTCGTATGAGTTGGGAAGATATTTTTGAAGCTCGTATGTTCTCAGGCTACATTACCAAAGAGTCTAACGTATACGATCGTAGAATTAAAGATTATAAGAACGAACCAATGGCTGTATTATTGGAGTCTGATAAAATAAAAGAAGGGATTTTTCATTTTGAACACGATCTTTGGACGTACTAAAAGTAAAATAACCTCTTACATAAAAATTAGCGTTTTTATTATTAAAGTGAGTCAACAGATTGTGTTGGCTCACTTTTTTTTAAAACAAGAAAGTGTTTTAATGAGGTGGTTGATAGATTTTTGTTTTTTTTGTAAACAAAAAAGTTTTATTTTGTTAAATTTTGCATCTTTTTGTTGAAACAAAATTTTTCAAAAAACGTATACTATACTAACAATAAACAAATAGAAATATTGGCAGAGATACTATCTATTACTACAAATAAAAATCTTGACAATGGAGACTCGTAAAATGGTTCAAAAAAGATTATGGAAAGAAAAAGAATTTAGATTAGATGATGGAATTCTACATTTTAAGGAGATGGGTTTATTGAGTGGTTATGAAGTAGAGTTGAGGTATGAAGATATTATTGGCGAACGAAGGACTAGGCGCCAACCTAATTATATTTTGTTTGTAGCGGCTTCTATTTTGTTTTGGTTGTCTATGGCAAATTTTATAGGTTATGGAACAGGCAGCGTTACGAATCTTTTTGCACCAATTCTAGGAGTAGCTATGTCTAGTCTCTTATTTTATATTGTTTATAGAAATGCACAAGAAATTTTATACTTAGATACGATAGAAAATGGCTCTATTGGCTTTTTTAGAGATGCCAATTATAAAAAACAAGCAGATGAATTTATTACTGAATTGTTAGAGCAACGCAAAATATTTTTAGTTGAAAAATATTGGGATTGCGTAGACTGTTACGACCAAAAAATGCATAATCTAGATTGGCTAAAGAACCAAAATATTGTGAACATAGATGAGTTTAAATACCTAAAGGACGAAATGTTTCAACAAGTTGAAACGGAAGTACTGCCCATTGGATTTCACAATAGAAAGTGTTCTTGATAGTATGCTATAGTATACTAACGGAATAAGACTAAAATGGTCAACAGTTATTAATTTTCCGTGCTACTTTGCTAACTGTTAGCCATTTTTACTTACTTCTCTACTAAAAATGATCTATTAACCCAGTTAAATGGCGCAAGTTAAGGAGGCTTGCGCCTTTGTTATTTTAATAGCTTCAACTTATTTTTGAGGCATTGGAAGGTTAGTTCTTTGATGAATTAGACAACAGTCTATAATCAGAATACTCAAAAATAGAAACTTGATTGGAGAATGAAGTAGGATTGTTTACCTTCATGTTTGGCAAATGTGATGTATAGAGGTTTGAGAAACATTCTTCAAACTGTTTGGAGAAGTTAACAGCTAAAGTACAAGTTATTTGTGCTTAAATTTATTGGGTGTTTCTAGTTGTAATACTCCGTTGATTTTTTAATGGAGTAATGTAGTTGGATAAGAATCAAAAGACTTTTGTTTTGTAGTCTAATGAAATGAGTCTATTGATATTAACAATAGTTCGTTGAAACCACGCAGTAGCAGCGAAGCTAAACTTTATTAGTTTGATAATCAGCAAGTTGTGTCTTTGTTGTGTTTTATGTTAAAATTTTGATTATCAAACTAATATAAATGTGCTTTTTTATCTTTTTGGTAAAAAAGTAAAAAACTAAGCTTGCGCCCTCATGAGCGTAGCGAACTAATCAACGAACTACTATATTAAGTAATCGTTCAAAAACAATAAACATTCAATTAGAATTAAACGTGATTTCGGCAGATTAGAGTAAATATTCAACATGATTATACAATTTGGATTAGAAATAGAGGAAAGAACCTTTCCAACTTATATCAAAATACCGGAAGAGGTCGACTTGTGTTGTAATAGTAATAGTCTAATTACTTATCTAGAAAAACATTTAGGAATTAGTTATCCAGAACGTCACGACTATTTGAGGTATGAGCAATATCGCCAAATATTGACGGTGCATCTGGAATTAAACCCAAATGCTTTTTACCGAGCTTCTTTTGAAGCAGATAATATGGCAACAGCCATTGCTTTGTTGCAACGGCGGGATGAATTATTGATAAATGGGTGGGACTTTGCATATCAAAAAGATATGCCCACTCGACTTCGGACATTAGTGGAGATTGAAAACTTAGTCCAAAATGGAGAGCCAACAGCTCTTTTTGATGGTTTCGCAGAGCGTTTTCGTCGAGTTTTACATTTTGTAAATATACTGCCTTTGCCTGTGGATAAAATTTACTTGAATGAACCGTTGTACTTGTTGCCGCCACATTTGCAAGAACTGTTGGGAACACTGCAAAATACAGGCATTGATTTAATAGAGTTAAAGCATTCAATAGCAAAAGAGGCAGGTGATTTACAAACCTTTCAAAAAGCTTTATTAAAAGAACCTTACCAGCGAAATCAGGTAAAAGCAGATGGCTCTTTAATTATTATTCAAGCCAAGCGAGAAACATATGCCGCAGAATATTGGGCGAAAGTCTTTGTTGAAAATCCTTCTTATCGACCTGTTTGTTTGATTCCAGATAAAAATAGAACCTTAGACAATACTTTGGTTGAAGAAGGGCTACCAAGTTTGGGGATTTTATCTGCTTCTATTGCACGACCAACTTTGCAAATTTTAAAATTAGTAAGCACCTTCTTGTGGCGTCCAATTAATCCCTACAAAATATTGGAGTTCGTCTCTTTGCCCAATACACCTATTCACCCTGCTTTAGCAAGAGGTATTGCTAAAATTATGGCTCAAAAACCAGGTTTATTTAGTGGGGCATGGAATGCCATGGTGCGTCAATTTTTTGATTATTATGATGAAAAAATACAAGAAAATCCAGAAAATCGAGCGGCTTTAGAGGAAGAAAAAGAAAAAGCGCAAGAGGAGTATCGCTTTTGGTTTACTAGACGACGCTACGACACGACTAAAGCTGTTCCCAAATCAGAGGTAATTGATTTGTACCGATATGTGTCTATTTGGGCGAGAAAGCAGGAAGATGAACACAAAAAATTGATCGAAAGCCTTCAAAAAAAACTAGATAGTCCTAGTACTCCCCACAATAAAATTCAAGAAATTGAGCGTTACAAGGAAGATTTACAGAATGGACTACCTGCCTTGGAAGGCTTGCGAATTCAATCAAATAATATCGTACAGGTATTAGAAGCTTTGCCTGAGAATGATACGCATTTATCCAATCTAAGATTGGAACGCTTGGTCAGAACAATTAACGAACCGGCCGCTATTCGATTTCGATCAGAAGAAGTTGGGCATTTGCCTTATGTTTACAAGGGAAGTGCCGTTGTTCGACCGACAGAAGATGTGTTTTGGTGGAACTTTGTAGATATAGAACGGGAAACAGGTTTTGCACGATGGTATCGAAAGGAACGCACGTATTTGGAAAAGGAAGATGTGCCAATCGAAACGCCATCGGAAGAAAATCTTAGGTTGCTTTGGCAACGCATGCAGGTCGTGTTGCGAACACAAAGGCGGTTGATTTTGGTAATGCCTCAATATATAGAAGGTAAAGAACAACTACCACACCCTTTGTGGGGGGATTTGTGTGCTGCTTTGGGTGAAAACGACTTGAGTCGAATCATTGTTAACTTAGACACACAAGAGAATATTCAATTTTTAGGACAGTTTTATACTTTACCTGGATTTATTTCTTTGATGCCAAATGTGTTAGGGCATCCCAAGCCTTATTTTTATATCCCAAGTGATAAAAACATTCAACAAACCGAAACGGAATCCTACTCTAGCTTGGATTCTTTGTTGTATTATCCTTATCAATGGATTTTTCGCTATCAAGTGAAGTTCAAAAAGTCATCCATGCTTAGCGTTGTCAAAGATCGTATCTTAAAAGGAAATATAGCACACAGCGTTTTTGAAGGGCTTTTTAATACCATCAAAACTTCAGAAAAAACTTGGTCAAAAGAGGAAGTGGTAGAGTGGGTAGAAGG
This sequence comes from Aureispira sp. CCB-QB1, assembly GCF_000724545.1. Classification (GTDB taxonomy): domain Bacteria; phylum Bacteroidota; class Bacteroidia; order Chitinophagales; family Saprospiraceae; genus Aureispira. Next base: position 321,763 of record NZ_JHBV01000016.1, on the reverse strand, counting down.
GCATATATCCGACTTGTTTGAACGAGAAGGAGCGGTCTTATTAATGTATGGGCAAGAGGCAGAGCGAATTGGTTTGACGAATCGAATTAAGCAAGCTGCTTGGGCTTTGGTTTTTGCTATTCAAGAAAATGGTTGGACAATAGTAGATACAGAACTTCCAATTAGTGGCAAAGTAGCTACACAAGAATTAAAAGGTGTGGTTGATTTGGTGTTGCAACGAAAAAAAGGAACGTCTTACGAGAAGGCAATTGTTGATTTGAAGTGGGGTGGAGCAACCTATCGAAAAGAACAGTTGAGAAATGGGGAGGATTTGCAATTGGTTATTTATTCAAAATTGTTGGAACGACACGAAGGATGGGCGCATACCGCCTATTTTATTATCGAGTCTGGAAAAATCATTGCTAGGAATAACATAGCTTTTAAGAATGCAGAAGTAGTTGCACAAGACGTAGATTTTAGAGCGGTTCATCAAAAGATTTGGGATTGCATCGAGAAAACATACCAGTGGCGAATGAAGCAAATTGCAGCAGGCGAAATTGAAGTTCGAACCGAACTAACACATGAAGAATTGGAAGAGTTAATTAGCCAAAATGCAATGGATCCTTCTGAATTTATGGATCTTTTGGAAATGAAGGGTGGAAATGCAAAATACGATGATTATCAAGTGTTGATTAATTTGGTTCGGTAGATCGAAATCTAGTATAGTGATTCTAAAATAATTGATAAGCAATCGAAAATTACTTTTATCAGAAGAGCAATCAAGGACTAGCTAGAATTAAATTTGCTTATAGATTAAAGCAATATCTTTGAATAGAGCCTCTGTTCTTTTTCGTAAAGAATGGACTGTAAATTAATAGCGTCTTTGCTTACTTTTTTTGTACTTTTGCTAAAATTTAAAAACGTTAGGTTTCATCCTATTAAGGACACGGAATAGATTACGGCAACAAAAAAATGCCTATATTTTTATGAAAAAATTATTTTTACTAGATGCTTTTGCATTAATATACCGAGCTCATTTTGCATTTATTAGCAGACCATTGATCAACTCAAAAGGTTTGAATGTTTCCGCTATTACGGGATTTACAAATACATTGTGGGATGTGCTCAAAAAAGAAAAACCAAGTCATATTGCAGTGGTCTTTGATTTGCCTGGTCCTACATTTAGACATGAAATGTATGTAGAATATAAAGCCAATCGAGAAAAGCAACCTGAAGATATTACAACAGCTATTCCTTATATCAAAAAAATTATAGAGGCTTTTAATATTCCTGTGGCATTCTGTGAAGGGTACGAGGCAGACGATGTAATTGGGACGTTGGCCAAACAGGCTGAAAAGGAGGGTTTTGAAGTGTATATGATGACGCCAGATAAGGATTATGCCCAATTGGTATCGGACAAGGTGTTTTTGTACAAACCTGCCAGAATGGGGAATGCTGTGAGTGTTTTAGGCGAAAAAGAAGTCTTGGAAAAATGGCAAATCAAACGAGTGGATCAAGTTATTGATATCTTGGGATTGCAAGGAGATGCTGTGGATAATATTCCAGGTATTAAAGGTGTTGGGGCTAAAACTGCCGTGAAACTACTCGCAGAATTTGATTCTATTGAAGGTATCTTAGCCAATACAGATAAATTAAAAGGAAAACAAAAAGAAAAAGTAGAGGCAGGGAGAGAAGATGCTTTATTGTCTAAGCAGTTGGCAACTATTGACACGAACTGTCCCATTCAATTTGATGCGGAGCGATACAAAGTAGAAGACTTTAATAGAGATGCTCTAAAAGAACTATTCGCTGAATTGGAATTTAGAACATTGATGAAGCGTATTATTGGAGCCTCTGCTTCGAGTACAGAAGGAAAACAAACGGATCTTTTTGGAAATGTAGTAGCTAAAAAATCATCTACAAAAAAAGCACCTGCGAAAGTTGGCAGTATCGCTGATAAGCATATTGCTAATGTAGAACATCAATATCACTTGGTTGAAACAGCTGAACAGCGTGCTGCATTAATTGCTTTGCTTGGAACGGAAAAAGGGTTTTGTTTTGATACAGAAACAACAGGATTGAATGTGAGTGAAGCAGAATTAGTGGGAATTGCTTTTGCGGTTAAACCTCATGAAGCGTATTATGTACCTATTCCTGAAAATCAAGAGGAAGCGAGAGGCATTATTGCTGAGTTTAAAATCCTTTTTGAAAATCCTGAAATTGATAAGATAGGACAAAATATCAAATACGATGTTTTGATGTTGAAATGGTACGGGGTAGAGGTGAAAGGAAAGTACTGGGATACAATGTTGATGCACTATGTATTGGAACCAGAAAATAGACACAACCTAACGTATTTGTCAGAAACGTACTTAAATTATTCTCCTGTAGCAATTGAGACATTGATCGGTAAAAAAGGCAAAAATCAGTTGTCTATGCGTGATGTCGCACCCGAAAAAATTAAAGAATATGCTGGAGAGGATGCTGATATTACCCTACAAATCAAATTGGAGTTGGATAAGTTGTTGGAAGGAGACTTGCTTCAGCTGTACAACGAAATAGAAGAGCCATTAATTGATGTTTTGGTTGAAATCGAGTACAATGGTGTGAATTTGGATGTCGCATTTTTAAAAGATTACTCCAAAGTATTAGATCAAGAAATTGCTGATATTAAGAAGAAAATATTTGATGCGGCGGGGCTCAATACATTTAATCTAGATTCTCCCAAACAAGTAGGAGAGGTTTTGTTTGGTAAGTTGGAAATTCCTTACCGTTGGAAGAAAACAAAAACAGGACAGTTTTCAACCAATGAGGAAAAATTGTCTGAACTAGCACAAGAACATGAAATTGTTGCTGATTTGTTGACTTATCGATCTATGGCAAAACTAAAATCTACTTATGTAGATGCGTTGCCGAAATTAGTGAGCAAGAAAACAGGACGGATACACAGTTCGTTCAATCAAGCCTTGACTGCAACGGGTCGATTGAGCTCACAAAACCCCAATTTGCAAAATATTCCAATTCGTTCTGAACGAGGAAGAGAGGTGCGAAAAGCATTTATTCCTAAAGATCAGCAACATATTTTATTGGCAGCGGATTATTCTCAAATTGAATTGCGTTTAGTTGCCGAAATTAGTGGCGATAAGGCTATGATTCAAGCTTTTCAAGATGGTTTGGACATTCATCAAGCTACTGCTGCTAGAATTTATGATGTGTCATTGGATGAGGTAACCAAAGAGCAGCGTTACAATGCCAAAACAGTTAACTTTAGTATCATTTATGGTGCAGGAGCAACGAACTTGTCTAAAAATTTAGGCATCAAACGCTCCGAGGCACAGGCTTTGATTAGTCAGTATTTTAATGAGTACGAAGGGCTGAAAAATTATATGGAAAACGTCGTGGCCCAAGCTAGAATAGACGGTTATGTAACAACGTTAAAAGGTAGACGCCGTACCTTGAGAGACTTGAATTCTCAAAATTCTATGATGCGTTCTCATGCCGAACGAAATGCTATTAATACGCCAATTCAAGGATCTGCGGCAGATATGATTAAATTGGCAATGATCAAAATTCATAAAGCAATACAAGACGCAGGTTTAAAAACTAAGATGACCTCACAAGTACACGATGAGTTGATTTTTGATGTTCCACTCAACGAGTTAGAGCAAGCCAAAGCCTTGATTGATGAGCATATGAAAAATGCATTGCCAGGATTAGAAGTACCTATTTTGGTTGGAATGGATACTGGTGCCAATTGGCTTGAAGCGCATTAATCCAATAAAAGAGAACAAAACAAAATGCTTATAAAGTTATCATAAAAATAACTTTGTAAGCATTTCTAATTCATTAAAGTGGGTCAAGAGTGTACGAGGATATACTTCTTTTTTCTTTGCCTTGATCTTGAGTAAGAAGCTATGAAGTCCTCGTTTGTCATCTGCTTCAGCCAAATTTAACAACTCAACAGTACGCAAGTCTTTAGGAATTTTTGCTTGGAATTCTAATAATAATGGATGTTCCAGATAATACCTGCTTTGTTCAAAAAAGCCATATACTAAGGCAAAAGAACCGACAGCTTCATACATCCATACGCAACTTTGGTCACTTTTTTTAAGAAATTTGCCCCCCAAGGCAATCAATTTTAGAGGATTGGTATGTTTCTTTTTAGGATATAAGCCAGTATACGCCATCATTTCATAAATATAATAGGGCATCTCTCGTTCAATAGAGGAGTTGATGGATTGAAATGTTTTTAACTCTTGAGCGTATTTTAAAACAGCATTGTACTCTTTGGCTCCCCAACAACAGAGCAGAATATTGTGAAATTCGTTGACGGTATTCCTAATGTAAACATCGGGGTGCTGGTCAATTAGTTGCTCATATTGGAGAATAGATTCATAACTTTTAGTAGAATTTCCTTTTTGATACCAGTAAACAGCACGATTAATAAGAATAGAATTAAGGCTATATACTCGATGGTTGGGAATATAACTGACGATGGGCATATGAGGATGTTGTGCAAGCAGCTTTTCCAATTGGTTCAAATGACGAGAGAGTACATTACCTGTTTTGTAAACGATATTGTATAGTTGACTACCAACAAGAAATCCAGTATAATGATAAATTAAATTAAACCTAGCATATGGTTTTAGTAGGTTTGCTTTGCGTCGCATTTTATTAATAATAGAAGAGTAATGTGTTGCGAGTTCTTCATAATTATTGGCAGTTATTGTTTGTAATCGAAATGTATTAATATAATTTTTGAACTTATGGAGAGCAGAAAGTAGATCATTGGCCTGATCTAGTTTTTCTATATAAGCAGCTATCTTTTTTATGTTTTCAGGTTGATAAAAATGCAAGGCAGAAATAATGAGATTTAGTAAATCTGGTAATAACTCAAAGAGGTTATCTTCCCAACACTTTTTTTCTAATTTTTGGGCTCTTTCTAAAAGGTAAGCATGCTCATTTTTTTGTGATAACAATTGCAAAAACTTTAACTCTATCTCTTCATCTGTCGAACTTTTTAAATTGTTTTGGCAGACTTGAAGCAAGTGCAGGTGCAAATTTCGCCTCAATTTGTAGAAACGATTCATTAAGGTTGCATCATCAATATGCCTTGTATCGTCCGAGTAAATCAGCTGTATGGCTTTTTGAGTGGAAACATAACCTAAATCATCCAAAGCTTGGATATAACGAAGCATTCTAGGTGACTTTTTGAATGTGAGTTGCAGTGCTTCTTTGTGAGCAGGGGTAAGTTCTTGGTAGAGGTGTTTTATTTCTTTGTTCATGTCGATCTTCCATTCTGTCGTATCCTTTTATGACGAGTAGGTCTATAAAATGGATGTTTATCTAATCAAGCGTAAATGAAACCTTGGAGTTTGGCAGAAGGTATGTCGCTGCCAAACAAAGTTCGCAAAAAATAAAAGTCTCCGATGATGTTACTATACAACTGGCAAGACAACTAAAATCGGGGGAATAGACCATTACGTTTTACAATAGTCCGCTAGAAAGGCACGAAACTATATTTACTTTTGAGTATAGATTACACATTTTGTTCCAAAAAATTCCTCATCAAAAAAATCACTCATTGGATATATTTCTGAGTAAGCACCTTTTCCCAATGCTTTTGCTTCTTCAGTAGCACGATCAATCCCTTTGAGTGCCCAAATTCCATTCGGTACGCCATGTTGGTGTTTGTCACTAATTATTCGACGTGTCCATGCGACCAATTTAGGTAATACTGCTACGGCACGCGTAACGACAAAGTCAAATTTTTCTTTTAGTTCTTCAGCTCTAGCTTGTTGAGTGCGTACATTTTCCAAGCCAATCGCATCTGCAACTTCTTGTGTCACACGAACCTTTTTACCAATAGAATCAACTAATAAGAAATCGACCTTTGGAAATAGGATAGCTAAAGGGATACCAGGAAAACCACCACCAGTACCCAAGTCCATCACTTTGCTACCATCTTTGAATTGAAAAACCTTGGCTAAGCCCATAGAATGTAAGACATGATGTGGGTAAATATTCTCAATATCTTTGCGAGAAATAACATTAATTTTGCTATTCCAGTCGGTATACAAATCTCCTAATTGACTCAGCTGTTCAATTTGAGTAGGGCTTAAATCAGGAAAGTACTTTAAAATAGTATCCATATATTTAGTTATATTTTTCGTAAAGTTGAGCTATTTTTTTAGCTAACTGATGGTCTTTTTCTGTAACCGTATTGCCTGCGTCATGTGTCGTCAATTCAATCTCAACTGTATCATAAACATTACTCCAGTTAGGATGGTGGGCTTGTTTTTCTGCCCAAAAGGCAACTTCTGTCATGAAAGAAAAAGCAGTAATAAAATCATTAAATTTAAAACTAGCTTTTAAGCAATTATTTTCTTCTTTAAACATCATTTTTGTTGGATAGCTTGTAAGCAAGCAACTGCCAAAGCACGTTCGTTGGGCGCTGTTGCTATGGTGAAAGTCGTAATTCCAATTGCCTTTAGTGCTTTGGCTGTAACACGACCAATACTAATTATTTTTTGCGAAGTATGATAAGTGTATTGGTCAAAATAAGCTTTTACATTTAAAGGACTTGTAAAAACCAATACATCAACAGGAGGGAGTTTGAAGTCAATTTTTACCTCGTTTTGATACGTTATCATATTATAACAAATAACATTTTTATCCAACAATTGTTGTACAGACTGGTTAGAATGTAATGCTTGTGCAAATACAACCTTCTTGCCCTGTACTAATTTTGAAAAAGCTAGAGCCGTTTCTTCTGGATGTCCTGTTCCTACAAACTGGGCTTGAATTTGATATTTGGAGTACAGGAAATCAGCAGAAGCTTGTCCAATCACACCAATAGGTGGGAGTGACGCTTTCTCCTCTAGCTGAGATAAACAATAATGAATCCCTTTTTTACTATAAAAAAACAACCAATCACAAGTAGGTAACTTATCAAAATGTACCGCTTTAAATTCGATGAGAGAGCTTCCAATAATTGTTGCCTTGGGAGCAACGTATTGGGCGAAAACACTGTCTTGCTCTAAATCTCTAGAGATAAAAATGGTTGGTTGTTCGGTCGGTTGCATTATAAGTTTACTCCTTGCTTCAATTGCTCAAAAATAGTTTCCGCCAAATTATTAGTTGTACTAGAAGAAAGATTGACAACATTTAGTTCTTGATCCAAACCTCCAGAAAGAATCGCAGAAACATGATAGTAGCCCATATCATCTGTTTCACAATATACGCCCAGTGGTAAGTGGCAACCTCCATCTAATAATTTTAAAACTTTGCGTTCTACATTGGTACATTGCAACACGTCAGAACGATGAATTTTACGCAAAATTCTACGTACCTCCATGTTGTCTGTTTTCGTTTGCCATGTTAAGACCCCTTGTGCTGGAGCTGGGACAAATTCTTTAGGGTTTAAGCGAATGGTTTCAAAGGCACTCATATCCAGCTGCAAACGTTTGATGCCAGCCATTGCTAATAGAATAGCGTCAAATTGACCTTCTTTTAGTTTTTGTAAGCGGGTAGGAACATTGCCTCGAATATCGTTGAGTACAACATCGGGGCGAATGGATTTGATCAACGCTTTGCGTCGGGCAGAAGAAGTACCAACTATGGGATTGTCTGGCAATTGAAGTATTTTACCTTGTGTAGCTGCGTCTTTGCGAATGACCAAACAGTCTGCGGGGTCTTCTCTGTAAGAGATTGCCGCCAAAGAAAGTCCTTCTGGTTGTGTTGTAGGCATATCTTTCATAGAATGTACTGCCAAATCAATTGTTCCTGCTAACAGTTCATCTTCAATCTCCTTTGTGAAAAAGCCCTTGCCTTCAATTTTATCAAAGCTCAGGTGTTGAATTTTATCTCCTTTGGTTTTAATAATTTTCAACTCTGATTCAACGCCAATTTCTTTTAAACGGTCTTGAGTATAGTATGCTTGCCAAAGAGCGAGTTTGCTCCCTCTAGTTCCTATGATTAGTTTATTCATTGTATAAAATCTGTCAAGTTGTAAAAAAGCAGTTGCTAAATTTACAATTGCTATTGTATAATGGATGTTTCCACTACAAATTTATCTTTATTTCACGACTTCAAAGGAAAATTGATAGCTAAAAGTTTTTTTTCTTTATTTAATGGAAATTTGATGACATTTTGAGGGTTAAGGGATGACTTCAAAAGCAAAGTTTCGGTTCCAAGTTTCTTTTTCATTAGTTAATGGATTGGTCAAAATAAAATGAACAGAATACCGATGCCAACCTACTTTAGAGGTTGGGATGTTATAATAGACGCTTCCATCAATAGCGGGAATTGTATCATTGTCAATAACGACTTGCATAGACGCTTTAGAAGCATAGGTGACCAGACTAATCTGAGCTTCATAGTGCTCTCCTAAGCGAGGATTAGGAGAGGTGCTTTGAGCAACAAGCTCAAACTTATCGTAGACAAGAGCCCCATAAGTCGTCTGTTGTTTTAAAAAACGGACTATTGTATATTCAAAAATTTTAATACTATTTTGAATAGTAGTTAATGTTAAAAGAGCAGCAGCCATAGGTTGATTTTTGAAGCAAAATGTGTCCCAATTCTGAGCTTCTTGAGCACCATAAAAATGCAAATCTTGTGTCAAATAATGAACCATACTATCCTTTTGACGGGCTTGAGTGAACACAGTATTAGGGAGACCTCCCCGTTCCCAACAGGACTCTAGTAAGTCAAGGTAAGAGTGCTGAACATGTTGAATGGTTGAATCTAAAATGGTCGCCTGTGGTAATTGTGATGTTCCATTAAACAGGTTGCTGAAAAATAGTGCTTCTACAATAGCTTTGTCTTTAGCAAGTTGTAGTTGAGACATGGATATTTGTTGAGAGACAGATACTTTATCTTTTAAAAATAGATGGTTTGTTGGACCAAGTAAAGAGTCTTTCAGTTGTTCAATGTATGTATCCAATGTTTTTCCTATTTCTAAAAATGCTTTAGCTTTGTCCTCCAAGGGTTTTAATTCCAAATTTTCTCTAGCCATTTCAGCAATGTCCCACACTAATCGACGACTAGATTGCTCTAACAATGCATTGCTTTCTTCCATGCTCTGAGTAGAATCTAAATATTCGATAATTGTGTGATTGTCAAAAGAGGGTTGACAACCCGTTGTGAGCAAGCCTATTATAATTATTAAACTAAATGATAATGTTTTCATGATGGATATTAGTGATTGGCATTAAAATAAAAGCTCTTTTCCAGACTATCAATCGTATTGGTGTAAGGATTTGAGAACGTCAAATTAACTTGATAACTATGCCCTCCAACATGAGTAACAGGGGTAGAATAGAGTACTTTGTTATTATCAATAGTTGTATGTTTTCCATTTATACGGGCAGATTTTATATCAACATTGGTAGGTATTCCACACAAAATCTTAGCATGATAGGTTTCGCCCAAACGGACACTTTGTTTAGCTGCTGAGATACAGCCAGGCAAGAAGGTGTAGTGATGCATATATGATATTTGAGCAGAAAAGAAGTTTGTAATATAATGTGCTTGAAGATAAATGTCGTTTTGAATGAGACTTAGCAGTGATAAAGCTACTGCCAATGATTTGCCTTGAAGTTGTTGATCTAATTGATCGGGGATTGTTCTAACTTTATAAAGAAATGGACTATTTAATACTTTTTTTATGGATTGGATAGAAGCCTCTTTTTTGGTAATGTCTGCAAAAATGGTCCCTTTAATACCTCCATTTTCCCAAGAGTCGTTGAGCAAGTTTATACAGAACTGATAGAAGAATTGAATCTTACGAGTTATGATTTGAGTTGGAGCAACTTGCTGCTTATCGGTGAGCAGCATTTGCTGAACAATTTCTGTTGCTTGGGCATTTTTAGGAATTTTAGTTAACATCATAGGTAAGGGGGCGTCTGAGTTGGAATAACCTCCAGAAGAATTAATGAGGTCTATTTTTAGATGGTCGATGTATTCTGAAAGACTGTCTGCTAATTGGCGAATTTCATAACATTTTGAATACAAAGGGCGACATTGTGTTTTATATTCAGTGATTTCTTGCAATGATTTTAACATGGAGGAGGTATTGTCTTGTATTATTAGCGTATTTTTTTGCCGATGCTTGTTTTGAAGCAACGTTTGTAGAATCATTGTATCGGAGGAACTTGTTTGGCAACTCATTGTACAACAGGCAAGAGTTATAAGAATATAAATCAAGGTGCTTTTCATAGAAATGGAATTAAGGGATGACTTCAAAAGAAAGTTTTTTGTTAATGCTTGTACGTTCGCCTGTTATAGGATTGGTAATAAGAATAGTTGCTGCATGTTCTTGTTTACCAGTTTTTTGAGGGCGTATACGGCAAGTTGCTTTGCCATTAATAGCAGCAATGGTATCTCCTTTTATAACAACATCAAAAGTAGCGTTAGCTGAATAAGTTGCTAGGGAGATGGTTGCTTCATAATCTTTTCCAACTTGTACATGAGGAGTCGTGCTATGAGATATTATTTCGACTTGATTGTAAGAATCATTGTTTATAGAATAAAGATAATTCGTAAAGAGGTTTATGATGGTGTATTGCGCTATTTCAATCGTATTTTGTATGCTTATTAGATCGTTTAAGATAGCAATCAACGGTTTGTTTTGAAAATTTACTTCTGCCCAAACTTTTGATGAATTTTTCTGATTGGAATAAATTAGAGAAGTTTTGAGAGCTATATTATTTTTAAATTGTCGCAAACAATTCCTTGTCTCCTTTTCAAATGTAGGAGTGTTGAACGTTGAATTTTGTAAGAGAGAATCTAGCCAATTAGTGTTGTATAAGACAAATGCTTGTATTTTTTGATCTAATAATTCTGCAAGAGGTAAGTTCATCTTATCATCATACTTTTCCATAAGTAATATTTTCTCAATAGAACGAGTCGTTTTTGCTCCTTTTGGGATTCCTTCCCAAGAAGAATCTTCTTGAATTGCCAGCGCTTCTTCTTTATTATAAACACCACCTGTTTCGGATATTAATTTCGCTTTAATGGAACGAATGAACTGATCCAATGTTTCTTTTTGTCGATGAGCTGATTTTACTTTTTCAACGAACGGTATGTATTGCGTTGCTACGTGGGCAATTTCTTCCATATTTATCAAAGAATGAGTCGTCTCATAGCTAAGTAGTTGGTTACTATAATGCAAGCTTTGATTAAGTTGGTGGTAATGGAGAACAAAGGCGTCTGAATTGTTGTTTTGACAACTACTCAAGCAACAAATAATAATTATCAAGTATTGTAAACAGAAAGATTTCATTGTTGTGAATTAGGGAGTTGTTTCAAAATAAAAGGCTTGTGTTTGGGTAATGGTTTGGGTTGAATTAGGATGGGTAAAGGTTAGAGTAACATGATAAGCTGCTTCTCCTACTTTGGCAGCTTTAGTTTGGTAGATACAGGAGTTATTTGTAATTGAAAGGTTATCTTGATTAATTTGAGCAGCTAGTAATTGAGGAGAATGGAACGTTTTTAGGGTTATTGCTGCCTTGTAGGTTTCACCTAGTCGTATACAAGGTTTAGGACTAGTGACTAAGATAGAATAAGGGGAACCACCACAAATTCTTACGTATTTTGTTTGATGCGCTAAGAAGTGAATAAATGCATATTCATTTTGCTTTATTTGATGTTGAAGGTGACTCAACTGAAGAAGAGCATTTTGTTGAGATTGTTGATTGTGTACTAGATTTTTTCTCAATTCATGTAGAGGAACTAATTGACGCTTTATTTGTTGAAGTGCTGTTATTCTTTGGCTAGAATCTCCAATAGTTCCTTTAATGTCTTCATTATCCCAAACTGCACTTATAAGTAGAAGGTACTTCTCTTGCAAAGAATCTGCTTCGGATTGAAAAAGATTCAATTGAGATACATATGAAGATGGCTTTTCAGTAGGAAAATTGGATAATTGTTGATAATACAATTCAATACGGTCATAAAGGTTGATTGTAATATATTGTATCTTTTTTATTCTGTTTTTGATAGCTTCATTGGTGACATTATCTACTTGATTTTGAATTAATAATTGAAATGTTTTTAAATTATTTCGTTGAGTATTAATTAACGATTGGCTATCATTTATAGATATAGCATGCTGGCAGCTGTTTAACCCCAAAATAAGACATCCCAAAAGCAAAATATTATACATAAATAAGCAAAAATAAGATCAAAAAAAATCGTAAAACATAATACAATTTATGCTTTACGATCTCATAATGAAAAATTCTAAAAAGAATACAAGATGCTATATATATTATTTGATAGCGAATGCTAGACCACTGATTCGACGAGTACTTTTGTCTCCAGAACAACGGACATGTACGTCTGTAAAAGCATACTGATCACCAGGTTTGGCTTGTTGAATCGCACTTTTAATTTGTCCAGATAAATGCCCTCCTTTTCCATTTAGTTCTACGGCATCTTGTCGTTTTCTAGTATACGTTAACCTAAAAGATTGAATGGTACATTGAGCATCGTAGTCAAAGTCTTCTAGGACAGCCATTAATTTAGTTTGTGCTTTGAAATCCTTTGAAGAAATCGTCCCATCGGTATAAGTACCATATTTAAGCACAGGATTGGGGATTTTTTTAGCGATAAACTTAAATGGAAATGCACGTCCTTTTTGTATATCCTTTACTGTGATGATAACCTCTCCAGGTTTTTGAACCTGAGCGATGTATCCTGTAGTAGTGCTTGATTTTTTTAAGAAAGCGCCAACAGCAGATATTTTTAGAGCTGAAGAAGCAACACCAGCTGCTGCAATCGTAATAGGATTGTCAACGCCAATGTATAGTATATTTTGCTTGTCGGCAGAGGCAGTAAATGCAGGTTGACCGACTTCATATTTGAATGTTTTGTTGAAGGTTTCTGTTTCTCCTGTCAATGGATTTTGAACAGCTATTTTGGCAGTATACTTGTGTTCCCCAACCTTAGATGTAGGAGTAGAATAGATTGCTTTTCCATCTATGACAGAAAGACCACGTCCATCAACAGAAACCGCAAAATTGGCTTGAGAAGAATAGGCGCCTAGCATTATTTCACTCTCATAAGTTTCGCCTAACAAAACATAAGACTTCGAAGACTGTGTAAAGACATCAAACCGATCGTAAGTAAGTTCTAATTTACCCATTTGCTCAGACAACGGTTTTAATACTGCTGCTGCCGATAAGTTAACCTGACTTTGCAATGAGGTTAGACTAAGATAAGCCTCTTGGAGCGTTTTGTTTTGAAAATTATCTTCCACCCAATTGGATGTGCCAAGGCTTTTATGAAAAGTATTTAATAAAATAGCTTCACTGATACGTTTGACAAAGGCTTCTTTTTTGTAGGAATCAGCAAATATAGTTGCCCGAATACCACCGTCTTTCCAGAGATTACCAACAACATGTAGATAGTCTTTTATTAATTGATTTAACTTGTTGTAGAGAACAGGACCTTGTTGTTCCTGAGTGTTCACGCCGCCGTATTTTCCTGTGATAAAAACTTGCTCAACAACTTCTTTGTTCTCACCATCTTTTGGCATTCCAATAAGGTCAGAATTTGCTTTGGCTTCACTATCAAATTGTGTATAAACTCCTTTTGATTCTTGCGCCATCAAATCCTTTAAAGCATAGATATATTGATGAAATTCGGTGGTTAAGCTTTGTATTTGAAAAGCAGTAGAAACCAGTGGTTGATATTGCTGTTTATGTACTACCGTTGCATCCATTGAACTGACCAATTGTTGATTAGACGATTCGATATAAGTATTAATTGCTTTTAAATTACGCATCGAACTTATAAAATCATTATAGGAGGTAGTCGAAGATAAAGGAGTGGTCTCTTCCTTTTTAGTAAGTACTTTTTCATCATCGGGAGAAGGGGAGTTTATTGGGTTTTGGGGTTGCTCACAGGAGCTGAAAATACTAGCAAGGCTAAGTACAAAAAAGGTCAGGTAAGTTAGTGTTAGTTTCATGTCAATTGTTTTAAGGTTTTATGTTCAATAGTAGCAGCGTAGCTAACTACTAATGTTGTAGTTTCAACGAAGTGATGATATTGCGCCTAGGCTGAATGCATCAACTAAGTTCAATACCAAACAGAAACTTCTTCTAGTGGCTTGCGTTGAATATCTGGAACAACCGCTTCTTCTGACGGATAGCCGACAGGCAACAACAAAATAGCTCGTTCATTTTTAGGACGTTCTAAGATTTGTTCTAGAAAATTCATTGGGCTAGGTGTGTGCGTTAAGGAACACAAACCCGCTTGATGAATGGCTGCAATCAAAAAACCTGCGGCTAATCCAACCGATTCATTTACATAATAATTCTTGCGTTTGCCTTCTGGATGAATGTCATAAGCTTTCTTAAAGACCGCAATTAAATAAGGAGCATCTTCCAAGAATGGTTTGTGTTCATCCGTGCCAAGGGGTTCTAAATCTCTAATCCATTCTTCAGACATTCTTCCATGATAATTTTCTTGCTCTTCTTTTTCTGCGGCAATTCGAATTTTGCGCTTCATGTCAGGAGAACTAATAATTGCAAATGTCCAAGGTTGTTTGTGTGCACCAGAAGGAGCCGTCGAAGCTGTCTTGATGATATTTTCAATCACCTCTTTGGGAACAGGGCGACTAGAAAAATGTCGCACGGTACGACGAGTATCCATCTCTTCATAAAAAGTTTTAGAGTTTTCTAGCAGTTGCTCGTCAGAAAGGACGGGGCGAGAATGAGGGATAAATGGATACTTGCTCATTGGTGGTGTTTTTTATAGTTACAAGAATATTTTTAGCTTTTGATACAACAATAGTTCGTTGAAAAACTAATATAAATGTGCTTTTTTATCTTTTTGGTAAAAAAGTAAACAACTAAGCGATAGCGATCTCACGACCGCAGGGAGCTAATCAACGAACTACTAATACAACAAAACTCCGTTAATTTTTCAACGGAGTACTACTTAATATAACATTATAAAATAATAGCATCAACCATCAACTCCTCTTCTCGATGAGTCAGTTGGTTCAATTGTACTGGAACTAATTGATTGATAAGTTTTTCATCATAATCAACAGCAACCTTAATATAGTTTTGAGTAAAGCCTGTCATTTTGCCCTCTACATTTTTACCCTCTAACAAAGCGACTTGCTGAGTGCCAATATATTGCTCATAAAAATGACGACGTTTCTTTTCAGATAAAATGCGCAACATTTCGTTTCGTTCTCTTCGAATGTGGACGGGGACAACGTCATCCATTTCGGCAGCAGGGGTGTTAGCCCGTTCAGAATAGGTGAAAACGTGTAAATAAGAAATGTCTAGTTCTTGAATAAATTGATAGGTCTCTTTAAAATCTTCATCGGTTTCGCCAGGAAAACCCACAATGACATCAACACCAATACAACAATGCGGCATATGCTGACGAATAGAAGCTACTCGGTCGGCATATAATTCTCGTTTGTAACGGCGGCGCATGGCTCTCAATTGTTTGTTATTACCTGATTGCAACGGAATGTGAAAATGAGGTACAAAGCGGTTGGAGTTGGCTACAAATTCAATGATTTCATTCGTCAATAGATTGGGCTCAATTGAAGAAATTCTAAAACGCTCAATCCCTTCAACCAAATCTAAATCCTTGATTAAATCAATAAAAAGTGCCTCTTTTTTAGGCTTTAGCCCCTCAATAACTTCCGTACCATTGCCAAAATCTCCAATATTAACCCCTGTTAGTACAATTTCTTTAATACCCATAGCTGCAATTTCTTGTGCATTTTGGACAATACTTTCAATGGTATTGCTTCGACTAGCACCTCTAGCTTGAGGAATCGTACAAAAAGAACATTTATAATTGCAACCATCTTGTACTTTCAAGAAAGAGCGGGTGCGATCGCCAAACGAAAAAGCATTGACAAACTCATTAGCTTCTTTGACGTCGCCTGCCTTTACCATTCCCTTGGAAGGGGCTTTGCTCAAGTCATCTACATAATCTAGAATTCTAAACTTTTGAGCAGCACCCAAGACTAGATCAACGCCTGGTATTTCTGCAATTTCATCTGGTTTTAATTGGGCATAACATCCAACCACTACTACAAAGGCATTAGGGGAATGGCGTAGTGCTTTTCGAACAGTTTTTCGACATTTTCGATCTGCAAAATCTGTTACGGAGCAAGTATTAATTACATAAATATCAGCAGCTTCTTTAAATGCTACTTCATTATATCCTGCTTCTTCAAATAAACGTCCAATACTGGAAGTTTCAGAATAATTTAATTTGCAGCCCAAGGTGTGAAAAGCTACGGTTTTTGGTGTTGCCACAACAATTTATTTTTTATGAAAACAAAACACAAAAATATGCTTTTTTGTAGAACTCTCCTAATTTGTAATTACAGTATTGTTAGTAGATGGTCATATTAGAAGTGATCTGTCCTCGCTAATAAATAATAATCTATCAAAACTAGTGCTGCCATACTCTCTACAATCGGGACTGCTCTTGGTACCACACATGGATCGTGTCGACCTTTGCCCGTTACAGTAACCGAATTGCCATTAACATCAACAGAAGGTTGAGGGCGCATGATAGTTGCAACAGGTTTGAAAGCAGTTCTAAAATAAATATCCATACCATTAGAAATACCACCCTGAATCCCGCCAGAGTAATTACTAGTGGTTTTAATTATACCATTATCATTGATAAAAATATCATTGTGTTCCGAACCTCTCATACAAACCCCGTCAAATCCAGAACCATATTGAAAGCCTTTGCAAGCATTGATACTTAACATAGCTTTGCCTAGTTCAGCATGCAAACGGTCAAAAATAGGTTCACCCAATCCGACTGGGCAACCTTGGATGACGCAACTAACGACACCGCCTGTTGTATCGCCTTCTTTTTTTATTTGCTTAATGTACGCCTCCATTTCTTTTGCTCTTGAAATATCTGGGCAACGTACAGGGGTTGCTTCAATTAGCGAAAAATCCAATTCTTCTTTAGGTTGCTGTATTTCCAAAGGACCAACTTGGCTGACATAAGCGGTAATGACGATACCTTTTTGTTCCAAAATTTGTTGAGCGATGGCCCCTGCTGCTACTCTTGCTGCGGTCTCACGAGCAGAGGCACGACCACCACCACGGTAATCTCTATTGACGTATTTTTGTCGATAAGTAAAGTCGGCATGAGAGGGACGAAGTTTATCTTTGATATGATCGTAATCCTTTGATTTATGATTAGTATTGGCAATGAATAGTGTTAAGGGGGTGCCCGTTGTTTTGCCTTCAAATACGCCCGATAGAATTTCAAATTCGTCTGCCTCTTTGCGTTGTGTGACGATTTTGGATTGTCCTGGTTTGCGGCGATTGAGCTGGTGTTGAATATAAGCTAAATTTAATTCTATTCCTGCTGGACAGCCATCAATAACAACTCCAATACCTGTTCCATGTGATTCTCCAAAGGTGGTGATTTTAAATATTTTTCCAAATGTGTTGCCTGCCATGATTTTTATAGATTATTATAATACGCTAAGGATTCTAAAATAAGTGCCTCAGAAGCATGTATGTTGATTTTGAATGCACCAATCTTATTCAATAAAGTGAAACAGATTTGTTGGTGTTCGTTTTTTTTATCTTGTTGAATGAGGGTGATAATATTGGTGGAATGAATTTTATGGAGGTCAAATTTAGCGTATAATGATTTTAAATATTGCCCAATCAAATCCAATTCATGTTGGGGCAAACCAAGTAGTTTGTAGCTCAAATAGCATTCTGCAATCATACCAATTGCAACGGCTTCTCCATGTAGTAAAGGTGCATCTGTTTCCCAGCTCAAACTTTCGATGGCATGCCCAATGGTGTGCCCAAAGTTAAGGCTTTTGCGAATGTTTTCCTCGAAAGGGTCTTGTTCAACAATGGATTTCTTAATATACAAAGAATCTTTTACCAACGATTCCCAATCAGAATGCTCTATGCAATCCATTTGATTGAGTTGTAGAAATGCCTCTTTATTCTGAATCAAAGTATGTTTGACAACTTCTGCATAACCACTATACAGTTCGTTTTTGGGTAATGTTTTAAAAAAATCGGTATACAAATAGACGGCTTGGGGATTGTTAAATAAACCAATACTATTTTTGACCAATTCAAAATCAACCCCTAACTTACCACCAATAGACGCATCTACTTGCGCTAACAATGTGGTTGGAATTTGTATAAAATCAATTCCACGCTTGAAAGTACTGGCGCAAAAGCCTCCCATGTCGCCAATAACACCCCCTCCTAAGTTCAAAAGAACAGACTTTCGATCTGCTTTTTGTTGCATCAGAGCTTTCCAAATGAATTGGCAGGTTTCTATATTTTTGTGAATTTCTCCAGCTTGTATGGTAATAATATGCAATTCTATCCCTTCTAGAGCATTCTGAAGAATGGGCAAACAGTGTCGGTTGGTATTGCTGTCTACTAAGACAAAAATTTTAGAGTAAGCATTTGTTGTTAGTTGTTCTCTTAGGAGCGCAAAATTTTTATCTTGAAAATGAATAGAATAATCCTGTAGTTGTATCATACGGTGTTTTTATTTCTCATAAAACCAATTCTTAGCGAGCAAGAAAGCAGAATTAGCTTAAATTATATTTTGTATTGGGTTTTGAAGCAAGATTAACTCAAAAGGTTGGGAAAATGTGGAATAATAATTTTGAGTGCTTACTTAATTTTAAACAACGTCATTGTTACCAAATAACGAATCCGATTACACTAGCATTTCATTAGATAGTGCAATCGGATTACTTTAGTTATTTATAGTGACGAGCAAATCTTCAAAATTAAATGCTTGACCATCTTCAACAACTAAATTGGACTCAACTGCTTGTTTGATTCGTTCTTTTAGTTGAGGCAAACTGTTGTATAGTTGTTGGTAAGATTCTGTAATGAAGTACTGTGCTTGAAACTTATCTTTAATGTAAGGAGTACCTAATATTTTGTCCAAATCAAAAGCAAAATGCTCGGGTTGATCGCTTAGGGAGTAAACGGATTCACCAGGAGAGGATAAAATACCTGCACCATAGATCTTAATCGTTTCCTCTTCCTTTATCAGTCCAAACTCAATCGTATACCAATAAATTCTCGCCATTAATTCAACCGCAGTGGGAGATTCGATAAACTCTAGAGCTATTTGACTTAATCCGTTTAGAAATCCAGCAAAGTAGGGTTCACTCAATAGCGGAACATGACCAAAAACATCGTGAAACATATCTGGTTCTTCAATGTATTTTAGTTGTGCCAGACTCCGCATCCAAGTTGTAGCAGGAAATTGTTTTTGTGCTAATAATTCAAAGAAAGGCTTGTTGTCAATAATTCCAGGAACAGCATAAACTTGCCAGCCTGTCAATGTCTTTAAGGCTTTATTTACTATCGTGAAACGCGGGATTTTGTCCTCTTCAAATTGAACTGTTTCGATGCCCTTAAGATAGGTTTTTGTAGCTCTAGATGTTAAAATATCCATTTGTTCTTGGTACATCAATGCCCATACTTGGTGGTGCTCGGCAGTGTATTTATCATACTCTTGTCTCATGCTGTTTTGATTGTAATCTTTGAGTAATTATTAAATATCTTTTTACTCAAAAGTGAAGAAATATGGTTTGTTTAAACAAAAAAAATCCTAGCCCAAAAGTGGACTAGGATTTTAAATTCTATATCGTTATCGTAGAAGTTACAAGCAACGGCATAAGACATCCTGTCCACTAAGTATAAAATACCAGTAGTAGTAAGATGTGTTAAAATATTTAGTTGCTGTACTCATTATTTGTTTTGTTCTTCAACGGAGTAATGCAACGAATATAGGATAGCTATATTAAAAAAGCAAGTTTTCATCGCATTATTATCAAAAGAGGAACAAAGTACTTGGCGATATTAAAATTTATACTAGTACGTATTAAACCTTTTCATTTCTTTCAACTCTAAGGAGGCAACAGGGTAATTTAAACACATTATTGTTTGATAATACTCCGTTGATTATTGTTCGCTTTGTTACTCCCTTCGGTCGTGAGCTCGCTATGCTCGGTTCGCTCATGAGAGCGCAAGACTAGTTCCCTCTGGTCATGAACTTGGGCTTTTGTGCTAGTAGCACAAACCTACTTGGCAAGTTTAGTTTTTCTACGAACCCGTAGGCTCACGAAGTAAAAATATAAAAATTATCTTGCTGATAATTAGGTTGATACGATTTTTAAACGGGGTGATGGTTTAAGTAATTGTTCAAAAAATAAAATTAAATATTCATAAAATAATAAATAAGATGAAGCAAGTATTGTTAGTAATATTAGTAATAGGACTGGGTTTAAATGCCGTATGGGCACAAGAAGGACATAAAAAAAGACATAAGCATCCTCAAAAATTAAATAAAGAAGCGCGAGCGGCTTTGCAAAAATTTCATAAGGAAGAAGTTTACCCGATCAAAAAGGCAGCACATGATCAATTTCTAGCAGCTTTGAAACAAGAGGATAGAGACTTTTTGGCACAAAAAAGAATAGAAGAAAAAGCCTTGCATACTGAAATGCGTTTACTACATAAGGAGATGAGAACATACAAAGAAACGGGTAAAAGTAGGGATGAAATCCGTGCAATGCGCCAAAGTAAGTTGGAGCCGTTAAGAGAAAAACGGAAAGCACTTATGGAATCTATGAAGCCTTTTATGGAGCGCAATAAGGATTTGATTAAAGAATCAATGGAACCTATGAAGGCAAATCATGAGGCGTGGAAAGCGAAGAAAGAAGCTATATTAGATAAATATTTATCGGAAGCAGAAAAAGCAAAACGAAAAGAATGTAAGGAGGAAAGAAAAAAAGGAGGAGCACACAAAACCTCAGAAGGACATCCTAGAAAAGGAAAGCGGGCAGTTCGATTTGTTTTGTGGGATGGCGAAATGAAAGCACCCAAAGAACGCAAAGGCAACACTTCAATCAACTCAAAGACCAATATTGAAGAAGTGCAACAGCAGGGATTTACCTTGAATACATACCCTAATCCAGCTATTAGTCAAACTACAATTTTACTGAATTTAGCAGAGACCTCAACAAAAGTAAAGGTAAGTCTGACCAATGCAGAAGGGCAACAAGTTTGGAGTAAAAACTACAATAAATTGGCAGCAGGCGAGCATCAAATTGATGTTAATCTCCAAAAAGTGGCAAGTGGACAATATTTTTGTACTGTAGAAGTCGGAGAAGAGCGTATGACAAAGCCATTGGTTGTCAATAAGTAGATTGTTTGACAAAGCAGTAGCTTGAAGTAGTCACAGGAACAATTGTCAGATAAGCTGTGTCTACTTCAAGCTACTGTTTATAAGCGTTCAATAAACGCAAATAAATCATCTTCCTTGCCTAGCTGTAATTTTTTCTTAATCCTGTAGCGAGACATTTGGACACTTTTGGGTGAAATTCCCATAATTCTGGCAATTTCCTTGCTATCCAATTTGACCTTCATGTAAGTACAGTGTTTCAAGTCGTTTTGAGTCAAAGCATCGGAGGCAGCTAATAGTTTTTTATAAAAATCGGGGTGGACTTCCTCAAAGTGAATTTTAAATTCATTCCAGTCTTCCTCAATAGCAACCTGCTGTTTGAGTAATTTTTGGATAGGCTTGATAGAGACGGCTGCTTTTTGATTTTCTTGCGTGAGTAGGTGTAATTTTTCTTCTAATGAATCCAACATTTCATTCTTTTGTACCGCAGCTAGTGCCAAGTTGCTGAGTGCCCTATTTTTGTGTTCGAGATCTGCTTGCAACTGCTGACGCTCTAGTTCTGAAATTTTGTGCTGTTGTTGAAGGGCCGCCTCACGCGTTAAAAAAAGTTTTTTTCGAATTCTCATCCGATTAACAAGCAAGGCAACAAAGAGTAAGGCTATAAAAATACCAACAATAGATACATTTTGATAAATGCGTTGAATTTTTGCTTGCTGTTCCGCCAAAAGTCTTTTGTTTTGTTCTAGCTCTAAGTGATCATTTAATACAACAATTTGCTGTTCTTTTTTCTCGACATCGTATTGAATTTCTAAGCTTTCTACCAGTTTTATTCGTTCAGAAGTATACAAACTATCTTTGAGCATTTTTTCCTGAACAGTATACGCATATGCTTGAGCATAATGTCCAAGGGCAGCATAGGTTTCTCTTAACCAGCCCAGTGTAGCCAACAATTTTTTTTGACTTCCTACTTTGGAATTTAGTTTATAAGCATGATCTAAATGCTTTAGGGCTTGTTGGTAATCCTTTTTTTTGTAATAAATTTCACCTAATTGAGTATAATAAGATACGTCATTTTGAAAAAAATCTTCTTGTAACTGATAAGCCTTTTCTTGATAGTATAATGCGGAATCCAGTGTAAGTGTCTTGATATGTAAGGCGCCCATATTTAAATAAGTACTTGCCAAATCGTCTAACGATTGTATAGCACTAAATATAAAAGCTGCCTTTTGGTAGAAGTATAGAGCCGTATCATTTTGATCTCGCAAATCATATACAACTCCTAGATTTAAATAAATGCACCCTATCGTTATAGAGTCTTGCTTAGCGGTATGGTTTAAAGCTTTGTTATAATACTTTAGAGCGGTTTTAAAATCTTTTATTTTTTCATAAGTAATCCCAAGGTTATTGTATACCTGTGATATACGTAGCGTATCCTCAATTGACTCAAAAAAACGCAAAGTATTGAGGTGCAAGGCAGCCGCTTGCTCATATAGTCCTAAGTCTCTATAAACTATTGCAAGATTATTTTCTGTCTGAGCAATTTGCTTGGCTTCTTTTAGTTGTCCAAATAATTGAAGGGCATCGTAATAGAATGAAACAGACTTTTTGTATTGCTGCGTAAATGAATAGACAATACCTATTGTTTTTAAGGCACAGGCTATTTGTAGACTATCTTGCTCTATTTTAGATTGTTCTAATGCTTTTTGGGCATAGAACAGGGCACTATCAGGATTGGTATAAAAGAACTTTTGGGATTGTTTTATTAATTGATTAGAAGGCGTTTGTGCATAGCTCTTTTTGCCTGTTATTAAAAAAATAACAAGTAGTAGACTAATCAGAGAGGGGGAATGTTTCAGAGTTGTGTTAAAATAGGTTTTAATTGGACTGATGTACGTCATCTTTTATGGTTATGTACTTTGTTTGGCTATTGGAAATATCAGTAGTTTGTTGAAACCATGCAGTAGCAGAGCGACTAATCAACGAACTGTTAGAATATCAAAAGTAAATAAAAATGGTTTGTTTCTCATAGACTTATTCGGTTTTATATCATAAGAAATAGACTGATATAGAAACAACTAGGATGTTTGGGAGGAAGTTAGGTTTATAGAGCATCTCTTTTTAAGATAGTTCTAACGACAAAAATAATTGATCCAACAAGTTGGCAAGGGAATAAACAAAAAAAAGACTACGTCCTAAGACGTAGCCTCTATGTATGAATTTGAAATTAAAAAGGTTTATAATCTACCTTTTGGTTTTTTCTCTGTAAAAATAATATCTACGCGTCGATCTTTCGAGTCACCATTTGTATTCGCTTTGGTACCATCGGTAGGATCTTCTTCTCCCATCGGAATGAGCGTAACAGCATCACCATTCAACCCTTTGTTAACTAGATATTGACGAACAGCAGTTGCGCGACGCATGGACAATTCCATGTTTCGTTTGGCATTACCATCAGTACTAGCATTGCCTTTGATGTAAACACGAATTTCGTTTCCTCTAGCCTTGGCTTGGTCTAATGCTTGTTTTACCGCATCTAGATTGGCTTCTGAAGTAGCCCCTAATTTAGTAGAGCCATTATCAAAAAATACTTCACCAATTTTTTTGTATTTCAACGGTTGATTTTCAAGCATTTTTCTAAGTTCATTAATTTCATCTTGATTCTTTTTGATAGCAGAATCATGTTTTTGAATTTTAGAACTATTCTCTTTGATTGCGTTCCCTTGTTGCTCAATAGACTTGGTGTTTTTCTCAATAACCGAATTGGTTTCTTTGAGAACAGTTTGCAACGAATCAACTGTTTTTCGATTATTTTCAATATTCAACTGCAAAGCTTGATTTTTAGCTTCCATTTCCTTCATGCTGTTTTCCAATTGCTTGATCTTTTTGTTTTCACCAAAACGATAAGCCAGCATCATCTCATGCTGCGTCCCCATACTAGCATTCATATTGGCATCTACACCAATTCCAAACGTGTAGGCAAAAATAAATTGGCGTTTGATTTCAACTCCTAGGGTTACATCAATAGAAGAGGTTGCAGTCGTATTATTACTAGAACGGTAACCAATACCAAGCCATCCCATTCCATCTAAACCAACAATTACATTAGCTTCAGCTTGAAAAGGAATGTCTTCTATGATTCTACCCATAAAAATTGGTTGCAAATACACTCGATGTTTTTTGTCTTCAGGTCCAAACAAATGCTTATAGCTTGCCGAGACCAACCATTGACGGGTATTGATATACCTAAGATCGCTTTGACTGCCATTTAACAATCGAAGACCAGTATTTAGACCTTGAAGCATAGAAACCCCAACGTGTAACTCCTTCCATTGATAATCTAAGCCAGCACTGAAATCAAATGACGTCCCACTACTTTCAGAAGGTAATAATTGATTGTCATTAGGATTTTCTACGGTAGCATCAGGGTAATTAAATCGTTGGTGGACAAAACCCAAAGAAAGTCCAGCACTCAGACCATGCTTAAAATCAATCTCTTTTTGAAACGGGATATGATAAGCATAGGTGGCCATCCCTCCAACATTAGTAGTAATGTGTAATTGGTCAACGTACAACATTCCTCCAAGTCCCATGTTCCCTAATTTCTCTGTTTTGATAGGCGATTCTACACTAACAACGCCACTAAAAGGAGAGCTAGGTAAAGAGGTCCATTGCTTTTTAAAATGCAAACTTGCTGTTCCAAAGTCATTTTGACCTGTACGAGCAGGATTGTACAGATATGGATTGTAAATGTAATGATTGAGCAAAGGTAGTTGTTGTGCTTGAAGATGAAAGGCACTAAACAACAAGGCTGCTCCTATACATTTTTGAATTATTTTTATCATAATAATTTTCAATTTGAAAACTTTCTTAGCTAGGAACTACTCCGCAGAGCAGTTCCATAGCAATAGAAAGTCATTTTATCGTTTAATAGTGACAGCACCTTTGATAATCGTGTCATCATTTTCTAGACGAATAATGTACCAGTAGGTACCATCGGGCAAATCTTTACCATTATAAGTACCATACCAGTCATTTTGATAATTTTGAGTGTTTAAAACTTCCATTCCGCCACGAGAGACAATTTGCAATGTATATGGTCCAATTGCAGGATCTTGCAAAAAGTCTACTGGCCAATAGTCGTTCACCCCATCGCCATTTGGTGTAAATAAGTCAACAATTTTTAAGTCTTCAACCGCTGGTTGTTCTACTGTAATCAAAAGTTTAGGAGACATACTAGAACAGCCTAAAGCATTATATCCTTTTACAACATAGGTATACGTTCCCACACCAGGAGCTGTAAATATTGGATTTGGAATTGTTGCATTGTTTAAATGAGTAGCAGGTATCCACTCGTAAGTCACCCCACCTGTAACAGAAAGTTCTAATAAGGTGCCTAATGTGATTGTTGTATCTGGCATAATTACAATAGATGGACTTGGAGCAATCTCTACCTCTGTGGTGTATGTGGAAGAGCAGTTGTTAACGGTTACAACGACAGAATACGTTCCTGTATCTCCAATAGTTGCATTGAAATTAGGCGTACGATTAGTCGAGGTGAAACCATTTGGACCTGTCCATGCATAAGTTGCACCAAATATTTCTGGAACTTGCAATTTAACTTCTTCTCCAACACAAACAGGACTATTGTTAGAAGCCATACCTGCGTCAGGAAGGGCTGTAATCATTACAAGCGTAGACAAAGGTAATGAAGCACAACCATTAGCATCTGTTGCAATTAATGTATAAAATCCTTGATGATCTGTTTCAGAAACACTAGGTATATTAACATTCTGTGTAGTAGCAGCGAAACCATTTGGACCTGTCCAAGCATAGGTAGCACCAGCAACAGGAGTCGTTGTGATGTCTAAAGCATCTAACTCACAAAGTGGGCTATTACTAGTTAATGGATTTAAAACAGGTCTAGGATTAACGGTGACAGTCGTAGGTGTACTGTTAGACGTACAGCCATTCAAGGTTACGGCTACATTATAGGTGCCTGCTTGAGCTGCCGTAACATTGTTGAGGCTAAAGTTTTGCAGTGTCGTACTAAATCCATTCGGACCTGTCCAGCTATAATTAGCCCCCACAATCGTATTGGCTTGCACAAAAACAGACTCGCCCTCACAAACAGGACTATCATTAAATGCCGTAGGAGCAGCAGGGAGTTGACGTACCTCTACATTGATACTAGTTAGCGTAGAGATACAATCCCCCGCATCCTCAGCAACAAAATAGACATAATTTCCAACAGCTAAAGGTCCAGCATTAAATGTCCCTGTTGCATTACCAGAAGACATGGTAAAACGTCCAATTTCTGTATTACTAGTATTATAAAAAACAAGATCGCCCGTTCCAGAACCTGTTGCTGTTAAAATGACATCGGCTCCACTACAAATTACGATGTTAGAAGCACTAGGAGGATTCGGATTAGGATGAACTACTACTGTTGCCATCCCCATACTACTAACACAGCCTGTTGTTGAATTGGTTTCATTTACATAGTAGGTTGTTGTCTGATTAACAATAGGCAAATTTAGTGTCGTACCTGTTGTTAATACAGTCATTCCCGTAGCATCGCTGTACCAGTTGATCGTTCCTCCGCTACCTGTAGCCATCAGAGTAGCTGCATTGCCTTCGCAAGTTGTGTCAGGCATTGTTGTGGGTATAGTTGGGAGTAGGTCAACTGTTACTGTTACTGTATCTGATAAACTCGTACAACCGTTGGCATCGACTGTAGTTGCATAGTAGTTGGTCGTTGTTGTTAGCGTACTTGTTGTAAATGTGTTGCTTGTTGCCAATAAATTACTCAAAGCAGCATCGCTATACCAATTTACGGTACTACCAGCCGTTAAACTTGCTGTGGTACCTGCACAAATTGTTACGTCTGCAACAACAGGCGCTGTTGGGAGGGCATTAACACTCACTCCAATAGCAACCAAACCAGATGTGCAATTTGAATTATCTTCGGCAGCATAATAGACATAGTTGCCAGCAGCCAAAGCGCCAAGGTTAAAAGTGGCATTAGGATTACCAGCCATAGTTACTCGACCGATTTCTGTATTGCTGTTGTTATAAAAAACAAGATCGCCTGATCCAGAACCTGTTGCTGATAAAATAACATCTTGCCCTTGGCAGACTGTAATCGTATTTGCGCTAGGTGTATTAGGCAATGGATTAACTTCAGCAGTTATGGCAGTTAGAGGGCTTAAGCAGCCGTCAGCAGAAACTTCCTGTGCATAGTAAGTTGTTGATTGTGCAAGAACATTTGTCGTAAAGGAAGTACCCGTACCGATTTGAAGTGTAGCAGAAGCATCACTGTACCAATTTATAGTTCCTCCAGCACCAGAAGCCATCAGTGTTGCTGTAGCTCCTGCACATATTGTATCTGGTGTTCCTGTTGGTGCTGTCGGGTTAGAGTTAACAGTAACGGTCACTGTAGTTGCAGGGCTTTCGCATCCATTGTTATCTACTTGAGTGACATAGAAGTCTGTCGAAATATTCAAATTACCTGTTGGGTATACGGATCCTGTATGGATTAAATTAGTCAGAGCTGCATCGCTATACCAGTTTGCAGTTCCTGTAGTGTTGGCCATCAAGGTAGCATTATTACCAGAACAGATGCTTGTGCCCGCAGCAGTAGGTGCTGTAGGTAAGGCATTAACAGTAACACTAATTGCCGTAGCAGCAGATAAACAAGTGCCATTATCTTCCCGGACACTAAAGTTATAATTGCCTGTTGCTAGGGCACCAGCATTATAATTTGCTGTAGGGGCACCACTCATAGTAATGCGCCCAATTTCAGTAGGAGTATTGTCATAAAAAACAAGATCTCCTGTTCCAGACCCAACAGCTGTTAAAATAACATCCTCGCCAGCACAGACCATAACGGATGTTCCAGAGCTAGGCATTGTTGGCAATGGGTTGACGGTAACTACCACCGCAGTTAAAGTGCTCATACAACCTGTAGTTGTATTCATTTCTTGCACGTAGTATGTGGTATTTTGGGTCAGAGTAGGTGTTGTAAATGAGGCACCATTTCCTACAACAGTAGTACCTGTAGCATCGTTGTACCAAGTTAACATACCACCAGCACCTGTTGCTGTTAGTGTAGCTGTGTTGCCAGAGCAAATAGCAGTACCCGCAGCAGTAGGAGCAGTAGGACTTGGGTTGACAGTTACGGTAACAGTAGTCGCAGAACTTTCACAACTATTGGCATCCGCTCGAGTAACAAAATAAGAGGTTGTTGTCATTAAATTGCCCGTTGTATAAGTGCTACCTGTGGCTAATAAGTTGGTTAAAGCAGCATCGCTATACCAATTAATAGTCCCCGCAGCATTGGCTGATAAACTAACGGAATTACCTGCACAAATTGTAGTTCCTGTAGCAGTAGGAGCCGTAGGCAAAGCATGGACGGTTACACCAATCAAATTCAATGGAGATTCACAAGTACCATTGTCTTCTCTTGTATAATAAGAATAAGAACCTACTGCTAATGGTCCAAGATTAAGGCTAGCATTAGGAACGGCTAAAGACATGGTTGTCCGCCCAACTTCATTCAAAGCGGCATCGTAAAACACTAAATCGCCAACACCAGACCCTGTAGCTGTCAACACAACATCTTCTCCTGAACAGACTTCAATAGGAGTTGTACTTGGTTGATTCGGTAATTGATTGACAATAACTTCTGCTGAAGTCAATGGACCTAAGCAAGAACCAATAGATTGTCCTGCATAAAAAACGGTATTTTGATTAAGAATAGGAGTGTTTAGCGTTAAGGTGGGGGCGGGACCAGTAGCAATATTAACTTGTCCCAAAGCATCGCTAAACCAATTTAAAGTACCAGAGCCTGTTACCGTGATGCTTGCTGACTCACCTGCGCAAACTGTATCTAGTGTGACGCTAGGACCAGCAGATGTAGGAATCGCATCAAAATCAAAGTAGACGGGAGCAGACCAACCACAACAATCGTCTCTTACTCTTAAGCGTAAGTGATAATTAACAGTAGCCCCTGTTACAGGAGTAGGGAAGGAGGCTACTTTGGTATTGTAAATTCCAATAGGATTGGAAGTATTGTTTGCTCCTTCAAATAGAATCCACTCGTAAGCCGCAGCCGTTACAGGAGTGTTCATCGTAAATGTTTGCCCCTCGCAAATTGTTGGAGACATTGCTGGATCAAACGTTGGCAAAGCTCTAGTATCTCTGATATAAATAAAACTAGTATAGGTTACACCATCGACAACTAGATCATAGTGTCCTGTGGCACCATAACTAACAATTGCCGTAGGAGAGTTGGTATTATAAGACGAAGTACTAGCCGTAAGGTCGTTGATAAATATACTGTTAGGAGGACTTCCCCAAGTACCACCATCTTTAGTGATAACAATTTCAGAATTGGTACAACCACCAAACATGGAGGCAGTTATTTCACGAGGATTAGGGATAGTTGTTCCATTTCGGGTTGTTCCTTGTACAGGTACAGAGACCCCAGGACGACCTGCTTGCCCACGACCGCCACGACCACCGTTGCCGCCACGACCGCCAGTACCACCACAGCCAACTTCGCTACAATCACCACCAGAACCAGTTCCTCTAGCACCTCCAAGTCCACCAAGACCAGGAGCACCGCCAAGACCACGAGCGCCACCATTTCCAAAGGCACCAGTTGTAATAGCAATATCGTTTAGGTTGGGGTTGGTATTTCCCATTTGAGCATAGATGCCAAAAGAGCCACCACCGCCAAAGCCGCCAAAGCCACCTTGACCGCCTTGACCGCCGCCACCGCCACCGCCGCCACCAGCGCCAGAACCGTCATCTGCAAAACAACCAAAAGAACCATCATCTTCTTGACCGCCGCCACCACCAGCGCCACCGCCGCCGCCGCCGCCAGCACCATCAGCTCCTTGTGGAGCTTGGGTAGCAGGGAGGAAAAATTGAGCAAAGGTCACCGCAGGAGGTGGAGTATTGGCATCCGCACCATTAGCTCCTATAGCACCATTCGCGCCGCTACCTCCATTATTTCCAGCACAAGAAGAAGGGGTTGTTCCTCCATTACCATTATTTCCACCAGCAGCACCAGCGCCACCATTACCACCACGACCACCTGGACGCCCATCGGCACCACTATCGGTACCACCAGCACCACCGCCACCGCCACCGCCGCCGGCACGGAAAATACCACTATTAACACCAACACTACCATTAGTAGCGCCGTTACAAGTAACAGCTCCTGTACCTCCATTGCCGCCACCGCCAGCACCATTACCACCTTGTCCGTCATCAACACCACCAGCACCACCACATGAAGAACCATCATCATCTCCTCCATGACCACTACGACCATTAGACCCATTGAGTCCTGCAGCCCCAGTAGCACCATTAGCCCCTGCGGACGCATCTCTAGTGGTAATATCTAAACGAGAAAAAAAGAAATTGGTCGAGTTGGCAACATGGATGCCATAGACCGTACGACCTCTATTTCCTGTTGTACCAGATGCGTTTCTAGTGTTTACAATTGAAATATCTTTGATGTAAACGTCTGTCACTCCATCCAAGCGGACTGCAATATAATGCCCAACTCCAGCAGAAGTGGTAAAAGGAGCATTAATATCAAGCCTAGTTAATAAAGAGCTATTCTTAACCCACTCTCCAGCAACTATTTCATAGCCACCATCTAGCACAGCACTAGTAGGAATGTTTAATGTGTTAGAAAATGAGTAGATACCATTCAGCACCTTAATGTTATGCTTTGTTGGCGTAACCATTGTTAAGGCTGTTTCTAAATCAGTAGGGCTACCAATAGTACCAGGGGCGGTACTTAGCCCAGTGGGCGACACATATATAATGTCGCCACAGTTGGTTTGTGCTTGGGCGTGCTGAATCAGCAATCCCAACATTAAAACCAGAATAGGAATTCGTAATACCTTTCGCATAGTTTTTTTGATTAGTAATAAAAGTAATGTAATTAACTGAGTGTTATATTGTTTCTTTTTACAGGCAAGTTTCTGTTTCTTTTTTCAGAAAGATAATTTGCTTACCTTTTTTGGAATTGAAAATAATGTTAACAAACTATTAAAACTATTATTTTTTTTTGTGATAGGCAATATATTTAAATAAAAATTTCACCTATTTGCTTGTAAAAAGAATATTCTTTGTTTTGAGTGATCCGATTTTTAAGTAATAGAGACCAAAAGGTAGGTTTAAGGCTTCTAATGAGATAGTTAGCTCAGATTGAGTACAGTTTTTTCTTTGATAAACAGTGTTGCCTAAGACATTGCATAAGGATATATCAAAAAGAGAGGTTGGCTCTTCTTGCAAGCGAATGTGTATTTGTTGAGCCGTTGGATTAGGATATACCTCTAATTGGTTGTTCTGTTTTTCTAAGCCTATATGTTGATTTATCTGACCTTCGACTAGTGTGTGTCGTTGGTTAATACTAATATTATAAAAGGTCTGAGGGGCACTATTGGGCCAGTAAACGACAATAGAATCTACTTGGTGGATATTTTGAAGTCCAATATGTTGAATACTAGTGTTTTGAGAGGCGTGGCTAGAGCCACCATCAATTTCTCGTAAAAAGGTACGTCCTCCAGCATGGATGACAAGGTGTGTCCCAAAGGCATCTCTATTACTGAGGGTACCTTCTAATTTTAGTTGCACCCAATTATATGTATTCGTAGCTGAATTGTTTTGATAGAACAATGTATGAGGCATAGAATCAGAGGGAATAGCTTGATCGATGACAACCGCTACAAAATCTATATCTCCGTCATTATCATAATCTGAATAAGCCATTCCATGAGCAATAGTAGGACTATTTAAGCCTAGATAAGTACTGGTGTCTGTAAATGTACCATCTCCATTATTGTGGTACAATTTATTGGGATCTTCAGGATGCGTAGCACGAAATGTAGAAGGCATTGGAATCTGACCATTAGCAACAAATAAATCCAGATAGCTATCGTTATTGTAATCAAAAAAGGCACAGCCCCAACCGGTACTAAGCAAGGTATCTACCCATCCATTCTCGACCCCTGCAAAAGCAGTTGTGTCCGTAAATGTCCCATCTCCATTGTTTTGTAACAATACATTAGCACCTAAATTAGTTACATAATAATCAAGGTGCAAATCCTCGTTATAATCGCCTATCGCAATCCCCATTCCAAACAAACCGATATTGGCATTAGCAGAAATGCTAACGTCTGTGAATTGCGGATTAGGGTAGTTGTTTTGGTAAAGTGTATTGGGACTATTCCATTCTCCAAAATCATTGGCGATATAGATGTCCACATCTGCATCATTATCATAATCTGTTGCCGCTACAGCTAAGCCACATCCCATATCCATAACATGGGAGCCATTGGCGCTTTGCGTAAATGTTCCATCCCCATTATTGATGTAATAGTAATTGGCAAATCCTTGTGCCATGATACCTATAAGATTGCCTGAAGAGTCTTGAATTGGACCATCGTGATCTAAGTAGTTGGCTACATAAATATCTAAAAAGCCATCTTTGTTAAAATCACCAAATGTAGCGGCAATACTCATAGTGCTATCTGTAATTCCTGCCGCAGTAGATTGATCTAAAAAGGTACCATTGCCTTGATTGACAAATAATTTGTTGTTCACAAAATAATCGTTGCCCAAGGAATCTGTATCCATAAAAGTCGTTAAGAAAAGGTCTCTGTCGCCATCATTGTCAATGTCACCAGTTGTAACGCCAAAGGTTTGATAGTTACTTGTAGACGCTAAACCTGCTGCAATTCCAACTTCTGAGAACGTACCGTTTCCGTTATTTCTATACAGATAATCTCGATCATTGCCACCTGACAAATACAAATCTTCGTAGCCATCATTGTTATAATCAAAAAAAGCACACCCTCCGCCCATTCTATTGAGATCCTTGTGGGCATGATGAATACCTATGGATTGTGCGACTTCTGTATAAGTTTGAGCATTAGTAACTAGGGGGATTAATAATAATAGTAGTAGTAGGTTCATTTTTTAAGGGATTGTGGAGGGTCACTCCGTATTGGGAATAATCTCGTATTGACGAATCAATGCTTGATTTTTTTCATTGCGTTTAACTAAAATAACTTCATAATCTTTTTTATAATAAATCATTGCCCACTGTCCATTGCCTAGCAAATTACCCATAAATTCCAGTTGAGGAATGGATTCATTGTGCAATCTAAATAGGATGGCATTGAACTGATATTTATCGTGAATGCTTTTCCATGAAACAGGATCTAAAATCTGAGGGAAATATTGTTGTGTTAGAAAACTTGTTGGGTGTGCCAATGCTTGACTAGAAACATAGAGGGGTTGTGTTTCTTTTAGTCCATAAGCCATCAATCCGCTGATTGCCGTATTGTGAAAAAACGGACCTTGAACACCAACTTGGTTGATAAAGTCAACGGCTTCTGTTTCGTTCTCTCTCAATCCATATCCAAAGTTGTGAATAGGTTGATAAAAACCAGCTACTAAAAAGGTGGGAATTAAAAGATAAAGAGATAAAACAGGAGGATTGTATTGTAAAAAAAAGTCTTTTATATTTTTTTCAACTTGCTTTTGTTGGTAATAATTTGCAATTGGAAAGGAAACAATAAGCCAAGCGATGCCTGCTAATAAAATGAGTTGATTGTTCCAAAAAGCGAAAAAAAGAAAGAGTGCCACCGAGCTTAATGAGAAAAATGGAAGGGGAATAGTTTTAATTTTACTGCCCAATAGGATACCACCCAATAACACAAGAGTACCAAGAATAAGTGCATACAATAAAATATATGAATGACTAAGCCAATAAGCATCTAATGTGGTACGTTCCCATATTGGTAAAATCTCACTAGATGAGAAAGCAACTCTAAAGGCTCCTATCATACCATTGATAAACTGAGGATGTACCAAGGAAGTAAGCAAAGAAAGAAGGGTGACGATGAGTAAAGGGGACGACTTTTCTTTTTGATAGATGAAGGTTTGTATAAAACCCAAGAATAGTACTATCGAACCAATAAAAAAGTAAGTATGCGAATTAACCCATATAATTTGTAGGAAAGGTAATGAATATAGCCAAGAACTGTTTTTTTGACCACTTAAATATTGGTACACTATGGTAAAATAGAGCATCGAAAATAGATGCGAAAATAAAACAGGGTCTACAATATTATGCGTCGCAAATAGTGGAATTGCTAGCCCGCCAATTAAGAGGCTTACGAGATAGTAAACTGTTGTTACAGATAAAGTTTGAAATAGAAAAACAAAAAGTATGGCATAAAGTAGGGCAACGAGTAGGTGTAAGCCTGCAAAACCAATTGTTTGATGAATACTATAAAAAATAACTGCTGCCAACCAATGATTGTTTTGTATGGGGTGTTC
Source organism: Aureispira sp. CCB-QB1 (assembly GCF_000724545.1). Lineage (GTDB taxonomy): Bacteria > Bacteroidota > Bacteroidia > Chitinophagales > Saprospiraceae > Aureispira. Next base: position 287,218 of record NZ_JHBV01000016.1, on the reverse strand, counting down.
TGGAGTCGTATAACTCAAACTATTAGACAATAAAACGTCGCCTTGTTGCCAAAAGATGGCGCCTTCTCTAAGAAAATAGCCTAATTGCCCCTCCGCAACAGAAATGTGATTGGATAGGGCTATTAATAAATAGAGACCTAATCCTAAGAGTATCCACGAACGATATGATTGTTGTTTTTCCAAAATTGTATCTGTTTTTATATCTCCAAATTAGCTAAAGTTTTATTTTTATACAATAAAATATTAGTTTTATAACCTATGAAACTACCAGATACCTCCATATTATTTAAAGAAGTAAGTGCCTCATCTCTAGGGATACTAAGGCTTTTGTTTGGTTTTATTTTATTGGAAGATTTTGTGAATTTTCACGAATATTTTGTCAATTATTTAGAACCATCGGAATTTTACAACACCTATGATTTTTTTCATTGGATACATCTTATGCCACGTTATTGGTTAGATGTGTTCTTTTATGGAGCCATAGGTTCCTGTATTTTATTTGCTTTGGGTATTCATTATCGACTCAATGCAATGCTAACTTTTTTGAGTTGGACCTACATTTTTTTGGTAGATAAGGGACACTATAACAATCACTTTTATTTAGTATCTATATTTTTGTTCTTTTTCTGTATTGTAGATGCAGATCGGTGGGGAGCCGTTTCTACAAAAGAAGAACGGACAGTTCCTTATTGGCAAGTTTTGATTTTTCGTTGGCAAATAGCGATTGTTTATTTTTATGGAGGAATCGCTAAATTGCATTACGATTGGTTGGCAGGTTTCCCTATGCAGTATTGGTTGGTGGATGCCTCTACTTTTTACCCGACTTCCTTACAACCATTGATGCGGTCAACAGAAATGGCCTATTTTATTTCTTATGCAGGTTTAGTTTTTGATTTAACCATTGCTTTTTTCCTTTTGTCAAAGCGCTGGAGGAGATGGGCTTTGCTGCCTGTTGTTGCCTTTCATACCATGAATGATTTTACTTGGTCTATTGGCGATTTTCCGACTATTATGTTAGCAAGCACACCTATATTTTTTGCCCCTAATTGGGCAGAAAAGTTGTATGAGCATTATCACAAAAATCAACTTATTAAAGCAGTACTGGCAGTTGGTTTGATGTTAGGAATTGGGTATGGTCTATTTATTTCGGATTTATTTAAAGGGACCAATTTATACATCAAACTAATTTCTTACCCAATTTTAGTACATTTGTTTTTTAGAGGGAATGGATTTCAGGAATTGTCAGATCGAAACAAGACCACATTTAGCCCCAAGAAAGCAAGTCTTATTTTTCTAAGTATTTGGTTTGCTTTTCAATTGACGTTGCCGTTTCGTCATTTTCTATACAAGGGAGATCCTTCATGGACAGGAGAAGGGCATTTATTTGCTTGGAGAATGATGTTAATTGATACCGTTGATGCTTGGAGAATGAAGGTTGTGGTGCCAGAAACGGGAGAAGAATTGCCAATTGCTTTGGATCAATACATCAACTATCGGCAATATCGAAAAATGCGTCGTACGCCTAAGTCCTTTTTGCGATTTGCGCATTTTATTAGAGATCGAGTGCAAGAAGGTGGTGTACAAAATCCAATTATTAAAATGGAAGTATGGAAGTCTGTGAACAATCGAGCGCCTCAACTTGTCAATGATACGACACTAAATTACGCTTTAGTGCCTTATTCTGCAACCGCTCCAGTAACTTGGATTACGGATTGGTCGTATAGTGATGAACTGCCTGTCTATTCAGAAGATCGGTTTAAGATGTGGCGAGATTTTTTGGAGAAAGATGGCGTAGATGCTACCAGTAATTGGCGTTAAATAAGGTTGAGAAAAGAAAGCTCAACGAATGGAAATGGGATTGTACTAGTTGTAACTGCTCCTTGTTTTAGTAGTGGTTAGAGATTGAAATTGATAATTTATTAACACATAAAAAAATAAGATTATGTTTGGAGGAATGGAGGAAATGAAAAAGCAAATGCAAGATGCTTTAACAGCTATTATTGTTGAAGGAGAAGCAGGTGGCGGAATGATAAAAATTAAGGCGAATGCTGCTCGCCAAATACTAGATGTAAGCATTGACCCTTCTTTGGATTTAACAGATAAAGAGCAATTGGAAGATTTAATTCTAGAGGCAACTAATCGAGTTATTGCCGCTGCTGCTGTTAAGGAACAAGAGGAGTCTAAAGCAATGATGGCTAAGTTGTTGCCTCCTGGTATGGGCGATTTGGGAGGTTTGTTTGGATAAAAAATAAATGTAATTGGGCTTTGTTGCACAGACAGAGCATCTTTGTATCAGTTTAATTGTCCTGTAGATAATTAAACTGATACGATTTACTTAGTTTGCAGCGCTAGTTCTCATAAAGTAATGGTGATTTGAGCACTGCAACTTTATCGAATATTATTTGGGTATATTGGGGCGAAGATTAGAAAACAAACGTTGATTTATTTAGAAGGAAATTCTTATGGCAATACATGTAGGTAGATGGGATTGTACAACTTGTGGTTATAAAGGTGTGCTAGGACCTAAAACAGAGTGTCCGAACTGCGGAGCAGACCGCCCTAAGAATGTGAAATTCTATATGGCGGCAGAAAAAGATATTGTTCAAGATCCTGAAGTTATCCGCCGAGCAAAGGCAGGTGCTGATTGGCGTTGTTCTTTTTGTGGTCAAAATAACCCTAATGATGTTCAGGTTTGTAAAGATTGTGGAAATCCTCGCTCCGAGGCAGACAAGCAATTAGCTGTAAAAACCTATACTACAGCAGATGTACCCCGCTCAGGAGATGGTACAAAAGACTTCTCAAAACTCAAAGAAAAAGAAGCAATAGCGACACCACCTACAAGTAAAAAAGGATGTTTCATTGGTTTGGGAATTATTGTTGGGATTGTGGGGCTATTGGTTTTGTTGGCACTTAATAAAACCGTAGAGGTTACGGTAAAGGGCTTTGAGTGGGAACAAAGTATCTTAGTAGAAGAAAAACGAAATGTTCAAGAAGAGGATTGGTCTATTCCTAATGGCGGAAAAATAATTAGCTCTTTTCAGGCGATTCATCATTATGACCAAGTATTAGATCATTATGAAACTAGAACGAGAACAGAGCAACGTGCCGTGGGAAGTGAGGAGTATGTTTGTGGGCAAAAAGATTTGGGCAATGGCTATTTTGAAGATCAATACTGTACTCGAACTATTTATGAAGATTATCAGGTAGAATACGAAGAACCTATCTACCGAGATGAGCCTGTCTATCAAACCAAATATCGATATTCAATTGATCGCTGGTTTTCGATTAGTCCTATCGTTACACAAGATAAAAACCACAGCCCTACGTGGGGAAATGCCATGCATATAAGAACCAGTTCATCTTTGAGAGAAGCTGGACGTACGGGGACTTACACTGTCATTGTTCAAGATGAAAAAAACGAAGAACATATTGAGGAAATTCCTTTGTCTTGGTGGCAGCAATTAGAAATCGGAGATAACATAAAAGCAAAACGAGGAAGAATTACTGGTGGTTATCGAGGTTTGTACAAAGAAGAAGAACAATCCAACTAAAATTTTTTCGAATAGCACTATATCCAATTCTAAGCAGTTCAATACCAATGGACTTTATTTTTCAAAGAATGGAAATTATTATTTAAAACGGGAACTAGATTTATTTTTTTAAGGTTTTGATAATATTACTATCTTAAAAAGAAGTTTTACTTTTAAATAAATTCTTTGCTTTATGAATATTGGTCAGAAAATACTTGCAGGAATTGGTGTATTTGGTTTGATGCTGTTAACACCAGTTATATTTTATACTTTTGGAAATACTGCTCCTATTGATTTTTTAGGCAGCCAAATCGGTGCTTTGGGCGATCCATCTGTTTTAACTTTTATTGCTTTTTGCATGATTGGTTTAATGGCAGTCTTGGGAGGAGGAAAGAATTTTAGTGCTACCTTCACAAGTTTTATAATTGGTGGTTTATTGATTTCTACAGCTGTAGAAATTGGCTTTTTGAATTGGTTTCAAACCTTAGCATCTAAGGTTGATTTTTTATCCAATTTAAAACTGAACTTACTAGCAGGCGTATTTGTATTGTTAGTTGGAATGGTACTTTCCTTTGTTGAAAAGATTAATTTTAAGGTTGAATTACTAGTTTTGTTAATACTACCATTAGGCTTTTTAATAGGAAGCAATCATGTTGGGCTTTTTCCGAATAACAGTACATTCAATATCTCCATGAATCAAGGTATGGAGTCCTTACGAGGAATGATTGATGCCAAATATATGCAACAAGAAAATGTTCAAAAGTATGTGGAAGAGGTAGAAGATGATCAGAGTTTGACAGAAGAAGAGAAGATTGCAAAAATGGAAGACCTGCAAGAAAAAATTAATAAATTAGAAAGTGAGGAGGAGGTATTAGAAAAGCTGAAAGCACAAAACGAGCAATACAAGCAGCTGATTGAAGCGCAAGAAGCGGAATTAAAAGAATATGAGTGGTGTGCAGGATCTAGGGACAGTGGCTCGCAAGTAAAGTCTATCCCAGCAGCAGTAGTTCCTAATCAACCTTGTGTACGAGATTTTGCCGTTTCATTGGTAAAAGAGAAGCAAGGGGCTTACTATGATAGAATGATGGCATTACCAGGTAAAGAAGGGCTTCAACAAATATGTGCTATGCACAAGTATCTGGCAAGCAGTTGGAAATACATTAGTGACCCAACCATGATCCGAAACGATTACTATTCCCCTGCCAACCGAACCATTGCATTGGGATTAGCTGGAGACTGTGATGATTTCTCCATTTTAAATGCTTCTTGTGTTGAGGCGATTGGGGGGATTTCTAGAATTATGGGTGGTTTTTGTAGTGGTGGTGGTCATGCGTGGGCTGAGGTTTTGATTGGAGGAAAGCCAGAGTGGGAGCGTGCTGTTAAGATCATTCGTCAAGAGTATAACGATCAATATAAAAAACTAGAACCAAATATAGATGAAGAGGGATTGTATTGGCTTTCTTTGGATTGGCACATGGGGGAGTTTACCTGCAATGACCGACCAAGTAAAATGATGACTTTGTACACCTCGAAAGATCAATTCAAAAAACCACTTTAATGACTTGGTAGCGAGTGTTAAAGGAAGGTGTGTGATCTGTTAAATATATTAAAAAATTTATTGTCTAAATTTTTGTTAATCAAAAATGGATGGGGCGATAAGTGAAACTATTTTAAAAATAGACTGTTCTTATATAGAGGAACAGTCTATTTCTTTTATGAATTCTCTATATTTTGTACTCTTTCATTCTTAATCGTGTTATTTTACAGAGAACTTAAGAACTTGAAGGAGGAAGTAGCTTGTTTTTGTAAGCGGATTTCTATTATAAGTAGGTCTTTTAGTTTTGTACTTAGCTTTGTTACTCCCTGTGGTTATGAGCCAGCAAGCTGGATTTGTTACTCCCTGTGGTCATGAGCTCGCATAGTTCGGTTCGTTGCTACTTTATGGGAACCACGAAGTAAAGTTAGTTTTTAATTGGATATTTTGTCTGCTACAATTACGATCAATATTATAAAAATGACGACAACATTACATACCAAAACACCTTTGTTTTATGCCCATCGCTTGAGTAGCCAATTGAATAAAAAAATTTATTTTAAAATGGATTGCCATCAACCAACGGGATCATTTAAAATACGAGGGATAGGAAAGCGTTGTCAAGAAGCCGTAGAGGAAGGCTACGAGCATTTGGTAATAGCTTCGGGAGGCAATGCAGGATTGGCAACAGCGTATGCAGGTTGGAAAATGGGAATAAAAACAACCGTTGTTGTGCCAACAACCACAAAAATGTCTATGCAAACCAAAATTTCGAGTTTAGGAGCAACCGTCAGGGTATTTGGTGACGTTTGGAATGATGCCAACGTTTTTGCACAGAGTTTGGTAAAAAAAGAAAAGGCAATTTATATCCCACCTTTTGATCATCCAACCATTTGGGCTGGGCATGCATCTGTTATTGATGAATGCGATAGCCAAATGGCACCACCCGATGCCGTTGTTGTGGCTGTAGGAGGTGGAGGTTATTTTTGTGGGGTGATGGAAGGAGTGTTACGCAATAATTGGAATGCTACTCAAGTTATTACTGCTGAAACTCATGGCGCTGCTTCTATGAAAAAATCATTGGAGCAACAACAATTGGTTACATTGGATGAGATAGCGTCTATTGCTTCTTCTTTGGGAGCCAAACGGGTTGCCAAACGAGCACTTGAATATGGATTGGCGCACGACGTAATTCCTTGTGCGGTTAGTGATAAACAGGCACTAGAAGCTTGTCGTTCATTTTTGAACGATACAGGGAGTTTGGTAGAGCCTGCTTGTGGTGCAGCTCTGTCGGCAGTGTACCATAATTTAGATGTGATTCAAAACCTAGATACTATCTTGGTTTTAGTTTGTGGAGGATCTGGGCTGAATTTAGAGCAGTTTAATGCTTATTTGGAAGCTTATTTATAACAATTATTTGCTTCTAGTTGTAGAGAAATAGCTCTTTTGATATAAGGTGCTTTTTTATATTTTTTATAAAAGAAGTATAAAATTAGAGAACTTCTATTGCAAGACATTGAACTAATAAAATCAACGATTTATACAACCATTGATGGTTATAATCGTATACAACTAAAGCAAGAACTTGACCCTAAAGTCAGTTGCTTTCATATTTTTTGTGCATATTGTATCCAAAATTTTGGCATTGGCAAACAACGGTATCTTAATAACTCATATGAGTTTTTATTAAAAAATAAAGGATTCTATATCAGTTTTTTAATTCGCTAGCGAGCAATTCTATGAAGCGCATTTAGATACTTTGGGATGTATGTGTTAGAAGGGGAACATTTTTAGAAGAGTAATAACGCATTTATTTGCGGTGCCCAATATTTATGTATTTGTTATTAATTTCAATAGTTCGTTGAAACCACGCAGTAGCAGCGTAGCTAACTACTATAATTTTATAGTAACAAAGTATTAGATGGACTATTATAAAAGAGAATCAAAACAAAAAAATGATAGTAAGTGCAATATTGGAGGGAGCATTAGCAGGGCTGATATTAAGTGTATTTGTAGGACCAATATTTTTTACCATGCTACAATTAGGAGTTGAGCATGGCTTTAAGGCAGCATTTGCATTAGCCCTTGGTCAGTGGGTGAGTGATTTGCTGTATATTTTTCTAGCTTTTTGGGGGGCAATTTGGGTAGAGGAGATTATTGCAGATGAGGTTAAACAAGCGACCTTTGTGTGGTATAGTGGAACAATAGGAGGATGCTTATTGTTGTTGTTTGGAGCAGGTTTGTTGTTGACAAAATCTGTGTCTACCAAGGGGTTAGATGATGTAGAGATTGTAGATTACAAAGTATCTAAGAAAGCCTATTTTGCTTACTTTTTGCAAGGCTTTTTGATTAATACCATTAATCCAACACCACTGCTTTTTTGGATGGGGTTGATGGCCTTTGCAATTAATAGCAATTATATAGGAGGAGCAACGGCAGCATTGTACATTGCTGTGATGTCAGTAGTAATTTTGACGGATTGTTTAAAAATCTACTTGGCCAAAACCATTCGCAATAAATTGCAGGCACATCACTTCTTATATGTTAGAAGACTAGCAGGTTTGGTTTTAGGTGGGTTTGGTTTGGTATTACTTTTGAAAGTAACTGTTTTGTAAACAGTAGATTATAAGTGATAATTTTAATCGACATTATAGTATGAAAAAATCTTGCCTAAGGCTTAACAAATTATAACAAGACAATAGATAGAACAATTGTAAATACATTATTGTATCAATTTATTTAACCCAATAGTTTACTTATGAAAATTACGTATTATACTTACACGTTTTTACTTTTGCTATTGACAACAGCTGTAACGTATGCACAATCTTCTGTGTACTTCTTTTATGATCCAGCTTGTATGCAAAAATTTGATTATGAACGTGTAAATACTTTTCACGATATTGCTTATACCGATTATTATATTTCGATTAATGATGCCACAAAAGCAATATTTAGAGTACAGAAAGATCCGTTAAATTTAAATAAAAAAGTTGTGAATGAGATTCCTGTGAAACCGTTTATGTGCGAAGATCGTACTAAGATATCGGCAGTCTTAATGGATGCAATCAATTCCAACCAAAAGATGGCTTATATGGTGGTAGAAAAGGGATCAAAGTATGTTTTATACGAAATTCGTTCTGTATCCACTTTGACAGAAAACCAATCAGGTATTGTTTATGATGATCCTACTTATGGTTTTAAATACGATTACTTAGTATCCAAACCAGGAGAAATTTTAAATAAACAAACCAATAAAGAACGGAATGTGTTTTTTGAGAAGAAAGGCACCAACTCTTGTTTGGCTAGTTATCAATTCAAAATTGTTAGTCGCCATGTAGAAACACCAATCAAACATTTAAGTGTTGTTTCTACCGTAGGGGTCGATAGAATTTACACTTCTCAAGGAGAATTGGCATTACAGCGTATCAATGATATTCCTTTGTCAACATTTGTTGCACAGCGTTGCAATACACCTGTTGTCACAACAGTACCTACCGTTGTTGAAGTTCCTGTGGCGACAAGCCGACCTATTATTGAAGATACTGTAGGAATGTCTGATGTAGAGAAAAGGTTGTGGTTGTCAAAGAAATTAGGAGGTTTTACGGCACGCTCTATTGAGCCAATATCGAAGCCAGTTGCTCCAACTGCTAAAGAGCCAATGAATCCTACGGAATCAAGAAATACAACTAATGCAGCGAGTACGGCTTTGGCTAACGAACTGTTACCTGGTGGAATTTACTTGGTAAAAGAAAAAGAAAACTTATATACTATTTCAGAGAAGTTCAACATTTCGATACAGCGTTTAGTGGCTATTAATAATCTAGAAGGATATGCTTTAGGCTTGAATCAAGCCTTAAAGGTTGTTGATGATGGATCAGTTCCTAGCAAAAGTAAAAATCCTTTGATTAAAATGGATCCTGTTGCCAATACCAAAACAACCATTCATGTAGTGGAACAAGGAGAGACATTGTATGAAATTTCTAAATTATACGGTTTAGAATTAAAAGATTTGTATGCTTTGAATAAGCAGTTGACGGATTCTCAAATAGATATTAACCAACAGTTGGTTGTAGGTTATGAGCAATTAAACAAATAGTTTTTCAATATTTATTGCTTCCGTTGAGAGCAATTGGCAAGAGGTTTTTTCTTTTAGAAAAAACCTCTTGTTTTTTTAGGCTCAGTTAATTGCATCCCAAGGAGTATCGTTATTTATTTGCTCAAGAGTTTTGAAATATTTGACAATATTTTTAGATTTGTCTAAAAATATTGTTAGTTAAATCTAATTGCCTTGTGTGATCTATGGAAGAAAACGTACAAATCGCCTTTATGCTAACTATCTTAGCTGGATTGGCAACAGGAATTGGTAGTGCCATTGCTTTTTTTGTAAAAGATAAAAGCACCAAATTATTAACTTTTGCAATGGGATTTGCAGCAGGAGTGATGCTATATGTTTCTTTTATAGAAATTTTGCCAGAAGCGATCATCAAATTAACAGAAGCTTATCATAATGATGAAAAATTAGGAACTACCTACGGAGTGATTGCTTTTTTTGTAGGAATGTTGGTGGTTGCGATTATTGATAAACTGATTCCTGAGGCAGAAAATCCACATGAATTTTCTACAGGGCTAAAGGAAAAAGAATTGGTAGAAGAAGGGGCGCCAGATCCCAAAAAATTAATGCGTATAGGGGTTTTAACGGCACTAGCTTTAGCTATTCATAACTTTCCAGAAGGAATAGCGACTTTTGTAACCGCTTTAGACGATCCAGAATTAGGGTTGACAATAGCGATAGCCATTGCGATTCATAATATTCCAGAAGGAATAGCTGTCTCTATGCCCATTTATTTCGCAACAGGGAATCGCAAACAAGCTTTTGGTTATTCTTTCTTGTCAGGAGTTGTAGAGCCTTTAGGGGCAATCTTAGGTTACTTTATTTTGATGCCTTATCTGAATGAAACTTTAATGGGAGTTCTCTTGTCGGGGGTTGCGGGAATTATGGTTTTTATTTCTTTAGATCAATTATTACCTGCAGCAGAAGAGTATGGAGAACATCATTTGTCGATATATGGTGTTGTTTTGGGAATGGTCGTAATGGCGGGAAGTTTGATTTTGATGATATAGAAAACTATAGGAAAAAAATATTGAATGCTTCAAGGTCAAAAGAAGCATTCAATATTGGAACGAGTTAGAACTTCATATTCTGAAGTTAGCATAAAACAACTACTTGGAGAAAATAGTATTGTGTTGTTCTTGTACTCGTATAAACGTGGTACGTTTGGTCAATTCTTTTAGCCTTCTGGCTCCGACATAAGTACAAGTAGAGCGTAAACTCCCTAGAATATCTTGAACAGTCGCATTAACAGCACCACGATAAGGAATTTTGACTGTTTTTCCTTCAGAAGCTCGATATTCTGCTACACCACCCGAATGTTTGTTCATGGCAGTTTCCGAACTCATTCCATAAAACAATTTGAAAGATTTATCGGCTTCTGTAACCGTCTCGCCTCCGCTCTCATCATGACCAGCTAGCATACCACCTAGCATTACAAAATCGGCACCTCCTCCAAAAGCTTTGGCAATATCACCTGGAATTTTACAGCCTCCATCAGAAATAATTTGTCCACCCAATCCATGAGCAGCGTCTGCACATTCAATAACGGCTGAAAGTTGTGGATAGCCTACTCCTGTTTTAACTCGAGTTGTACAGACAGAACCAGGACCGATACCTACTTTAATTACATCGGCACCAGAGAGCAGCAATTCTTCTACCATTTCCCCTGTGACAACATTACCTGCAAGTATTACTTTATCAGGGTATTTGTCTCTAGTCTTTTTTACAAAATCTACGAAGTGCTGAGAATAACCGTTGGCAACATCAATGCAAATAAATTTTAAGGCAGTATGCTCTTGCAAAAGATGATCTAACTTTTCAGCATCTTTTTTTCCAGTTCCAGTGCTAACAGCAATATAGTCAACAATAGAAGGGCTGCTATGTTGCATGAAATTTGCCCATTGTTGTATTGTATAATGTTTGTGTATCGCTGTAATTAACTGTGCTTGACTTAGGGCTTGTGCCATCTCAAAGGTTCCTACAGTATCCATATTGGCAGCAATAATAGGAACACCTTTCCAGTAGATGCGACTGTTTAAAAAAGAAAATTCACGTTGCAAAGTAACCTCTGATCGAGATTTTAGAGTGGAGCGTTTAGGTCGAAACATGACGTCTTTAAAACCTAATTTGATATCTGATTCAATTAGCATATAGAGTAAGAATATTATAAGTTATTCAATTCAATAATTTGCTAAAACACAGCATCGTGTATAGCGGTTAAAGCTACAAATAAAAATTTAGAAGAAAAAAATAACAATTGCGTCTTTCTCAAAAATTGTCGTCTAGTAAGTTGTTATTTAATTCAAAACAGGTTGTTGAAAGAACAACACAAACTAATTTTTATTATGAAAGCAATTTATTTGATCACTGGAACAACATTATTATTAGCAATAGGAACCGCCTTTGCAGCAAAGAACAATACATCATGTTGTGGGCAAAGTGAATGTGTGCCTAATTGTTGTACGAATCAGCAAGATTGTTGCAAAGGAGAAGGTACTTTTTGCATCCCCAATTGTTGTAAGTAAAACAAATTAAAAAAAGAGATGGTAGTTTACCTACCATCTCTTCTTCCTTTATTTTTGAATAAAAGTAGTGCTATACACTCCAATACCAGACGCTTTTATTCTTTGTTGGGAGATACCATATTGGGAACAGGTTCGTTGTTTTTTAAAAATCGCTCAAACCATGATAAAACTTCTTTATTAACCTCTGGTCTAAAAGCACCCAAACCATGATCTCCTCCCTCAAATATTTTTAAACGATATGGAACACGGTACTTGTCTAATTCCAAGGCAAGCTTTAAAGCGTGTGTAGATTTTACACGCCAGTCAGCATTACCATGTAGAATTAAAATAGGAACCTCTTTAGAAAACTGTTCAGCAAAATGGCAAGCTGAGCGTTTTTTTAGTTCAACATCTTTGTTTTTCCAGTAATTAGGGATTAATTCAGCATAGACACCCGTTTCCATCATAGGGCGCTCAATAGCCATATTGTCGGTAGGAGCTCCACCTACTACTGCTGCCTTGATTTGATTGGTTTTAGTTAGCGCAAGATAGGTCATCATGCCACCACGGCTCCAGCCATACATACCAATTCGAGAAACGTCGGCTTGAGGAATTTCTTTTAATACCTCAATTAAGTTCAAGACATCATTGACATCGTTTCCACCAAATTCATCTTTTCCTTCACTTTTGCCACAACCTCTGTAGTTACACCCAATGACAATATACCCTTCTTTTGCCAATTGCGTAAAAAAGTAAGCCACAGGGTATTTAAATTTTCCCTTAAGCAGTTGCAAGGCTCCAAAATCCCTATTTCCTCCTCGGTTATAGATGATAACAGGATATTTCCCTTCTTTTTTGGGGATGGCGGCAAAGGCTTCAATTTTTAAACTATCGCTCCAGTAGGTTATTTCTTCGACATCAACCTCTGAAAGAGCACTAAAAGGTTTGATAAATTGCTCTTTGTTAATATCTGTATATAGTTTCGGAAATTGTTTCCAATCAACTTTGTTTTTGCTAATAATGCGAGGGGTTTGCGCTTGAAGAATGGATGTTGTTAGGCATAGAATGGTTAGTATAAATGTTCGTTTCATTTAAGGTAAATAAGATTAATTGAAGTAAAAAAATGATAAAAAATAGGATGTTAATTAAAATAGATTGCTGACCACGCCGCTTCCGCCAGAACTCTCTCCAGCTGTACGAGTTTGCAACCATATTTTGCCACTTCCTGTTACTTGGCACAAAAATCCTTCGCCACTAGTTAGGGTCTCTTTAATGCTTTTAGAAATTGTTTTTAGACTAAGAGATGCTTCAAAAGCTACCAAAGCACTTTCATCTATATAGATGGGTTTCTGTGTGTTAATAGTTTGCTCTAAGATGGTTCCATGTCCCTTTAAGATTAAGTTTCCCTTACCTTTTGTACGTAATTTTAGACCATCGTTGAGCGCACTTTTCCAATCTTGTTTGGCAAGTTCAATATCCAAACCAGTGGTTCTAGCAAAGTGCGATTGAGGGTCAAATAAAACAGGGCATTGAGCATTAATATCTAAAGAAAATAGTTCTGCATTGTTTTTGGGGGCAAATATGAATTGAACCGATTCTTGAGCCGTATACATATTATAAATCAGACTCTTACCAAAAGCTGTTGCCAACCAATTTTTAACACCTCGTGCTTCGATTTTATTTTCTTGGTGGTATCTCCCATTACAAGAAATTAGCACTCCCTTTTCTGTAATAATTTTTTCTGAAGGATTCATTTTTGCAAGAAGAAATGAGCCAGGATAGGGAGAAATTTGTAAGTCCATTTTGAGAAAAAAATATTTCGTTAAAAAATAATTGAACAAAGCAGTAGTTTGTTTTTTTTATGATACCAAGTATAGCTATATACATTAGAAAGGGGATTAGAAGTTCATTTTTTAGAATAAATGGGATGTATGATAGAAAATTATCGACAAAAGAGAAAAGTTGGAGTGATGGATAGGTTTTTTAGTTAGAAAAAGTTAAAAAGGTATATTAAGAAAGACTTGTCTTAGAATCATTATTTAAATACAACGACGACATTGCCAACTTTATGCCCTGTTTCGACATAACGATGGGCTGCTTGCATCTCACTTAAAGTATATTCTCGATCAATAACGGTTTTCAGTTTCCCCGCTTCAATTAAATCTTTTAAAAACAACAAATCTTTTTTGCGTAGTGCTTCTGATCGAAGTCCAGTAGCCGAGAATTTGAGTTTCTTTTGACGAAAGAGGTTACCTATGAGCATCTGCATCATACCCGCCATAGATAGCACAGGAGTTAAAAATACGCCTTGTTGCTTTAGTGCTTTTTTACTCTTAGAAAAACTAAGCTTACCGACGGTATCAAAAATGACATCGTATTTTGTAGGTTGCTTGGTAAAATCTTTTTGAGTATAATCAATGACAAAATCGGCTCCTAGAGAACGAACTAGGGCTTCATTTTTGCCACTACAAACTGCTGTTACTTCTGTGTCGAAGTATTTTGCCAATTGCACGGCTGCTGTACCGATACTCCCCGAAGCCCCATTAATTAAGACTTTTTGCCCTGCTTTTAATTGTATTGTATCTCTAAAAAAAGATAAGGCGGTAGAGGCACCGTCAATCATGCCTGTGGCTTCAGCTGCGGTCATATTGTGTGGTTGCTTGACAACCAGACTATCTTCTGGCAAACAAATGTATTCTGCGTAAGCACCACAGTTTAAATCTGTAGCAGCCATTACTTTATCCCCAATTGCGTATTGTTGAACTGATTTTCCAATGGCTATCACCTCGCCTGCCAAGTCAGTACCAGGAATTGCTAATTTGGGTTTGGTTAGACCAGTAAATAGTCTTCCAAAGTAAGGTTTTCCTGTTCGCATAAAAATACTAGCTGCCGTTACAGCCGTTGCTTTAATCTGAATAAGAATTTCATTGTCTTGTAATTTAGGTAGGGCAACTTCTGTATATTCTAAAATTTCGGGACCTCCATATTGATGGCAGACAATTGCTTTCATAGTTGTGTTTGTCATGATACTATTTTTTGTAAGTAAATTTGATAACACAAATGTAGTGGAGTTTGAAAAAGCAATCGTTCGAGATTATAAATGCGAACGAATTGCCTAAAAATTAGTTGGTGAGAACCAAGGTCATGAAGATTGTTTTAAATAGTTTTTAGGAGTCATTCCTGTTTCTTTCTTAAAAAAAGTATTAAAAGCTGTTTTAGAATTAAAACCACTCTCATAGGCAAGTCCTAGTAAGGAAAGGTGACTGTTTTCGGGTAATTGAGCTAACTTTTTAAATGTTTCTACTCTATAATAATTAATAAATTCGGAGAAATTCTTACCAATTTTCTCATTGAGCAATTCTGATAATTTATTGGGGTGAATTTGGAGCATTTGAGCTAACTCTCTAAGACTCAAATTTGCTTGTAAGAAAGGCTTTTCTTCTAAAATGATTTGTTGAAGTTTGTTATAATAGTACAGGCTTTCTGCTTCACTCAAAGAAGACTTTTTATATTTTTTCTTCGTTTCTGTTACAACAACAGGCTGCCCTAAGACAGTTTGCATCAAGGCTTGAAAACGAGGCGATTTTCGAAGATCTTTTAGGCAAGGTTCGATATTTAAATAAATCATCATAGGCAAACGATGCTGTACGCCTTGTTCGATATACTGAAGTGCCATTTCTTGTTCGCCCAACATAGCATGGCAAATAATAAGTAAATTGGATGCACGATCTATTAAATCAGTTTCTAGAAGTGCTTCTAGTTTTTTTATCCCTTCTTTTGCTTGGGCTCGATGTCCCATGGCAGCATGTGCTAATGTGATGCCTCCTAGACGTTGTATGTCTCCTGTTTTGTCGTTGGGTCTATTTTCAAAGAAAGCCATGCCCTCTTGATATTTTCCCATTAATAAAAGGGCTTGCCCCCAATACAAAATAGAAACCGAGGAATTAGGATTGAAATGAAGGCTTTTTTGGAAATGCGTTATGGCTTGTTCGTAATGTTCTTGAGCGTAGAAAATATATCCTTTTAAATGATAGTTGATCCCCGAAAAAGGGTCTATTTGTAAAGCTGTATCTATGTAGTGAAGCGCAGCTTTAAATTTCGCTTCTGCCACTAAAATAGATGTCATTGTTTGGTATGCTTCGACAGTAGGAGTGGTGTCCAATGCTTTTTTGATATGAACATAGGTTTGAGGAAAGTTCCATTCCCGCAAACAACTCATCCAAGCTAAATGCAGCTGACACTCTGCTAAGTTGGGGGATAATTCAATCGCTTTTTCTAAGTAGGGTTGCCCTTTCAAAAAAGCTTCATTAGCAGGGATTAGCCCAATGGTTCCTAGTAACGTATAGCTCAAGTGCATTCCTAAATATGCTTGTGGAAAATGTGGTTGAGTTGCTAACAATTCTTGAAGCATTTTAACACCTTGGTTGATCCCTACAGCAGTCATCTTTAAAATGTAATACCTGCTTTTTAAATAGATTTGATAATGCTTAGTACTGAGGTTTGGAGCATCTATTAGGTGTTCTTTGATGTCAAAATGCCCTAAATGTTCTCGCAACTTATCGGCAATTAACAAACTGATTTCATCTTGCACTGCAAAAATATGATCTGTGGAACGATCAAAGGTCTCAGACCAAAAATGAAAATCCTCTCTAACATCAATCAATTGAGCTGTAATGCGCATTAAGTTACCTGCCAAACGAACACTGCCTTCTAAAATAATGGAAACATTTAATTCTTTCCCAATTTGACCGATAGGAATGTTTTTGTTCTTGAAGAAGAAAGAAGAAGTACGAGAAGTTACTTTTAAGCTGGGGATTTTTGCCAAGGCATTGATAATTTCTTCGGTCATGCCATCACTAAAGTACTCGTTTTCTTGATTGGCACTCATGTTGACAAAAGGCAGTACTGCAATTGATTTTTGAGGAGGATTGAAATTATCTTGAATAGTCATTGTTAATTAAATTAAATATAGTCGCACCCAAAGACTAAATTAGATGGTTCAAAAAAAATTAATGAATATACAGAGCCTTAAAATCCGTATTTGACCAACTACAAAACCTATGTTGGGTTTGGAGTGTAAGTTACAAGAAAAAAATTAAGATTAAAAAACTCATATTTATTGAATTTAAATGGCTTAAGAGTGGTTGTGTATTATAATAATTTCCCTATTTTGGGCAATTGAAAGCAATGATCAAGAACCATGTTTGTATTTGGGGAAAGATCAAAGCGGTTTCTATTAATTTATTTATAACTATTCTCCAATATCATTACTTCGTGAAAACCACGTAGTAGCAGCACAGCTAACTAAAAGTAAAGCGCCTACGGAGTAAATCGAATCAGTTGAATTATCCGCAAGATGTGCTTTTATTGCTAAGCGCTTTAAAAGGTTGATAATTAAATTGATGTAAGGGTGTTTTTTATTTTTTGTAAAAAATGAAAAAAGCCACGAAGTATTATAATATACTGGGGAACAAAAAAAATCAAAATGATTAACATTACTCTTCCTGATGGCAGCGTTCGTAAGTATGAGTCAGGAGCAACTGGACTAGACATTGCCAAATCAATTAGTGAAGGCTTGGCACGCAATGTATTATCTGTAAAAGTAAATGGCGAAGTATGGGATGCCACTCGTCCTATTGAAAATGATGCAGCAATACAATTGTTAACCTTCCGTGATGATGATGGCAAGGCTACTTTTTGGCATTCTTCGGCACATCTAATGGCAGAAGCATTGGAAGCCTTGTACCCTGGGGTTAAGTTTGGGGCTGGTCCTTCTCTTGAAAATGGCTTTTATTATGATATAGATTTGGGAGATCGAACTTTATCTAGCAATGATTTTGAAGCTATTGAGAAAAAAATGTTAGAATTGGCGCGCCAAAAAAATGAATACCTAAGAGAGCCGATTAGTAAAAGTGATGCTGTTCAATACTTTACAGAGAAAGGAGACGAATACAAGCTGGAATTGCTAGAAAAGTTGGAAGATGGAACCATTACTTTTTACAAACAAGGAGGATTTACCGATTTGTGTCGTGGACCACATATTCCACATACTGGTTTTATCAAAGCTATCAAATTGACAAAGGTATCTGGCTCTTATTGGCAAAACAATGAAGAAAATGCTAGAATGACTCGTGTTTATGGAATTACATTTCCAAAAGCAAAAGAGTTGAAAGAGTATTTGGAGATGATTGAGGAAGCTAAACAACGTGATCATAGAAAGCTAGGAAAAGAATTGGAGCTGTTTATGTTTTCTGAAAAAGTTGGAGCAGGTCTGCCAATTTGGTTGCCTAAGGGAACTGCCCTAAGAAATAGATTGCAGGACTTTTTGACAAAAGAACAAATTAAGCGTGGTTATCAATTGGTAACTACTCCTCATATCGGACACAAAAATCTATACATTACTTCTGGGCATTATGAGAAGTATGGAGAAGATAGTTTTCAACCAATTAGTACACCTAAGGAAGGGGAGGAGTTTATGCTCAAACCAATGAACTGCCCTCATCATTGTGAAATATATGCGCACAAACCGCATTCTTACAAAGAGTTGCCGTTAAGAATCGCAGAATTTGGGACAGTATATCGCTATGAGCAAAGTGGTGAGTTGCATGGTTTGTCTAGAGTACGTTGTTTTACTCAAGATGATGCTCATTTGTTCTGTACAGTAGATCAACTAAAAGATGAATTTATTGAAGTGCTCAATTTGACGTTATTGGTCTTTCGTAAGATGGGCTTCAGTGATTTTACAGCACAAATTTCCTTGCGTGATCCAGAAAAACCAGAGAAGTACATCGGTTCAAATGAAAATTGGGATGCTGCTGAACGAGCAATTATAGAGGCAACTCAAGAATTGGATTTAAAGACGGTAACAGAATTAGGCGAAGCTGCTTTTTATGGTCCTAAATTGGATTTCATGGTTCGTGATGCTTTGGGACGTTCTTGGCAACTAGGAACGATTCAGGTAGATTATAACTTGCCTGAGCGTTTTGAGTTAGAATATACAGGAGCAGATAATGCTCAACATCGCCCAGTGATGATTCATCGTGCGCCATTTGGTTCATTGGAACGTTTTATTTCCGTTTTAATAGAACATACAGCAGGGAAATTCCCATTGTGGTTAACACCTGAGCAATACGCCATTTTACCAATCTCTGATAAATTTGTCAGCTATGCCAATGAAGTGAAAAACAAATTGGAGGCTCAGGACATTAGAGGGTATATGGATGATAGAAACGAAACCCTGAAACGCAAAATTAGAGATGCGGAAGTGAAAAAGGTGCCTATTATGTTGATCGTTGGGGGGAATGATGTAGAAGGAGAGACCGTTTCTGTTCGTATGCAAGGGGTAGAAGATGGCGATAAAGGTGCCATGACTATTCCGAACTTTATTGAGTTTTTCAATGGCTTGTTAGAGCAAGAAGGATAGGGGGCTTTTCTTTTTTATTCCGCTTTAGAAGTTCTGTTATTGAGCTTTAGGAATACTTATGAAGAAAGGATTCTCTAATAGATAGTTTTAATTGATAAATCGGTAGGAAAGTTTTTTCTACCGATTTTTTGTTTTTGAGCTGTTGCGAAAATACTACAGAAACTTAACTTTTAGTTGACTTTTTCGTATATTATTATAGTTTTGTCAACTGAAAATACAATATACATGGAAAATATCGTAGGATATAGAATTAAAAGTGCTAGAAAATTGAAAGGGCTTTCTCTACAAAATGTAGCTGATGAGCTTGGTGTTTCAAAACAAATGGTTAGTAAATATGAAAATGGAGTTTCTATTCCTCCTAGCTCAAAGTTACTAAGCCTTTCTAAGCTGTTTGATCAAAAAGTTGACTACTTTTTTCGTTCTTTTAAAATTGAATTAGGAGAAGTTAACTTTAGAAAAAAATCTAGTTTTAGTGCCAAAAAGGAAAACTCTCTTAAAGAGCAAATCAAAATAAAACTAGAAAATTATCTTTGGATTGAAAGTGTTTTAGGCATTGACTCATCCTTTAATAATATTATTTCGAATAAAACAATAAATTCTATATTAGATATAGAAGCTGTTGTTCTCTCTTTGAGAAACAGTTGGAGTATTGGTGTAGATCCTATTTATAATATCATACAACTTTTAGAGGATAAAGAAATAAAAATTATCGAAATATATGATGCAGATGATAAATTTGATGGGTTAGCAACTTATATAGACAATAAATATCCAGTAATTGTAGTTAATGGAAATTTTCCTGTTGAACGAAAAAGATTTACCTTATTACATGAATTAGGTCATTTATTGCTTCAAATACCCCGTTGTGAATTGGCTGAAGAAGAAAAATTTTGTCATCGCTTTGCTTCAGAGTTTTTATTACCAAGGAAAATGTTAATCAATGAATTTGGAGGAAAGAGAAAGCACATCAGTTTTACTGAATTAGTATCTATTCAGAAAAAATATGGTATCAGTATACCTGCTATCATATATAGGCTTGTAGAATTAGGTGTTTTACCTAAAGAGTATCATAAACAATTTTATAAGAAAATTAATTTCAATCCTAGCTTAAAGAAAACTATTTACCATTCGAGGTTTCAAACTCCAGAAAAGTCATTTAGATTTAAACAGTTGGTTTATAGGGCACTAGCTCAAGAAGATATTTCAATGAGTAAAGCTTCTTCTCTTCTTAATAAAAGTATTGAAAGTATTAAAGAGAATTATGCATTAATCTAGTCCTAGAAACATGAAAATAGTAATAAACGATGCTAACATATTAATTGATTTAGCTAAACTTGATCTGTTGGAAAAGTTTTCACAGTTGGACTTTGAGCTATACACTACTGATTTTGTGTACAGTGAAATTAATGATGAACAGAAAAAAGCCATTCAAAAACTTAAAGACGATACATCTTTGATTATAATAGAAACTATAAATAATGAAGATTATCGGGGAATTCAAAGTCTTTTGGATGATAATAATGGTCTTAGTTTTGAAGATTGTTCTGTTTGGTACTATAGCAAAAAACTAATGGGAACATTACTTACTGGCGACGGAAAACTGAGGAAACAAGCAAAGAAAAATGGAATAGAAGTTCGAGGTATTATTTACATTTTTGATAAACTTGTAGAAAAAGAATTGCTCTCTTTCACTGATGCTGCTGAAAAAATGGATTTATTATTTCAATTGAATAATAGACTTCCGAAAAAAGAAATTGATAAAAGGATAAAGGCATGGCAAGAAAATAAGGGGATAGAATAAAACAATTGTATACCCCATCTTATATTAAACAAGCATCTAAAACATTGCTACTGATAGACTATTAACTAGATGTTGTACATGCTTATCTAGAGATAATTCACCACCATAATTTTATGGAAAAAAAATGAGCCATCCCGATTGCCGGAATAGCTCATTTTTTCTAAATAGAAATTCTATTTTATTGAACAGTATGTGTTACCATTTGAGAAACCAAACTAGCGGCACTATCTGTAGCTACATAGAAATTAGCTGTTGCAGTTCCATTACCAGCAGTAGAGGCATGGTTAAATGTAAACTTGAAGTCGACAGAATCCCCAGCAGGAACAGCGAAGTTATTGCTAACAACGTTAGGAGGGAAACAGATTGTAGGATCGCAAACATTTATAATCCAGTTGGATGGATTGCTTGCACCTTTTGTTGAGTTCCAGTTCAAGGTAATATCAGCAGTATTGGGATTGTATACTTTCATTTTATAGTCAGTATCTCCATCTGTTGATCTAACTGTTTGGCTAGTTGGATCAATTGTAATGATTTCAAAGTATTGAGTAACTGTTGTTAAGCTGTAGTTGAATGCTTTTTCTGTAAGTGTTTTATCTTCAGAATCATAGAATTTTAACATTCCAGTACCAACACCAGCGTTGCCATTTGGCATAATCATGAAAGTAATCTCCACAGAACCATTTGCTGGAATTGTTAATGTACCAGAAGCAGTTGAGCTACCATTGACACTGTAAGTCCATCCAGTAACTGCAGCTGTTTCTACACGCTCCCATTGGATTGTTGCTTCGTTAGCTGTTGAATTGCTAACGCTGAATTTCATGTGGCTGTGACTGTTAGCTAAGCCTAATTCAGTAGCAGAAGTTTTAGATAAACTAACCGTTACAGGAGTTTTAGTTTCTTCTGTACAAGCAGTAAAAATTAGGGCGACAAGAGTCAAAGCTGCAAGTATCTTTTTCATAGAATTTTAATTTTAAATTTTTATACGGAAAATATCAATTGATTAGAGATATAAAGTTATGAATAAATTACCATATATCCATATACTTTAACATCTACTTACAAGATTAAACTAAATAGTTGGTTTTTGCAAGTGAAAAGAGAGAAGGAACTTTCTTTTATAAAAATAAAAGAGGATGAAATGATTCATTTCATCCTCTTAAAATCAATGGTTAAAATTGATTATATACTAGAACAGACTATTGACGTACAAAACGCTTCGTAGTTTTTCCTTGCTCTGTTACGATATTTACAAAGTATACACCAGCAGCTAATTCACTAGTATTTACTTCTAGAACATTTGTTCCACTGAAAGAACCATTTGCTACTTGTTGTACTTGTTGACCTAATGCATTTACGATGTTGATATTAGCATCAGCAGTATTTTCCATAGTAAACTCAAGTGTCATTTGGCTACTTACAGGATTAGGCATAATGCGAACTTCAGCAGCTTCCTTTTGAACATTGTTTACGCTAACTACACCATCTGCGATATTGATGTTGTCAAGGAATAAGTTGTTACCATAAGCAGAAGTACCTTTGAAACGGATAACAACATCATTTGTGTTGTCATAAGCAGTTAAATCAACAGTAGTTGATCTCCAATCAGAAGCAGCAGAAGGAACAAATTGAGTTTGTGATGCTGGCAAAGTCATAAGAGCAGAACCTGCTTGATTCCAAACAGTAGTCCAAGTAGCACCGCAATCTGTAGAAACTTCTACTTCCAAGCGGTCATTTTCACTAGAGTATTGACGGTAAGCATGGTCAAAACTTACAGCAGAACCAGCACCTAAGTTTACTTTGTTCATAACAACACTCATAGAACCAGATTGTATCCCAAAGAAACGGAAACGGATGCTTCTGTTAGATGCAGCCATACCGCCAATTGCTCCATAGTTGTATGTAGGACCATCCAAAACAGAGAAACTTGCTTCTGGAATACTAGCATCAGCATCAAAAATACCTGTTGCCAATGTACGAGAGTATCCTGTTCCAGAAGTCAATGGAGCAGACTCCATACCTTCTGTAAGAGGTGCCGCAGCAGCAGTTGTAGGCAATTTGCTATAGCTTTCTGGCGCCATAGTTACAGGACCTTGGCTATAAGTACCACCATTGTTAACATCTGTAATGGTATACTCTACATTAGAAGAACCAGCAGCCAATGTTGCTCCTGGGAATGTAATAGCAGTAGATTGACCAGAAGTCAAGTTACCAGTATAGGTTTCAGAAACTGGAGTACCACCATTGATAGTATACTGTGCTGTTACAGAAGTAACAGGAATAGCACCATTATTAGTAAAGTTTACAGAAGGTGTAAAGTTATAATTACAGTAACCAGCACCAACAGTAGAGTTAGCAGCAGCACCAACATTCAACAAACCAGGAACGTTACCAGCTGCACTCTTCGCACTTTGGTGTACTACTTTAGTACCGTTGTTTTGTACAAAACCAACAAAACTTACTTGGTTTAAATCTCTGATATAAGAAGGAGGCGTTAGAGTAAGTGTATACGTAATTGAATCTCCAGCAGGAATTGATCCAATAGTTGCACCAGCTGTAGATGAGCTACCAGTACTTGCATCATACATGTCACGTACTACATAGAAAAATGCTGTTTCTCCGTTAGAACCAGGAGCAGATGCAAATGTAATGTTTTCTTCTACCATTGCCAAGTGGAATCTATCAGCATCTGCGATTGCAGCAGAAGTTACATTTTTGATAACAACATTCACATCAACACTTGTACCACTTGTCCATGTTTGGTTAACTCTTATTTCGTATGGAGTCGTTAGTGCAGCAGCACTTGATAATGTAGAGGAAGTAATGGCTGTATTGGGTGCAGCTGTAGCTCCTCCATTCAAAGATGCATCTGGAACACCAGAAACACTATAGTAATTTCTTCTATCATTTGGACCAGCAGGGTATTCTGCATTCATTGGATCTGTACCAGGCCAAGATACTTGATACGTAATCTTAGTGTAGTTGGCTGTACCAAAATTATTCAATGTATTGTACATTGTTGGATTTTGAGAAGCACAAGGTCCACAAGATGCCTGTGTAAAGTGTTCAACAAGCGGTTTTTTAGCTATTTGAGCTTGCACAAGTGCGGTTGTAGATAAAGCACATAGTGCTGATAATAAAAATTTTTTCATAAGACTTGATTTACTATTGTTAAAGTTAAAACGTTTCTAAAGTTAGATTTATTAATACATGAAGATATTAAAGAATGTCCATAAGTTGTATTACACCAAAGTTAAAAAAGTAATTCTAAAAAACAACCTAATTTGTGTAATTTTTTTAGGTAAGTTGAACTTATGACAAAACAATATTCTGAAATATAAAATTTTACTCCAAAATCGATTATGAGTGTAATGTTCTGTTCTATTTTGTTCAATATTGTGGCATCTGCTATCGTTATTGAACTTTTAATGATTGTGAACTGTTCAGTTCTAGTGAGTTATTTATAGATTAAATTTTGACCTTTTCAATAAAAAAGGCAAAATATTTGGATAAAAAATCTAAATTTACACGATATTTGCATATATTAAATAATAAGTAAAATTCTACCCACTATCTTATCTTCCATCAACACCCCTCCAATATTAATCTGTTGAAAGTGGTAAGAATTTATACTAATAGCACATAGAGAATAATAAACGCTTGACAAAATCAAAGAACGCCTATGTTAAAAACTATACTAATAACTACATTTCTTTTGGTTGCACTCCTCTTACAAGGGCAAAGTAGCTTCCACGTATCGGCTACTTATGCTACTAAGCAGGGGCAAATCGATAAGGAAGTAAGCCCATCTGTTGTGCTTCGAAACTTAACTTCCAAAACAATAGAACTTAGTTGGGAAGTAAAGAAATCCAATTTGTCTGAAGGATGGGAAGCGGTTGTATGTGACCATCAGTGTTATACTTCTTTAGTAAATAAACGTACTTTTAAATTAGAACCTAATGAAGTGTTGCATGATTTTAAAATCTCTTTTCGACCCAATGGAAAACAAGGTATGGGGAATATAGAGGTACATCTTTATGATGTATCAGATGAAGTAGGAACCGAACAAATAATTACATTCAGTGCTGCTGCTCAAGGAACACATACTGCTATTCATGATTTTTCGAAAGAAACAACTGTTCCTAAAGTTTTTCCAAATCCAGCAATAGACTATATCCATATCAAAGATGACTACAATAGAGTTGCCTTGATAGAAATATATAATGTAGTTGGTCGAAAAATGGAACATTACTCGGTTAATCATGCTGGTGCAAAGTATGATGTTAGTAGCCTCCCTAAAGGAATGTATATGGTACGTATGAGAGATGCTAATGGAAACATTGTGCGTACACAGCGTATCAGCAAATATAATCCTTAGAATCGTATCGCAACTAATAAAAAATAAGAAGCCTCTCTAAATTAAATTATTTAGAGAGGCTTCTTAGGTTTGGCGACAACTTTATCGCAAGAAAACGTTGGTGCTAGTACTCATTTTTTGAGGGATGTTGACTATAACTAGAGCGATTCTTCTTCCATTAAATCTAACACTCTCGCCAAACTGTCGTATTCAATCATAGCGGCTTGTGCTTCTTCGGTTGTAGTAGCTTGTTCGGCAATTTTAAGGAGTTTCACTTGTCGCATTATAATTGCATTTACATCTGGTCTGGTATCTGTTAGACTCATGACAAATTTAATTCCCAATACAACTAAGAAACCTAGCATAACTAAACCATAGGCTACATTGTTTGTATTTTCTTTTGATTCTTGAAAGAAGTCATATTCAGCATCATTGTCCTCATAAGACTCCAATAAATCGTCCTCATTATGTCGCATAAGATTTTAGTTTTAGGTTATTGAGTAATTGTGGTATCTGTTTTTTGAATAGTATTGCCAGGAATGCCAAAGACACTAGCATCGTCTTTTTTGTTAAAAAGAGCTATGAGCATAACAATCATTAGTATACCCAAGCCAATAACTTTCATTATATTATAGTTGTTTGTTTCTTCTTGATGATTCATAACGCGACGTTTTTAATGACTCTTGCAATTCCAAAATAAGAATACAACTAAACGGTTTAAAATTTTGGAACTCATTTTATCGATCTTTTGTATTATTATTAATGCAATTAAAAGGAATTTTGTTCTTAAAATAGATAAAATATCCTTCTATACAATGTTTTTAGGTAGAGCAAAATGAGTTGTATTGATAATCTGGTCTCAAAGAAGCAGCCATAAGTCTAAATTTACCTTGATTTTTAGAACCATCTCTTTTGTCTCCTTGTTGAAAACTTAGAAATCTTTAGATATTAATAATTTAGATAAAAGTATAAAATTATAAAAAAATAAAAATGGAAGTTGAAGAGTATTATGGAAACGAAAAACCACCAGAAAAATGGAAATCGATAGTTAGTGTGGTCGCTATTGTTGTTATGGCAATTATTTTATTTCGCATTTTATTTGCTATGTTAATTCCTATCGTGACCATCATCTTGTTGGTTGCCAATAGAGATTTAGTTTCTAAGATCATTCGAATGATTTATCAATTGTATCAAGAAGAATTGTATAAAGGTCTCTTAGCAACTTTAGCTAGTATTTTTCTTTTTGCTCCTTTTGTTGTCTTTTTGTTTTTTAGGACAGTTTATTATATGTTTGCAGAACACAAAATTGAAGATAGCAAGTCTACAAAAAGTTCCGATACAGAGCTAATTAATATCGTTCTTAAAGAGCGGGTAAAAAATATGCTTAATGACGATGATCATATTCGATATCGTTAGTGTTGGTTCCCTTCAAAATTTTGTACGAACTATTTTAAACTGATTCGTATTGATATGAAAAAGAAAGTTGCTCTTATTGATATAGCCCAAGCATTAGGTGTATCTAGGACATTGGTTTCTATGGTTCTGAATGGACAAGGAGACCAACATGGAATTAGTCCCATAACACAAGAAAAGGTAAAAGCAAAAGCAAAAGAACTGAATTACAAGCCCAATTCTATTGCTAGAGGCTTGCGAACAGGAAAATCAAATACGATAGGATTGATCGTAACCGATATTTCGAATAGTTTTTATGCTACTATAGCGCGTAGAATTGAAGAGAACTTGAGAAAATTAGGATATCATTTAATTTTCTGTAGTTCGGATGAACGCCCCGAACGAGAAGAAGAGTTGATTCAAATGCTGCGTGGTCGGCAAGTAGATGGATTGATTTTGGCAACAACTTTTCAAGAAAGTACTGTGTTGGAGGAAATGCAGAAAGAAGAATATCCTTTTGTATTGATAGATCGAGAAGTTCCCCAATTAAATACGCATGCCATTGTTGTAGATAACTACAACAGTTCAAAGAGAGCTATAGAGCATCTATTGGCTTCCAATCATCAAGAAATAGGTTTGTTGACTATTTCGCCAGCTCATTTAAGTACTATCAAAGACCGTGAACAGGGATATAAAGATGCTTTGGTTGCGGCAAATATTCCTATCCAGACAGCCAATATTTGTGAGATCGCTTTTGATGATATTGAACATCAAGTGGCACTTTCGCTCAAAAAAATGCTGCATAAGACAAACCCAATTACAGCAATTTATGCAATTAACAATCGAATTGGAAAAGCTTGTCTTGAGCATTTGAATCAGGTCGGCATAAAAGTTCCTGAAGATATTGCTCTATTGTGCTATGATGATATAGATGTATTCAAGTTTTGTGGTGTAACAGCCGTTGCTCAACCGATTGAAAAAATGGGCGATGAGGCTGTTCGAGTATTGTTACAACAAATTAACTCATCAACTACTACTTCTTTAAAACCTCAGAAAGTTATTTTGCCCGCTTCTTTGGTATTGCGCAAATCCTGCAAGAGCTTTTCTGCTTCCTCTTAAAACCAGCAGAGCGGTCATTGATAGCAGGTTGTTGCTAGTTTGCTCCAACAACAAAATTCATTAGATCTCCCATCTCTCGGATGGATTTACCCTTTGAGTGCTGTTTGGCAAAAATAGTTGATGTATCTTTTTCTTGATAAAAATGCGTTTTATCAAGGGTGGGGACATAGATGGTATCTATTTTTAAAATAGGGACTTCTACGATTTTGGTTCGGTAGACTATTTTTTCTTGAATCCTTATTTTTTCTTGGATAATGGTATCTACTTTGGGAAGATAAACAACCTCCTTTTTTAGAACAGTTTCTGTAACAGGGCGAAACCACCCAACTATAATTCCAACCAAAACGGCTGCTAAGATGGCTTGATAGATCGGAATACTTGTAGGAGTCTGTTGCTGCGGTTGGTGTTTAGCTTTAAAACGTGCTTGCAAATCTTCTAATGTATTTCCATCCAAAGGTTTCTTTTGCGACAAGATTTGCTTGCTTTTTATTAAGATAAGGCGTTGTTGCTGGTAAATCTGAGGAGACATCCAATGCTGCACATACTGTTGTTCATCAAGGCTTAAATCTTCAAAGTCTTTTTGAAGCATCAATTGCTCTAGTTGTTCGTAGTTATCATTCATAAAGCTTCTTTGTTTTGATGTGCTTGGGGATTAAAAATAGCTAATTGTTTGGACAGTTGTTTTAGGGCATGGTGTAATCTAGATTTTACGGTTCCTTCAGGACAGTCTAAAACTTGGCTAATCTGCTGAATACTTAGTTCTTCTTGATAACGTAAAATGAAACAGATTTTGTGCTTGGGTTTTAATTGCTCAATGGCCAATTCTAGGTGTTTGTTAAAGATTTTTTGATCCAGTTGCAGAGGGATGGTTTGCCCTCGACTAGGAATGGTTTCACAATCGTCTAAATTAGAGAAACGGTTGCTTTTTCGGCGGTATTCGTTTTTGCACATGTTTGAAGCAATTGTATAAATCCAAGTAGAAAACTTTCGATTAGAGTCAAAGGCTTCAGGTTGTTCGATTAATTTAACAAACATGTCTTGAACAAAATCTTGCGCTTTGGCAGCATTCTGTCCTAGCATCCGAAAAAAGTAATAGTACATTTTTTCATAATAACGATGGTACAGTTCATCAAAAGCCTTTGATTGCCCTTTCACAATTCGCTGCATCAATGCCTCATCTTTTAACTGTTGATAATTGGTTTTAAAGAACATGAAGCTTTTATTTAATTCGCCCTATTTCAGAACGGTTAACAGAACGATCTTTTAGACCTTGAGCTTTCAATTTTCCAAAATTATAACTTATCGCCAAACGAGCATAACGCGTATTATAACGGTTGTGATAATTGATGTTAAAATTACTGACCAAAGACCGACCACTCTCCCTGTAAGAATATAATATATCGCTAAAAGATAGTCGAATGGATAACTTGTCGTCTAAAAATTTGCGTTCAATACTAGCCCCTAATTCGTAAAAAGGATTAAAACTAAAATAACCTTCTGCGCCACCAGAGACATATTGAAAAGTAATTTCTAGATTGAATACCTTAGGAATTCTAAAGGCATTATAACTGTAAATATAAAACATGGGACGGCTATAATTTAGTAAATCATTTCCTTTGTCATATTGTAATGTAGTATAACTAAAACCCAATGCATTGTAGGTTGTCCACCATTTATTCTCATAAGGTAGATTGAGCGAAACATTGATTTGGTCTACTTTGTCATAATTCTTGGTAATAATATTAAAGTTGTTGCCCACTTTGTCAATAAAAATATCCATGTGATGAAACGTACGGGCAAACTCAAACTCTAAGGACGCCATTTCCATATAAGTCAATGCCCATTCAGCAGAATGAGTGTAAGCAGGTATTAAGTAAGGATTACCTGTCTCGGTCGAGTATTGATCAATAAAATCGACAAAAGGATTTAAATCCCCAAAGCTAGGACGCTGAATACTAGTGGTGTAACTAATAGAGGTTGTCAAATCTTCTAAGATGTTATAACTAAGAGAAGCCGTTGGAAACGCATGCCAATAATTGCGACCTAAGATTGGGCGTTCTTCTATTTTAGAAAAACCTTGTAAGGTTGTCCATTCTGCACGGATGCCCGCTTCTACAAACCATTTTTCATTTTCCCAATTTATCTGACTATAAATGCCCAATATATTTTCATTATAACGATAACCATTGCTAAAACTACTATCCCTAACCCATTCTCCTCTACTATTTTGCTCTAAAAAACTAATGGTACTATTATTCATAATAAAAGCATTTTTAATCCCAGATTCAAGCCTAATTTGATTCTTAAACCCTTTTGTGAAATCTATTTGCCCATTAAAAATATGAATATTGCTATTAGAACCATTTTGATAAGCATTGTATTGGGTGTCTAGAGGCATTTGCTGTTGCTGGTTAATTTTGTCCAACCCATTGCGAGTATAATTAGAATATTGACTTGCTATGAAAATCTCACTATCTAGAGTATCTAAGTCTCTAGTATAGTTAAGATTAACAGAGTTATTCATAGAACTAGACGAACCCGTTGTAATCGCTGCAATCGTATTAAACGGATGATGGTTCAATGTGATTTGGTTGTCGTTGTTGATGGTTGAGTTGTGCAGCCCAAAGGAGCCACGATACTGAAGCCCCAAGATACTGATCGAGTCAGGTCTATAGCCTAATTTAAAACGATAGTAATGTCCTTGTGGTATTGTTCGTATGCTTTCGATATTGTTCAACATGCGCATGGTATCCTTTCCGTTGGTTGGATATGTTCGGATGTAATTATTAGCGTCCCAGTCTTTATCGTAATTAAACGCATAACTAAGTCCAACAGACCATTTTTTCTTTTTATAATTAAAACTTAGATTGCCAAAAGCACCGAAAAAACGAGCTTGGGTTAACCTTACCAAGGCTCTACCATTGTAACCTTCTATGTTTTGTCGGCGAGTAATAATATTAATAACTGCCCGCCCAGCAGCATCGTAACGAGCCGATGGATTTTTGATGATTTCCACTTCTTTGATTTCAGTAGAAGGAATTGTTTTGAGTTCTTGAACGGTGACGGGCTGCCCATCTAATAACAAGATAGGAGCTCCTTTGCCAAATACTTGAACTTCATCTTTAGAATTGACAATTATTTTGGGAGAACGATGCAAAACGTCAAGGGCAGTTCCACTATTGCTCAACATAGATTTTTCTACATTGACAATTACTTTTCCTCGCTCAGACTTAAAGGTTGGAACGGTAGATTCTACCGTTATCATAGTTAAGTTATTATCATAACTAAGTGACAAAATTCCTAAATCCAATAGGCCTTCTTTAAGGTCAGTTTGGACATTGAAAATCGTATCTGTGTACCCTAATGCGGTTAGTTTTACCAAGAAATTGGGAGTAGAAAGCCCTTCTAGTTCAAAGGTGCCATCTAAAATATAGGTTCCCTTTATCAAAGAAGAATCTATTAAATTGAGGACAAGAACATTGCCTACTTCAATAGGATCTTTGTCAGAATTAATCAACTGTCCTTTGAGGCTAAAAAATTGTTTTTGTTGTGCCTGTATCCCAGCACTGCTAAGAAGCAGTGCCAAGAACAGGAGTACAAAATGGTTATGGTTTTCTTGTGTGCACATAAGGTAAATTGTGAGTGTCTTAAAATGTAGTAGTTAGCTACGCTGCTACTGCGTGGTTTCAACGAACTATTGAAAATGATTAATTGGAGGCAAATAGCGTTTGTTTTACAAGCCAATTTCGCAAATGCATCTAAAACCCAACCAAGGACTAGGCACATCATAAGATAATTGATTGCTAATCTTACTTTGATTGGGGGTATGAATCCAACTACCTCCCTTGGCGACTCCCTTTTCTTGAATCATTTCGGCAACATTACCAATCATATTGTAATAACCTTTTCCATTAGGAGTAAAACTATAAGCGTTAGCGGTAGCCGTTGAGTCTTTGCTATGTTCTGAATTTGACCAGCTTAGATAAACTTTTTTACCTCCTTTGGGAGTTGTTAACGTATTATAACCATAAGGAAAATCTTTTTTGTCTAACCCTCCACTTGCGGCATATTCCCATTCTTTTTGAGTAGGTAGGCGATACAAAATTTTTCCAAACTTCTTTTGACTGCTAGGATTCAACGCCAACATTTCATTGACTACCTTAGAACGCCATTGACAATAGTCAATAGCCTGTTGATGGCTAACTCCAACAACTGGAAAATCAGCATAAGCCCTATGTGTATGATAAAGTTTCTGAAAGGAAGCATACTGACTACCCAAACTGATCCATACCGTTGTGTCTAATTGAGTCGTTTCATATTTGTTAATTTCATTTTGCTTCATCCAATATTGGTACTCTAACCAAGAAATATTGGTGATTTCACTCTCATCCATATACAAGTTGCCCTTAAGGTGTAGGGTGTTGGGAGGACCCATCATACCTTTACGAATCTTATCTTGAGTTCCTTCTTCTAATACCTCCATAAAAACTCGAAACCCAATATAAGGTTGAGGTTCGGTATAAGTTTGCACATGATGTATGGTAGAAACTTCAGGAGCATGATACCAACTACCCCCTTTGGCGATTCCTTTTTCTTGAACCATTTCGGCAACATTACCAATGGTATTAAACAAGCCATAATTGTTGGGGAAATAGGCATCAGCCACCAAGCTAAAAAAGGCACCATCCAAGGCAGGGCTTCCTTGGTCTTTAGGATCTTTTGCTGTTGAGTTGCTGGTATTAAAATTAGCCAAGAAACAACCTTGGGCATTTTTTACAAATTGACCTCCCCAAGAGTATTGGTATTCCTTAAACACGACAGTAGTATCTGCATTAGGGCTAAGAGTAGAGGCTGCTAACATCCATTCTTCTTCCGTTGGTAGTCTAAAACGAACCCGTTTAAATTTCTTTTTTTTATGCTCGATATTATTATAAATAGCCGTTAACCAGTCACAAAATGCAGTTGCCGATTCGTAACTAATATTCTGAATGGGAGCATCAGGATCATCTGGAGAACCATGTAGGTACAAGCGTTCTTCGGGGAGATTTTGAAATTTTGTTGGCAAGTAACTACGCCAGTCTGTCTTGTATATTTTATGAGCTTGTAATTGATCAAACTCCTTACGCTTTAACAAATCTGTTAAGAATAATTCATACACTTCATTGGTAACCTCTGTAACCCCTGCATATAGGTTTAAATTGTAATCCAAGGGTTCGAAGTTCTCTTCAATGTCTTTATGAGAAATCTCAATCATGGTTTTTGATTTTCCAGATTGAAAGTTGTTGTCCAAATAAGCTCTTAAGTCGTCTCCCTTTTGTGCTGCATCCGCTATTTTTAAACTTAAGCTTTTAATTTGGGTGGCTTTGTCCCACTCATTATTCTCTTGATAATAATCGTGCAAAATTAAAAATGCAGGAAGGTAGTTTACATTCGTTTGATGAACAATGTCTTGACTAATGTCGTAGTAAAGGGGAGTTGTTAAATAATCTAATAAGAAATGCTGCTCATAATTATCAACTAAGGTGCTAATATTGTCAAAAGCCTTGGGGCTATGTTTAAAAGCCAAGCCAACAATATAGAGTTCTTCTTCATAGTTTTTGATCAAACCTTTGGAAATGCTAATGCCAAGGTACAATGGGTAATTCAAATGAACTTGTGATAAATGCCGAACAATAGCAGGTTTTTCGTTAGAAATAAGCATAGGAATCTCTAACTGCTCAAAAATAGTCTTCCTATAATCAGGTTGAGTTAGTAATTCTAAGTTTAAAACGTGTATGTCCTGACGTAGTCCTTTGCCATGTTGCAAAAGCCATAAAGGGTGCGTATAGTTGTCGCCTTCTGTTAGTAAAATAGCATTTTTAGACAAACCTACTAAAACATTGTAGTTCCAATGCAGCAAACCACTAGAGTACTCGCCAGAAGCAAGCCACTTTTGGCATAAATCAGTAACTTTTTCATCTTGGAAGCTGATTTTATAATATTGAATTAAATCAGGATATGTTTCATAACGGTGAGGAGCCAAATCAAAAGCTTTGAGTAAGAACTGAATGTCTTTTTGGACGACGTATTGGGCAAAGTTGGCTTCAAAAGATGCAGGCAAAGCTTTTTGTAGCGCTTCGTTTATTGCTTGTAAGTCTGTTGTACTTATACTTCCTTTTTCTAAGAGTACTTGATGGGCCATAAAATAATTGAACCAAGCATCGTGGTTATGTTGATTCTTTTCTATTTCTTGCTTCCAAAGATTAATTTGTTTGAAGTAGTATTCTGCCGATAAGTTTTGACGTGTGATGCTATAAATTTTTTGTGGCGGCTTAGCAAGGGTGACGATAGAATATAAAAAACAAAGTATAAAAAAGCAGTTGAAGGTTTTCATGAGAACATACAATTAAGAATAATAGGCTATAGTTTTACTTTTGAGCCCTCTAAAAATTAAAATCGCTTCCTTATACACACGAACATTGGATGCGTTCATTTTTTTTCTAACTTTTTTTGTTTCCCAATAATCAATCGTGCGTTAGTAGTAAAAAAGACTCTTAAGTATACTAAAACTAATAAGGGGGGCATTTTTTGGATGCTTTTTTTAAACCTAGCTTGGGACTCCTTATATTTGAGGTATCAAACACTAGAAATTAGTAGACATGACCATGAATAGAGTTGTATTGTCGAAAAAGCAAGATTTTTTGAAGGACAAGGACAAGCGCAAACTCATAGCTATAAGTTATGAAGTAGAGCCTTTGACGAAGTCAATTAGAGAAAGATGTTTTTGTAGGCATACTATTTCATTCATGATAATGTCTAGTATCTTACTATTAATTCAGCACAAACTAAAATCAAAATATTATGAATGCGATTGACCATTTGACGGACTTTCAACAAGCAATTTTAGCAGGAATTCCAAGTGATTTGCCACCAGTTAAAGCGTTAGACAATACCGTAAGCCACGCTCCTAAACGCAAAGATATTTTGACGGAAGAAGAAAAAAAATTGGCGATACGCAATGCATTGCGCTATTTTCCAAAAGAACAACACCGTGTATTAGCACCTGAGTTTGCCCAAGAATTAGAGGCATATGGAAGAATCTATATGCATCGATTTCGTCCAGATTACGAGATGTATGCTAGACCGATTCAAGATTATCCTTGCCAAAGCCAGCAAGCGGCAGCTATTATGTTGATGATTCAAAATAACTTGGATCCTGCTGTTGCGCAGCATCCGCATGAATTGATTACCTATGGAGGGAATGGTGGCGTTTTTTCAAATTGGGGGCAGTATTTATTGACCATGCAGTATTTGGCAACGATGACGGATGAACAAACTTTGGTCATGTATTCGGGGCACCCTTTGGGATTGTTTCCTTCTCACAAAGATGCTCCAAGAGTAGTCGTGACCAATGGTCTAATGATTCCTAACTACTCTAAGCCAGATGATTGGGAGAAGTTTAATGCGTTAGGGGTTACTCAATATGGACAAATGACAGCGGGGTCTTACATGTATATCGGACCACAAGGAATTG
The DNA here is from genome assembly GCF_000724545.1 of Aureispira sp. CCB-QB1. Taxonomy (GTDB): domain Bacteria; phylum Bacteroidota; class Bacteroidia; order Chitinophagales; family Saprospiraceae; genus Aureispira. Next base: position 251,934 of record NZ_JHBV01000016.1, on the reverse strand, counting down.
TCCACGGAACAACAATCACGGTTTTAAATGGTTGCCGAAAAATTGACGACAAAGGAACGACTGGAAAATTATTTGTTACAGCAGGCTTAGGCGGTATGTCGGGAGCCCAGCCCAAAGCTGGAAATATAGCAGGCGTGATTTCGGTAACAGCAGAGGTAAATCCAGCAGCGACTTACAAGCGCCACGAGCAAGGATGGGTCGATGAAGTAATTAGTGATTTGGATGAATTGTGTGCTAGAGTACGTCAAGCAAAAGAAAAGAAAGAAGTGGTGTCCATTGCTTATGATGGCAATGTGGTTGATGTTTGGGAGAAGTTTGAAGCAGAAGGCATCTATGTCGATTTGGGATCGGATCAAACCTCTTTGCACAATCCTTGGGCTGGTGGGTATTATCCAGCAGACCTAAGTTATGAGGAAGCCAATGAATTAATGGTTTCAGACCCAGATGCTTTTAAAGAAAAGGTACAAGAGACGTTGCGTCGCCATGCCACAGCCATTAATAAACACACCGAAAAGGGAACTTACTTTTTTGATTATGGAAATGCTTTCTTGTTAGAAGCTTCTCGTGCAGGAGCAGATGTAATGGCAGCAAACGGAGTTGATTTTAAGTATCCTTCTTATGTGCAAGATATCATGGGACCGATGTGTTTTGATTATGGATTTGGACCATTCCGTTGGGTATGTGCTTCTGGAACAAAAGAAGACTTGCAAATGACTGATAAAATTGCGGCAGAAGTTATTGAATCATTGTTAGACAATGCACCTGATGATATTCGCCAGCAAATGGAAGACAATTTGCATTGGATAAAGCAGGCAGAAGAGAACAAAATGGTCGTTGGGTCACAAGCTCGTATTTTGTATGCAGATAGCGAAGGGCGCATCCGTATTGCAGAAGCCTTTAACCAAGCCATCAAAGACGGTCGGTTATCTGGTCCTGTTGTCTTAGGAAGAGACCATCACGATGTTTCTGGAACGGACTCTCCTTATCGAGAGACTTCTAATATCTATGATGGTTCTCAATTTACAGCAGATATGGCGGTGCAAAATTTTGTTGGGGATGCTTTTAGAGGAGCAACTTGGATTTCGCTACACAATGGTGGTGGTGTTGGCTGGGGAGAAGTGATGAATGGTGGTTTTGGAATGTTGTTGGATGGCACAGAAGCAGCTGACCGTCGACTTAAGTCCATGTTGTTTTGGGATGTTAATAATGGAATCGCTCGTCGAAATTGGGCTAGAAATGAAGGTGCCGTAACTGCTATTCAACGTGCTATGGATTTAAATCCAAACTTAAAAGTTACATTGCCCAATGTAGCTGATGATGCCTTAATAGAAGGGTTATTTTAATTTTAATACTCTGTTGATTATTCCCTCTGGTCATGAACTTGGGCTTTTGTGCCACTAGCACAAGCCTACTCGGCAAGCTTAGTTTTTTAGTTTTCTTACGAACCCGCAGGCTCACGAAGTAAAAATATAAAAAAGTATCTTGCATTAGTTTACCGTGTGAGGGCTTCGCCGTTGATTATTAGTCTTTTAGTGAAGTTGATAATCAAGCTAATACGATTTGCTGCGTGAGCGCTTTGCTTTTAGTTAGCTGCGCTGCTACTGCGTGGTTTCAACGGAGTAATGAATTGAACTGCTAAGAATATTAATCAGCGAATCAGCTAAAAAAAGTTTGAAGATTAGTAGTACTAATCTTCAAACTAAATTAAACTATCATTTTACGAACGATTCTAGGATTACATTTTTACAAATATCTCTGTCATTTTTTCTTCTCCCATTTGAACTTCTAAGAAATAAGTACCTTGGCTTAGTTTTAATTCGTTCAAATCGAATTGGATTTGCTGTTGTCCAATTGCTGTGCAGGTGTATTGGTGCACAACTCTACCATTAATATCATATATATTCAATTGTGCTTCTTGGCTGTTTTCAAAAGCAACTTGAATAAAATCTTTTGCAGGATTGGGATAAATAGATAATGCTGAAAGTGTGGTGCTTGTTTTTTTAGCAGGAATGGCTTCTTTTGTATTGACAACAAATCCAGTTACCAATGATTTCTGAAAGTCAGGATGCTGTGCTTGTACAACAATATTGTAAACACCATTTTCTAGAAGTTTTGTAGGGCGCAAAGTATACACACCTTCTCCTGTTGACTGAAAGGCTTCGAGGGTAGTGACCTCTTTTTTCAAAGGAGAGCCATCTAAATGATGCTTATAAGTTATAATTGCTTTTAGTGATAATTGAGATAAATCGTATTGGTCAGCGTGATTTAGTTTGACCTCAAAAGAAGGACGATTATCAAAAGCAAATTGGTGGCGGTTGTTGTATTCTAATTCTACACCTTTTCGATGATTAATAAGAGCAACAAATTTATTTTGACTGCTGATTTTGTACTGACCAACAGGCAATTGATCTAAAGGAATATAACTTGATACCCCTTCCATCAAATCAGATGTTGTGCGAATGTCGTTAATATCAATAGCTACAGGAATTAGCTTGCCATTTGGAAGAATTTGTTGTAATGTAAATTGATCACTAGCAGAATGATGCAAAATAATCATTGCCAAGTCTTTAATTCCTTTTTCTACCGTAAACGAGCGGTTCTCATCTTCAGAGTCTACAAATTGCAAACGACTAGAAATAGTGGCATTAACGGATTCTGCACTATTGGTTTGAGTCACATCCTCTCGTAAAGAAGAAAGTGGTGCCATGAATAAAGGTTCGATGGTATTCCAAACAGCACTAGAAAGCGCCACATCAAGGTGGTCAAATCTAGATAGAGGATTACCATGTCCTGGTGTCCATTGAGGGCGACCTCTGCGACGTGCCGAACTCCAATACGGCGTAACGCCATCGTTGCCACCAACAGAAGAACCCGATCCCATCCAGTTTAATAAGTTACCACTAGTAATCATGACAGGCCTTAATAAGCTAGAGCCATTATCGTATCCCCAAGTGCCTAAGTTGATGAATTTACCAGGTTGATTGCGCCAATGCCAGTCTAAAATCGGGCGGGCATAACCTCCCATATAGTAAGTAGTAGAGGTCGATGTTCCTCCTCCCAAGCCAATTAAGTCTACGATCCAATTAAAGCCAGGCATTTCAGCTAAGTTTGCTAACTCTGTGCCATAAAAAGGCGTTCCTAAGGTAATAACGCGTTCTACTTTATGACGACGGTTATGGGTAATCATGGCAACTTCTGAAGCTTTCCCTCCATTGCTATGCGCAACAATGACAACATCATTAACACCAAAATGTCGGGTGATATCATCCAACATTTGTGCTAAAAGTTGTCCGTTCTGCCACATACCTTGCCCTCTTGTCATGGCAACAAAAGCGCAATTTTGATGAGCATTATAAGTATCTTCATAAATATCATTACCAGGAAGAAACCAAACATTGTTCAAATCTATAAAACCATGTACATAGACAATCACAGGCTTGTTGGGGTCTACCGTAGTGGGCGTGGCACCATAATAAATACCACTCCCTGTAATAGGTCCAATAAACAAAGGTGTTAACTGCTGAGGTGGTGGCAACTGATACGTTGAAATAGTTTGTGCGTTGAGAGAGAGCATACTCAAAATTAAGCATCCCCATAAGCATAGGGATATTCTGACCTTGAAGGAGTTCATGTGTGTTGATTTTTAATGTGATTAAAGATAATAGTGGGTAGGTAAGGAGTAGTTGACTTAGAATCAATGAGTTCGTGTGAGTTTTTGAATATTACAAGTATACGACTAAAAATTAAATTTCATAAATTTTAGTATATGTAATATTAAATTTTAACTATAAAGTTATGGAATGAATACTATTTGGTTTTATTTTATGGTTAGTTTCGTGGTAAATCAAAGCAAAAAAATAAAAATGCCTAAGACAAATTGTGATGTCTTAGGCATTTTCAAGCATAAAAGTGATTCGAGATAATGAGCACTTTTTACAACTCCAACAACTTCTTTAGTGTTTGGATGCGTTGTTCTATCTTTTGTCCTCTTTTTGTAAATGATTTTAATCGTTGAGTTTGATTGTCATAAACCTGTTTGGTCTTGTTGTATTGTTTTTCAGCAGATTTATTTTGTGTCATAGCCTTAGACATTTTTTCAAAAACCTTTAAAGCTTCGGCGCCATTGGGCTGTTTTTTGAGTTCTTTTTTTAGAGTACTACCATCTGTTGTTAAGTAAGCAATTTGCTTTTTTTCTTCTTCTGTTAACTGTTGCCCTGATTTGGATTTTTCGAAAGCCTCATCAATGCGCATATTTATTTTTTTTAGGCTTTCCATATTGGTATTAAATTGACTATACTTTTTATCCAGTTCCTTTTGGTTGGCATCTACTTGATTAGCGGTAACCACTACATACTTGTAACTAGCATCCATTAATGCTTTGGCTCGTTGATTATCTGCGGTTAGTTTTTGAATGGAATCTTGTACAATAGCTTGCTCTTCTAGTAGCGCATAATATTCTATTTCATTCCAATATCTTTTATAAGAACCAGTCTCTCCTTTTAAATTTAGGTATAACGGACCAGTGATAACTTTGTCTTTTAGGAGGATTTGCGTGTTTAGGGTAATCGTTGAATCAACACCAACACTATCTAATGCACGCAACAATGTTTTTCCAAAAAGGATATGCCCTTTTAGTTGTGTGTCTAAAATTCGGGAAGGAAATGTTCCAGAGGTTATTGTTTGGTCGGTTGTTTGCGTTTGAGCAGTAGTTAATACTGTGATAGTAGCCTCTCCAAGGTGTAGTGTAATAGGCAGTTCTGTTGGGTTGTTGTAAAGGACTGGATCAGAAAATGTATAAACTACTTTAGAGGCGTTGTGCAGTTGAATAATAGAAGTGGAATCTTGCGCATAGAGTACCTTTATAGTATCTTGAGCATTACTAGAATAATACAAAGAAAACAACAGAAGGACGATAAGAAAACGTTGCATAGTCAATCATTTAAAAGCTGCTAGAGGGGGCTAACAAACTACGAATTTTTATAAAATGAAAGAATATAGACAAATTAGACAAATTGTTTAAAAAAAGAGGTTCTATATTCTATCAATGCATTCAACAAACTTCAAACCATATTACCCAAATAGTATGTTATAGTAGTTCGTTGCTTTTTTACTTTTTTACCAAAAAGATAAAAAAGCACATTTATATTAGTTTGATAATCAAAGTTTTAACACAAAATGCAACAAGAATGTAATTTGCTGATTATCAAGCTAATAAAGTTTTTTAACGAACTATTGATGTTAAGGACAATAGTTTTAGAAAAATTTAGCTTTAACCTTGATTAGTAAGGAAATAAGAGCTACAGCTATTAAGAGAATACCAAGATACCAGAGATAACCAGCAGCAGGATCTTTAAGGGAATTGATTGGCATGCTATTGCCTGACAAAACAAAGCCACCCCAATAAAAAGGAGCTAAGAGATTGGCATTTTCTCTATTTTCATTTAAGTACTTAATTTTTGCCTTTTGTAGTGCTTCGTCGATGGGCATTCCCTTTTTGAGATTTCTATAAAATTGCTTCATTAGCAATTCTGTAGACCAGTCAGATACGGGCCATTTACTCATAATAATATTAGGAATACCAGCATAAGAAAACCCACGAGCAATACTCACGACACCTTCTCCTTTGGCAAGTTTTCCCATACCAGAGTTGCAAGCACTTAATACCGCCAAATCTGCATTTAGTCGCATATTATAAAGTTCAAAAGCATGTAAAATACCATCCTCTAAGCCTTCGTTTTTCAGAATTAGACTGGAAAACATCGGATCTAAATCATTGAGAACACCATGTGTAGCAATGTGCAAAACACTATAATCGTGGGCTTTTGATTTAAATTGTAATTCAGAGGCAGCACTATTGATATAAGCATTACTAGCAAACATATCCGCTATGTGCTGTGCTTCTTGCTGAGCACCAGGCAAGGGACGCAACTTTTCTCCAATACCTTTATCCTTAATAATAGTCTCCATTGCAGTAAAGTTAGGAGCCCAAGTAGAAATAGATTTATGGATGTTCTTGTGTGGTCTTTGACGTTTGCTTAATAAAAACATACCCGCCGAATAATTGTAATAAATAGGATGATCTTCAATTAAGAAATGTACTTGTCTGTAAATAGAAGCCCCAGTACTTTTTAACTGTGGTTGATTGGTCGGCAAGACCCCAAATGGGATGTAATTTAACTCTGCATCGGGAGCAATGATAAGCCTTTTGCCTTCCAAGAAGGGGGTCAACTCCCCAATAACACTTTCATAAAGCGCATTACCGTGGATCGCATACAAATCAGCCTTATTGTCTCTTAAGGCATGTTGAAGCTTTTTGACAGTATAAGGCAGAGGGCGTTTAAGAGTTTTAAACTGGCTTTTTATGGTTTGGTTGCTAATTGCTAAAACATATACAAAGGTATCTGTAACCACATATTCTAGAAAAACTTCATCATTTTTTAATGCTTTTTGTAGTTGTTTAAGTGTTACTCCTTTGTTATTACTATACTTTAAATCATAGTACTCGGGATAATTTCGCTCTAATTTTTTTAATAGGATAGTATGTTCTTTAGAGATAGCTTCAACCTTATTTTGTAATTGTTTGATGCGTTCTTTATTAGCGTATTTTCCCTGTTGCATTTCATAAAAAATTTCTCCCTTTAAGTAAGAAATCTGAACTTTAAAGCCATTTTCCATAACGGTTAAGTTTCTAGGAATACCCGCTATCTGCATTGAGTTTAGGTTGTGTATTGTCTCAAACAGTACAGCACTTTTAGAAAGCTCTGCATAAGAAAACGCTTCGTGCAAGTAATCTTGATTTTGAGTTTTTAAGTAGAGTGTATTACAAATTTTTACAGCATGCTGGCTCAATCGATGTGTAATCGTTCCTAATTGGTATTTTGATTCATCATCTCGTTGAATTGCCCGAAGTTTATACAGTAATTCTGTAGCAATAGCATAATGTGCCAATACTTTTTTTAATTCAACTTCAGATGGATTATGCTTATTTTTTTCATAAAGAATAATCCCCTTAGTGGTAATTGAATTTAATAGCTCTAAAGGAAAAGGAATCTTATAGATATTATCCAAAAGAGAATAATCAATCTCTATTTCTGCTCCTACTTGACTGTGTTGAGCTTGGTCGATATAATTTAAAGCTTCGGAATATAATTGATTGGCCAGATATATTTCACTCAAAATACGTTTGACCTCCCCTTTTCTAGGGTGTGGGTTGTTGTAATTGTAATAATTATCAATGGACTCAAGGGCTTTTTCATAATAAATTTGAGAGAGAGGATAATCTCCCGCTTCAAAATATAATTTTCCAATTAAAATGTGCAAGTCTATTTTTTTCTCAATTTGTTTTTGTCTAGGCAGTTTGTAGAGAATATCTTCTGCACTTTTGTAAAACAACAATGCCAAATTATAATCAACGGATTTATTGGGTTTGCTCGCATGTACAATAGGCGCTAAGTTTCGAACCGTTAACTGTTCTTCCCAATCCTTTTGAGCATCATTAACAGTCATTTCATACCAAGCAACATTAGAGGCAGAAGCTCTCAATGCTTGAATGATTCGCCCTTGTGTAATGTAACTATTGTAGAGGTGAAAAGCATCCGAATCATTGGATAAACCATTCTCCCAAAGCAATAAAGCATTGCTATTATAATTAATGGCAAGATTATATTTTCGTTGGCTAAAATAAATTGCTGCTAACATAGAAGCAATGCGAGGCGATTTGTCTGTTTTTATTTGCTCTGCATCAATAGCTTCTCTTGCACTTTTTAGATAAGGAAGTGCTTCGTCGTATTTGTTTTGTTCAAAAAAAGACAAACCAACCCCATAATCAATTTCGATTGCCTGAATTTTTTTATCTAAAATATCTTTCGTTGCTTCTTTAATAGCTGCCATGTATTTTTTGGCAGCTTCATCGGTACTTAGCAACATATCATTCAAATTCCAGATACGTTTCTTCTTTGTCCGCTGCTGCCCAAAGGGAGTGCCATCATAATCTGATTCATTAGCAACTAATTCATTGTACTCCTCGACAAGGTTTAATAAATCTTTTTTCTTAACTTCTCTGTTTTTGAGAAGAGCCGTAATTTCTGAACGGTCACTAAAGTATTCTATCATCTGTTTTCTAAAGCGACCAAAACGAACTTTAGTTAATTGTCCATCTCTTTCTAAAAAGATATCAGTAGCTCCTTTAGGATTAAACCTAGTTGCATATTCATACACACTTATTCCTGTTGCATTTTCTGCAAGAAGATGCATAAATGTAAGTACTGGCTTCTTGTTTTTGAATGGATAGAGTTTTGTTTGGTATATAATGCCATCTTTGCGCCATTCCAACAACTCGTTGGGAGTATACCTACTCGTTTTTCCACGCTCATCTATAAATGTAATGGCACTGGAGCTAATACTCAAATTCAAGCCCTCTATTTTTCCATATTTAGTAGCATCTTCTTTGGTGATAATATAATCAGAATCTTGAGCAATTGTCGTCAACGATAATAAGAGTAGAACAACAATAAATAAGTGGTTCATTAGATGTATAAACGTTTATTAAGGGAATACATAAAATTAATTTCTTTACTATAATATGCAATTATACACTGTGTTTGTAAAACGATAAAAGGGATGACTTACGATTCTATGAACACAATGGCTAAGGGGAAATGTGAATTTTTTTCTTTTTATTCCAAACAAGAAAAAGCTATTTTATTAGCTTATCTTTTCTACCTATTGTACTTAGAATAATAAAAATAAGCCAGTCAAAGTTTGTTCTTCAACTCAATTTTTTTGATAGATGGAAAATATCTTTTTTCTATTTGTACTATTTTAGCCGAATGGATGATAAGTGAGTCGATAAAAATATAAAGAAAAAGAAGGGACGTTTATTTTTTTAAAAGCACTTTAGTAGCGCCAAAACCATATTTTTCGTGAAACTCATTTTTATAAGCCTTAACATCACCGTGAAATCGCAAGAATTCGTCTACTCCTTGTTTTAATTTCCCTTTGCCAAGACCATGGATAATAAAGATTTCTTTTAGACCAAATTCTACCGCTTTGGCAACAAAATCTTCTAAAACTTGTATCTGCAATTCATACAACTCTCTTGCCGTAAACTCAGAAGTGTCATTCACTAATTTCTCCGCATGCAAATCCAACTCTGGTTCAAAAGAGGCAACATCCATCAGATCAAAAGAACGATATAAGCGGTTAATTGGTGCCATTATCTGTGCCCGTTCTTTTTTGTGAAGGTTTGTATAATCTTTTATCGAATGACTTTTTTTTGTGTATGGATTTAATTTATGAAATAACAGAAAGCTATATGTGTTTATTCCCATCAAAGGAATTGGCTGAGTTGTTCGGATAAATTTACGATATTTCAGCTTAATTATTTTTTCAAAGCCAAACTTAGGGCAGGTGAATTCTATATATGGAGCATCGTTGAACTGTGCTTGTGTGAATTCTCCAATTGCAAAAAAAGTATTGGCAGGAATGATTTTGTTAAAACCGTGTTCTAGTGCTTGATTCAAAAACAACTTAAACGTGAAACTAAAAGAGGTAGGAGAATCATTAACTAGATAAATAGTATAATTGCTATTAGACGTTTGGTGAAATGCCAAAAAACAGCCTTTATTACTTGGAGCCTGTTCAATGATAGCAGTAGGAATAAAAGTTGCTTCGTTTGTTTCTTCAGTATTCTCATAGAGATTGTCAATGATAGCTTTTCTGTTTTTGGGACGGAGGGCAGCTCTTTTTCTATCTTCCAACTCTTTTTTGCTGTAAAATAAATCTTCAGTAGAAGGTCCTTTTACCTTTTTCTTTAATGCTTTTTGCTGTTCAGATTGTTCGATTGCTTTAAAATCTTTGTCCAGCACAATATCATCTTCAAAAGCAATGCTATCTTCTTGTTCCTCGTCTAGCCATACGGTATAGCTACCATCTTGATGATTTTCAATAATCTCGGCAAGCATTCCTGTATATTTGAACCGTATTTTAGCTCCTATCTCAAACATTTTATTTATTCATATTTTGACTGTAAAAAAAGAAGGTTTTTTGGGGACGTATTTTTTCTAAAAATGCTAATTATTTTTTTTTTGAATGATTAACCGCATTGTTTGTTAAAGGAACCTCTAAACAACACTTAAAGGGAGGGGATAGATTTGGTGCTTTGCAAATATCAACTATCCTTTTGACTAAATCAATAGATTTTGACAATTCTCTGATTTTTCTTTTAAAAAATGCGAAAAAATGGAGAAGGATTTTAACTTAGCGGTTAAGATTCTGGAAAAATATATTGAGAATAACAAGATAACGTATAGGAAGTTTGAAAATCAGCTTTTTATGTTAAAGTTTGAGCTTAAGCAAAAGGAAAGACTTACAAACAAGTTAAACAAAAGTTAAAGAAATCTTATTTAGATCGGGTCTAAATAGTTTAGAGTTTTTAGGAACATTTGTAAAAAAGGTTTGTGGGTTGTATTTTTGCCTCAAACACAACAAGAGTTGTTTTTTGACAAAAAAATTACAAAATGATATATCAAAGACTTTTAAGCTTTTGCGCAATTACTTTGTTAATTGCAATGTTGCCAAACTGGTCAATGGCGGCGGATGCAAATAATGGTAAATCTCTATTTTTGGAGAAATGTGCCAGTTGTCACAACATCGACATGGTTAGTGACATGACGGGACCTGCTCTATATGGAGCAAAGGATCGTTGGAAAAAATATCCTGGTGCTATCTATGAGTGGATACGTAACTCTGAAGCTTTAGCGGAGGCAGGAAATCCTCGTGCTAAGCAAATGGTAACTTGGGCTGCTTCTGCCATGACAGCCTTTGAATCTTTAGAAGATGCTCAAATTGATGACATCTTGGAATTTGTGGAGTTGAAGGGATCGGGTGCTCTAGACAAAACAGAAGGACAAGAAGGAGGTGAAGTTGTTACAACAAGTCAAGACGAGAGTAGCCCTTGGTTGGGTTATATCTTAATTTTTGTGTTGTTGTTAGCGATTGCTTTGTTGGGACGCTATATTAATAGCTTAACACGTTTGTCTCAGCAAAATGAAGGGGCTGTTGTTACTCCAGAGAAATCTGTTGTAGGTATTTTACTAGGACCTTCTGTGATCAAATTGCTAATTTTTGTAGTTGTTTTAATTGGAGGTTATACTACTGTTAACAACGCTATTGGTTTGGGACGTCAACAAGACTACGCACCAACCCAGCCAGTTAACTTCTCACACAAAATCCATGCTGGAGACAACGGAATTGATTGTCAATACTGTCACGATGGGGCTCGTCGTTCTAAGCATTCTGTTATTCCTGCTTCTAATACTTGTATTAACTGTCACGCCAACATCCAAAAAGGATCAAAAGATGGTACTAAAGAGTTGATCAAAGTATATGCTGCATCAGGTTTCAATCCATTGTCTAACTCTTACTTGCCAGAAGATATGAGCGATGAGGATAGAGCAGAAGTATACAGAAGATGGTTGAGAAAAACTTATGACAAAGAGTGGAAAGAAAATGAAACTTCTGTCAATAGAATGATTGATGAGCAATTGGCTTCTGTAAAAGGTACTTACAACAAACCAATCGAGTGGGTTCGTATTCACAACTTGCCAGATCACGTTTATTTCAATCACTCTCAACACGTAACTGTGGGTAAAGTGAAATGTGAGACTTGTCACGGTGAAGTATCTGAAATGGATGTCGTGAAGCAACATTCTCCATTGTCTATGGGATGGTGTATCAATTGTCATAGACAAACAGAAGTTCAGTTCCGCGATGGTTTGAACGCAGGTAAGAAAACACCTTATGATGGTGACGACAATAAAGCAAATGCTTACTATACTGATTACAAATATTATGAGCAATACCACAATGAGCTAAAAGACGGTAAACGTACAGGAGTTACTGTTGAAGAAATTGGTGGTTTGGAGTGTCAAAAATGTCACTACTAATCAGTATTTATAAAGCATCTTTTCAACAAAGCAATTAGTTGTTGAAAAGATGCCCTGTTCTATAATAAATTAGCAATAACAAGGGGGGAAGACCCTACTTCCAATATATCTTATAAGACTATGAATAAGAAGGAAAACAATAATAAAGTTTGGGTAAGTGTAGAAGACTTAACCAATGATATTTCTACTAATGATCTACAGCAAAATGAATTTGCGCATACTGAAGGAACAGAGAACAGCGAGCACAGCCGTCGTGATTTCCTAAAGTATATGGGATTTGGTCTAACAGCTGCTACTGTAGCAAGTTGTGAAACGCCAGTGAAAACGGCAATTCCTTATGTAATTAAACCGGAAGAAATTGTTCCAGGTGTAGCGACTTACTTTGCTTCTGCTGTTGTGCAGGGGGGCGATGTATTACCTGCATTGGTGAAAACTCGTGAAGGTCGTCCAATTAAGATTGAAGGAAACCCTGGAAGCAAAAAAGACAAGACTTTTACAGAAGGAGGTACTTGTGCTAGAAGTCAAGCTTCTATCTTAGAACTATATGATACCAACCGTCTTAAAGGGGCTGGAGATGTTGCTAAGTTGTTAGAGGCAGAAAAAATCAAAAATACAAAACAAAGAAATGAAGCAGAAGCTAAGGCAATGTTGTCTTGGGCTGACTTAGACAAAGCTGTTAAAGCAGGTTTGAATGGTCAAATTCGCATCGTTTCTCATACTAATAATAGTCCTACTTTTAAAGCAGCAGTAGAAGCGTTTAAAGGCAAATATCCTAGCGCACAATTGGTGCAATATGACCCGATTTCTTACTCTGCAATCATTGAGGCAAACGAAAAAATGTACAACAAGCCTTGGATTCCAGCATACCACTTTGATAAAGCAATGTGTGTAGTCGGAATTGAGGCAGACTTTTTAGGTACTTGGGTTTCTCCAGTAGAGTACTCTAAAGATTATATCAAAAATCGTAAAGTAACAGACCAAGATATCAAAGTAGGGGCAGACAAGACAATGTCTACGCACATCCAATTTGAATCTCGTATGTCGTTAACAGGTTCTAACGCAGATCATAGAGTATTGATCAAACCTTCTGAATGGGGGGCTGCTGTTGGAATGTTGTATACAGAAGTAGCAAAAGAAACTGGAAACAGTGCTGCTGCATTAGGATTTACACCATCATTTGCATGGAAAAAAGCTCCTAAAGCAATTAAAGATACTGCTAAAAAATTAGTTGCAAATGCTCGCAAAGCATTGGTCGTTTGCGGTATCAATGATGTTAACATCCAAATGACCGTTAATGCAATCAACGAAATGTTAGGTGCTGTTAATGCTACCATGACTTTGACAAAAGATATGCACTCTAAACAACGTTTGGGGCGCGATGCTGCTGTTCAAGCTTTGGTAAACGATATGAAAAGTGGTGCTGTTAATGCAATCATCGTTTGCGATGGTGCTAACCCAGCTTATGATATTCCTGGCATGGCTGCTGATTTTGCTACGGCACTTCCAAAAGTAGGAATGTCTGTATCTCTAGGTTTAACCTTGAATGAAACAGCTGCTTTATGTAAATACGTAGCACCAGACCACCATACCTTGGAGGCTTGGGGTGATGCTGAACCTAAAAAAGGTGAAATATATGTTGTTCAACCAACTATTGCGCCTTTGTTTAGCACCCGTCAAGCAGGAGAGTCTTTGTTAGCTTGGGCTGGAATATCAACTACGTATCATGATTTCATGAAAGAGACTTGGAAGAACAAAATGTTCCCTGCTCAAAGTGATTACATGACGTTCCAATCTTTCTGGAATAATACATTACACAATGGATGGTTTAAAACAAGCTCTCCAATTGTTGAAAATATAATCGAAACGCCTGTCGTAGATGCGAACACTCCAGAGCTTCCTACAGATGTAGAGCCTACTCCAGAACCTAGTAACTTGGGTATAGTTGGAGCAGTTGCGGCTTTATCTCAAAAGAAATCAGATGGACTAGAAGTAACATTCTACGAAAGTGTACAATTAGGAGCTGGACAGCATGCCAACAATCCTTGGTTGCAAGAAATGCCAGATCCTATTATGCGTACTACTTGGGATAACTTCATTCAAATTCCATTAAAATGGGATGGTGGTTCTGGATACACTTCTTTGAATAACTTGAAAGATGGTGATATTGCTACAATTACCATAGATGGAAAACCTTATCAATTGCCTGTATTCCGTACATTTGGTCAAATGGACAACACTGTTTCTATTGCCTTAGGATATGGACGTACTAGAGCAGGTAAGGCGGGTAATGGAGTAGGAACAGACTTGTTCCCTGCTATCAAAGGCTTTAGTTATGCTGGTGCTGGTTCTGTATCAGAATATGAAGGGCACGATGGTTTGTTTGCCTGTGTGCAAATGCACCATACTTATGGTTTGACAACAACAGATGAAGCAACAGGAAAAACTAAAATGCATACTTATGCTACTGGCGAAGAGAAGCCATTCAATGTAGATGAGCATAATGAAGGTTTCCAAGGTGCTTTGATTGATCGTTCTGTTTTCTTCCACTCTACGGCTAAAGAAGTAGCTAAGGATGTAAAAGAATTAGCAGAAAAACGCAAAGGTTATCAATATCTAAATAGCAAAGGTTTATATCCTGACCGCAAGGAGTTCTACGGAATGGGACACCACTGGGGAATGGCTGTAGATTTAAACTCTTGTACTGGATGTGGAGCTTGTACGGTAGCTTGTATGGCTGAAAACAACGTTCCTGTAGTTGGTAAATTTGAGGTGAATAACATTCATGAGATGACTTGGTTGAGAATTGACCGTTATTTCTATGGAAATGAAGAAACACCAAATGCTGTTTATATGCCAATGATGTGTCAGCACTGTGATAATGCTCCTTGTGAGAATGTTTGTCCAGTTGCAGCAACCAACCATAGTTCAGAAGGTTTAAACCAGATGACTTATAACCGTTGTGTAGGTACACGTTACTGTGCGAACAACTGTCCATTTAAAGTACGTCGTTTCAACTGGTTGGATTATACATCTGCGGATATTTTCCCTTCTAACGAGGTAGACATGAACAGAGGAATTGACGATGCAGAAAGTTATAACTACATGAACGATAACTTGACTCGTATGGTCTTAAACCCAGACGTAACGGTTCGTACTCGTGGAGTAATTGAAAAATGTAGCTTCTGTATTCAACGTATTCAAGAAGGTAAATTGGCTGCGAAGGTAGAAGGTCGTAAACTAAAAGATTCTGATGTAACTCCAGCTTGTGCACAAGCTTGTTCTACTGGAGCTATTGTCTTTGGTGATGACAACAATCCAAACAGTGAAGTTTATAAATTGCAAAGAACACAACGTGCGTACATTCCATTGGAAGAAACCAACGTTCGTTCTTCTGTGAACTACTTAATGAAAGTAGTAAACAAAGATGAAAACTTTGCTTAGTAAGAGAAATTAATAGAATAGAAAGTAGATAAATACAATTTAGATAAAAACATAAATTTTATGAGCGCAGTTGTATCAAATGTTCGCCCACCATTAGTAACGGGCAGCAAGACGTATCATCAAATAACAGAGGATATCTGTTCTCCTACGGAGCAATTACCAGGAATGGGATGGGTGCTTTGTTTGCTAGGTAGCTTAGGGCTTTTGGCCTTTGGTGGTATTGCCGTTTTCTTTACCTTATGGTTTGGTATCGGTACTTGGAATTTGAACCGTACGATTGGTTGGGGATGGGATATCACTAACTTTGTATGGTGGGTAGGTATTGGTCACGCAGGAACCTTGATTTCTGCCATCTTATTATTATTCCGTCAAAAATGGCGTACTGGTGTAAACCGTGCTGCTGAGGCGATGACAATTTTTGCTGTAATTTGTGCAGCATTCTTCCCTGGAATTCACATGGGACGTATGTGGATGGCATTCTTTGTATTTCCTTATCCAAATACACGTGGACCTTTATGGGTAAACTTTAACTCTCCTCTTTTGTGGGACGTATTTGCGATTAGTACTTATTTTACAGTGTCTTTATTGTTCTGGTATACTGGTTTGGTACCTGATTTTGCCACCATCCGTGACCGTGCAAAAGGATTTAGAAAGAAAATTTACAATTTCTTGTCAATGGGATGGACTGGTTCAGCTAAGCACTGGCAACGTTGGGAGTCTTTATCTTTAGTATTGGCAGGTTTGGCAACTCCTTTGGTACTTTCTGTACATACGATTGTATCATTTGACTTTGCTACTTCTGTAATCCCTGGTTGGCATACAACTATTTTCCCTCCTTACTTCGTAGCAGGGGCAATCTTCTCAGGATTTGCAATGGTATGTACCTTGATGATTATCACAAGATCTATCCTTAAATTAGAAGACTATATTACAATCGAGCACATCGAGTCGATGAACAAAGTAATCGTATTGACAGGATCAATAGTAGGGGTTGCTTATTTGACAGAGTTGTTTGTTGCTTGGTATTCAGGATATATTTATGAGCAATACGCATTCTACAATCGTGCTGTGGGACCTTATTGGTGGGCTTATGCAGCGATGATGGGATGTAACGTAATCTCTCCACAATTCTTCTGGTTCCGCTCAATCAGACGTTCTTTAGTGTGGACATTTGTTTTATCTATTGTTGTAAATATTGGTATGTGGTTCGAGCGTTTTGTAATTATCGCAACAACACTAGCAAGAGATTTCATTCCATCTAGCTGGAGTTACTACACTCCATCTTGGGTAGAAATTGGTATTTATCTATTTACTTTTGGATTGTTTGGTACACTTTACCTAATCTTTATGCGTGTCGCTCCTGTAGTAGCTGTAGCAGAGATTAAGTCTATCTTAAAATCTTCTGGTGATCAATATGTGGGTCCTGCTGTAGCAGAAAAAACTGGTGAAATCAATGCTGGTTTGCACCACCATGATCACGATGAGCACATGACACACGGTCATGTTCAAACTCCTCAAAATTTGACTGGAACAGCTCCTGATACAAAAACGTCTACAGTTTTAGAGTCTGACGTAGATGTATTGATAGGAGATAATCCTGAAGATAAAACCATCGAAGACTTCAAAGAAGATTTGAATTTTGAAGATGGAGAAGATTCTGAAAAAGACGATAAATAAACAATTAAGCAATCTCTTAGGCAAACGCCTAGTATAAATATAGATTAAGCATGAAAAGAGTATTAAATAAAAAAGTGCTATACGGCTTGTACAATGATGAGGAAATCCTTATGTCAGCAATCAAGCAAATCAAAAAAGAAGATGCTGAAATTATGGATGTGTACACTCCTTTTCCAGTACACGGTTTGGACCCTGTATTGGGCTTGAGCGAGTCTCGCTTGCATATTGCAGGATTTTTGTATGGAATGACGGGTACAACTTTAGCCTTTGGTTTCATGTCTTGGGTATTTACCCGTGATTGGCCGATTATTTTTGGTGGAAAGCCTTATTTTTCTGTTCCTGCATTTATTCCAATTACGTTTGAGTTTACGGTATTGATGGCAGCAGTGGGAATGGTTATTACCTTCTACCTTGTATGTGGATTAGGATTTGGAGTTGAGAATCCATATTTAGATCCAAGAATTACGGACGACAAGTTTTGCATCGCTTTTGATGTATCACACAGTTCAAAAGAAGAGGTAGAGGCACTTTCTGTATTATTGGAAAGAACTAGTGCAGAAGAAGTTCACACTAAAGATATCTAATATTAAAAACTAAAGAATAATTCGAAATAGAAATGAAAAATCTAACAAGCATATATTCATTGGCTACCGTTGGTCTGGCTAGTCTTTTGTTATGGAGCTGTGGTCGTGCTGGTGGTGATGATACTGGTAGTGAATACATGCCAGATATGTCACATTCCATTGCATACGAAGCAAACTACAGTAGTTATTATTATAATAATACTTGGGATGGAGAAGAAGCTTATAGAGCTTATGCTGGTCCTCGTAAACCTGTGAAAGGAACCGTAGCTCGTGGTTACTTGCCTTCTAAATACCAAAACTTAGAAGATTATAGAACTTCTGCTGACGAAACTCACGTGGCTCTTCAAGAAAAAGTAAGAGATATGATGATGGCAGATGCTAGCATCCAAAATGAAATTAAACCAACTTCTAAAGCAGAATTAGAAAGAGTTTTGACAGACGGTGCTACATTGTACTCTATTAACTGTGAAGTATGTCATGGTGAAGAAGCTGATGGAAATGGTGTGTTGTATAATGAGGGAGAAGGAAAATATAGTGCTAAACCTGCTAACTTAGTTAATGAGGAATTTAGTACTGCTACAGATGGTCGCTTCTTAAACGCTATTTTGCATGGAAAAGGTATGATGCAATCTCATGCTGATAAAATGTCTCCAATGGAACGTTGGAAAGTAATTCACTATATTCGTTCTATGCAGGCAGCTAAAGCTGGAAAAGAATACAATCCAACAGGTAATGTTAATGTATCTCCAAAACCTTCTTTAGAGGAGTCTTTTAATGCTATGATTAGCGAATTGAAAGCCAATCATGATGTACAAGATTTGAAAATTAACTTGGACAATGTATTATACAATTCAGGGAATGCTGAATTACAATCTGCTTCTTCAAAGACACTAAATACTTTGGTAGCTTTATTGGAAGCTAACCCTACTGTGAAAATCGAAATTAGTGGTCACACAGATAATTCAGGAGATTCTACTGAAAACCTTGAGTTGTCAACGGCAAGAGCACAAGCTGTATACCAGTATTTGCTTGATCATAACATTGTTGCAGAGCGTTTGTCTTACAAAGGATATGGAGACACTCAACCTGTAGCATCGAATGATACAGAAGAAGGAAAAAAACAAAATAGAAGAACAGAGCTAAAGATTGTTCAATAACAATTTATTTAGTTTTCAATAAAGCGTAATCTAAGATTAAAACAAGTATAACTTTTATATACAATGAGCAATCATAACAACGAAACTTTTGTCTTTGACGGAAAAACCAAGCTGTTTACCATCGTACTGATGGTTATTGGTGCCGTCTGTTTAGGCTGGTCCTACATCAGTGGTCCTGAGGATATGCATCACATGCGTTTTTGGACTAATTACTTGCACAATTCCGTGTTTTTCACAGGAATTGCATTTACAGCAGTTCTATTCTTAGCAGCACATGCTTTGGCATGGGGTGGATGGGTTGCAATGTTTAAACGTATCCCTGAAGCGATTATGAGCTTCTTGTGGGTAGGAGCTATCTTATTTTTAATCTTAGGAATAGCGATATACATGCACGCAAATGGTACAGAATTATTGTACTTGTGGAACAACCAAGATTATCTAAATGTAGAAAGTGCGAACTTTGATCCATTGGCTTTTCACAAGTCTGCTTTTGTTAACCCTATCGCTTACTTATTGACTGTAGTGGTTGTGTTAGCATGGACTTTCTTTGCTGTAATGTTTAGAAAAATCTCTATCAATGAGGATTCTACTCCTTATGTTGTTACAACAGATAATCCTGTTCCTGAAAACGTAAGAAAAAACCGTATCTATGCAGCAGCATTTTTGCCAATAGGTGGTTTTTCTAGTGCTTACGTTATCTGGCAATGGGTAATGTCAGTAGATACTCACTGGTACTCTACTCTATTTGCTTGGTACGTAACCGTATCTATGTGGGTAGCTATGATGGCTATGACTTTTATGCTTATCATCTTCTTGAGAGGAAGAGGTTTGCTACAAAAATTCACAGATGAGCATATGCATGATATTGGAAAATATATCTTTGGATTTAGCGTATTTTGGACTTATTTGTGGTTCTCTCAATTTATGTTAATTTGGTACGCTAACAACGGTGAGGAAACTCAGTACTTCTTTATTCGTTTTGAGCAATTCAAAGTTGTTTTCTTTGCTAATTTATTAATGAACTTTGTTGGTCCTTTCTTCATCTTGATGATGAACAACTCTAAACGTACATTGGGGACACTAGGGTTTGTTGCTGGACTAGTATTTATTGGACATTGGGTAGACTTTTATCAAATGATTAAGCCTGGTGTTTGGTATAACTACGAGCATGCTCAACACTTGTCTCACGCTGGACATGGTGACCATGGAGATACACACAGTGAGAACACTTACCACATCAACGAAGCTCCTAAAGCTGTTTTAACAACTTATCAAGACGATCAACATGGCCATGACCATGGAAACGATCATAGCAATGGAGATGATGTTAATACAAATGCAGAGCATAATCACGATACACATACAGACAATCATAACCATGACGATCATGCTACAACAGATGCTGGACACGATCATGATGACAATCACGGTCATGCAGCAGCAGGACACGATGATCATGCACACGGAGATCATGCACATCATGCAGAACCTCAATTCTTGCTAGGAGTACACTTCCCTGGAGCACTAGAAATTGGAACAATGTTAGGTTTCTTAGGCTTGTTCTTATTTGTAACATTCACTGCATTGAGTCGTGCACCATTGTATCCACCAAACGATCCATATATCTTGGAGAGTGAGCATTATGATACTGGAATCGGACCAGAAAGAGACGCACACTAATAGAACGCGATATTAGAAGCATCTATTAGTAATTAATAAAACAATGAATATTTTAATTTAAAGGTTATACCTTTTAAACAATATAAAAGACATGGGATTTACAATCGGGGCATTATGTGTCATTTTATTGGCTGTATTTATCGTGCAGGTAGGAAAAGCTAGAGAACTAGCATCTATAGTACGTAACGACCCAGCAGAACAAGATGAGATCAATAAGTTCCACACTGGTTTAGGAATGGTATTTATGGTTACCTTCTTATCGGTGTGTGTGGTTTCTTTTATCTACTACATCCCAACAACTCTAGGATGGGGACCTAATATTGCTGCATCAAAGCATGGACCAGAAGTAGATTACTTATTTAATCTTACGTTGTTCTTTACATTTATCGTATTTGTATTAACGCACATTGCATTATTCTGGTTTGCTTGGAAATACAAAGGTAAACAAGGAAAAATTGGTCTTTATTGGGCGCACAATGAAACACTAGAAATGGTGTGGATGATTATTCCTTCTGTTGTAATGACTTTCTTGGTAGTAGGTGGATTACAAGCTTGGAATAAAATTATGTTGGACTTGCCAGAAGATTCTGTAAGTGTTATTTTACCAGAAGAGGATGGAGAATACTTGGAAATCGAAGCAACAGGAACACAGTTCTTGTGGTACTTGCGTTATCCTGGTCGTGATGGGAAAATTGGTACAAAATACTTTACACAAATTAATAGTGCCAACCAATTGGGACAAACTTGGACAGATGAGAAAAACATGGATGATTTCATGACTACTGAGATCGTACTTCCTGTAGGAAAACCTGTTCGCGTTCGCATTACTGCTCGTGATGTATTGCACAACTTCTACATCCGTGATATGCGTGTTAAAACAGATGCTGTTCCTGGTATGCCAACTTACTTTAACTTCACACCAACCGTAACAACAGATTCTATGCGTCGTCGTTTGAGTCAACAGCCAGAGTGGCAAGTTCCAGACAAAAAAGACGATACAAAGCAACGTTGGGAAATGTTTAACTACGAGTTAGCTTGTGCTGAGCTTTGTGGTAATGGCCACTACAGTATGAGAAACTTGGTTAAAATTGTTTCTGAAGAAGAATACTTGGATTGGTTGGATGAGCAAGAAGGTGGTAAATTGGAAGAGGTTGTAGATTCTGCAAATGGTGGTGAAACAACTTATACTTATGTACCAGGTTCTGTAAAATCTCAGTACTTCTCTAAAATTTTTAACACAGACAAAGATCCTCTAAAAGGTAAAACTGCTGATTTAGAAAAATTAGTAGAAAACAAGCTTCGTGTCAATGTTTACATGAACAAGATGAGAGAAATGAGAAATAATGCTGAATTAGGATCTGCTGATTATAACAATGCAGAAGCTGCAATGAATCAACTAAAACCTATTCAAAAAGTAGCTCGTACAACAACATCAGTAGCAGAATCTAATGCAAAATTAGAAGAAGCTAAAGCAATTGCTAATAGTGTTAAAATAACTCCAAAAGAGCCTGTATCAGTATCTGTTGATTCAACAGTACAAGACACTACAGGTAACTAAGAGAGTATAAGAGATTAGAAGAAATTATAAATATCAATAGTTAAATATAAGCTATCATGGCAGATATTAATATCATAGAAAAAGAATTAGAGCATGGCGGACACCACGATGACCATGGACATGATGACCACGGCCATCACGGTGACAAGTATCAGTCTTCTTTTGTAGATCGATACATTTTTAGCCAAGATCACAAAACGATTGGAAAGCAATTCTTGATTACAGGAATTATTTGGGCAATCATAGGTGCTGGAATGTCGATTATTTTCCGCTTGCAATTAGGATTTCCTGATGCAAACATGGCTTGGCTACAACCTTTGTTGGGTGGATGGATTAATATTGATCCAACAACAGGAGTTGGTAGAATTGACCCAGATTTTTATTATGCATTAGTAACAATGCATGGTACAATCTTAGTATTCTTTGTATTAACAGCAGGATTATCAGGAACATTTAGTAACCTTTTGATTCCGTTGCAACTAGGAGCAAGAGATATGGCTTCGCCAATGATGAACATGTTATCGTATTGGTTCTTCTTCTTGGCAGGATTTATCTTATTAATTTCTTTGTTCTTAAATACAGGACCATTCTCTGGTGGATGGACAGGATACCCTCCTTTATCTGCGTTGCCACAGGCATCAGATGGATCAAAGGCAGGAGCAACTTTATGGTTGTTGTCATTGGTATTCTTTGTTGTATCCGTACTATTGGGTGGAATCAACTATATTACTACTGTATTAAATATGCGTACCAAAGGGATGCATATGTTTAGAATGCCTCTAACAATTTGGGCGTTTTTCGTGACAGCAATTTTAGGATTGTTATCATTCCCAGTATTGGCATCAGGTTTCTTTATGTTGACTTTTGACCGTGTTTTGGGAACATCATTCTTCTTAAATGAAATCTATGTTGCTGGAGAAGCTTTGACAACAAGAGTGGGTGGTTCAGCAATTTTGTACCAACATTTATTCTGGTTCTTAGGACACCCTGAGGTATACATTATTATTTTGCCAGCAATGGGACTAGTATCAGAAGTATTGTCAGTACATGCACGTAAGCCAATCTTTGGTTACAAAGCAATGGTATTTTCTATCTTAGCAATTGGTGTCTTGTCCTTCTTAGTTTGGGCGCATCACATGTATATGTCAGGAATGAACCCATTCATCGCAAATATCTTCGTTCTCTTTACGTTGATTATTGCGGTTCCTTCAGCTGTAAAAGTATTTAACTGGATTGCAACAATATGGGGAGGTAACTTGCGCATCAATTCTGCCTCTTTATTCTCTATTGGTTTTGTATCTATGTTTATCTCTGGTGGTTTGACAGGTATCTTCTTAGGAAACGCAGCCATCGATATTCAACAACACGATACTTATTTTGTAGTAGCCCATTTCCATATTGTAATGGGGGTAGCTGCTTTCTTTGGTATGTTTGCTGGTATTTACCACTGGTTCCCTCGTATGTATGGTCGTTTTATGAACGAAACACTAGGAAAAATCCACTTCTGGGGAACAATGATTGGAGCGTATGCTATCTTTGGACCAATGCACTATTTAGGAATGGCTGGTGTACCTCGTCGTTACTACCGTTTTGATGGTTTCCAAGCGTTTGCTGAATTCGGTGGTATGAACGAATTTATTACAATTGCAGCTATTTTGACATTTGCTGTTCAGTTGTTGTTTGTGATCAACTTCTTCTACTCTATGTACAAAGGAAGAAAGCAAACAGAATTGAATCCTTGGGGAGCAACAACTTTAGAATGGACAGCTCCTGTAAATGCAGGACACGGAAACTGGGAAGGAGATATTCCTCATGTATACCGTTGGCCTTATGATTTGGGACGTCACGGTAGAGAGTTTATCCTTCAAACTGAGCCTTTAGCAGAAGGTGAAGTAGATGGAGGTCATTAATAATAACGTATTTATCCAACAGCAGTTTGTTGGTGAACGACAAACTGCTGTTGGTATCTTATAAATATCAGAAAGTTGGCAACAACAAATAGTAAAACGGTAAGTACAGGAAGTTTTTTGAAACAGAAGATTAATGACTACAAACTTTTGACTAAAGTGAAATTGTCGGGGTTGGTTGTCTTTTCTGCTTGTATTACTTACATTTTGGGAGCGAGCACATTTAACTGGCAAGCCTTAGTAATACTAGGTCTTGGAGGTTTTTTTGTAACAGGAGCTGCAAATGCACTAAATCAAGTCTTGGAGAAAGACTATGATAGGTTGATGAAGCGAACAGAAAATCGTCCAATTGCTACAGGTAGAATGGAAACATCAGAAGCGGTGTTAATAGCAGGTTTGTTAAGCGTAGCAGGTTTGTTATTACTATCTTCTTTTAATCCTATGACCGCAGTTTTAGGAGCTTTATCTCTAGTTTCATATTCCTTTATTTATACACCAATGAAACGTGTTTCTCCAGTTGCAGTATGGATTGGTGCCATACCAGGAGCTTTGCCAATGGCTATTGGTTGGGTTGCTGCGGGAAACAACTTGGGACCAGAGGCTATTTTCTTATTTAGTCTTCAGTTCTTTTGGCAGTTTCCTCATTTCTGGGCGATTGCATGGGTAGCTTACAAAGATTATTCAAAGGCAGGTTTTTATTTGTTGCCTTCCAAAAAAGTAGATGGAAGAGACAAAAGTACTGCACTACAAACAATTTTTTATGCTTTGTGCTTACTTCCAATGAGCTTTTTGCCAATTTATTTTAATATTGCAGGCTATATTGCTTGTGTGGTTATGTTGATAATGGGTATCTTTTATCTAACTTATGCCATTAAATTATACTTAGAATGTAACGATCAAGCAGCTCGAAAATTGATGTTCGCGTCTTTTGCTTATTTACCAGTTGTTTTGATTGTTTTAGTTCTTGATAAAATCTAACATATGGAAATGGTTGCATCTCCAAAAAAGATAAAACGAATCCATCCCAAAAAATTTGCTTTGTGGACGGCAATGGTGAGTATGATTATGCTGTTTTCAGCATTTACGAGTGCTTACTTAGTCCGAAAAGCAGCAGGGAATTGGCTTTCGTTTCCAATAGTAGAAGAGTTCTTTTATAGTACTGGAGTTATTCTGTCAAGTAGTGTTATCTTACACGTTGCATACAAAGCTTTTGTGGCAAAAAACTATGGTTTATACAAGGTTTTGTTAACAGTAGGTTTTGTATTGGGAATTTCATTTGTTGCCTTGCAATACATGGGATGGTTGGCACTGAATGACATGGGAATTTTTATTTCAACCAATCAATCTAGTAGCTTTTTCGTCTTGTTAATTGGTGCTCATGCACTGCATGTTATCGGAGGAATTACAGCCCTAATGATTAGTTGGATATATGCCTTGAAACGCAGTACTCAAGCATGGACTCCTAAAGGACAATTAAGATTAGAATTAACATTTACCTATTGGCACTTTGTCGATATTTTGTGGTTGTACTTATTGTTATTCTTGTGGATACAACAATAGTGCACCATAGTTTTTAAATAAAAATTAATATTCATATAAAATTAAAGTCGTAACAATGGCAACTGATACTGTTCACGAAATTGAAAACGAAATCGGAATGGAAGAATTGTGGGATGGAGGAGATTCTCCGTTTCGCTCGGAGTATGGAAAATTAATGATGTGGTATTTCCTACTCTCTGATGCTTTCACTTTTGCAGGATTCCTTATCGCTTATGGATCTTTGCGTTTTAGCATGAATGCGTGGCCTGTACCAGATCATGTATTTAGCACAGCTCCTTTTGGAATAGAAGGTGCTCCTCTTATTTTTGTTACATTCATGACTTTTGTTTTGATTGTAAGTTCAGTAACTGTTCTTAGAGCTGTTCAAGAAGGAAAATTAGAAAATGTTCACGGTGTTGTAAAATGGTTGTTCATCACGATTATTGGTGGTGGTATGTTTTTGGGTTGTCAAGCTTGGGAATGGACGAACTTGATTGCTGCAGAGGGCGTAACTATTTATAACAACCCATTTAGTTCGGCTTTAGATAATGGAACGTATGTGACATTAGCGGAAGCAAAGAAATTGAATCCTGAATTGGAGGAGAAAACCATGATGGTTTCTATCCATTCGGATGCTGGTCATAGTGAAGAGGCGTTGCCTTATTTGTACGATGCTAAAAATGATCAAAAATATTTTGAAAAATTCGACCACCATTATTTCCATAGACATGGAAGCGAAGCGCCTAAAAAAGCAGTTGGTGAATCTTTTGAGGTTGGTGAACCTTATTTGATTGCTTACCACGATGGGGAGTATTTCCCAGGTGCTTACAAAACAGCTGGAACATTGATGGCAGAAGAAATGGGACCAACAGCATTTGGGACATTGTTCTTCTTTATCACTGGGTTCCATGGATTTCACGTATTCTCTGGTTTGGTAATTCTATTGGTTATTGCTCTAAACTCTTGGTCTGGATTCTATAGAGTACGTAACAATGGGCATGTTATGGTTGAAAAAGTTGGTCTCTATTGGCACTTTGTAGATTTAGTTTGGGTATTTGTATTCTTGGCATTCTACCTATTATAATCTATCAAAAGTCAACGAAATATCAATAATTAAAAATATCAATAATAAATTATATATATCATGGGACATTCACATGGACTAAGTGTCGAAGAGCAAAGAAAAGAAGATATAAAAGTAGGTGTTAAAGGATTTTGGATTTTATTGTTAGTAACTTTTGCTGAGGTAGCAATTGCTTTATTTCTAAAAGATCTTTTACCTGGATTAGTAGTAAGACTATCTATGATTGCACTAAGTTTGTACAAAGCTTATTATATTGTTAGCATATTTATGCATTTAGGATCAGAAGTAGGAGGAATGGCTGCAACGATTGTATTGCCAATGGCTCTTTTAATTTGGGCAGTTATTGCATTTTTGTGGGAAGGTAATTATGCTAGAACCAATAGAAATGCTGTCATGGATGCACGTCCAGGTGCTGAGACTCCTGCCAAAGAGACCTCTAAAGAAACTAGTATGAGATCTATCGACGATTTACCAACACAATTGTCGTTTCAATCGTAACTATTGAATAGTTGTTACAGCTAAAAATAAAAATTTGTTATTTAAAAGTGTTCTAAGTAAGCCTTAGAACACTTTTTTTGTTTTATAGCTACCAACTTGAACTAAAGATGTATTACTTTTGTGACAACAAGTGCAGAATTCGTCTTTTCGATACAAAGAATCTCTACGATTTCTCCAATTATGAAGCGATGAATGATCTGTTATTATTAAAAATAAAAAAGTATTTGCGTAAAGAATTGCGTAAATGAAGCAAAGTAATATGTCTGAGAAGAAGAAGAAAAATCCAATTGCAGCAATTATTTTCCTAATGTTTGTTGTGGTTTTGCCTGTTATTACGGTTGTTTTTTCCAAAACAGGATTGGATAAATACAAGGGAATACGAAGTGAAATGCAGTTTTTGGGAGACTCTATCCGAGTTGATTTTGATCACCTGTCTACTTATTGGGATGTGCCTTTGACCAACGAATTGATTAAAGGAAAACTAGTGATCGCTGGTTTTTGGGATTATGCCTGTAAAGATCAAATTGGCGCGTTTGTCGATTCTCTAAAAAGTCTTCAAAGTAATTTTAACAAAGAAGATCAAGGTAAAATTTTGTTTGTTATTCATACAGAAGATTTTCGTCAAGATTCATCTTGGGCATTGGGAAAATACGTAGATGCTTGGAATATTGATACTTCAGATTGGAAATTTACCATGGGAATTGATAGAGGACGCTATAAGATGGCATCTGAAAAAAATTGTTTTAACATTGCTGTTTTAGATGGGCGAGTTAGTCGAAAAGATGATTCTGAAAATTATAAAAAAGGACCTTTGTTGTGTGATTATTATAATCTAAAAGATACAGAAGCTGTCAAGCAGTTGTTGCGTCATATGGCAATTATAATGCCTGCCAAACAACGCAAGAAGATAGAATGGAAACAAGAAGAGAAACTGTATTAAGTACGCAGGGACTAAACAAGCGATTTAGATTTAGTTTGCCAAAGCGTTCAAAATATAAAATATAATCAATTATGAATAAAACATTAAATACACCAGAAAATGCCGATCAGTTGGCAAAAGGAGAAACAGCCAATTATAAGAAATTGCGCTTGTTAGTGAATGTTATCTCTGTAGCGCTCCCTTTGATTGTTGGAGCTATGTTTCAATTTAAATTTACAGATTTTGTTTGGCCATTTGATGTACACGTATTGCCTTTGATTAATGCGATTTTGAACGGTGCAACAGCTGTGTTATTAATTGGGGCATTAGTTGCTGTGAAAGGAAGAAATATTGACTTGCATAAAAAACTTATCTATGCAGGAATGGGGCTATCGTTATTGTTTTTGGTCGTTTATATTATGTATCATACTACCGCAGGGCATACTAAGTTTGGAGGAGAGGGAACAATTCGTTATATCTACTTCTTTTTATTGTTGACACATATTTTGTTGGCTGCAATTCAGGCTCCTTTTGTACTATATGCTTTTTTATACGGTTATACAGGGCAAATTGAAAAACATCAGAAGATTGTAAAATTTAGTTACCCAATTTGGTTATATGTTTCTATTACAGGAGTAATTTGTTATCTTATGATTTCTCCTTATTATGCATAAAAATCATTATCTTGTCGTAACTAACAAACTTGTAAGACATATTCATACTATCTCAATCCCAATTAAAATCATTTTGGAAAGTATAGATTTAGTACTTAGCTGCGCTGCTACTTCCCTCTGGTCATGAACTTGGGCTTTTGTGCTACTAGCACAAGCCTACTCGGCAAGCTTAGTTTTTTAGCTTTTTTGTAAAAAACTAAAAAAGCATCTTTGCATCAGTTTACCGTGTGAGGGCTTCGCCGTTGATTATCAATTCTTTAATAAATCAAGTGGCAAAAGTATTAATCTATTGATAATCAAATTAATACGATTTTTTTACGAAGTAATGCAGATTGAAATCAAGAAATAATGAAAAATACAACTTTAAAAATCATTCAATTGCTAGGCATAACCCTTGTTATTATTTTAATGACAACTCTTTGGGCAGAGGCACAATGTCCAATGTGTAAGATGTCGGCAGAATCTAATCTCAATAATGGTGGTACGGCTGCTGCTGGATTAAACAAAGGAATTATTTACCTATTAATAGGACCTTATATTATGATGAGTATTGTAGGGTATCTTTGGTGGCGAAACCGAAAAATGGTTCAAGAACAAGAGCAGGAAGAAGATATTCGTGCGTTGCTAGAGCCTCACGACATGGTTATCAGTAGCACAGAATTTAACGAAACAGTTGATATCTAAAAGCTCACTTTTATAACCAAATAGAATTTTTTAAGTCTAGGTGCAATTATGTGCTTAAGGAGCGTTAAAGCTTTTCTATAATAAACTAGCTCTCTCTAATAATTTTAGAGAGAGCTAGTTTATTTATTGGCAGTTTTAGTTTTACCTTTCATAACTAACCTTGGGAGATTTAGGAATAAAAAGATACTTTACCAATACTATTGTTTGCGAATCCAATTCCAGTAGCGTTTGGCATTGTTAATATGTGCTCGGTGTGTTTTTGCAAATGCATGCATATTAGGTGCTTCTCCTTCCTGCGGTGGTTTGGCACAGAAGAACATATATTCGTGTTCTTCTGCATTTAAAACAGCATCTATAGCATTGATAGAGGACATATAAATGGGACCAGGAGGCAAACCTGCGTATTTGTAAGTATTGTACGGTGATTCTGTTTGCAAATGAACATCTAAGACCCTCTTAATTGTAAAGTCCCCTACAGCAAAAATAACAGTTGGATCTGCTTCTAATTTCCAGCCTTCTTTGCGCAATCGATTGAGGTAGACCCCTGCTATTCTAGGTCGTTCAGGCTTGTATTGACTTTCGGATTCTACAATGGACGCTAATGTATAAACCTCGATAGGAGTGAGGTCTAAATCCTTAGCTTTGGCAAGTCGTTCATCATTCCAAAATTTTTTGTTCTCTTTGAGCATCTTTTGCCAAAATGTTAGAGCATCGCAATTCCAGTAAACTTCGTAGGTATTAGGAATAAAGGCAGCCATTACATTGTCGGGAGTATAGCCAGATTGTGCTAAAAAGTCAGCATCTTCTAATAATTGGATAATTTCTAATGAATCGGCTTCTATTTGTCGACTGACATAGCCTGCAATTTGTTGTTTTAGTCGGAAGTTGTGAAAGGTTAAGCGTACCGCCAACTGACGTCCACGAAGAATGCGAACTAAATCGCGATTGCTACGAACAGAGGTTGGAATTTCGTACTTACCCGTCTTAACTTTGTAGTTCATTTGTTGGGCTGTAAAAACAAATCCTCCTTTGTTTTGAATAATCTTTTGTTGGTGTAGCAACTCTGCAAGTTCGTCTATAGACTGGTTGCTTTTAGGAATAGTTAAGACTACATTCTCACTGAGTTGTATATTAGTCCCAAAAATTTGATTGTAAAAATAATACGCCAACGCACTGCCAATGATTAAAAGGAGTAAAAAAAAGCCTAATAATAATTTAAGCCACTTTCTTTTAGGCTTTACATCTATTGATTCCATTTGAAAAATAGTAATATGAATTAGTAGTTCGTTGATTCGTTACGGTGCTACTGTGTGTGGTAGCGTGGACAACTCTAATCAGCAAGTTGCCTATGTTGCTACTGCGTGGTTTCAACAAACTATTGATAAGTAAGTAATCGCTTATAATAAATAATGGTAGGTCACCACTGACAAATCAATACAAGTCAATTTATAACCGAATATTTGACGAGTTAAGATCTAGAGTGTATGGGTACAGGTAGTTTAAGATAATCGGTCAACTAGAAAATTGTTGCGTTTAATGTTCCAATTGACCGATTGCCTCAGCACCTTTCTTAATTTTATTTTAGATGTCTCTCTTCAATAGTTGGCTGCGCTGTTATTACGTGGTCGTTGAAAAATAATATGAATGTTGTTTTTATCTTTTTGTTAAAAAAAGTAAATAACGTAAGCGAATAGCAACCTCACGAAGTAATCAACGAACTACTATTTGAGAACATGATAAGTTATTATAGCGGCATGAGCTACAAGCAGTTTTTAATACTGTTCCTTATCGTTTGGAAAATCGCCGCTTTTGACATCGCTAATATATCGTTCTGTCGCCTCTTTCATATCATCAAAAAGCTCCAAGTATCTTCTTAAGAAACGAGGTTGAAAATCTTTAGTAATCCCCATCATATCGTGTGTTACTAGTACTTGACCATCTACATGAGGACCAGCACCAATGCCAATTACTGGAATTGAAACGGACTCAGCAACTTGTTTGCCTAGTTTGGCTGGAATTTTTTCTAAGATGATGGCAAAGCAACCTAATTCTTCTAGAAGTTTGGCATCTTCAAGTAATTGTGCTGCCTCAGCTTCTTCTTTGGCACGAACAGAGTACGTTCCAAATTTATAAATAGACTGAGGGGTTAGTCCCAAGTGTCCCATAACAGGTACGCCAGCACTCAAAATACGTGTAATGGATTCTTTAATTTCAATTCCTCCCTCTAGTTTTACAGCATGGGCGCCAGATTCTTTCATAATGCGAATGGTAGAGGCTAGAGCTTCTTTGGAGTTTCCTTGGTACGATCCGAAGGGTAAATCAACAACAACAAATGCACGATTAATAGCACGAACAACGGATTGAGCATGATAAATCATGTGGTCTAATGTAATTGGCAATGTTGTTTCGTGACCTGCCATAACATTAGAGGCAGAATCACCAACTAGTAAGATGTCGATTCCTGCGGCATCAAGGATACGCGCCATTGAGTAGTCATAAGCTGTAAGCATAGATATTTTCTCTTGGCGTTGTTTCATCGCAAGCAAAACATGCGTTGTTATTTTCTTTATTGGTTTATGAACAGACATGATAGTTAGTTAAATAGTTGTAGTCAACCCCTCTATGTGTATTATTGAATACGTTTAAATCATACAAGAGCTTTCTAAATGTTTTGTTGTAATAGTTTAAAATAACTTATTTTGTAGCTATTTATAATAAAGAAGCTTTCAAAATAATTTCTTAGATGATTATTTTAGAGTAAGTTTTAAAAAAAAAAGTAATGATAATCAAAGGTTTAATTTTTTTTGCTTGAATGTAGGCAGAATGTTTAAACAAACTAAAGCATCAAGTCCAAATTAAAATGCTATCTACTAATATCATTGTATGATAATTTTAAGTTTCTAAACGTTTGGTTATCATCGTTAATAATTTTGAACGTACTCTTTGTACTGTAAAGATGAGAATTAATTGTTGGCTGGACAAATATTACTCTATTATTGCACAATCATACCCTAATCTTGAAAGATATTCCTTAGTTTTGTGCACTTTCGTAAATTGTCCTCACTTAATATAATATTACAGTACATCACTATTTTTTAGTTTTTTAAATGAAATGAAATGAAGTTGAAATTTGTATTTGCTTTTTTTGTAGGAGTTGTACTATGTACACAGTACAGTTGTTCAAATGAAGTTGAAGTGATTGGAGTTTGGAAAGATATTCCGGTTGTTTATGGTGTGGTTAATCGTCAAGATTCAGTGCATTATATTCGAGTAGAGCGGGCGTATTTGCCACCTAATCAAAGTGCATTAGAAGTAGCCCAAATAGCAGATTCTTTATATTTCGACCCGAATGAAGTGGACATCGAATTATATTATATCAATAATACAACAGGAGATACATTGCCATGGATTAGACCTCTTGTTCGAGTAAACTTAGCAGATGAAGGTATTAGCAGAGAAGATGGGATATTCCAAAACAATCCAAGTTATGCTTATAAAACAACAGGAACAACTGGTCATAATTTATTATTGAAAATCGATAATAAGAAGACTGGAAATGTTTTTTATGCTAGTTCAGAGTCGGTTAGAGGAGAGAGTACTAGAATTTTTACCACTCCAGCTTATTCTTTAGTGCCTTTAAAACCTATTGCTTGGAGAGGTTTTAATAATCAGAACGAAGAAGTATTTAATTCTTTGACAGTAGAAATGACAGGAAATGGTTTTGCTTCTATTTATGATTACAAATTCCGTTTTCATTACAAAGAGTACGAAGTGGACAATCAAGGTGCGCAAGTACCAGGAACACTTGTTAGTAAAAGTGTTGAGTGGGTTGCGGCAAGTGATTTTATTCCTGTGGTATCAAACCAAACGAAGCAAGTTATTAATGGGGAAGCCTTTTATCAATTTTTAGAGAGAACTTTATCCGATGTTACAGGAACAAGCATAAGACGTTGTGCTGGATATTTGGAAGTTTATATTGATGGAGGTTCTGCTAGTTTGAGAGACTATATTCTAGCTAGAAAAGCAAATGAAGGATATACAGGAGGGTTGTACCCATCAGAGCCTTATTCTAATATTCAAGATGGATATGGGGTATTTGCCACCTCTGATCGTGTAGAGCGTGTTGATCGACCTTCTGATCCTAAATTAATGAGAATGTCTAATTTATCTTACGAATACTTGAGTAACAGTGATCTTACCCGAAAACTAGGATTCGAATCAAGTTCTCCTTGTTTTTAATTGTAAGGAGTTTTAATAAAAAAATAGTAGATCACGAATTTTAAACACTAGTATTCGTGTTCTATAGGAAGCCATTTGTGAGAAATTCTTGCAAATGGCTTCCTCTTTTTAGAGCATGTTAGCTAGACATTTTGACATATTGACAGACGTAAATCGGACAAAATATACCTCAATAGATTCTAAATATGTCAATTTAACATTTTTTTTAGAATGGTATATCCCTTGTTTATATAGGAGTGAGCAAAAAAATAATCTTGTTCAAAAAGAATCGACATTAATTAAAAACACTTAATAAATAAATAATAAATTATGAGCAAAATCATTGGTATTGACTTAGGAACAACCAACTCTTGTGTTGCTGTTATGGAGGGAAACGAACCAGTGGTGATTACCAATAACGAAGGTAAACGTACCACTCCTTCTATTATCGGTTTTTTGGATAACGGTGAGCGTAAAATCGGAGACCCTGCAAAGCGTCAAGCGATCACAAATCCAAAACGCACAATCATGTCTATTAAACGTTTCATGGGAGTTCGCTACAGCGAAATTTCTACTGAAGCAGAGCAAATGCCTTATGAAGTAAAGAAAGGTAATAACGATACTGTTCGTGTACAAATTGACGACAGAGAATATACACCACAGGAAATTTCTGCTATGGTGTTGCAAAAAATGAAAAAAATTGCTGAAGACTATTTGGGACAAGAAGTAACAGAAGCAGTTGTAACAGTACCTGCTTACTTTAACGACTCTCAACGTCAAGCAACCAAAGAAGCTGGTGAAATTGCTGGTTTGAAAGTTCGCCGTATCATCAATGAGCCTACTGCTGCTGCATTGGCTTATGGTTTAGATAAAGGTGACAAAGATATGAAAATCGTTGTTTACGATTTAGGTGGAGGAACTTTTGACGTTTCTATCCTAGAATTGGGTGGCGGTGTATTTGAAGTAAAATCTACTAATGGTGATACGCATTTAGGTGGTGATGACTTTGACCGTGTGATCATGGAGTGGTTGATGGCTGAATTTAAAGAGCAAGAAGGAGAAGATATTTCTCAAAATGCAGAGGCTTTGCAACGTCTAAAAGATGCTGCTGAAAAAGCTAAAATTGAGCTTTCTTCTGCTAACAGTACGGACATTAACTTGCCATACATCTCTTTTGGACCATCAGGTGCAAAACACTTGGTAAGAACATTGAGCCGTTCTAAATTCGAGCAATTGGTAGATGGTTTGGTAAAACGTACTATTGAGCCTTGTAAACAAGCATTGGAAGATGCAGGATTGTCTTTGGCTGATATTGACGAAGTAATCATGGTAGGTGGATCTACTCGTATCCCTGCTATTCAAGATGCTGTTGAAAAATTCTTTAACAAAAAACCAAACAGAAGCGTTAATCCTGACGAAGTAGTAGCTTTGGGTGCTGCCATTCAAGGCGGTGTATTGACTGGAGATGTAAAAGATGTTTTATTGCTAGACGTTACGCCTTTGTCTTTAGGTATCGAAACAATGGGTGGTGTATTTACAAAAGTAATTGAAGCTAATACAACGATTCCTTCTAGTAAATCTCAAATTTTCTCAACAGCACAAGACAACCAACCTTCTGTAGAGATCAATGTATTGCAAGGAGAGCGTCCAATGGCTAATCAAAACCGTTCTATCGGTCGATTTAACTTAGATGGCATCCCTCCAATGCGTCGTGGGGAAGCACAAATCGAAGTAACTTTTGACATTGATGCGAATGGTATCTTAAAAGTTTCTGCAAAAGAAAATAAAACAGGAAAAGAGCAGTCTATTCGTATTGAGGCATCAACAGGACTTACAGAGGATGAAATCCAACGCATGAAAAATGAAGCAGAGGCAAATGCTGAAGCAGATAAAAAAGCACGTGAGACTGTTGATAAAATCAATGAAGCGGATTCTGTTATCTTCCAAACTGAAAAGCAATTGGAAGAATATGGAGACAAAATTCCTGCTGACGCTAAATCAAATTTAGAAGGTGCTTTGGCTAAATTGAAAGAAGCACACCAACGCCAAGATGTTGATGCAATCAACCGTGAATTAGAAGCTGTTAATGCTGCTTGGGCTGCTGCTACTCAAAACATGGATCCAAATGCTCAACAAGGTCCTCAAGGAAATCCAACTGCTGACAATACCAATACAGGTGGTAACCAAGATGGAGAGGATGTAACAGATGTAGAATTTGAAGAAGTAGACAACGATAAAAACTCTTAAGAGTGTTGTCCTAAATAAAATGAGCGACTATTGAAAGATCAATAGTCGCTTTTTTATTGATATGACCAACAAAGTGTGTATTGGACGTTTGTATAAAAATTATTTGTTTTTAAATATTTGAATATAACCCGCTGGACCTGATGGATTCGGTGAAGTGTAGTAATTATTATAGGTACTTTGAACGGCAATGTATGCCCCATCGGGAGACCAAGTTGCTTTTTCTATATAATCAGAACCTTGGCTATCGTAGAAAAATACCAATTCTCCTTGTTGCCAGTCATAGATAAAGATCTTTTTTTGATCATTTGAAACAACCATCAAGTAATTCCCTGTTGAATCAAAAGCACAGGATCTAGTTCTTTTCCTAGTGGCTTTGGTTTGGGGAATGCTAATACAAGCGAGCTCTTCATGCGTTGTTAAGTCATAAACATATACTTGATTGTGTTCACCACCAAGCGCAATGTACTGCTCTTGCGGAGAGAAGGTGGCATGGGTACTTTTTTTCTTTTGAGGTATTTGAATTGTCTTGTTACCCTCTAAGTCGTATAATTGAAGGTACTTGCCATGGGCACTCATAATGTATTGCTTAGAAGAAGATATGTAATCTACCTTTTTTGCTTTGGGTAGAGTAGCCTCTGCGGCATCTTTCCATATCATTTGAATTTTATAAGGTGCCCAAATAGCATATGTTTTATATGGTATAATATTTTTTCGATCTTCTTTGTTAATTTTTATTCGAGACTCTTCTGTCCATGTTTGCGTATTGTAAGCAATTAGAAAATAAGTACGTTCTCTAGATGCAAGATTGAATTGTTCACCATAAGCAAAAAGTACTGCTCCATCAGGCGAAAATGAAAAATCTGTTAACTCAATGTCGCCATCATCTGAATGATTAAATGGAATGAGGGTGTGAAGCGAAGACGATAAGTCAGGAGCAAAAGCATTCAGATGATCTGATTGGTGAGTATAAGGAATTTTGGGCGTATTAGAGCTATTGGTATCGTAGGCAGTCGTATCCCATGTCATGCCTTCTGTTAAGTGCTCGATGTACTTACCATCAGATACTTGGATGGTATAAGTAGCTTGGACTAGCTTTTCTTCTTGAAGCCAGTTTCCACCAGCTTGTACATGATAAAAGTCTGAGTACCCTTTGTAGCTTTTTATGTTGTCATTGAGTTTATTGGTTTGATGCACCTTGGCGATAAATTGAGAAGTATTTTTATTGACCCATGCTTCATTGCAAATATTATCAATGCTAATTTCTTGTTTGATGGCATCCTTTTCGGAAGCAGTATTCATTAGCACTCTAAGAAAAAAACTATAGTCTGTAGGTAGAGGCATATAGTATTTTTTAGCAACATGATAATAAATGACAATGACTTTGAGGGTAAGTTCTTTCTGTTGTGGAGATGAACGCAACACTCTAACACCATATAAATCCGTAGACATTTTTAACAATTTTGGTTTTGCAAATAGATTTGTAATAACGTCTAATAAAAATAAGTAGTTTAGCTCTTTTTACAAAAGCTCTTTTTACTTAATTTAGTGATGTTCATAAAGTAGTTTTTTGTCTTAATGGCTTGATAAGTAATGTGTTGTTGTAATTTGAATAGAAGGGTTCAGAAGATAGCAGGTTGTTTTCAATAATTGATATACTAAGGTTCATGCTGAGATAAGCTAAAGGATTGAAAAAAAAGTATATAAAACAAGGGTTTTTTTCGATAAAATAAGGAGAGTTTAAAAAATAATGTTATCTTTGCCAACGCTTTTGTAAACAAGACTAGAAAAACTAGCAATATAAATATACATTGTAATGAACGATTTAATCAACTTCGTAGAAAAACAAACAGCTCGTGATATTACTGATTATGATTTCTTTAAATCAGGTGATACTGTTGCTGTAAGCTATAAAATTATTGAGGGAAGTAAAGAACGTATTCAAGTTTTCCGTGGAGATGTTATCCAAATTAAAGGTTCTGGAACTTCTAAGACATTTACAGTTCGCAAAATCTCTCATGGTGTAGGTGTAGAGCGTGTATTCCCTTTCAATTCTCCAGCAGTTGCTTCTGTTAAGAACTTGAAAAAAGGAAACGTTCGTCGTGCACGTTTATACTACTTGCGTGAATTGACAGGTAAATCTGCTCGTATTAGAGAAAAGCAATTTACTAAAAAATTGGATGCCAGCATGAAAGGTAAGACTCGTAGAGCTACTTGGGCTTGGGAAGAAAAAGTATACAAATAAGACTACTTATTGTATTAAAAATATACAGCTGCTTAGATGAATTTCTGAGCAGCTTTTTCTGTTTATACCTTAGCCAATAATGAAGTAGATTCAATTGGGATAGATTTTCTTTTGGTTGGAGGTATGGGCAATAACCGTGGGTTTTAGATAGAGAAATAGGGACGAGGGTACTTACTAGTTATTGAATATTACTTATTACATTAAATTCTTTATAAACCTAGCACACACTCTAGGTTACGAGTAACTAATGTTTTTTACACCTAAATATGAAATTATTATTTCTTGCATTGTTTTTAATGAGTTATGGTATTATAGTGAAACAGGATCCCTCTTGTATCGAAAAGAATGCGCGAGAACTTGTTACTTGGTTTATAAAAACAAACAAAGATTGCTATTTAGTTCTAAATGAATCTGATTGGGGAGAGATAAAAAAAGATATCTACACGAAAATTTCCTTAGGAAAGGAATGAATATTCTAAAGTTCAAAAAAGAAAAAGATGGAAATGTCATAAAAAAAGAGATAGTTGTCGTTGAAGATACTACGAAGAAGAAAATGAATATTACTTTGCCAGGAGAAGTCGTTATTTATGATGTAAAAAATGAAAAAGAAAGACAAGAAAGTGGATCTAGGAAGGTAATACAAATGTGCAAGGAATATCAAAATGAACTGAATCGAAAGCCAACAAATAAAGCTATTCTTGATATTTGTATAAACGAAGAAGGCGTTGTAGAACGTGTAAAATTTGTTAAAAGTGAGGTTGATTCTCTAAGTCAAGAAACTATTGATTTGCTTATGCGGTGTGTTAAACAATTTAGATATGAAGCGGCTCCTAATACTCCTATTATGTGTGGGAAGCTAATACTTCATTTAGGATCTCGCTAAAGAATATAAAAATAGACTTCCCACAACAAAAAAACATCTTTACTCTATTTACCTCTTAAAACTTAAACTGAGCACCAAGACCTAAGCCCATGTATACCGCCGCATGATTCAGTTGATATAAATCTGAAAAACCATAGTTTTGGTATCTTCCATCTACTCGTAGTTGAATCGTAATATTTTTATTGATTTTGTAACTGATGAAAGGGCGGCAACTGTAGGAAATAAAGAATTTAGAAACAGGAAAGGGAGTTGCTTCTGTCTCTAACATGACGATGTTATTATATTGATCTAATGTTTTTCCCTTTTGAGATTGTGTGAAATTAAAGTGGATACCAAGACTAATTCCATAGTTTAATCTACCAATAGATTTTTGTATCCCCAAGAACAAAGGAATCGCATAATAAGTCATTTTATTATGATGTTTGACCACTCTTGTTGCTGTGGCGTTGGAATAACCAGTAGGAGAGATAGGGTTGGCTCTAGTGATGCCCCACGATTGAGTTGAGTTAAATTCGCTCATAGATTGGTTGTATTCAAATCCTGTCAGGACAAATAAGTTTTTGTAAAAATAAAACTCTACTTCAACCCCAATAGAAGTGCCTAGTTCGTATTGGTATCCTTCGTTTAAAAGATGACCTATATTGTTACTGTTTGAAGGAGCAAAGAATATGTTTTTGATCGTGTGTAGTCCTAAGAAAGAACCGATGTTGAACTTTGTTCTATTTGTTCTTTTGTTTAGAAAAAATGCATCTGTTAGCTCAGGGGTAGTATGCTTTTGCTCTAGTGGGAGTTGGATGGATAGGTTTTGTATATCTAGTGTTTTTATTTTTTTACTGCCTTTGTTCCAATTGAGTGTCTCTGCGGCAGCATTTTTATTAATAGTAGATGAACTATGATTATTTAGTTGGCTTTCGTTTGTATTATCAGAAGTAGGAGAGTTTATCTGAGTAGATTGATCCTCAGAAGAAGTCGTGTTTTTAGGAGTAGTGGTATGATAATTATTTAGTTTTGTATTATAAGAAGCAGAAGGTGCTTTCTGAGAAGTTTTCCCCTTAGAAGTGGATCTATTTTGGAGCGTAGATATGTGCTGATTGTTTAGTTGGTTCACGTTTGTGCTGTGAGAAGTAGAAGGTACTATCTGAGTAGATTGATTCTTAGGGAAAGCCGTGTTTTTAGGAATAAATAAGTTATTGTTTAGCTGGTTATTGCTAGTATTGTGGGCGATAGGCAAGTTTGAAGCTTGCTTAGCGAGTGTAGCTATTGGATTGATATATGAATGATTAGAAGGAACGTTGGTTTCTAGATGCAGCGTAGATCGGCTATTATCAAATGTATTAGAGTTGTTGTAAAATAAAATCCATAAAATTCCACTTAGAATAAACAACAGTATTAATGCTCCTAATAAAAGATTCTTATTAGAAAGAAGAGAGGACTGTTTCACTTTATTCTCCTCTAGTCCTTTTTCGATATTGTTCCATAAATCATTTACATCTAGACCTTCTAAAGAGCTAGTGTTTTTTAGATGATTTTTTATTTTTCTTTCTAAATCCATACCCAAATGAGTCGTTTAATGTTAGACTAAGTTAAAGTGAAATTCTGAATCTGATTCAGTTCTTTTTTTTATCCATTCTCTAGCTCTAGATAAGCGTTTTCTAGATAAGGAAGGTTTGATTCCTAGCATCGATGAAATTTCTTCGTGAGAAAACTCATCGATTACAAAAAGGTTAAACACTTCATAGAGATTAGGAGGCATCTGTTTTAGATATTTCAATACTTCATGGACTGTTAGATTATCAAAAGCAGTAGGAGAAATTGGTGCGCTGTGAAAATCAACGATTAGTTGTTCGATTGTTTTTTTGGACGTTTTTGCATTGTACTTTAGGCAGTTGTTGATGGTGATTTTTGTAGCCCAAGTTCCTATGCTAGCTTTTTTAGGATCAAATAAGTGGAGGTTCTTAAATATATTGATAAAGGTATCTTGTAAGACGTCTTTTAGGTTATTTTGATCCATTAGATATCTTCTACAAATGGGGTTAAGATAAGGCAACATTAAATTATACAATTTAAATTGACTATTTCTATTGCCATTTAGGCATTGAGTGATTAATTGTATGTTTACTTTATCTTTTAGCACTTATCTTATGTATATTAAAAAAAAACAGCAAGTAGTATCTATATGATTAATCATTTTTTCTGATAAAGAATGAGGAGTTTATGGAGGTTTATTCCATAAACTCGCTTATTATCAGTAAAACTAAGGTACACAATTACAATTGGCATCTAAAAAACCTCTGACTCCAGCAGGAGTCGTACAAGGATCTCCAATGTTAGCTAAGAAAGAAGGACAGTCAAAATTCGAACTACTCACACAGTTGCAAAGTAAATCCAAAACTCCTTGATTTCCACTCGGAGTCGTACAAGGATCCCCAAAATTGGCTTGTAGGTTAGGACAATCATAAACAGGGTTGGTATCACAGTTGCAATTAGCATCAAGTGTTCCTACATTGCCGCTGATCGTTACGCAAGGATCTCCAATATTGGCTTGTAAGGTGGGACAATCAAAAGTAGTCGTATTGGTTACGCAGTTACAATTTGTATCTATAGTTCCTATATTACCAGCAGGATCAGTACAAGAATCACCAAAATTAGCTTGTAGTGTAGGACAGTCATAGGTTGTCGTGGTGGTGATGCAGTTGCAATTAGTATCAATTGTCCCTCGTGCACCAGCAGGAGTTGTGCAAGGGTCACCAAAATTAGCTTGCAGATTAGGGCAGTCATAAGTAGTTGTCGTTGTTGCGCAGTTACAACTAGAATCAATTGTCCCTATATTGCCAGCAGGATTCGTACATGGATCCCCAATGTTGGCTTGTAAGGTAGGACAATCGTAAGTGATTGTAGTTATACAGTTACAATTAGAATCCAACGTTCCTCGATCACCAGCTGGAGTTGTACAAGGATCTCCGATATTAGCTTGAAAAGCTGGACAATCGGTTGTAATTGTTATGGAATCTGCATTGGGATCACAGGAAAATATTAAAAAGGAACATAAAAATATTGTTACTAGCCCTTTGGATAAAACTATAAAATTATTCATGATTTGAATTTTACTTAGATTAAAAAACTTGAGTAGCAAATTTTTAATAGAAAAGGTATTTTGAAAGGAGAATAACCCAACAAAACAAACTTGATAACCATTAAAATTATGAACTAAAATTCATTGATGTTTACGTTATTAAATTATGTATATCGAAAAGGCCTTTTCATTGAGTTATATCTCAATAAGGTAGACAGTGTGACAAAAAAATTAAGAAAAATGTATTTAGGTAGTAAAAAATTCTGATCATGTTTTGACAAAAAACAAAAAACTCTCCCCAACATTATTGGAAAGAGTTTCTTTATTCTTGATAAAAATAGCTTATCTGCTAGATTAGATCTTGCAAAAAAAATGGGTTAGAACCTGCGTTTTAGTGCTCTCGCTCCATCAACATATCCAAGAAAGCATACAAAGGTTTTTTGGCTTCCTCTGAAACTTTCAGCAAGTTTAAATTGTGTATCGCCTTTTCTTTATAAATAGCCATAATTTTTTTCATCTCATCAGGAATACCTAATGCTCTGAAAATTTCTGTTACACGTTCTATTTTGGCAGCTTCTTTTTCTGGTCTAGGTGTACTAGATAAGAGTTGATTCAATTCTTGTTGAGTTGCTTTGTCTGCTAGTTCTAATGCTTTAATAACCAAAGCCGTTTTTTTATTTTGAATAATGTCGCCACCAATGCGTTTTCCTACTTTTGCTTGAGTTCCAAAGGTGTCCAACCAATCATCTTGCATCTGAAAGGCAATGCCCATATTTCGTCCAAACTCTCCAATCAGTTCTGCTTCTTCTAGCGAAGCACCACCTACTAAAGCGCCCATTTTCATGGCTCCATATAGCAAAATAGATGTTTTTAATTCAATCATCTTTGTATACTCAGGAAGGCTTACAGTAGGTTGCGTTTCAAAGTTAACATCCATTTGTTGCCCTTCACAAACCCCAATAGCTACTTCGTTAAAGACAGGAAGGAGGGTGGGGAGAATTTCTGGAGCTACTTTGCTAAGGTGGTCGTAAGCATAGACCAACATAACGTCACCAGCTAAAATAGCCGTATTGGTATCAAATTTTTTATGAACCGAAGGTTGACCTCTTCGGATTGGAGATTCATCCATAATGTCGTCGTGTACCAACGAAAAATTATGAAAAATCTCAACGGCATAGGCAACAGGGAGGGCTACACTAACTTCTTTTGTAAACAATTGACAAGCCATTAATGCTAAAAGTGGACGGATTTGTTTGCCACCTAAAGACAAAATGTAATCAATGGGTTCGTAAAGTTCTCTAGGGGTGTGCTGTGCAAAATTATTGTCTTTTTGGTAGGTTTTAAACAACTGATGTATATCCATTTTTTAAAAATTGCTGGTGTGAAAATTATTTATGGTTAACTAAGGCGTATTCCTTTTAAGAATTAGCACAAGATGTTTTAAGATAAAACAAGTTAAGAATTTTTTTTATTTATAGCTAATTTCAATCTAACAGACCAATGCTTAAGCAGGCAGGTTGGGCTTGAAGTGTTTTTTAGTTGCATGAATTAAATGTTGATAAATCATAGGGTTGCCTGCTACAATTTCCCTTCCATAAATAAAGTTCTGCTCGCCTGAAAAGTCGCCAACCAAACCACCTGCTTGTTGGACAATGAAAGCTCCTGCTGCAACATCCCAAGGCGATAAGCTATATTCAAAATAACCATCAAAACGCCCACAGGCAACATATGCCAAGTCCAATGCCGCAGAACCAAACCTCCTTAATCCTCTTGTTCCCAACATCAGAGGTTTTATCATGGCTAAGTAAGCGTCCATTTGCTCAAAGTCATAATAAGGAAAACCTGTTGCTAATAAAGACTGTTCTAGGGTTGAGGTGGTGCTAACCTTGATTTTTTGCTGATTTAAAAATGCCGTTTCTGCCCCTTTCCAGCTATAAAATGTCTCTTGATGATTGACTTCATGCACGACTCCTAAAACGGTTTCTTTTTGGTACTGCAATGCGATACTAATGGCAAAAAAAGGCAACTGATGCAAAAAGTTGGTCGTGCCATCTAGAGGATCAATAATCCATTGCCAGTCTTTGTCTTCATGTGCCACGGTTTCTTCTTCAGCCAAGAAAGCAGCATCTGGCAAAAATTGACTCAAACCATCAATCAATTTCTGTTCAGATGTTTTATCAACATAGCTAACTAAGTGATTCAACTGCTTGTGTTCAATTTCTTGACTTTTGACTTTTCCCAATTCTGCTTGTAGGAATTTCCCTACTTCAAGGCTTAATTGACAAGTTTGTTGGCAAATCTTTTCTAAGTTCATTGAATGATTTGTTTGTAAGGTTAGAATGCAAATTGTTTTAAATGAGATTAGGGCATTCCTTTCAAATTATAAGTAATCGTTTATGACCCGCTAATAATCAAAAATAAAAAGAGCTGCCCTAAAAATATAGAACAACTCTTTAAATATCTGTATTAATCTTTATTAAGAACTAAGCATTAACATTTAATGCTTCGGCT
This sequence comes from Aureispira sp. CCB-QB1, assembly GCF_000724545.1. Lineage (GTDB taxonomy): Bacteria > Bacteroidota > Bacteroidia > Chitinophagales > Saprospiraceae > Aureispira. Next base: position 207,413 of record NZ_JHBV01000016.1, on the reverse strand, counting down.
AATGTTTTGGCTAAATCTTGATCCAAAGAACCAAAGTGTGTTTCATAGTCTTGCTGACTTCTGCGGACAACCTCTAAAGCTTCTTCTCTACCATAGGTATGTGTAATTTCTACTTCTTTAACGCTATCTTTATTATCAGGATCTTCTTTATACGTTAAGAAGTAATGTTTGATGCGTTTGATTAGTTTTTCTGGACAATCTTTGATGTCTTTGATGTCACCGTAGGTATGATCACCTTTTAACACAGCAACAATTTTATCATCCGCTTCGCCACCATCAATCATACGGAAACCACCAACAACGATAGCATCTAACAATAGATCACCGTGTGTCAAGGCTCTATCCATCAATACACATACATCTAAAGGGTCGCCATCGCCAACAATATCTGTTCTACCAGTTTGCTGCATGCAAAATTCTGCCATCGCTTCAGCAGAATAAGTACGAGGAATCAAACCGTAAGGAACAGGAATATTGTTAGAAAATTTATTAGGGCGGTCAATCATTAAATAACCGCTTTCTTTACAAATTTCGTATTTCATTTGATCTCCAGGAACTACCTCAATGTAGCAACGAACAACTTCAGGAGCGCCTGCTCCAATATTAACACCATGCCAAGGATGTGCTTTGTAACGTTTTCCAAATCTATTCCAAATATCGTGGAGCTTATCGTTAGCCATAATTTTCAATAAAATTTAAAGTATCTGTGCTATAAAATAATTTAAAGAGGGGCATTTTGTTTAGAAAGTATAAGCATCAAGGAAATTCTATTTATAAAATTCCTCAATCTAAAACGATTTAAGCCCCGTCTCAATTTGCAAATTTACAATTTTTGTTTTAGACTATATCTAAAAGCTTATTGTTTTTTGTAACAGTTTGATAGAAAATAGAGTACAGACAGGATTTGTACTCTATATCGGAAATATTTGAGTATTAGGCAAAAAGAATTTCTCTACTTAGTAAGCAGTAAGAAATATTTGATACCTAATTATTTTTAATCAAATCTAATAAGTCTGCCGCTGAGAGTTTTGAACTAGCATCTGTTCCTTCTAATAAGGAATCTGCCAAATCTCTTTTGTCTTCATGCAACTTGATAATTTTCTCTTCGATTGTATTTTCAGTAATCAAGCGATAAACTGTTACTGGGCGCTGCTGACCAATACGATGGGCTCTATCTGAAGCCTGATCTTCGACCGCAGGATTCCACCAAGGGTCCATGTGAATTACATAGTCTGCTGCGGTTAAATTTAATCCTGTTCCTCCTGCTTTTAGACTAATTAAGAACAACTCGCCCTCGCCTGTTTGAAAAGCATCAATACGCTCTTGTCGTTTTTTGGTTGGAGTTTGTCCATCCAAATATTGATAACTAATGTTTTTCTCTCGAACGTATTGTTCAATTAGTTGTAAATGTCCAACAAATTGGCTAAAAACCAATGCTTTGTGTCCATTGCTGATTAATTCCTCTACAATTTCTCCAAAGAGTTCTAATTTTGAGCTTTTTAAATTAGAATTAGGATCTACTAATTGAGGATTACAACAGGCACGGCGCAAGCGCATAATCTGAGCCAAGACTTTGAGGTGTTGCGTTCCTGCTTGTTGTTGCGTATCTTTTTCTAAGCTCTCCACAGCATTTCTACGCAAGGCTTCATAAAACGCTTGTTCCTCTTTAGACAAGTCAACACTTAGTACTATTTCTGTTTTTTCGGGCAATTCTGTTAAGACATCTTTTTTGTGTCGTCTAAGAATAAATGGACGAATCAATAACTGCAATTGTTTTTGAGTATCGGTGTCTCTATCTTTCTCTATAGGAATAGCAAAACGATCTCTAAAACCTTTTAAGCTACCAAGCAAGCCAGGATTGATAAAGCGGAATAAATTCCACAACTCACCCAAGTGATTTTCAATAGGCGTACCTGTGGTAATAATTTTAAAATTACCTTTCAACTTCATAGCTGCTTGAGAGCGCTTTGCATTGCTATTTTTTATTGCTTGCGCTTCGTCTAAAACAATGGTCTCAAATGTACGAGTGCTAAATAAGTCACTCTCTGTTTGCAACAATCCATAAGTTGTAATCAAAACATCATCAGCAGAAGCGTTTTCTATGCTTTGTTTTCGGTCACTCTCACTAAAAAGAATAGGAGTTAATTTGGGGGCAAATTTTTCAATTTCCTTAATCCAGTTTCGGCAAACGGAAGCAGGTGCAACGACCAAACTAGGTCCTTTGCTACTGCGGTTTAAAATGACGGTTAATGCTTGGATGGTTTTTCCAAGTCCCATATCATCGGCCAAACAAGCTCCGACTCCCCATTCTGCTAGTTTTGACAACCACTGAAATCCTTCTGTTTGATAACTTCGTAACGTTGCCTGAAGATCTTGTGGTGGCAAAAATGTTTTTTGCTCAATGCTTTTTAAACGATTAATATGGTCTACCCAACTATTATCAATATCAATAGTTTCAATCTCGTCAGTTAAATCTTCAAACGCAAAGCTTGCCAATGGATGTATTTTCCCTTCATCGTCTGTAAATTTATAAATGCTATCTAAGCGATTTTGCAACTCTTTGCTCAAAGCTAAAAATTGCCCATCATCCAATTCAATGAACTCTGATTGTTGCTGCTGCATCATATTGAGCAATTGACGCATATCCAATACCAAATTTTCGTTTACCTGAACCGTACCAGAAATGCCAAACCAATCATTTTCTTTGCTAATTGTCAACTTGACATTAGAAAAATCAATCTGTTGCTTAATTTTAAGCTGCTCTCCTTTTGGCCATTCTATCACAATCAAATTCTCCGCTCTAAACGGTTCTAATTCGTGCAACAGTTTTAAGCAACTATGCGGATTTTCCAACTGCCACAAGTTATCTTCTATAGGCTTGTTGTTCGTTAATGTTGGGGAGGCGTCAATTAAGGTACCTAATGCTTGTATTTCTGCTTCCAAATCCCGTTTTGTTTGTGTGCGGATCGCTTCTATTTTAGTCACTACACGAGCAGAGCCTTTGCCAGGTTTAAAATAAGGAGCAGCGACTTGAAACGGTTTGACAAAGAACTCTACATCAAAACCTTCGCCCACAGGCAATAAGTGTACATAAATACGAGGGTCAGGTTCAACAGAAGGTATGTTGTCATTTTGAAACTCTAAGTCCGATTGTAGAGGCATAATGGTAGACAAACCAGATAGCGTGCGTTCCAATTGTTCTTTACCCTTAAAAGGAATTTCCAAACTTTTACCTCCAATAGCTTGGGCTAATTGAACTTGTTTTTCACTGACTTGAATCAACTGATAGCGAGTAGGAGTTTCTTTGACAATATAAACGCCTTCGTGTTTGATACTAATGGAAGGGCTAATAGAGTAACCTTCGGTTGTTTCTTTGACAACCAATTCAACCAACCCTTGACGCAATTCACAGGCGACATCAGGAGATTTGTATAAAAATAATAGCGGATGATCAACCAAGGTCATAAACGTTTTGGAAGGAGAGTGGAAGCCATAGGCACTATTATTATAATAGCCCGAAGACTTGGTAATGGTATTGATAACCCGCATATCGTGTGGGGTCGCTTCCAAGACAGAGCCTTCTACCAGTTTATCTAAGCCAGCATTCCGTCCCTTTGACCAACTTCCATTTTTATTGATACGCTGTATTTTGGGTTGTATAATGTCCCGTTCAAAATCAACCAACCAAATCAACCGACTTTGCAAATGTGTTTGTGTAGTAACATTTTGTCCATGAAGTGCTTCTAGTGCCTGTAAGGCAACTTCCCAATCTTCTTGAAGACCAATAACATCCATTAAAGATGGAACAGGACCTAAAATCTCTTGCAATTCCTCTGTCTTGGTTGCGTAAAACTCTTTTCGATTGGTGCTAATTTCTTGCATCAGTACCGCTACGTTGTAAGCCACCCAATAGTATCCATTTTTAATGGCTTTGTGTTGTAGCGTAAGGGCATAGTTCTCCCATTTTGGGGCAAACTTTTGTGTCCAATACTGTGCATAAAGGTAGAGCAATCCGTGTAAGTTATAATACAAATGCTCTTGCTCGAATAATTCTTGTGCTCTAGTAGGATTCTCTTGTAAGTTATCAACAATGGCTCCTAAATAGAGGTACACATTACTAATATTATGAGAAAAAACTTCTTTAAAAAAGTTCTTAATCATTGGAATGTGTTTGGTATTGTGATCCTTTAATAGTGCTAGAATAAAAATGACACCATGGTAGTCGTCAAAGTAAGTTTTTAACGATTTTTCTTTTTTGCGATAATCTTTTAAGGCTTTTTCATACCTATTGAGCGCTTTTATGTTGTATCCTTGAGCAAAATACAGCCAACCTTTGAACTTAAGCGCGTTGATAGAATCTTTGCCTTCCCATAGTTTTTTTACTGTTGCCCAATCGCCTTTTAACAAGGCATGTAAGCTTAGGTAATGGTAGACTAAGTCCAAGTCTTTACCTTTTAGGGTAGAAGCAATTTTTTGAATGTTTTTGAGCGGCTCGTTAACATCTTTTAGGGCAATGATCATTGCTCCCAATTGAGATTTGTAGAACTCGAATTGAAATTTAGGCGAAAGGTTTGGAATGTTATTAATACCATACCGCTCAATAAATAATTTCTTGTAAAGTGTTTCGATATAAAACGAACTATCTTTTTGTAAGGTTTGAACAGCTTTCTGAAAAGTTGAATAATCGTCTTGATACAATGCAAAGGAGGCATCTCGGATAACCTCGTTCGGATATCGATAAGCTTGATAAGGGTTTTCTAAACCAGGGAAAACATCGGTAACCGCTTTGCGTAACGCATTGAGTCGCTTATCGCTTATTGCTTGCTGGATGGCAAAATGATAAACTTCTGGGTGAATTTGGAATTTTTGATCTAAGTTTTTCTTAATCAAATGAGCCTCTCTTAACAATTCTAGGCTTTGTCCCAAAGTAATTACATTGTAAGATTGTTTATTGGTGGCTTTTAGTTTTGCCTTCAAACAGATCTGCAAAATCTTGGCTTTGTTTTCTGGACTGTCAATGAGTGCCAGTAGTTTGACCAAGTCTTTTTGTGTGTTATTTAGGGATTGATATTTTTTGCGAATGTCTTCAATCTTACTCATCATATTAGATACTTTCTCTGAGGATTATATTGTCCAATAACCGAACACCATCTACACGAACCGTAGTACAAGCTGTAACTATAGTAGCTTTATCAAAAGAATCAATGATTTCGAGACTGTCTCCATCTATTATTGTAAAATAATCAACTTCTAATTGGTGTTGGTTGATAAATGCCAATGCTTGTTGTTTGACTTCTTCAAGAGACATATGGATAGCATGTTTCTTGGCTTCAAATAGCATTTGGGAAATTAGCTGTGCTTTGATTCTTCCTTCAGGACTCAACCGAACATTCCTAGAGCTCATTGCCAAACCATCTTCTTCTCTTACAATAGGCACTCTGACCAACTGAATAGAGGAATTCATCAGCCCAAGCATGTGTTTGATGATAGCAAACTGCTGATAATCTTTTTGTCCCATATACAAGTAGTCTGGTTGTGCAATATCCAACAAGCGATGCACGACTTCGACTACTCCTGCAAAGTGACCAGGTCGGTGTGCCCCTTCCATCGTTTTGTCTAATCCTGACAAATCAAAAGTTGGGGAAATCAAATCTTTGGGATAAACTTCTGTTACATCAGGCAAAAATAAGGCAGAACAGCCTATTTTTTCTAATTTTTCGATATCACTTTCTATAGGGCGAGGATATTTTTCCAAATCTTCTGCATCGCCAAACTGAGTTGGATTAACAAAAATAGAACAAACAACAAGGTCGCAATCTTGAAAAGCTCTTTGAATTAAACTTAAATGCCCTAAGTGCAAAGCTCCCATTGTTGGAACCAATCCAATTTTTTTTGTTTGTTTTTTCTGTGTGCGTATATAGTGTTGTAAATCTTGAACCGTCTTAAAAATATACATAAGGAGAAGCGAAAATTATGGGACGCTATTTGAAAGAATATAATAAAAATGTGTTGATTTTGTTCCTTTTTGTCCCAAAAACAAAGGATAAGAAGGTCTTAAAACGGGGAAAATTAATTAATTAAACCATAAGAAACAGGTTTAATGGGGCAAATTGGTATTTTTTTCGTAAATTTGCAAATCGAGAAACAGATTCTTTTTGTGTTTTCTTGAAAGATTTTTTTACTAAATTTTTAGAACGAGTAGTTTTATGGCTGATAAGAAAAGAATATTGATAGTAACTCAAGAGATGAAACCGTATACAATTCTTTCTCAAATATCTGAAATTGTACGCGAGTACTCTCAGTTTATTCAAGAGAATGGAGTGGAGGTTCGAATCTTGATGCCTAAGTTTGGAACTATCAATGAGAGAAGACATCGCCTTCATGAGGTGGTTCGTTTGTCAGGGATGAATATTAATGTAGATGATGACGATTATCCTCTAATTATCAAAGTAGCTTCTTTGCCAGGAACAAGAATGCAAGTGTATTTCTTGGATAATGAAGAATTCTTTAAACGCAAGCAAGTGTTTAATGATGCAAAAGACCAGTTTTTTGAAGATAATCTAGATCGCACCATCTTCTTCTGTAGAGGAGTAGTAGAAACTGTGAAGAAGTTTGGGTGGGCTCCTGATATTGTTCATGCACACGGTTGGATGACTAGCTTATTGCCAGCGTTGCTAAAAACTACTTACCAAAACGAACCAATTTTCCAAAACGCACAAGTGGTGTACTCTGCTTACCATGCAGACCAAGCAAATCAAGCATTTGCACCAGCGTTCAAAGAGAAAATGGATGTCAATCATTTGAGCGATATTACAGATGCGTACTTAATCAATGGCGTTTTAGATTTGAATGCAGGAGCATCTAAGTTTGCAGAAGGAACTATTATTGGTCTAGAAGATGTACCTACTGACAATATCGCAGAGCCATTCTTGCCCCATCAAGCAGAATTGACGAATAGATATTTAGAATTTTACGAAGAATTATTGGGAGCAACAGAAGAAAACGTATAATTATACATTGAGAATCAATTGGATTCAAGAGACTTGATGTAAGTAAATAGTTGTTAAAAAGAAAGCATAGACAGAAACGATGTCTGGCCAACCAAATCTTTTAGATTGCTTATTTATGAGGTATTATGATACTTAATAATACGATGCAAGTCAAAAACGAATGTTAATATTATACCTAAAATATTGGAGAAAACCAACTACTCTTTGTAGTAGAACCGTTATACTAGGTAGATAAACATACCCCCAATATTTTCAATCAAAAAAATTCTTACAAATTACATGGAATATAATCTAAAATCCCTACTGTACAGTATGTTGGCAGTAGGGTTATTTTCTGCTATGGGATGTAGCAAGTCTAGCGAAATAGGTTTGTCACTAGTAGAACAAGAACAATCAGATATTCTTTATACAGATACCTGTACAATCAAATTAACTACACAAGAAGCAGATCCAATAGAAACCTCGAATAGAACCGTCATGACATGTGGTTCGTATACAGATACCGAGTGGGGCGAATCGGTTGCTTCTATTTATATGAATTTCCGCCTAAATAACACGGGGGCGGTTTTCCCTAATGCTGTTTTTGATTCCTTAGTATTGTCATTGGCATATGAGGATGTGGGGCACTATGGTGAATTTAGAACCAATAAGCCAGCTACGGTTACACAAAGTTGGGAGATTGCTCGTGTATTGGAAAATATAGAAGAAGGGACGGTTTATAAATCGGACAAAACTTTTATGACAGATGGAAATTTGTTGAAATCAAATTTTCAATTTAAACCTAACGATACCCTTAAAATTACCTCTGGTAGTACTACACTAGATCCTCATTTGAGAATTCGTTTGGATGATCAAGCAGGAATTGATTTGGGAGAACTATTTTTAAATCCACAAAGTACAGGTGTTGATATTTATGAGAGCAATACCAAATTTAAGGATTGGTTTAAAGGAATACACATTCGCCCTTCAAGTAACAACCCTACTAATGCAAGTATTATTCGATTTAAGTCGAAAAATGCTCTGACAAAATTAACCTTGCATTATACCGATACCTCAAACTCAGGAAGTGTTGCAAAAACATTTGAGTTTTTGACAAATGAAGATGCAGAAGTTGTCTCTTCTTTTAATCATACGCACCCAACTACCTTGACAGACAATTTGACAACAGATACAGTAGTTTATGTACAAGGTTTGGACGGTTTGCATACTAAAGTAGTATTCCCTTACGTTGGGAATTTAGGAAATGTTATTATCAACAAAGCAGAGCTTGTATTCCCTGTTGCAGATACTGGAACAAATGCTTTTCCAGAACCAATTCAATTAGTTGCCAAAATCAAAGATTTAGGTGGTAATTTGGTTGTTGTTGATGATATTGTAACTTCTATCAATCGTGCTCAATCTTATTTCTTGTTTGGTGGCGTATTAGAAGATACGGGAAATAAAAATCTTGTATACAGAATGTTTATTTCTGAAGAAATGCAAGCCATTGTAAATGGAACAACATTGGAACGTGCAATTTATTTAACACTTCCATCTGCTTTAGATCCTGAACGTGTTTCGTTAATGAATGAAAAAAGCATTAAGGGAGCTAAGCTTTATTTGACCTATACCAAAATCCAATAGTTTTTGAGAGCCTATTAAACTTGTTGAGCAAAAAAACTGTTTAATAGGCTCTCATTAGAGTTTTTCGTTTGAAGAAAAATTTTCAATAAATTCTACTATAAATAAATTGTTAAAGTATTTTCTTGATAGGATCAAACTTTGCATTTAAGCTCTTTTGAGAAAAAGTGTTTATGGTAGAATATTGTCCGTTGTAGCCCAATATGGGATTTGGATTTCAATGCAAGTCGATAAATTGATAGGAAAAACCAAGACATTACAAGGCAATAATTATTGTTGCCAACGGACAAAGAACAACGATTAGAGCATTTACTTAAAATTTGGACAAACTTCTTCATTAGTCTGATTTGTCCCAACCACTTTAAATAAAAAAATATGTGTGGAATTGTAGCTTATATAGGCGCTAGAGATGCCTATCCGATCCTTATTAAAGGTTTGCAAAGATTGGAATATAGAGGGTATGATAGCGCTGGAGTGGCATTGCTAAAAGACGAAGAATTAACCGTTTATAAGAAAAAAGGTAAAGTAAACGATTTAATTGCTTTTACAGAAGGAAAAGATGTATCAGGATCAGTAGGTATGGGGCATACACGCTGGGCAACACATGGAGAACCGAATGATGTAAATGCACATCCTCATTTATCAGGAGATAGAGACATTTCTATTATTCACAATGGAATTATTGAAAATTATGACTCGATTAAAACAGCCCTAGAGAAGGAGGGACATACCTTTACATCTGATACAGATACAGAAGTATTGGTGCATTTAATCGAAACAATTCAAGCGAAAGAAAATGTAGGTATTGCAGAAGCTGTTCGTATTGCTTTGACAAAAGTTGTAGGCGCTTATGCGATTGTGGTTTTGAGTAAGAAAGAACCAAATAAAATTGTGGCTGCTAGAAAAGGAAGTCCTTTGGTAGTGGGAATTGGAGAAAAAGAATTTTTTCTAGCTTCAGATGCTTCTCCAATTGTTGAGTACACCAAAAATGTTGTCTACATTAAGGAAGAAGAAATTGTTACGCTGAATAGAGCAGGTGAATTGACTTTGAAAACTATTGACAACGAAATTCAAACGCCTTTTATTCAGCATCTAAATATGGAAATTGAGGCGATTGAAAAAGGTGGATATGAGCACTATATGCTTAAGGAAATTCACCAGCAACCTACTACAATGGCAGATGCTATGCGTGGTCGCTTGAACGTCAAAAAAGGTTTGATTACATTAGGTGGCGTTGCTGAATTTGAGAATCGTATCAAAAATGCGGATCGACTAATTATTATTGCTTGTGGGACGTCTTGGATTGCAGGTTTGATTGGAGAATATTTGTTCGAAGACTTGGCACGTATTCCAACAGAAGTGGAGTATGCTTCGGAATTTAGGTATAGAAATCCTATTATTACCAACAAAGATGTTGTAATTGCTATTTCTCAATCTGGAGAAACTGCGGATACATTGGCAGCATTGGATTTGGCGATAGAAAAAGAAGCATTGACCTATGGTATTTGTAATGTTGTTGGTTCTTCTATTGCTAGAATTACGAATGCAGGATCTTATATTCATGCAGGACCAGAAATAGGAGTGGCTTCGACTAAAGCTTTTACAGGGCAGGTAACTCTGTTGACTTTGATGGCACTTCAATTGGCACACAATAAGGGAACCATCTCTCAGTCCTACTACTTTCAATTATTGAATGAGTTGGATACGCTACCTGCAAAATTGAAAAAAGTAGTCGAGCAAGATGCCAAAATTAAGTATATTGCTAATTTATGGAAGGATGCAGAAAATGCTCTTTATCTAGGACGTGGTTATAATTTCCCAATCGCTTTAGAGGGAGCCTTGAAATTGAAAGAAATTTCGTATATTCACGCAGAGGGATATCCAGCTGCAGAAATGAAACATGGTCCTATTGCTTTGATTGATGAAAATATGCCTGTTGTCATTATTGCAACGAATGGTAGTACTCGTGAAAAAGTAATTAGTAATATCCAAGAAGTAAAAGCTCGCAAAGGTAAAGTATTGGCTATTATTACAGAAGGTGACGATCATATCCCTCAAATAGCAGATCATGTTATTGAAATTCCGCAAACAGCAGAACCTTTGGTGCCTCTACTATCTGTTATCCCATTACAATTATTAGCCTATCATATTGCTGTTCTAAGAGGTTGCAATGTTGATCAACCTAGAAATTTAGCAAAATCCGTTACGGTAGAATAAAAAATATTATGAACAACGACTATAAGATACCTACAGCCAAAAAAATGGCTGATTATAATACTCAAAAAGAAAATCTGTTGATCCGAGAGTATGGACGTAATACTCAAAACTTGATTAATAGAGCCAAGCAAATAGAAGATCGAGAAGAACGTCAAGTGTACATCGAAAAAGTAGTTAACTTGATTATGGCGATGCATCCTCATACTAGAAATTTGGATGATTACAGATTAAAAGTATGGTCACATGTTTTAAAGATGGCAAATTATGAATTAGATGTCGATCTGCCAGAAAACTTGCCTGATGCACGAACAAAACGCAAGCCAGACCAAGTAGCTTATCCACAAAATACCAAGCGTTTGCGTCACTATGGTCGAAACGTTCGGATTATGATTGAGAAGGCCAAGCAAATGGAGGACAAAGAAAAACAAGAGGCATATATTACGGTTATCGCTGCTTACATGAAAATGTCATACAAAACTTGGAATAGAGAGAATGTTAACGATGAGGTGATTTTTAAGGAATTTGCTCGATTGGCAAAGGGAGAATTAGAAGTACCCAAAGGTACTAATATTGATTCTTTGGTTTCTCCTCGCAAAACCAAAACAGGAGGGAATAGCGGAGCAAGCAACAATACAGGAAGAACCAAGTCTAGTCGTCATACAAGTTCTAAAAAAAGCTCAAAAAGTAACTCTAGTAAAAACAAAAATTCTAGACGAACGTCTACCAATGGTAGTAAAAGCAAAAATCAGCGTAATAGAAAACGTTAACTAAACAGTTATTATCTTCTTTAAAAGATTGAGTTCAAAACGACTCATCAATTCAGTTTGTTGCTCAGGTATGTTTTCCTAAGAGGATGAACGAATGTAAAAATAAACTAAAAGCTACTTCAAACCGTGAAGTAGCTTTTTCTATAACAGGCACTTTATGACAATGGTATTAACAGTTAAAGAGACAATAGTAGTCAAACGCCAAATTTTGAAATGGGCAGAAAAACAGTCCGAAGTTATTTGCTACTTAGATAGTAATTATTATCAAGCCGATCAATATAGTGCCTACGAGGCTTTAATTGCTGTTGGGGCAGAAAAAGAACTTTGCCTTAAAAGATCAGGAAATGCTTTTCAGTGCTTGCAAGCTTTTGCCAAAGAGAATCAAGAATGGTTGTTTGGACATCTGAGTTATGATTTGAAAAATGACGTAGAAGCATTAACATCCCAAAATAAAGATGTTTTAGAATTTCCTGAATTGTATTTCTTTGTGCCTAGTTATTTGTTTCTTTTTAATCAAGACGGAACTTTAGAAATTTTATCTAAACAAGAATCTCCAAAAAAGATTTGGAAGGCGATTAAAGATTTTTCTAGTACTGATGATAATGCTGAGAATTCAATGATTTCTATTCAACAAATGTTTTCAAAGGATGCGTATATGGATACCATTCATCAAATTCGACAGCATATTATAGATGGTGATACTTATGAGATGAATTTTTGCCAAGAGTTTTTTGCAGAAAATGTGTCTATAAACCCTGTGAGGCTTTTCGATACAATGAATCAAATTGCAAAGGCTCCTTTTGCTACCTATTATCAAATAAAAGACCAACATTTGCTTTGTGGAAGCCCAGAGCGATTTTTGTGTAAACGAGGGAATCAGTTAATTTCTCAGCCCATTAAAGGAACGATTAAGCGGGGACAAAGTCAAGAAGAAGATGAAGTATTGAAGCACCAACTGAGAGCAAGTATCAAAGATCAAGCAGAAAATGTCATGATCGTAGATTTGGTGCGAAATGACCTGACCAAAGTTTGTCAGACGGGAACAATTCAAGTAGCCGAATTATTTGGAATTTATGGTTTCGAGAGAGTCTACCAAATGATTTCGACAGTGGTAGGTGAGTTGCAGGAGCATAAAAACTGGGTAGATGCATTAGAGGCAACATTTCCGATGGGATCTATGACTGGCGCTCCAAAGGTGATTAGTATGGAATTGATAGAGGAATATGAGAAAACGAAACGAGGCATTTATTCTGGCGCGGTTGGTTATGTTACCCCTAATGGAGACTTTGACTTTAATGTGGTTATTCGTTCCTTGTTGTATAATCGCAGCAAGCAGTATTTATCTTTTCAAGTTGGTGGGGCAATTGTATACGACTCAGAACCTGAAGCAGAGTATGAGGAGTGTTTGTTAAAAGCTAAAACGATGTTAGAAGCATTAGGGATTTCGACCTTGGATAGAACAACTTCTAGTGTACACTAAAATCATATTTTCGGTAACGAATTTTATAATTTTTATATTGAGGAGCATTGATATAAACTTGTTGAAAATCTTTTTTGTACAGCCAAAATATTTTGGAACAATGAATTGTTTTAGAAGTGGTATCAACCAAAAATTCTTGTTCAACAAAACTTTCCTCGGCTATTTTTAGCTGCTGATCTAAGAAATGTTCATCATAGTAAGCAATAGGAGGACACGACTTTGCACCACAATTTAGAGCAAAATGAATGCGATAATCTAGTTGATCAACAATCAACTCTCGGCGAGAATCTCGCCCAGAAAATTGCTTGAATAGTTTGTACAAAGATTTGCGATTTTTTCGTAGGATACCATGCTCTATATCATCCAAAGAAAATGAATGCCCGCCAATAATTACTTTTGAACGCATTACCAAAAATGGCTTTTCTAACATACTTTTTTGAATGCCTTTTTTGATAATCCAATAATTAGTTAAGCCATTGTAAACATTGATCCAAAAGGCAATTTTAGCTTTATCTTCTTGAAGTGTTTTCAAATTTACCGTTGCCAAGGTCTTTAGATATTCTTGAATCGTGTTTTGATCTAGAGTTTCTCCATCTAGATATTGGGTTTTGAATCGTTTAAAATCTTGAGAGAACTTTTTGTGCTGAAACATATCACTATCTTTTTTCTACAAAACCAATAATCGAAGCACTTTGTTCTGTGCTTCTGTAACAGTAGATGATATTTTCCAGTCGTTGCGTTTTAATGTTTGGACATATTCCGTGAAGGTACGACCTATTTTAGATTCTGGATAGTTGTCTGTAATGTGTCGATAAGCTTGTAGGAATTCAGCTTTTAGGATATAGGTTTGGGGATCAAAAGCGGGCGTTTTTTCGGTGCCTTGCAATAAAATATTTAATTGTTTGTCTAATCGTCGCTTGGCATCAGCATGCCAAACAAAATCTGGATAAGTGGCAACAAAGTAATTCCAAGATAAAGTCCATCGAGCCAATTCTTTAGGTGCAATCAATAATGTTTCATTGTCTAACCAAAAGTTAGGAACCTCCAATTGATATTGATTCATATATGCCCGCATGGGAATAGAGCACTCTCTATAAAAAACTCGATATAAAAAATCGACATCCTCTGCTAATACTACCTGTCCATTTTTAAGCCCAAAATTGATTCCATTGGCAGCAAGACTACGTGTAAAAGCATCGCTTTGCATCGTAGCACGTTGGTAACGTTTTATTTCTGTCGCCAAATGTTGATATTGGTTCATATTGGTAGAATTTTGCAGCGTTTTTAGGACATTTGTATAAAAGTTATGAAAAGCAATATAAGCAGCATCACGTGTATTTTCGTTGGTATGATTGATAAACAAGGTTGTAAAACGATTAATTGCTTGACCAATAGAGTTAGGATTACTGCGATCTAAATTTGCTAGATAATTTTTATAGTTGGTAATGGACCCTTCATTAACGGGTTCTTGCATTTGTTTTTGCTGCTTTTTAGTAAATTCAGGACGTTCCTCATTAGCTGCTTCTAATAATTCGGCTGTCTCTCGCTGAATAACTACCTTTTGATTTTGTTCTTTGGGAAGAAATTGAACAAAGGCAGCATAGACCCAACCTTCTATTTTTTCTTCTGTCTGTATTTTGTACCAGTGGGCGTTGTAGGTTTTACGATTGTAAATAATTTCAGTGGTAAAATTGGTGCTGTCGTATAAAAATTCAACTAAAACACCATCACTCAAAATATGGAGTACCGTTCCTTCTAAGTCGGGCGTTTCTCGAACTCTCAATCGACGGGTTATGGTTTCCATAAATCGACGAGGGGGGGCTTCTTGAGTTAGCGTTACAGGTGTTTGTGTATTGGTCAAAGGTGTAGTTTCTTGATTGTCACAAGAGTAGAAATAAATAGAGAGTACAATAAAAAAGAAGAATCGGACGTAGGATGTTCTCATTATTAGTTATATTTAGAGTGTTTGGTAAAGATACAAACTTCATCTTGTTCATGAAAATTGTATGGGATGCCCTTTTTATAGGAAAATAAGTACGTTGATAATAACAACTAGTTGACATGGTTCATAAAGAATTCAAACTATTAAAATTATGAGTAAATCTATTTTAATTTTGGGTGGTGGTACCTTTTATCATGTTCGAAATCATTTGTCAATTGCCGCCCCTGCTTTTGGTACAACAGCACGTTGGTTGCATGATCATTTACCCAATTCAAAGTTGATGTTAACCAAAATGGCAGAGGCATCTTCTGCTTTGGAAACGAATGAAGATGTAAAGGAGTTCCTAAATGATGCCCTAAAAGATACAACTTTAGATGGTATTATTATGAATGTTGCCTTGTGTGATTATGAGGGAAGGATAGGAACGGTGGCTTCTGGTAAACATGCTCAGCGGTTGCAATCTAGAGAAGGCAATCAACAGATGGAGTTAACGGCAAGTGATAAACTCATTGCCAATATAAAAGTACAACGTCCAGATCTATTTTTAGTTGGATTCAAAACAACAACTAGTTTTAGTCCCGACCAACAGCAAGCTGCTGCTTATAGAATGCTGTCAGAATCTAAAGGAGATTTGGTATTGGCCAATGATACGCTGACTCGATACAATTTATTGGTCAATTCCAACAACGAACGATTGATAGAGTCCAGCAATCGGCTAGACGTTCTAAATTATTTGGTCGAAGAAATTTTGAGACTAAAATAAACCCATTTTTTAGATCCTTCCAGAAATGCTTTAGAGTTTAAAGCATTCAAAGATATAAGTACTTTATTCGCTAAATAGGAACCATTCTAAGAGAAGAGAAGTTTATCTAACAGCGAAGTCGTAATGGCTGTGTGTATTATGTAATGGTCTTGTTAACAAAGTACGAAATGGATAAAAAAAGTTTTATTATAGGTTTGATAGTAGGTTGTTTGGTAACGATGTGTGTGTGTCTTATTGGGGTAAATTATTATGTTGATCAGAAAATAGAGGCCGCTAAAGAAGAAGCGAGGAAGCATTATGAGGTGCTTCAAGAAAAGTGGGAGACAGAATACAGAGCTGAATTGGCTCATTTAAAAGAATATGCCAATAAAAAGGCAACAGAAAAGGGAACTGAATTGGTTGAAAAAGCATCCGATAAATTCAAAAAATACTGGAACAAGAACCAAGAAGAGCCAGATAGTACAGAAATGGAATAGTTCAGTTGAATTCTTGTTTGCACAAGTCTAATATTTTTATTAAATTGCGTTAGATATTCATACGTTAAATTTTAATCCATCACAGAGTGATCTTAGGTGAGAATTCTAAGTATTTGCTCCAATTATATCAATATTATGCCTGTAAGAAATCCTTTTACGGTAGCGAAGCTAAAAACCATTAAAGCTCAGATTTATGCGAAAGCATTGAAAGTGATCTTAAAAGAGAAACTGAAAGATGGTGAAACCGTGCCTTTTTCGCTTTTGTTGAACCATGTTTATGCGGGACTAGATGAAAAAAAGAGCGCCAAATTGCCTTTCTTGTTATTAGGTGAACCCAAAGATGGAGAAGCTACTTGGAAAAAATTCCGAGACTCGGAAGTGTCGCCAGGAAAGAAACAAAAGGATTTTATGGTGGTGGGGACTTGCACGCGTCAAGGAGATCACTTGATGTTAAGTATTAATCGAAGCAAAGGATTGAGCAAAATTCCTCCTAAGGCAAAAGCTTATTTGGATAACGCTATTAAAAATGCGAATCCCAAGATTACAATTAGTACCAAAGATGGAGGAGAAGACAAGACGGTTGTAGGAGCTGTAGGTGTATCCGATGGCAAACAGCCTGAGCAAGAAACTAAGACAAAGGATACTGGTTCTTCTACTCAACCAGAAACAGGGACAACTCCTAAAGTAACAGAGGAAAAGAAAAAGAAGGTAGTCGAAAAATATAAGAAGGAAAAGCAAGATGAGGCAAAGGAATTGGGGCAAAAGTTTAAGGACCTTAAAGCTTTATCTTCCAGTGATTCGGTGAAGAAAGTAGCAAAAAATATCAAAAAGGGTAGAACTACAAAAAAAGACTTGGAAAGGGTGAAAGAATTGAATCAAGTTTTTTCATCTACCGAAAAGTTGTATAAAAAAACAGCGAAGCAAATTCAGAAAAAATTTAACAAGTCCTATAAGGAGTTGGTAAAAAATAAAAAGAAGTTTTATCAATTATCTTTGGCAACCAAACAGAGTAAGAAAAGCTTAGCAGAAACCTTAGCGAATTCTTATTATGAGAAAAAACTAAAGCGAGTTGCTACCTCTGATGAAGTGAATGACATTCAAAAGATCATCAAAGATGTTATCTTAATGAATAAAAAACGAAGAAAAAAGGCAAAGCAAGCCTTGTTGTTTAAAGCCACTTCGTATGTTTTGAAAAAAACTGGACCCAAAAAGTTTAAAGCAAAGTATGTCAACCAAATTCTACAAAAAAAGGTTGCCTAGTTTATAAAAGCAGAAAGTCCCTCCTGAATTTTTTCACGAGGGACTTTTCTTATGTCTACAAAGGACTAATAGAATTTTTGTCAATGATCAAAAGAAATCGCACCATAAAAATAGTTTTGTTTAGTGCCAGAGCCTTGAACAATTCTTTAAGCCATTGTAGTTTCTGGTCTTAAGACCAATTGTTCTCTTCCTGGACCGACAGAGATAATAGAAAATGGTATTTCTAACATACTTTCCATCTCTTGTACGTACTCTTGTAATTCTGTAGGAAAATCTCCAAAGTTTCGAATTCCTGTCAAGTCTTTTTTCCAACCTTTGTAAGCTTTGTAGACAGGTTTAGGACAATTCGTAACCATATCAAATGGCAATTCATCGGTGATCCCATTTTCTGTTTCGTAAGCCGTTGCAGCAGACACTTCATCAAATTTATCCAACACATCTGCTTTGGTCATGACTAACTGAGTAACACCATTAATCATAATAGTATATTTTAACTGAGGCAAATCGATCCAACCACAGCGTCTAGGACGTCCTGTTGTAGCTCCAAATTCTCCACCAGCTTTTCTAATTTCTTCACCTGTTGCACCGTGTAGTTCTGTTGGAAAAGGTCCACCTCCAACACGAGTACAATAGGCTTTGGTGATACCAATCACTTCACCAATTTTTTGAGGCGCAATTCCCAGACCATTACAAACACCAGATGTAATTGTATTAGATGAAGTTACAAAAGGATAGGTACCATAATCAATATCTAGCATAGAACCCTGTGCACCCTCTGCCAATACTTTTTTTCCAGCTTTGATTGCTTTGTTAATAAAATAGGCAGAATCTACAAATTGCAATTTTCTTAAACGCTCAATAGACGCCATCCAAACTTTTTCTTCTCCCTCTAAGTCAAAATCAACAGAAGGATAGGCAGAAGCCATACGCAAATGATTTTCTTTAAGTTTGTTATAACGTTCTTGAAAATCAGATAAAAAGATATCTCCTATGCGAAGACCATGTCGAGCAATTTTATCCGTATAGGTTGGACCAATCCCTTTTAGGGTAGAACCAATTTTTCCATCACCTTTTGCAGCTTCCATCACTGCATCTAAGAAGCGATGAGAAGGAAGGATTAAGTGTGCTTTTCTGGCAATATACAAGCGGCTCAAAAATTCCACTCCTGCAGTAGATAGTTGGTCAATTTCTTTGCAAAGGATTGTTGGATCAATGACGACACCATTTCCAATAACATTCTGAACATCGGCTCTAAAGATTCCAGAAGGAATGGTGTGCAATACATACTTTTTGTCATCTAGATACAATGTGTGACCAGCATTGGGACCTCCTTGGAAGCGAGCAACAATGTCGTACTTAGACGCTAAATAATCAACGATTTTACCCTTTCCTTCGTCTCCCCATTGCAAACCTAATAATACATCTACCATGTTTAACAGTGATTTTAATAATTTAATCGGTTAATATTTTTTGTTCGTGTGTATTTGCCTAAGAATAGGTTTGAAATTTATATTCTTCAAAACCAATGGTCTTGGCACAAATGATTTGATTTTAGTACTTAAAAAAGCTGCCGATAGAGGCAAAATCAAGCATTTGTAACTTGAACATAGAATTTAAATATGTTCCAATCCTTAGCAATTGATTTTTAGAAAGATACTGATAGAAACCTTTGTTTTTTGAGGTTTTAGAACATTCTAAAAAACACGAATTAACTGTCTTGCAATTTAATATGCCGCAAAAATACAAAAACACAACTATAACCTATCGTTAGTTGTGTTTTATTTTAACTTTTTATAGAAAAGTATAAGAGATTGCGTTACTCAGTGACTGTTGTATAAGGGGGAGATGCTTGTGGCTTTAATTCTTAACAGACATCCACATTGACTCCTTTGGCTACAAGCGGATTGGTAATGGCAGAGACATCGGCTCCAGCAGTAAATGTTAAGGTAACACTTTCCAAAGATTCAATTGCTTGTAAGACCTCGTAATCAACAAAATTCTTATAATTCAAACTTACTTGACGTAACTTATGAAGTTGGGCAAGAGGTTGTAATGAAACCGAAGCACCAAGCATCGTGTTGGCATCTAGAACCTCAAGGTTTTGAAGTGCTTCAATACCGTCTAGAGAAGTAATATTAAACGCATCATCTTCTCCGTCCCAAGAATACGAAACAATGCTATAAATAGCACGACCGCCATCTAAGGATATTTTATTCACTTTATTAAGGTATGATGTGAGATCAAGTTGGGCAAAATAGTCGACTAACTCTGGAATAGGCAGTCCATACATATCTTCAGAAAGAACTTCGTCTTCATCTATTTTATCAAATACCTCCTCACAATATTCTTCTTCGTAGTCTAATTCATTTGCTTCTATGAGACTGCTAATGACTAGTAGCTTTAAGTTTATATTCATAAGTGTAATTTAGTTACTCATTAACATAGTTCTTATCATTTTTATTCTCTTTAATAAACAGGGTTAATGCATCATCAACATTTTCAAACACACTAAAAGCTGAGTTAAGTCGAGTAACCAAGAGTATTTTCTTGATGTTATCAGAAAGATTAGCGATAGCTACGTCTCCGCCCGCACTTCTAGAGCGAGTAAGGATTGAAATAAGAAAAGTCAAGCCTGTGCTATTCATAAAGTCCATTTGCTCCAAGTCAACGATAAATTCTGTATAACTCGCTTCAATTTTTTCCTCAATTGCTCGAATAATTTCTTGATTATCTAACGGATTTAGTAAGTTATCTACTTGTAAAATTTGTACGCCATTTTTTTCTAAAAAAGTATATGCCATGTCTTGTTTGTTGCATTCTGTATGTAGTTAGCTCCTTTTAAAGCTGTAATAGTATGTAAAATTGATTTTTTATAAAGTATCCTAATTATTCAAGAAAACGATACAACTTGTACTAAGAGTACAACGATAAAACGTCTGGAAATCAGTAGAAAGCCTCTATGAAAAACGATGCAATATTTACCCTAAAAGGAACTAAGGTCGGAATAATAATTTATTTTCTATTTAGTTTTTCTCTTGCCTCTTTGCTGTATCCATAAAAAGTCAGGGAGTGATGCGTGATTTCAAAGCCCAAAATTTCAGAAACCATTTCTTTGATTTGTTGGATTCTAGGGTCACAAAACTCAAAAACTTGCCCTGTTTCGATACAAACCGCATGGTCGTGTTGCTTGGATCCATAGGATTTTTCGTATTGAGCTAAATTTTTACCAAACTGATGTTTGCGTACCAAATCACAAGAAACCAATAATTCTAATGTGTTGTAAACCGTAGCACGACTAACACGATAGTTTTGGGTTTTCATGTGGATATAGAGCGCTTCTGCGTCGAAGTGATCGTCCCGTTTATAGATCTCTTCCAAAATTGCAAATCGTTCGGGTGTTTTGCGCAAGCCATTTTTTTCGAGATATTGAGAAAATATCTTGATGACTTCTTTTACTATTTTTGAGTCTTTTTGATTGCTAGCCATTATATTTTATTTAGGTATAAGCTATATATTTAAGTGATTGCTCAAAAGAAACCATGTTCTAGAACAAAGGTTTTTAGTATGATAACTTTTGGACAAATACTCAAACAATGATAATTGTGCCCTTACAAATATTTTTGTAGAGCATCTAGTTTATATAGCTCAAGCGTATTTCATATTCTTGTCTAAAAAACAATACCACTTGCGATTAAGATAGACAAAATGTCAGTATTATTGAATTCTAGCGACAGTATTTACTTGTTTTAACTTTTTTAATTCAATAATCAATTCGTTTAATTGATCTTTATTTTTTACTACAACAGTAACTTTGCCCTCAAAGTGCCCTTCTTTTCCATTCATTGAAAATCCACGCATATTTAGTTTGTGTTTATCCGTGATAATACTAGACAAACTTTGAACAACGCCCATATCATCCATCCCCGTAATTAGAAGTTCTGCAATAAACGATGTATTGGCTGTATCGACCCATTCGGCACGTTTGATTCTATAACCAAAAGTAGCTTGTAGATACTCTGCATTGGGACAAGTCGTGCGGTGAATTTTAATACCATGTTTAGACGTCACATAAGCAAAAATATCATCCCCCAACACAGGATTACAACAAGTAGCCAAAGAATTGACAAAATTACTGGCATCTTGACCGTCAATCAAGAGTTTGGGCGTTCCCTTAAAATTTCGTCGAGCCCTTAAAGGAACCTTTGTTTTTATTTTGGTTTGTTGTTCAGAATTAGCTTTATCGTCAGATTCTGCTTTTTCGGGAAACAATTTACCATTCTCTAACTTTAACAACTTTATTTCGTTCAGGTTGTATTGTTCAGAATATATTCCAAAATATAAATCCAAACGATTGGATGCTCCAAAGTATTTGACCAAAGTATCAATGTTGTCCTCTACGTGTTCTGTTAATTTTAGGGACTTGAACTTTCGATCCAATGTTTCTTTCCCCAAAGAGCCCCATTTTAGTTTCTCTTCTTTTAGCGCTTGTCGAATTTTAGAACGAGCTTTTCCTGTTTTGACAATTTTGAGCCAATCCTCTGTTGGTTTTTGAGTAGAACTAGTAATAATATAGAGTTGATCACCATTTTTTAGCTCGTAACTCAAAGGAACAATACGTTGTGAGACCTTAATAGATTTACAATGGTAACCAACCTCAGTGTGGATATCAAAAGCAAAATCCAAAGCAGTAGCCCCTTTGGGGAAGAAACGCATTTCTCCTTGAGGTGTAAAAACATAGACCTCTTCGGCAAAGAGGCTTGATTTAAAATCATTTAAAAAGTCGATGGCATCATTGTCAGGATTTTCTAGCATTTCTCTTGCCTTACTCAGCCAATTTTCGAAAATATTTTCTTGTTGTTTGATGCCTTTGTAACGCCAATGTGCCGCATAACCACGTTCGGCAACCTCATCCATTCTTTCACTTCGGATTTGCACTTCTACAAAACGACCTTGCGGTCCCATTACAGTCGTATGCAGGGACTCGTAACCATTTGATTTTGGTGTTGAAATCCAATCTTTCAATCGTTCAGGAACGGGAGTATAGCTATCTGTTATAATAGAATACATACTCCAACAAATTGATTTCTCTTCAGAAATAGGAACATCAGCAATAATTCGAATGGCAAACAAATCATAGATTTCTTCAAAAGGAACCTGTTTTGTTTTTAGTTTATTACTAATAGAAGAGACCGACTTGGCTCTACCAAAAACTCTAAAATTCTGAATGTTGTGTTTTTTCTTGATTGCTTTTTTTATCGGCTTCAAAAATTGTGTGATATATTGCTCCCGCTCGTTGGCTGTTTCTTGCAATTTTTGAATGATAAACTCATAATGCTCTGGTTCTTTTATTTTTAAACAGAGGTCCTCCATCTCATTTTTTATATTATAAAAACCCAGTCGATGTGCTAAAGGAGCATAAATGAAGGATGTTTCGGAAGCTATTTTTAGCTGTTTGTGTTGAGGCATGGAACCTAATGTACGCATATTGTGTAGTCGATCAGCCATTTTGATCAAAACAACCCGAACATCTTTTGAGATGGTCAGCAAGATTTTTTTGAAATTTTCGGCTTGTGGACTATGTATATTTTCTTCACTGACATTTGCCAAGCTGCTAAACTTTGTTAATCCATCAACAATCATGGCTATATTTTCGCCAAATTCACTGGCTAGATCTTCCAAACTAACAGGCGTGTCCTCAACAACATCGTGCAAGAGTGCTGCTTTGATGGATGTTGGACCTAGCCCTAACTCTGCCGCACAAATTCGTGCTACCTCAATGGGATGAAAAATGTACAACTCGCCCGATTTTCTGCGCTGCTGAGAATGAGCAAGACGAGCCAATAGGTATGCTTTTTTGATAGAAGCTTTGTGTTCTTCATTTAATGGCGTTCGAATAGAACGGCACATCTTTCGATAAGCTAGATGAATTTGTTTGTCTTCTTCTTGGGTAATGTCTTCTTCGTAGGGGAATTTTATATTAAAATTTGTCTCCATGTATATATTACTCCTGTTGTCTATTTTAGAATAGTTCGTTGAGGAATCTTACTCGTTTACTTCGTAAGCGCTTTGCTTTTGGTTAGTTAGGTTGCTACTACTTGAGTGCTGCGCCGTTGGTAAATAAGTTAGTTTTGTTTGATTCATATTAAGCTTTGAATTATCAATTGTGCAACACTTCTAAAATACCACACAGCAACAGTTGCATCTAACTAAATTGATAGCTGAATGGGCTTGTTTTAATAAAACCACAGAGCTGTTTATGAAACAATCAACGAATTACTTTTTTTAATAAAGTATTTTTTTTGCTTGATAAAATGGCAATAGCCTGCTAAAACCATGTTGAGCATCTTCAACTATTAGAGCATTTGTTTAATTATGCCTATTAATTAAAGGATGTTTTTTGTAAAAGAATGTATTGTACAAAATTTGTAAATGACTTTCTATTCATTTTACGAATGACTAATATGAAAGTTAGCTTTATTCCTATTTTTCTCCAAATTTTGAGCCTGATATTAAGGAATCGTTCCATACAAATTGCTTTTTTCTTGACAATCTCTAAAAAGTAGAGCAGCGTTATCTTTTGTTAAGACCAAAGTAAAATAGCTAGGCTATCTTTGAACTACTGAATAGATAGTGATCAATTATTGAGGAATAAAAGCACTTGCTTTTAACTCCAAAATTAAAGATGTGTAATTTGCTTCTAAATTTTGAAGCGTAGTGACCTTTAAAATTTAGTTAGAATCATTTTTAAATGATTCTATTCGTATAGCCAGCAGCAAGTATAATCCTGAAAATATATTTTGTACTGCTGGCTTTTTATATTCAATGCAATGACATTCATAAATCGTAGAAATGTTGAATGCAAAAGGAAAAAGATGGAACAAAAGTAGATTGAAGTTTGATTGCTAGAGCTTTAAATTAAAGAAAGGTGGATATAAATGACCAAAAAATAAAAATGAATAGAGTATTCTTAGAAAAACCTTTATACTAATTTGAATAAGCTTAGAAAAACTTTTAGATTTGAGCAATTGAAACATTATTATAATAACATTCAATCATTACACAATGAATCTGCATGAATATCAAGCCAAAGAACTATTAGCTAGTTATGGCGTGCCTATCCAACGCGGTGTTGTCGTTGAAAATCTAGACGATATCGAAACTGCATTTGCTAAATTAAAAGAAGAAACAGGCACTAGTTGGTGTGTTGTTAAAGCGCAAATCCACGCTGGAGGACGCGGAAAAGGCGGTGGAGTTAAGTTGGCCAAAAACATGGACGAATTAAAAACACATGCTGGTAATATCTTAGGTATGATGTTAAAAACACCTCAAACTCCTGGTGGAATGGATGGTGAGGGTAAATTGGTTCGCAAGATTCTAATTACAGAGGATGTTTATTATCCAGATGCGGATGGTAACATGGATGTGAACGAATTTTACTATTCTATCTTGATGGACAGAGAGCGTAAATGTAATGTAATCGTATATTCTACGGAAGGTGGTATGGATATCGAGAAAGTAGCAGAAGAAACGCCACATTTGGTACATAAAGAATATATTCACCCTCATTTAGGTTTGCAAGCGTACCAAACACGTAATATTGCAAGCAATTTAGGTCTTGAAGGAGATGCATTCAAAGCAATGACAAAATTTGTTGCGGCAACATATAAAGCTTTTGTAGGAGCTGATGCTTCTTTGGTAGAAATCAATCCTTGTTTGAAAACTTCAGATAACAAAATTGTTGCTGCTGACTCTAAGGCTTCTCTAGATGAAAATGCATTGTTCCGTCATCCAGACTTGGCGGCTCTACGTGATGTACACGAAGAAGATCCTGCTGAGGTAGAAGCTAAAGAACATGGCTTAAGCTTTATTAAGTTGGATGGAAACGTAGGTTGTATGGTAAATGGTGCTGGTTTGGCAATGTCTACGATGGATATTATCAAATTATGTGGTGGCGAGCCTGCTAACTTCCTAGATGTAGGAGGTACTGCTGATGCCAAGCGTGTTGAAACTGCTTTCCGTATCATTTTGAAAGACGAAAATGTAAAGGCAATTTTGATTAATATTTTTGGTGGAATTGTTCGTTGTGACCGTGTGGCACAAGGTGTTGTTGATGCTTACCAAAATATTGGTGATATCAATGTTCCAATCATTGTACGTTTACAAGGAACTAATGCAGAAATCGCTAAGCAATTAATCGACGATTCTGGGCTGGATGTACATTCTGCTGTAACTCTACAAGAGGCTGCTGATAAAGTAACTGAATTGGTAGGTTAAAAAGAATCTAATAAAATAAAAATTAAAGGTTGTTGCCAATTGGTAGCAACCTTTTTTTTTGAACAAAAAATAGCTTTTTAGAATGTATTAAAGTTAAAAAATGCTTGATAAAGAAAGGCTATTGGAATGAAAAAGCTTATTTTGTAAAAAATAACCATATATAGACCGCCATTTATTAATTACTTATCGACTGTTAAACAGAGCATTTTATGGAAAAGTTATTCCCAGTTATTTGCATTCTATTCCTACAGACGTTCTCATTGTGGGGGCAGCCAAACGATGTTGTTGCTACTTTGGCAGCAGAGTCTAAGAAAGTTACTCGTTGTTTTACCAATGAAAAAGTAGCAGAAGCTATTCAAAAAAATGCTGTTCTTAGAAAACGAAAGGCTGTGACAGAAGCAAGAATCAATCGCTACATAGAGCAAGAAAAGCTTGCATTTAAAGGGAGAAATGCACCACCTGTTTATACTATTCCTGTTGTGGTACACATCGTATACCGAACAGCGGCACAGAATATTTCAGACCAACGAGTTTATGAACAATTGCAGGTTTTGAATGAAGATTATAGAAGAACAAACGCCGATGCAAGTAATGTTCCTACTACCTTTGCTGGGGTTGTCGCCGATACAGAGATTGAGTTTTGTCTAGCGACCAAAGATCCTAACAATAATGCAACAACAGGGATTACACGAACTCAAACGTCTGTTAATAATATTGGCAATGGTAGTGCTTATTACTCCACAGCGGCAGGAGGGATCGATATATGGGACCCCAATAAATACTTAAATATATGGGTTTGCGAACTTGGCGGTGGAGTTTTGGGATTCACGTACACGCCCGGAAGTGCACCTAATGGTGCCGATGGAGTTGTTATTGGATATCAATATTTTGGTAAAACAGGAGCAACAGCACCTTACAATGGAGGTCGAACAACTACTCATGAAGTAGGACATTGGTTGAATTTGCAACATGTTTGGGGACCAGGAAATGGAGGCTGCAATCAAGATGATGGAGTGACCGATACTCCTTTGCAAGATCAAGCATACAGTGGTTGCCCCACACACCCTGCTACGTCTTGTGGATCTGCTGATATGTTTATGAACTTTATGGATTATGTGAATGACAATTGTATGAATTCGTTTACTGCTGGACAAAAAACTAGGATGAGAGCTGCTATTGCTGTTGCTCGACCTGGCTTATTGACATCACAAGCTTGTGTTATTGCTAGCCATGATGCTGGAATTTCTGCCATTAACCATCCTAGTGGAGCAATGTGTACGAATTCTTTTGTACCAGAGGTGACCATTAAAAATTATGGAGCATCTCCCTTGACTTCTGCTGTAATTAACTACCAAATTGATGGGGGCATGGTGATGACTCAAAACTGGACAGGAAATTTGCCAACAACACAAACGGCTTTGGTTCAGTTGCCACAACAAACAGTAACAAATGGTGCTCATATGATAACCGTTTGGACTTCCTTGCCCAATGGCAATGCAGATGGAGACTCGAATAACGACCAAAGCTCAACGCCTTTTACGGTCTCTGTTGGAGGACTAGCCTTACCGTTTTCAGAAGGTTTTGAAGGAGCTACTTTTCCTGCTGTAGGTTGGAGTGCATCTAACCCTGACAATGATGTTACTTGGGCACGAACAACAGTAGCATCAAAAACAGGAGGTGCTTCTATGTTCATGGATAATTGGGATTATCCTGCCAATGGTGAAAAAGATTGGATTTCACTGCCTGCTCTTAATATGAGCAATTCATCTACGGTAACCATGACGTTTGAATTAGCCTATGCCTTGTATTCTGCCTCTGGTTTTAGTGATACTTTGCGTCT
The DNA here is from genome assembly GCF_000724545.1 of Aureispira sp. CCB-QB1. Lineage (GTDB taxonomy): Bacteria > Bacteroidota > Bacteroidia > Chitinophagales > Saprospiraceae > Aureispira. Next base: position 179,764 of record NZ_JHBV01000016.1, on the reverse strand, counting down.
TTGGGCTTCTGATGACTGTGGGCAGACTTGGACGAAAATCTATGAAAAAGCAGGCACTGCTTTAGCAACTGTTGCCAATCTGCAAGCCTCGGAATTTGTTCCAACGACTGGAGATTGGAGGAAGGAAACCATTGATTTGTCGGTTTATAAGAATGCCTCTAATGTTCAAATTCAATTTGAGCATGTTTGCGATTATGAAAATAATTTGTACGTAGATGATATTAACATTACGAATACGCCTGGACTAAACGTAACAACCTTAAACCAAACTAAAGGCAACCTAAATATATATCCCAATCCAACAACAGGTCAATTAAATGTTGATATCCAGTTGCCCAAACAAGCAGCTCTTGTTATTACGGTGTACAATGCTTTAGGACAAGAAGTAGGGCAGCTACGAGATGAAAATGTGATTGGTGGAAATTATAAATTAAACCTTTCTGATTTGACATCAGGGGTTTACTACATACAGGTGGCAGGCGGAGGAACAAGAATGATGCAAAAAGTAGTCTTGAAATAGGCTTATTAAGCTGTTCGATAAGGAAATTAATGCCATGAAAATTTAAAGATTAGGAAAATCATAACGTTATAATTAACAATAGTTCGTTGAAACCACGCAGTAGCAGCGAACCGAGTTATGCGAGTTCACGACCGTAGGGAGCTAATTAACGACCACGAAGTAGCAGCGTAGCTAACTACTAAATTAATAGTAATACATGAAAACAGCCCTAAAAATAGGATTTAATAAAACAACTCAACATTGGAAAGCAGCACTTGTAGAATCGAGAAGTTTGATTGCAAAAATTATTTTAGTCACTTTATTAGAAAGTTTCTTTTTACATGAATGTGTATTGCTATTAGCGTTTGATGTTAATAATTATTATAGCTTCAAGTCTATTGTTGATGTTGATATACTAGATTTTTCTGACAATGAGAACAGTGTAATTATCTACTTGTTGGGCATGACTCGAAGTTTTTTTTATGAATTAACGATTTTAAATAGTTTCTTTTTAGGCGTGTATTGGCATCATACAGGGTTGCCAAAAACAGGTACAAGGAATAGTACTCCTAGTATGGATAATGTACTAGATGTACCAATAGAACATAAACAAGGGCGTTTAACAGAAGTATTACAATATATAGAGAAAAGTGTCCGCATTCGTTATTTTCAGATGGTTGTATTACTTATTGTTATACAAATAATTGGTAACCTCATTGGCAACTTCTTGTACGATGTACTAATATTGGTAGGGTATACTTATTACTGGATTTTAGGAATGGTACCCTATTTATTATTGTTGTTATTGTACCTAAAATGGTTAGGGCTTTCATTTGAACAGTTTTGGCAAGCAAACGGGAAATGGATTGGGATTGTTGTCGGAGCGATTGTTCTTCCTAGTATTGGGAGGTATGTTGGCAGAATTATTCGCACTGTACTAGCCGTTATTATTGCCGTTTTTGCAGAGGTTGTCAATATAAATGCTTTGTTAGGTTTTATAAGTATTTTGTTATACAGCTTTCTTTGGTTGACATTGATTGGTATTTTTTATTCTCAAACCCTAATTTATTTTAAGAATGAACAAGAAGCTTAATTATGTCTTTAGGGAGGTCGTTGATAACTATAAAGACAGTTACATTGGAAACAGTGCCTTTTATATTAGCTTTGGATTACTGTGTTTATTTTTAGGTGTGTCGATTGTAGGAGGAATTTATCTCTTTGATATGCATATTTTAATTACATTGACAGAGCTGGATAACATACATTATATCTATGCTTATTTACTGCTACTTAGCTTACCATGTGTAGCAACCTTAAAAAGAGACCATCGTAGTAATTTGAAGTTTTGGCAAACATTAGCTCAAAATATGGGCGTCTTTTTGTTGTTGGGAGGATTAATTGTTGTCGGTTGTTTTGTATTATTTGCCTATCAAAATACATTAGGAAGTTATACTTTTTTTATGTCTGTAGGAGGATTTGTTGAAATTGTGGGCAATTTTTCTGTCGCCTTGATTTTGTTGTTTGTAATCAGGCAGTTAATGGATAAAAATATTCCTTTTTTTGAACTGATGGTAGAAGCATTTTTCTTAGCGATTATCTTGTTTGCATTAATTCAAGAGTTTCAGTCCTTTTTTGTTTATGGTCTGATGGAGAGCTTCCGATTTATTTTTGGAAGTGATTTTGGTGAAATTGTTTTAACACCCATTCTTTTTATATTAGTAAATCTAGTTTTAAGCCCAATGCTGGTTCTAATCACCACATCATTAATTGAGTATAAAGCAATAGAAAATAACCCCCCAAATCCACCTTTAAATTCAGATTTTATCAAAAAAGAAGGAGAGTAAGGCATTTAGAATAACTAGGTTTCTATCAGTTGAGGGTTATGACTCAGAAATCATAATTGTTCTATTTTTTCTAAGTACAGGACAAAAGTTTTAATTCCTGAAATAAAGTTAAAAAGTTAAGTAAACGTTCTTTGATATAATCTAAGCCAAATCTAAAAATACTAAAGAGTTTAGCTTTTCGAGTTTTTAGTTTTTTTATTGGAATTTTACCCCCTCTTTTGATTAACCATTCTCCTGTTTTATAAGACCAAACAAAGGCTATTGCAACAAGAAATAGTAGACTGGATAATCTAGATGGTGCTGTTACATGAGTATCCTCAAAATTAAATCCTCTTGTTTTACAAGCTGAGAAAAAAACTTCGATTCCCCAGCGTTCTTGATAAATTCTTTTACCTTTTGAAATAGGTTTGTTACTTATCAAAATAAGCCATTCAGATTTACCTAGTTTCTGACCTCCAATATAAAGTTGGTGCTTGAAAAGTATTCTTTGTTTTCTCAAAGCTTTAAAAGTTGATTGGCTAAAGTATTTGCCAACTTTTACTTCTTTTATTTGTCCAAACTTTCGCATCAAACTGTTACTTCGGATTCTAATAATAAAAATTAAAGGCAAAGATTTTAAATAGCTTATCCATTGATTACCAATAAACTCACGGTCTGCTAACAAATATTTGATTTGCCCTTTTTGCTTTATTGTTAAATGACTCATCAAGCTTTGCATTAAATCTATCCGTTCCTGTTGAGAAGAGTTACCTCTTTTGTCTAATAGAGTCCAAATAAGTGGTATTGCTGTTCCATTATAGCTAATACCTATTAGTAAAATATTGATGTTGATTTTCCCAAATTTCCAATTGGTTCTATCAATGCTCAGAGCTACCCACTGATTACTAAAAACAATGAGTTTCCAAACTAATTGAATATAGCACTTACGACAGAATTTGTATTCTTTCATGAAACGTTGAATCCTTTTGAAATTAGATTCTCGTTTTGCAAAAGGGTTCAATACCAGCGAAAGTTGAGCATAGCTAATGCTGCTCATTTTTATTATGGAAATAACCAGCTTACTCAACATGGTCAATCGCTGACTTTGACCAGCAAAATGATCAGATAATATATCTTTAAGAACTTTTTCTGTATCTTTCATTCGGAGTTATTGAAGTTTGTAAATAGTGATTTCGCAACTACTAATTTACTAATTTTTCAATTTCTCCATTTTTTGTCCTGTACTTAGCTATTTTTTTCAAACCTTCTAAAGCGGGCGGATAAGCAGCATTGAGTTCCAATATTTCAGAATAGTACAGTCTTGCTTGTTCCAAATCATAAACTTCAAGGTATAATTCAGCTATTTGTAGCATTAATGGAATATCAAAAGGGCTTTCTTGTAAGGCAAGTTTGTGCCATCGAACGGCTTTCGTATACTCCTCATTTTCTAAGGATAATTCCATCAGTGCTTGTAGAGGTTGGTAGTAAAATTCATTTTCTTCCAATGCTTTTTCAAAGTAAGTCTCTGCTGCTGGCAAGTTCTGAAAGCCTTTCCATTCAATAGCTCCTAATAGATAATATGTTTCATCTAAATTATAATAAACACCAGATAGGGTAAGGTGTAAACTCTTCAAAGCGAAATTTTTGGCTTCTTCCCATTTGTTTTCTTCAAACAGAAAATGAGCCAATGCAAAAATAGCACGATTAAACTTAGGGTAAAGCTGAATGCAGCGTTTCCATGTTTCTATTGCAGCTAATTTATCATTCAAATCGTGTTGATAAAAAGAGGCTAAATTGTAAAGAATATCTTGATGCGGCTGTTCCTGATAAATTTGATTATAATGAGTAATAATTTGTGTTTTGTGTATTTCTAATGTTGAGTTAGCAGTATATTTTTCTTGTAAGGAAGCTAAATAACAGAGCATAATATGGCTAGTTTTGGCACCGTTGTTAATCGCCAATTCGTAATAGTGTAGTCCTTTTTCAAATAAATCGCTATGTTGACAAAAAATAGTACCAACTTCTGCATAGACAGCTGCTCTAGCGGGTGTTTTAAGCAGCCATGGTCTATAATTAAGTTCGTTAATGGCAAATCGTTTGAATAGATTCTTATCCGTATGAGTGTAATCGCCATTATTTAGAATCAAATGAAGTAGATAAATAGGCGATTTTTCTAATTGAAAGCTGGGAAGTACTTGTTGTACAAGGTTGATAAGTTGGGATTCAGGATAAAAGGCGAGGAAAACTTCGATAGGAATTAACAGCTTAGGAATGGCATAAGGATGTAATTCTAATAGTTGAAGTGCAATATTTTGGTTATTATCATCCAAACTAAGCAATAAATCAGGAATTTTTGAAATTTCTTCAGAAGAGAGCTTTGTCATGCGAAGTGGAGTTGTGAAAGAAAAAACAGCAAACAAAGTGAAACTACCTTATTTGCTGTCTTTATTTTGAATGAAATTACTTAATCATCTGTATTTGAGTTAGCCGAAACTTCTTCTTCTACATCTATATCATCTATGTTGTCATTGCTGGGCCAATATAGAGATAGTTCAATGCCAATATTGAGCGCACCCGCTAAACGAATTAGTTTTGGGGGTAAATAGTTGCACTGGGTAAATTTTGTTTCTTCTAACTCGCATTCGTAAGGAAGATCAAAGCGCCAGTCGTCAATTTGATGACTCTGACCCAATTTGACCAAGTAAGGAGTATAGACTTCTAAGAAACTAATCATATCAACAATTTGTCCCTCCATATCATCCCAAGAACGGTCGCTAACTTCGCAAGAAAATCCATAGTCGGTATGAATAGAGTCTTGAGCGGCTATTTTAGGTTTGTCCCCTTTCTCATGCGATTGGTAAACAGGTAATTCTGGGTGTTGCTCCAAGAATTCTTTAAAAGAATTCGTGTTGCTGGTCACATGAAATATACACATATTTTTGTTGGTTTTGTTAAAAAACTACTCTAATGATGGCGCCATCCTTGAGCAATCAATTCCTTAATGCTTCCACCTGATGTATGTAGATTGATGCCATCTTCAGGTTTTGTAATTTCTCCAATGATGCGAATGTCCATATTATATCGAATCTTTTCAGCATCCTCAGGTTTGATTGTAAAAAGAAGCTCGTAGTCCTCGCCACCATGCAAAGCACAAGTCGTAGGAGGCAGTTTGAAATCAATTGCTTTGACAGAGGTTTCTTGTGCAATGGGCAAACTTTTTTCCTCTATAAAAGCACCAACATCAGACATGCGACAAATATGCAACAAGTCAGAAGATAAACCATCAGAGATATCAATCATGGAGGTTGGTAGCAAGTTAGCTTTTTCGAAAAATTCAAAAATGTCTTTTCGAGCCTCTGGTTTCAACAAACGCCCAACGATATAATCTTTATTCTCCAAGTCTGGTTGCATATTAGGATTTTCCAAATAAATTTGTTTTTCTCGCTCCAATAATTGCAAACCAACATAAGCACCTCCTAAAAAGCCTGTTACACAAACCAAATCACCAACTTGAGCCGTATCTCGATAAACCAATTTGTCTTCATCGGCTACTCCCAATGCGGTAATACTAATGGTTAGTCCTTGGACGGAAGAGGTAGTGTCTCCTCCAATTAAATCCACACCATACAATTCACAAGCCGCATGAATACCTTTGTAGATTTCATGCACCGCTTCTACGGAAAAACGATTGGAAATTGCTAAAGAAACTGTAATTTGTGTCGGTCGGGCATTCATTGCATAAATATCCGATAAATTTACAACGACAGCTTTGTATCCCAAGTGCTTGAGCGGTGTGTACACCAAGTCAAAGTGGATATTTTCTACCAACAAGTCTGTAGAAATAACTGTTTTTTGAGTTCCATGATCGACAATAGCGGCATCGTCGCCAATACCTCGTATGGATGATTTGTTTTTTAGGTTGACGTCTTTGGTCAAGAATTCTATCAATCCAAATTCTCCTAAATCGCTAAGTTCTGTTCTTGCCATGTTTATTCTTATTTTATAATTTCTATTCTTTGACAATAGTTAGCAGCATAGTTAACTCAATAGTTCGTTGCTTTTTTGTCTTTTTGGTGAAAAAGTAAAAAACTAAGCTTGCGCCCTCATGAGCGTAGCTAACTACTATTAACTACTACTTTAATCTACTACAATCTATTTCGCATATTGCAAAATAAAAGGATTATGCTTCTTTTCTGCTCCAACGGTAGTTGGGCTTCCATGACCAGAGTAAACAGTTGTATTATCTGGTAAGGTCAAGAAGTGCTTAAAAATACTGTTCATTAAGGTGTCCATATTACCTCCTGGCAAATCAGTTCGTCCAATGCTACCTTGAAATAAAACATCTCCACCAATGATAAAGTTATCTTCTTTGCAATAAAAAGAAACGGAGGCGGGAGAATGCCCAGGGGTGAACAAAACATGTAGTGTCGTATTGCCAAATGTAATGGTATCGCCCTCTTGGATAAATCTCTCTGGGTCAGGATCAGGAGATTGTTGTACATTCGGGATACCGTACATCTGAGAAACTACAGGAACCGATTCTAGAACAGGCAATTCTCCTTCATGAATTTCTAAAGGAAGTTGGTACTTCTCTGCTACGTAACGGTTGCCAAAAACGTGATCTAAATGACAATGTGTGTTGATTAAACGAACTGGAGTAAGGTTATTTTCTTGAATAAAAGAACTCAGTGTATTGCGCTCGTCTTCTGTATAACATCCTGGATCAATAAGGATACATTCCTTAGTCTCATCATAAATAAGGTATGTGTTTTCTGCAAAGGGGCTAAATGTAAAAAAATGAACCTGTGCCATATAAATTATATTGTTATGTTTTTAATAAGTGCATGAGAAAAAACGGAGTCTGCTTTGTAAACAGCCTTATAAACTATTTTTGTAGGTATAACAAATCCAATCTAATTGATCCATTGATAGATTGAAATAAAGTATTGGGTCAAATATCTATCTTCAGAAAGATGTCATTAAAACGTAATTATATCAATCAATAAAGTTTGGAACCAATTATTGTTCAAACAATTTTGTGCGTAAGAAACGAACTGGTTTTATTTTTGTGATTCATTTATTAGTACAAATAAAAAATTTAGAGGCAGATTTTTGTAAAAAATATGTTCTCAATTTAACCTCAAACTACAAAAATACGTTATTATTAATATAATACCTCAATGGAGTATAGAAAATCGTCTAATTTCCTGTCATAAAAAGCAGAAAATAACAAGGAGAGATGTACTGGGGAGTAAGAGCCATGTTAGGTTCGTTCTATCTCATAATAAAGTAAGCTTAGTTCGTTCGATTGGTACAGTCATAAGCTTATTCGTTTTCTATTTTTTTTGATAAAAAATTCTTAGAAGAACAATCACTTCAAAAGAATTGCTTGACTTATAACTATGATTCAACAACGCAATTATCTTATCACGGGATTTCGTGCCTTATTTTTGACCATGATTTTTTTGTCAACAGCAAAAAGTCAGGTAGTTAGTACCGACTTTGGTCATAACAGACTTCAATACGAGCAAAAAAAGTGGTTTCGATACGAGTCTACTAATTTTCAATTGTCGTATGCCGAAAATGACAAGAAGTTGGCTCAGTATGTTTTGCCTGTAGCAGAACTAGATTACATAGAGTTATCTAGAATGTTTGAGCATCAATTAAAAAAACGAATTGAAATTATTATTTATAGCGACTATAGTGATTACCTCCAAAGTAATATTGGAGTGAAAAGATATACTGTGAATCAAGGTGGAACAACAAAAATTATTACTCCTAAAGTTCAAGTCTATTTTAATGGAAGTCATGCAGATTTGCGTCAACAAATTCGAAAGGGGCTTGCGGAGGTTTTGTTGGGTAAAATATTAGTGGGAACCAACATTCAAGAAATGGTACAAAATTCTGTGTTGATGAACCTTCCTCAGTGGTTTGTTAAAGGAGCTATTGCTCATGCAACAGAGGATTGGAATACAGAAATGGATAACAAGCTGAGAGATGTGTTGTTGAGTGGTAAATATGAAAACTTTGTAGAGCTAGCAAAAAAAGAACCTTTATTGGCTGGTCAATCTCTATTTCATTTTGTGTCGCAAGAGCATAGCAAGTCAACCGTTTCTAATTTATTGTATTTGACAAGAATCAATAGAAGTGTAGAAAATGGATTTTTATATGTTTTTGGCAAGACGTATTATCAAGTAGTAGGAGCTGACTGGTTTAACTATTATAGTGAGCGTTATAATGCAGATAACAAGCAGCGTCGATTTCCCAATAAAGGACAGGTGGCTTTGGATATTCCTCCTAAGGGGATTGTTAAAAATCTAAAAATTAGCCCTAATTCAAACTATATAGCGTATACAGAGCACAATCAGGGCGTACGAAAAGTAATTGTTTATGATTTAAAAACGGAAGAAAAAACAGTTTTATTTAAACAAGGAGAACGAGATTATTCTGGCGATTATGAATCTAATTATCCATTAATTGCATGGTCGAAGACAAGTGATAAGGTTATTATTATTCATGAAAAAAGAGATAAAATAAAAATCCGATACCAGCCAATTAATAAAAAGGCAGCAAAAGATCGACCCATAGAAGGCATTGAGCGAATCATTGATTTTGATGTATTAAGTAGTTCCAGTTTAGTATTCACAGCAATTCAAGGGGGACATTCTGATTTGTATATGTACAATGGAGGGCTTCCAAAGGCAATTACAAATGATTTTTGGGACGAAAAGGAGTTGGCGATTATTACTTTGAGAGGACAAAAAGGGATTGTATTTTCTTCTAATCGTACATCAGCTCGAATCAATTCTATGCGGTTTACAGACCAATTGCCTCCGAATAATTTTGATCTGTATTTTTATAATTTAGAAACAAAGTCTAAGGATTTAATTCAGTTGACACGAACACCTTTGGCAAATGAAACGCATCCTATTGCAATGGGAAAAGGCGACCATTTTACCTATTTAAGTGACGAGAATGGTTTTTACAACCGATATGTAGCCAAGATTGATACAGTATTACTGAGAGAAGAGCGTGTACTGATCTTAGAAGATGGAACAGAGCTGGTAGTAGCATTGGATACTGTTTATAGCCATTTGCCTGTTGACAGTACCTATATTCGTCCAATATATACGTTGACGGGAGTAGGGCATGCAAATACAGATTATAGTAGAAACATCTTAGAACACGATGGTAGTTCTAGCAAAATAGCCGATCTGATTTATAGAGATGGGGCTTACCAAGTATTTGTTCGCGATGCCAAGCCCGAACGCAAGATGGAAGATGTTCAAAAAACAGTTTACCGCCATATCATAGAAAAAATGAGTGGTTTGTATAAAGGGGAAAAAAGTACGGTTGCGTTTAAAAAGTCTACCAAACAACCCAAAGAGACCGTTTTGCCAAAGCAATTAGAACTGGAGGAACCTAGTCCTGTGCTAAAGGATACGAACCCACCAGTAGATACGGGCAAGATTGATATTGACAATTACGAATTCCAAAGCGAATTTGAAGATGTTGAAGAGCCTAGAGTTGACAAAGAAGAAGATAAAAATGTTACTCCAACGATTTTAGTAGAGGATGGTGAAGATATCAGGGCTACCCCCAATAATAAGAAAAAAACTAAAACTGTCTTGACAAACTCAGAGACAAAAGTGGTGGCTTGGAACGAAACCCATGCTAATAAATATAAGAGCTTGTTTCGGGTAGATAAGGTGACGTTTCAGATGGATAATACTCCATTGTACAATGGTATGGATATGTATTTAGGAAACTATTATCAATTCCAACCTTTAAGCTTTGCTCTTAAAACTGGATTTGTAGATGTTTTTGAGAACTTCTATTTAGAGCTCGGTCTTCGAGTGCCATTTGATTTTAATGGCATGGAATATTTTATTAATGTAGAAAATAAAAAAGGATTAATTGATCAACGCTATTCCTTTTATAGACGTGGGCGCATATATAACTACGTAGTCGTAGATACTGTTACTAATGTTTCCATAGAGGCTAGAGGGCGTACTGTAAAGCATTTGTTGCAGACAGAATTGAAGTATCCTTTGTCTAAATTTCAAAGCTTGCGAGGCATTTTTAGTTTGCAATTGGATAAAGTGGCTATCTTAGCTGAAGAGTTAAATAGTCTTCAAGTTCCTGTTTATCATGAAAATAGATTGGGGTTGAGATTAGAGTATGTATTTGATAACACTTTAGAATTGCGCTTGAACGCTAGAAAAGGAACGAAGTTTAAAGGTTATTTAGATTTTTACAAGCCTTTTTCAGTTCAAACTCAAGATGAATTCAAGGTTGGTTTTGAAGGTGGTTTGACGACAGCGATAGGATTTGACGCTAGACATTATTTAACTTTTGACAACAAAACTATCTTTGCATTTCGTTTGGCAGCAGCAAGTTCGTTTGGTCAACAAAAAATCTTATACTCTTTAGGTGGAGTTGAAAATTGGATGTTCCCAACAACTAGTACAACAGTTACATTGCCAGAAGCTGGTAGTTATGGCTTGCAGACATTAGGAGCTAATATGAGAGGTTTTAATAATAATGCTAGAAATGGTAGTTCGTATGCACTTGGAAATGTTGAAATGCGTATTCCAATTATAGATTATATCTCAAAAAATCCGCCAAGAAATGCTATGTTAAGGAGCTTACAATTAGTTGCGTTTTTTGACGTAGGAACTGCATGGCAAGGAGCTTCGCCATTTTCTACAGACAATCCATTAAACACAACTGTCATTGACAATAATGGTCCTGGGTCGATTTCTCCTGTAAAGGTGACCGTGAATTATTTTAGACGACCAATTTTGTTTGGTTATGGATTTGGAATTAGAACGGTTTTACTAGGGCATTATTTCCGCTTGGATTATGCTTGGGGAGTAGAAACAGGACAAGTTCAAAATCCTATTTTATATTTGTCAATAGGCTCCGATTTTTAAAAATAGTGCAATGAATAGTAGTGTAGCTGAATTTTATTAATTATCAAGCTAATATGAATAATTTTGTGATCGCACGAGCGTAGCTAATACTAATTGATAAAATAGGAATAAAGAATGTATCATTGTGCAACATACGGCTTATTCTTTATTTATCTTTTATGAAAACTTGAGGAGCAGCACTAGCTGGAGGTGCCGAAGAAGCAAGCGGTTGTTCTCTTTTCTTGATAGGAAGTACCCTTGTCTCTCCTGTGACGGCATCTTCAAAAGCAACGGTTGTTACTGTTTCAGGAATATAAATAACATAAGAAACTTCTTCTCTACATTGTTCGCCTTGAAGTATCATTGGTTGCCTAGATTTGTCCTCCAAACGGAGACCGCTTCCACCATCCGCAGAAAGAAATAATTCGTAGCGTCCTTTTTCAATTAAAACGTCTAGAAAAAAAACATTTGGAATACCCAGCAAAACTTTTCCTGTTACCATCAAGCGTGTTCCCTTCATTTGTTGAATTTCAACTCTTGATGTATGGAGTTTTAAATACATAGTAGAAGGAGGGGTTTCAGGATCTTGCTCTGTTGCTAGTATTTGGTGCAAGTACTGAGAAACGTGACTTTGAGAAAAGCTGTATTGAAACGTAATGAATAAAAATAAGAATGATAGTAGGATGTTTTTATGTAGCATTGTTTCCCATTTAATTATGATAGCAAATGTGGCGCGCGATACTAAGTTTGGCTAAACTTAGAGGCGAAAAAAATAGACCATGTTTTTAAATCTTTGGATTACTGTTTTTTATATGTTTTGTTTTTTTAGAATTTGTTTTCATTTTTGAACAAAAAAATAGAAACGGTTCAGGTATTATAATATAATAATAATTTTAATTAAAACCAAAAAAAAGCGCTACACCATTGAGGTGTAGCGCTTCTAGAGGACAATAGATTAATCTATTGATTATAGATATAGCACATTAATTTGCTACATGATGTAGCAACTATTTATTTCGATTAATAGTTATTGTTTTTTTCTTTTCTGCACCATTTTCATCCATTAATATAAATTGATAGGTTCCGTCCTCTAGCGTTTTTACATTTAACGCATTATAATTGTTGCCGTCTTGGACTTGTATATTACGATTGGCAGCCAGTTGATACCCTTCTTCATCAAACATCTTCATGGTCAGATTTTTTTGTTCCTCTGATTTTAATGCAAAAACGAATACATCATCGTTGACTTCGTCTTCTGCCTGCATTTCGATGTCTAATACCTTAGCAACTTTTTCAGCTGCCATTAAAGAGGTGTATAGAGTTGCCACAACTTGTTGATCATCCTCTCCGTCGTCCATTATAAGAATAACAGCTACCATTTTATCTTCTTGAGTAGGTGCATCTATGGCAAAGACCGAGCTAAACGTGAATATTAATATGGCTATTGATAATAGAAATTTCATAATTATGTTTTTTAATTAAAGAATGTGTCAGTCATCTTATCATTGATAAAAGACAAATTGAATAAAATGCTTGAACTATATTTCGTCAATAGTTCGTTGAAGTCACGCAATCGTACCATAGGGAGTAACAAAGCAAATCAACGTAGTATTGATGTTTGGTATAGTTCATCAATGATGTTTAGTGGGATAAGCAAAATTTAGATTACCAGCAAGGGATACCGTCAACTGAAGAAAGGAAGTTCTAGTAGAGAGAGACAATAATTTAGATAGAAATTATTGAGAAGGTATCGCTTAGAAGACCAACTACTATTTTAACACTAAAAAAACAGTATTGTTCATTTTTTTAGAATAAAATTTTAATTTTTTGATTAAATTGAATTATTTGATAGAATAGTGATGATAATTTAATAGATTGTTTTGACTAGATGGCGTAGGTATAAAGAGTCTCTACCTATATTAATCGTTAATTCTATTGGTTCAATAGGGGCAAGTACTTAAATAGACATGTTTAAGATGTAATCATCTCCACTCAACAACAACAAAACAATCTTATGAAACAGAAAATGCATGCTTTTGATATTGGTATTTTAGGAACAATGGATGCTACAGAAATAGCCGAGCAAATTAAGAAAGGTGCCATTAGTTCTAAAGAAGCGGTTCATTGTGTTATAGAACGTGCCCAAGCACTAAATCCAACGCTCAATGCAATTGTAACGGATTGTTTTGAAAAGCCTGTTGTTCAAAAAGAAGAGAAGGATGCTTATTTTAAAGGAGTGCCTACTTTTATCAAAGATTTGACACATGTAGAAGGTTTACCAACCTTACATGGCTCTTTGGGAGTACCTGCGGTACCTCAGAAAAAAAATGAAAAAAATACTCAACAGGTATTATCTACTGGATGTGTTGTTTTAGGTAAATCAAGTACTTCGGAATTTGGACTTTTGCCAGCAGTAGAAACCTTACAGCAAGGAACAACACTTAATCCAATCCACTTAAGTTATTCGACAGGAGGTTCGTCTGGAGGAGCAGGAGCTTTAGTCGCATCTGGAATTGTACCGTTTGCACATGCCGCAGATGGTGGCGGCTCTATTCGAATTCCTGCTGCTTGTTGTGGGCTTGTTGGGCTAAAACCAAGTAGAGGGCGAGATATGGAATCGCCTACTTCTATGTTGCCTATTGATATTGTTTGTCAAGGAATTGTTTCTAGAACAGTTCGAGACTCTGCTAATTACTATGCAGCAGCTGAAACTTATTATGCCAATCCTCAATTGCCTAAGATTGGCTGGATTGATCGCCCGCTTCAAAAGCGATTAAAAATAGGTGTCTTTACAGAAACACCAACCCAAATCAAAAGCCATCCAGAAGTCGATGATGTTACTTTATCGGCAGGAAGATTTTGTGAAAGTTTGGGGCATCAGGTAGAGTTAATTTCAAATCCATTTACACAAGAAACCAAAATTGATTTCTTGGCTTATTGGAGTTTTATTACCTATATGCTGTATCGATTTGGAAAGGTTTCTTATGGAATAGGTTTTAATAATTCGAAATTGGAGGTTTTTACAACTCAAATGGCAAAGGTTTATCCTAAAGTGATGTTTAGCACTGCTAAGAGTATTAAACGTTTGAAAAAATTTACGAATTATTATAATAGTCTATATGATCAATACGATGTCTTGCTGAGTCCTGTCTTGTCCCATCCTGTACCTGAGATTGGGTATTTTAGCCCAGAGAACAACTTCTTTGCTAGTATAGAAAAACTGAGCCAATATGTAAATTATACAACGTTTCAGAATGTAACAGGAGCCCCTGCCATTTCTTTGCCAATGGGACAATGTAAAAATGGCTTGCCTTTGGGGGTGCAGTTGGCTGGAAAATTGGGCGATGATCGCCAATTATTAGAATTAGCATGGGAAATAGAAGAAAAAGGTGGATTGATGGATTGGACAAAAATAATTCAAGCAAACCATTCTATTAAAAGTTAGAAATGTAAGTTTTTATTTATAGTAATCTATTGGAGTAACTTAAGCTATTCCTATGGATTGTATAAAGCTTATGCACCTTTAAGAATTTTGAAATAATGTTGTAGCTATTTAGTATAGCCATTTAATAGTGAATGGACTTGGTTGGTGGTTTGGGAGGTAAGCTATATTTTATGCTTGATTTAGTGCTTAATATAAGAACTCTAGCTCTGAATTGGGTAAGTTAGAAATGTAATTTGAGCTTATTGTTGATACAGTATACGGATGAAAAAGCAATCGTTTTAACCGTAATTTGTATAGTCGGCATTCATACTATTGACCATACAAAAATCAACCAACAATGGGAAATTCTAAAAAACGATCAGCATACCCACAGCAAACAGAAGAAAAATATGCTATTATTGGAGGGGGACCAGCAGGCTTGTCTGGTGCAAAGGCTTTAAAGGAGTTAGGAATTGCTTTTGATGGTTTTGAAATGGGCAATGATTTTGGAGGCTTGTGGAATATTACCAACCCACGAAGTACCATGTATGAATCTGCGCATTTGATTTCGTCTAAAACAACCACTCAGTTTTTAGATTTCCCCATGCCAGAAGGTACACCTGATTATCCGAGCCATCAATTAATGCGTCAGTATTTTATAGACTATGCTACCCATTTTAAACTATACGATCATTATTATTTTCATACCAAAGTAGAGCGAGTAGAAAAAAATGGAGCGCAATGGGCGATCACATTGAGCAATCCTGAATGGGGAAGCAAGACGTACCAATACAAAGGCGTTATCTTGGCCAATGGAACTTTGTCTGAGCCGAATGTCCCAACATTTAAGGGCAACTACACGGGAGAAATGATGCATTCGGCAGCTTATAAAAAAGCTTCTATATTCAAAGGAAAAAATGTGTTGGTCATTGGGGCGGGTAATAGTGGTTGCGATATCGTAGTAGATGCGGTACATTACGCAGATAAGATAGATATTAGTGTACGTAGAGGGTATTATTTTGTCCCTAAATATGTGTTTGGGAAACCTTCGGATACCATTGGAGGAAAAATCAAGCTTCCTCGTCGGTTAAAACAATCGTTTGATAATAAATTGCTAAAGTGGTTTACAGGAGATCCTGAACGATTTGGGTTTCCAAAACCAACTTATAAGATGTACGAATCTCATCCTGTCGTGAATACCTTGATTTTGCATCACATTGGTCAAGGGGATGTAAAGGTGCAGAAGGATATTGATTATATGAAGAACAAGGAGGTTTATTTTAAAGATGGGCATTCGGAGCAATATGATTTAATTGTGTTGGCAACAGGTTATAAGTTGCATTATCCTTTTATTGATAAAAAACACCTTAACTGGTCGGGAATGGCACCAGAGCTTTACCTTAAGATTTTTCATCCAGAGTATGATAATTTGTTTGTGTTAGGAATGATCGAAGCAACAGGTTTGGGGTGGGAAGGGCGTTATGAGCAAGCTCGTCTAATGGCACATTATATCAAAGGAATGGAAGAGAAAAGTTCTAAAGCTTTGGCGTTTAAAAAGAAGAAGCGTGGCAAACAGCCCGATTTGAGTGGAGGGTACAACTACTTAAAATTAGAACGGATGTCTTTTTATGTCCATAAAGATACCTATAGAAATTTGGTGAATAAAGAAACAAAAGCATTACAAAAAGGATAGAAATTAAAAATGTATGGGGATTGATAGCGTACAAATAACCTTTGATGACAACACACAATTTATATTAAAACTCGTTTTGGGTTTTATTATATTTGGAGTGGCACTTGATATTAAGGTGATCGATTTTAAACGTGTTCTAAAGAATCCCAAAGCAGTGTTAATCGGTTTGAGTTTGCAGTTTGTCGCTTTTCCTGCACTAACGTTTTTAATGATATGGGGAACGAGTCAATTTGCTCCAACAATCTTCTATCCAAGTGTGGCTTTGGGGATGTTACTGCTGGCAGCTTGCCCTGGAGGAAATATGTCTAATTTCTTTACACATTTAGCAAAAGGCAATACAGCTCTATCTGTAAGCATGTCTGCTATTTCTACCATAGCAGCTTTGATAATGACTCCGTTTAATTTTTCTTTTTGGGGTGCCTTACTTCCAAGTACCCATACGTTGTTATCAGAATTGTCTATTGATCCGTTGGATATGTTAATGACCATTACATTGTTGCTGGGCATCCCGTTAACGGTGGGAATGCTCATCGCTCATTATAAAAAAGAGTTGGCAAGCCGTATCAAAAAGCCAATGAAGTATTTTTCTATTCTATTTTTTGTCGTTCTAATCATTGGCGCTTTATTGGCTAATTTTGAAACCTTTATCAACTATATTGGAACATTTGCTATTGTTGTTTTTATACAGAATAGCTTGGCGTTGACATTGGGGTATTGGGGCGCTAAAGGTGCAGGATTAAGTCACGATGATAGTAAAACAGTATCGTTAGAAGTTGGTATTCAAAATTCTGGTTTGGGGCTAATTTTGTTTTTTCAATATTTTGAGCATCTTGGAGGAATGGGAATTATTGTAGCATGGTGGGGCGTATGGCATATGATTTCAGGCTTGACGCTAGCATGGTATTGGCAAAGAAAATCGAGGAAGGAATTGGACGCATTAACTAGATTAAATCAAACAAACTAAATAAGAATAAGATGCAGCGAATACTTATCACAGGGGCTTTGGGCTATCTAGGTCAGATTGTATTAAAGCGTCTTCACAGTGATTTAAAGAAAGGGAACATAGAGGCATTGGTTGCAATGGATGTCAAAGAAGCTAATCCTAAACAACGGTTGAAAGGTGTTGTGTATATTCAAGCAGATATTAGGGACAAAGATCTCTGGAAACATTTGGCGACAACAAAGATTACTAGTGTTATTCACTTGGCTGCAATTATTGATTCTCAAGCTAGTTCTAGAGCATTTCAATACGAAGTAGATGTTTTGGGAACTCAAAATATTTTAGATGCCTGTCTAAAAGTTGGTGCTCAACGAATTGTTATTAGTTCGAGTGGTGCGGCATATGGTTATCATGCCGATAATCCTAGTTGGCTAAAAGAAAGTGATCCCCTTCGAGGCAATGAAATTTTTGCCTATTCTGCTCACAAAAGGCAAGTAGAAGCAATGTTAGCAGAATATAGGCAGCGACACCCCAATTTGGAACAGGTCGTATTTAGGGTTTGTACGATTTTGGGCGCAAGTACTCAAAATTTGATTACCAATCTTTTTGATAAGAAACGAATATTGGGGATCAAGAACCACCTTAGTCCTTATGTCTTCGTATGGGATGAGGATGTAGCAACTTGTATGCACAAAGCTGTTTTTTCTACTCAAACGGGTATTTATAATTTAGCGGGTGATGGAGCTATTACAAATGCTGATTTAGCAAAAATTTTAGGCAAGCCCTATTGGGCAATTCCTGCCCGTTGGTTAAGGTTGGGATTGAAGATGGGGCGTCGATTGGGCTGGACGAAGTATGGTCCCGATCAGATTTTATTCATTCAGTATCGACCCGTTCTAGATAATAGAAAGTTGAAGGAAGAGTTTGGTTATATTCCTCAAAAAACATCGTTAGAAACTTTTTTGTATTACTTGGAGGCTAAAAAAATGCGTAAGGGTAGTATAGATGAAATAAAGGTGCTGTTTCCTAATTCCTAAAAATAGATTTATCTTGTGATGGTATCGAATTATAAATATTGAGAACTGATTAAAAATGAAGCTGCCTAAAACCATTCAATTATTATTACCATTCTTATTATTCAATATCTTTTTTTCTTGTACGGAGCCCAAGAGAGAGGATTTTACATCCATTCAAACGTCTAAAACCAAACAACATATTCGAGTAGCAGGAACAAAAGTATGGGTTGTTGCTCCTGAAGAATATGAGCATGTGGAAGAGTTAGCCCGATATCAGAAGAAAGAAAAGTTGTATTTTCAAGTCATGGAAATGCCCGCTTCTTTTGAAGAAGCAAAAGCTAATCTGTCAAGAGAAGCGATTGAAGCGCAAGGAGCACAAGTAGATGTTTATCAAGAAATAAAGGTCAATAACTACGATGCAATCTACTTTGAAGGTCCGTCTAAATATCCAGGAGAAACCAAACTTGGTATTTGGTTTGGAAATGAAACTGTTGTGGCATCGATGGTGGGCGTATGCAAAAACTCTGATGCAGAAGGCAAGGAGGAGTTGATTCAGATTATAAGAACTGTTTTTTATGACGAAGCGTTTGAATTAGATCCCTTTGAATTAGCGAATTTTACTTTTAATAAAGATAGTTTTGATTTTGAATTCAATACTAAGATAAATACCATGTTTATCTTTAGTCCGAATGGTGCGGCAGATACCATAGAGCATAAGGAAGTTCCAGGAATAACAATTGCTCCATTGCCTTTTATGTCTAAAGATGCCGCTCAAAATTATACCAATGAATTAATTCAGCGTTATGAAACTCAACAGAGAGCGACATTCTTATCTGAAGAAATCACAGAACTTGAATTAGCGGACCAAACTGCCCTAGTACTCAAAGCTACGATAGAAATGGAAGGTCAAGTTTCTTACTTGTATCAAACTATTATTTTGGGGGAAGAATCTTCTTTATTGTTTATAGGAACCTGTGCCAAGGATGTTGAGCCGAATATGAATGCCTTTGAACGTGCTGTTCGTGCTTTGAGGTTTAAAGATGTCAGTTAACAAGAAGAGAAGCTTGGTATTATAGAGGTTTTCGCAAGGCAACACGGGCATCTTCGTACAAAGTGATAGGGTAGTATTGCTCTAACCACTGTTTTTCCTCTAAAGATGCCACTCGATCTTCTTTGTCCCATAAGACAACAGGATAAAGACGAGTATTGATAAACGGAGCATGGTTTTTACTGGCTTTAGCTTCCATAAATACCTTTAAACGTTTTTCTTTTATTAAATAATAATACTCCAATAAAGGCTTGTCATAGTTGGAAAACAGATAAACTTCAGAAAAATTATGTTGTAGGAGTACGTTTGATATTGTTTTTACATTTTGATCTAGTGTTGCACTCCAACGAATGGCATAGTGTACTTCTGTTCGCCAAATGCTAAAAAAGCTTAAACTAAGACCTATTAGGATGAATACAACAGAGGATGTTAGTTTCTGGGTATAATGAGAACCTATTATTCCCAGAGATAGTCCCACCGCAATACTCAAAAAACACCAAACACGATAAGGAGGTTGCGTACCTATCAAAAGGTTCAAGAGGGAAGGAAATAGTAAAAAAAGGATAACCAGTTCTATCGTCCTTTTGATTCGTTGAGCCGTTGCTTTCCACCATATAGAGAGGGTGCAGCAGGTTAACAACAGCCAAAACCAATAGACAGAGGTGCCACGTCCTCCTCCAAAAAGTATCCAATCGGCTACTTTGTCTTGATAAGAGACAAAATGTTCACCTTGGGGGGCTTCAGTAGAAGCAACTGCAATCAGGGTATTAAAACCATTGGTGATTAGAAAGGGAAAGTATAAAAGAGTTGTTACCAAAAGAACACTCAATAAGCTTATTAACCATTTTTTATACTGACCAGATTGGGTGAAAAAATGAATGCCTAAAAATGAATTGATCACCAGCCAAATGTAGGCATAGGTCGGAACGCTGTAAAATCCTAAAATACTAGCAATAATCCATACGCCCCAAAGGTAATTCGAGGAAATCGAAGTGCGTGGAGTGCTTAGTTTTAAACTTGTCCACAACGTCAAAATAGTGAAAAATATCTGAAAGATATATCCTCTTGCGTACATAGAATAGAAGCAAATTGCTGGTGAAAATGCAAACCATGCTAAGGCGATTAATGCCCATTCCCGCTGTCCTAATAAGCTTCGAACCATACCGTAAAAAAGGATGCAGGTAGCTATACCTCCCAAATAAGCAGGAAAACGCAAACAATATTTGGCTTCAAAGGGCAAGTAATCAAACCAACAAGCAATTAAGGTATAGAGAATGTGGTTGTTGTTGGGGCTAATTGCGGAAACAAAAAAGCCATTAGAAATGAAATGGTTATAGGTCCATGCTTCATCGTATTGAAGTTCGTAACGGTATATTTGGAGGATTCCTCGGAGGGAAAAAAGCAATAAAATGGAAAGGAAAAAAAAGGTTTCTTGCTTTTCAAATTGTTGAATCTGGCGATGAAGAATATTTTTGGATTGTCGCCCAAAATAAGCAAAGCTCGTTGCTAAGTATTGTGTTTGAGTATAAAGCCGATAACCAATAAAAGCCCAAAATAGACTTAGTATCAGGACCAAGTATTGCAATAGATGGAAGCGGCTAGGGGGAAATACTTCTTGCTCAAAATAGGTGCGCCAAGACTCTTTGTGCACCATTTTTAGAATAAAACTTGTTAATGTTTCGTAATTCACGATCCACAGACCAAGACACCCTAAAATAACGATGACCGTTATTAATACAATGGAAATGTTTAAGAGTCGTTGGATACGTAAAATGCTGTTGTTCACCTCAAGTTTTTAATAATGGATTTTAGTTCATTAATCTCTGCTTTTAAATCAATTGCTTCACGCCCATTGGTAGGAGGATCCATAAATTGACTATCTGTCAAAATCACTTCTACATTGCCCAATCGTTGTTCTAAATTAGAAATTTGATTTTGTACAGCTTGTAATTGTTCAGCAAGGGCTTTTTGTTGCTTTTCTTGTTCCATTTTTTCTTTGAATGCTTTGTTAGAAGTAGTCAAGGTATAACCAATAACCAGCAACAAACAAAGGGCTAATAATCCAGCTAATACAGGCATAATAGTATGATCAATTGAATAAACAAAATAGTCCGTTTAAGCACGGATTGAATATGAAGAGTGTATCAGTGCAGTAATCTACGAATAAAGTTACGAGTTCATTTTATTTTCTTGATCAATTCGGATTTGTTCTTTTTCGTAAGCTTCAATATCAATAAATCGTTTGTCTTGACTTAATAGGTATTTGATATTGGATAACTCTTCTTTCATTTCCTCATTTTCGGCCATTACGTGTCCCAGTTGTTGCTTTATTTCTGAGGCGCTTTGATTAGAATGAGAATTATGTTTGTATTTTAACTCTTGTAATTTGAGGTAAAAACGAGTTAAGATAAAAACTAAAATAACTGTTGAAACACAAATAAAGAGGGCTATTTCTGCTAGCATAATTATAATTCAAATTTATTTCTTTTATCAATTTCAATTTGTTGCTTCTCGTACGCTTTTAAGTCAATAGCCTGTTTGCTGATTTCTCCACTAAGTAAATATTTGATGTTTCGCAATTCCTCTTTCATTTCCTCATTTTCAGCCATCAAATAGCCAATATCTTTTTTTAGAACATCAACTTGACTCAACTCCTTTTCTTCTGCAAATTCTCGCTTTAGTTTTTTTAGTTTTAGTCGCAAGATCTGAAACAGAAAGAAAAATAAAGTTACAAAAACAGCCCCAAAACCAAAAACAATTGCAAGTTCAATTATGACTTCCATTATGAATTAAATTTATTCTGTTGATCAATTCGGATTTGTTCTTTTTCATAATCTAAGTCAATGCGCTTGGAGTCATTGGTCAATAAATATTCTAGATTTTTAAGCCGTTCTTTGATTTCGTCATTTTCAGCCATCAAATGACCAACTTGTTTGCGCAAATCAGAAACCGCTTCATTGCCACCATTTTGGGTTGCCTTTAGCTTTTCAAGTTTTAATTTATGGGCATTGGATAAGGCAACCAGTGGAATAGAAAAGATCATGATAATGGCAATAATGGGAACAAGAATTTCCATAATATAAATTTGCAAAGATTAAGAAATACAATTAAGATAATAAGATTTAAAGGGATAAAGAACCTTTGGCATCATAATCCAATCTCATTTGCTCTTTTTCATAATCTAAATCAATGCGTTCTCGTTTGTCCTGTCGACTTAGTAAATACTTAATGTTGTGGAGCTCCTCTTTTATTTCTTCATTTTCATGCATTAAGTACTCCATTTGTTGTTGCATATTTTTAGTATTGGCATTGGGTTCTATTAAGTTGTGTTTTTGTCGCAAGCTTTGAAGCTTGATTTTTAGGTAAGCTCCAAGGAAATAAAATCCCATAGGGACACCTATCACGGTAAGCATAAACAGAAAAAACTCGTCCATAGTTGGTTGTTGTTTTAGTGAAAAGAGATGAAGTAATTAAATAAGGTTCGGTGGTTTAGTATTCAAACTTATTGTTATTGTTGTCCAATCTCATTTGCTCTTTCTCGTAATCTATATCAATATAATCTTTTCGATCTGTCATTAGGTATTCCAAATTTCGTATGCGCTCCTTCATTTCTTCATTTTCTGCCATCAAACGACCTAATTGGAGTTTGACTTCTTTAGAATTGGCACCACCACGTTTTTCTTGTTTTAGTTTTTGTTTTTGAAGGTCGAAATAATACCCTCCAATAACCATTATTGCAATTGCTGTCCAGAACATCTGATTCTTTTATTTTTTATGATTTAATATTATAATTATTGCGCCTAGAGCTGTTTTTAATAGCACACATTTGTTAGTTTCATTACTCCGTTGAAAAATCGTATTAGTTTGATTATCAGCAAGATGTATCTTTGTTGGCTTTTGTGCTAAAAGATTGATAATCAAACTAATGCAAGATGCTTTTTTACGTTTTTCGTAAGAAAACTAAAAAATCAACGGAGTATTATTAGTTTAATACTCCATTGATTAACTTTGTTGCTACTGCATGGTTTCAACGAAGTAATGTTAGCTCGTATACTTATATTAACCATTAGAAGAAGTTTCAGAGTTCCTAAAATGAATAAGTAGTTATCTAGAAATCGACTTACGCCCTTAAAAACGCCCCAAACCAATGTCTGGAATCGATAAACGGATGCCATTATTTTTTAGAATGGTTTGCACTATTCTAAATTCTTCCCATAAATCATTTATACGACCTTGTGTGTTCATAAGTTGCCTATATTCTGTAACAATTGGATGGAGCAAGCTGTTTAGTAGGGCAGGGGATAATTGTGTGGTGTTTTGCATCGCAACCAAAGCGTAAAAACGCATTTTGGGGTCTTTTAAATAACCTCCAATCGTTAAGATAGATTTTTGTATTCCTGTAGGCATTTGTGCCAGTAAGGACAAAGCTGCTTTGATAATATCAGGGTTTGAAGACCGAGCATAAGCATCGATATATGCCCAAAAAGGCTCTAATTCTCGGTCGAAAGAGCGCAAACACTTCAAGAAATGCAAACTCACTGTATCCGAGCGATTGTCCATTAATTCAAACCACCGCTTGAACATGTCTTTCCTGGGAGCTCTACGAAAAGATTTGAGTCGACGAATAGTTTCTTTTTCTAAGAGTAGAGGCTTTTTCTTAGAGGCTTGATGGACTATTTTTTTGTAGGAAGCATTGGGGCAATACCAATGCATTAGATCATTAATCCATTCTATTTGTTGAGCTGGCAATTCAGATGGATTGTGCCACAATAGGGCTAATAATTCTTCTAGTTCTGTATTGGGTTGAAGTAAATAAAACAAAGCTTTGCGTAAATCTCTTTTAGCAACAGATAAAAAAACAGTTTGGCAATGTTCTTTGGCATGATGAGGAAATGTTTGAATTAGAAACTCAAGTTGTCGGTCGTATTTGTCCATATTGTACGCTTATGTTCAAAGGAATCATTTATTTATAATACCTGATATTGTAAGTTACAAAAAAAAGCTGATTTCTTGAATGACTTGTTGCTGTGGGTTTTTTAGAGAGTTGATAATCTATTTGTTGTGGGGAGGTTACTCTTACTTGTTTAGAAAGGAAGTGGTGCTGTAAATAATGTCTTAATTTTTGATATTACAGGGCACTTTCTTCTTCTTTCTATGGTTATAATTACATAAAAATACCTATCTTAGGTAATTAGATTTTTATCAAACAAAATAAAAAAACATGAAGCAATTATTCTTCTTATGTGCCTTTGTTATTTTTATGACAATGTCGACACAAAGTAATGCCCAAAAAGTTTGGGAAGCAAGTAGCAAGTACGATGCCGATGTAAAGGTATATGTTGTAGATTCAAAATACGATGCAGATTTAGTCGTTTACAAAGTAGATTCTAAATATGATACCGACAAAGCAGGTCGATGGTTTTTTGTCGATTCAAAGTATGATGCAGACAAAAAAATCTATTTTGTAGATTCAAAATACGATGCTGACCTGAAAATCTATTACGCAAGTTCAAAATACGATGCAGGCTGGCGTGAAAGTGGTAAGAAGCATATCATGCACTAAAAAATAATACAATTATTACATCGCTTCGATTTTGGGCAGTACTATTGGCTAAGAGTTTAATAGGCCTAAATTCGAAGCGATTTTTTATTTTCTTAATAGTTGTAAGTAAGAGGTCAGAAAAAATAACAAGTAAAACATGAAACCTATATTATACTATGCCTTCTTTTCTATACTAATTTTTTCTTGTTCTATAGAAAGTGAAAAATCTGAAAGCAAAAATCAACCAACGGTTCGTGAACGTGTTCAATTGGATACATTAGACAATAGCAATAACGTAAAAAAAGAGGAATCTAAGTTAAAAGAAAAAGCCGAGAAGTTATACCAATCAAAAAAACGATACCGCATAAAATCACTTGATAGTCTTAATGTATTCAAAACACGTTTATTTAGTAGATTGGAAAAATTACACCTGTCTAATAAAATAGACAAAGACTCCTTATTGGAGATTGTCGATAATATCTCTGAAGCTAGAGAAGTTTTTGTTAAAAGTGAACTTCCTGTCAAATATCGCTATAGAGCAAAAATTGCTGAATATATTTTTACAAACACCACTAATGCAAAAAAGGCTTTTAAGTTCATAAAAGAATTGAGTCAAAATAAAAAGATTTGGGTTTTAGTAAGTTATGAGCCTTATGCCTTCTTTTTGGAAGGAAAGAAACTATATTATATCAATACAGGAGGGGAATATATGAGAGGGGGAGAAAAAGAAATAAAACTTTTGATGATGGAACAGTAGAGTTAAGGTCATGTAGCAATAGTTATTATAAAGGACCAATACCATAAATAATGATTAATAGCAAAACTCGATAGGCAATCCAAGAAAGCGTAATACTCCAATGCAACTTTAGTCGTTCTACTCTATCTTTGTGGATTAAAATAATAACCCCAACGATGACCAAAAAGTAAGTCGTATACCACCAAGGGGCATCCCAACCTGTCCACCAAGCCAATAACAAAACAGGCATCAAAAGTAATGCACCAATAAGAGAGACTGTCATCATGTTTCCTAAATAATGAATCAGTCGATTTTTGGTAAGATGCCCAATAACAACTGTTTGAAAGATTAGTTGTCCTGCACTCATAAAAAACTCTCTATAAAAGCCTTGGTCAGGAACAACAGGAACCAACAACTCGCCATAATATCCTAATAAAATAGAGATAAGCAACCAAGCTAGAAAGATATAAAGCCATCGCCACCCTAAATGAGGATTGATGAAATGATCGGCTTCGTATTGAGCAGGAGGAAAAATAACAAGCTTATTTTCTTGAATGAAACGGCTCATGACTAAAAAGCTGTTTACTTGATAATATGATAACGAGCAGCTTTATCTTGTTGATACAATTCCAATGATTGCCCTGTCAGTGCCTGTATCGCATCAGACATTATTTCAACATAAGATTTACTACTAGACTCCCATTCCAATGGAGCTTTGATGTTACGACGAACGGTACCGTTAAAATTGGTATAAATGCGTTGCATAGAACCATCTTTGGCATATTCTAAATTAAAAGAAGCCGTGCTTTGTGCAATATCTAAAAAAGCAACTTCACTAGCTCTAGATGCAGCAGCTATATTGTATTCTCCTGAAGGAATAAAAAACAAGGTTCCTTGGTTGGAGAAGAAAGCATGGGCAAAATCTTTAGTAGGAGTATAGATGTCTTGAAAGGGGACTTCCTCCAAAATTTCTACTGCCAAACCAAGCGCATGGGCAAAAGATTCCAAAGAATTTTTGTGGTTTTTGTTGGTAATGACGACCGAAACATCCAAACTAATAGCAGGGGTAGTTGACATGATATATGAAGTTGTATAAACTATAAAACAAAAACTTGATTTTTCTATCTTGCAGAAGATAAATATACAACAAAATGTTTTCAAAAGCAAGCTTTTGTTTTGTATGGCAGGAAATAGTTCCTATTTATAATAACTTCACGGCAGCAGCTCTTGCTTCTCCTTCTGGAAAGTGTTGTAAGTAAGTCTTAACAAAGGTGTTATCACCAGTTGCCTTGTAATGTTCCTCAGCAGCCTCCCATATATTATAATCGAGCATTTCGGTATCAAATCCATTTTGTAAAGACAAAAGGTAGTGTGCTATTGCCTCTGGATATTTTCCTAGAAAAAAGTAAGCCGCTCCAATTTGATTTTCACAAGTGCCTTTTTCGGATGGTTCCTGTTCCATGATTTTCTCGAAGGCTTTTATACAAGCTTCGTATTGTCCTTTTGCTAGCAATTGACAAGCAAAATTGATGGCAGAATTTTTATCTTCTTTGCTCAATAGCTCTAAAATTTCTGCTTGCATGGCTTGTGCTTCTTTATGCGAAATCCCTTCACCTTGTGCTTTGTTTAAGGTAGCATAAATAGATCTTTGGTTGCCTTCTTCTTTTAGTTCTATGGCATCCTTCTTAGTCTGTTTTTTAAACCAATCTAATAACCCCATTTTTAAATTTTTGTGTTGTGTTTGAGTGAGTCTTCTACCAATTGTTTTTGATAATCAAAATATTGGATGTAGAATCATTGAGATCTAATTTAAAACTAAATTAGCATAAAAGTTATGAAAATGTAAAATTTACGCTAAAAAGTTATGATTGTTATTGGTTTCTAAGATAAAATGGTTGATAACCATAATTTTTAGGTCAAATTCACAAAAGGAGCTAGCATTTTGCAACACATAGTTCTTGTTGTGAATTTGACCTGTCATAAATTTTAAAAAGAGACTAATTATTATTGACATAAACTTGAGTGGAAGAAGCCGCTTGTCGCTCAAAACTCAACCGCCGAATATAAATACCCGAAGGAACAGTTTTTATATTCTGGATACGTTGTCCTTGAAAGTTAAACCATTCTACAAGAATAGGCTTTTGTTCCTCTAATTGATAGGTTACTGTATTGGTGGTTGTCGATGCCGTAACTTTTAGCGTCCAAAGAGATGTTTCTGAATTGTTTAAATCGGTAAGTTCAATTTCTGCTGTTCCAACACCTGCTGTATTTCCAACTGTAAAGTCTACAAAAATAGGAGCAACTTGATTGGGACTCATTGTGAAAGTAGAAAAAACAATTCCTAGAGGGAGGCATTGCTGAGGGTCGCAAGCGACAACAGACCAATCACTGGGTGTGTGGACATTTTTTAGCAATAAACTCATTTGTAAAGGAGAGGCGTTTTTGTTTCTTAACGTTCCTTCTATAGCAACATAGCTATTGGTTCCTGTTGTAAAACAAGTATCTGTGAAATTTAAAGAAAAAGAAGTTTGAGCAGTGATACTTGCTGCTAATCCCAACCCCATTAAGATAATGCAAATCGTTTTCATAAAATTTAGTTTTGATAGATGATTTCTTGGGTGAAGAGTTCTTCTCCAAGTTGAATGGTTAGAAAATAAACGCCCTGTACTAAACTCGTACTCAAATGTGGTCTCATTGTTACGAATTGACGACCAGCAGGAGTGGTCTTGTTCTGCCAAAAGCCAACCTGTTGCCCTATCATATCCACGATTTCTATGCTAACATTAGCAGTAGTAGCTAAATTAAAAGCAACGGTCAAGTTATCCGAAAAAGGATTGGGATAGATATTGATATTAGGGCTAGTAAGGAGCTGAATTGCTTGGGTGGAGGTGGGAGATAAATTTTCATTAAACCCAATCTTATTCGCATTGAGAATTGCTCGATTATACCTGTCGGCAGAATGTCGTTGCACTAAGCCTATGATTTCTAATTGGTCTAGGTTAAAACTATCAGGAACTGTCCAAGTAAATAGTTTGGAGTAGTTGCCAACAGCTACCGAAGTAGGAAGACTACCTTGAGTTCCCCAAGCACCATCAAGGTTGGCTCTAGCTACATGGCGGTGATAATAAGGAAATGTATTGGCGTTTGCTTGGTTATAATTGGCATCAAATTCGTTGGAGATACTATCTTCTGTAATGATGACGTTGATTCGAAGGTCATCGTGCGGGTAGGCAACAAAAAACTCAGCATTTACCTCAACCGTTAATTCGTGGGTTAAAGTATCGTAGGCTTTTTGTAAGAATGTAATTTCTATAGGTTCTATCAAATCTCGATGTTCTTGGTAAGGAGCTTCCAAGTTATTATAAGGACTAAACCACAAACTTTGGGTACTTGGGGATTGGCGGCGATCAATGGTCAAACTTGGCAGTCCCCTCAAACCCATGCCACCCGCTACTATATTTCCATCTGTATAGGACATAATGTCACCATTATGAATAGCTGTGACAATAAGATCAGGGTTTCGATCTGAAAAAGCAATGGTCGAGTCCAGTCCTTCTGGACAAGAGGTACACCAAGTCGCTGTATGTTCTTCTAATACTACTCGTTTTTTGGGAAGGTAAGGAAGGACTTCTATTGTTTTAGTAATACTATCATTGGATAAATTTAAATCAGGAGAACCATTAGGTGCTGAAATCCAAATCTTTAATGTATGTGTTCCAGTTGTATAAATTCCTATAGAGTCACTAAATAAAAAATCATTGCTACTTAAAGGATCGTATGTTAAACCAGTAAGTGTTTCAGAGTTAATTGTACCGTTATCGACTTGCCAATGGATATTTATAGAGTTAATTACATCGCTTCCTAAATTTTTAATTTTTCCTTTTACAGGACTTTTGCCAACGGCCATGTATTGATAAGGAAAAACATGATTTAGTTCTAAGTCATGTGTCGGTGGTTCGTAAATATGGATGTTATCAATAGCTCCACCTCCTTGATCGTATGTAAAGTTGAAATCCCTTGCTCTAAAGC
Organism: Aureispira sp. CCB-QB1; assembly: GCF_000724545.1. GTDB lineage: Bacteria > Bacteroidota > Bacteroidia > Chitinophagales > Saprospiraceae > Aureispira. The sequence goes on along the minus strand of NZ_JHBV01000016.1, from coordinate 150,099 downwards.
CAATATATACTTTAGGTAGACCAGCCCAATTTGTTAGATCGATTTGAAAAGAACGCCACCCATCTATAGAATAAATTCCTTTCACATAATTCCAATTGATAGAGTCTGTACTAACAACGACGTCCATGTAAAATCTCCTATCCGAAGCCACCCAAGTATCAAATTCTAAAAATACGCTACTATAGTTACTTAAATCTAAACTAGGCGTATGCAAAAAATCGTCTACATTGTTAGGCGTTCCATTTACGCCATCGTGTTTGGCATCATTAATAGCTGCTACACACCCACTATGTGGGGGAATAGCTACGGTATTCCCAGATAAAGCACTGGGAGTGCCAAATTCAAACCCTACGCCTCCCAAATGTTCAATAGTTCCCCAGCCACTTGGCAGTGTACAAGCATCAAAACCTTCAAATAAAATCGTATTGCCAACAAATGCAGGCTCAAAAACAACTATATCGTCAATTGCCACGCCACTAGCATAAAAACCGTTATCATCGTGTTTAAAAGCAAGGTACACGGTAGATGCTCCAGCATATTGCATCAAATTAACTTGATAGGTTTTCCATGCAGGATTCGTTGCAATGTCTTGAAGTGTATTCCAAGTGGTTCCATCTGTACTCACTAAAATACTTCCCTTTGAGTTATAACTTCCATTAATGAAGGTAGAAAAAGTCAATTGGGGCATTGAGGCTGCGCTCAAATCAATCGCAGGGCTAATGAGTAAATCATTACTCATATCACAGTTACAAGCATCGTCATTAGAAACGGCAAAGTTGGAATGTGGAGGAATTTGAAAATTGGTGCTGGATAGAGAAGTGTAAATCCCGACTTGCCAACCAGTAGAGCTTATTGCCTGTTGTCTAGACCAGCCTGTTGGCAAGGTGCCACTTTCAAAGTCCTCAGAAAAAAGAATGGTTTGAGCTTGTAAAGATAAAAAACTGCCCACCCAAAAATAAATTAAAAAGTTAAGCTTCATGATTATAATAGATTTTGAGACTAAAAAATCGTAGTGTAAAAATTAGGAAATCATTCCTTCTTGTTTAGTCGGATACGACAGAACAAGATTCTGGTGGGGAGAAAATATTTTACTAGTAGAATTAACTTTTAGTGTACGCGATAGCACTGCTGATAGATCATATGCCTGCGTTTTATTCAAAAGTAGATGATGGACATATGGAATAAAAGTACATATTATTTTGTTGGTAGATATGTTTTGAGTGCTATGTGTTTGATTGGTAGGTTTTTATGAGTTTATTTGTAGGTCTGTTTTAGATATAGTGGTAATCCCGCTATTTAGGTAATATTTCATCATGGATAAAAAACTATACCTCAAAGTTGTCATCATCTAATAATAAAAGATTATGGTTGATGGCTTGGGAAGAAGAAGGTAAAATGTGAATGATACGATTGATTTTGGGTTGAATAAACCAAATACCTATGGGAAGAAAATACAAGAGAAAGAATGTTATAATACATTCCTTAAAGTAGACTTGTCGCTGTAATTCAGCGGTCTTTATTGTTTTAGCTACAAAAAAAATAGTGTGCAAAATACCATATAGAGCACACAAGTGAAATGGAAGGATATATAGAAATATTTTGATGGGATGGTGTTCAAAAGAAGGGGCAAAGAAGGAAATACCCGTCAATTGAAATAAGACACCTTCCAAGTATAAACCATAAGCAATAGGAATAAAAATAAAGAATTGGAATCGTTTGATATTCAATCTTAACTCTATAGGAATGGAACGTTGCAAAAGAATACCAACCGTTCGAAACCAAAGCATCAAGCTTGATAAAAAATAAAGAACTATAAAAGGACTGATATAGGTAATGTGATAATCTAACATTTGTCGGTTAAGGAAAGGAGGACTTCCTACAAGAAACCGAAAGGAAAGGAAATGAATGCTGCAAGGGATAACAAATAGAATGAAGAAGATTTGCCAATGTTTGGCTTTTGTAAGATGAATAAACATAGATTAGTTGGGGTGTAAGTTGTTTGAACAATGACTTTGTATATTTAAAAGGCCATTTACCAATAAGTAAATGACCTCTTTAAGTAATTGTTATGAGCAAAATTTTATTCTGAAATAAGTTCAAAATGATTCAAAGCCCGCACTTCTTTTTCCTTTTCGGGGGTCAAATCAATTGTTGTAACTGTAATATTTCGACTAGCAGCATTGATCTTAAAATCCTCAATGATTTCTATCACATCATGGTGAATAAAATAGGTGTTGCTAGCATCAATTTCTAGGTGCGTTCCGTTTGGAATCTGCGCTAAAGTACCCTGAATAGAGGCTTTATTTAAGAATGTTACATCTTCTGACAGAACCAAACGAATATTAGAACCTTTGCCTTGTTCAACGCGAGTAGCTACTCTATAATTGTTGCGCAAGATAATGAAAATGGCAACAGCCATTCCGATTCCAATTCCAACCAATAAGTTGGTAAATAAAATACCTAAAATCGTAGCAACAAAAGGAATAAATTGACTTAATCCTTGCTTATACATTTTCATAAATAAAGAAGGTTTGGCTAATTTGAAACCAACGACCATCAAAATAGCAGCTAAGGTTGCTAATGGGATTAGGTTGAGTATGTTAGGAATAATGATAATACTCAATAAGATTAACACACCATGTATGACAGCAGAAGCTTTGGTTTTCCCACCTGATTGTTGATTGACAGAACTTCTAACGATAACTTGTGTAATCGGAATTCCACCAATCAAACCACAAACAATATTACCAACCCCTTGTGCTTTTAACTCTCGGTTAACAGGCGTAACACGTTTTAAGGTATCTTGTTTGTCAGAAGCTTCTGTACAAAGAAGTGTTTCCAAACTACCAACAACAGCCAAAATAATTGCAATGACATATATTCTGGGATTGGTCAAGGCACTAAAATCTGGAAAAGCAAAGTTGCTAAGAAATTCATTGGCGTTGCTAGCAACAGGTATATTAACCAAATGATCGCTACTAATTGCCCATTCAGGGTTGGAGGCAAATGCAACGTTTAGCAATACTCCTAAAACAACGACGACCAAAGGTCCTTGAATTAATTTGGTCACTTGATTTTTTTTGAAAAATGGTGTTTCCCAAAGGATTAATAGAGCCAAAGAAATCACAGAAATTACAATGATGCTGAAACTCATATAGTTGAGCATATTAATCAATTCTGAAAAAGTATTCTGACCATCAGCTTGAGAAAAACCCCAATCGGCTTCGTTGACAGGATCATAGCCAACAGCATGAGGAATTTGTTTTAGAAAGATGAGAATCCCAATTCCTGCCAACATTCCATGTATAACTGAAGAAGGGAAATAGTAGGCAATAACTCCTGCTTTGGCATATCCCATAATCAACTGAAGAATACCAGCTAAAACAACAGCCACCAAAAATATGTTAAAGCTGCCCAATTCTGTAATGGCACTTAAGACAATCACTGCCAAACCAGCAGCGGGTCCACTTACTCCAAGAGGAGAACCACTTAAGGCTCCTACTACAATTCCTCCGACAATTCCACTAATCAATCCCGAATAAAGTGGGGCGCCAGAAGCCAATGCAATTCCTAGACACAAAGGCATTGCGACTAAAAATACAATAATACTGGCTGGAAAATCGTGTTTGAAGTTTTTGAATGGGCTTAAATCATTTCCTTGTTGAGGAACTCCTTGTTGAGGATTTTCTGCTTGAGGAAAGTCATCTAATAAATTATCTGTAGATTTCATTTTATTTATAACTTGAATAAAGTATTGATACTTAAAACAAAAGAACAATACATTTCGGGGTATTGTGTTTTGAAGGCAAATTCAATACAGTTTTTTATATTGATAGAAATGCCGTTGATCGAACGGCATCTTTATATTTAATGGTAGTGTTAAGAACGGTTTGTCTAAGGGAATTAGCCGTACTCAACTAGGTTGTTGCTATTAAATCAATAGTCATTCATAGACTATAAGTCATAGAAGAATAAAGCAAAAATATATTAAATGATAATTTAATGTATTTGCATTTGATTGATTTTTGGTTATCCAACCTGTTCAGGAGGAGGGAGGAGAATTTCTAAGAAGAATTCTCTAATATAATGTGATTGACAAAGTAAATTGGTGGCTACCCGTAAATGGACAGCTATATTATTAATGGCGAGATAAGTTGCGTGTTTAGGCGTCAAAAACTCAGATTCTTTTTTTTGTTCTTCTTTTAATTCCTCTTTCTCTTCAACGTCATCATCCTCCAAAGATTCACACAGTTCGTATTCTGTCTCGACTAAATTGAAGACAACTTCAATTGTAGGTTGTGCAACAAAAAAAAAGGCAATAGTACATATGGTGATATACCGAAGTAAATCATATAAGTTGAATTTATTGTCTATAGCCCAAGGTTTTATCATTCCTTTAGTATGTCTTAATTTTTTTTAGTGATAGTAATGCTATCTAATATACTAGTTTTATTAAGATTTGTTCCGAAGAACTAGTTTTTTTTTTGAAAAAAAATGATTTTAACTCTTTTTAACTTTATAAACAATTTCTTTTATTTTAGTACTTCACAAAGTTATATGGATAGGCGAGAAATCGCCACATTTGAGCTATATTATTTCTTTGAGTTGTCTTTCATTTTTTTGTAAAAATTGAATTCAATTGATTGTTAGAAAAATGATCGTAAACTTGTTACCTTGTAAAGGTTTGGGGTTATCATAAAAAAAATGACGATTTGTATAGAACCTCCAAAATCTTAGACGATATACTTTAAACCTAAAAACATGAAAATTATACTTTTCCGACTAACTAAGTACTTGCTCATTTTCTTGGTAGTTTGCCTCGTTTTTGTTCTCAACTATATTTTCTTTGCTTGGTTTTTATCTAGATTGACCACAACACCCAAGGACTATAAATGTGATAAACCATACACGGTTTATGCTACTAGCAATGGCGTTCACATGGATTTAATCTTCCACAAAAGTTTACTAGACGAGGCTTTTTTAGTTCAGTTACAACCAATAGAAGGCGATTATATTGCCATAGGGTGGGGTGACAAAGGATTTTATTTACATACACCAAGTTGGGCTGAGTTAAAGATTAGTACAGCAATTGCAGCAGGTTTTTTGCCTAGTAAAACGCTGATGCATTTGACCCACTACAAGTACCTCAATTCAAAATGGAAATCTATCGAACTGTGTGACGAGCAATTAGCAGCCATGAAAAAATTTGTTTATGAATCGTTTAAATACGACAAAAAAGGAACGATCCAGATATTAGAAGGAACGGGCTATCGAGACAATGACTTTTTTTACGAAGCCAAAGGAAACTATACTTGTCTATATACCTGCAATATTTGGGTCAACCAAGCCTTAAAAAAGGCATCTGTAAAGACAGCAATTTGGTCGCCTTTTGATCGAGGAATTTTACGCCACTTATCTAAATAACAATAGTTTGTTGAAACCACGGAGTAGCAGCGCAGCTAAACTTTATTAGTTTACTTCGTGAGTGCTGCGCAGTTGATAATTAATAAGTTATGATTTTTATTGCATTTTGCATTAAAGCTTTGATTATCAAGCTAATATAAGTGTGGTTTTTTATCTTTTTGGTAAAAAAGTAAACAACTAAGCGATAGCGATCTCACGACCGCAGGGAGCTACCACGAAGTAGCACCGCAGGTAATCAACGAACTACTATAAATAAGTAAGAGGTCAGAAAAAATAAGAACAAAAAATGGGATTATTTTTTGCTAATCCAAGAAGAAAAAGGAAGGCTTAGCGAGCTAAGACAAGTTTTTCTGATGAAGTGTAGCGCAAAAAGAAGGCTGTTTTAGCTACGCTGCTACTGCGTGGTACTTGTTATTTTTTTGAACGATTACTTAGATGTTACTTATCAACTCAAATGTTGAGGGCGCAAAATCCACATGCCATATTTGTTGTGGAATCCATCTCCTTCTGGATAACGAGTGTCTTTTTCTTCTAAGATTTCGAAATGAGGACTATCCTCAATAGCTGAAAAAGTTTCGCCTGCTTGAATTGTCGGTTGCTCAACAATTTGATAAATAGAAAAAACATCCAAGGTATAAATAGCGGTATTCATATCAACGGCACCAATAACAGCATCTCGAAGTCCTAGATTATGCATCCCACAAGTATAATAAACATCATCTTGTGCGCGCAACTTTGTCACAAAAGCATCATAATACTTAGCGTCTTCTTGCAAATTGCAGATGTTATTCCATGTTTCTGGACTAAAAGCTTTTCCTGTCGTTTCTATTTTGACACCCAAGCCACCAATTTTTAACAAAGCTTGGCTTACAGTCATCATTTTCTGAGCTAACTCTAAGTTTCCTCCTTCTCCAATGATGTATACCGTGAACGTATGTTCGTCTATTGACTGAAGGAATTCCTCAGAGAGTTGCCCCATGCCCGCAAATTCAAATGCTTGACGTAAATTGGAATCTTTTTCATAAATTTCTAAACCAAAACTCTCTTGAGTTTGGTCGTGAATGAGCATCATCCCTGCAAAAGTATATCCGCCACTATTTTTCGCAATTGCTTCCACGATAGCATCTCTATTTTTCCATTTACCAGGAATTCCAATCACAATAGTTTGTTCGTCTTTCATTTGATATTGTTGTTATAGTGAGGTGTAAAAGTACAAAGAATAGTTGTTGATTCTTATGCTTAGGAATAAATAAATTGAATGCAGTTGGTGTTTTGCCATTTGATTCAACATCCTCTACTTCTCTAAAAAAATGCATTGTTTGACTCGAGAGGGGGGCAACGTTAACTATCCATAGAGTAGATTTTATGATTTGGGTAGGTTTAATTTTATTTGATAATAAGTTTGTTATGCGTGTATTCTTGTTTTTTTAGATATAGAGGTGAAAAAGCGATAAAGTATTCTTAAATTGAATGTTGCTAACGAATGAACTATTAATTCGAGTTGACAAAGTTTTTTAAGAACCACCTAGTAGCAGTGCCGCTAACTATTAAAAAATAAATGCCAATGAAACGAAATTTTGAAGATAAAGTGCTTGTAGTGACAGGTGCCTCGGGGAATTTAGGTCGGGCAATCTGCAAGCAATTTGCAGATGTTGGGATGAAAATAGCAGCCTTAGATATTAACCAAGCTAGTTTAGACCAACTAGAATCCCAACTTCAAGCAACAAAGATAGAAGTGCTCCCCATCATTTGCGATATTACCAATCGGTCATCCTGTTTTGCTGCAATGGATAAGGTCTTACAACATTGGGGACGAATTGACGGACTAGCCAATAATGCAGGCATTACGCATATTGAACGTTATGTCGATATGGACAAAAACAAAGCAATTACGCGCCGAGTAATGGAGGTTAATTTTTTTGGGTCAGTTAATTGCACAGAAGCTTGTTTGGATCAAATTCGGAGACACAAAGGCTTTATTATTAATATTTCAAGTGTGGCGGGATTTGCCCCTTTATTGGGGCGTACTGCCTATGCCGCTAGCAAACATGCTTTACACGGTTTTTTTGAATCGTTGAGAAGCGAACTCCAAGAAGAGGGGGTGCATTGTTTGATGGTTTGTCCTTCTTTTATTCAAGCCCCCTTGGAGACTAAGGATGCTTCTTTAGATAAGAATTCTATTTATCAAGCGAAAAAAACAATTGGAAAAACAGTTGCAGTGGAAGAGATTGCTCAGGATATTTACCAATATTGTCAAAAAAATAAGCCCTTACTCATTTCTGGCAATACAGGTAAAATTTCTTATTGGTTGCATCGGTTTTTGCCTCAATTGTACGAACGAACAATGATTAAGCGCTTAAAAGAAGATCTCTAGTAATGATGTTTAGCGATTTAGAATGATTATCGAATGGAAGGTGTAGGAAGGCTTAGGTAGGCAAGTCCAAACATAATAGCAGCTACTCCAGTAAATACAATTGGAAGAATAAAAAAGTATAGGATAGAAACAATACAGGCAATACTAGCTACCAAACTATTTAATAGTAAAATTGAACGTATGTTTAAAGCCTTGTTAGTACCAGCTTTTGATAATAAAAGATTAAGTATTCCATAGCCCATAATTAGTACAGCCATAAGGATACTAAATCCATTATAAAAATTTAGAATGTTGGTTTCCATAAATAAAGGGGCGACGGTAAATTGTTCCATTTGTGCTGCTAATATTAGTTGTTTTTCTGTTGGTGTCATCAAGAAATGCCCACTAAGATGTAATGTGCCAATAAGGATAAAAGCCCATGATCCAATTTTTTGATATAGTGCTGAATTTTTCATTTTGATAATTATAAGATGAATAATTTAGTAAACTTGATAAAAAGGCTAAAAGCCTTGTATAGATATAGTTAGAGTTTTAGGATGACAAAATTCTTAGAGTGTTCTAGAGTTGTTTAGGTCAAATATACTAAATAAAAATAAAATTAGGTCAAGTTTACTAATTTTGTTTGTGCTTCAGCAACTGAAAAATAACTACCTTTCATTAGAATAGTTATAGTTAGGTAGAAACAACTCAATAGAGTTATGGACAAAGGAAGTAGAATATTATTTTTAGATTTATTAATCCCCCGACAAAATGGAAAAATTAAAATTTTTTGGAGAAGTATTAGGTCTTTCTCCATTTAAGGAGCGGATGCGCCAAACCAAAATCGCTTTATTTGGACAAGAAGATGTGCCAGGATCAAAGTTTGGCTTATCAAGCTTATCGCAATTACACCCTAAAATTTCTCCTACCTTATGGCGAGGAAAATTTTACATAGACCGAAAGGCCATTTTATCCAACTTAGTCAATCACATCCAAACACCCATTGAAAATGGTTGGTCGGTCAAGCGTACCCAAATTAGAGATTTTCGTGGCAAACAATTGACTTATGATAGTCACAATGGAACTGATTTTGCAATTCCTGTTGGTTCTACGGTTTGTACTGCTGCCGCAGGAGAAGTAGTGGCCATTGAATCAGAATTTAACCGAGGAGGTTTAAAGATATTTATAGATCATGGGAATGGCTTGATGACGTGTTATGCTCATTTAGCTCGTTCTTTGGTTCAAGTAGGAACGATTTTGAAACGAGGGGAAGCAATTGCGTTATCGGGGTACAGTGGTTTGGACGCATTGATTTTTTTTCCTTTAGGCATTCCTCACATTCATTTTAATGTTTGGCTAAATGGAGAGCCTATAGACCCTTTCCCTTATGATGATAAGACGTCGATGTGGCGCAACGGAGATCTACCAATTCCTGCTCCAGAGCGCAATGATACTCCTTTTGAGCCTTCTGTATATGATGCTGAACAAGTAGCTAAGATGATAGCTATTTGTAAAACGGCTAGTGTGCGAGAACGATTATTAGGTATATCCAGTTTGAAAGAAAGAGCCACTCAAACAATCATTCAAATGAATTATTATCCAACTCGTTTTGATGAGCGTCATAATGTATACGATAAAAAATACTTAAGAAGCCCTCGTTTGGATATGCCTTTTAGTGGAACAGCTTTTGATGGAGTCGTTTTTCTAGATGAACTTTAAATAGGGTTGGTTCTATATCTCGATTTTACATTACTTTGTGGATTTTAATTAAAAAATTTATCCACAGACTACTTTAATATATTAAAACTAAAAAACATCATGACTAAAACCACAGAACCCAAAAAAGCATTTGCTAAAATTGAAACAAAAGAAGATGCTTTGGGAGTTATCAAAGAAACAGCTAATGGATTTTTTGTCGTTGCCTGTCTTCAAATTATAATTGGAATTATTTTAATGCCTGCGATTATACTAGATGGGGTGGTTCTAATTGTACTAGGCTTATTACTGAGACAATTAAAGAGCCGAGTTGTTGCGGTAATTTTATTCCTTTTTTCTGTTATCGCTTTTATTATGACAATTATGAATAAATTTGGAATTTCCTCAGAAGGAGGTGGGAATATTTTTTTAGCTGGTTTGATGGTGTACATCAGCATTCGAGCAATTCAAGCGACATTCCGATACTATTCATTGCTAAATGATGTGGCGTCTAAAGAAGATATTTTAGATAGTTAAAAGGTTCCATTTTTTTTGCAAGTTATATTATTAGTAGTTAGCTGCGCTGCTACTGCGTAGTTTCAACAGAGTAATGATTATACGACACGTGATTCAAGGATGGGGCAACTGATGGCTATAGAAATATTTGATCAACTTCTATTAGGGGAAATACCCTAAAAAATGCATCTAAAAAAAGAAGTTATATTATAGAAGTTTGTACTTGTAAAATAGAATAAAAAGGTTGCTGGATTTAGGTTTTTAGTATTTTGTAAATGCTAGAATCTATGAACCTATTCTTAATAATAATAATGTAAAAAAGATACAAATCATCAATAAAAATGATCAATCGTAGTGTAGAATAAACTACATATCTTATCTTTGCAGCGCAAACGAGTTGAAAGCCCTTGAGGAGCTTAAATTTTGACTAAATATTCAAGGAATAGCCTGTCAATCAATCTTTCAACAACGTAGTAATGCAATTTTATAAGTTGATTGTATCAATCAAAAAACAAAAAAATATAAAATATGGCAATTCATAGAGCATCAAAAAATGACTACTACTGGGCTGACGATAAAGAACCGCATTTTCAGCGTAGACAAGAAATTTTAAAGGCGCACCCAGAAGTCAAAGAGCTTTTTGGAATTAATCCTAAAATGAAATATTTTACAGTGTTGTGGGTAACCATACACATGACTATAGCCGCTTTAAGTTATCAATTGATCGAAACCAGTTGGATCCTTTTCTTATTAATAACTTACTTGGTGGGGTCAACAATTGTACATGCTATGTTTTTAGCAGTGCATGAAATTACACACGACTTGGCATTTGAAAAAAAATCACACAACAACTACTTTTCTTTTTTTGCTAATATTCCGATGATCTTCCCTTATGCTATGGCGTTTAAATACTACCATGGAGTACATCACTGGTCACAAGGAACGGATGGAGAGGATACGGATATTCCTACCTTGGGTGAAGCAATGTTATTTAAAGGTTTTATAGGGAAAGTAATTTGGTTTGTTAGTCAGATTTTCTTTTATGCCTTGCGTCCAATGATGGTAAAGAAATTGAAAATCAATAAATGGGTTATTTACAATGCTATTTTCCAAATTACAGCTATGACCTTATTTTTTGGAGGGTTAGCTATTTACGTTAGTACATCTGCTGCCTTGTATGCTTTGCTCTATTTGGGCTTGTCATTGGTGTTTGCAGGTGGTCTAAATCCTGTATCTGGACACTTCATTTCAGAGCATTATGTATTTGAAGAAGGACAAGAAACGTATTCTTACTATGGTCCTTTGAATTTAGTAACGTTCAATGTAGGTTACCACAATGAGCACCATGATTTTCCTCGTATTCCTGGAAGCCGTTTGCCAGAGTTAAGAAAAATGGCACCAGAGTTTTATGATAATTTACACTCGTATAATTCTTGGTTGGCGGTTAACTGGCGTTTCTTAACCGATAAGAACGTGAGTCTGTACTCTCGAACCAAACGCAAAAACCCTGAATTGGAGAAAACAAAAGCACAACCAGCACAAGTATAGATTGTTTGTAACAATAAGAATAAAGATGGTGTTGTACAGGTTCTTGGTACAACACCATTTTTATTAAACTTCCATCACTTTCAATTGGCTAAAACCACCACCTTTTTTGACGACATGAATTTGGGTAGGAATATTTTGTTTTAGTTGCTCGATATGAGAGATAACACCAATGGTTTTTCCTTTGGACTCTAGTGTTTGCAAGGCACGAATAGCAACTTGCAAGGTGTCGGCATCCAAGGTGCCAAACCCCTCGTCAATAAATAAGGATTCAATGGTTGCGTTGCCACCTGCTAAATCCGACAATCCTAGAGCTAAAGCCAAACTAGCTAAAAAACTTTCTCCTCCCGAAAGCGTATTCAAAGGACGTTTGTTGTTGGCTTGAAACGTATCTACAATATCAATTTCTAAAATATCATTAGGTCGTCTATCTTGATATTCTGCCAAGCGTTTTTCTAAGTAATATCGTCCATTGATAAAATAGCGCAAATGTTGATTGGCTAAGTGAATTAGTTTTTTTAAGGTAATACTTTGTGCAAAGACACGGAACTTTTTACCATCACTTGAACCAATTAATTCTTTGAGCATCCCCCAACGCTCTACTTCTTTTTTATGAGCATTAATTTTTTCTAAAAGCACTTGGTTCTTTTCTTCTTGGGCAGCTTGGTGTCGTAATTTTTCTTTTGTACTACCAATCTCTTGGAGCAAATCTTTAACTTGCTTTTGTTGCAATTGATAGTTTTCTAAAAGCGTTTCTTTTTCCTGCAATTCAACGGTAGTAGTTTTTAAAAGGGCAGCTTGGTGTTGCTGATTGGTTTGTTGTTTCTCAGTATTATGATCAATATTTTGTTGCAATTCTTGTTGTTGCTGTGCAATAGAAATCGCTAATTCTTTGTCCAAAAGACTTGCTTTCAAAGTTTCCAAATCTTTTAAACCTATTGTTTGTATGGCATCCAGTAGCAATGGTTGTTTTTCTGCCACCAAATTACGGAAGAGAACCGCTTGCTTTTCTTTTTCGGATAAAATACCAACATTTTTAGCTTGCAACTGCTCCAATTGTTGTACTGCTTTTAAGTTATCTTCTAAGTGACGATTCAACTCCTCTAATTCTTGCGTTTTAGCCGTTTTAGTTGCTTGTATAGATGCTTCGCCAAATAAATCCAAACGCTTCTGTTTTAAGGCATCTAAATCTCTTTGATGCTGTTCCCAAATCGTTTGTTTCCCTTTGAGCAATTCTTGGCTTTCGCTCAATTGATCTAGAAGATTTTTTAACTGCAAGCCAATATTTTCAAGCTTTGTAACTTGCTTTTGTTGCAATTCAGTTTGTTCTATATATTTATTTTTGGATTGCTCTAAATGTTCAATAGCTTTTGGTAGATCGTCTTTTAGTTGATAATTAGCAAGTTGTTTTTCTATAAAATCTTGAGCCTTTTGTAGCTCTGTGTGATAATGTTCTTGTTCTAGAGCTTGTTCATTTTGTTGTTGATTGAAGTCTTTTAGGTGCAAGGTATTTTGATGAAGTTTGGAGTGAAGTAATTCCTCATCTTTCTCACTATTTTGAATCTTCTGCTGAATTTTACTCAAAGCACGTTCTAACGTTATATACTCCTTGACCAAAGCTGAAGTATCTTCAATTTTTGCTTTTAAGGCATCTTTTTGATGAACAATAGGAGCAATAAACAATTGCTTTTGCTCTATAATAAAACGAATGTTCTCTTCCACCAAGGTTAAGTCGTTAACCAAAGTAGCTTTTCGTTTTTGCAAATCTTGGATGTTAGAAAAAATTAATCGTTGATGATTGGTATTTTCAGAGTAAGTTTGCTCTACTTTTTCCCGTTCTCTTTTGGCTTTTGTACGATCTTGATCGGCTTTTTTTAGGGCGTAACTCACATCAACATTCAACTTTCTAAAAGGTTGCTCAACAGAGAAACACAAAGGACATTCGTCCCCCTCTTTTAATTGACCACGAAAAGCACTCAAATCGTTTTTGGCTTGTTGTTCTTGATAGACTAATTCATAGTAATTTTCGAGCTTTCGAGCTTGTTGCAAGGCTTCTTCATATTGCAAAAACAGATGATCTAAAAACTCAAACTCCGTTTGTTTGCTATCAATATTTTCATCCAACTCAATCACTTCTTGTAATAACTCTTGGTGTTTTTTACGCTCCTCTTCAACACTGGTTAAGGCTTGTAACAGTTGATCGGTATTAGCACTGTGTTCTTGTATCGCTGTTAAATGTGTTTCATAACTTAAAGAAGCATCTAACTTGTATTGTTTACAAAATTGTAGATAAGTTGCTTTTTCTTCTTTTAAAACAGCTTGGTTTTCTTGCAAAGCAAGCTGTAGCTTTTTTGCTTGTATATTTAAAGCCTCTATTTTATCTTTGGTTGCAACTTGCTTTTTTTGAATAGCCAACAAAGCTTCTTCGTATTTTTGAAGATCTTTGTATTGGTTTTTTAATTCAAAAATAGTGTCCGAATCCACCAAAGAAGCATAGATTTGATGTTGTTCTAACCATGCTTTTGTAGAGGTTTGATCTTCTAATAACTTCTTTTTATCATCTTGAGTTTTTTGTATAAGAATGGTTTTATTTTCTACAAGTAGAGACGTTTCTTTTAATTCTTTTTGTAAAGCGAGCGCCACTTTTTCTTCACTTTCTAGCTGAGTATCCAATTTTACAACTTGATCATAAATTTGCTCAAAAGCTAAGAAATTTTCTTTTGCAACTTGCAATTGCTTTTCTAGTGTTTGTTGTTGCTGAGAACGAGTTGCTAATTCTTTTGTCGTGCTCGCATTCGCCTGTTGTAAGGTTTCAATTTCAACTAAAATCGTCTGCTGGTTTTGGATGGTTTGTTCTAATTCATCTAAGGCAGGTTTAAATTCAATTGCTTTTTGATGTAAAGCCAGTTGGTCAAAAGAATCTTGAGCTGTTGATTTTTGTGATAACAATGTTTCAAATTGTGCTTGGAACTGTTCTTGTTCGGCTTGCAAATTTTCCAATTTTTGGAGCAACTGTAATTGTTCTTGTTGCTGTAAGAGGGTGTGCTCTTTTTCTTGTTGTTGTTGTTCGAACAAGCCTAATTGTTCTGTCAAAAAAGCTTTTTCCTCAGGAGATAATAATTGAATATTGGAATTTTGCTCCTTTAGCTTTTCTAGTTCTAATAACGCTTCTTTATGACGTTCAAAAGCCGCAATAGATATTTTAGAATAGCGGTCAGAATTAGTGATTCGCTCTAAAATAGTACTTCTATCTTTAGTACCTTTTAGAAATTGTGCGAATTCACCTTGGGCAAGCAAAACAGAACGAGTAAAACGTTTGAAGTCTAATCCTCCTAATAATTTTTCTACCAAGCTATCGACTTTTTTCTTTTTGGTAGCTAGAATTTTGCTACTTAGCCTATCAGGAGAAAGTTCTGCAATTTCTCGTTTGGACTCAGAAAAAGAACCTGTACGAGTTTTCCGTAAACTCCATTTTGAGCGATAAATCGTTCCCATACTTTCAAACTCCACTTCGGCATAACAACTTTTGCTACCATGTGTTAACACTTGGTTTTCTTTTTTTGTGATATTCATATCCTCAAACCTTGGCACCAAACCAAACAAAGCCAAAGTAATGGCATCCAAAATGGTAGATTTACCAGCCCCAGTATTTCCAGTAATCAAAAATAAGCCGCTATCTCTAAGAGGAGATTCTTCAAAACTGATGCGATACTCTCCTTTTAGAGAGTTAAGGTTTTTTAGGCGTATGGTAAGGATTTTCATGATAATACTGTTGTTATTGTTGATCACTCATTTTTTCTGAACGATTACTAAAGCTTTACTAAGATAAAAAAAAAGGCATCGGAAAAGAATCCAATACCTTTTTAGTCTTTTTTTATCTGACAATACTTTGTAGAGAACTATTGTTAAGAAGTATTCATTTGAAAAAGTTTTTCTGATTACTCAGAAATGTAATCACCCAACCAAGCTTTACGTAGGTTCACCTTTTCGGCACTAGCTTGCTCATCTACAAACAAAGCGTGTGTAACTTCTACAGGTACTTTTTTTAGAGTACCCTTAAGTTCTTTTTCTTCGTATTCGCCTTCCGCATTTTTACGCAAAACGGTGACACTTAGTTCCAGCCCTTCTTTAGCTGCCATTTGGTGTTGACCCAATACACTTTGCAATGTTTGCATGGTCAATTCTTGTCCCTGCCATTTATACAACAAATCACCCCCTTGGAACCCTAAAATATCTTTACCAAATGCATCAATACCACTTTCTTTAATTTCAATCAAACTCTTTGCAAAATTGAACGTAACCCCTGTATTGATATTAAATCCAAAAGGAGAAAGCTCTGTAATCGTTCCTTTTTCTTTATAATCAATTCCAAAATCTTTCATCAAAGAAGCGATTGGCAGCGGTTCTGCTCCATCGACATAACGCGCAAAAAAGTCTTTCATCTCCTTTTTGAAGCCTGTTACTTTTCCAATTTCTTTGAATAGGCATTTGTCTTTAAATGGTTTGTCAATGCCATATTTTTTGGCTAAATCGTTCATCATATTTTGAGTGCCATAACTACCTTTAGACAACTTACGAAGCGTCATATCTAAGCACATATTGATCAGTGCCCCTTTTAGGTAAACATTGGCATATTGAGATTTATTTTCATCCAAACAAGTTTTGCTCATGGTCGTAAACGGAATAGATTGGTTAAACATCTCTGCTTGACGCATCTTTTGACTCATGGCAGCCAAAAATTGTTGAATAGGCACTAGTTTTTGCTTCACTTGAACGTGTTGTGCAGCATATTCTGTTCCTCCTTCGTACAGCCATAAGTGAGCAGACATTTCAGGATTGATGAAATCAAAATTATGAATCTCTTTAGAATGAATGTTTAAAGGCGTTACAATATGAAAAAATTCATGTGCAGCAACGTCCCTAACTGTTTGGCTAATCCCTGCTGGATCGCCTTCAAAAAGACAATAAAAAGAAGAATAAGAATGCTCTAAAGCTCCTGCCGAACCTGATAAATACAAACCACCTTCTTTGTTTAAAAAGATTAAAAAGGCATAACGATCAACAGGCAATGTGCCCCCTAAATACTCTCTTTGAGCTTCCAAAATAGGTTTGATATCTGCTGTTAAATCTTTAGATTTGACACGACCCGTAGGAGAGTAGGTATGAATTAAGATTGAAGCTTTACCTACTTTAAACATGGCTGTGTCTGGAGCACTAAACATAATTGGATTGTCCACCAACGAGTTGTAACTGTCTGTTTCAAAAATGTCGGTGTCGGCATCTCCCCCTGTGCGAGGCATGGCCGTTCCTCCAAACAATTCTTTAGGGCGATCTACTTCAATTTTGTAAGGCAGTTTTTCGTATTTTTTGAAATAGCCAAAAATACCATGGTTATTAAAAACAAATACATTTTTATCAATATTAGTACCCGCTGGCTCAAAAATAACATTGGATTTATTGGTGTCCCAAGTATCTTCTACTTTGTAGGTGATTTTGGCAGCTGTTTTGGCATTGGCAATTTTCCAAGTATTAACATCTGGATGTTCTACAGAGAGTTCTTTTCCTTCTTGGTCAAAAGCTTTAAAGTCGCTTATAAAGCGACCAAAATTATAAACACTATAAGTGCCAGGAACCATTGCAGGTAAGTGAAAATAGAGGTCTTTTTGTTTTAAAGCTGGGACTTTTAATTCTACAGCTAATTGATCGTTTGCTGTGTTGTTTAAATTTACTTTATACTCGTATGTTTGAGCAGAAAGTTGTAGGGTAGCTAAACTTAATAAGCTAACTAATAATTTTTTCATTCTTTGGTTAATTTATTTTTTGGTTGTTCTTTGTTAGAGTTTGTACAATATCAAGAATTAGATTTATTCTCTTGTTTTAAGTTGTTGTTTAAAACACGTACAAAATATTATAAATAGGAATTCTTTTTGTGGGAGTAAAGATAAGTGCAAATGGAATATGTTTTATAATTTTTTCGATTAATCTTAAGATTCATTCTTCTAAATCACATAAAAAAAGCTACCCTTAAAAGGTAGCTTGGTCTTTCGTGAATTTTTATAAATCAAAAAAACTTTAGCATATAAGGTGTTTTATTTTAATTCAAACCATGTTTGAGGAGTATCCGAAGATAACTTTTCTTCTATGTACAATAATTCAATGGCATCATATTGAGCAATTAATTTAGGGCTAGCCTGTTGAATAGACCAGCGTTGTTGCACATCTAAATCTAAGTAGGCTTTTTGAAATTTGTTAAATGCCAATTCTTCCCAATATAAATGAAACGCTTCTTGCAGAGCAACCAATACTTCAGCATACTGCTGATAGGTAATATTTTTGTTCATACGGAGGTTGATCCACAAGTAGTTTTGCGGAGCTGCTTTTTCGTAACTATTCTTATAATTAGCAGCCAACTCACTTTGAATAAGAGAACCCAAAACCAAAGGATTGGCTTGACGACCTTTAAAAATTATTTCATTACCTTCTCGAAGGTCAATATGTAGAATGTTTTGAGGGATATAATGTTCAGGACGAATTTTTTTAGATGCTAAACTTAAATCTATCTTTTTAGACATTGTTAAGCGTTCGGTATTGGGGTGGATGGTTGAGAAAGCTTCAACTGCCGAATTGGAACCTCTCGTAGATGTAGCGTAATAAGTGCAGGCTTCTTCTAGTTGAGTAAAGGGCAGGATATCTAACGGAAGGTATTGTTTTTTATCGGGTTGCATGCTTTCATACATGGCTAGGTGTAAACTTTTATTTCCATAAATTTGAACCCACGCATAAGCATCTTGTAAGTAGTGAATGGGCATATCAGAGGGCGCTTCCAATTTTATATTATGTTGTTGAATCTCTGCTGCTTCTAAATTTTCAAACCGAGTATCCAAGAATTGATATAAATTTTGTTGTGTAAAATCGAGTGTTTTTCCATCCAAAACCCAATGACTTTTTGGGTTGGCATATTGGATTTTTAATACTACAGCACCATAATCATTCCCTTGAGTTAGATATTGAGAGCTAATGTTGGGCAATGGAGTATCTTGTGCTTTTGTCATTGTCATTGCAAAAACAGTAAGAAGGACAACAAAAAATAGGTGTTGAACTTGTTTCATAACCAGCCATTTTGAATGTAGCACCTTTATTGGGAATAAGAACTCCTTTAATTAGATAAGTTCTAGTATATGGCATACTACATAGATTAAAAAGTAGATCAATAATGTAATTTAAATTTGGGGTTTAAAAAACAGGACGAGATAATCAAATATAGAAAAGGACTTAAATTGGATTGTATCTAAGCCCAAATGAATACTTTGTCATTTATTCTATATTGGGGGATAGCCTTTATATGATTAATATAGCTATAATTTTTATGCCAAAGAAATTATTATTTGTCATAAATATCTAGCAAACGTTTTTTTAAAGTATAAACGGCTTTTGTAGCGTAAATATTGGAAGCATTAACAAAAATAATAATGCCCAAGTCTTTTTCTTTCAAAATGCTCGTATGAGAATAAAAGGTACCAGCACTACCGTCGTGTGTGCTAACGTGTGTGCCATTTTTTAGCAGCCTAGTCCAGCCCATAGCATAGTTCTCCCGACCATAATGCACATAGTTATACGTATCAGCTTTTAACAAGTTATCTTGCCCTTGTACACCTTGTAAATGTGCTTGAACAAATTTGGCGTAATCCTCAATAGACATACTCAAGTCACCAGAGGGAGCAATAATGTCTTCCATTTGAAACATATTTCTAGCCGTCACAGCTCGAAGGTTAGAATCTAAAGGATGGACAGAATGATGCCCAAAAGGTTGATTGGCGTCGCTATCTGTAGGCCAACCAATAACCGCATCGATATCTAAAGGAACCAGTACATCGCTTAAAATAGCTTCCTCCCAAGTTGTTTCACTTACTTTTTCGAGCATAGCAGCAGCAATAGAATATCCTGCATTGGAATAAACGTAACCTTCTTGACTACCAACTTTTGCTGGGTTTTGCTTGAGCAACCATTTGGCAAAAGCACGACGTTTTTCCATGGGGTTGCCCGCAAATCGAGGCAAACTAGCCAAGTCCATTGCACTTGTAAACGGCTGAATTTTGCCTCTATGGCAAAGTAAATCAGATAGAGTAACGTTGTGGTATGTTTTTAATGCATCGTCTTCCCAATGTGGAAATATGTCTAAAATCTTGCTATCCCAAGTAATGAACCCGCTTTCTACCAAGCTTGCTGCCCAATGTGCTGTAATTGCCTTGGTCGTAGAGCCCATATGAAAACGGTCGCTAAGTTTTACTTTATCTTTGGTATAAATACGTCGTACGCCTGTTACACCTATGGCTTGAATGGCATCTTTGCGAACAACTGCTGCTGCCATGGCTGGCATATTGTATTTTGAACGTACTTTTTGAAGCAATAGATTAATATCCTCTAAATCTTCAATGTCTTTATTTTTTAGTTTTGAACTTGGGTTACAAGCCAGTAGAATGCTGAAAAGGAATAAAAAACTGAATATACGAATCATAATATTTTCTTTTGGGTACTAATTTAAACTTTTTATGGTAGCAATTTTAAAATTTTTGTTTGGTACACAGACTTAAAAAAAATAAAAAATCATGCAGCGTTTTTACAAAGTCTGCATCTAAGAGATAAATAATGAAGATGTTTATTGATAACTACTATTCTAGCATTACTCCGTTGAAAAATCGTATTAGTTTGATTATCAGTAAGATGTGCCCTTGTTAGCCTTTATGCTAAAAGACTGATAATCAAACTAATGCAAGATGCTTTTTTACGTTTTTACTTCGTGAGCCTGCGGGTTCGTAGGGAAACTCAAAAATCAACGGAGTATTAATTCTAGATAACCTTATTCTTAAATAATCTCAATTTATTACTCCGTTGATTTTTTAACGGATGTCATCAATTCAATAGTTCGTTGAAACCACGTAGTAGCTGCGAACCGAGCTATGCGAGCTCACGACCATAGGGAGTAACAAAGCTAGTCAACGAACTACTAATCAATTAATAACTATCAAATAATCAAAAGATGAGTAAGAGTATTTTTTATATCGTAGGTGTATTAGTTGCTTTATTAATGACTGTTGTTTCTTGCCAAAAAGAAGATGTTGAAGTTCCTATTCCTGAAAAATGTCCAAATATTGGATTTGATGTTGTAAATATTAATGAATCTTTTTCGTCTACCACTTATAGCCCTGTTTTTTATGCTCATAACAGTGTTACGATGCAAGGAAAGTACAAGGATTATTCTGGGCTTGGACAAAATTTAGGATCTGTAAAGACTATTTCAGCTTCTGAGCTACCCAATCCAAACGCAAACTTTGTCGATAAAGTTTTAAATATTAAAGATGCCGATGTATTGTTTGATTATTCTGCTGTAGACCATTCAACAAGGTTAAAGTCAATTATCCTTAAAACTGATGATTTGCTTCATTCTGGAAACCTTAAAATAAATGGTGGTTCTCCTGAGGAATATATGGCATCTCAAACTTTTGGTGAGGTGAAATTATTAGGAGAAATTAATACTATAGAGTTAGGAGGAGCGTCTATTTCAATTGATGACTTATTGCTAAACGATCTTTCACGCAATAGTACTGGATGGGACGCGAGTACATTTGTTTTTGATAATTCCCTAAATATATTTATCGACTCTGCCGACACAGATTATAAACTAATACGTACTATGGGAATTCGTATCTTGCACCAACAACACCTACCTTATCCTACCAATATAGATTCTGTCTATTTTAGAGCTAAATATATAGGTTCTACTGGTGCTGTTGGTGGAGGCGAAAAGGGACTTATCGCATGGGGGGATAGTTTCCCTTTTGATAAAGAGAGGAATAGCAATTTTTCTGGTGGTCTTTTAAAATTACTAGATTGTGATTTAGAGATAGATTTTTCAAGTCTTAGGATTTCTAAGAAACATATTTCTTTTGACGTTTCTAATGATATGTTGCTTGTCGCTCCCAATGAATTTAGAGTAAATGGCGCTTCATTAGGGACTGTTCCTGCTGGTATTTCTTATACTATTATGCCTTTAGGAGATGCTGAAAATGGAATACCTTGTTATCGAGTTGTCATTGAAGGTCCTATTAATACAATTGTATTGCCAGAAAATACGACATATGATAACTTATCTGTCTATGGTCTTTAAATAGATGTGTGTGTAGTAATTAGCTGTCATGCTATTTCGTATGGAGTTTTAGACTTTTGATAAGAACATCTAAACGATTGGTATTGATTATTGGATGTTAAGAGGTATTGTAGGTGGTCTACCTAAGACTAACAAAGAGTGGTTTCGAATAGTGAATGGGATGGGCTATAGGTCTCTATGACGGAGTAGGCAGTTTAGCTAATTGCACAGATCAATATTATGTATAATTTCTATTAAATAAAGTATTATCTTAGTAACAGAAGCAATAAAAAGATGTCAAAAGAAAGTGGATAGTACCGCTTTCAAAGTAATTTATCAGCATTATGCTGATAAATTATACTACGTCTGCCTGCGATATCTCAAGAATAGACCAGACGCTTGTGATGCCTTGCAAGAGGGATTCATCCAAGCGTACAAGAAGATACCCTCATTTTCTGGCAAAGGATCCTTTGAGGGCTGGTTAAAAAAAATCATAGTAAATAAATGCTTAGAATTCTTACGAAGTCGGAAGATTTACGAAGAACTGGAAAATAGCCATATTGTAGAGGATTTTTATGAGCAATCCTTTGAATTTGATTATCCTAAAGGAGATGAAAATCTACAAAGAGTACTACTAAACGCAATTAATCAATTATCAGATGGCTATAGAACAATTGTGAATTTAGTCATTATTGAAGGCTATTCTCACAAAGAGGTTAGTGAATTAATTGGAATTAGCGTAAGTACTTCTAGGTCCCAATTGGTAAGGGCAAGGTTTCAGCTTAAAAAATATTTAACAGCAGATCAATCTGTTCAAATAATTAACAACTACTATGACAGAATTTGATAAACTATTTAGGGATAATTTAAAGGATGGTAAAGCAGAAACGCCTTCTTTTGTTTGGGATAATATTGAAAAGGAAATTGAAGAGAAGAAGCGTAAAAAAGGGTTGTTTTTCTTCTTTCAGATGCTAAGTATATTGCTTCTCCTGCTAAGTTTAGGATTTATTTACTGGGTAATAGATGATTTGCCGCAGCAGGCATCTTTTGAGGAAATTGTCTCTGAACCAAACCTTAATTCTAAAGAATCAAATGCAATACCAAAATCAACAGGTTTTGATGAATTGCCAACTACTATTTATTCAAAGAAAAATCAAAACAAGATAGACAAACAGTATGTCAATAAAAAGAAAGCCTATATCTCTGAAAATCTACCCACTGATATTGCTACAGTAGAAGATCTATCTAAAGGATTGTTGTTACTAGAAGGAAAGGAAGATAAAGGAGTAGAAGATCTATCTAAAGGATTGTTGTTACCAGAAGAGAAGGAAGAGAATGCGGAAGGAGCAGAGAGGATTGTTAAGGAATTATTGTTAGAAGATGAGTGCATTGACAGTATGTTTATAGAAAATAAGGACTTGGCAATGTTGTTAACAGGAGAGGTAGTAAAAGAAAATGATTCAAGAAAAAATAAACCTAGAAAAACGCCATTTTTCATAGAAACTAAAGTTGGTTATTCCAGCTATAAAATGAGTTTATGGAATTCCTCTTTTGTCTTTGGAGATCTTTCGAATCGAAAATTCAAATCCTCAGGACTGAATGCAAATATAAGTTTTGGTTATCAAATTAATTCTTTATTAAATCCAATAGTAGGTTTTAATTATAATAGAAAACAAGCTGAATTCAATTATAGTGCTTTATATGATGACGAAGGCTATTTTACTTATAATATTCAAGGAAATAAAATGCCTTTAGATGAAATCAATGACTCTGACCTTTTATGCAATCAATTTATTTTATACGATATAAAGGCGGTCTTTAATATTACATCATTTTCTCTAACTGTGGGGAATCGATTTAATTTATTACAACTAAATAAAATAGGAATTGATTTGGATGTGAGTTATAGCCTTGAAATAAGTTCTAACATAGATGTACAATCTATTGATAAGATCGATGTTTCAGAACATCTTAGAGAACGTTTCAATTCTAAAATAGCTATGGGGTTAAATATTAACTATCAATTGAGCCAACAGTTGAGGCTTTTTGTTCAAGCAGAATATATTTTTAAGCCCTATAATTCAAATAATTTCCACCGTAGTAATGCACATGAATTAATTAATTCTCTTGGATTGAGATTTAATTTTTGATAACAAAAGAATAGAGGTCCTTTGGCAAATACATTAAGGTTGTGGAGGTGTTGATAGGTTACAACATTTACTATTTAGATAATAGGGAGTTGAAATAATTCCTTAAGTTTCAAAAAATAAAAAATATTAAAAAATGAAAAATTTATCTCGATTTATTTTGATCTCATTATTTGCTGTAAGTTTTTTTTCTTCGTGTAAAAAACAGGATAACGGTATTTGGGAGGTGGCCTTGTCTGTTGAAGTAGAAGGTGATCTAGAGAGTTGGTCTACAATATCTTATTATGATAAAGCAGGGCAACTTCAAACAGAAACTTTAACCCCTGATTGGAATACAACATTTGAATTGGATTCTGGTGCGGATCTAATTGTTAGAGCTAAAGGAATGCTTGATGGAGACCATATTACAGTAAAATATAAAGCAACTATTGGAGGGAAACTTGTTCGATCAGGCGGAAGTGGTGTTTCTACAAAAGATCAAAAAAAGTTTGACATTTGGGTAGAAGATAAATTAGAATAATGCAAAGATACATCTGTTAAGTTGTTTGAAATTAGAGTATTTATAGATAGCTTATTGATGGTGTTTAGTTAAAGTGAGTTGTTCGTATTTTGTGGGCAACTCACTTTTTATTTATTGAAAAAATAAAAAGCGATATCAACAGAAAATAAGAAGTATCTTTTTGAGATAGAGAGAAAACTATGAATTAATGTTAATAATTATGACCTTTTATAGCTTAATTTCATTCAAAAAAGGGTAGTTTTGCGCGCAATTGATTCAAACTTCTTAATTCTTTGCAATTAAATCATGGCTAAGTACATCTTTGTAACGGGGGGCGTAAGCTCTTCTCTCGGAAAAGGAATTATTGCTGCATCTACGGCTAAATTACTGCAAGCACGTGGATTTTCTGTCACCATCCAAAAATTTGATCCTTACATCAATGTCGATCCAGGAACGTTAAATCCTTACGAACATGGAGAATGTTTTGTCACGGACGATGGCGCTGAAACCGATTTGGATTTAGGACATTACGAGCGTTTTTTAAATATACCAACTTCTCAAGCGAATAATGTAACAACAGGTAGAATTTATCAAACTGTTATTAATAAAGAGCGTGAAGGGGCTTATCTAGGAAAAACAGTTCAGATCATTCCGCATATCACAGACGAAATTAAGCGCAGAATGCAATTGATTTCAAATACAGGAGAATACGATATTGTTATTACTGAGATAGGTGGAACCGTTGGAGACATCGAGTCACTACCTTATGTAGAAGCGATTCGTCAGTTGCGTTGGGAATTAGGTGCTGATAATTGTTTGGTCATTCATTTGACGTTGATTCCTTATTTGAATGCAGCAGGAGAGTTAAAAACAAAGCCTACACAGCATTCTGTTAAGGAGTTGTTGAGTGCAGGGGTACAACCTGATATTTTGGTTTGTCGTACAGAACATCCTTTATCTTCTAATATTCGTAGAAAATTATCCTTGTTTTGCAACTTGTCACCCAATGCTGTTATTGAAGCACGAGATGCGGACAGTATTTACGATGTGCCGATTTTGATGTTGAAAGAAAAGTTAGATATCACGGTTATTTCTATGCTTCGTCTAGCAGATCGAAGAGAACCCGATTTGAGAAAGTGGAAAGCTTTCTTGGGGCATATGAAAAACCCTGTTAGCGAAATTCGTGTGGGATTGATTGGAAAATACATTGAGCTTCAAGATGCTTATAAATCCATCCTAGAGGCTTTTGTTCATGCTGGGGTTGCCAATGAGTGCAAGGTGCATGTGGTGCCAATTGCTTCGGAAGAAATTACAGGAAATAATGTTGAAAAGAAATTTAAGGAATTGAATGGAATCCTAGTAGCACCTGGTTTTGGAGAACGTGGCATTGAAGGAAAAATACACGCTATTCGTTATGCTAGAGAAAACAACCTCCCATTTTTTGGAATTTGTCTAGGAATGCAATGTGCCGTTGTCGAATTTGCTAGAAATGTGTTGGATTTAAAAGATGCCTCTTCAACAGAAATGAACGAGCAGACCAAACATCCTGTCATTGGACTTATGGAAGCTCAAAAAGGCATCAATCAAAAAGGAGGGACAATGCGTTTGGGAGCCTATGCTTGCCATTTGGAAAAAGATTCACGAGTACGTAGTATCTATGGTCGCAAGGCAATTCAAGAACGCCATCGTCATCGTTATGAGTTTAACAACGACTATTTAGAAAAAATAAAAGAAGCTGGGCTAATTCCAACAGGAATCAATCCAGACTCCAATTTGGTAGAGGTGGTTGAAATCCCTGATCACAAATGGTTTGTAGGGGTACAATTTCATCCTGAATATAAAAGTACAGTAGAAAAACCACATCCTTTGTTTGTAGACTTTATTGCTGCTTGTGGGAAATAAATACAAAAGCTTATAATTACTTATTTTAGAAAACTGTCTATGGGATTATCTTATAGACAGTTTTTTTGTTGCTTAATTGTTGGGTTTTAATTATTTGTAATGTTTATATCTATTTTGTCAATACTTATATTGATAAAATAGTTTGCACTAAGAGATAATTAGTTATATATTGCAAACAAGGACAATTAAATAATGATAAATATGTTGGCAGCCAATTAATTTATATTATAAGCTCGCCACAAAAAATCCCAAACCACTTGTATTATATTATTTCATTGAAATAATATCAGCCCCCCAACTAATATTTATAGATATTTCCTACTGCTATGTTTCAAGCCTTTTGGCGCATACATTTTGGGATTAGAAACTTTTTTCAATTTAAAAATGTAAGCGATCTATAGCAACTTGCCTTAATCTATAATATTAAATAGTAATTATTTTTCAGTAGTATGTTATTGAATTTAGGAAAATTTCAATTTATAATTGACTTTATAGCCTAATTTCAAAGGTATAATTCTATGTCGTAAGATCAGTGATGTGTATAGAATATGTTATAATGTTTTAATGCATGTCAATGAGGTTTTGTCAATAACAACTACTGAATATTACAGGTTAAAGTAGCTTATTTTCCAACAACGTACTGTTGAGAAGACAGGAACTACTATGCCTAAGAGTGACTTGGTTAGATTATTAAATATTATTAGAATTATTATAATTGACAATGGAATCAATACATCAATTTATCAACGAGCAAAAAGGGTATTTTGACAAAGGACAGTATCCCTTCCTTCAAAAGCAGCTCAAAAGAGTTGCCAAAAATTTGCCTTATAAAGACCTGCGCATTTTACACAATATTCCTTTTACCAGAGAGACGATTGTAAAACTTGAAACGCTATATGTGGGAGGGGCTGATCTTGTTGTAACCTCTCCTAGTTTTATGGAGGTAGATAGAGAGCTTGTCCATCAATTTGTACAAGCTGGAGGAGATTGGGTGCCTATTGAAAAAATAAGACATCAGTCATTTGATATTACAATGGATTGTGCGGCCGAATTATTGGATAAAACCAGCCCTAGTATTGGAGGGGTAGAAATCACAGGAACAGGAACGAATAAATACAAAGCAGCTGAAATTGATTATCCTGTCATTTCTGTAGACCAAAGTAAAATCAAGCACTTAGAAGGCGTTTTAGGAACTGGAGAGGCTTTTGTTCGAGCCTTTTTGGAGCTGACACAAGAGAACATTAAGGGGAGAAAGATGATGGTTTTTGGTTATGGAAAAGTTGGTAGAGGAATTGCCCACCATTTGAAAAATTATACTCAAGATATTACGGTTGTAGAACAAAAACAGGAGCATATAGCGCAAGCTTTTCATGCTGGATTTAAGGTATTGTCTGCGGACGATCAAAAAAATGTAGAAGCATCAGCTTCACAAATGTTTGCTATTGTCACAGCAACAGGGATTAAAAACGTCATATCAGATAGGTATAATCCTAAAGCATTCAAAGCTAAATACTTGGCAAACATGGGTGGTGAAGATGAGTTTGGTTATGGTTTTGAAAAAAAAGGTGTTATGTGTGAAAAGCGCCCTATCAACTTCTTTGTCGATCAGCCAACTTTGATGAGGTATTTGGACCCTGTGTTTTATGCACATAATCTAGGAGTAGATTTATTAAGATTTGCTCGTTTAGACAATGGAGTTCATCCATTTCCTAGTTTTTTGGCAGAAGAAATTGTGGCTGAATGGGAATCTATTTTTAATGAAAAAGAATACATTTAAAAATGAATAAGCTAAAAGAGTTGGTAAAGGCTTACCACATTAAAACATTAAAAAATGATCCCTACCCATTGTTAAATAAGTTAAAAACAGATTACAAGAATACGTATAAAATTCCGCATTACAATTTTGTCTATAGAGAACGAATGACTTTTTCTGTAGGAATGAAAATAGCAGATGCCTACGAAGTCGGTGTCAATAATCCTCAAAGTAAAGTTGTTAAAGTGGCTTATAAAGCACTAGCAAAAGAAATCTTGCAACAATTCTATTTTATTATTAGAGAAATGGATATTGAGTTTGAGCCGTATGATGGACAAGGAGAACCTTATGAGAATAGTTTGGAAATGGTAAAAGACATTTATAACTATCATATGTATTTTTTCAAAACAACGAATGGCTTTGGTAAAGGTGTGTTGGATTTTAATAATCCAATGCTTCAGAATACGGGTATTTGCATTAAAGGATATGAACTTTTAGTCAACGATGTTTTTCGAATTGTTCATGATATTTTTGGTCATGCAACCTATGGTTATAGCTTTGGTCCTATTGGAGAAGATTTAGCATGGGTAACTCATATTCGAATGTTAAGTCCACTAGCAAGGGCTGCCATGACAACCGAAACTAGAGGCCAAAATTGTTGGGTGAATTTTGGGAAGCATTTGAGGGACAAAAACAACGAGTTGTATACAAAAGGAAATTATGGATGGGTTCCGCCAGCTGAAAGACCATTTGCAGCGCAAAAAATCATGTTGTTGCCTAAAGAAGTGAGTGGTGTCGATGTCTTTGAAAAAGACGGACAAGTGCAAGCTGTTATTATTGACAACTGGGATCCATTTCTAAGTTTAACCTTAACAAATATTAATAATCATGAACACATTTCTTGAACAAGCATATTTAAGTACTACTTACGAAGTTTATAACCAAGAAGAGATATACCAACTTAGGATAAAAAAAGAGAATGAGCTCTTCCTATCGTTTTGTGAAAGAGAAGGTATAAAGACTTGGGCAATTATCACTGCCTATAATCCTTATTCTAAAGAGTGCTCTTTGGAAATGAATCAAGCAAATAATGAACAATTAAAGCAGACTTTAATAGATACAAAGTGTATCTTCTTTGAGGCGAATGGTGTACCTGATAATTCAAGCTGGGAGGCTGAAAAAAGTTATTTTGTTTGTAATTTATCGTTGGAATCAGGGAAAGAGATAGGGAGGCAATATCAACAGAATGCAATTGTTTATGGAGGAGAGAATAGAGCACCTCAATTGGTTTGGCTAGTATAGCGCATAAGACTCTATGTTTCTTCTTTGTGGGTTAATTGAGATATAACATGTCCTAGAAGCACTAAAATTTCAAAACTAATAATTGCCCAGAAACTGTATACAATTCCAACAACGACAATTTCTAATATGTTTTTTAATTTTTTATCCGAAAAGGTTGTCCAATCTTGCAACTTATTTGTGAATATATCCACCCAATAATCGAGATTACTCATAGTGTAGACAAAACAACAAAAAAAAACAAAAGCACCTAATATCAATGCTGTTAACCAAGACCAACGATAACCTTTTTTACAGATATAAATACTAATACCACAAGTGCCAAAAATAATGATGATTAACAAAAGAAAGCTAATCATATCTGCAATAACTCTAGGAAAGATAGGCAGTATAGAGGTCAAGCAAAAGGCAACAAAAAAATGCAAACCGATAATTATTCCAGCATGTATAAAGTGCCACTGCCAACGAACGAGCCAACTAGGCAGGTGCTTTTGGGGGGATTTAAGATCTAAAATTTCATGTTCTTCCATATTATATAGAAATTAACCAGTCCCAAGTAGCTTCAATTCCTTTTTCAATCGAAATTTGAGGTTGCCAGTCAAGTTGTTCTTGTGCTTTTTGAATAGATAAAATATTAACAGGAACATCAAAACTACGACCATCTAAATAAGTAACACTTGGTGTTTTTTGGCTTACTTTTTGGCAAACTTCCAAAATTTCATTTAAAGAATATCCTAGCCCAGAACCTACATTAAATACTTTGTCTTTGCCTTGATATGCAATTCCTTTGGCAATAATTTGAGCTACATCTGTCACATAAATATAATCACGGACTACGGAACCATCGCCCCAAATTTCAATAGGCTGATTTTCTTTTATTTTTTGCAACCAAATGCCTATTACTCCTTGGTTTTTAGTTAAATTTTGACGGGTGCCATAAGCGTTGGCAATTCTAAAGATGTTATAATCTAAACCTTTATTTTGATAAAAGAAATGCAAATAACGTTCAAAAGCCATCTTTGAAATACCATAAGCAGAAATTGGACGAATGGGATGTGCCTCGTCAATAGGAGTATATTGGGGGACGCCGTAGAGTGCGCCGCCTGTAGATACAAAAATTACTTTTTTGACTTGGGCTTTTACCGCAGCTTCTAAAAGGTGTATGCTTCCAATAATATTCGTTTGAGCATCATAAATTGGATTTTCGGAAGCTGTTTTGGGAACCGTTGTCCAAGCAATATGGACAATGATATCTATGTTTTTTAGATGTTCCAAAACCAATTGATAATTGCCAAAATCACCTCGAACAATTTTTATTTGAGCTTGTAAATGTTGGATATTGGGGTGTATGCTGGAGCTAGATGTTAATACCGTAACCTGGTGTCCTTGTTGTACTAATAATTCAACAATATGAGACCCCATAAAGCCTGTTCCACCGGTAACAAATATATTTGCCATATTTTATACTATTGATACTCTGAATAGGCTACTAATTCTTACAAAAAGTATAAACAGTAGCTAGTTTTGAATGACTTTACAAGTACTTGGTCGTTTTCATAATTATGGATACACTTCTTGAATCATTTTATCAAGTACTTCTACCGAGTTTTGGATGCCTCGGTGCTTTATTGCAGCTGCTCTACAGCGTTTTTGAAGGCTCAACTTGTCTTCTTGCATAAACCTTTTTAAGGTCGCTAAAGGAGGGGCAAAATCTTTGGCATCCAAACTTTCGAAAACTACTCCCACATTTTCTTCTTCTGCCATGATATCATCGTCCGCAATCCCTCTATTTAGTAAAAAAGGAATCCCACAAGCCAAGTAATTGCCAATTTTGACGGGGGTACGATACTTTTGAGAATCCAAAGGCGGAATAGCAACAATTCCCATATCACAAGCCGAAATATATCCTTCAATTTCCTCGTAAGGAATTTTATTTAAAACTAAAAAGTCACGCTTGCCCAAACCTGCTTCTAGATATGCCTTTTCAACAGCTTCTGAAGGGGTTGGCGAGATGGTGAAAATAAAAATGCTAGGGTCAAAGTGGACGAGTCGTTTACAAAAATCAGCAACTTCTTTTTCATTATAATAAATCCCATTAAACTTACCTAAATAAAGCATTACATAACGATCCTCAGGGATATTATATTGTGCTCGAATACGTTGACGATCTTGAGTTGAAAAGGTGAATTTTTGAGTGTCAACACTAATTGGAACTCTAAACAACTTAGCCTTAGATTGCCATTTTTTTAGCAATTCGATGGTATGAATCGTAGGACCTGTTACATAATCGGCACGAGTAGCTTGCAAGTATTCGATTTTGTTTAGGATTTTATATTTTAAAGAACTCCCTGACCAAATGCCAAATTCTTTCATGTATAAGCTATGCGGTTCAAAGCAAAAAACCATCAACTTAAGTCTTAATACTCTAGAAATAATATAAGCATAGCCCCCCGCAATGGCTAAAAAACCAATAATAACTTTTGCTTTTTCTCTACGCTTGATGCCCCATATTTTGAAAAACAAACCAATGAAGTTCCATAGTTTCTTAAACAAAATAAATTTCCCTCCTCGATAGGGCATGGGGTGCCAAAACAAGTCTTGTTCTTTTAATTGAGCTTGAAGCTTTGCTTGTTCTCCAGAGGAAAGGGCATAAGCAGCTTGTTCTTCTGTTACAATATGATACCGATAGGCATATTGAGATGCTTTTTGGTGTTCTAAGATGTATTGATACATCAACCCATTAAACAATGGATCTTTGAAACTATGCGATGCACAAATAAGAATAGACGGTTTTTGCTTAGATACAGCCATGAATGCTAATGAAGGTTAAAAAATAAAACTTTTAAGGTGAGGATTCATTGATTGTTTAAGAAAACAGCTTTTTAAATACTTTTCCAACAGCCGGTGGATGGGTAGTAATGGCTTTTAATAAATATTGCATTCCTTTGGACTTATTGTGGCCATCTCCCCACCAAGAAGCCCCCATAATTAAATACATGTTGGCAAAACACTGATTTCGAAATGCTTTTGATTTAAATAATTTGTTTTCTTCGGCTCTTTGATAGGCGAGTAAGGCATCTTTTTCCATAACAGGAATGTTGCTATGCATATTGTTGT
This sequence comes from Aureispira sp. CCB-QB1, assembly GCF_000724545.1. GTDB lineage: Bacteria > Bacteroidota > Bacteroidia > Chitinophagales > Saprospiraceae > Aureispira. The sequence continues at coordinate 117,705 of NZ_JHBV01000016.1, read as the reverse complement.
CATGTACTCGATACCACCAAGTGACCTCAGGTACTCGACCTATTTTATAATCTTTGGCAACTCGAAAGAAAAATTCTTGGTCGGCAGCATTGGATAATTCTAGGTCGAAGCCACCAACTTTTTCTACGACTTCTCGTCGCACTAAAATACTACTTGGAGTAGGAACACAAGTACCATTCCACGACAATAAATCATCCAAAATATATCCTTCTTTCCCGCTTTTGGTCTCCCCAGTTAATTGTGAATTGCCATCCATAATCGCCATATCTGAATGAACCAAACCAAATGCTTTGTCGGTGGCAAATTTAGCCAATTTTACCTCTAGATTATTCGGCAGCCAAATATCATCTGCATCTAGAAAAGCTAAAAAATTGCCTTTAGACAGCCTAAAACCATGATTTCTAGCAGAAGAAACACCGCCATTTTTTTGCTTGATATACTGAATGCGATTGTCTGAGGCAACAATAGGTGCAATAACTTCTGCTTGATTGTCAGGCGAACCATCGTCTACAATAATTAATTCAAAATTATCATGGGTTTGATTTAAAACCCCTTGGATGGTCTCTTCGATGTATTGCCCTGCTTTGTAGGCTGGTATGATTACAGAAACTAAAATGTCTTTCATGAAAGGTATAATGCGCTGTTTGGCAAAAACTATTTATTCTTTGATTAAAAAATGTGTTTCTATATATTGGTCGTATTCTAATTTAATAACATAAAGACCTATCGGCCAACTACTCAAATCAAGTTGTTCTTCTTGGTTATTAGTCCTTTTATTTAAGATGACTTGCCCAATATTGTTGATCACTTGAATTTTAGTCGTAGTAGCTTCGTTGTTAAGCTGAATAATGCTCTTTTCAGAACTTGGGTTGGGATATACCGTAGCTAGTTTTGAGTGTTGACTTTTTACTTTCATAGTAGACAGAAAGTTTGAGCAAGGAGTAGCACAAGTGCTATCTGAGTAACAAACATGTATCACCCCACTCTCAAACCAGCTATACCTAGGAATAAGACCATGAGAACTGCCAATGCCTTCTGTCCAATAGAGATCATGCATTAACTGTGTTCCAATAGGATCTAATTTATAACGCTGACGCATGGTAGAGCAAATAAAAACACTATCTACAGCAACCACAATAGCACTATCATACGAGTATGCAATTGTAGGAATTGAAACGGTATCCCCTAATGCTATGTCAAAATCATATAAACGTTCTTCTATATTACCCTGTAAGTGGTACACTTTTTTGTTATTATCTTCTCGGATAAAGCCCATATTGGTAGAAAAACTATGCCATGAAGCATACGTTGTTCCGTAAGAATAGGTAAGTTCTCCAATCCTGTATAATTTTTGATAAGTAAGGTTATTGATGACCGTGTCCCCATCTATATAGTAATTATACCTAGAACGTTGATGTTGCATGTGATAATATTCTTCTTCCCACAGACCATTGTTAAAATCAAAAGAGGTATAGTTTTGGGCGGCACACAAGTTACTAATTATACAACATAAAAGTGTGTAAAAGATTTTTTTTTGCATGATGATGTATTTGGTATGATGTGGGGACATAGCATTATACGTAAACTTACGAACTATGTTGCTCCACCAACTTGCTCGCCTTAGCCAAAACATTTTCAAAGGTATATTGCCGAGCATGCTCAATCCTAAGTTGTTCTAATTCAGGAGCCTCACCATTCTCTAAGAAATTAGCAATCAAATTTAACTGCCCATCGGGATCATTGTCCATATACATAATATTCCCCAAGTCTTTGTACTCGCTAAAAATGGGACCAAAAACTGGTTTTCCTTGTGTTAGATAGACCAATGTTTTGTGATGATGAACGGTATTGGCATGGTACTCCATATCCATAAACGAGATACAGAATTTAGCCTTTTTGATATAATTTTTGAGTGTCTTAAAGTGTCTAGAGCCAATAGCATGCAAATTAGCATATTTTTTTTCCTCAAAGATGCGCTTGGCTGCTGCTAGATCTTTTTCTTTGATAGGGCGATGGTACAACCGCAAAGGACCTACAAATAAAAAAGGCACGTCAGGAAATTTTTGAATGGCACGTTCCAATAAAGAGAAATCCATCCGATGGTCGATGACACCAACATACAATGCATAGTCTTGAATATCAATATCTAGATTGTCTAGTTCTTCTTGCTTGGTCTCAAATTCTTCGGTGGAAATACCATGAGGAACAACATATTTAGGAGCATCGTAGTCGCCATAATCGTCTAAAAAACGCTGAGAAGTCGCAAAAAGCAAATCAGAGTTTTGGCACAATTCGTACTCTCCCAAATACTGAAAATAATAAAAATCAACACAGTGATAAATACCAAACTTGCAACCCAACTCTTTGTGATTAAACAATCTGAGAGGGTCAAAAGCCCATAGAATAGTATCTGTGATGCCTTTTTTCTCAAAATATTTTTTCAAATGTTTAGAGACCCACTTGTTGTTTAATTTATTTAAAAAATTGCTGCGTAAGGGCAAGAAATTCTCATAATTAATATAATGCAAATTCTCATTGTAACTCCCTTCTGTAATTGGATTTGAAAATAAATTTCCAGGACGCCACTTGGTAGGAGGATTTATAAAATAAACCGTATTGTTTTTGGACAATTCGTAAGCATAATTTTGCTTAGAATACCAAAGGTCTCCCCAAGGCTCATTGGAGGTTACTAATATAACTTGGTTCTCTAATTTCATTGGTTATAATTCTCAATTTTATCGTTACTTAGTGGAACGAGTGTTTATTGGGTTACATTCCTAGCAGTTCTTCCACAATTCTATTGGAGGCATGACCATCCCACAACAAAGGAATTTTTCCTTTTTTCCAATTGCCTGATTTTAGTATTTTGAAGGCTTTAATAATATGATCAGGATTGGTTCCAATCAATTCGTTGGTGCCTACTGTAATGGTTTCTGGTCGCTCTGTATTTTCTCGCAATGTAAAGCAAGGAACACCTAAATAGGTGGTTTCTTCTTGAATCCCTCCAGAATCAGTCAATACAGCAAATGCATTTTTGACCATGTAAATAAACTCTAAATATCGCATTGGTTCTACCATGTGCACATTGTCAGGGAGTCCAATTGCTTGCAATTGTTTTTGTGTACGAGGATGTGCTGGAAAAAGAATAGGTTTGTCAGCAGCTTGTTCTCCTAGCAGCGCAATGAGTTGCTGTAAGTTCTTTTCTTCGTCTACATTAGAAGGACGGTGCAAGGTCATTAAATAATAATCTCCTCCTTTTAAATTCAAATCCTTCCAAACCGAAGGTTGTTGCAATCGTTGAAGGTTGTTAATAAGAGAGTCGATCATAACATTGCCTACAAAATAAATGCGATCTGTATCGCAACCCATTTTAGTTAGTTTATAACCTGCTTCAGGTGTTGTCGTAAAGAAAATATCTGCAATGGCATCTGTTGCCATACGATTAATTTCTTCAGGCATGCTCAAGTCATAAGACCGCAACCCCGCTTCTACATGGATAACTGTAATTCCCATTTTCTTAGCAACCAACGTACATGCTAAGGTAGAGTTAACATCACCAACAACCAACAAATAATCACAAGGATTGGCCAATAATTCTTGTTCAAAAGCAATCATAATTTTGGCCGTTTGTACCGCATGGCTGCCAGAACCTACTTCTAAATTGGCGTCAGGATGAGGGATGTTGAGGTCATCAAAGAAATATTGACTTAACTTTTGATCATAGTGTTGTCCTGTATGAATCAAGCGATATTCAATACCTGAATTATGCGCTGCATTGGACTTTTTGATAGCATGAATAATAGGAGCTATTTTCATAAAGTTAGGTCGAGCTCCCGCTACTAATGTAATTTTCATAAAGTGTTCTATTTTTAATCGTCAATATTTAATATAGACTAAAGTTTGTTCTAAGATATGGTTGTTAAGTAATCGTTCAAAAAAATAACAAGTAAAAGAGCCTTATTTTTGCGCTACGCTTCATCAGAAAAACTTGTTTTAGCTCGCTAAGCCTTTCTTTTTCTTCTTTGATTAGCAAAAAATAATCCCATTTTTTGTTCTTATTTTTTCTGACCTCTTACTTATTTTCTAATAAACAAAAGGATATATTCTTTCAAAAGTAAGGTTCTTAACTCTTGGGCAAAATTCTTTAATGGAGGCACAATACTCAATAGCTTTTTATATTGTTGATACAAGCGATTTGGTTGTCCTTTTTTTATACCAAAACGATAGGAGTGCAATCGACAAAAATGAATCAAAAGATTTTTCACTTTCTCTTCTCCTTGAGTGGTTATAAAAGGATAATATGATTTGAATACTTCGTCCAAAAGCCCTAGTTGGTTATAATCCCAATCTTTTGCATTTAAAATTTTAACTTGAGTTTTAAATTTAGGAACATAAATAACCGTATATTTTTCAATCCGATTGGTCACAAAATAAATAAACAAATAGATATTTCGGTTCTCTTTGGTGGCTAAATACTCTTCTAATAAATTGTTGCGTTTGAGTAATAAGCCAGATAGTTGATGTCCCAAATGTGAATATTTGAGCATTGACTCATAGCCTGCATCTCCAACAACTTCTTCAAAATCAGTAGGTCTAGGGTGACCAATTACCTTGAGGTTATTGTCAATTTGTACAATTCCAGTAATGATACATCCTAGGTTCTCAACACGATTAATTTTCTCAACGCAATAATTAAGGTAGCCTTTGTCTAAATAATCGTCGTCTCCCAAGAACATCACAAAATCACTACTGGCTTTGCTCAGAACATGAACGGCATTTTTTTCTAATCCAATATTTTCTTCGGTACGATAATAATCTACTACAAAGTTAGCATTTTTTTGAGTCAAAAATTCTTTGGTTGCTGCTTGAGTATTATCAGGAGAACAATTATCTGAGATGATAACTTTGACTTTATCCAACAATTGATGCTGGATCAGTTCTTCTTGAATAAGTGTCAAGTTATAAATCAAATCTTCCGAACGATTATAAGTCGGAATAAGAATATCAATTAGCATAGTCGAATATTAATAAGCCGTTTAGAGTTTAAAAAATTAGCAGAGTATGGTAAAAATAAAAGCTTGTTGTCTAAATTAGTAGTTCGTTACTTTTTACCAAAAAGATAAAAAATAATATTTATATTATTTTAGTAATTAAGGCATTAGCGCAAAGTGTAACAAGTGTGCAATTTATCGGTTATCAAACTAATGTAAAGCTGCTTTTTGTTTTTTGTAAAAAACGAAAAAAGCCACGAAGTATTATTAAATAGTAGTAGCAAAGTTAGCCCAAGCTTTGTCTTTTTGTGATAAATTGGGTTGAAAGGTTAGCCACTGTATTTTAAAAAGAGGATCGTTCCAACGAAGCCCTTGTTCAGCAGAAGGCTCGTAGACATTGTCAGAATAGTATAGGACATCTGTGTTTTCTTCTAACGTAAGATAACCTGTGGCAAAGCCTCTAGGAACCAAAACTCCTATATCAGGACTGTCTAAGATAAATGTACTCGCCTTTTGATGGTTAAAAGGAGCTTGTCTCAAATCAACAAAAGCCAATTGTATTCTCCCAGTCAAGACTCGAAAAAATTTTGATTCCGCAAATGTTCCCGTTTGATAATGCAATCCTCTAATAATACCTTTTTGTTTATTTTGCACAAAGTTAACTTGCTTTATCTCATACTGCTCTAAAATAGGAGCTTGTTGATTAAAAAGCTTGATAAAACCACCTCTTTCATCAAAAAAAGCAGGGCTTTTGATAATCTGTACATCTTTTAGTAAAGTATTGATTTGCTCCATAATTTTATATCGTTTATCTGTCCACTAGTTGTTTGTAAGTAGACTAGATAATTTCTGCCGAGGCTAAAATGAATTTATGCTGTTCGAGTATATAATATAATATATTCTCTAATACCTTGTTCTAGACTAATTTGAGGGTCAAAATTAAAACAATTTTGTAGATGAGAAGTATTTAAAGCTAAGTATTTCATACTGATATCTCTTTTATCTACCGTGCCAAAATTTGCTTGCGGTACGATCTCCAACTCTTCTTCGATTACTTGAAGGACTTTTTCAATCATTTCTCGGACACTAATAACGGTATTCGTTGTAAGATTAAAAATACCTGATTGATTATTATTAATATGCTCGTTTAAAAAATAAGTAACATCTCTTATGTGCGTATATTGGCGTTGTTGTGTTCCTGCAGTAAAGCTAAGAGGTTCTTTTTTTAGGCTACTTTGAATGATGTAAGGAATCAATCGATTGTCATTTTCTGTTGCTCCATAAATGTTGGTTAGTACAAAGTGTTGAAAAACAAATGGCAAATTGTGCGGTGTTCGCAACTCGGTGTCTACAAAACGAGTTAATAGATTTTTGGCAGTACAATAAGCATTGGGTAGGGGGTTGGTATGGGTGACCAGTTCTTTTTCTGTATAAGAACGATCTTCGGAGTGATTGCCAATCTCAAAATAGGAGCCAAACGTAATCAACTTACCTTTGTAGTTGTTATCTTTTAATGCCGTTGCTAGTCGAATGGGTTCAAAGGCATTGAGTTCATAAATTTGTTGGTTATTGTCTTGGTGTTTGGGTTGTATTCCTGCTCCTGCACAATAATAAATTATATCAAATTCCATTAATAGGGGATAGTCTAAAGCGATAGAAGGATAATTGTAACAAGTCCAAGAAAGACTTGGCATCCAATCAAAAGAATTGATTCTACTAAACAAATGCAAGTCGTGTTGACCTTCTTTTAGTTCAGAGATAAGTGTTTTTCCTAAGAAGGATGTCGCACCAATAATAGCAATCTTCATGGCAAATGATATAAGTTGTGATAAAAATATAATTCCGTCGAAAAGTCGTATTGGTTTGATTATTAGTGAAACATATCTTGGTTGTAAAGGCGAAAAGCTGATAATCAACTTTGAAGCACTCATACAATACCACAGAGCGGAACCATTAACAAAGACTCATGAAGTACCACGCAGTAGCAGCGAACGAATCAACGGAGTATTAATAAAAATAGACAAGGTTGTTTTTGCGAAGTTGAAAGTTTTTTCATAGATAATAAAGTTCTACTAGGAATATTTTTATAAATTCTTGTCTTGCAAAATAAAATCTTACTTTTGTTGCTAATTTTAGTTAGATTTGGATTTTCTTACTTAGGTGAATTTAATAGGATAAAAATCAAAATCTTTTTAACCTCCCAAATGTTATTAAAAAAGTTTTTTAGATCAAGAGAAAATAATCAAAGATGTATCAACAGCTTGTAAATAAAGAAAAGAAAATAGCCGTTATCGGATTGGGATATGTTGGATTACCAATCGCATTAGCATTTGCTAAAAAAATATCTGTTATTGGTTTTGATATCAATGCAGAACGTGTGGAGATGATGAAACAGAAGGTAGACCCTTCTAAAGAGTTGGATGCGGCTGCTTTTGATGGTTGTGATATTGAATTTACAGCAAATATTGAAGATTTAAGAGCTGCTAATTTCTTTGTAGTAGCTGTTCCTACACCTATTGATGCTTCTAGAACACCAAATCTAAAACCTCTGTTAGGGGCTTCTAATACCGTTGGTCAGGTGCTTAAGAAAGGAGATTATGTTGTATTTGAATCAACTGTTTATCCTGGGTGTACAGAAGAAGATTGCTTGCCAATCTTAGAAGAACTCTCTGGTCTTAAATTAGGAGCAGATTTCAAAATTGGCTATTCACCAGAGCGTATCAATCCAGGAGATAAGGAACGAACCATCGAAAAAATTGTGAAAGTAGTTTCGGGAAGCGATGATGAGTCATTGGAAGAAATTGCAAAAGTATATGAATTGATCATTGATGCTGGGGTGCATCGAGCTGCTAGTATCAAAGTAGCTGAGGCTGCTAAGGTGATTGAAAATACACAGAGAGATTTGAACATTGCTCTCATGAATGAGCTTTCTATTATTTTTGATAAAATGAATATTCCTACAATGGATGTTCTGAAAGCAGCAGGAACCAAATGGAATTTCTTGAATTTTTATCCAGGTTTGGTTGGTGGACACTGCATTGGTGTAGATCCTTATTACTTGACGTTTAAAGCACAGGAACTAGGTTATAATCCTCAGGTTATATTAAGTGGTCGACGTATCAATGACAATATGTCTAATCATGTGGCAACAAAACTAGTACAATTGTTACTACAAGAGGGAAAAACATTGAATACTGCCAATATTTTAGTAATGGGAGTGACGTTCAAAGAAAATGTTTCTGATATCCGAAATTCTAAAGTGGCGGACGTAGTTTATGCTCTGAAAGATTTTTCTGTAAATGTAGATGTTGTAGATCCACATGCTTCTTCTGAAGAAGTAGAACACGAGTATGGTTTTTCTTTAATAGATAGCCCCAATAAGAAATACGAAGCCGTTATTGTTGCTGTAGCACATGATGAATACAAAGCGTTGAATGCTGATTATTTTAAGTCTATAAGTGCCAACCAACCTATATTAATAGATTTGAAAAACTTGTATTTGGCAGAGGTAACCAAAGACTTTATTGTTTGGAGCTTGTAAAACTCACCAAAAGAGGACAATAGAACCAACTTTCTTTTTGCAAATCTGTTTAATATAGAGTATCTTTACTATATCAATGAATGAATGATTTAAGCTCTTTACCTAATAAATATACTAGGTAAAGAGCTTGAATTGTGTATGCTCTTCTAAAGAGTAACTATTTGCTAAAACAATATGAGGAACCATGGGACAAAACCATTTGTGTGTCTTCGTAACTAGCAAATTATAAACAATATATTGTTAACTAACAAAAGGAATTCCCATCAGTGAACAATAGTTGATTTAGGCTATAAAGAAATTCTATTAATAAAGTACCACTCTCCCAAGTATGTTGTTGTGGAAATAGGACAGGGCGTCTGATATAGATTTTATAGCAAATTCAGCTACTAAACAAAAGTATATGAAGACGGCTACTTGGTTCTATTTAGTATTTTTTCTTTTCTGTTCTTGCCTAATTCAGGCACAACCCATTGTTAATTTAGGACCAGACACAACGGTTTGTGGCAATAGCTTGATGTTAGATGCTGGAAATACAGGTGCTACATTTTTGTGGAACACAGGAGCAACCACACAAAATTTAACGGCTACTGCCTCTGGAACGTATTGGGTAGATGTAACAGATGTGTCGGGAACTACTCGTGATAGTATTGAGGTGATTTTGGTTGCACCACCTAATTTTATAACGCAGCCTAATGATACTTCAGTTTGTCGAGGGCTGTATCGCTTAGAAGCTTCAAGTTCTGCTGGTTTGATAGAATGGCGGGATAGTATGGGAAATGTTTTAGGATATGGAGACACGCTTTTATACGATGTACAAGATACAAGTAAGCTTTATTATCAAGCTAGACAATATGAACCACAGTCTGTTACAGTAGGATTTCCAACAAGCACTAGTGCAACAGGTTTTGTAGATGTAGATAGGGGAATCTCGTTTGATGTATTTGAAACTATTCTTTTAAATAGCGTATCGATTAATGTTGATAATGCTTTATTTTCAGGAAATATACATTTATTATCTCCCTTAGGGGATACAATAGCTAGTAAAAACTTTATGCCTGGAATATCTGGTTTTGTAGTAGTGCCGTTAAATTTTTTAATTGTTCCAGGAACAGGGTATGTTTTACAAATGAGTAATATAACTGGTGGTTTAGCTCAGTTCAACGGAGGTATTAATAATTGGAATCCTTTTAATTATTCTTTTATGAATTTAAATGCTGGGGTACCATTTAATAGAGTCTATGCGTATTTTTATGCTTGGCAGATATCAAGATTGGGAGATTGTACTTCAGGTTTAGATTCTGTATTAATAAACGAATTACCAACTCCTTTAGTAGATTTGGGAGCAGATACAATTCTATGTGGGAGTAGCATAGTATTAGATGCGACAAATGTAGGTGGTTCTTTTGATTATGTATGGCATACAGGCTCAATAAGTTCTACGATAATAGGGGACACGACAGGACTGTACAAGGTAACAGTAAGTTCTAATGGGAATTGTCCTGTGTCTGATAGTTTGGAATTAGTAGTACTGAATAGACCAGTATTTACCAAACAACCATCAGATACAAGTGTATGTAAAGGAGAACATAATTTAATTGCTCAGTCAAGTGAAGGTATTATTCATTGGAGGGATAGCTTAGGGGATATTATACACATAGGAGATACATTACTATACAATGTAGAAGATACTAGTATGGTGTGGTATGAGGCAAGTCATTATACGCCATATTCTACTAGGATAGGTTTGCCAACAACAACAACAGCAACAGGCTTTGTGAATGTAGATAGAGGTTTGTTATTTAATGTATTAGAGCCAATTGTGCTAAATAGCGTATATCTAAATACCAATTCAAGTACAACAAGTGGAACAATATTGTTAATAAGTTCTGTAGGAGATACGTTAGCCAGACGGTATATTCCACCTTCAGGGCAAGTAGGTTTTTATGAGGTGACTTTAGACTTTATAATTCCAACAGGAACAAATTATAGTTTGTTGATGGTAGATATTCAAAATGGAGATTTTCAGTTTAACAATCCTGTGAACTGGAGTTTGCAGAATTATCCATTTATAGAGTTATTATCAGGGACACCATTTGTGAACGTCTATGCGTATTTTTATGCTTGGCAGATATCAAGATTGGGAGATTGTACTTCAGGTTTAGATTCTGTATTAATAAACGAATTACCAACTCCCGTAGTAAATATACCATTAGACACCATTGTATGTAATGATACTTTAATCTTAGATGTATTTAACAATGGAGCTTCTTATAACTGGGGAAATACAGGTGTTACCACTAGCACTATTGTCATAACACAGGAAGGGCAATATAAAGTAACAGCTTCGATTGGAACTTGTTTTGATTTTGACTCTATTAATGTATTTCTTGCACCAGAACCAATTGTTAACCTTATCTCTTCTGATACGTCAACTTGTGCTGGAGAAATTCCTAGATTAGCAACAGGGGCAGATGTCATAAAATGGTATACAGAACCTATAGGAGGAAATTACTTAGGAAATGGAAGTTTATTTATGTATGATGCTCAAGTCTCAGATACAATATGGTGCACAGGACAAAATTTTTCTAGCAAAACATATACGCAAGGTTTAGTGGATACCTTTGTTGCTGCAAGAACGGATTATTTTTATCCTATAGAAGCAAGAGGATTATTATTTGATGTTCAAGAAGATATATTGTTAAAGGAGGTGACAATGTACATTAATCAAACTTCCTTTATTGGAACTATTGAGTTGTGGGATGCCAATAATGTAGTTCTTTATACTCAACCTATTGTATTGACCAATTTAGGCAAGAATATAATTTCACTTGGTTTTACAATTCCAGTAGGAGTCGATTACAAATTGATGTTAACAGATTATAACACGATTCCTATTTTATCAGAATTTCCATACACAGGCTTTCCTCTTAATGGAGATTTTTTAACTATAAAATCAGGTATTCCATTCTCTTCTGTCTATCAATATTTTTACAACTGGAATGTTCAAGGACTTAGTTGTCCAACAGATCGTATACCAAGTGTTGTAGAAGTATTGCCAACACCGAATATTGATTTTCCAACAGATAGTATTATTTGTGGTGATACGTTAGTTTTAGATGCAAGTTCTTTAGGATTACAATCGTATCAATGGAGTACAGGAGAAACAACCTCCTCGATTATTTTGGATAGCACCACTACAATTACTTTAGAAGGCTCAATTGGCATATGTACTGACGAAGATAGTATGAATGTATTTATTGTCGAGCCACCGAGTTTGATTATTCCTCCGAATGACACCACTGTTTGTCAAGGGAATATGACCTTCTATGCTACTGGTAATGCAGCCTATTATGCTTGGTACAGCTCAGAAACAAGTGCTACTCCATTTGCTTTGGGCGATTCTGTAGTTGTTAATCTGCAAGACACGACTACTTTATGGGTAGAAGGGATTGGATTTATTCCAAAATCAGAACCTTTAGGAGAACAATACAACCCTAATTCGAACCTTAATGTATGGGGAACACCCCAGTTAAGTGCTTATCCTACGAGAGGAATGACCTTTACAGTTAATTCCCCTATATTATTGAATTCTGTTGCTATTTATGTTGATACGGTAACTACAGCAACATTGACAATTTACAAAACAGGATTCCCATATTATACTCAACAACTCAGCTTGACGAATGCAGGAGAGAATGTGGTTCAAATAGATACCTTGCTAGAAAATGGAAGTTATTCTATAGAATTAAGCAACAAATCGGCAGGAAGGATTTTATTCCTTTCTCCTTACACCAATTTAGCGCAACTCAATGCAAACGCTTCGGAAATTACCTTCACTGGTTCTGTTCCCTTGGCTTCTCAATATGTATATTTCTTTAATTGGAAAATTTCGACGCCATCTTGTGCAACGAATCGTTTACCGATTAATATAACTGTTCCTCCATCTCCTTCCATTACACTGACAGCAGATACGGCAACATGTACATTGGGAAGTATTACTTTAGATCCTATACAGAACAATAACCCAGCCTATACTTATGCTTGGAGTGGAGGAAGTTCTAGTGATACGTTAGCCGTTAATTCTTCAGGATATTATCGGGTAACGGTAACCAATGATGGTGTCTGTTCGTCGGTAAAAGATATTTACGTACAGTTTTTATCAACTCCGAATGCGTCAGTAGTTAGTGATTTAGATATATGTGCACCACAAGATATAGCACTTTCAGTACCTACTTCAGATGGTATTGTAGTTTGGTATGACTCTAGTGATTTGAACACTGTTTCTTACCTAACAGCACCTTATAATGTTTATGTAGGAGATACAACCGATTTTTGGATAGATGTAGCTCCAAAGGCAACTACTCGAATAGGAAAACAAGCCTATGATAACCCTAACGAGTCAAGTGCGTATTTGAATTTTATTATTGCCAATCGCTTTGATGTTCATGAATATGCAGTTCTAGATTCTGTTGCGATTTATGTAGAAACAGCGCCAGCTGTTGCTAATGTTGTCCTAATGGACTCCTCTGGAAATACAATTAATACGGTTAGTTATACTGTTACAAAAGCTAAAGAAAAAGTATTTATTCCTTTGAATTTTTTAATTCCACCAGGGGAGAATTACCAACTAAGTTTTTCTAGTATCAATAGCTTATTCCTCGTTGATCGCAGCCCAATCACAGCCCCTTCTTCTAGTGCTAATATTGCTACGTTGATGGGAACAATTTTCAGCGACTATAGTTATTTCTTTGATTGGCACTTTAGTTATGCTTATCCTGATTGCCATTCTGTTGGAGATACATTTACGGTTAATGTTAGTATGCCAGTAGATATACCTGATTCAATTTACACTTGTGATTCTGTGACCATAGATGCCAGCCATCCGAATATAGTTTCTTATAATTGGAGTAATGGTTCAACCTCAGGTGTTACTACATTTAACAATGCTGGAACTTATACGTTGACGATAACAGATGGGGCGCTGTGTACCGTAATAGATACTGTAATAATCACACAACCCATGCCCGTAGGATTGCCTTTAGGAAATGCAGCCTGTGATTTTCAGTTAAGTACCAACTACAGTCTGAACAATGCTTCTTTCTCTTGGAATACAGGAGATACGACGGATGTTATTACAATTCCAAGTACTGGAATATATGCTGTGACTGTAACTACAGGTGAAGGATGTATGTTGGTAGATACAGCCTATATATCGCAGATCATAAGCCCTCCAGCACCTAATTTAGGTAACTTTGTATCTGCTTGTTATACAGATACATTAGATGCAGGATATGGTGGGCAAGGAATGACGTATTTATGGAATACGGGGGAAATATCACAGACAATCATTGTCAATACCGCAGGAATTTATGCTGTTACAGTAACTCATCCACTGGGCTGTGCAGGGACAGATTTTGTATCGGTGACAATAGATACAGCACCTAAAGCAGCCTTTTCTGTTACTAAGAGTGGTCGCACCGTATTGATGAATAATATGTCAACAGGAACCAATCAAGCAGTAGACTATTTCTGGGAAATGGGAGATGGAACAACCTATCAAATTCCAAATCCATTTCATACATATACAGATTCAGGTTGTTATATTATTCGCTTGACAGTGACCGATGCTTGTGGCTCTGATACCGATACTTTGAGAGTTCCAGTTGATGTCCCAGATAGTGTTTGTACTGTTGCCATTAATACAATAGCTTCCTCGCTCAATGGAATTGATTTGGACATTATACCGAATCCAAACTCTGGAACATTTTTATTGCAGTTATCTGAGCCTCTTCAGGAAAAAACAGAAGTGCAACTTTACGATTTGAATGGTCGAATAGTCCATACACAAGAATTGCCATTATCTACTCAGACAAATTGGAAAATTCAAGTGGAAGACTTGCCTACAGGAGTTTATTTCTTACGGTTGTTAAATCCAAAACAGAGTCAAACACATCGTGTGCTTATTCTTCGGGAATAAGTCTTCGTCTAGAAAATAAAAGAATTAAAGCTGTGGTGTCTCCGTTTACATCACAGCTTTTTCTATCTTTAAGCCCAATTGATTTGCTAAATTTAGTACCCTGTAGGCTGCTAAAAGGATATTGATAGCCTCGTGAGCTGGTATGATATTAAGAAATGGTATCGCTTTCTCTGTTTTTACTAAAAAATTAGTAGATAAGGAATCGAATTACAACGTTAGGACATAGATTATAGTCTTATACTTGGCAACTTCAGGCACACCTCTACTTGGTAGTTTCTTAATCTGTGTTTTTAGTAGGTTATGAATAATTGATTTTTAAATAGTTTTGTTGAGAAATAATTGATTGGTACATGGAAGTTCAAACAAAAAAAGTACAATTTGCAATTGTTGGTGCTGGACATATTGGCAAACGGCATGCAGCTATGATTGAAAAAAATCAAGAGGCAAACTTAGTCGCACTTTGTGATATAGAACATCCAAAATTCTTAAACATAGAAGACTTTGATGTTCCCTTTTATAATTCCATAGAGGCTTTGTTGGCTGCTGATTTAGAGATTGATGTAGTTTGTATTTGTACGCCAAATGGAGTGCATGCAGAGCAAGCAATTCTGGCTTTGGGAGCTCACAAGCATGTTGTTTGCGAAAAACCAATGGGACTCAGCAAGGAAGCTTGTGAAGCTGTGATTTTTAAATCGCTGCAAGTCAATCGCCATGTTTTTTGTGTTATGCAAAATCGTTATTCGCCTCCGTCTATTTGGGTCAAAGAGATGATTGATCAGCAGAGATTGGGGCAAATTTTTATGGTACAAATAAATTGTTACTGGAATAGAGATGATCGTTATTATTATAAAAATGGTCAGCAACATACTTGGAAAGGTCGGTTAGAATCGGATGGAGGACCCTTGTTTACGCAATTTTCGCATTTTGTAGATATTCTGTATTGGCTATTTGGCGATATCAAAAATATACAGGCTATGTTTCATAACTTTTCCCATCAGCACTCTACTGAGTTTGAAGACTCTGGAGTGGTTCAGTTTGACTTTGTAAAAGGTGGGATGGGCTGTATTAACTATTCTACAGCGATATATGACAAAAATTTAGAGAGCAGCCTAACAATCATAGGGAGTGAAGGTTCTTTAAAAATTGGAGGGCAGTATATGAATGAGGTCGAGTACTGCCATATTAAAGATTATACCATGCCCACTTTAGCAGCATCTAATCCTGCCAATGATTATGGGGCTTACAAAGGTTCTGCGGCTAATCACGGTTATGTGATCCAGAATGTGATTGATGTCATCAAAGAAAAGAAACCAATTACAACGAATGCTTTAGAAGGATTGAAAGTTGTAGAGATTATTGAAAATATTTACAAGCTTAAAAGCAATAATAAGTAACCGTTCAGCTAGCTAAAAACAAAGCACTCACGAAGTGAACTGTATTTCTTTTTGTACTGCGTTTGATGGCAAAAAAAACTGAATAGTGGATAACTAAAAAATAAGACAGATGAGTTATTATGCACACGAAACTGCGGTTATAGATGAAGGATGTATCATTGGTGCTGGAACTAAAATTTGGCACTTTAGCCATATCATGCCCAATAGCGTTATTGGAGAATCTTGTAATATTGGGCAAAATGTAGTTGTATCTCCCAAAGTTCAGTTGGGCAACAATGTAAAAGTTCAAAATAATGTCTCTATTTATACTGGCGTGACTTGCGAAGATGATGTATTTTTAGGACCATCTATGGTTTTTACTAATGTTATCAATCCTAGATCGGCTGTAGTGCGCAGAGGTCAATATAGCCCTACTGTTGTACAAAAAGGAGCCTCTATTGGAGCTAATGCGACCATTGTCTGTGGCAATACAATCGGGGCTTATGCTTTGATAGGTGCGGGAACTGTAGTCACAAAGGACGTCCTCCCTTATGCTTTGGTGGTGGGGAATCCTTCGAAACAAATTGGATGGGTGAGTGAATATGGACATCGTTTGAATTTTAATGAGAAGGGGCAAGCCATTTGTCCAGAAAGCGATCAGATATATGCATTAAAAGATGATTTGGTGACAAGAATTCAATAAAGATGAATATTGCAGGGAATATATGGAAATTGTATGTAATTAAAATGTCCAAGTGGTTTATGGTTTATATGCCAATCGTGGTATTATTCTTACAGTCCAATGGTTTGAGTTTGCGAGATGTAATGCTTGTCAATGCCATTTATTCGATCTCTGTTGCCTTTTTTGAAATTCCTTCAGGGTACTTTTCAGATCGACTAGGACGCAAGAATTCTATTATATTAGGAACATTATTTATGACGGCTCAATTTACTGCATATAGCTTGTCGTACGATTTTTGGAGTTTAGGTTTGGGGGCAATTATTGGAGGCTTAGGAGCTAGTTTTATATCAGGAACAGATTCTGCCTTGTTATATGACTCTTTGCATGTTTTGAATCGAAAAGGAGATTATCTCAAATGGGAGGGACGAACGTACGCTATTGGAACATTTTCAGAAGCAGTAGCCGCTATTATTGGAGGTTGGCTGGCATATACGTATGGATTACGTTATCCGATGTATGTTCAGGTAGGGATTAGTTTTTTAGGAGTAATAACCGCTTTTTCTTTGGTAGAACCTCCGATACACAAAGAGCATGATCGAGGTAATTGGGAACAAATGCGCTATATTTTGCACTATACTTTTCTGAAAAATAAACAATTGCGATTTTTTATTTTTTTAGCCTCTATTTTTGGCTTAGCCTCCTTGTTATTAGCTTGGTTTGCACAACCTTATTTTGATTATAAAAAAATAGAAGAAAATAACATTGGTTACTTGTGGGCTGCCTTGAATATGACGGTTGCTTTGTTTGCTTTAAATGCACATCATGGTAGTAAGTTGCTATCTTCCAAACAATTAATATTTGTCATTCTATTTGGCTTTGCGATTGGATATAGTGTGTTGGGAGGATATGGAGGTGCTTTTTTATGGTTGGGATTGTTGGCTATGTTTGTTATGTATGCTTTGAGAGGTTTGGCTACGCCTACTTTTTTAAATTTAATCAATCAACATGCTCCTCCTGATATGCGAGCAACCGTGTTGTCTATTCGAGGATTTAGCGTTCGAGTACTGTATGCTATATCAGCTCCTATTCTAGGGTGGGTGGCAGATATTTATACGATTTTAGAGACATTTTTATTAATAGGCGTGATAATTGGTTTAGCAACGATTGTCGCAATTGGATTTTATTCTTTAGTTTTGCAGGAATAGACCTTAGGATATAGCGTATTTAACCTCTAAAAAGATAAGAACATGCAGCGTATTTTATTGATTTGGATAGGAATTTTTTGCCTACAAATAACTCAATTATTAGCAAAACCGTGCTCAGAAGATTTTTTTATAGATGATGTCAAAGCACGTTTTTATGTTGAAAAATACAAACATATTGCAGTAGCAGAAATGGACCGAACTGGAATTCCTGCCAGTATTAAAATGGCACAAGGTATCTTAGAGTCGGGTGTTGGAGAGAGTGAACTAGCCAATGTGGCCAACAATCATTTTGGAATCAAATGTGGGGGCGAAGTTTGGCAAGGTGCCACACATTATGTGTGGGATGACGAAGTTGTGAAATCTTGTTTTCGAGTTTACGAAAGTGCCGAAGAGTCTTATATTGCACACAGCGAGTTTTTGTTAAACCCCAAGAAAGCTTTTCGATATGGTGTTTTGTTTGAATTAGAAAAACACGATTATAAAGGATGGGCAAAAGGTTTGCAAAAATCAGGCTATGCTACCTCAAAAACATATTCTAAAAACTTGATTGCTATCATAGAGCGATTGGAGTTGTACAAACTAGATTATTTGACGGTAGAGGTGCTAGCACTGACGGAGGATGAATTGGCGAATATTTTCCCCAAAACAGGACCAGAAGTTGATTTGAATGCAGAAGATACGACCACAACGACCACACGTATTCCAGACCCATTCAGCTCCGTACTAGATAGCGTCGATATGGTGTTGACATTGTATCAATTCCGTGTAAATGATATTGATGCCGTTTATGTTCAACCTGGTGATGATTTGCAAAGCATTGCGGATCGTTATCGAAAAAATGCTAAAAAACTGTATTGTTACAATGAATTAAAAGGCAGAGAACTAAAGGTTGGACAATATATATTCTTAGATAAAAAACGCAATTATTATCAACATTCAGATACCAAAAAATCTAGTAATATACATATTGTAAACAAAGGACAAAGTATGTATGATATAGCTCAGTTATACGGTATAAAACTTCGAAAGTTATTAAAATATAATAAAGTATACCGCCATCAAGCTCCTAGACCCGGTGTGCAGATTTTTCTTAAAAAACAAAAGCGATAGTCTCGTTTGCCATACAATACATAGAAATTAAAGATGCTGAATATTTGACTAGAATGTTCAGCATTTTTTATTACTTACGATCGCTTTTTTCGAAAAAAGTTGGTTATAATAGTAGCGCATTCTTCTGCTAAGATACCAGTAGATACTTTTGTTTTTGGATGCAATGCTTGGGGAGCTAGTCTTCGATAGCCCCTTTTGCTATCGCTGGCACCAATGATAAGCTCGCCTAATTGAGTCCATGCCAAAGCACCTGTACACATGACACAAGGTTCTAAGGTTACATACAAGCGACATTGCTGGAGGTACTTATTGCCTAGGTATTTACTAGCAGCAGAAATTGCTAATATCTCTGCATGTGCTGTCACATCTGTTAAGTGTTCTGTCCAATTGTGTGCACGAGCAATAATCTGTTGATTACAAACGACAACAGCCCCAACAGGAATTTCGTCGAGACTTGCGGCCTTTTCGGCTTCTTTTAACGCTTCTTTCATATAATATTCGTGCGAGAAAACAGAAAACATTGTATCTTGGTTCTTTCTTAAAAAATGAGTCTATTTATCGTTGTATGTTTCTAAATAATTTTAAGTAATCGTTCAAAAAAAATAACAAGTAAAACAGCCTTCTTTTTGCGCTACTCTTTATCAGAAAAACTTGTCTTAGCTCGCTAAGCTTTCCTTTTTCTTCTTGGATTAGCAAAAAAATAATCCCATTTTTTGCTATTATTTTTTCTGACCACCTACTTAACAAAACAAATCATCGTCAAAATGGCTTTTACCTGTTCTTGGTAATTACCTATTAGAACGTTAAATATACGGTATTTTTGAACTAAATATTTTAGATTCATGTAAGTTGTTTTAATTTATTGATTCGCGTCATGCAAAAAAATTGAAGTAAGGTTGGCAAAGAGAAAAAGAACGCATGAAGAAATAATAATATAAAACCACGGATGCCCTTTGGTTTTAACGTATCATAGAGCTACTTTGGAAAGTTATTTGATAGTCTGTCAAGGACAGAATATACATATTATAATCTTAGTAATGGAACAAAATTATGAACTATAATTAGGTGCATTGCTTTCAATCAATTTTATATCATTTATGCGTAGGCAAATTCTTTTTCTATTTTTTTTATTGGCAACGGTTCAGGTAAATGCTCAAGACAATGACAAATGGTCATTGGAAAAATGTATCAACTATGCCATTCAAAATAGTTTGCAAGTTCAACAAGCAACTTTAAATCAAAGTCAAGCACAATTGACAAAAAAACAAGCAGTTTGGGCACAAGCTCCCAATATTAGTGCAGGATATCGAAACGGTGTTAATATAGGAAATACGGTCAACCCGACCAATAATGAGTTGATTACAATACCCAACTTCAACTCGGGCTTATCCCTTAATATAAATGGAGTAATTTTCCAAGGACTTCAAATTAGAAATACCATCAAACAAAGTAAGGTAGACTTGGAAGCCGCAGGAAAAGATGTAGAACAAGCCAAAAATGATGTGGCCTTATCGGTTGCTCAATCTTATTTGGCAATTCTGCTAGCGGAAGAAAGCAAAGGTGTTTTTGAAGAGCAAGCCAAAGTAACCAAAGCCCAATATGAGCAAACCATCAAATTAATAGAAGGTGGTGTTTTGGCCGAAAATAGCAAATATGATTTGGAGGCACAGATGGCAAGAGACGAAGAAAATATTGTTATTGCCCAGAATAATATAGATTTGGCGTATGTCAATTTGAAAGTATTGATGAATGTAGATGTTGCAAAAAATATTGCGATAGAAATAGTTGGTGATTTGGATGTGGATGAAACCTTGGAAGAAGCTACCTTGGAAGAGGTTTACGAAGATGCCATTAACAGTCAACCTAATATTTTGGCTTCTAAATTGAGAGAAAAAAGTGCTCTGCTTAATGTGAGTATTGCCAAAGGCGCTTTGTGGCCAACCGTATCTTACTATGCAGGTTTTGGCAGCAATTACTCTACAGCATACAAAAATCCAGTAACAAAAGAGAGTATACCTTATTTTGTTCAATTGGGAATAACGGCCTCAGCGAATGCAGGAATCAATATCTCTATACCTATTTTTCAAGGACTAAGAACTAGAATCGGCATTCAAAGAGCAGAATTAGGAATTAAAATTGCAGAATTGGCAACCACACAATTAGAAGCAACTCTAAAATCTAATATAGAACGTGCACTAACAGATGTTAGGGCAGCAAAAAAACGTTTGGCTGTATCAAGAAAGAGTGTTACAGCTACTCGTTTGTCAGTAGAAAATACGCGCAAACGATATGAGTTGGGAGTTGTGAACTCTTTTGAGTTGACAAGTGTTCAAAATACATTGATTGCTTCTGAATCTAGTGTGCTGCAAGCCAAATATGATTACCTCTTTAAGTTGAAGATTTTAGATTACTATAGAGGTCGAGCAATTACAATTAAACAATAGTTCGTTGAAAAACTTTATTAGTTTACTTCGTGAGTGCTGCGCAGTTGATAATCAACAAGTTGTGTATTTGTTGCGTTTTGTGTTATAATTTTGATTATCAAACTAATATAAATGTGATTTTTTATCTTTTTTGGTGAAAAAGTAAAAAATCAACGAACTACTAAATTAAATAAACCACATTTAAAATAATAGTTTGCCAATTCTAAGGTGAGTTATTATAAGGGACACCTTTTATTATTACTTCGTGGGAAAACCGCATTAGCTTGCTTTGTAAAATTGCTTAGTTGGCTGTGTTGCTACTACGTGGTACTTCGTGAGGTCGCAAGTTTATAAAGCAATGACAACAAAAAGAAAGAGCAAGAAAGGCTGGTATATTTTATTAATACTAATTGTTATAGTTGCAGCTGCTACTTATTATAGAATGAAAAATTCAAAAGATGAAGTAGAAAAAGTAGCTGTCGAAGCCGCTCAAAAGCGGACAATTGTAGAAACTGTTTATTCTAGCGGTAAGCTTTTTCCTGCTACAGAGTTAGAAATAACATCCAATGTCTCTGGAACAATCATTGAATTATATGTAGAAGAAGGGGATTTGGTGAAAAAAGGGCAATTGCTGGCAAAAGTAGACCCAGAAGCACTGGTTTCTATTGTCGAACGAGCTGAGGCTGCTACTGATGGTTCTAAAGCTCAATTGGAAGCAGCAAAAGCTCAAAAGAAACAGTTAGAAGCGCAATTTGAGAATACTCGGATTATTTATGAACGCAATAAACAGTTGTACCAAGAAGGGGTTATTTCTAAAGCAGAATTTGAAGCCGCAGAAGCAACATTCAATACCTCAAAAGCGAATATAGAAGCAGCCGTGCAAAATATTTTGGCTGCGGAATTCTCCGTTAAAAGCGCAGAAGCTACGGTAAAAGAGCAAAAGAAAAATTTGTCACAAACTAGAATTTATGCGCCAATCAATGGTGTCGTATCTACATTGTACAAAAAGCAAGGGGAGCAAGTAGTTGGAACTGCTCAAATGGCAGGAACTCCTATTCTTAAAATTGCAAACTTAAAAACAGTAGAAGTACGTGTAGATGTCAATGAACGGGACATCCTAAATACAGCAATTGGTGATAGTGCTGATGTTGAATTGGATGCTTATCCTGATCGCAAATTTTTGGGGGTGGTCACACAAATAGCCAATACTGCTACGGGGTTAAATGCATTGACTTCTACAGCTCAACTAACATCTGATCAGGTAACTAATTTTGAGGTGCGTATTTTGATGTTAGAAGATTCTTATAAGGATTTGGATACACAATCAGATCGCTCGCCATTTAGAGCAGGTTTGTCGGCATCAGCAGAAATAAAAACAAACACAGCAACTAATATTCTATCGGTTCCTGTTGCTGCTGTAACAGCTAGAGAAGAAGAGGAAGAAACTGTACTTCCTAATTCAACCCCAAAAGAGGAAGAGAAAATTAAAGAGTACGTCTTTGTTCAAACGGGAGATTCGGTTACCATGCGTCAAGTAACTACTGGTATTCAAAACGACAACTTTATAGAAATTAAATCTGGTTTAAAGGAAGGCGAAGTTTTGGTAAAAGCTCCCTACGATGCGATTTCTAAGACTTTAGAGGACGGTACCAAAATAGAAGTAGTAGAAGAAAAAGAGTTGTATAAAAAAAGTAGCCAATAGGAATAGCTACGTTATCTGCTAAAAAGTATCCCTGTGACCAGTTGTGTTGCAGGGATACTTTTTTTATTGACTAGAGTTAAATCATATAATCAATTTAATTGCATTAGAACAAGGGGCTAACTTTTAGGAGTAAGAAGGTAAAAAAAACTTCCTATAATGGAATATAAAATTAATGATTAGCCAAGTCTAGGTTAAATATCTCTAGACATTAGATATCATCGAAGGTTTCATCAATTTAGTAGTTTTTCAAACCACATTTGTGGGGTGTTTTTGTGGTGTACAGAAATTTAACAATTATTCTATCATTTTTTGTTTTTTACTAAGAGAAAGAATGTTAGTTTTGTATGTTTTTTTGTTACCAAAGAATGAAAAAATATAAATCTTAGCCCTGTATTTTGCTGATAGTTAGATGTTTATGATTTTGTTGGTTGTGTGAATTGTGTTAAAATTTAATGCTTTACTAGGTGGATGTGTTAAAATTAATATAAATAAGCAGCTGATAACAAATGAATAAGATAGATACTAAAAGTTAATGATTCTAAGACAAATATCTCTATAATCAATAGAAAAAGCATTGTTCTAATTGATATTTAGAGATGAATATTTACCCCATTTTAAATACTAAATATAATATGAAATTTACAACCTTAGTTCTTGTCCTATTACTGCTCAGAGTAATGAACAGTTACGGACAGTTAAATACCTCCGGCTACCGTGTTGATCAGTCTTGTAATGATGTAGAAGTTTGTCAAGGTGCTTCTAATGGAACATACACGATTACAGCAAAAACATCGACTTTAAATAATTTTCAGATTCAATTAGCAATGCCTTTTGGCATTTCTTATGTAGCAGGTTCTGTTAATATAGGAGCAGGAGCATACACCATTTCAGAAGTTAATATTAGTGATTTGCGAAATCCAGTTTTTGCAATTAACAATGGTGCAAGCCCTGCCAACTTATGGGGAGTGGGAGACCAAGTAACATTTACGGTATCTCGAATTGCATCTTGTCCTTCAGTAGCTCATGCATTAGCAGGAAGAGCCTTTAAAGACAGCATAGCAATTTCTTACGAAGACAATAATGTCGTAGAAACAGGGGCAGACAGCGACACTACGTATGGTGTTTATAACATTGATTTTGCCTCTTTGAGTATCTTAGCAATCCAAAATGTCAATACAACCTTAAATACCTCAGAAACTAGAAACGTAACTGTTCGTCAAGGAGGAAATAGTTGCATTCAAAGATTTCAGCATTTTGTAGTTGTTGGTAGAGATGTTAGCAATTATCAACTTAGTTTTGGAGCGAATCCATTGACACCTATAGCTACTGTAGCTAATGGAACTAGTACTGCTGATACACTATTCTATGCAATTAATCTTAACAATGCACCGTTTAACGGCGCAGTAGGAAATGGAAACAATTGCTTTGAAAACGGTGAAGATATTCTTTTTTCCGAAACATTCTCAACAACAGCTTGCGAAGAAGTGGTAATTAAGCACCATGCTAGATGGGGGTGTACCAATCTAGAATACTGTCAGACAGCGACGCCACAAGTGGGACCAATAACATTTATCGGTGGAGCTCCAGCACTCTCTTTAGTAGAAGTTGGTGGTGCTACGGCACCTGAGTTGTGTGATACGATAGAACATACCATTCGAATCACCAATACTGCAAGCCCTACCAATCCAGCAGGTGGTTCGATTGCATTTGATGTGGCTATTGTTTTTGGTTTAGGTGCTAATAACGGTCCTTTGGCAACATCAGCAGTAAATACGTTATGGGGAACGAATAGGAATGATACTAGGTACTGGGGCAACTTTAGGATAGGAACCAATACGGTTAGCGATTCTGCTTTGTCGTATTATAACAATAGTGCCAATGATGCTGGTTTTGGAACGGCGTCTTTTTTGATTCAAGATCGATTGACCTTTGATCCTGATGGACCTGGGGGCTTGGAAGATTTAGACAATGATGGATTTTATGATGATTTGGCTCCTGGAGCTTCTTTTGAAATATCGTTCGACTATTGGTTGTCGATTAGAGATAATTGTGGAACTAGCAATTATTATAATTATGTAAGTTGGGAGCATAAATATTTTGATGTTTCTTTTAAAGATCAATGTCAGCAAGATAGAACACCTGTTCGCAGAGACTTGGGATACCGCAATATTATTCGAAACTACCTCAATAGTACTTTTATAGCAACACCATCAGACGTGTTTGATGGGCAAGATTTTGTTGTTGGTATTATGCCTCATTTTTATAACAATGGGTATCAGTGTAGAGGAGAGTCTATGTTTACAGGCTCTCAAGTAAAGTGGTCAATTAGTTTAACGCTACCAAATGGAGTGGATACGTCCAATGCGCTTAGCACAATTGCCAACCTAGATAGTGAATTGTTGCCATACAATCCTACGATTACAAAAGCTGGAAACGTAGTGACGTATACATTGGATCGATATGTATACGACACACTGCATTTTTCACTCAATTTTGATTGTTTGAGTTATACCGATCCTGCTGTCTTAAATATTCCTTATACGACTCATTACTTTTGTGGAACACCAGGAGATACCTGTTTTTATAGAGAAGTACATTGTGGTACTTTATCCAATATGCTAACCCATTGTCCTAGCAATTGTAACGGACCGCTCATTTATTCCTTTGATGCCAGTCGAACTACGCCAGGTTATACCGACAATACTAAAACTGCATTCGTTACTTTAGATCCTGCAATACATAAAACAAAATTTTATAACCCGTACGATACCATGTTGGTGCAAGCCAATGCTATTATTAAAGATACAGCTGTAGGTAGTCTGCTTTTAAATTTAAGCCTAACACCAAGTAGTGGAGGAACTGATTTTCTTACGTTTGTAGGAGGAGAGATTTTGATTAATGATGTATCATCTGGAACAGGGTTTCAAAGCTTTGTACTGGATGGAATGCCCGCAAATCTGACAAGTGTAGGAGGACAAAATTATGAATACACCATGGATCTGTCCAAATACAAAGATTCTATTGGTGCGACTTATTTATTTGGAGGAGATGTTGGTTCTAGTATCTATACAACAGATACGGTTTTAGTAAAGGCTCGATTTGTAGTTGGTGAAAATTTTGGAACACAGGTACCACATTCTATTACCCCATTTAGGGCTAAGTTTTCGACGCTATTGAGTAATGGTACGGCAATGGCTTGTGATAGTTTGGGAGATATTGGGCAGTACGAGAAGGTGAGCTTTGGTTGGGGCGCCAATGGAACATATACGTTTAGCCATTGTAACGAAGTAACACCATTGATTTACTTTACACACAGCGCATTTACAGGAGATGATCATCCTAACGAGTATAGACCGCCTTCTCATTGGGACTCTGTTAAATTTGTAATTCCAAATTATAGATATACTGGGACGCAATTTTCATGGTCCAATGCCCCTGGATTTACAATATTACCCAATCGAATTAGTGGTGATACTGTGACAATGTATAGACCTACCACTGGTTATAGTGATCGAGATAAAAGAGGAACGTACTATCCTCCATTTAGAGCCAATATTATGGGGAACTGTGAGACACCAACGCTGCAAACTATGCAGGCTTGGAATTATTACAAGGAGTTTGCTTACCATCCAGACCCTACTGTACATCGAAATAGAGAGAATTATAGAACAGCAACGCTTCGGTTTATTCCACCTACTTGGTCTTTTCAGGCATTGACCCCAACCGTAAATGGTACACAAGATACCGTTTCTTGGGATATTGAGTTGTGTAATACAACAAGTAATGCTGATGTAGATTACAATTGGCTAACGATCCCTGCTCATGCCGATATTAAGGTAGAGGCAATTTATAATATTACAACTGGGGCAGAGGTCGCAATTGCTTATACAGAATCCAACGACTCGATTATCGTAGAGTTGGGCGGTTTAAACCGAAATACGTGCCAAGAATATCGAATCTATGCAACATATACAAATTGTTCGAATCAGGTATTGGCAGTGAATCATGGATGGGATTGTCAAGCTTATCCTTCGGATTATGAGTCGATTACTAGCGCTTGTTATAGATCAATTGATCTATTTTTAGAGCCTCGTGCCTCAGAAGTTCAAGTTAATATTCTTACTCAGCCAGTGACACCACAAGATCTTTGTACCGATACTACCTATATCATTGAAATAAGCAGTGCTCAATTAGCAGACTTAAGAAATCCAATGCTTGATATAAGAGGAGTCACAGGGGTATCTTTTTCGAGAATAGGGGTAGAATATCCTAGAGGTTCTGGAAATATAGAAGTGTTAACACCAACAATAGCGGCTAATTTAGCCAATGTCAACCTTTCGAATCATACGAGGATAGCAGCTAACAACAATAGTATCAAAGGAACGGCCAATGCCGCCATTAATAACGAACGTTTTATTACTGTTTATTTAGACGTACAATTTACATGTGATTTTTCACCCAATTCTTCGATGTCTTTTTCTGTACGAGGAAGCCAACCTTGTGGAAATCCTGCCGTGGGGAATGCAGTGAGGGTAAAAACCAATCAGATCGAAATCAATGGAGCTGTGGCACCATATAACGCATATACAGGAACTACCGTGTCTCCAAGCCCTATTCGAGTACAAGATTGTTCTGCAATGACAACAATTCGAATTCAAACAACAATTATTGGAGATACGACTACTTCTAATGATACAACAGAGGTCTTTTTGCCATTAGGAACCACATACGTTCCTGGCTCTTATAGTTGTAGTAGTAGTGCTTGTCCTAGTGGAATTTCTTTGGATACCACTAATGGAAGACCAAGGCTAGTTTTTCCATATCCATCGGGAATCACATCAGGTACTACATTGGATTACACATTTGGAATAGAGGGATCTACTGGGTTCTGTTCTAACAATGAAGAGTTAGAAGTCAATAGTTACGTTGTTGCTGGGAATATAAATTGTCTAGGCACCCCTTGTGGTCCTGTTAAAATTATTACAGGAGAAGCGGATGAGTTGGCTATTGTCGAAAAACCAGATTTGGCGATTAGTAATTTGACTGGTCGTTCTTTTAGTACAGGCTCGACTCAAACTTATACTGTTTCTCAAGAGATTACCAATAATGGGTTAGATGCTCCAGCGGGGACAGCAGTTAGTTATTATTGTATTGATGGAGCAGGCAATCCTATTGGAGCCTCTATCGGAAATGCCACGATATCAACTCCTATCGCTAATGGACAGACGATTCAAGAAACAACTAATTTTGTTGTTAACAGCTCTTATCCTTGTAGCAATAGAACAGGATTAGCAGCGATTATCCGTCCTAGTAATACACAGTGTATTTGTGCGGAATCTGCTACCAACTATTCTGCCTTATTATTACCTGTAGAATTTATGATTTTTGAGGCAGAATTAATAGAAGAGCAAGATGCTTTATTGACTTGGAAAACAGAGGATCAGAATAAAAATGTACGATTTGAAGTAGAAAGAGCTTTGTCAAACAAGAGCAATGGTTTGGTTTATGAAAAAATTGCTACTGTCAATGGCAATAATACAAAAGAGTACACACATACCGAACCTAACTTGGTCAGTGGAGTCCACTATTTCCGTATTAAAACTATAGATATTGATGGAACAATAAGTTATAGTTCTATTAAGGCATTAGTGGTAGAGCCTAAAGAGCAAGTTGTTGTTATTTATCCGAATCCGTCACAAGGCAAAGTTTGGATTGACATTACAGGCAAAGTTGGTTCAGAAAAAATGGATATAGAGGTGTTTAATAGCATTGGACAAAAAGTACACCATCGCTCGGTTGATAATGATTCTAGAATAAAAATGGATTTAAGTCACTTGCCAAGTGGTAGTTATGTTGTAAAAGTAAGTAGTCCGTTTATACACAAAAACATTAAACTAACGATTTCAAAATCGTAAAAGTAATTTGTAGGAAATAGAATTTACTTTGGTTTAGAATGCTGAGTATTAGTTGTTAATACTCAGCGTTTTTGTTGAGGTATGCTCCTGAAATAAACCTGCTAAGAAACGAAGCATAGCTATTTTAGGACAAGAGATTGTGGATTGTTTGAAGGTAAAAATAGGGGTTTAATGGATTAAATTAACAGAGAGAAATATGAACTCCTTACACAAAAAGAAAAAAAAAGCGTAATGAATTGGACAGATTCAGCTTTTTTTCATAAAAAAATGTATTTTTGTGCCGTTTTCCTTTTTGGAAAAGAGTACTTAATACAAAAAGGAATAAATCAAACCA
Source organism: Aureispira sp. CCB-QB1 (assembly GCF_000724545.1). GTDB lineage: Bacteria > Bacteroidota > Bacteroidia > Chitinophagales > Saprospiraceae > Aureispira. The sequence continues at coordinate 88,452 of NZ_JHBV01000016.1, read as the reverse complement.
ATATTTAAAAAGAATCGTAAAAGGCGCTCAGAACAGTTCTGGCGCATCAAACAAGGTTAAAATACAGATAAAAGATGGCTTTATTAGGGACAATTAGAAACCGATTTGGTTGGGTGATGATGGCATTAGTTTTTGTTGGTGTCGCTTCATTTCTATTTATGGACATTAGTCCTGGCGCAAATACTGCTTCTGGTCGCTCAGCAACAGTTGGTTACGTCAATGGAGAGAAAGTTTCTAACGACTTGGTACAGGAGTATGCTTCTGATTACAAAGGAGCTGGATATCTTCAAGAAGAAATTCAAGCCCAAGTATGGGAGCGTATTGTTGGAGAAAAGTTATTGACTCAAAAAACAAACGAGGCAGGAATGTTGGTTACTCCTACTGAAATGGGAGATTTGTTCCTTAGTGAAGATCCTAGATTGTTAAGTCCTGTTGTTCAAAGCCGTCTAGCAGACCCTAAGACTAGACAAATCAATAGACCTCAAATAAAGCAAATGATTGAACTGTATAAAAATACAGGTGCATTGATGCAACAAGCAGGTGGTAACAAGCAACAACAACAACAGTTGTTGGAGCAACAAAAAGAATGGTTGGCTTTGGAGAAAAGCGTTAAAACTAGAGCATTACAAGACAAATACTTTGTTGCTTTAGAAAAAGGTATTTACACACCTTCTTGGATGGTAGAAATGGAGAACAAACTTCAAGAAACAGGATATAACTTTGATTATGTGCGTATCCCTTACACTAGTATCAAAGACAAGGTAGAAGTATCTGAGCAAGAAATGAAAGAGTACATTTCTAATCATGCTAGACAGTACAAGCGTAAAGCGACCGCTAATATCGAGTATGTTGTATTTGATGTGAAGCCAACAAGCGAAGATTCTATGTACTACTATACTTCAATGGAAGAGCGTGCTCAAGAATTGAGAGATGCGAAAACAACCAAAGAGGATTCAAGTGTTGTTTTGCAATACACTAGAGACTTTGCACCAAACTTCTATACTAGAACAGAAATGCCTGCACCTGCATCTATGATTGATTCCATTTTTGGAGCTGATGAAGGAACGGTATTTGGTCCTTATGTTGAAGGTCAAAAATACAAAGTGTTGAAGAAGGTGAAAGAGAAAAACTTGCCTGACTCGGTAAGAGCACGCCACATTTTGATTCGTGCAGAAGATCCTACTGCGGGACAAAATGCTAGAATCTTATTGGATTCTATCAAAAATGTCTTAGAAACTGATCCTACGGCTTCATTTGATTCTTTGGCAATGCAATTTAGCCAAGATGGTTCTAGCTCTAAAGGTGGTGATTTGGGATGGCAAGGAAAAGATGTTAGCTTTGTTCCTCAATTCAAAGAGTATATGTTCTATACTGGTGAAAAAGATAGCTTAGAAATACTTTATACTCAATTTGGAGTACACTTAATTCAAATTACAGATACTAAATATGAGACCGATAGAGTTGGAATTCGTATTGCTGTATTAGAAGAGGCAATTATTCCTACAAGCAAAACTACAGAGACCAAAAAACGTGAAGCAGTTGAGTTCATTGCTAACAATAGAACCTTGGAAGAAATGAAAAAGGCAGCTAAAGAAAAAGGTTTGACTTTATCTCCTGCAACTGGTTTGGAAAAAGGTGCGTATGAAATTTCTGGTTTGGGCAAAAATTCTACTGCTGCTAGTATTATTACTTGGGCACATCTTCCTGAAACAAAAGCAGGAGAGGTTACTGGAAGTGCTTATGCGGTAGATAATGACGAATTGGGATATACAGAAAAATTTGTTGTTATGGGATTGTCTTCTAAAGTCGATGCAGGTTTGGCTACGATTGAGGATCCTCAAGTTCGTGCGGATGTTGAAACGATCTTGCGTAATAAGAAGAAAACAGAGGTTGTTAAAAATAAATTGGGTACTCTAACTTCTTTGGATGCTATCGCTGGAGCATATGGCGTAATCAAACAAAGTGCAACCAATGTTCAGTACGGAAGTGCCAACGTAGGGACAGATGGAACAGAACCTAAAGTAGCTGGTTTGGCTGCTAATACAGAGGTTGGTCAAATGTCTGGTGCTGTTGGTGGTAAAACAGGAGTATACATTGTACAAGTAACTAGCAGAAATGAGGCACCTCCAATTGCAAATGTAAAAACTGCTCGTGAAAAAGTAACAAGACGTATTTCTCAAGCGGTTTCTTCTGGAGTATATGAAAATATCAAAGAAAATGCAGAGATAGTTGATGAGCGTATCAACTAAAATTGCTTCACTTCACTAGAACAAAAAAAGCTGTGCCACTAGGCACAGCTTTTTTTGTTGATAACATTATCATTATCATAATAAAAATGCTCTATGAAGAAAATCAAGCAAAATAAATTTTAATCTTGCTCTTGCATTTCTAACTCAAACTGAGCCGCTTCTACCAAGTGCGTAACATCTGCGCCTAAATCTTTTGCCCTTTTCAAGTCATCTAGGGCTTTTTTAAATTCTTGAAACGTCATATAGAATGCTGCTCGTTCGGTATAAGCTTCGGTATATTCAGGATTTAGTTCAATCGCCTTAGTATAGTTTTGTTCTGCTGTTTTAAATTCTTCAGGACTAACATCTTGTTTGAATTTACCACAATGAAACTGATATTCGGCATTGTCAGGTTCGTGTTCAACTGCTTTTTTCATATCTGCCAATCGAGCTTTGTGATTGTGCAAATCATTGTATACCCAAGCACGAGCGGCGTATAATTTTGCAGACGTACCGTTTAATTGTAGCGCATTGGTATAACTAGCAATTGCTTCTGTGTATTTTTTTTGTCGTTTTTGATTGGTACCAATCATGTAATATATCTCTGGATTATCTGGTTGATACTTCAATGCTTTGGTACAATATTCAATAGATTGGTCGTGCGCTCCTTGGTTGAATGCCGTGAGGGAAGCGTTGTAATACGCAGTGCCAATGTTCGTATGTGCCTCTTTGTTTTTAGGATTGATGGCAAGACACTTTTCATAACATTCGATAGCTTTGAGATAGTCACCCGAATTATGGGCTTTTACGCCATTATTATAATGCTCAATTTCTCCTTGAGCCAATAGCATGACTGGAACTAAAAATAAAAAGAGGAATAATGATTTCATATCTAGTTGTATTAATATATGTGATGTGAGAGGATACTCAATTATTTTAGGTCTAAAAAATTACTTTTATGAGTTTAAATAGTAGCAGCGCAGCTAACTATTGTTTAAAATAATTCCAAAAAATATGCCTCTTTTAAGCGATAAGTCTATGTGTTTTGACATTCTAAACTGATTAATGAAAGAAATTTATGCTTTGGGAGATTTTATCCACTCTAGCAATTGTTCCTTTGCCGTTTGAATATCGTCCCACCAATCTTTGGACCATATACGATGATAAATAAAACCAAATTCGGTTAAATGATGTTCCCGAAACAAATCCCAACAATATGCCTCTTGGGACGCGGTTTGATGAAAGGTGTCAAAATCAAAAGCCCATGTTGGTTTTCCTGTTGCATCTTTAACCAACAAGGGAATCGTAAATCCTGCGTATTGATAATTCACCAAGACCCTATTAGGAAAATGCTGTTTTAAGAAATTTGCGACTCGTTCCTTAAAAGCATTATCATTAGACCAATAGAGAGAGTCATCAAATAGAGCGCTTGGAGAATGTTCTTGCAAAAGCTGTAAAATTGCCTTCCTAGAAGGATGATCTTCTTCATGCACGGCTTTGGCATAAGCTAAGTAAGCGTAAAAAACGGCTTTCCCGACATTCCCTTTTTCTTGAATAGCGGAGCGGTATTGTTCGTAATAATTGGAAGGAATTGACGTGAAAATAGCCAGTTTTTGCTTGGCTCTAGTAATAATAACATTCAGCAAGCGATAACCTTTTTGACGATTGATAGGACCATAATTTTGTATAAAAGAACCATCTTCTCGAAGCCCAAAAGTGGTAGAAATAACTAAAATATCCCGTTCGTCTCCTTGTATGTTTTCCAAATTTTTAACAAATAAACCATTCGTGAATAATTTTTGAAGTTGGGTGCGCTCTTTGTCATTTTGCACGCCTCGTTGTTGAATGCGTTCTAAAATAAGGTTGCGTTGATGCATATTAAATGTTGCAATGCCAACAGAAGGACAAGAACTACCACGATGAGGTTGCGCTATTTGAATGATATAGTCAATAATTTGTTCCGCCTCTGTCGGATTGGTATAGTTGAGGTAAGTACCGTTAACAGCAAAAAAATCAATTGGCTTATAGAGCTCTTGGTTTGGCATAGGAGCCAAGCGATTACTATAAAAAGCAGCATTCGAAAAATCGATCAAGTAAGGATGTTTAGAGCGGTAATGTACCTCCAAGAATGACTCTTTGTAGTTTCCTTCTGCCAAGGCATACTCTAACAGTGATTCCGTGTGACTTAGAAAATCAATGCTTTCTTTGACCAAAATAGGAGTCGATACTTCTTCTTCCCAATCGTCGTTAATCAACGTAGTGTTGGATAAAAAATAATCAGAAGGAGGCATTTGTTGACTATCTCCTGAGATAACCTTATAGCGTCCTCTAATCAATGCACAAAAGGTGTCCTCTAAACGCAATTGACTAGCCTCGTCAAATATAACTACGTCAAATAAATTCGGTTCTAGAGGCAAAATAGAAGAACAAACACTTGGACTAACCAATAGAACAGGAAAAAAACGAGTGAATAGTTGAGCATCAGTAGCTATTATTTTTCTAAGAGGCGTTCTCTTGCCACCAGTATGCCCTCGTTTGTTATACAAGCTGTGGAGTTTGATAGGCGCCTTCTCTTGGTGAAACCTTGCAACTGCTTGGCTTTGTTGTGCTCGCCAGTAACGCAAACTATGGGCAACCAATAGTTTTTTTAGTTCTTCCAAGTAATTTAAGAGGTGGTTTTTATGTTGGGTATAGTGTTGTTGATCAGGAATAGAGTTTTGGTGTTTTAACAAAAACGCATATAAGTACCAACTCGTAAAAGAAGCTTCCCAGTCGTGTGGTTGTACAAGAGCAAGAGCTTGATAGGCGGCTTGTTGTGCCGTTGAAAGTTGCTGCCAATACAGCCTAAAAGGATAATAAGCTTCAAAATTATTAAAAGCCCCTTGCAAGGTGATTACTTGTTGTTCCAATACTTCCAATTGAGTTTTTTGTTGACTCAAAATATTGTTCTTAAAACTAAATGTTGTTTCAAGGTGTTGGAAGGCATTAAAATTGACCTCAAATTGGTGCAAGTCCTCCGCAATAGTTGCTATAGTCGAAGCTAAAGGAATATAATTCAGAACGGTATCAATACTGAGCTCTTGTATATGGTTGTTAAGTATAGGTGTTCGATTTAGATACCACTGTTGGGTCCAAATTCTGTATTGCTGAATAGTTTTGAGTACTTCTTGTTGCAACAAACTTTTTAGAGGTTGGGAACTAGGAAAGTTAACATCAAAATAATTGTATTGTTGATGCAATTGCATCAATTGCTGGTATTGATGATCTAAGCTTTCTAGAGTGTAGGTTGTATTGGATGTAGAGAAGTTGTCATCTAGCGTCAGAGACCATTCTTGATCCATGGAGGTTTTAACGTATTCGAAATTTGTTTGCCACGCTTCTAATTGTGTTTCTAACATTTTCCATTCTTCCAATTGCTCAACAAACAAGGTACTTTCTTTTTGAAACGGCAATTTTAAAAGTTGTTCTTGATTGTATTTTTGGGCATACTCTGCCAATTGTTGTACCCAAGTTTCAACTGTTGCTTCAAATTCTAAGGGCGCATAAAGGTGTTTTAACCTAAAATTAGTTTGATAATTTTTAATAATAGGCAGACGGGTAGGATACCAAGTTTCTACTTTGGTTCGATAAGCTGTCAGGTGTTCTAAAATAGTATAATAATCCATTAATTGGCTAGGGCGACCCAAGCGGATGAAATCATGTTCAAAGTAGTTGTGTTGTGCATGAATTTGGCTCAGAGCTTCAAAAGCCGTTCTAAACGTAATGTCTTGAGGCGTTTCTTCTGCGCTGTATTCATAACTATTAGCTGCCCAGTTCGTTTCATTCTTAGCAACAAACTCATCAATACCTATTTTTATTTTCTGAACATCACTTTCGATTTCTTCCAATTGATCAAAGCGATCCCTCAAGCGCAGACTTCTATACTTAAATTCCAAAGGAATCAATTTGTTGCGCAGTATTTTTGATCTAAAATTACTAAGATGTTGGTTGATACTTTGAGCTTGTTCCTTGTAGGGGACCGCTTTTAGGCTATATCTAGAATTGAGTTCTCTAACTTCTTTTTGTATGATACTATTTTGTTGCAAATGCCAATGATCGACCGCCTCTCGATAAGACTCTAACTGTTCTAGTAAAGCTTGAAAAGTGAAGGTCTTTTTATCTTTGGTTGATAAAAATTTAAAATTAAAATACTGGTGTTTTTGATGTAATTTTTGCAAGGCACTAAACCGACTTAAAACAGCTGTTTTGTCTTTCTCTAATTGCTTGTATTTTGCACCAACGCCGTGCAAAATAGCCCGAAAGAAGCCTTTATTTTTGTTAAAATAAAAAGGACTAGCTGCCAACCCATTTTCAATCGTACCAACCATTTCATCAATCCAATCCATTTTTTGCATATAAACAGCTTCAAAATGCTGCTCCAACAAACGTTCGTACTCATAAAGCGCTGCCATAATATCTTCCTTGGCTTCTTTAATGGTTGTTAGAGCTTCATCAACAGCGCTATATATTTCTCCTTTTATTAAGGTGGCTGTTTGGTCGATACCTTTGATTTTTTGAGCATACAAGTCTTCAAAGTGTGCTTCTAAAGTTTTATTGTATGTTGAAATTCCCTCTTGGATTAAATCTTGGGCATTTTGAACAAGGCGAAGCTGCTGCTCAACATTTTGGCGCAACAAAAATAGGATGTGTTGATAAATGGAACTAGCTTTTTCTATTTTTTGCTGATAAATATGGTAATAATGTTCTTCTAATTGCTCTTTGTACTGTTTTTGTGTGTTAGAAATTGTTGCTTTCGCTTGTTGAATTGCTCGCAAGGCAGTCGTCAAGGTTCTTTGAATCGCTAATTTAGCAGAGGCTGCGCTAGTGGCTTCAAAGTGCTTAAAATGAATCGCATTCAGCGGCTGTTCTAGTGTTTGGAGCGGTTTCAAGAGCACTTGTGCTTGTTCAAAACTATCTAAGATATGCTCTAATTCATTGGCCTCAAATGAGAAGCTTTCTAGAGATAAATGAGCTTCCAAAGCTTTTTTGTTTGCTTTTTCATTGGCATCCAAAAATTGATTGACCAAATCTGCCCAAGTGTGTTCTTCTAGCAGGGGTTGAAGCTGACTGTGATGAAAGTTTTGTAGCCGATGAATCTCTTTCAAGCAATTTTGAAGTAGCTTGACATAGGAAGGGTAGGTTGTATAATTGCTGTGTTTTTGTTGGGCTCGTTCTCTTACCGAATTGACAACATCTTGCCGATCTCTATAAATATCTTCTACAATGACCGTTAGTTCGCCCAGACCTAGTTTGATTAAGTTTTGTTGAACAACTTCCAGTGCTGTTTTTTTCTCACAGACCACCAAACAAGTCCCTTTATTTGCCAAAAGGTTGGAAATAATTCCCGTTAAGGTTTGACTTTTGCCTGTGCCAGGAGGTCCCTGAATCACTAGATTATTCCCTTTTTCTAACAAATATAGCAAGTGCTGTTGGCTAGGATCCATGTCTACGGCTGTTAAGCAGTGTTCCATCAATTGCTGTCCTTGAGCTTGTTGCGCTATCTTTTGTTGTAAAGATTGGATGTTGTTCATGAAATATTCCAAATCATTGATAATACTTTCTTTTTGAGATTTGAATAAACCAAAAACACCAGACCATAGTACTTTAGCTTGTGTTAACGGCAATTGTTCTATTTGTTGTCGGGAGGGTAAGGCTTGAATAGGTGCCTTTAATGCGGCTCTAAAATCTTGCTTTAAGTTTTGGGTATGATTAGGATATAGTTGAGATAATTGAGTATAGACCAATTGAATGATTTCTTCTTGATCCAGAATAGCATCATCCAGTAGCTGCTCATCAACAGGAGTTAGTTGCACAGCAGCATTTTGATGCAAAAAAGCTGCTAAGACTAGGTTATGGATAATCGGAAACTCTTCTTGTCGTGTAATGAGCCACTCGTTAGCACGTTTAAAATTGCGCTCAATATCCAAATACCAAACAAACAAAGGAGCTTTGATGATGCGGTTAGGGTCTTTTTGATCACGATACAATAAAATCGGGAAACCAAAACCAAAGGTCTTGACTCCTTGCTCTGTAAAATGATCGTTATTTTCTATAGTTAATACAGATAGTCGCCGAAAAATAGTATTTAAAGCTGCTTTTTCAGAGTCGTCAGTTGTTGTGTTGGTACTAAGCGGAAATCGGAAAGCCCTTTTACTCCATAATGTATCTAAAAAATCCTTGGCAGCATGAGGTCGCAAGGTATTAAAGTCTTCCAAATCTAAACGACTCAAATAACGTTCTGGCAAGGCATTGAGGTAAATAGAGCCTCTATTTCCTGTTGTTAGTTTTTGTTTTAAGTTATTTAGAAAACGAAGATTAAACATAGTATAGCTTTTTGTAATACTAAGAGTGACGAAGTGAAGTCAATTCCTAGAAATTCTACACAGATACAAAGCTTGTAGCTGATAGTAAATTATTAATTACCCCATTGTATCACGAATTTGAATGATGAGTTTTTGTTGAGCTTGGTGGGTATTGTTCCACCATTCTTTAGACCAAATTCTATAACAAGTAATCCCCATTTTATGCAAATACTGCTCGTGAAACAAATCCCAAGCATAGGCTTCTTCTGATAATTTATGGTGATAAATATCATAATAAAAGGCAAGCCGAACTTGGTTTTGATCATCTAGGATAGCAATTGGCAAAGAAAAACCAGCATGTTGGTAATTGGCTTCAATTTTTAAATTTGGAAATTCTAATTCTAAAAACTGAAGTACTTGTTGTTCAAACAAATTGATTTTACCATCATAGAGAAAATCATCTACTGGTTTTTTAGGGCAATGTTTATAAACTAAATCTAAAATCGCTAATCGAGTTGCTTCGTCTTGTTGTTGAACCGCATTAGCGTAGGCTAAATAAGCGTATAAGATACTTTTGCCCGTATTGCCATTTTTTTGAATTTCTTGGGGGTAAGTTTGGTAGTATAGAGTTGGGATAGAATTAAAAATACAAACCTTTTGTTTGGCTCTAGTAACCGCTACATTAAGTAATTTATGCCCTTCATATTCATTGATATATCCCCACTGTTGTGGCATAGAACCATCTTCTCGCAAGCCAAACGTAGTTGAAAGAATCAAAATATCTCGTTCGTCTCCTTGTATATTTTCCAAACTTTTTACAAACAGACCATTTTCAAATAAAAACTGAAACTTCGTTCTGGCTTCTGGTTGTTGATGTGCCAATTGATGGATCTCTTCCAAAATTAAGTTGCGTTGATGTAGATTGAAGGTAGCAATTCCGACAGAAGGACAAGGAGTGGCATCTGTAATTAATTCTAATAAGTAATTGACAATTGCTTTGGCTTCAGATAGATTGCAATAATTGTTATAAATACCATTAATCTCTTTGAACTCAATCGGAATATAGGCTTCTTCTTCCAAAGGCAAAGACGTCAACCGCTTACCATAAAAGGCAGCATTTGAAAAATCAATCAAATAAGGATGTTTGGAACGATAATGTACTTCTAAAAAACACTCTTGGTAAGTTCCTGTTGATAAACCATACTCCAATAAGGAAGGAGCGTTGGTTAAGTAATCAATATTCTTATCAACCATATTTTGAGAAGAATTCCAATATTCATCGTCCATGACAAAATCTTGCTGATTGCTTGTGATAGGAGAGTTGTGAAAACTATTGGGCGGTGGCATTTGATGGCTATCTCCTGATATAATTTTGTATTTCCCTCGAACCAATGCAGCAAAACTTTCTTCCAAATTGAGCTGACTAGCCTCGTCAAAAAGAACGACATCAAACATACCTGGATGTAAGGGCAAAATTTGGGAACAAACAGCAGGGCTGACCATTAAAACAGGAAAAAAACTTTTGAATACCTCTGGAGCGGTTTCTATGATTTTTCTCAAAGGGGTACGAGCGCTGTGATTGTGTCCGCCTGTATTGTATAAATTGTTGAGCGTAAGCGGTGCCTTCTTTCTGTGAAATTCTTGAACAGCTTGCGTTTGTTTGCCACGCCAATATTTTAGCGTATGGCTAACCAGCGTATTTTGTAGTGTATTTAAATCTTTCAAATAACCATTTCTATTCGCTGCATAACTATTCTCATCAGGAATAAACTTGTCGTTGTGATGAGCTAAGAAATTCGACAAATACCAAGAGGTAAAAGCCCCTGTCCAGTCCTTGGGATTGGCTTGCGATAAGCCATGCAAGGCGGTTTGTTGATGTGGGCTAAGCTTAAGCCAGAAAAACTTAAGGGCATGATATGCGGTAAAATTATCAAACTCTTCTTTTAGTTTTTGAAGATTGTTGTCTAAAGCCTCAATCTGAGTAAGGCGTTTTCGGATGTTGTTGGTAACAAATTTGAACTGAACTTTGAAAACATTGCTAGTAGCAAAATTCTTTTCAAAAGTGTTCAGATTTTTGGTGATTTCAGTGACTCGCTTGTCAAAAGAAACATATTTGTAAATTTTCCCTGGTCCTAACTCCTTGACCAATCGTTGAATGAAAGGTGCTCGTCCTTCGAACCAGTCGTAAACTTTTGCTTTATAATCAATAACATGCTCTAGCAACTTTTGGAACTCCAGTTTGTTGTGATCGCTCACGTCCATAAACTGATGTTTAAAATAAGCATACTGAGCATGGGTTTTTTGTAATCGTAAGAACGATTCCAAAACGTCGACTTTCTCTGCTTCCAATTTTTTGTACTTATCGCTGACATTTTTCATCAATTTGCGATAGAAACCACCATTCTTGTTAAAGTAGTACTTAGATTGAGCAAAACCTGCTTCAATAATATCAACAATTCGATCTGCCAATTTCATTTTAGACAGGTATACTTTAGAAAAGTGTTTTTCTAACAATTGCTCATATTCAAACAAGTACGAAAATGCATCTCGTTGAGCAGATTGGACGACAAAACAAACATTGTCTAATGCTTTTTTTGTATCGGCCTCTACTTGTATAGAATTAGCTTGACGGAAAAAACGGTCGTTTAAGGCATTGAGTGGATGATTGAGGGTGCCTAACTGTTTGAATAAGCCTTCTCCTTCAGAAAGAATGCTTAAAATATCTTCAAATTCGGTGGGCGTAAATTTAAAATCACTGGTTTTTAACAAGCCGACAAGCAACCCTTTATCATGTTGGCGATTACTATCCAAATAACGCCCAACTAAGTCGGTCCAAGTTTCGTCCCCCGAAAGTGGTTGGTGTAGCTTTTTGTGAAATGCTTGCAAACGCTCTACGTGAGCAGCACAACTTTGTAAAAGTCGAATAAAACTAGGCGATACTCGATAGGGTTGCTGCTGCAAGCCTGCCCGTTCTCGAACAGAATGTACTAATGCTGGGCGATCTCTATAGACATCTTCCACTATAACACACAGTTCTTCCAAGCCCATTTTTTTTAAGGTATTATAAATGATATCCAACGCATTTTTTTTCTCTGAAACAATTAGGCAAGTTCCAGCATTAGAAATGGTGTTGGCAATAATGCCTGTCAAGGTTTGGCTTTTTCCCGTACCAGGGGGACCTTGGATGACTAAGTTCTGCCCTTTTGACAATTGGTGTAATAGATGTTGCTGGCTAGGATCCGTTTCCAACATGGTGAAACTGTGTTTCATAAAAGAAGAACGGTTGGGATCTTTGGGATTGGGATTTTGTTCGACAAGAGGTTGCAACTGATTGATGTGTTGTGCAAAGAAATCTAAATCTTTGATAATTGCATCTTTTTGAGAACGGAATAGACCAAAAACACCAGACCATAAGATGGCAGGGGTATCTAGTGGGAGTGTTGCAATTTCTTGTTCTGTTTTTATACGAGCAACATCACCATCAAGCACCTTTCTAAAAAGGAGTTTGGTACGGTTGGATATATTGGGATTAAGTTGTTGCATATGCAACTGTGCCATCTCTGCCAACTCATCTTTGTCCAAAATAGAATCTTCTAACATCTGATCGTACATAGGTTGCAAAACGATATTCGTGTGATTGCGTAGAAACGTTGCTAGTACGGTATTGGTCGCCACAGAAAAATGCTCTTTTTTTCGAATCAGCCATTGATTTTTGCGGTTAAAATCACGTTCAATATCAAGCGACCAAATAATTAAGGGGGCTTTGATAATCCTATTGGCATCATTAGGGTCTTTGATGAGAATAATTGGATATCCAAAACCAAATGTCTTATTTCCGTGATCGGCGTAGTGGTCGTTATTTTCAATTGCAATAGAACTCAATCTACGGATAATTTTTTCTTGCTGATTGTTGATGTTTCCATCTATCGGAAAAGTAATGGGGAAATCAAACCTTGATTGGGTAAACAAGAAGTCCAAAAAACTTTTTGCTTTTCCTTGTTGCAAAACATCAAGGTCTGCCAAGTCAAGGCGTGTAAGATAACGTTTGGGAAGAGCATTGAGGTAAATGGATTGCAGATTGTCTGTACTAAGTTTGTCTTTTAGGTTATTAAGAAAACGAATATCCAAGTTTTGCATTAATTCAGTGGTTTTGGTAATCCTAGTTGGTTGCTAACATACGATGAGTTCCTTATGGGAAGCTCTATAAAAATAAAAAACTTTAGGCAGAATTGGTTCCCTTTGGTTATAATTATTAGCGGATAGAAGAGAATTGCAATACTTCCTATGTTTTTGCTTTTTACCCAAATGACTTTAGCAATTTACTGTACAAATGTACTTAATGCTGCTCTATGTTAAAATAATCTGCTCAAAACTTGCATTTTCAAAAAAAAACGTTTCTCTTTGTTTTAAGATAAGGAGTAGTTATTACTCTAATAAATCAACAACAATGATATTAAACAATCTACATACAACTACTTATTTTTTCTTTTTTAGTTTATCAAACTAAGAGAGAGCAATAAAGTATACCATAAATTCATCTAAAAAGCGTCTCTCATCAATGAGAGACGCTTTTTTATTTTTACCAATAATGAAAAGCACCTTACTATACCGTCTGTCAAATCTATTTAATCTGTATTACTTTTTCTTTTTTAGAAAAGGGCGGACTTGTAGTATTCATATATAAAATATCGGAATTAAGAATCATCATATTACAAGTCTCAACTTCTCATCAAGTTGGGATTTTTTTTTATCTAAATTTCACCTTTTATGAAGACAATAGCTATCCTAGGAACAGCAGCAAGCTTTCACGAAATTGCAGCAAAACATTATTACCAAGAATCCATCAAAATTATTCCTTGTAAAACACCGAAAGAGGTACTGCAAGAAGTCAAACAGAACCCTAATTGCGAAGGAGGTATTTTGGCGATAGAAAATACCATAGCAGGATCGGTTACCAATCATTATAATTCTCTTCAAGATTTAGACATTTGTATACGGGGAGAGTTGCTGTTAAATATTCAACACCATTTAGTTGCACTTCCCAAAACATCTATTTATGATATATGGGAAATTAGAACGCACCCCATGGCAATTAAGCAATGTAGTAATTACTTAGCTAGAATCCATCCTGCTACTCGATTGTTAGCCTGTTCGGATACAGCTTCTGCTGCCAAAGAAATTTCACAACAGCACCTAAAAGGCGTGGCAGCGATAGCTAGTTCATTGGCTAGTAGTTATTACGGCTTAGAAATTTTAGCTTCTAATATTCAAAATAATAAGAACAACTATACTCGGTTTTTTATCCTTTCCAAATCCAAACAAGGAGAACAAAAAGAACACAATAAAGCGACGATTATTTTTCGATTAGATCAGAAAGCAGAGCGTTTGTCAAGCGTATTGTTACAACTTCAAGCATTAAAAATAAACCTTAGCAAGTTGCATTCTTTTCCTTTGGGAACGATTTCCAATACATATGAATTTATAGCAGATTTAGAATTTAACAATTTTAGTTGTTTTCAAAAATCGTTGATGCAATTAGAAAAAGTAACGCTAGACTATTCTGTATTGGGAACGTATCAAAAAGCAACAACGCCGCTCTGGTCTGAAATCAAATAAAAAATAAGTCTTCTGACGTGCTTAAAATTTAACAACAATACTCTAGGAAACTTTTATGGAGTTGAAGCAATCATAAAAGTTGTAGAGTAACATTATAAAACATATGAAATTACTACCCATTATCAAGAAGAAAAATAGTCCAACAATTATTGCTGGTCCCTGTAGTGCAGAAACCAAAGAGCAATTATATCAAACTTGTATGCAGCTAGCGGCTTTAGGAACGGTAGATATTTTACGAGCGGGAATTTGGAAGCCGAGAACTCGCCCTGGGCATTTTGAAGGCGTAGGAGAGATTGGGCTACAATGGTTGCAGGAGGTGAAGCAAGCCACTCATTTACCAACGACAATTGAGGTGGCTACAGCTAAGCACGTAGAATTAGCCTTGAAGTATGAGGTTGATATATTATGGGTTGGTTCTAGAACAACGACGAATCCCTTCTCGGTTCAAGAAATTGCAAGTGCATTAAAAGGGGTAGATATTCCTGTTTTGGTTAAGAACCCACCAAGCCCTGATTTGGGACTGTGGATGGGAGCCATCGAGCGTTTTTACAAAAGTGGATTGCAACAAATTGCGGCTGTGCATCGAGGATTTTCTAGTCATCAAAAATCAATTTATAGAAACAAGCCATTGTGGGAAATACCGATTGCATTAAAAAAAGAATTGCCACAAATTGAACTCTTTTGCGATCCTAGCCACATCGGAGGAAATAGGGATCTTATTGCCTCTATTGCTCAATATGCATACGAGTTGAATTTTGACGGATTGATGATTGAGACGCATCAACAACCAGATGCCGCTTGGAGTGATGCCCAGCAACAAGTAACACCGGAACAGTTGGATCATATCCTTTCTGAGTTGAAAGTTCCTTTAAAAGAACTTTCTAACCCTAACGAACAACGGACATTAGACCTGCTTAGAGAGAACATTAACAAAATTGACGATGCCTTGTTAGAACTTTTGGTTTCTAGAATGGAAGTGTCCAAGGAGATTGGATTGTTCAAGCAAAAGAATAACCTCTCTATTTTGCAACAACAGCGTTGGGGGAGTCTATTGGATTCTAGGGTTAAAACAGGCAAACATTTGGGGTTAAGCGAACGTTTCTTAAAAAAATACTTAGAAGCTTTGCATCAGGAATCTATCAAACACCAGCACAAGGTGTTGTCAAAAAAATGAGCGAATTTATTATTAAAATAGTTAGCTGTGCTGCTACTATTATTAGTTATAAATAATAAAGCACAGTTCGTTGGGAAACAATGTTTTAAAGGTTGTTTTAGCGGACTGTGCACTTTAGCGACAAGCGTAAACTGTTGAAGCGGTTTAACGGAATAAAGTCACATCGCCTTTCAAAGTTTCTGTGCGACCATCTATTAACAAGACCTCTACCATGTAAACAAAAACTCCTGTATTCATCGGTTTTCCTCTAAAGCGACCATCCCAACCATATCCTTCAAAGTTAGGAGGAAAATTTTGCTGTTCAAAGACGAGTTCTCCCCAACGACTAAAAATACGAAACGACATGACCTTTTGTACGTCTCCAGGACTATAGACCATTAAAATTTCATTGGTACCATCTCCATCAGGGCTAAAAGCATTGGGCACAAAAACTCGAATAGTTTCATCCACTTGTACCGTAAATGATGTAGAATCTGTACAGCCTTGTATGTCGGTTCCTTTGATGGTATACGTAGTTGTTTGAGGCACTTGTATGTTCGGAGTTTGGCAAGTAGAGCAACTCAAACCGATACTAGGACTCCATTGATACTGTACAGGTGTCAACGTATTTTGGGTGACATCTCCTAGTATGATATCTCCAATCTGAATGTTTGCATCATTAGGAGCTTGAATTTCTAGTTTAAATAAAGGCTCTGTTAGTGTAAATTGAAGGGCATCTCTACAACCAAAAGCATCTTTGGTATGTAGGGTGTAAGTACCACTTTTTAGATTAGAAAATTGTAAACTAGATTCAAAATCTTCGTTATTTAAGGCATAAGCATAGGGGGCATAACCACCAACACTACTATCGACTTTTACCATCCCATTTTGTCCATCTTTGCACTGTACATTCTGCGTTGTAATAACTGTAGACAACTCCACTTGCTCGGTGATGATATGGGCAGCGGTAGTTGCTTGGCAACCTGTAGCTCCTGTAATGGTAACGGTATACTGCCCTTCTCCTAAGTTATTGATAACAGTTCCTGTTTGTCCATTACTCCACTGATAACTTAGTGGTTGGGCACCGCCTGTTGCAGTTAGCTCAATGCTTCCTGTTTGTTGCTCACAGATAATATTAGTAGCACGAGTGCTTAAATTTAATGCAGGCGTATTTAAGGTAAAAGTAGTTGGATCATTAATAGCTAATGTATTGGGATTATCTGAAAGAATGCTGTCTTTGAGGGGAGCAGGTAAATTACTTAAAACAGCTTGATTGGTATAAGTGTTTGAAGCATAATCACAAGGTATAACGGCATCTATACTAAAAGAAGAACGACCTTTGGGTAGAGTATCTATTGTGAAATGCGCTGTATGGGTGCCATTGATAGCAGTCTGCCCTGATAGACTTAAGTTGTTGATATTATAAGGAGTGGAACTCCAAACAAAACCATTGCTTAATATATCGTCAAAAATCAAAGGGGTATGAATATCATAAAAGGATTGATTAAAAAAATCAAAAGTATAAGTAATTGTATCTCCTGCTTGAAAATTTCCTGTAACTGATTTGGTCATTTCAACGCCAAAAGAGCAAGAACAGCCATCGTTACTAGATTTGCTAGCACCTGTTCCTACAAGCTGTCCAATTCCTGTACTAGGATTTATTTTAAACATCTCATTCCCTTGATAACCTAAAATATCACCTTGTGGGTTGAAATATAAAGCGCCTGTCCATCCCCATCGATTGATAGCCACAGGAGCATTTCCAGGAATTTTTGTTTGGGCACCTGTGTTGGGATTCATTTTAAACAGCAACTTAGGATTGCCACTCCAACCGTATAACTGTTCGTCAATAGGGTTGTAGACTAAATCCGCTGAGCCATAAGTGCCTGGTCCTCCAATTGTAGAAGAAGTAAGGTTGTTGATATTAACTTTTCTAAGCGTATTATCACCAAAAACATAATAATTTCCTAAAGCATCAAACGTCCCTGCATTTTTGAATGTATTTAGCCCGACAACATTTCCCATAAATTCAACTGTACCTGCTGCATCAATTCGATACAATCGAGCATTGTTTGTTTCCATGCCATACATTAAATTATCAACAGGATTGTAAGCCAAGGAATTAAAGGCTCCTGTAACACCATTTTGAGTCAAGTTAGTAATTGGGATAAACTGGACGGGATTGGTATTAACTTTATATAACATAAAATCGTTGCCATTTTTGGCAGATTGGTAAAGGCTACCGTCACAGACAAATGGTTGGCAGGCTTCGTCGATTAGCCCATCATTGTCGTTGTCAATACCATCGCCACAAATATCATAGCTTTGAGCAATTAAAAAAGAGGGCAATAATATCCCAAAAAAAAGAAAGTAAGCTCTTAACATCTCAATACAATTAAAATCAAAGGGGAGCACAAAGGTATAAAAAAGCAAGTGTTGCTCTGTTTTTTCTTTGTCATGTTTTTGATAATTTTCGACAAAAAGGAATGATTTTTCTTTTAAAAAGAAATTAAAAATGGTAACCAAAAGATACTCTAAGGATTATAACAATAGTACTTAATCTTTTTTAAACTATATTATAATGATAAACCGTATCTTTTTGATGGGTATATTGCTTGTTTGTTTCGCCACAACAACAATTGCTCAAAATTATACCGAAGCTAATTTAATGATTGACTATGAGGACGTTGATTCTGATGGAGTTTTAACAGCAACCACAGAGGAAATGTTGCAAACCTTACTTGAAAACGTTACTAAAGAAGGTGCAATTGTTCAGATAGAACTAACGGCACATGCTGCTAATCGTACTATTGGCGAAAGTCGCTTAGAGCCTTTTGCTCTATTTTTTAACAAACAAAAAATTAAAGCCGAAAAAGTTAAACTAGTAACCCAAGTAGATGATAATAATCAAGTACACATCCAAATTCTTGTTGAGCCTACTTCAGAAGCTTTAACGACAGTAGAACAAACAATAGAACCATTAAAAGGTAAAGTATATTGTACCGGAAAGTCTAAGAAAGCAGAAGTATTTGTGATTCCATCTCATTCTAATATTGATATAAAAGGAAAAGAAGGAACAGAAGTCCTAATTAATCGACATGATTTAATGTATGAAGATGGGCAAGCTGTTCAAGAACCTATTCGGGTAGAGTTGAAAGAATTTTATAAAACGGAAGATATCTTGCGGGCAGAGCTGCACACTATGGAAGGGGATCAAGTGTTGGAAACTGGTGGAATGTTGAACCTAAAGATTACGGCTAATGAAAAACCTTTGGAATTGAAAAGAGGAAAAAGTGCTAAAATTAAAATGCCTGCTCAGACAGCAAAAAATAAAGAAGGGATGAATCTTTATTTTGGTAAGCGGATGCCGAATGGTGCTGTCGATTGGCGCCTAGAAGAACGACCTACTCCCATCGCTAATCCAACTGTTTCTAATTCAAGAGGAAATACTGAAGAAAGTGTAGCATTTAATCCAAGTTCTTATATTCAACTGAAAAAAACATCCATTATTGATAGTATTACTAGCAAGTTGAAAGTGCATGTAAAAGCTAAGCATGCAATTAGTAATAATTACCCTAATTATTCTAGAGAAAAAGTAGTACATTCTCACGAAGAAGAATATTTTGATTTAGAGTTGCCCTATCTGAACCCTGATATTGTTGATGGTATATGGCTTAATGCGGATTACCCCATACGAGATCCTTTTGCTCCCAAACCTGTTGATATAATGGTGCAAATAGAAAGTGTTCCCCATCAAGGACGTAATATAGATGGTGAGTGGATGTCTTACAAACCTACAGTCGCTTTGATGTTAAAAAATCAAGCTGTGTTTTTGAGGGGGAATATGGAGCTTGATAATCCCATTCTTAAGCAACAAAAAATGAAATTTAGTGATGTTCCTAAAAATGAAGAAGTAATTTTAGTAGCGTTTTTAGACACGGGCAAAGAGTTGTTGTTTGCTAGTTATGAATTAACCGCAACGAAAGACATAGAAATACCTCCTTTGCATTTAAAGTCAATGTCTAAAATAGACTTTGATGATGCAATGGCTAGTATTGCTAATTAAGCTAATAAGGGAACGAACTAAAATTACAAATTGCCTATTGATTATCAGTAGGCAATTTGTTGTTTTTATTGGCATTGAATTTCAAAAATGAAAGATTGAGATTGTCTTAAACTAATTTGCCAATCGTAGTGAATTTTTCAAATACTTTCTCAGAATGTGGTGCATCTGCCAACTCAGGAGTTAAGTCTTGTCCTGCCCAATGTTCGTAATGTTTGCCATTGCGCCAAAGTCGGCTACTCGTTACATCATAAACAAACCCTTCGTATGCTACATAAATAGTCTCTTTATCTTGACCATTGTGTAGAGCTAATTGAGAGCGAGTAAATTCCGTCATAGATTATTTGTCTGTTAATATAAAAGGTTGAGTATTGATTCTTTTTCTATAATTATCAACTCATTGGTTATCCAAATGAATATACTGATTTGCATTGGTAACGTTTCTATTTTTTTACTGTTTTTGATAAAAACAACAGCAGTCTAGAAACTAGAAATGAAAAAGAAAGGCAAATATACCTATTTTAATCCTAAAAAAAACAAGTTTTATAGTTTATAGCTTGCAAGTTAATAACTTGATTTGCATCTGTTTTTCGAAATAATGTTTTGTTTAAAGGGTGTTTTCGGAAGATTTAACTACACTTTTGTTGGTTATACTATTTGTAAAAATGAAAAAGCAAAAAAAGCTTTAGAAACAAGAAAAGAAAAAAGCAAAAGATATTTTTTATTACTAAAGAAAAGCATATCTTTGCACTTGAAAACAGAATATAGTTTGTTGTTTCTTATAAAAATGAACATGTTAAAGACGTTAAAAACTACATTTTCTCTACTAGTAATCATGTTGTTAAGTTGTAATCAAACAGTGTTTGCAACAGATACTAATGAGGGGGAGACGAAAGAAGAAGATCCAATTGAAGCGATGATGCATCACTTGGGAGATGCGAATGAATTTCATATCGCTGGAGACTT
Source organism: Aureispira sp. CCB-QB1 (assembly GCF_000724545.1). GTDB lineage: Bacteria > Bacteroidota > Bacteroidia > Chitinophagales > Saprospiraceae > Aureispira. The sequence continues at coordinate 68,085 of NZ_JHBV01000016.1, read as the reverse complement.
GTCCATTCCGTTGCCTTGTATTGCTTGGTCTGATGATGGTTTGATGTTTACTATGTCAAGCAGTTTTGAGCACGGGCACAAAGCCGTTAATGGTTATGTTTTGCATCACGGAATTTTAATGCGTGTAGTAGGAGAGGATTTTCCTAGAGACAAAACAGTAGAAGTTTCTTTTGGTCATGGACATGGTCATGAAGCACATGACGATCACGGTCATGCTGGACATCAAACAGTAGACGAGCATGGCATTACACCACATGATGATCATGCTATAGCAGCGGATCACGCTGATAATGATGTTCATGCTGCAACCATTCAGTATGGTTCAAAAACGTATGCATTAGAAGCGTGTATGTCGTTACAAAATACAAACTCATCTTGGCAAGATTTCTCAATTACTAAAAATGTATTTGGGATGTTGTTGGCTTTGATTCTATTAATAATAGTATTCTCAAAAATCTCAAAAGCTTACACAGCTAGAGAAAAGCAAGCACCAAAAGGAGTACAATCTTTCTTTGAGCCATTGATTATATTTATGCGCGATGAGGTAGTAAGACCAGCTATTGGAGAAAAAGATTGGAAACGTTTCTTCCCATTTGTAATGTGTGTATTCTTCTTTATTCTTTTCTGTAACCTATTGGGATTAATTCCTATCTTCCCTGGTTCAGCCAACATTACAGGAAATATTGGAGTCACAATGATGTTAGCTTTAGTTGTTTTCATCGTAGTGAACTTAAATGGAACCAAAGACTACTGGATGCATATTATTTGGATGCCAGGTGTACCAACATTTGTAAAACCTCTGTTGACGATTATTGAAGTATTAGGTTTGTTTATTAAACCAGCTACTTTATTTATTCGTTTGTTTGCAAACATTACAGCAGGTCACGTTATTATTTTGAGTTTAGTAAGTTTGATTTTCTTCTTTAAAACAGCAATGGGCTTAGGTGGTGCAGCGGCAGGAGTTGGCTTAGCCGTACCCTTTGTGTTTGCACTAAACTTGCTAGAGTTATTCGTATCGTTCTTACAAGCATTTGTATTCTCTTTGTTGACTGCCTTGTATCTTGGAAGTGCAGTAGAGACACACGACCATCACGAGCACGCTCATTAGATAGAACTTAATAATCCATCATTTAGGATTTTTATATAGATATAAATATTTTTATTTTTTTAACATTTTAAACCGTAAAGTAATGGGTGCAGGAATCGCAGCTATCGGTGCTGGCTTAGCAGTAATTGGAGCAGGAATGGGTATTGGACAAATTGGTGGAAAAGCAATGGAAGGTATCTCTCGTCAACCATCTGCAGCTGGTGACATTCGTACAAATATGATTGTAGCAGCAGCTCTTGTTGAGGGTGCAGCTCTTTTCGCAATCGTAGTAGCTCTTTTGGTTGTTTTGTTACAACCTTACAGCTAGTCAAAAGACGAACAAAAAATGGACTTAACTGGTAGCGATTGGCTACCAGTAAGTTTCTTTAATGTTGAAAAATTACAGAAGATTTTAATTATACAATTATACCATAACACAAAATATACGATAAAATGATTTTTCTATCATCAGGTTTCCCAGTGTTGAATCCAAGTGTGGGACTACTTTTCTGGACACTTTTGATTTTTATCTTAGTTTGGTTGTTTTTGAGCAAGTTTTTCAAGGACATTGCCCAAGCATTGGAAGATCGTGAAAACTTTATTGATGGATCTTTGAGCAAGGCCAAAGAAGCGGACGCTGCCCTAGAAGGCATGGAAGCTAAAAAAGCAGCTTTGTTGAAAGAAGCAGAGCAAAAAGGTTTGGAAATTCTTAGAGAAGCTGAAGCAATCAAGAAAACAAAAATTGCTGAAGGGGAAGCTAGAGGTAAAGAGCGTGAGAAAAATATCTTGGAAGCTGCAGAGCAAGACAAGAAAAACCGTATGAAAGAATTGGAGACAAACATCCAAAACCAAATTGGTCAATCTTCTATTGATATTGCTAAGAAATTGTTGAAGAGAGAATTGGAAGGAAACCATGAGGCATTTGTACAATCTCAGATTGCCGATCTAAAGAAAGAATTAGCTTAATATTTTAATTAAGAATTTAAAACTAAGAGCTTAGTGTTCTTAGTTTGCCATTTATAAATTCTAAATATGTCAATTTTAAGAATTGTATCAAGATATGCCAAATCTATCTTCGATTTAGCAAAGAAAGAAGGAAACCTAGACCAAGTTCATACTGATGTTATGAATGCTTGGGAGGTGGCCCAAAATGAAGAGTTTGGAGATTTCTTGAAAAGTCCTATTATTCCTATCGACAAGAAGAAGGATGTAATGGATGCTGTATTTGCTAATAGCGATAAGCGTTTGTTGCAAACTTTCCATGTAATGATAGAACATAAGCGTGAGCCATACATGGGCGATTTTTGCCGTGCTTTTCACCTTATGTACAACAAAGAAAAGCACGTTTCTGCGGTTCGTTTGACTACTGCTGTTGAATTGAGTGAAGAAACAACCAAAGATCTACTCGATACGTTCAAAAAGAAAGGTTTGTTAGAACAAGAAGTAGAACTTATAAAAGAGATTAAACCTTCTATTATTGGTGGTTTTATCTTGGAATTTGATGGTCAAATTTACAACGCAAGTTTGTTGCACCAATTGGACCAAATGAAGAAGCAATTTAGTGAAAATCTGTATACCAAAAATATATAAAAATGGCTAACGTAAAACCAGACGAGATATCTGCAATCTTAAAAGAACAAATTAGCGGATTTGATACTCAGTCTAAATTAGAAGAACAAGGTACCGTACTAGAAGTAGGTGATGGTATTGCGCGCGTTTATGGTTTAACTAATGTAATGTCAGGTGAGCTAGTAGAGTTCGAAAATGGAATTCAAGCTATCGCACTTAACTTAGAAGAAGACAACGTTGGTTTGGTATTGATGGGTGCTGCTGAAAAAATTAAAGAAGGTGATAAAGTTAAGCGTACTGGAGAAGTAGCTTCTATCCAAGTTGGAGAAGGTATTCTTGGTCGTGTTGTAAATACTTTGGGTATTCCTGTTGATGGTAAAGGTGCTATCCAAGGAAAAACATACTCAATGCCTTTAGAGCGTAAAGCTCCAGGTGTAATTTACCGTCAACCGGTAAACGAGCCTCTACAAACTGGTATCAAAGCGATCGACTCTATGATTCCAATTGGTAGAGGACAACGTGAGTTGATCATTGGTGACCGTCAAACTGGTAAAACAGCGATTGCCATTGATACAATTTTGAATCAAAAAGAATTTTATGATAAAGGAGAGCCTGTATACTGTATTTATGTAGCGATTGGACAAAAAGCTTCTACAGTAGCACAGATTGCTCAAACATTGGAGATGAAAGGTGCTTTGGCGTATACAACAATTGTTGTTTCTGCTGCTTCTGACCCTGCTCCACTTCAATTCTACTCTCCATTTGCGGGAGCTGCGATTGGAGAATATTTCCGTGACACTGGACGTCCTGCTTTGATCATTTATGATGATTTGTCTAAGCAAGCGGTTGCTTACCGTGAGGTATCTTTGTTGTTGCGTCGTCCTCCAGGACGTGAGGCTTACCCTGGTGATGTATTCTACTTACACTCTCGTTTGTTAGAGCGTGCTGCAAAAGTTATCAACAACGATGATATTGCAAACGACATGAACGACGTTCCTCCTTCTTTGAAAGAAGCTGGTTTGATCAAAGGTGGTGGATCATTGACAGCATTGCCTATCATCGAAACTCAAGCGGGAGACGTTTCTGCTTATATCCCAACCAACGTAATTTCGATTACAGATGGTCAAATTTTCTTGGAGTCTAACTTGTTTAACTCTGGTATTCGTCCTGCAATTAACGTAGGTATTTCTGTATCACGTGTAGGAGGTAGTGCTCAAATCAAGCCAATGAAAAAGGTATCTGGTACCTTGAAATTGGACCAAGCTCAATACCGTGAGTTAGAGGCGTTCTCTAAATTTGGTTCTGACTTGGATGCTGCTACCAAGGCAGTACTAGACAAAGGGGTAAGAAACGTAGAAATCTTGAAACAAGCTCAATATTCTCCTGTAGCTGTAGAGGAGCAAGTAGCTATCATTTACTTGGGAACAAAAGGTTTGGTTCAAAATGTACCAGTAGAGCGTGTCATGGAATTTGAAGCGTTCTTCTTGGCTAAGATGAAAGAGCGTCATAGTGATGTATTGGCGAACTTCCGTTCTGGTAAATACGATAAAGCTGATTTAGCAAAAGTAGAAGCTTTGGCTAAAGAGTTAACAGCTAAATTTTAAGCGTAATAATAATAGTTTTTAAAGTTGGATGGAATAGTTCTTATTTTATCCAACTTTTGCTAACTACTATGATATAAAATAAAGAATTAAAAATGGCAAACTTAAAAGAAGTAAGAGAACGTATCTCGTCTGTTATATCTACTCAGCAGATAACAAAAGCTATGAAAATGGTAGCTGCTGCTAAGCTGCGTCGTGCACAACAGGCTATTGTTGAAATGCGTCCTTATTCCAACAAGTTAAGTGCTATGTTATCCAATATTCTTTCCAATTTGGAAGGTGATGCAAGTACTTCTTTTGGTGTTGAGCGTCCAGTTAAAAATGCTTTGGTTGTCGTCATAACTTCTAATAGAGGATTGTGTGGAGGTTTTAATACCAATGTTTCTAAGTTGGCAATAGAGCTATCTGAAACCAAGTACGAATTGGAATACAATGCTGGAAATTTGACATACCTTTTTATTGGTAAAAAAGGATATGACTACTTAAAAAGCCGTGTTCCTAATGCTATTTTGAATACAGAGCACATGGGCTTGGTAACCAAAACATTTGGTTTTGAAGATTCTTCTAGAGTAGCGAGTGAATTGATGTCTAAATTTGAGACAGAGCAATACGATGCTATCGATATTGTTTATGCACAATTCAAAAATGCTGCTATTCAAAACTTTACTGTAGAGCCTTTCTTACCTGTTGCTAAATTAGAAGTAACAGAAGATGGTACGGATGAAAACGCAGATTTCATCTTTGAACCTAACAAGGAAGATTTATTGGACTACTTGGTGCCTACTATTCTTAAAACGCAGTTGCACAAAACTATTCTTGATTCTAATGCTTCGGAGCAAGGCGCTCGTATGACAGCAATGGAAAATGCAACCGAGAATGCTGAAGACTTGTTAAAAGAACTGAAAATTAACTATAATAAAGCTCGTCAAGAAGCAATTACTGCTGAAATTTCCGAAATCGTTGGTGGTGTTGCGGCATTGGAAGATGCTTAAGATTAATAGGAGTTTAATCCTTATTAAAAGGGCTTGCAGAGAAACTGCAAGCCCTTTTTTTGTATATTGGGCGCATTATAATATTTTAAAAATACATTGTTCTATATGGTATCTAAATTCAAAGGAATGGGGTGTTTAAAACAACTCTATTATTGCCTTCTTTTTGGGGTTTGTTTATGGACGAATATTGCCACAGCACAGACCGATAATATTTTGGACTCGTTGCAGCGGTCTTATGCGTTGACAACGATAGATACTGTCAAGGTAGAATCTTTGATAGGATTGGGGGATTATTATTTGTACAAAAATCTAGATTCGACAGTTGGATATTATAATAAAGCACAAACAACCATAGAAGGGCTAAATTCTGAAATTCGAGCTAAGTATGAGCCTTTGTTGTTGCACTATACTTCGATTGCTTATACTAGTTGGGGGTATGTCAAAGAAGGCATGGAATACGGACAAAAAGCCTTGAAGAGTTATGAGGCTGCTGGTATGCAAGAGGAAGCATCGGATATTTATATGGTTATAGGAACACTTTATGGGCAAATGGGAGAGGTGCAAAAAGGAACCAAATTATTGTTAAAATCCATTGCTATTAAGAAAGAGTTGAACGCAACCAAAAAGTTAGGACATGCCTATATGAATTTGACCTTGTTGTATAGAGATTTGGGAATGCTAGATTCTGCGGTTGCTTCTATTGATAGTGCGCTTACAAGATTTAAAGCGCAAGGTTTTGAAATGGGAGTGAATCGCTCGTATCAAATTAAGGGGGAAGTACACAAATTTGCAGGAGAAAATAAGAAAGCATTAGAGGTTTATCAAACGGCATTAGAATCGTATAGAAATCAAACAACCAAGGATATAAAAGGAGAAATTGTGCTACTTAATAGCATTGCAGGATTGTATAAAATACTCAAAGAATATGATCGTGCAATTGTTTATTATCAAAATGGGCTAGATCTACTCCAAACTACGGATAATAAAGAACTGGAGGGTTTAATTAACCACAATATAGGAGGCGTTTATTTGGAGGAGAACAGATACGAAGAAGCTTTGGATTATTATCAAAAGGGGTTGAATTTTTATGAGCAAATTAGTCACCCAACAGGTCGTTCTAGGAGTTATCGAGGGATCGGCAATGTTTATCAAAGCACAGAGAAATATGACTCTGCTATTGTCTATTATACCAAAGCAACAAATGTATTGGCGTCTAAAAAGAATTTAGATTATGGAGACATTTGTAAAAATTTAGCAAAGTTACACTATGAATTATATTCAAAAACAAGAACAGAAAACTCTACAGAGGCTGCTCAAAGTTTAAAAGAAGCTCAATACTATGCCGAAGAAAGCATTGAGTGTCCTGCGGCTAATTTAGATGCGAGTTTGGGGCGGTATAGAATTTTAAAAGCAATTTATCAAGCTACTAATAATTATAAAGATGGATTGGAAGTGGCTAATCAAATCATTGAACTCTCAGATTCTTTGTTTAAGAAAAACAAAATTGATGCTGTTTTGGATTTGGAAACCAAATATCAAACCGAAAAAAAGGAATTTGAAATCAAAAGCCTCAACCAAGAAAAAGCCTTGCAATTGGCAGAAAATAAACAGCAAAAAACGCTGTTGTATGCAGGAGGTGGCATACTGGTAATTGCTCTATTGCTATTGGGGATGCTGTACTGGTTTTTTGCTCAAAAGCGTCGAGCCAATGCTGCTTTAACTGCTAAAAACAATTTGATTACGCAACAAAAAAAGGTTGTCGATCAGCAAAATGAAGAAAAGGAACTCTTGTTGAAAGAAATCCATCATCGTGTTAAAAATAATTTGCAAATCATATCGAGTTTGTTAGATTTACAATCGAACAAAATTGAAGATACAACGGCTCGAACTGCTATTGCAGATGGACAAGCTAGGGTGAAGTCAATGGCACTCATTCACCATAAATTGTATCAACATGAGGACATTGCTACCATTAATTTTAAGGAGTACACAGAACAGTTGTACCATCAGATTATGGCAACCCTTACTGACATGGAACCCAACTTAATTTTGGACATAGATGCTAAGGTTGCTTTTGATATTGATACGGCTATTCCACTAGGTTTAATCCTAAACGAGCTGTTGACCAATGCTTGCAAATATGCTTTTGCGAATAACACGAGACCTGAATTAAAAATAGTTTTAAAGAAGTTGGAAGAAGGGAGTTATTTGTTGCAAGTACAAGATAATGGGAAAGGGATGCCCGTAGACTTTCAATTGCAAAAAGCAAGAAGTTTGGGATTAAGGTTGGTGCGTCGATTGAGCAAACAACTGTTTGGAAAGGCTACTTATGAAAATTCTAATGGCGCACTTTTTAGCATTTATTTTAAAGATACAGCACTTCGAAAAACGATTGATTAATGGGAAAGATTAAGATTTTGGTTGTTGAGGATGAAATGATCATAGCAGACAATATTTGTTCTATTTTGGAAGAATTGGGCTATGATGTTTTGGAACCTGCAATTAGCTATACAGAGGCTTTGGAAATTTTGGAAGCAGAAAAGCCAGACTTGGCATTGTTAGACATTCAACTGGCTGGGCGACGAGATGGCATTGATCTGGCTTGGAAAATCAAAGACGAGTATGAAATTCCATTCATATTTTTAACCTCCAATGCAGATCCTGCAACAGTAGAACGAGCCAAAAAAGTAAGCCCACCAGCTTATTTATTAAAGCCTTTTGATAAAAACGATTTGTATACTTCTATAGAGATAGCCTTGTACAATTACAGTCAAAATAATACAGGAGAATTAGGAGAAAAACGCTTGCCAGAATCAGAAGAAAGAACCGAAAATGTCGTCCTTAATGAGGCCTTATTTGTTAAGCACAAGCAAAGCTTTCAAAAAGTTAATTTTGAAGACATTTTGTTTCTCAAAAGCGAGCATGTTTATATTCGAATCATTTTGAACAATACCAAGGAGTATTTAATCCGCAATAGTATGTCTAAGTTTATAGAACGCTTACCAGACTATTTCTTTAAAATTCATAGAAGTTATGTCATCAATTTAAAACAGGTAGAAAGCATAGGAACAATCTATTTAACAATCAAAGGACATGAATTACCATTTGGAAAAGGGTATCGTGCAGAATTACTAAAAAAAGTGAATGTAGAGTAAAAACCTACCATTGAGAACATCATTAGACTATTTGAGAACTTCTATCCGCTAAATTTGCGCCGAATGATAGATATTTAGGCATTAATTAAATCTATTTTTATATGTCTCGTTCTCAAATACTCATTATTAGTCAACATACGCCAACAATCAATCATTTAACTGCTCTTCTAACAGAGTTAGATTATCAAGTGTTGAGTGCTGGTGTTGGTTGTTCTGAGTTATTAAGAAAAGAAATCGTAATGTTGATTTTGTATCCTATTCAAGAACAAGACATTGCTTATTTAAGTTGGATTCAAGACATTAGTAGAAAGCATTGTGTCCCTTATTTGTTCTTATCGTCGAGCCTTTCGCCTTCTTTGTTGGAAGAAATAAAGACCTTGCCTCCTCCTGTCTATTGTGCTAAAATGGGAAACAAAGATAGCTTATATGCTTATCTAGAAATTGTAAAATATCATTTTTATAAAAAAATGTCAAACGATAAAAAAGGCTAAAAAACCTAAAAAGAGCATTAATTTTTTGCAACGTTCGATAAGGGAATCCGAGATTTATTTCGGAGTCCCTTTTTTAGTAATTGTCTCAAAACTTACCAACGAATCCATATTTTATAGCTAGATAAGAGCTTCTTTGGATGGGAATCTTTATTTTTAACCTTAGAATTTTAGCAATTCATTCGTTAACCATTTGGATCAAAAGGCTTTTGTCGGTCAGTTCGTTCTTGGAGTGATCGTAGCGAATTATTAATTATTGAAATTAACAGTTGATAACATGGCGCATATCAAAGTAATTGAACACGAGGAAGCAGAAGGAGAATTAAAAGAAATTTATGATGATTTGATAAAGAGTAGGGGAAAACTTGCTTCTGTACACAAGATTCAAAGTCTTAATCCGAGTACAATTGTAGCACACATGGATTTGTACATGAAAATTATGTTTGGAAAATCTCCGTTGCGTCGCTATCAACGAGAAATGATTGCTGTTGTCGTTTCTGTTTATAATAATTGCTTATATTGTACGACCCATCACGCAGAAGCTGTACGTCATTTTTGGAAAGATGAAGCTAAGGTAAATCAATTGATAAAGGATTATACTCAAGTTGATTTATCGGAGGAAGATCGCTTATGGTGCGATTTGGCAAAGCAATTGACACAAAACCCTTCTCAAGCCGATGAAGCTGTTTATTTACAACCTTTAAGAGCATTAGATGTAGAAGATCGGGCTATTTTGGATGCGACATTAGTGATTGCTTATTTTAATTTTGTCAATCGAATTGTATTAGGTTTGGGCGTTGATTTAGAACAAAACAATGGCGCAGGAGGTTATAAATATGATTAGAGTAGACAATAGTTAGTAGTGCTGTTATTTTGTAGAGTAGTCGAATAAGCAACTTCCTAAGAAGTTAATATATAGACTTTAATCCCTGTTTGTTAGCCCCTATTTTACACCGTTTTAATATATATGCACAATAGTTAGCTGCGCTGCTACTACGTGGTCGTTGAAAACCTTTATTAGTTTACTTCGTGAGTGCTGCGCAGTTGATAATTAGAAAGTTGTGGATTCGTTGTGTTTTGTGTTAAGGTTTTGGTTATTAAGGTAATATAGATGTTGTTTTTTTTGTCTTTTTAGTAAAAGGTAAAAAAACAACGAACTACTAATATGCAACAACGTCTCCATAAAAATTATTAATATGAAACCTTGTATTTGTTGTCTGAGCATTTTTATTTTGGGTTGTTTAACAGCTTGCAGTAGTGAAGAAACAGCAGAAAATGCCAATCAAGAAGCATTCGTACAAATAGATACAACAGTTCGGTTGATTCAGAAATCTGTAGAAGATGCTGCCCGTATAGATAGCTTGAGAGCAATAGATGCTGCTGAAAAGGCAAAACAACAGGCCATTCAATTAGAAACAGCCCTAGCGACTACGCTGGCATTAAAAAAAGCATATGACGAAAGTGTAGAGGAAGCAGAAAATTATGTGGAATCAGTACCATTTTCTGCTTTTTTGGGAAAACCTACAGAATCAGGAGCACTAGAAATTATTCAATTTGGAGATCAATACATTCGAGTTTATGCGGATTATTTTGATGGGGAGCCAATAGGAGGTAAGCTGTTTTTTGTTAAAAATCGTGCTTTAGTTGCTGTCGAAGTGATTCAGTTAAAAGAGAGAATAACAGAGAATGGAGCTAGAATCGAAGATGAAAGTACACAAATATCTTACTATCATGATGACGTTTTATTACAAACAATTGATTTGTTGACTAATGAGCCTATCGAAAGTAATATCGTTTGGAATGAGGAACATTTAGCAGATTGGAAATTAGTGAAAGAGCAAATTGAAATACTTTAAACACTTTATTTTACTAGTTTCTTGTATTGGTTTTGATTATCAGTTTTCAGTGCAAAGATTGGCAAAAATATATCTTGTTAATAATCAACTGCGAAGCACTCCTGCAATACCACGTAGTAGCAGCGAACCGAGCTATGCGAGCTCACGACCATAGGGAGTAACAAAGCTAACTAAAAGCGTAGCGCTCACGAAGTAAACTGATACGATTGTTAAACGGAGTAATGGATTATTATATATAGAATGATAAAAAGTAAACACACAGAGAAATATCGCTCGTATGTTGAAGCGGGACAGAGCTACGATGAAATAAGAGCTTTAGCGATCAAAAATGGGATAAAGGGAGATGAATTGATATCGTTAATGAGAGATTTGGATCCTTACATTTTGGAGCGGGATGAGCAGAAAGCAATTCAACGGCAGGCAAGAGAAATGATTTGGATAGGCATTGCTTTTTGTTTGATTGCAGGGATGATGTCTCTGTATTCGTTGATTAATGACGAAGGGCATTATATTTATTTGGTTTACTTTATTTTTTTAGGAGGGGCATTGATTTTTTACAATGGCTGGAAAAAAAAGAATTATTGGGAACAGCAAGATTTGGAGGATTAGCAAACGAATCTTATCGCAAAGCAATTGTTTTGGATGCGAGTTGTGTGACTAAATGTTATGAAGAAAATAATAGGAAAAATCGTTATAAAAATTTTGGGGTGGAAAATAGATCCAAATACTCCTAAAGAGTTATTTGAAAAGTGTGTTGTGATTGCTGCCCCGCATACTTCTAATTGGGATTATCCCATAGCCGTGTACTCGATGGCAGCTTTGGGAGTAAACCTACGTTATACCATCAAAAAAGATTGGATGAAGTTTCCTTATGGTGGTTTCTTTAAATTAATGGGAGGAATTGGTGTGGATCGATCGATACCGAATAATCGTCATCAGCGTATGAATCTTGTGAGCGCTATTGCCAATCTATTTAAAAAACACGATCAATTGGCGGTTATTGTTCAAGCAGAAGGAACACGGGCACTGCAAAAAAAATGGAAAACAGGGTTTTATTATATTGCTTTGGAAGCAAATGTACCCATTGCTTTGGGGTATTTAGATTACCAAAAGAAAGTGAGTGGTATCGGTAAAATGATTTATCCAACGGGGGATATTCATCGAGATATGTCGGAAATTATGGATTTTTATAAAAATATCACACCAAAATTTTCGGATAAGTTTGCCTTGGACGAACGGTACAGTGGGAGCAAGTAGTGGGGGGCTAGGGGGATTGAATTGTTATTTTGTTGGAACTCTTGAATTTTTATTGATTAACATAGATGTAAGATGGAGCAGCTAAATATTAACTTTCAGTCAAGAATGATAATTAAAGATTTATCTTTTTGGATGGATGGTGGTTCGGTTACAGTCTACTGTGAAAACATAGCTGGAGAAAAAATTGAAATAGAGTTTCATCAAAATATGTCGCTTGATTGTTATCCTAATGCTAAAATTCCAGGGCGACTTTATATAAATAAATTATTAGTGAAAGTAAGGTCTGATTTAGAGAAAAGCATTCTAGAAAATCTAAAAAGTGCAAAGCTTGAATACGATGAAAGTTTACCAGATTATCATCTAATTCTTGCTGCATTAAACGAAAAAATAGAATATGTCCAGTCAGAGCAATATTGGAAAGATTATGTTGCCACTCAGGAATTATTAAGTCAATTCAACTAAACTTCAGATGAACGTTGTGCCAACAGATACCGTCCAATTCTCCAAAGTACACCAATAACAAATACGCCACCCAGAAGATACCAATACCAAGGATGAGATTTTTGTGCTAGGGGAATGGCTTGTTGATTGCCAATACAAATCATACTAGCCCAGAAAAAGGGATGAGCAGTAAAACCTTTGTTATTGTTTAAGTATTGAATCTTGGCATTTTGCATGGCTTCATCTTTGGTTAATCCTTGAGCTAGCCCTGCGTAAAACGACTGAATTACCTCCACACTAGTTTCGTCATTCAGTTCCCACAACGTCATGACAATACTAGGAATTCCAGCATACATAAAGCTACGTCCTAATGAAATAATACCTTCTCCTTGTGCGTATTTTCCATAGCCCGTTTTGCAAGCCGACAAGACAACCAGGTTGGCATGATGCCCATTGAGATGTTGTGTTTCATAAGCATATAATAAATTATCTTCCAAAGAGTCTAGGTTTTCTGTAAAAAGTAAGGCAGAATAAGCAGGATGATTATAATCTACGACTCCATGCATGGCTAAGTGAACGACACTATAACTGTGCTGTTTTAATTGCTGTTTAAAATTATGCTCATTGGCCGCTTGATAGGTAAAAAAGGAACCTTTAAATTTTTCTTGAATCTTCCTTAGTTCTGTTATGGTACCTGGAATAGGAACAGCCGAATTGTGCGTATGCGTTTCCTCAGCACTTCTTTCTTTTGTAAGAGAAGGAGAGAAATTTTCGTAGGCAAACTGCTGCCCATAGCTTGCCGCAAAGCCTAATATTCGACCATTTTCTGTATTTACTTTTCGTTGGTTATTAGCCATAATGGCAGCTGAATACTCATAATGGACGGTATAATCTTGTATTAAGTAAGGGAGACTTTGATAATCAATGCCTTTTGTTTGAAGTGTGTCCGTTAGCAAGGCTTCAAAAGGAACGTAATGCAAGCCTCTGTCGGGAACAATAATAAGATGTTTTTTACCATTTAATAGCTCATCTTCTAAGGTGTTTTTATATAACCAATAAGCTGTTGTACAAAAGACTTGGTAAGCCTCTTGTTCCTGTTGCAAAATAAAGCTAACATTAGACAAAGAACGTCTAAGGTCTTTTATTTTTTCATTAAGTATCGCTATATCAAAATTGGATATTTCTTTTATTTTGACAACTTCTTTAGAGATATAAATCACAAAAAAATGATTATTACTAATAAAGTACTCAATAAAAAGCTCATCGTCATCTAAATGCCTTTGCACTTCTTGGGGAGCAACAATCGAATCTCTACCATAGTCCCAAGATCGATAACTAGGATGAGTAGCTTGAAGATATTGCTCAAACGAATCGAGTTTTTGTTCTAATAGCAACATTTTTTGGAGGTAAATTGCTTCTTTTTCTGGATTTTGTTCTTTTTTTGCTTCTAAAATATGCTCCTTACATCGATCAATTTGTACGATATAGTTTTCTTCTTGTTGTAATAGCGCTTTAGAAATTCCAGTCCCTCCTTCGGTATAATTATTTCTAAATTTCAGAATATTTTCATTTAACAAAGCAGACTTACTGTGTTCGGCATAGTCAAAAATAGACATCTTGTACGCTTCGTTGTTTTGTTTTTTATACAAATTCCATGCTGTTGATGCTGCTTTTTCGTATACAGGACGAAGGCGATTGATCGACAACAATTTCGATTCATTATCAATGTAGTGATCTCTCAAATAGTTGGTTAGTAAAATGATGTTGTTAAAATCACTATGGGCACGATTGAGCTTTCCTTCTTGAACAAAAGCATCCCCTCGTTTTTGATAAGCTTCAATAGCAATAGACTTGTCTAGTAAATACTCTAACAAAAGAATTTTGTCATTTTGATTTTCGGGGCTTTCATCTAACAGCAAAATCACGGTATCCATGTAACTAATCGCTTTGGGATAATGCCCTTCTTCGGCTGCCAAGTGCCCAATTTTGAAATAAATTGAAGCAACTTTGGTGCCTTGATGTCCATATTTTTGTGTAGCGAGCTGAAGTGCTTTGAGATAGTATTTTTTAGCCTCTATATAATTTCCCAAAGCTTCAAAAGCATTCCCAATATTTAGGTATGCTTTATCAACTCCTAGTTGGTGTTTTTTTATATAGGCGATATTTTTTTTGTAATAATCAAGAATAGAATCATTAAAATTGAAGTGATTGTAATAGTACGCCATAGATAGGTGCTCAAAATTATTTTCCCTCAATTGTAAAATGGGATCCTTGGATAGCAAAGGAATATACTCTGGAATTTTTCCAAAATATAAATCTGCTTCGTTGCTTTTTTCTTTTTTTTCGTACAATTCACCAATGCGAGTACAAAGCTTAATAAGCGCCCCAAAATCGTTTAGCTTTTCATAGATAATAAAGGCATTTTTATAGTAGATAATTCCTTGTTCTATATCGTCATTCTCGGAGTACATACGCCCCAAATTGCTGTAGTATTTGGCAACAATTGAAGAATCTTTTTGGTGATGATCTTTAAGCAAAAACTGATATTCATAGTCCAAACCTTGATGGGTCATATCAATTGCCTTTTCGATGCGTCCTTGCTGATATAAAATAGAGCCATAGAGTTGATAAATATACTTAAATGCCAAACTAGAATTGGGTAAATAATCTAAGGCAACTTGATAGGTGCTATCCATTTGTGTATCGATAAGGCTAAAATCACTGGCATTGTTATAATAAATGGCATAGGTCGCAATTAAAGAAGCATTGACATAGCGTTTCCAATCCTTGCATTGCTTCAAAATCTGACAAGCTTGCAATGCATGATTATAAGCTAGTGGATAATCAGCGGCGCCCCATAGTGCCCAAGCTTTGGACGTAAAAAAAAGCCCTAATAGACGACTGTTTGGAAGTAGTGTAGGAGAAAAGTTTTTTGCTACTTTATCTAATAAAAGAACCGATTTTTGAAAAGAATCTTTTTGAGCCCAGATAGTGGCTGTGTTGATGGCACAGTGCGCCAAACCTTCGAGGTCGTTTTCTGCTTTAAAAAGTTGCTGAGCTTTTTTATTCAACCGTTTGGCTATCGCCAAATCCATGTCCTCATAAATTAAATATTCGCTGCTATCTACTAACTTTTGAGCAGATAAAGGGGCTTGAGCAAGCATGGCTGTAGCGTGAAAAGATAATAGGATATAGAGTAAAAGTAAGGGCATTGATAATATTTCTTGAGTGTGATAGCTTTGTAAAATAACGTTTTTTATGAGGATAATCGTATTTTATAGCTTTATAATCAACTTAATATTGTTGTTTGGCTCGTCTTTCGTGGGGTGCTTACTGTATGGCTGAAAATTAGTCCCTAAACAAAGTCTTTGGGGCTGAGTAAAACTCACTGGATCAGTTTAGTTTGGCTTGGTTATCACAAAATGAGAGTGATTAAAGTTTAATAAAAGGGTTTGAATTATATGATTTTTATTAATTTTGTTAGAATGAGAGTTGCTTTCTTCCAACTAAAATTGTATATTAGTTCCCCTCAAAAATTACTCAAGCAAAAGAAATCCCTATTAGCGAATACAAAAGCAATATATGCTACGTCGATTATTTGTCAAAGAGGCATTTGAACACATAGAAGAAGAGTTGAAAGCTATTTATAAAATCTTTGGTATAGAAGAACAAAAATTAAAAACCAAAAAGCAAGTAGCAACTTATTCTAAATCGTATGATTATACAGTAGAAGGAACGATTCGAAACCATCGTTTTGTTTTAAACTTATATCAAAATCCCCTCAAAGAAGAAACTAAAAAACAACAATTGGAGTTAATTATTCAATGTGAAAACCCAAACTGGACAACACTTGTACTCCAAAAAAAGACGATTGCAAAATCAGACCACAAAAAAACATTAGATATAGAACCAATTCATCAGTTGAAAAATGTTAACTTAGATAAGTTGATATTGGCTTCTAATAACAACGAGTGTTTGGAAGAGTTGTTTGATATTGCAATGGGAGAGAAAGTTACCATTTTGAACAAGATAAAATTCTCTTCATTTGTTTTAGAACGCAAACGCTTGTATATAAAGACAGCTTGGTTACCCGATACTTTTTCAAAAAGACAAGCACTAATACAATTGCTAGATTTTGCAATTAACTTGGTAGAAAAAATAGACGGACAGGAATAGGTATTCGTAGAATCTTATATTGGGTGATCGCCTTTAATCGAACTACTTGTATAGTTTGCTAGATAACCGTTGCTAATAAAAACTTCTTCATGTCTAATCAATACCTTTTAAAAGAAAGTAGAACAGTTATTGAATTAGCAGCCAAGCCTTTTGCTGGTGGAGGCGAAGGCGGTTTGTATAAAATAGTAGCTCCGACAGCGTATCAAAATTATGTTGCCAAACTGTATCATCCTCACAAAAGGAGTCAACAACGAGAAGAGAAAACACAATACCTGATAGAAAACCCTCCCATCGGGCTTTCTGAAAATGACGCCATTGTTTGGATAAAAGATGCTTTGTATACCCAATCGTATCAATTTGTAGGATTTGTCATGCCTTTTGCAAAAGGACAAAAATTGGAATTGCTTTGTTTGGGAAAACTACCCAAGCATTTGGGGAAGCAGTGGCAACGATTTAGTTTTAACGCTCCAGATTCACTTCAGTATCGGTTAAGAATTTGTTTTAATCTAGCAGCTGCGATTTATCAAATGCATGCTACCGAACATTATGTGTTGGTTGATATGAAGCCTGAAAATATTTTGATACAACCCAATGGCTTATTGGCAATTGTTGATACAGATTCTGTTGAAGTAGTTGAGGAGGAAGTCGCTATTTTTCCAGCTCCTGTAGCTACTCCCGAGTATACACCACCCGAATTTTATTCAAATGCGCATCGAAAAAATGAAACGGTCAGTGAGTCTTGGGATCGTTTTGGTTTAGCAGTTATTTTTTATAAATTATTATGTGGCATTCATCCTTTTGCCGCATCAGCGAACCCGCCTTATGATCATTTGGTGAGTTTGCACGAGAAAATTGAGCATGGTCTATTTGTTCATCGTACCATCAATCGAGCCGTATTCTCTGTTGTCCCTCCCCCTCATCAGCAATTTTATACTATAGACTCAAATTTACAAGAGCTATTTATCCAATGTTTTGAAGAAGGGCACGAAAATCCCGAAGCTAGACCAACTGCGGATGAATGGTGTTCTGCTTTTTTGATAGCAATAGGTGATCCAAAGCTTGAAGCTCATTTTGCGCATATTCTAGGACTTTGGGGTAATGTTTCAAAGTTGAAAATGAAACTCCCTTCTGTCTTGTATCAGCAGTATTTAGAAGAATTACATCCTAAACGTTGGTTGGAAGAACAAGTATCGGCTGTTTTTGGGAGCTTGCCTCCTTTGCCAATTACATTACATCAAGCCATTGAATCAGGGAAACAGCAAATTCAATTAGCATTGACATTCAAAGATTATGTATTGTCTTTTATTGTACTGGGGATCTTGCTTTTTATAATAGGGAGTTGTACACCATTAGGAGGGTGGATGATGGGAGATTTTTGGCTGTTGCCTATATGGCTAATTAATTTAGTAATTATTGGCTTGATGTTAAGTTTGTGGAGCGTTTTTCCTCGAGTAGTTTCTTGGACTCGACATATAGCTTCACCAGAAGTAAAAGCCCGTAAATTGTGGAAGCGATTTCGGTTAACATACCCTCAGTTAAAACGTGACGTAATAGAAACGAAGCGTGTTGTTTTAGAAAAACTTTTAGTAAAAAATAAGGTACAAATAGCAGCTATTGAAAAGGAAAAAATTCAATATGAAGCTCCATTAAAAAAATATTTGCAAGAGCAAGATACTAAAGTGAAAACGTTAATGGGAGAACGAAAGGTGGCTTTGGAGGCAATTAGTAAAAAATACCTTGAACAAACAGTACATAATCAACTATTGGTTGCAATGAATGGTCGTTATATTTTTGCATTGCACAAACGTTTGAAAAGCTTCTATCAAAATAGCTTAAAACTATTGGGTCAAAAGGAAAAAAAAGTATTAGAGGAGGCTTATCGAAAGGCGAAGACGAAATTGAAAGAAGAAATTGACATAGGACAGCAAGCACTGATGGATGAAGCCATGTCTATTTTTGATTTAAACTATTTTTATGATAAACATTTCAATGCAGATAAACTAGAGAAAGCTAGTCTGAAAAAACTAATAGAGAAATACCCCATTAAAAATTTGAGAGACATCCAAACAATGAGCCAAGGAGGTAATGGTGATTTGACAATTATCCTTTGCAAAGAGAGCCCTAATTATGAGAAAGGAGTGGACGAAATATACTTGTCTGTGAAATCACACCAATATCTAGAGAAGCTCTATGCTGCATATTTGAAATATCAAGAAGGTATTGTTTATGCCCAAACTCATGACATTAATTATGGAAAGGCTTACTTTCAGGAACGATATGCGCATAAACGAGAACAGGATGAAAAACTGTTGGAAGATTTGAAAGATACTTATCAAAAACAATTAGAGGAGTTACAGCAAGTGGATTTACCTCAAAAGAAACAAGCTTTGAAGAAGGATTTTGAAGCTGCCAATGTTTTATTAGAGCAGTTGATTGAGCAAGAAAAAGTGGAGATTGAAAAAATCGAACAGACGTTTAAAACTCAATATGAACTGATTTATAAAGAGAGCGAAGCAACGATGTCAAAAATGACCCAACGATTGGAGGATATGAATAAAGATTACAGAATAGAGGTGCAAGCACTTCTGTCGTCGCCATCTATAGAGAATATTCAATTAAATATTCAAGAAAAAATACAACAAGCTCACAAAGATATCGTTGCCTTAGAAGGACTCAAATTATAAACGTAGTTGGTGATAAATTGTAGCTATCAGAGCGTGCCAAATCTTTGACGACGCTCTAATAGCAAGTAGCAATTTGCGCTTATTTATTTATTTTGTTTTAGTTGTTCTTGTAGGCTGTGGTATTGAGCTTCTATTTTAGTGCACTTTTCTTCCAAGTGTTGAATGGTAGCTTGTTGCTCTTGAATGGCTTTGGTTAAGACAGGAACTAAGCGTGTATAATCAACAGCCCAAAGGTCTTTTGATTCGTCGCTGGGAGCGTAAACGACCTCAGGAACTAATGAAGCTACCTCTTGAGCTATGAATCCGATGTCGACACTACTGTTATTATCAATTTGTAAAAGCCCATTAGCATCTGTACTAGAGTGATGGTGTTGATATTGTAAGGGGCGTAGTTTCAAAACAGTAGAAAGACCGTATGGGATAGTTTTTCGTTGGTCTTTTAAACGACCATCGGAATAGGTCACCCATGCATTGGCTCTAGCTCTACCGATTGTCACGGCAGTATTATTCGGAAGTTCAAAAGCGTAGGCTGGATCTGTAATGGTTTGTAATCCTACACGAGCATTTCCTCGAATGGTCATTGCAGGCGTGCGAATATCGTCAACACCTTTCATGGTAAAAACAAACCCACCATCAGGATCAGCATCATTGCCATCCGTTTTTTCAAAAACTAAAAAATCGTTATAAGTGCCAATAAAATCACCATCATAGTAAATTTTGGCTCGGTCACCAGAAACGATTCCATCGTTAGGAATTTCACCTAAAAAACCGATTCCAAACTCTCCATTTAGTTGGATTCCCCCACCCAATAATTCTAAGCGTTGGTCAGGCGTTTCTGTGCCAATACCTATATTTTGAGTTATAGCATTAATCGTGAACGTAGTCCAGTTGTCAATATTACTAGCGCGGGTTCCTATTCTAAAAGTGTTTCCATCGTTGAGGGAACCATTGTAAAAACCGATCATAGCACCAACAGCACTTGCATCTTGATAGAGCTCTAGCCTTGGATTATCATCTTCGTTGTTGTTATCTGTATCGGAATCAATGCGCAAAATGGCATCATTTGTTGTACCGCTTGAAATATGGGCAATAGTAGCAGGGGCATCTGTCCCAATCCCAACTCGCCCAGCAAAATAAGCTCCTCTAGCGCTAATTGAGGCAGAGGGCAACTGCCATGTGCCTGTTCTTGCTTGATCAGCGTGAAGATGAAAAATTCCAGCACTACCCAAAGTAGAAGGAACGGCATCGTCATAACTCAAATAATCATTGTTGGCATTTGTCGTATTGTCATGAGAGACATAAATGTCTTGACCTCGAACAATTAAATCACCATTTACATCTAATTTTTCAAGAGGATTGTTGGTGCCAATACCAACATTTTGAGCCGATAGCATATTGCTTAATAATACAAAGGAGCTAAATAAGGTAATTTTTATTTTCATAACTTTAGATTTTTCATTCTTTGACAACAACGTTAATACCTATGAATATCAAGTATTGCTAAGCAGCAACGGAACGTAAATAATCAACTGTTGGCTGCTGAAATCAACTAATTGTACAAGCTCATAGTGCATTGATAAACTAATTGATGTGTTATCTAAGAATTATTTTTAATAAACTACTAAACGATTTTAGTATTAGGGGATAATGATCTATTCGTATAGATTAAATTTGTAAATTTAAAGTTCAACAATACATCACAAAACAGCTGTAAGATAGGAAATTAGCATTAATAAAAAAACAAATGTTCTAATAATCAAGAGGAATAAACCTGTTGTAATTCAACCCCTATGTAGGATTTTAAATTTAGATTAGATTTTATGGGGCATTGGTTTTGTCTTGTTGATTATTAGCCTTATTTATCTTTTTATAGGTTGTTAAAAAATTCAATTATGCAGAAAATTATAACAGGATTAGAGGAATACGCTCCCATATCTGAAGAGGCATACGAAGCCATTGCCCAAATATCAATATGCCAGATTTATAAAAAAGGAGACTTGGTATTAAAAGAAGGTCGTATTTGTCAACGTGTAGGTTTTATAGAGCAAGGATTGACTAGAAGTTTTTATTATCAAGATGGAAAAGATATTACGACCTATTTTGCGTCAGAGAACAATCCATGTTTATCCGTTTATTCCTTTATTAGCCAACAACCGAGTCAAGAATCAATAGAAGTATTGGAAGATAGTCGGATTTGGTCTATCACCTACAACGAACTGCAAGAATTGTATAAAACGTACCCTAGTTTGAATTTATTGGGGCGTTTACTGACAGAAGATTATTACATGAAGTTAGAGGAACATACTCGTGCTTTGAAGCACAAAAATTCAAAAGATCGTTATTGGGAATATGCTGAACAGCATCCAGATATAATACAACGTGCCCCATTGACGCATATCGCCTCGTTTTTAGGTATGTCCAAAGAAAATTTAAGCCGAATTCGCCGTATTTGACATTTGTCAACAGAGGTTTGATTAAAAAAGCAGAAATTTGTCTTATTCTACTTATGAATCATGAAAATCACTAGATAATGTTGACCTTAGAGAACTTACTAACAACAGCTATTGCTGACATTACTTTTAATAGTTTTATTTATATTGTTTTTGCTTTGCCTGCCTTTTTTGTCTTTTGGATAGTAGGGAAAAATGTGTTTAAAGCTAGAAGAATTCAACCCCAACAACGAGCAACAAGCAAACATATCCGTCGAGAACTATTTTTTTCTGGAACAACATTGTTGATATTTTGTGCTATTGATGTTGGTATATATATCGCAGCTAAGAATGGTTGGACAAAAATTTATACAGATTCAACAGGCTATGCTTGGTGGTACTGGGGAGTTAGCGTGGGCGTAATGTTATTGTTGCACGATGCTTATTTTTACTGGGCACATCGGTTGATGCACCATCCTTTATTGTACAAACATGTCCACAAAGTTCATCACGAAAGTATTGATCCAAGCCCATTTGCTGCTTTTTCATTTCATCCATTAGAGGCGCTGGTAGAAGCAGGGTTTTATGTTATTTTTGTTTTTATTGTTCCAATACATTTGGGGGCAATTATTCTGTGGCAAATTATTCAACAAGGATTCAATGTTATTGGGCATATGGGCTATGAAATCTATCCAAGAGGTTTTACAAAACATTGGCTTTTTAAATGGAAAACAGCTTCCACACACCACAATATGCATCATGCGAAATTTGAGGGAAATTATGGACTCTATTTTACGTGGTGGGATCGTTGGTTCGGCACCGAGTTTGAGGATTATAATACAACTTATGATGCTGTT
The DNA here is from genome assembly GCF_000724545.1 of Aureispira sp. CCB-QB1. Taxonomy (GTDB): domain Bacteria; phylum Bacteroidota; class Bacteroidia; order Chitinophagales; family Saprospiraceae; genus Aureispira. The sequence goes on along the minus strand of NZ_JHBV01000016.1, from coordinate 45,493 downwards.
CATGAACGCATTCTAAACGAAAAAAAAGAACAGAAAAGGACAAAAAATACTATAAAGTCTTAAAAAAAAATAAAACGAGCATAAGGAACTCCCTATGCTCGTTTTTTAAATAATTTAATTGACTGCTAACCTTCTGTCTCTTCTATATTACTGACCAGATCATAAACCGCCATCATTTGAACCGTATTCTTTTCCAGAGGACTAAGATCTATTTTGGTAACATCAATGGCTTTAGCAGCAATTGAATCAGGAAGTGCAATTTTGGCTACTTCTTCTTCTCCTATATAAATCTTATTAATACCACTAGCGCCATGGCGTTTTAGCTGAGCTACTTCATCATTTTTCAAATCATAGAATATACCATTTTCACGAATTAGACCCTTTCTTTCGTTGTCCATAAACACTTCTGTTCCTTTATTCGTGATTCTAAAGACATATTCATGTTCTTGTGTTAAGATATACATCACGGCATTTTGCCCTGGACCGATGTAATTTTTATAGGCATAGGCAAAAATAGGATCCCCAAGGCTAGACAAAAAGACTCCATTTCCAGAACGAGCATTATCTTTGGTCAAGATTTGATCAATTTGATTGGAAGATATTTCATCTGTCCAAGGCATAAAACCTCCTTTAAACGCCTTGACTTTTTCTTTTAATTCTTTTAAATCTTGGTCAACTTCAGCTTCAGAGGGCTGTACATTGCGTAAGAACTTTAATAAAAAATAAACCCCGAAACTGAGTACAAGAAGTATTATAAGTATATAAAAAAGCATAAAAGGGTGTTTTGGAAAATAAGGATATCTAGATGGTGCTCGTTAACGATGATCTAGTTTTGAATTCTATAAACTTTCGTACACGTTTTGCAATAATACTTAAATAAGTATTGTTTAGCATGTGGCATATCCTCAGAAGGATTTTTTTCGTAATCTACTTTGTCTTGATCAGGATTTCCTTTTAGCGGACTATTGTGCACAGGGCAACGCTCAAAGGTTTGAAGCCCTTCGTTGACAGCCTTGTCCTCAGCTTCAAAGTTCTTAGCTTCTTTATCCATTACTTTGGTACAGACAGGACAGTAGCGACGGTAGTTGAGCTGATAAGCAAATGGATAGTCATCTCCAGGAGTATAGTCCGACGCATCTGCTCGATAATTGTCACTAAGACTCATGTGTTTGTTGTGCAAAGGACAGCGAGACATGGTATTTTTCTCCTCTCTAGTCATACCGCTTAGTTGCACTGTAATAGCAGCAGCAGAATTACCATTTTTAGCTACCTTCACTTTTTGGGGTTTTCCTTCCTTTTTGCCATTACCTTGTGCTACCAATGTCGTAGAGCTGGCTGCAAAAAATAGAAATAAAAATAAGCATACTTGGTATAGACGCCCCAATCTATCTGATGGTATAAAGTTCATTATGTTCATTTTATTTGAATAAGGTAAAATGTTATTTAAATTTAAAATATTTTGCACCAATTATATTAGGTGCTTGAAACGATTTCCTATTTACTTTTGTCAGAATTGCAATGTGTTGATTTTCAGTTTTATTTGAAACTAAAACTGCACCAACAAAAAAGTATACATAGACAATTGGTTTCTAAAAACAAAAATAAAAAAAGCTGTGAACAATCCCTTAAGATATTACAAGGCTTTTTGGATCAAGTGTATTTTGGGAATTCATACTCGGCTAATTTGGGGGAAGTAAAAAGTCTATTTGGTTTCAGATTTCAGAATTTTAGTACAAGTCTTGCAGTAATACTTAAACGAATATTGCTTGGCGTGTGGTGTATTGACGTCTGGATTTCTTTCATATATAATATTGTCGTAATCAGGATTCCCCTTTAAAGGAGTATTGTGTGCTGGACAACGCTGAAAGGTTCCTTTAGGAATAACGGGCATTTTTTGCCCTGAGTCTTTAGACATAATTTTAGTACAGACACGGCAGTAGCGGCGATAGTTGAGCTGATAAGCAAAAGGATATTCATAACAAGTAGTATAGTCCGATGCGTTAGCTCTATAATTATCACTCAAGGGCATTTCCTTATTTTCATTGTGCAAAGGGCATTCTGTAACCGTGTTCTTTTCCTCTCTTGACATCTTGCTTACTCGCTTTACGGTAGCGTAATATTCTTGAGCAGCTAGATATTCTCGTTCTTGTTTGGTTAATTTTTCTGGGGGAGTATCTTCTTTGGCTTCTTGAGCTAAAAGTATGTTAGAGTTGATCAAACAACTACTCAAGAGAAAGAAACATAGTAAATAAAATTTCATAACAATGCATTTAGATTTTATGGTATAGGACGTTTACAAAAAGGTTCGTGAAATAGATACTACGCAGTAGCACCATATATCTCTTAAATTTAACAACAACAAAAGTTGTATAGTTGTGTACAGGCTCATTTTACCTTTTGTAATTTTTACCCATACTTTCTATGACCAGCTATTCACTTGGTCAAAAAATTTTATCTAAAATAGTAAATTCAATCCTTGTGTTTAGCCTAAATGCAAAAAAGATTCCTAAAAAGTGTCTTTAGAAATCTTTAACAAATCAGTTGCAATCCCATTGCATATCAGATAGTTTGAACCAAGCACGGCGATAAGAGAAGTGCCACCACTCGGTGGTTACAGTTTTAAAGCCATGTTTTTCTAAGGTAGAACGTAGTAACTGTCGATTGTCCAGAACCTCTTCAGGAAGATCTTTGTTGACCCAATAAGCAGCTCGACCAAAATAATCATATTCGGTTCCCATTTCCAATTCTTTCTTGTTGTCGAGTTGAATGATGGTTAAATCAAGTGCCCCTCCTCGACTGTGCATTGATCCTTTGCTAGGTGGGGCGACATAACGACGGTCAGGAACTTTCTTCCAAAGTTTGTATTGAGCACTTTTAGGACGATAACAGTCAAACATTTTGAAACCTAAATTTTGACTTTCTAACTCTTTTTGAGCATTTAAGAGCGCTTTAGCTGTTGCTAAACGAAGATAGCATTGAGCGCAATCATAAATTTGCAACTCCATAAAATTATTTGTCGTTGCGTATCTTAAATCCAACTCAATGGATGGATGCAACTCTTTTAAATTGACCCATGTTGTATCATGCAATTGAAAAATTGAATCTAATTGCGTTGAAGAAAAACCAAGAGAAACTTTTTTTGGGCGTGTTGGGGTATGAATAGTATCAATCGTGATACTATCTATGCCTAGGTCAAGACTAGTGGCAACAGTGGCTTGGGTCGAAGAAGGAGCATCTGACTGACAAGCACAGCAAAATAAGCTAGAAGCAATAAGAAGCAAGTAGAAAGAAAAAGTGGGAGCGTTGTTCATAGAATCTATTGGTATTTTTTGCGTAGGCGATCCAAGGTGCGTTTTGAATCACGTTCTTTAAGGGCATCCCGTTTGTCGTAGCTTTTTTTACCTTTTGCTAGAGCAATCTCTAGTTTTGCCAAGCCTCGTTCGGAGATAAATAAACGATAAGGCACAATAGAATAGCCTTGTTCTTTTACCTTGTTGTGCAATTTTTTTAGTTCGATTTTAGTAACTAGCAATTTTCGAGGTCGCTTGGGGATGTGATTGTTGTAGGTACCATATTTGTATTCCGAAATATGCATGCTATAAACATACAATTCTCCTGATTTAATGATGCAGTAAGCATCACTCATATTTACTTTTCCTGCTCGAATAGATTTTATTTCAGTGCCTTGTAGCATAATGCCAGCCTCTATGGTAAACAAAAACGTATACTCATGCTTGGCTTTTTTATTGATAATTTCTATATTTTTTTTTAGATCCATTGTGTTTTTTCTTGATGCCTATTGTTGAAAGATAGGTCGATTGAAATCTATAATTATAGGAAGTTAAACATAGTTTTTAGTCATCGTAGTTTCTGCATCGTACCCATATGTTTTTATACAAAATTGGGAGATAAATAAGAAACGAAAAATTTATATATTGACTATGAATCTAACTTATAGCTTCGGTCTATATTGTTGAATAGATAGACTTCTGTATAATTATGAGATTGAGTTGTTAAAAAAATTAATTATTTAAAATACTTAAGCAGCTTTGAGCCAAGCATTAAATATTAGAGAAACATTCAAAAAAACATTCAAAAACTAGGAATTCTCAATATATACTTCTTATTTTTGACAATGTTTTGATTTTAACAGCGCCTAAATTACTACATTAAGCACTCTTATCAAAGCAATTTTTAGGTAAAAAAGTTCTTTCAATATGGTTTAAATTGTATGAAAAGAGCAAAATAATATTAAAAAACAAAATGAAAACATTAAGAAGCATTTTACTGTTAGTTTTTGTAACTACTTTTTTTATCAGTTGTGGAGGTGCATCTGATGCTAATAACGAAGCAACCGAAACGACAGAACCTACAACTGAAACAACAACAGGTGAAAATCCAACCACCACCACCAATACTACTTCAACAACATCATCAACTAGTGTATCTAGTGGTGCTAGCAAAATTACAGATGCTGTTGTTCAGCAAGCTTGTGATTGCCAAGAAAATGCTAGAAGAGAAGATAGAACAATTGATTTTGCCAAAGTAGGTGAATGTATGGGAGGGAAAAATAAAATCCAATTTGTTGCCGATTTGTTGGGACCTGATGCAACTGAAAAAGAACGTGCTGATGCAGAAAGTGCTTTGGCGGAAAAAATGGAGGCAAAATGCCCCAAATAATTTAAATACAATACTTGTATATTTTTATAAGAGCCAATAAATACTATGGCTCATATCTTTTTAACTCTTTTAATCATACATAATTATGAAAACGCTAAAAATCTTATCTTTTATGTTTATGTTCTCTGCTTTGGTAATCAGCTGTGGAGATGCTAACGACGGAACTATGGAAAAAGCAGGTGAGAAAATGGATCAAGCTGCTGAGGATGTAAAAGAAGCTGGTGAAAAAGCAGTAGAAGACACTAAAAGTGCTGCTGAAGAAGCTAAAGAAGCAGTTGATGCTACTATCGACGAGGCTGCTGACAAAGTAAAAGATGCTGTTGATGAGGCTCACGATGAGGCTCATGATGGACACGAGCACTAGAATCTAACGACTCTACGTATATAAAAACACTTGGCTGATCTTTCAGTCAAGTGTTTTTCTTTTTACCATCGGAGTTATTGTCCAACCACTTGATCAACCAAGCCATAAGCTTTGGCTTCTTCTGAACGCATCCAATTGTCTCTATCACAATCTATTTTGATTTGCTCAAGACTTTGCCCTGTTGTATTGCTCAAAATGGTATATAGTTCTTTCTGTAATGTCTTGAATAAATCGTAGGTGATTTCCATATCTGACACTTGCCCTTGCATGCCACCAGAAGGTTGGTGAATCATAATGCGACTATGCGGCAAGCAGACACGTTTGCCTTTGCTCCCAGCGGCGAGTAAAACAGCACTCATAGACGCTGCCATGCTCGTACAAATTGTGCCCACATCAGGCGTAACATATTGCATCGTGTCAAAAATCCCCAAGCCATCAATGACAGACCCACCTGGACTATTGATATACATTTGAATATCTTTTTTGGAATCTAAGGAATCCAAAAACAGTAGTTGTGCTTGGATGACGTTCGCTACATAAGCATCAATACCAACACCTAAAAAAATAATGCGATCCATCATCAACCTAGAAAAAACATCCATTTGAATGACATTCATCTGGCGTTCTTCCATTACAGAAGGGGTAAATCCCTTTAATTGAGGAGGAAAAGGAGGTTGTTTTTGAAGATGGGTTTCTAAATGAAACTTACTCATCCCTAGATGCCCTGAGGCATATTTGATAAATTCATTTTTAGAATACATAAGCATAAGTTTATTGTCAAAGCTCAGAATAGGACATAAGCTGCCCGTACTTGTTTTGACAAGTAGTTTGAGAATGTTATATTATTGATGGAAAGTGTGGGCAAGCAATGCTTAGAATGGTCATTGCTTTGGTATGCCCGTTATAGATTATTAATTAAATGGTCGCCAAGAGGCTAATTGAACGAGCCAATATGGAAGCCAGCGATTGACAGTAGTGGAATGCTTAGGAGCATCTTTTACCCATTGTTCTACTTGCTCAAAACTAATTTCTATGGGCAGTTTTTGGAGTTTGGAGAAGGTTTCTGGGACATTAATAGGTCTTTTCATAATAAAAAAAACATAGTCTATTATTAGATAGTAGTTAGCTACGCTGCTACTGCGTGGTTTCAACGAACTATTGATTAGAATAAAATACTAGCATAAACAGCCAATCGTTCCGATAAACTACGAGGGCTTTTATCTTTGGCTACGAGCTCTTTTAAAGTTTTTCGGGCACGATGCAGCCGAGTTTTGACAGCAGCAGAAGAAGACTGTTGAATGACACTAATTTCTTTGATACTAAAACCACTAATTTCAAATAATAAGATGGCTTCTTTTTCTTTATCCTTTAGCTTATGAATACATTGATAAAGGTACTGGATGTCCAAAGCTATTTCAGGGTCGTTGACTTTAGCAGCAATAGTTGCCATTGTTTGCTCGTTCCAAGTTGCTCTAAATTTTTTCTGCCGCAAATGATTTTTGATAATGTTGTTAACAATACCTATCATATAACTCAGAAGCTTGTTTTTGTCTCTGATTCTATCAAAGGCGGATAATGTAACCAAGATAGCTTCTTGTGCCAAGTCTTCGGTTGGCATTAAATCGAGGGATTTGCTGCTACAATAACGAATAAAAGAAGCATGAATGGGTTCGTACCATTCTAAAAATGCTTGAGAAGAAGGCGTTGTTTTTATTTCTTGCATACGCTTTTCATTGTTTAGTCAAAGTGTTCTATTAGTAAGTAACACCAAAGGCGAAAAGGTTACAAAATACCTCCAAAAAAATTACCAAAATAAACAGCTAGAAATGTATTGAACAATGGGATGTTGCTATATGCCTAAAGTTTGTAGGAGGTTTATATTTGTTTAATATACAAATTTTGAGCGACTTTGTGGGTGACTGTAATTTGAGTTTCTGCTCCAATTTTGACCAATAAGGATTGGTCATACTCAAAGAAAGATAAGACCTCTACAGTTGTTCCTAAGACTAAATTGCATTGTTCCAAGTATTGCAAGAAAGGGCTAGAGTGCTCTTTTACGCCTACTATAATCGCACGTTCGTGAACCTTTAATTCAGACAGAAATACAGATAAATGATGCTCAAAATTGCCATGCTTGTCTGGAATAGGATCGCCGTGTGGGTCAAATTTGGGAAATCCTAAAAAAGCATCTAAATGATCAATTAGTTTTTGGGATTGGATGTGTTCCAGTTGTTCGGCAACAACATGAACCTCATCCCATGAAAAATTTAATTTATCAACCATAAAGGTCTCCCAAAGGCGGTGTTTACGCAACAATTGAATGGCTGCATCTTTGCCTTTTTGACTCAAACAAGCCCCTTTGTATTTCTCATACAAAACATAACCTTTTTCCGTCAAGCGTTTGAGCATATCCGTTACAGAAGCTGCTGCCGTATTCATAGACGTTGCAATAGCATTGGTGGCTACAGTTTCATTATCTTTTCCTGATAATTTGAAAATAGCTTTTAGATAATTTTCTTCTGTAGGAGAGATTGGCATTGTTGTTTGAATTTTCTAGTGGATATGTTTGGGATTAATGATGTGGGTTAATCGTTTAACTCAGCAGCTCGTTTTTTGGTTTGTCTAGCAGCAATTTGGATACTCAATTCATAAAGAATATAGATAGGAATACCAATGATAATTTGAGTCATAACATCTGGAGGAGTCACAAAAGCAGCAATAACCAAAATTAACACAATAGCATGACGACGATATTCTCGCATGAAGGTATCGGTGACCAAGCCCATTTTTGCCAAATAAAAAACAATAATTGGCAATTCAAAAATAATTCCTACAGGCACCGTGAACATAATCATATAGTTGATTAATGAGGTCGCTTTGATCAAATTACTATTGCTAGCAGCATTAATCATCGGCAATTCATATCCAACTAAAAAATTAATGGCAAAAGGAGCCAAAACAAAATACCCAAAAGAAATTCCAGCAAGAAATAAGAAACTACTTACTACCACAACCCCATTGGCAGCTTTGCGTTCTTTGGGATATAGACCTGGTTTTATGAATTTCCACAATTCCCATAATACAAATGGAAAAGAGATGATTAAGCCACCAAAAATACAAACTTTGATGTGCAACAAGAAAGCTTCTCCCATTTCTAAGGTTACCAAATTAATAGCGGCTGGGCTGTAGCACATTTTGTCCCCCAAGTCTAACTTATGAGATAACTTGCACATGATTTGGTAGGTCAAGAAATCTTGATTGAGTGGTCCAAAAATGACTTTGGTGAAAATGGATTTGGTTGCAAAAAAAATAAAAACAGCCGATGCACACACACTTATTGCAATGCGAATTAAGTGAATGCGCAATTCTTCAAGATGTTCTACAAATGACATCTCTTTCTCTTCGGAGTCCGTCACAACGGGCTTATTAGCTATATCAGGCATATTTTGTACTCGTACTAATAGAGAACATTGGTTTGTTCTCAAACTATTTATTGAAAATGGCGGTGATATCCATTGATTCTACAAAAGTACAAAAGTCTTATGAATAGCTACTTATTTATGCTTTATTCTTAGTGTAATATTTTCTAATTTAGAAATAAATGAATACAGGTTGCGTCCCTAAAATAGGAGTTATTGAATTCTGCTTCGAGTGTGTAACTATAAATTTGAATGTTACAATCGATTCATAATGATTTGAATCAAGTCTTCGTCTTCGTATGCTTTTTTGTCCTCTTTGATTTCGTCAATTATGTCCTCCTCTAAGTATAATTCTCTAAAAATTTGAAGGGTATTACTTTTCTCCTTATTATCTTTTGAATGGTAATTATGAAGAAGTTGGATGGCTGCTACTTCCTTGCGCAAGAATTTATTATTGAGAATAGCGAAGCTAGAGTCAATCTTAGGAGATTCATCGGTGCTAGGACCACGGCTAAAAATGCTAATGAAATCGCGAGGTCTGCGAATATTTGATCCTAACAATCCCTCCTCATTAACCTCATTATGAGCTTCTAAATCTTCTTTTCGTACTTTTCGAGCCAACAAAAAATCATCTTCGTCGATTCCTAAGTCTTCGCCTTCTAGAGGATCTTTGTTTTTGCGAGGATCTCGGACAGCGATAGCTTTAGGGATAGCAATTCCTTTGCTAGCTGCTTTTTTTTCAGCATCCTCTTGTTGTTCTTTTAGCAGCTGTTCTTGTTGCAGTTGTAAGAGTTGTTCTTCATCAGTGGTATTTTCTTGCTGCTCCTTTTCTTGCTCCAAAGCAGTATTAATCCCCATCAATTCATCCTCTTTTTTGTCTTTGAAAAGACCATTGATAGAGCGTTTTTTCAAGGTTTCTTCCTCTTCCTCATAAATTTTTTTTGCTCTTTTTTTTGCCATTATGCTATCTAGTATGTGAATCAAAGAGTTGAAAGACCGTTAATTCATATTATAAAAATATCCACTGTGGACTACTAATAAACATAACTAAAATACTATTTTTTTTATAAAAATCCTAATGACTATTGTTCTAATAATTCATAGACCAAGCCCTCTCGCATGGCATGATCCGAAACTACTAAATTGGGAGTGTTGATTTTTTGATGGATAAATCGAATCAATAAAACAGACATAACAATTAATTTAGCTCTAGTTGAACTAAGGTTTTTGGTAACCAAGCGTTGTTCATAGCTAGATTCTACAAGTTGCTGATAAATTGCCTCAAATGCATTGGGTTGGATGTATCCAAATGAAGCAGTCGCATCTTTAGCACCATTCAAACTATCCAATACATCAAAGGATCCAGAGGCACCAATTAAATGCTCTATAGCATGGGCTTCTAGTTGCTCCAGTAAATCAGAGAGTTCTTTTTCTAGGTGTTTGTTTAATTGTTGAATGTGGTCAATATGGATGGGGTCAGAGTGCTGAAAATTTTTGAATAAAACGGCTACGCCAATAGGGTAGCTTTTAGCCCAATAAACCCGCTCTTGATCAGCAATAATGAATTCTACACTTCCTCCTCCAATGTCCATAATTAGCGATGGGGTTGCACTAAGCGGTGCTGCTGTTCGAACCCCTCTATAAATTAATTCAGCTTCTTTGGAGCCATCTATAATTTGTATACGAATGCCAGAAACAGCTTCTACTGCGTCTAAAAAATCATTGCGATTAGCAGCTCTACGCAAGGCAGCTGTTCCTATGGCGAGAGCCTTAGCCTTAGGGTATTGTTGTAGGAAGTCGTGGAATGCTTGAAATGCAGCAACTCCTCTTTGAAATGCCTTGGGACCTATTTGGTGTATGCCTTCTTCTGCCAATTCTACATAATGGCGATCTTTTAGGCTTCGTCGAAATTGATTAGAGTTATCTACTTCAAATAAACTTAAGGTAAACGTATTGGTGCCGCAGTCAATAATGGCTATTTGCATAGGTTTAAGTACTAGTTATGGTATATGTGTCGATTGATTTCTTTGTGTCAATTACTTAGAACAACAAGTATATAGAATTGTTGAGCACGAAAGGGAAAGTCTACTGTTAAAAATAGAGAAGAACATGGATTATTTAAAAATTCCCTTACTCTTCATTAGAAAATAGTTGTCAAAGGCTTCTTTTACAGAGATGTTATGTTCTTGTAAAAACTTAGGATTGGAAACGGCTTGGATAAACATCTTATCTGTTAAAGCAAGAATTTTGGGATCAATATCGTTGAGTACACCTGCTTCGATACCTTGTTGGTAAAATTTTTCGGCAGCATAGAGCGCTCGATCGCTAAAGGTATCCATCTTGACAAACAACTCTGGGTGTTTTACTTTGGTGTCGTGTAGGAATTGACCTGAGATTTCTGCTAACATAATAGAGGCTGTTTTGATAATCTCAAAAAAACGTTCAGAAAAATCAATATTATCATCTACAAGTAAGTCTTCAAACGTGATGATTTCTTGAATTTTATATTGGACAACGGCATCAATAATCTCATCTTTAGAGGAAAAATACTTATACAAAGTAGCTTTACTAATATTGAGCTTTTTAGCAATTTTGTCCATTGTAAATTTGCCTAAACCATGCTGCAAGTATAGGGTAGCCAGTTCCTTTACCCAAGTTTCTTTGATGTAAGGATCATTTACGCGCTCTTTATCTAATGGTTTTCTACCCATGGTTGGATTGCTTGATTTCTTCTTATTTAATACTCTATATGATGTTTTTTTTACACCAAAATTTAATGTTTTAGATTGTTTGAATACAATATCTAAAAGACGAATGTCTATATTATGTGCTATCGTTTCCTAAGAGAGTACTCCTTTTTAGCCACGCTACTACTGTGTGAATGTTGTGGAGTTGATGATTTGTAGAAAATCAAAAACCCATGTTTACAAAATAAATAGTGTCGCTAAGTATGATTATAAATAGCATCATAAAGCTCATTTGATGGAAGCTTCTAATAAACTGTCGTGTAGAGTAGGTATAAAGTAAATGTACAAAAAAACAGTGAATCCTCCAATCTTATCAGAAAGGTCTATGGAGGTGCTTCAAAATTTATTCTTTACACCAATCGTAAAAATACGATTCGTATTTGACACAAAGTGTATCTGGAAAACGAATCATATCCCCTACATCTATCCTTGCTTGATAAGCAGAACTAATTTTCATACTAATATTATAAACTTCGATACTTTTTTGATCTATCGCATAGAGACTATCCATTTGATAGATTAAACTATCAATATTCATATGATAATCTCGATGATGTGAGGGAGGGATAACCTTCTCTTTCTCGTGTGGTGCCATGAGCAGAAAACCTAGCAATCCAATTAAGGTAACAAGAAGCCCAATAACTCTATATTCTAAGTACAAACCAACCACAAATCCAATAATAATAACGAGTGCTAAAGCTCCAGCAATGATTTTTCGTTTAGAAGCATCCAAAAACTGTTTTTCTGCATTGGCAGCACTGTTACCATTCGCTTGATCTGTAAACCAATTTAATCCTGGTATTTTATTGACAAGTTCTCGGTCTTCTGTAATAAATGTTGGAGGAGCTGTTTTGTATCGGGTAATCACAAAAACACCAATAATTAACGGAATAAGAAATAATTTACCAATCCTTGAACTGGATACTCTGAACCATATAATAGAAAAGGGTAGAAGCACCCAAAAAATTCTAATAATGGCATCTAAACTATAGATTTCTGTGGCACCAGATAAACTTTCGCTGCCAAAAAAACATTTCAAAAGCCACCAATAGGAAGTTAAGGTCAATCCAATCCATTTGGCCAAAAAACTAATGTCAATCGTATTGACGCCGTGTACAATAGCTACAAGATTGAGAATAATAAAAAAGACAACAGGGGTGACAATAAATGCAATAAATGTTCCTACAAATCCACGTGAGATATAGATGGCTCTATTTACACCACGTTCTTCCATGATATTTCTCAATCTAGAAAGAAGGAAGAGAACAATTAGAAAGACGATAAGCCAGAAAACATATTTCTGAGGATGCTGAACTACGTCAATTAAAAATTCTCCCCAAGACATTGAAAGGAGGAGTGCATTCATAATAGTAGATTGTGTTTTAATACCATCGTTTGTTGCTACCAATAAAGAACTTCTACCACTGAAGTTATAATTTTATTCGTAGTGTGAAGCCATTTAACAAGTAGATAGGCTACACTCTTAACATTCTAAGCGATATAAATAGTTCTGTGGACGTTATTTTAGTAGCATCGCAACTAACTATTGTTTTATTTCTAAGGCGTATTTTTTTTCTGTTGCTGTTCCCAGTCTGCCCGCATTTCATCAGCTGTCATGGTACTTCCATCGTGACTCCAACCTGGAGGTAAAAAGATGTATTTTAACTTATCTACAAAGGTTGGAGCTTTGTAAATGTCTTTGCCAAGATTGATGAATTCATGGCTAGCAATTTTTAGTGGGTTGTATGTGTTGATATTGGTGGTAATGCCATAAATCACAGGCTCATTGGGATCTTCCTCCATAAAAGTGCCAAACATTCTGTCCCAAATAATTAAAATACCCGCATGGTTTCTATCCAAGTAAATGATGTTCTTTGCATGATGGACACGATGGTGAGAAGGTGTGTTAAAAATAAATTCAAACCAAGCAGGAAAACGATTGATGTGTTTGGTGTGTATCCAAAATTGATAAATTAGACTAATTGAAATCTGTGTTAGAATCATCAATGGTGGAAAACCCAAAAATGGTAGCCAAAGGAACCAAAGGTATTTATAAAATAGCTCAGACCAACTTTGACGCAAAGCAGTACTTAAATTGTAATGTTGCGACGAATGATGGTTGACATGCGCTGCCCACAACAGGCGCACTTGATGAGAAAAACGATGATGCCAGTAAAAGGTAAAGTCATCTAAAAAGAATAACAAGACCCAACCTAAAAGGGTATAACTTAGTGCTTCATTGAATAAGCCATAATTGACATAAATAAAATTAAAGAGAAAAAATGCGGCTGACTTAGTTAAAATATCAATAACAACAGAGCCGATCCCCATCGAAATACTAGCTGCCGAATCTTTTAGTTGATAATTGTCAGAACGTTCTCGGTAATTCAAATAAACTTCTGCTCCTATGAATAGAGCAAAAAATGGAATGGCATAGGCAACGGGGTTTTTGAAATTTAAGATGGTTTGAATGGACTCCCACATGATTTTTGGTAAATGTATTTGTAAGTAGACTATTTTTATATAAATCGAGATGGTATGCAAGATAAGGCTAAAATGTCGTTTAATAGATACACTTTTGCTTAAAAATGCAATAGAACTAGTATATTAGACATTATTATGAAATAGAGCATAGCCCTTTTTTGGATAAAAGTATATGTTTTTTAAATATTTATATAGAAAAACTCCCCAAATTACAAACATCGTATTTTAGTGTAAAAAAAATTATCATGTTGTTATCCTTGAGTTTGTTATGTGCCTGTGTGGCACTTCCTTTTTGTTTGCGTGGGCAAGAGGGGAATATTAGTGACTTGTCTTGGGAGGAGTTGACAGAAGCAGTGGATAATTACCATACAAAGCGTATGTATGCAGCATCTTTGCCCTATGCTTTGGAAATGATGAACTTGGCAAAAGAGCGTTATCATAGAAAGGAATCGGTGTATGGGTTGGTGTTGACCAAAACCGCAAGAGCAAGCGCAGCAGCAGGAGATTGGAATTTGACTCAGAAAATTAGACAAGAACTAGTTGATGTCGCAGCGACAATTTATGGCAAACAATCGTTGACTTATGCTTCCACTTTGTCGCATTTGGCAGATGCCGAGATGCAACTTGGAAACTATGAGCAAACTGAAAAGTTATGTTGGGAAGTTAAAAACATTAAAATAAAGAATCCACTTAATCAGCGTTATTATCCTATTCAAGATTTTAATCGGTCGATTGATGCAATCAAAGATAGAGATCGACAAAGAAATGCGTATCGTATTTATTTGGATGTGAAAATTATTTTAGTACGTAGCCTAATCACGCTAGCTTCTACATATAAAGCCATTGGAGCTCAACAAGCTTATGATTTGACAAACGAGGTTGCTTTAAGAGAAACGTCTAAAACGGTGCAATATGTTTTGAATAGTTCTGGTGGTGTTATCTCTGATAAAATTGTTACGGATATGTATAGTTTGTTTAGTGTTTTTGAAGATTTTGAAAACTATAAAAAAGGTGAACAGCTGTACTTGGCAACAATGGATTTGACTAGAGGAACCGATTTGTATCTTCCTCTAGCTTATAATTTGGCTTCTATCTATGTTCGAATAGGAGAATACACAGGTGCTAAATTAATTTATACCAAACTCTTACAAAATGCAGAACAAATACACGGTACAGAGAGTCTCGCATTTTCGGACGCATTGGCTGATCTAGCTGCTTTTTATATGTTGATAGAGGATAGTTCAGAAGCTGCCAAGTTATATTTGAAAGCAAAAGGTATTGTTCAACGATTGGAAGGAAGAGACAGCGACCGTTACCAAAAACTGAATAAGGAACTCAAAAACGTTTATAAAGTGACACAACAACGAGATGAGTAAGTGCTTTGTCATAGGATTGATTCTTTGCCCTATGTTGTTGCTAGGACAAATACCAGCAACTGAGGAAGCTTTTGGTAAAGCGTGCGCCTGTTTTGATGCGATTGACTTTTTACAAATAGACAAAGAATACCTTTCTACCAAAGCAGATAGCTGTATAGAAGAAGCCTTATATACCAACTTGACAGGTGTTTTAAAGGAGAATAATACGAGTTTGGAGGATAGTGGAGGAATGTTAAAGGTGGCGCAAAAAATGCATCAATACCTACTCAAAAACTGTACAGGCTTTCGAAAATTTGCCAAGCAAATGGGAAAAGAGCAAATCAAGGAAATAAAACAAGAACAGCATTCTAATATTGGACTTCTCTATGATTTTAATACCAATCAACAGTTTCCTATCATTACTATTTTGACAGAAAAAAACGAAACTTTAGAATTTATCTGGTTTCGAGAATTTGATGGCTCTACTCGTTTTATGAATGGTATCAAACCTTATAAAAACACAGTGGTAGAGATCGTTTGGAAAGATATAGAATTGTACGATGTGGTGACTCAAAAATATCCTTTTTATAAAGAAATTGTTTTGATTGAAGAATTAAATGCAATTAGCAACAAAGAAAGAAAAGCGTGGGTGAAGGCTTATGAAAAAAGAGAGAAAGAAAAGAGAAAAAAGCGGTAGGTGCTTTAGAAAAAAATTGTGCTGTGATAAATTTAGAATCGAACTGCAATAAAGAATAAAGAAGGGTTCAAGAGTACAAAATCGAGAAATTTAGTCTGCTTTATGTTTTCTACATAAGCCAAAAAAGCATAACTTCACGCCAAAGCCAATAAAATGAGGGTTTTGACCTCTTTTGCAGGCTAATAACCTGCTAAATATTACTTCATAAGTTTACATGGGCAGGGTTTCTTGTAGCAACAAGCAATATAGTTAAACTGCCATTCACTGAAATTGGTGTGCGTACTAAAAAAGTAAGCAGTCAACGTAGTTTTTAGCAGGTAGGAAATTAGTACAAAACTATTTTTAATATAAGACTAAATGTCAACGTTTTAGGGGCGCAACCCCAACTGCAATCCTTTTAATTGTTGGCTGGTTTAAAAAAGTTTAATAATGAAGTTACAATTTAATGTATTGTTGGTAGTCCTATTTTTGCTGCTAAGTCAATTGGCAACAGCACAAAAAGGTGGTATCCGTGGAACCGTATTGGATAAAGGAACAGGAGAACCTCTAATTGGAGCTGTAATCTACTTAGATGGTACTACTTACGCTTCATCGACTACCATTGATGGGGATTATAATATTACCGGAGTTCCTGTTGGGGATTACATTTTGAAAGGAACATTTTTAGGCTATGATTCTATAGCCATAGAAGTATCTATTGGTTCTAAAATGGTGAACCAAAACCTTTTGATGGAAGAGGTGAGTACCGATGTAATTGATATAGTACAAGTAGATGCCGACAAAACAGCACGACAAAATGATGTGGCTGTTTCTTTGGTTCGAATCACTCCTAAAGAAATTAACCGTATTCCTGCTGCTGGGGGAGAAGCCGATTTTGCTCAATATTTACAAGTTTTGCCTGGTATTGTTTCGACAGGAGATCAAGGAGGGCAGTTGTATATACGTGGTGGTGCTCCTGTGCAAAATAGAATTTTGCTAGATGGAATGACATTGTTTAATGCGTTTCACTCTATCGGGTTTTTCTCTGTTTTTGAAACAGATATTATTCGTAGTGCAGATGTTTATACGGGAGGTTTTAGTGCCAAATATGGAGGTCGTTCGTCTGCAGTAGTTGATATTAAAACACGAGAAGGGAATAAAACTCGCTTTGCAGGGATGTTGAATGTCAATCCATTTGTTGCCAAGGGGATTTTTGAAGGACCTATTGTCAAGTTGAGTGAAGAGACAGGTTCTAGTATTTCGTTTCTAATGACGGTAAAACATTCTTACTTAAGAGAAACATCGCCTTTCTTATATAGTTATGCGAACGAAGGAGGTGTACTGCCGTACAATTTTACGGATGGACATGCCAAGATTTCTTTTAATACCAACAATGGTAGCCGAGTCAATGTTTTTGGTTTTTATCATTCTGATAATGTGCGTTTTGATGGTTTGGCAGCTTATGACTGGGATGCAGCAGGTGGAGGTGTCGATTTTAGAATTGTGCCAGGTGGAGCTCAATTGGCTTTGAATGGAACTATTGCATATTCTATTTATGGATCGGAGTTTAATGAATTGGGAGCAACTAGTAAAGTACGTCGAAGTGATGTTGGTAGCTTTAACGCAAACTTAAATGTAAGTTATTACTTGCCTAAATCAAGAGTGTTTAACTTTGGAGTAGAAATTAATAGTTTGTCGACTTCTTTTGAGTATTCATTGGGAAATAATACTGCTATAACACAAGGCGACAAAAATGCTCCTCAAACAAATATCGAAGCGGCTGTCTATGGTCATTTTCAAGGACGATTTGGTCCTGTGGTCATCGAACCAAGTGTGCGTATGCAGGCTTATGCTTCGCTAGGAGAAGTTAAAATAGAGCCTAGACTTGGTCTAAAATGGAATATTACCGACTATCTGCGTTTCAAAGCGGCAGGAGGATTTTATACTCAAAACTTAATTTCTTCTGTAGATGAGCGCGATGTAGTCAATCTTTTTGTAGGTTTTTTGGGGGCACCAGATGATAATGTATACCGCTTGAGTGTGACCGAAAATGGTGACAGGGTATATGAAAAAATGAAAAGTCGTTTGCAGACCTCTATTCATGCTATAGCTGGTTTCGAATTGGATTTAGGTAAGTACTTGACTTTGAATTTAGAACCTTATTATAAATACTTTCCTCAAATTGTTTCTTTGAATAGAAATAGAGCTGCTGGAGATATTGGCAAGAACTTTTTGGCTGAAACAGGAGATGCTTACGGAATTGACTTTTCTGGAACTTACGACAAGGATCAACTGTACTTGTATGCTTCTTACTCATTGGGTTATGTGACTAGAAATGACGGGGTACAATCTTTCTTTGCCCATTTTGATCGCCGTCACAATGTGAACTTTGTTGGAGCATATCAGTTTAGAATTGGCAAGAAAAAACCTGCATCAGATGATGATAAAATTCAAAAACGCACGGAGTATCCTTTTGAAATAGGCATTCGTTGGAATTTAGGATCAGGATTTCCTTTTACTAGAACACAGGGTTTTTATGCTAATCAGTCTTTTATAGATGGGATAGGTACCAATTATTTGACAGATAATACTAACCCTAACACCACTTTAGGAGTTGTTTATGAAGAAGAAATCAATCAAGGTAGATTACCATTTTACCACCGATTGGATATTTCTATCAAATATACTTTGGATTTAATCAAGCATATGAAATTGACATTGGGAGTAAGTGTTACCAATGTTTACAATAGAGAAAATATATTCTACTTTGATCGCATTGAGTACAAGAGAATCAACCAACTTCCTATTATGCCAGCCTTAAATATTAACTTGAAATTTTAAAATTAAGTTGATTTGAAAAGCTAAAAAATATGAAAAAAAAGCTAGTGATTTGGGTCGCTAGCTTTTTTTTTGAACAACTTTTTTAACAAAAACAAGAATAAGTACCGATTTATAAAGAAAATCTTAGTTTTTACTTAGATTAATCGTAAGTTTTATGGATATTTCAATTTCAACAGATATTTTTGCAATTATATGACATTTGTAAACCCAAATACAATTAAGTAAATTTAAAAAATACCCTTGTTCTAATACAATTATATTCGCCACCAAATTATCTAATAATAAAAACTGTTAAAATGAAGAAGTTATTTTTAGGCTGTTTCCTAATACTTTGTTGTGCTAACTTTTCTTTTGGTCAAGAGGAAGCCATCAAAGATAGTATGGAAGTATTTTTTAAATTAGACAAGGCTAACTTGTTAAAAGAAAGTACAGAAGCCATTACAGCTGCTTTTGAGAAAAATAAAGAAAGAATATTAAAGGTTCGTGTAGCTGGACATACTTGTGACTTGGGGTCTGATAATTATAATATGGGACTTTCTGAGAGACGTGCTAATTCAGCATTCGAATATGTAAAGACACTAGGGGATGCTTACCAAGAAAAAACAGAATTGTTTTTCTATGGTGAAAAAGAACAAAAATATGATGATAGAGAGCAAAACCGTCGTGTATTCGTTCTTTTTTATTTGGAAGATGATGATAGAGATACTTTAATCAAAAACGATTGTGCAGAAGTTTTTATTGAAAAAGGAACGTACAAACCTACAAAAACTAAAAAATCTAGTTTCGAGTTGAAGTACTTCGATAACACTAAAGTGCTAAAAACAAACAATATCTCTATTGAAGATACAGAAGGGCGCAAATTATACTTCAATTCTGTTGTACACTTCAAAGCAACTTTTGAAGGCACTGAATTGGCTGCTAAAAAAGCAGTAAAAATTAAATTACCATTGGTGAACGAGCCTAAAGAAGGATATACTTTCTACGAAGGTGTAGATCAAGGTGGTAAAATCGTATGGAAAAACACTGGCAAACCTTGTCAAGTAACAGATGGTGCAGATTGCAAAACTTATGACTTTGACTGGATGAATAGTGGTTACTGTGCTTGTGCTACTCAAAGAGAGTGTGAAGAAGATTGTAATGGTGATGCTTTTTCTGGTGTAGACAGACCTGACTTGACAGCTGCTAACATTCGTTATAGTGCTGAACAAACTGTTGCTGAGTTTGAAGATGGTACGTACGCTAGCTTAGATGGTGTTACTGTTATTGATGATAATAACAAAGAAGAAGATTTGGATGTTTGTGAGCAATTTGAGTATGGTATCGCAACAAGCGATTGGTTCCCAAACAAACATAAAATGAAAGATTTGAAAAATATTATTATCAAATCTGAAACAGCACCAGGTAGCAAAACAACTCGTTTGTATTTGAAAAAAGAATCTTTAAAAGATTTGAACCAGCCTGTTATCTTAGTTGGAGATAGACATACAAAAGGGTATGCTAAATATGCAGATAATATTGTTGCTCCAACTCCTTGTTTAGGTTCTGTTAACTGTGAGTATGTTGTTTACGATGTTCCTTCTACTGGAGTTTACAAAGTTGGAGATTGGAATTCTGGCGCAGGCAAACCTAAAAAAGAAGATAAGTGGATCTTAAAAGTTCGTTTGTTGAAAGAGTCTGTTGTATTTATTGGAAATAAGAAAACAGGTGAGGTTTATAAAGCTAAGAATGCTGAGCGTAAAGGAAAAACTAGACCTAAAGAGTATGTAATTTATGACACAGACAATGTAGGTGATTTGGTTGTTTATGTTCAAAACTCAACAAAACCAAAATTCAAATTATACCAAGAAGCTGCTGTTTCTGAATTGAAATATAAAAAAGCAGCCAATATGTATGTTATGAGAAGAGTGAAGTTCAACAAAGTTCAGGACTTTAGTGAGGCTCAGTTTACAAAATGTAAATAATAATCCATACAGTTCATATTTTTTAAATCCCCATCCGATATTTTTGGATGGGGATTTTTATTTCAATGGTAAGAATGGTCACGAATAACTTAGGTAACTATTGTAGTAATTATGTTTTACTCTGCTTTTTTACAACAACCATGTAGCTTATCATAAGCTGCTTTGTTTGCTTTTAGATTATCAGCATCATAACCAACCTTAGTAATTGCCTTTTTTATTTTTTGAAGGTTAATCTTCTGCTCAATGAATTGGACGGTTACAGTATGTTTCTCTTCATCAGCAGATACATTCTTTACGCCATCGAAGGCAAATAAAGCCTCACTAATTGTAATGGTACACATACCACATTGATTAGAACTTTGAATAACGGCAGTTGTTAAGGTATAATTAGTTTTACCATCTCTATGTCCTCCATCTTGTTGGCAACAACCAGGCAAATTATCGTGTGCTTGAGGATTTGCTTTTACATGATCGGCATCGTAACCCGCTTCTGAAATGGCATTTCGAATATCAGAGACCTCAACTTGATTAGGATGATAAATAACGGTTAAGATTTGTGTTTCTATATCTAAACTAACTTGCTCGATGCCAGCTAAGTTGGATAATGCTTTTTGCATAATCTCTTCACATGAGCCACACTGAGATGACGTTTTAATCGCTATTCGTTGCTGATTTTCGTCTAATATCCAATCCTCTTTAGTCGGTATTGTATTTTCTGAAATAGTAGGTATACTAGAGCATGAATTGACAGGAGCAAAGCGTTCTTTTCCTTCAAAAGTATACTTGACACCAGCATACACTTGGGCACCAAAGACAGGAGCAAAAACAGATGTAGCATCAAATTTAGCATAGCTGTTGGTCGTAGATGTTCCAAAGGGATCTTGATAACCCAAAATTGGTTGTTCTTGTGTATAATTGGTTAGGTTTTCACCTCCAATATAAATTTCCCAGCCTCCTTTGAAAAACTTAGAAATATGAGCATTCAAACGAACATACGCGGGGCTATATTCTTGAAAACGGTAGGCAGGTAAGTTATCACCATAAGGAGGGTGTAAATGTGGCAAACGTTGTGAACCAATAATATTTAGGGTCACGTTAAATTCCCAATCTTTTTTGGGAGTGGTATAGTTTAAATGAATAAGCCCTCGGTGTTGTGGCATTAAAGGCATTTGATGTAGTACAGTGCCATAAGTCATTCTAACGTCGTTAAATTTATAGGCTACTCTAGCTTCTAAGCCTTTTATTATATCTTGGGTATAACTAATCAGAATACTGTTGGCAAAAGATTTTCCGTTCAAATTGTAGAATTGTATGCGAGTATAAGTAGGATCAGAATCTAAATCTACAATCAATTGATTTTCAAAGTCTGTTCTGTAAAGGTCAACATTTAAGCTACCTTCTAATTTGGGACTTATCTTGAGGTTCCAAGCAAAATTCACACCGTAATTCCAAGCAACTTCTGGTAGGATGGTTTCCAAGACAGAAAACTCCTTATAACTCGGCATGAACTTTAAGTTTTCAATCAATAAGTTCGTTGTGCGAACTCCTCGTCCTGCCGAAGCGCGAATGACCATATCATCTGAGAAATTATACTTAATATTCAAGCGAGGAGAAGGATAAAACTTGGTATACTGTTGTGTGTGTATTAAATCAGAACGAACTCCTAAGATTAAACCAAATTGAGTGCCTTTCTCTTCATTAAATTTTTTGGTAAAATCATATTCTGCATAAAGAGCTGCAAGGTGCTCTGTTCGATCGTTATTAATATCAACAAATTGCTCTTTGAAATCAATCAAATCATAATTCAAACCAGTGCTTAAATTGTGTAATCCAGTGTTGCCCAAATTGGTCTGGAAAACAAAATTAGCATACAAGCGTTTTTGCAAACCAGTATATTTTTTACTTCCAAAATAAGAGTTGTGTTGATGTATGTTGGCATCGTAAACAACAGCAATACTTTGTTTGGGATTATCAAAACCAAAGTAGCCGAGTTTTCCAAATACTCCAAGACGGCGAATTTCACTATTGACTTGATACAAACGAGTAGCAGGTTGGTCAAATACTTTTTGAAAACTACTTTGAGTTTGACCACCAACGCGACTATCTAGAATACCTTGAAAGTTGATTTCAAAATGCAAAGATTCGGGTTTATAAACCCATCTAGAGATGATGTTAACTTGCTTTTTTTGTGGAATATCAAGGAATGAGTCTTTGTTATAATCAATTTCAGTTCCATAATAATTGCCATGCATGAGCAAACCTGTACTCCAATTTTTGGTAATTCTATAATTGAACTGAGCATTTAATTCTACCCGTCCCGTATAATTAGCAAATAGATTTAGAAACAAAAGCGGTGCTTTGTAAGGTTTAATGAGTTCTGTATTAATTTGACCTGTGATGCCCTGCACGCCATTACGGACCGAACTAGCTCCTTTGGAAATTTGAATGGCTTCAATGAATGTTCCTGGGATGTACTCTAAACCATAAGCGCGACCAAGACGGTTGAACGAGGGGCGGTTTTCGATAAGCATTTGTGTGTAAGTGCCCCGAAGCCCTAGCATCTCAATTTCTTTGGCACCTGTAATAGCATCGCTAAAATTGACATTGACAGTAGCATTGTTTTCAAAACTTTCCGAAAGGTTACAGCAAGCTGCTCGACGCAATTCGCCTGCTCCAATAGTTTCTAGATTGATGGGGTCTAAGGTAGAGGTAAAACTACTTCGTTCTTTGGCTTCGACAACAATATCTTCAAGAGTTGTATTATCTTCAACAACGAGTTTTAGGCGTTCTTCGCTTGGAAGAATCTCTACTTGAACGGTTTCGTAACCGACATAATTAATTTCTAAAATATGCGAATTGGTACTATCTAACCTAGGAATATCAAACCAACCATCTATATCTGTAACACCACCAACAGTGGTATTAACCCAGTTTACTGTTGCGCCAATAAGAGGCTCATCGGCTTTGTTAACCACCATTCCTGAGAAGCGCATAGGATCTTCTTGAGCAGAAGCAGTGTGATGAGAAATAAATGCAAAGAATGTTATCCAGCATGATAATAATAAGTAGTGCATGATGTTGCTAAATTGAATTTAGGCTAAACTACTGGATTCTTGAAAATAGTACGCCTAAGTTGATCTAACTCCTTGATAAAAAATATTTTCTGATAAAAGAATAGAGGAGTGTAGATGTGGTTAATAATATATTAATAACGTGGGATGGCTATAAAAAAAGTTTTTTATAGCAAGAATTGTTAATATATCTCTAGCAACGATAGACTTGAAACCAATTTAAGATTGATTCTTTAAATCGGGGAGGTGCTTTATTAGATGTATTGCTACAAGCAACATTTTGAGGAAGTAAAAGTGGTTCTGTATATGGAAGTACCTTACTAGGTACCCAAAATGTGTGAACAAAACTTGTGGTAGGTAGTGGTATTTCTTTTACAAGCTCTAAATTAATATTTGCTTTTGCATATTTAAAAGAAGAAGAACAACACTCTTTTTCTGCCATTATAGTAGGCGAGTCAAAATTATCTTGCTGAATAGTTTTAGAGTTTGTGCAACAATTTTTCTTGGCAGCAGCTAGTTTTTCTTTGCAACACTCTAAATTCATTTTAGAAGCTAGAATAGCTAGATATTGGACTCCCGTACAATTACATAACATAATATTTAGTCCAATTCCAGTCGTTGAAATTAGAACTAAAAAAGCCAATGAGAAGGCTGTTATTTTATGTTTTGTCGTTGTCATACAAACAAATATAGTAGAAAAAAATCCTAGAAGCAAATTTTAACTTTGTTTAACGGTATTCGTCTGCTTTAAAATCGCATTAGATGACTTGGTAAGCGCTGTGTAGTTGATAATCAGTATTGTGTCTTTAGTTGCATTGAGTTTTAACAATAGTTAGCTACGCTGCTACTACGTGGTCACTGCGTTCATCAATTAGCACTAAAAATAAGTCTATTTTTTAGCTATATTTTTTTCTGCCCACTTACTTATTTTGTTAATAAGCTAGTATTTGCAAAATTAAAGAGGTCAGTAATTTAATTATCATTAGTTTATAGGAATTATCTAGAAACGGTATTTAACCAGTTAATTAGAACCGTATCTTGTCCCAAATTTGCTTCGGAATTATAATACCAAGCAGCTCCTAATTCAATATGAGTAGCTGTTTCATACGTCTTGAATTGTAACATATTGGGGACGGTATGGTTCAGTTTTTTACAAAACTCTTCTACCGCTTTATAAGCAACCAAACCGTCTTTTTTGCCATGTAAACATAAAAAAGGAAAGGTATCTTGTGGGCTGATCCAATGAAGAGGATTGGCTAATTGGTAAGATGGGCTATCAATGAGACCAGTATAATTTAGTAAGGTATAGGTTTGCTCCATAGCAGCTGTATTAAGTGCTCCAACAATACTGAAAACGCCCTTTAAAATAGATCGATCTAGGTCCATTGCTGACCATCTATTTTCGTCATAAGCGAATAAACTAGCCAAATTGCCTCCAGCAGAGGTGCCGCCTAGTATAATTTTAGGTTGTTCAACCCCTTGTTGTTTTACAAAATTTAAGGCATGTCGTACAGCATGGTTAACGTCTGCTTGCAGGTCTTTGTAGCCAAACGCTGGAGTTAAGCGATAAGCAGGAAAAACTAAACTATATCCTTCTTGTTGCAATAGGTGTGCTAAATACCGATGTTGATCTGGACTACCCAAGCACCACCCCCCGCCATGAAAGTAGATAATGATTGTATTTTTTTTTGGACTAGTCTCTAAACCAGGATAGTAATGGTAGTATTGCTTAGGATGTTGACCATAGGCTATCTTTTGTTTGGAATACCCATCTTTGAAGGAACCATGATCTAGTATCCACAAATGACGGGGCAAGTGTACGGCTTCTTGATATTTAGAACCTTTAGGCAAAACCCATTGTAGGATAAGACCGATCCAAAGAGAAGCAGTCCAGAGTACCCACAGCAATTTGAGTAGCTTTATAAACTTGTTTTGTGCTGGCGCTGATCGAATAATTTTATAACTCCCAATGCCAGTAAAAAAAAGAAGGGCATAAAAAACAAAATCAAAAAGCACCATGATACAGTTGTTAGTAGTAAAGAAAGTTAGATAGCTATTGAGTTTATGATTTCCCTTTTAAAGGCAATACATTTTTAGCAAACAACAGTTTGGGCTTCCAGTATTTAGAATCGGTGACACTATCAATAACAATACCTCGTTTGCTACTACTGTGAATCATATAAAGTCCATCGGCATTATTCTTATAGACAATACCTACATGCTGTATTTTCCCATTTCGACCGTTGCGTCCAAAAAACAACAAATCACCAGGTTTAGCTTTAGTAATGGCAATTTCAGTTCCTTGTTTGGATTGACTAGTAGAACTACTAGATAGTTTGATATTGTGTTTTGCACAGACAAAAGAAGTAAAGCCAGAACAGTCAAATCCTCTAGGATCTTTGCCCGCATATTTGTATTTAACCCCTTTATATTTCTCAGCATCTTTAATTAAACTCTCTCTTAATGCCGTTTCAGCAGAAACTTTTTTGCTATTAGAACTTGTAGAAGCAGAACGAGTAGATTGACAAGAATTAACCAAAGCTAAGGCTAAAACTAAAAAAATAGACAAATTGATGATTGATTTTTGCATAGATATTTTTTTTATGCCTAATTGGCACGGTTGTAGCTGTTTAAAAAGCAAGTTTTTATTAGGTTAGTTAAAAGGGTTATTACACAATGCAAAACAATATTTTGTGTTGTTACAGAAAGCGATTCGGTATTGCCTCTCCGAATCGCTTTTCTTATGTCTATAAGCATTGTTTTAGTCTGTATGGAGTGATGATACAATCCTCTAACGTTGTTAACTTTGCAACTATTATGCTAAAATAAGTTAAGATATTCTTATTGTGATAAGTTTATAGAACAAAAAAAGGAATTGACATCTTGCCAATTCCTTTTTTATTTGTTGTAAGTTATAAATATTGTTACCAAACAGGGCAACCATAGCGTCTACCTCCACCTAAGTTATCTGTATCTATGTAGAAGCTAAAGCGGATAGTTACGGTGTAGTAAGCATCATTATCTTTTGGATCTCCTCTTTGCTCGCCTGGAGCTGTTACAATGCTGTTAATACCATTCGGGTCAATTTCACCAGAACGACGAGCCAATGCTTTGGCTAAGCTAGCAGTTGTAGGATCTAAGTTTTGGTCAAATATACGATCATCTGTCACATAATCTCCAGAAACATCGTCAATGTAATCCGTAAATGTCATACGATGATTGATTTCTAAAGCGGCAGACCAAGTGTCGTTATAAGACCATTTTACACCAAAACCCATTGGAATATTTATTTGTACCAAATCATAAGGTGCACGTCCATCTACAATACCTTGTCCTTCTGTGCTTAGAGGTTTTAATTCTACCCAAGTCCCGTTGTATAGTGCTTCAGGATTAAATGCAAAAATTCCTACCCCAATAAAACCATAAGGAGAAATAACGCTGTAGTTTTTATAGCCGCCACTTAACTCAAAGTTGTATGGAATGACTTCTGCAGCAATACTTGCTTCAAATACATGTGTTCTAAAGTTCAAGTTACGATAGTAACGGAACCATGCATCATCTACATTATCTCTTGAGCTAGTTGCAGAAAAACCAACACCAGCTAGTTTGTCATCGCCGTGAAATTGCAAATAGCTGAGATCTAATCGAGCTGCAAAATGACCACCTATATTATATCGTCCAAAAATCCCGAAAGTAGGTCTGACCGATTGAATATCTGTATCTATAATAAAACCTTTTCCAATACCTGGTTGACCTCCTAAATCTCCCAAAAACTGTGAAGTTCCTGCTTGTATTCCAACTTCTAGAGGGTATGCTGGTTGGTAGCCGTTTTGAGAAAAACCAGCCGTTGCTCCAAGCATAACTAAACACCATAAAATAAAAGTTCTTTGCATCTTGTAATCTTGGTATAATGTTAAGTAAATAGCTTCCCGTTTGAGGGATGGGGATTAAAAAATATACTACCTAAACGCTATCAAACAGATAAATAGTATCTTAGTATTCGATTTTTTCTTTTTTTTTTCAAAAAGCTTAAAATCACTTCATTTCTTTTGATGAGAAAAGTAAATGCTCATTCTTGATGACTAAAGGTATAAACTTTTTTCTAGATTACAAATGTATTGATTTAGTTCCTCTTTTAACAGTTCTTTCACGATAATTTTAATAAAAGTAGGCAGATTTATTTTTGCGTTCTACAGCTACTAAATGGTGCCTAATTTTTATGTCAGTGCTTCGTACTTGATAGTCAATAATATATGTTCTTAAAAAACGATTATTTTAGAGCTTGATAATCAGATTGGTGTAGCTTATGTATTTCGAAAATATGCTTCTATATCGTTTTAGTTGGGTACTAAAAGAGCCAAAAATAGAATTGTAGGCTAACAGAAATAAAGGTTTTTTAACTAAAAAAAGAGCCTGCTTAGGCATTTTAAGCATGTTCAATAGTCCAATGTACTCGGTTAGCGCATCTATATTTATTGTTGTATTTAGGTGATAAAACGGGGAAGAAGTGGGAGAGCGTCAACTATTTTTAAAAAATTGTTAGTCCTAAAAGAAAATATTCTTACATTTGCAGTATGTTTATTTAGACAAAATAAAAACTAAGAAGAAAAAATGCGGTTATCCTGGGGTATTATCTGTTTCTTTTGCTGTATCAGTCATCTGTACAGTCAATATAGCATCAGTGGACAGATAAAAAATAATCAATCCAAAGCCATCTCAGATGCATTCATTCTATTAAGCCCAATGGATAAAATGGCAACCTCCAATGCCAAAGGAAGTTACCACTTCTATCAGCTTGAAAGTGGTTCTTATACCTTAACTATTAATGCAGATGGTTTTCAACAAAAGACAGTCCCAATTAAAATTGAAAATCAGAACGTTGTTTTAAATCTTGTATTGGATTCTTTGACCGTAACTTTTGATAAAGAAGTAGTGGTAGATGGAGAGGAGTATCATCTTAATCCTGCAATTCAAGGCGTCACTTTATTAAGTGCTAAAACAATCAATGTCATAGACCTCAAAAAAGTATTGGCCAATCAAGCCAATAATAATGCTAGGGAATTATTTAAGACCGTTCCTGGCTTGAATATTTGGGAAAATGATAATTCTGGAATTCAGTTAAATATAGGAGGAAGAGGTCTAAATCCCAATCGAACAACCAACTTCAATACGCGCCAAAATGGATATGACATTAGTGCGGATGCCTTGGGATATCCAGAAACTTATTACACACCGCCTGCACAGGCCTTACAACGGATAGAAGTTTTAAGAGGTGCCGCTTCTTTGCAGTTTGGAACTCAGTTTGGCGGTATGCTAAACTTTGTAATGAAGCAAGGACCTAAAGACAAAGCTTTTGAATTTGTTACAGAGAATACTTATGGAGGCTTTAACTTTTTTAATACGTTTAATAGCATAGGTGGAACAGTTGCCAAAAAACAATTAAATTATTATGCTTTTTATCAATACAAGCGTGGTGATGGCTGGCGACCTAATGCAAATTTTGAGGTACACAATGGTTACGCTCAATTGGAGTATAAACCTAACAAAAAACTAAGTATTCGTGCAGAGCAGACAATTATGCAATATTTGGCACATCAGCCTGGAGGATTAACCGATACGGAGTTTGCTCAAAATGCTCGCCAATCGAAGCGAGAACGCAACTGGTTTCGAGTAAATTGGAACTTGAGCGCATTGACATTGAATTATAAGTTTTCTTCATTGACACAGTTGAATGTACGAAATTTTGCCTTGTTTGCCAGTCGCCAATCATTGGGTAATTTGCAAGCCATTAATCGTCCAGATTATGGCGAAGCAAGGGATTTAATCAAAGGACATTACATGAATTTTGGGAATGAAACGAGATTGGTGCATCGCTATAAACTCCTAAGCAATGTTTCAGCATTGGTGACAGGTGTTCGAATTTATAAAGGATATACTACGCAACAACAAGGATTGTCTAACAATCATACGACAGGAACACTAAGCGATTTTACTTTTTCTGCTGCGCCTAAAGGCATTCTTAAATCAGATTATGCTTTCCCTAGTTTTAATTTTGCTGCTTTTGCTGAAAATTATTTTGCAATAACAGAGAAGTTTAGTGTGACACCGGGAGTGCGTTTTGAGTATATTCATACCGAAGCAGCTGGGTATTATCAAGATTTGGTCGTAGTTCCTAGTAGTACAGGATGGGATACAATTCGAAATGAAGCGATAGATGAGTATAGAAGTAATTCTAGATCTATTTTCTTAGCGGGGGTAGGAGTGAGTTACAAGTTGAGTAAGAATATAGAGGTGTATGGAAATTTTTCACAAAACTATCGAGGAATTAATTTCAACGATATGCGTATTTCCAATCCAAATCAAGAAGTAGATCCCAACCTCAAAGACGAATACGGGTTTAATGCTGATATCGGATTTAGAGGAAGCTATAAAGGGCTGTTTAATTTTAATGCTACTATATTTTATCTGGGGTACAATCGTAGAATAGGAAACATTCAAAGTGAACGTCCTAACAAAGACAATCCATTGATTATCGAACCATATACGTTGCGTACAAATGTGGGAAATGCTAGAGTTATTGGAACCGAATTTTTTGTAGAAGCTGATTTTTGGAAGTTGTTTAGCAAACAAAAAAAGACACCATTTAGTTTGAATGTATTTGCTAACTTCTCGATTCTTGACGGTCGTTATACACAAACAGATAATAGTTTTGCATCTGGAAAACAGCTGGAATTTGTAGCACCAATTATTTTAAGAACAGGAGTTAGTTTTGGATACAAAACGTTCAAATTGTCTTATCAATATTCTTATACATCCAAGCATTATTCAGATGCCACCAATGCCGAATGGGTGCCTAATGCAGTTGTGGGAGTTATTCCTAGTTATGGCGTGATGGATATTTCGGCAAGTTATCAATGGAAATGGTTTACGTTGCAGGCAGGAATTAATAATCTAACGAATGAAGTTTATTTTACTAGAAGAGCGGCAAGTTATCCAGGACCAGGGATTTTGCCTGCGGATGGTCTAAGCTTTTACGTTACGCTGCGGTTTACCTTAGGTGTTCAATAACTTTGTAAGTTATTCCTTTGCCTTCATAGAATATATTGGGCTTCCAAAATTCGTAATATCTTGGATTTTTAGTTCGTTATTATCCAATGTTAGAATTGAAAAACTATAAGCCCCAAAACCTGCTGTTATAGATAAGCCTTCTACTGTTGCAGGAGCAAAAGGACTTGTTTGGCTACCCTCAAACTCCCATCGACCATCTGATTCAGCGCCATTAGAGTAGCTGAAAAATAAGCGGTTATCGTGAAATGTTAATTCATCTCCAACATTAGCAAAATTAGAAAAACCCGAAGAAATTTCGGTAACGACCCATGTTTGTGCAGAAATTAGATGAATTTTGGCTGCTTTTTCACAGCTAGTATTCAGAAGTAGAAGGAAAATAGAAGCAACAAACAAAATACGCTGTTTCATAATGTAGAAATTTGAAAAAATGTGAATGTGAGATAATAGGGTCTATTGTTGTTGAGCAGATATTATGAATCGGCTTTTTAGAATAAAACAAACCACAGTGGTCTATTTTTATACACAATAAGTGCATCCTTTTTTAGGAAGTCAAAATAGACGACTGTGGTAAGGTGGAGTTATTTATTTTTTAGCTGCCAATGCTTCGATATTGACAACAAAGGCATCTTTTAAGTTGTATTTCTTCTTGAGGTTTTCACAATAACTATCGGCCTCTTCTCTTGTATTCATAGGGCCTAAGATAATTTTGTAATATGGTTTGCCATTTAATTTATCTACAAAAACGGTTGCTCCTTTGAACCAGTTTTTTTGGAATACAGCCAATTGTTGTACAACAGATTGATAATCACTGTATCCAGCTACTTGTACCCCAAAACCTTTAGGTTGTAATTTTAGCACCTGCATTTTGTACAAACCACCAGTTTCCATTTCTTTGGCTTCAACAATCAAATTGTCTTTTTTAGGTTCTTTTTGAGTTGTACTTGCCTTTTTCTTTTCAGCAGGTTTTGCAGTTGCTTTTGTTGTGTTCTGAACAGGTTTGGCAACAGGTTTCTCATTAGTAGATTTAGCTGCTACAGTAGGTTTGTTATCAGGACCACTAATAACCGTAATTTCTACAGGAGCTACGTTAACTTTTACCAAATCAATTTGTTGGGCTGCTTTTTTGGAGATTTCAATGACACGGCCTTTGATGTAAGGACCTCGATCATTGATAACAACATTGACAGATTTTCCATTGGCAGGATTTTTAACTTTTACTTTGGTACCAAAAGGAAGTGTTTTGTGAGCTGCTGTGAGTTGATTTTTATCGTACTTTTCTCCACTAGCTGTTTTACGACCATGAAAACTATCATCGTAATAACTAGCAAGTCCTTTCTCAACAGGAGTTGCTGTGGCTACTTGAATGGTTAAGATAACTAAAGCGAAAATTTGAACAAGTAATTTCATTGTGTCTTTTTTAGAATGGGTTTTACCACATTAAACAATAAATAGATAATAGTTTGGTTTCAAATAAATCTATAGTAAGCCGTCATGGAAGAAAGTAATCAAACCAATCGCAATTTTGTTCGATGTCTTTTTCTATTGGCTTACTTAAATTTTAAAATTTGCTCTTATGAAAACCAACAAACTTTATGGAATGATACGGAACTTTAAAAATTGAGTCCATCCAAAGAGTCAAGAATAGGTTTCTAAGGTAATAAATAGAACATTGAAAACGAAAAAAAGATTTAAAAATGTATCAAGCTTTTCTGCCTTTTTCTTTGTTTGTAGATTTGTGAATTCTGGTTGAACTATTAAAACAAGCGAATTTTGTTGGCGAATCTACTTCATTTAGAATGCAGTGTATATAAAATTAAAATATGATCAAAAGAATAAAAATACCCTAAAATATATTGAAAAAAAGTACTATCTTAGATGGTTTTAAAACTTGATCTTATGAGAATTCTCTATATTATT
Source organism: Aureispira sp. CCB-QB1 (assembly GCF_000724545.1). Lineage (GTDB taxonomy): Bacteria > Bacteroidota > Bacteroidia > Chitinophagales > Saprospiraceae > Aureispira. The sequence goes on along the minus strand of NZ_JHBV01000016.1, from coordinate 12,910 downwards.
TTTATTTTATTTACATTTCAATTAATAGCTTGTAGCCAAACAGTTCGGATGATAAGCACCTTACCAAACAGTTTGGCAGAAAACTCTGGAATGCTTGTAAGTAATGAAAATGCTATTTGGCTTCATAATGATAGTGGCGACTCGGCTAAATTGTATTTAATAGATACCTTCGGGACCGTACAAAGAACAATTCTCGTTCAGAATGTCTCTAATATTGATTGGGAAGACATTACGTACGACAACCAAGGTCGGGTTTATATTGGAGATTTTGGTAATAATAACAACAGTCGTCAAGATTTAAAAGTATACCGAATTCCACATCCTGACTCCATTATAGGACATACTGTTGTCGCCGAAATAATCGAATATTATTATCCAGAACAAACGGCTTTCCCTCCTGCCAATAGTGAAAAAAAATACGATACAGAGGCTGTTGTTTATTTTCAAGATTCTCTTTATTTTTTTACAAAAGATCGTACTTCTCCGCATCAAGGCTATACTTGGTTGTACCAAATTCCTGCGGACACAGGAAGCCATGCGGCTGTATTGCTAGACAGTTTTCAGACCAATCAAATTAGCTATATATTTGAAGTGACAGGAGCAGCGATGTCTCCCAACCAAGAGCAACTCGCTTTGTTAGGGGCGAACAGAATTTGGTGGTTTACAGATTTTTCTGGCAATCGATTTTTTGATGGGACGGTACAAACAATTTCCTTGAATAGCACCTCTCAAAAAGAAGCATTAGATTTTGTGGACAACCAGCGTTTATACTTTAGTAATGAATCTAGTATATTAGGAGCAGCCCAATTGGGAGAATTAAACTTAACTAGTCTTGTTACAGGAACTAAACAGCAGTTGCCACCTGCACTAAGTCACGTGGTTGTGTATCCTAACCCAACAGATACACAGTTTAATGTCGAATTTGAATTGCAAGTACCTCAGAAAGTAGCATGTCAGTTATTAGATGCTAAGGGAGGTATTGTTCGGCGTTTTGCTTCCCAATTATTGAGTGTTGGAAAACAAAGTATAGCAATTGAAACAGACCAATTGTTGAATGGAGTTTATTTTTTGCGAATCAAGTGCGAGCAGCAGCATTACTACAAACGAGTTGTTATTGCTCGTTAGCAATTACTAAGCAGTTCCTTGATCTTGTTTGATTTTATATAAAAGCCCCCAAACTAAGAAAATACTTAGCGCAATTAAAATAGGAATCATCCTATTGATATAGTTGGTTTGAGTAGCGACGCAGTTAATATCCAACAAGATAATATCTCCTTTGCTGATAAAGCAAATCAAAGAAGGATTGGAACGTTCTGTACTTATTTTTATAACATCTCCTTCTTGAACAACTTGATGGAACGTATCCAACTTTAGACATGGAGCATAATCAGCCTTGATAATAAATTCCTGTGCCGATTCTAATAGCTTAAGACGATAAGAATAGCCCAAGTCTTTATACATTTTATTCTTTTTTAAAGACTTAAATTGTACCTCCCTTATATTCGATTGATCGATGGATAGCTTGTCATAACGAATAGAGGCAAAGACAAAAAACAAAAAAATAGCTCCTAAAAGAACTTTATTGTATATGGGAAGAGATTTAAATCTTGGTATCCAATTGGAAGTACTTTTGGGAGCTTCTTTCATCATGCTTAGTAAATTATTGTTAGCAAAATTTAATCGTATTCACCTTCAAATTCAGGAATATCATCTTTTTTCTTTTTAGGCTTCTTCTTTTTCTTTGTTTTGGTGTCATCAACTGTTGTTGGAGTATTGGTAGGTGTTTCTTCGATGAAGATACGATCTTGTCCCAAAAATTGGGGCGACTGAACAGAAAGTACTTTTAAGGGTTTGGCGCTGGTGGTAATAACAGCGTGGGCTGTATTGGGGGGAACAATAATATGATCGCCTTTTTTAATATCAAAATAATCTCCTCCCAAATACATTCGCCCCGTTCCATCTAAGACCGTAATTACTTCGGTATGATACTGATGTACATGTTTGCGTACGGCTTGTTTGACAAAAATCATGAATACAGAGGTGTTGTCATCGCTATGCAAAGGGATTGTCATAACGTTTGTATACTCCTCTTTGGGGCGCATTGAATTAGCATCCTGAGTCAAAATTTGAGCAGAGAGAATTTGAGTACTCAATAATAGTAAGAATAAAAGTAGAGTGTGCATAGTTGATTCTTTGTTTGTGGTTTGTTTTCAAAACGGTTCGATATGTTGGTATAAAATAATCCCTAAAACAATAGTTCGTTAAAGCAGTATACTAGCAACAAAGCTAGGTTAATATGAACCTGCTTTTTTATTTTTTTTGTTAAAAAAGCAAAAAATCACCGAACTACTACTAAACATAACACAAAGTCTTTTGTAAAAAAGTCCTACCTTGTCAAAGAAGTAATTGTCAGGTATATTAACTTGGTCATATCACACAATACTTCGTGGTTGATACGAAGTAATGATAGTAGACAAATGAAAGATTAGTAGATTACTAAGGTAAAGTAAATCTAAGAAAAATTAACATTTTTTAACAATATGGAACTAACATCATTAGATTGGGGGATAATAATTGGCTTTTTGGTCTTAATCCTGAGTGTCGGAATCTCTTATACTCGGCAGGCATCGAAGGACATGGAGAGTTTCTTTTTGGGGGGACGAAACATGCATTGGTTGCTAGCTGGAATATCAATGGTGGCAACTACATTTGCGGCAGATACCCCTTTGGCTGTAGCCGAAATTGTTAGTGGAAGTGGCATTGCGGGGAATTGGTTGTGGTGGAACTTTTTGGCAGGAGGGATGTTGACAACCTTCTTTTTTGCAAGGTTATGGCAGCGATCAGGTGTCTTGACAGAAGTAGAACTTATAGAATTGCGGTATGCGGGCAAGCCTGCACAGTTTCTAAGAGCTTTTAAAGCCGTGTACTTAGGCGTATTGATGAATGTGATTGTTATTGCATGGGTGAATGTCGCTTTACAATCTCTGCTCGTCGTTTTCTTTGATCTATCAGAAACAGTTGCATTATTGTACACAGGAGTAGCGATGGTTTTGGCAGCAACTTATGCGTCTTTCTCAGGATTAATAGGGGTGGCTGTAACCGATGCAATTCAATTTGTAGTTGCTATGATTGGCTGCGTTGCGTTGGCATATTTTGTTTTGAATGCGCCCGAAATTGGTGGCATTACAGGTTTAAAAGAACAACTAGAATTTCAAAACCCCAATATTCTAAATTTTTTGCCGTCTATTGGTAATGCAGGAGGAACAGGGACAACTCTAGGATTGACAGTAGTTGGATTTTTAGCCTATGCAGGGTGTCAATGGTGGGCTTGTTGGTATCCAGGCGCTGAACCAGGTGGTGGCGGATATATCGCTCAACGGATGATGAGTACCCGTTCAGATAAAGATGCGGTTTATGCAACCTTATTTTTTCAAGTAGCGCACTATTGTATTCGACCTTGGGCTTGGATTATTGTTGGATTGGCAGCTGTAATTTTGTATCCAGATTTAGCGGCAGGGGATGAAAAGTTAGGTTATGTTTATGCCATGCGAGATTTCTTACCTTCGGGTTGGAGAGGTTTGTTGTTGGTTGCTTTTTTGGCTGCCTATATGAGTACCATTTCAACACAGCTTAATTGGGGGGCAGGCTATTTGGTGAATGATGTGTACAAACGATTTTGGATGAAAGATGGGGAGGCACAGCACTATGTCTTCGTTTCTAGAATAAGTACCGTCATTCTAATGATTTTAGGCTTGCTAATTAGTACACGAGTGCAGTCTATTTCTGGAGCATGGGGATTTATTATTCAAGCTGGTGCAGGTTTAGGACTTGTCCTTATTTTACGTTGGTATTGGTGGCGTATCAATGTTTGGTCAGAGATTTCAGCAACCATAGCACCATTTTTCTTTACAGGATTGATTTGGTGGTACGAATACCAATATGCTACTACCGTTGAGTTGCCGATTGCATTAATAACAACAACGTTATTTACAACTTGTGTTTGGTTGTTGGTCACTTTTTTGACCAAGCCCGAACCAGCAAGTATTTTGGTTCCTTTCTGGCAAAAAGTACATGGTGTTAAAGATGGTAATTATAAAGTGAATTCTGGGGCGTTTGCAAAGAATTTAAAATATTTAGCTGCTTGTTGGCTATCGGCTATTGTGATGACTTATAGTATCTTATTCTTAACAGGAAAATTACTCTTACAAGAATATGGAACTGGATTTTCGTTGCTCCTATTAGCTATGTTGAGTTTGTATTTTTTGAACTATTTTATGGAAAAAGCAGGTTTGTTTGGTCAAAACGAAGCTCCTTTAGCTTTGGATAGCGTTTTAGATAGTGGTGAAAATTTACCTATAAAGACAACAGCTGATCAAGAAGAAGATAGTGCTATTGATCATTTAGATGAATCAGCCGTATCCAAGAAAGACAATAAAAAACCACCAACCAATCAAAACGATGACTTTCCTGATATGGAAGATTTTAATTAAGGGTAATATGCTTTCTATTGTAGTATGATTGGACTTTGAAATAGGTTGAAAGTTGATGATTAATAGGGAATTGCATTGATAGAGTGATAACATTTGTAAAAAAATAGTATTATATTAATATAATAACGATTCTTTACTTCGTGGGGTTGTCAGCTAATCCACAAAGTATTATTACTTATAATTACTATATCATGAAATTACTGTCAATGCTAGTGCTAGTTGCCTTGCTTTCATTTACTCTCAAGGCTCAAATTAAAAGAGATTATCACCAAAATGCTCGTTTAAAATACCAAGTAGAAACTACGAATGGCTGTCTAAATGGTAAGTATACGTGTTGGTATCCCAATGGCCAGAAAAAGGCAGAAGGTCAATTCCTAAATAATCAACGCGTAGGCGATTGGAAGGTTTGGGGAGCTTCGGGTGTTTTGAAAGTTCATAGAAAATATCAAAATCATTTTCAGTTTGAAACGTTGGTTTATCAAGATGATAATGGGGTGGCGTTATCGACTCCTGAAAGGTCAATTTATCCGTTAAACAAAAATAAAGCTGGCTATATTGAGTATCCTGCAACTCAATTGGATAATGTTTATTGGGAAAAACGTATTTGGCGACAACTTTCAGACAATAAAGCGAATTCTGTTCTATTGGGAGGGCAAAGTCATCATTTACTGTTTAATCAACTTGCTTCTGCTAAAGACATTCCAATCTACAAAACAGACTCAGACGACTTTCAAGAGTTGTTTTCTGAAACAGAACGAACAGCAATCTTTCAACAAAATAAGGTGCAAATTATTGGATATAAAATTAAAGAAGTGCAATTCTTTGAATTGACTAGAGGCATATCCGAAAGCCGAATATTAGGGATTTGTCCAATTATAAAATCTAAAAAAGAGGAAGAAGGAAGGCCTTTGTGTTGGTTGAAGTATGAGGATATCCGCCCTTTGTTGGCTCAATTGACGGCTCATTCAACGTCAAATTCAATGGTAGAGAATTTAGATGATTGGTTGCATTTTAGATGTTTTCAGAGTATCATTGAGAAAGAGACAAATGCGTATGATCGGGCGCTTGCAGAATATACATCGGGAGATGCTCTAAAAAAAGAACAAGAACGCATAGAGATGGCTTTAATTGATCGAGAGCATGATTTCTGGATGGTGCAAGAGTTGAAATAAATGAATAAGAATCAATAGTTAGGTGTTAAAATTATTGAAAAAATAAGTCAAAAGCTAGTCCTATTGGTGAACCAATGGCGACTAGCTTTTGACTTTAACAGTATTGGAGAGATTAATTTCCTTTATCGTTTGGCAGGAGACCATTTCCAACGCAAACCAAGATAAAATTCTCGACCGTGAATCGGAGAATAAGCATAAGCTGTATCAAAGTAATCGCTAAAACCAGGATTGGTATTGGGATCATTATAACCTACTAAAGGTGAAATTTCTTGTCGATAATCAAATAAATTTTGCACACCAACATAAATACTCAAATTCAATTTAGGAAAATCTTTAGTAATTTGAATGTTGTGCATTGAGAACGGTTTAGAAGTAGTTGGGCGAGCAACGGCAACGGGCGTACCATTGGCATCTAAGTCAAATACTTCAGGCAATTGCATAGGCCCCGTTAATTTTCCTGTGTAAGCAAAATTTAATTGCCATGGTTTGTAGGTATAATTAAGAACCAAAGAACCACTGTACAAAGGAGAGTATTCTAATGCTCCAGTCGTTTTGTTGCCTTGTTCATCAATATCGGTCTGATCCGCCCACTGCATATTATACGATAAACTGATAGCCAAGGGAAATCGGAATTGTTGGCTATAATTGATGCTAAACCCTCTTGTTTGTGCAAAACCATCTAGATTTTTGTAAATAATTTTCTTTGGATTGCTATAATCAGGAAAAATGGCATTGGTAAAGTAAGTGTAAAAACCATCAACATTAATCGTTCCTTGGCTAGAACCCATTGCAAAGACATAGTTAAAATTCAAAGAACCATTGTAAGAACGTTCGGGTTGTATTTGCTCTGTAATTTCGACTTGGCGACTCCCTGTGATAAAGGCATGATCTTCTGTAAATAAATTGACAATTCTAAAACCTGTACCAAAGTTTAGGCGAAAAGTCGTCCACGTGTCTGGTTTGTATTTGAGATTAAATCGAGGGGCGGGGATAGCGCCATGATCTTGGAAATAGTCTAGTCGACAACCGTATAAGACCGCCACTTTTTTAGAAATATCCCAAGCGTCTTGAATAAATATCCCTGGAATAAATTGATGACTAGGAATGTTCCCCGCAACACTATCTACCGTTGCTAAGGTATTATCATCATAATACTGATAACGCAAGTTTAGACCAGCCGTAATGCCGTGCCCTTTGATGTATTTGTTCCAATTAAAATTTGTATAACCAACATATTGCGTTGCATTATAATAATCAGAACCATAATAGCTATCTTGGTAGTGGCCAGAAAAAGAATAATCTAATTTAAAATACTCTTGAGTCGGCAAATCATAGGTTCCTAATATTTCCCAACGTTGTGTGAAAATACTCTCACCATAGATGATATCATCGCCTCTTAAATCAATATAATTTCTACCCTTTACATATTCTTCAACGCCATTTCTTCTATCTTCATAATAATAACGAGCAAAAAGAGAGAAGCGACGATTTTTAGGGCGCTTCATATTTAATTTGGCAAAGGCAGAGACTCTATCTAGATTGATTAAATCACCAAAGCCATCACCATTATCATCGTGATTGGTACCAACATAAGCATGATTGACGCCAACCATACCATTAAATTTTCCGAATGTTCCAGCTAAAGATAAGTTGTTAAACGACTCTAGATGAGATGTTCCCATAATGTCTAATGAAATCAACGGTTCTTGACTAGGATCTTTTGTAATCACATTAATAGCACCAGCAACTGCTTCCGAACCAAAAATAGTAGAACTAGGTCCTTTGGTAATCTCTATGCGCTCAATCATCGTTGTTGGCAGACCGTTCAAAGCATAAATAGAGGCTAAATTACCATACATAGGAGTACCATCAATCAGTACTGCTGTATATTGACCTGGCAGTCCATTAATGCTAATTGTATTGGTAAAACAAACACCGCAAGCTACTTCTTCTTGTACCCCACTAACAAGCGAAATGGCTTCAATTAGATTGGTTGGGGCTGTGATTTTTTCTAAGGCACTTGGATCAACGACATATTTGGTAGCAACCGTAGGGGCAATTTTAGTCGGATTGAATAGGTTGGCTCCTTTATGAGTAACAACTACTTCGTCAATAACTCCAGAGGTTGGTGTTAGCCGAATAATTCCTAAATCAACTTCATTCTCCTCTATTTTTATAGAGGTACGATAGCTTGCAAAACCAACATAAGAAGTTTGCAAGGTATAGTTGCCTTGAGGAACATTAGAAAGCTCAAAAAAACCATCTATGTCTGTTGTTGCCCCCAAGTTAGTAACAACACTATCTTGCAATAAAATAACATTGGCAGCAATAACTGCTTCATTATCTGAATTCACGATTCTACCTTTTAGGAGACTTTTTTGAGCATTGGTTGATAGTGCAATCAGTAAAAAAATGAAAGTAAATAGTCTTATTTCCATAGAATTATAACAGTGTAGACTAGTCTAAAAATATAATTTGCATGACAAATGTATATTATAAAGGTTGTAATAAAAAATATTTTTAGATTAATCTAAAAATATTTTTAAGTATAGCTATTTGTTTCTAGCGAAAGGTTATTGTTATAATATTATTATCTTAGTACATTAGGACAACTTCTAAAGGAGGGCTTGAAACCAAGTAGTTGAAGAAAATTACAAATGATATAAAACGCATAATAGATGAATTTTTGCAATAATTGCGGGCATAGCCCATTGGAGTACAAACAGCCAGAAGGAGATAACCGAGTGAGGTATATTTGTTCTAACTGTGAGGTAGTTCATTATCAAAATCCTAAAATTGTTTGTGGTTGTTTGGTGTTTTATGAAGGCAAAATTTTGTTGGGAAAACGAGGAATTGAACCAAGAATGGGGAAGTGGAACTTTCCAGCAGGATTTATGGAGAATCACGAAACGGTCAAAGAAGGTGCTGCGAGAGAAGTGTGGGAAGAAGTGCGGGCAAAGGTAGAAATAGAGCGTTTGCATACCGTCTATAATATTTTGCATGTCAATCAGGTCTATTTTTTGTTTTTGGCAAAGTTGACTGAGCCCATTTTTGGTGCCGCAGAAGAAACTTCGGACGTACGTCTATTTGCAATGGATGAAATCCCTTGGGACGATTTGGCTTTTCATTCCAATGTATTTGCATTGGAGCAATATATAAAAGATCCTAGCTATAAAGGAGTGCATCATGGCGATAATCGTGCATATATGAACGATATTAAGTAATAAAGAAGAAGTAGCCTTTAGGCCCTTTTATAAATAAGCAATCGTCCAGAAAAAAATACTTAATTGTTAAAAAAAGCTCTTTATGGATTGTCAAAAACATCTTTTTAGTTTAGATACTGAAATACATTACCTAAACTGTGCTGCCAAATCCCCTTTGTTGAAAGAGGCAGAAAAAGCCGCAATTCGAGCATTGGTTCGAGAGCGAAATCCAATACAAATTTCTGTCAACGATTTTTTTGATGAAGTGGATGCAGTGCGATCAGCTTTTGGAAAGCTTGTTAATTGTTCTGCTACTAATGTTGCCTTAATTCCATCCAGTTCTTATGGTTTTAGTAGTGTAATGAATAATGTATTACCCAAAAAGAAAGGGACGGCAATTGTTGTAGAAGAAGAATTCCCTAGCGGGTATTTTGCTGCACAACGCTGGTGCTCAACACACCAAAATGAATTGATTGTAGTGCGCCCTAATCCCAACTTAACAACTTTAGGAGAAGATTGGAACACAAAAATACTAGAAGCCATTGATGAGAATACAAGCGTAGTTTTGATTTCGGCAATTCAATGGATGACAGGATTAAAATACGACTTAATGGCTATTGGAGAGCGGTGTGCTGCTGTTGGGGCTTATTTTATTGTAGATGGAAGCCAAGCAGTAGGGGCTTTGCCCATGGATGTCGAACAGTTAAAGATAGATGCGTTGATTTGTGCTGGGTACAAATGGTTGTTCGGTTCCTACTCGTTAGGAATTGCTTATATTGGCGAGAAATTCAAAGCGGGAATACCCATAGAAGAGTCGTGGATGAATCGAACCAATGCGCGTGATTTTAGTAGATTAACGCAATATGATTCTAATTATGGTCCTCAATCAACTCGTTACAATGTAGGTGAAACTAGCAACTTTATTCTAATGCCAATTCTCAAAACGGGCTTAGAACAGATTAATACTTGGGAGGTGTCTAATATACAAGCTTATGCCCAAAAACTAATTCAACCGCTACGTGACTATTTTAATAATATCGGAGGTATTATGGAAGCCGAGCCTTATTTTTCTAATCATCTATTTGCACTACCATTACTCGATAGAATTGATGCGGAGCAATTGAACAGACAACTCGCCAAGCATAATATTGTTTTGTCAAATCGAGGAAATTATTTTAGAGTGTCTGTTAATGTTTTTAATGATGAAAGCGATATTCAGCAATTATTAGAAGCGATTGAAGCCACGCTTAGATAACAACAAAGTAAGTTCCTAGCTGCTTATTGATGTTAATGACAAGTAGGGAATTTTACTGGTATCCTTTTTGTATTTTGGGAGTTATCAATGTACCAAAACGTAATTATGAAAATTGTATTTTTTATTATAATTATTATACAAACTAGTTTGCACGCACAAGAGGATTATACCTTTAATAGCTTGTACCGAAGTTTGGAAGAAGGACAATCATTTTATGTTTTAAAGCCTTCTAGAGTTCATGCGGCTCCTTTTGCAACAGCTGCTGTTCTTGGAACACTATCTACAGGTGCGGCCATTCAGGTAGAAGAACGAATGGATGAGATGGTTAAAATAAATGGATTTAGAACCAATTGGTACCGTATTGTTTTTGACCACAATGGTCGGCTGGAAGAAGGGTATCTATGGGGAGGAAGTATTGCTGTTGGGGCATTTGTGGCAAAGGACAACTCTAACACACTATTTTTGTATGGTATTGATCACATAGGAATTGTGAATAGAGGGAACTATACAGAAGAAAGTATACATTTGATCTTATACGCTTTAGATAATTATCAAGTAAAAGATAGTATTGTATTTGAAGCAATGGGCACACTATATACTCAAACACAAGGGAAGGCTTTGGGAAATAAAGGAATAAAAACCATTAAAGAAGTAATTGAAGTGGCATTTAGTGATGGGTATTGTGGAGGTGTAGCGGCAACTGTTACTATCTTTTGGGATGGAAATTCTTTGTTTTATATTAGTTTGCTAAGCAACGGTTTTAGTAACGAAACATTTTCCAATCGATTTTATATCTATCCAGATGAGCAGGCGTTACCAACGCAAACAATTATTCTTAGAAATGAGGCAGGAACCTTTGATGTTGACAGGCGTCCAGTTTATACTCGCCAAGTAGACAAACAATATATTTGGACCAAGAATAAGCTAACCGTTATCCCTTGATAAGGTTTTGTATCTACTTTACAGAATATTTCAGTTTGTATAGGAAAAAAAACAATTAATGGCGTTTTCGAAAACTATTAATATAAACTACTGTTTTAAAGTATAAAAAGTGTAGGTTTGCAAAATTATATTTCAAAATAAATTATGCATACCCTGAGCAGAGTTTATTAAAAATCGAAGAGTGGTGTTTTTGTATTGAGCAATGAAGTAGAAAGGAGGCTTTCTTCTAAGTAACGATTTGCCTTTTGATACTAGGGTCAACGGATGAAAATATTGTTCTGAGTTTTATGAATTCATTAGTGATAATCATTAGAGATTTACCCAATTATTTAACAACAAAAAATTCCTTTATGGAAACGCCAACAATGGAAAAAAAGTATCAAAAAGAGGTAAAAGCTTTTATTGAGGAAGTAAAAGCTAAGAACGAACACGAAACGGAATTTCTGCAGGCAGTGACAGAGGTTGCAGAGGCTGTAGTTCCTTTTGTTATGGAAAATTCTAAGTATGCGGAGGCCAAGATTTTGCAACGAATGGTAGAACCAGAACGTGTGGTAATGTTCAGAGTACCTTGGTTAGATGATGAAGGAAATGTTCAAGTGAACAGAGGGTATCGCGTTGAATTTAATTCTGCTATTGGCCCTTACAAAGGAGGATTACGTTTTCATCCTTCTGTTAATTTGTCCATTCTCAAGTTTTTAGGCTTTGAGCAAGTTTTTAAAAACTCTTTGACAACACTTCCGATGGGAGGAGGTAAAGGTGGCTCTGATTTTGATCCTAAGGGTAAATCAGATAATGAAGTCATGAAGTTTTGCCAATCATTTATGACAGAATTACAGCGTCATATTGGTGCAGACACGGATGTTCCTGCTGGAGATATTGGAGTAGGTGGTCGTGAAATTGGATACTTATTTGGTCAATACAAACGTCTGCGCAATGAGTTTACTGGTGTATTAACTGGAAAAGGAATCAACTGGGGAGGCTCGTTGATTCGCCCTGAAGCGACAGGTTATGGAACCGTTTATTTTGCAGAAGAAATGCTAAAAACCAAAGAGGATTCTTTCGATGGTAAGGTTGTTTCTATCTCTGGTTCGGGGAATGTCGCACAATATGCTTGCGAAAAAGCGACAGAACTAGGAGCAAAAGTAGTAACCTTAAGTGATTCTAAAGGTTATATTTATGATAAAGATGGAATTGATGCAGAGAAGTTGGCTTGGGTGATGGAGCTCAAAAATGTACGCCGTGGACGCATCAAAGAATATGTAGAAGAGTATCCAAATGCTGTTTATCACGAAGGTGAACGCCCTTGGGGAGAGAAGGTAGACATCGCACTTCCTTGTGCTACCCAAAATGAGTTGAATGAAGAAGAAGCAAAAACATTGGTGGATAATGGGTGTATTGTTGTTGCAGAGGGAGCTAATATGCCTTCTACCGCAAAAGCAGTAGAAGTGTTTTTAGAAGCAAAAATACTCTATGCGCCAGGTAAAGCCTCTAATGCGGGGGGCGTAGCGACATCTGGTTTGGAAATGGCTCAAAATTCTTTGCGTATGTCATGGTCTAGAGAAGAGGTCGATGAAAAGTTGCATGATATTATGAAATCAATACATGAGAAATGTGTCGAGTATGGAAAAGAGGAGAATGGGGCAATCAACTATGTCAAAGGAGCAAATATTGCTGGATTTGTCAAAGTAGCAGATGCTATGTTGGATCAAGGCTTGGTATAAAATAATTTGTACGCTTGTCAAACATTGATTTAGAAATAAGAAACAAACATGAGTCATCCCGAATTTTCTAAAGCACATTGACAAAATAAAAATGTTAAGATAAAATGGATGGCTTTTCTAAGTCTGT
>NZ_JHBV01000015.1 GCF_000724545.1 Aureispira sp. CCB-QB1 | reverse complement strand
ATTCTGTTAACTTGATGTACCGTTTTTTCATTTTGCTAATATAAACTATTTTTATTATACGGTTTCTTTTGTCACCTTACTTATTAAGAAAAAAGATGCTCTATTGTATGCTTTGTTGTGGCTTGAATTTTAGAGCAAAGGTAGTCGGGCTTTCATTGATCGTTAAGTCAAACTCAACTGATAAACTTTCTTGGCTTAAGTCTTTAATTTGAAGGTTAAATTTTTCATCGACTATAATGCTATTGTCTTTTAACTCATAAGGTTCTTCTTTGTTTAAAGAAGGCATCATCTCTGGTAATAACTCGCACTTAAACTCGCTTTCTGTAAACGTAAAAACGAGGTTGTTTAATAGTTCTGTCCCTTCTGTTCTACCATCTCTAGTGCCACTGTCAAAGACCCAAGAACCAACTAAAAGCTCTTTTTGGGCACTATCCTCAGGAACAGTTTCTCCACAGGAATAAAATAAAAGCATAAAAGGAAGAATAAGAAGTAATAGTTGTTTCATTAGTTCAATATATTAAATATGTGAGGTACTATTGTTAGTATGAATAACCAATATAATAATTCGTCGAAACAATATTGATTAATACTTTGAGCAATTTTTAACTTTTTTATTCTGACTTCTTGATGGAACGAAAATAAGCTTCCTTTGGTTGTCTCTAAGTGAACTGCAAGACTAGTTGCCTTATCTTTGTAGAAAACTAATCCTTAAAATATATGCAAACGGATAAATATGGACGAACCTATCACTTGCCATTTTCGGAAGGAGTAACCAATGATGATAAAACACTTCAAGATTGGGAAGGTTTGTTGAAACAGGAAATTATTATTACAGAAAAATTAGATGGCGAGAATAGTTGCTTAAAGACGGCAGGAGCTTTTGCCCGTTCTCATGGTGCACCGACTAGAAACCCTTGGGCAAGCAATATGTGGGCAATATGGGAACGAACGAAAGGGGATTTGGGAGACTTGGAAGTTTTTGGCGAAAACCTTTATGGTATTCATAGCATAGAATACGAGCAATTGTCGTATCATTTTTATGTTTTTGCCATTCGAGATGGCAACAGGTGGTTGTCTTGGGAGGAGGTCGTCTTTTATGCTGAATTATTAGAATTGCCTACGGTGCCTGTTTTGGAGATAGGTTACTTTACAAGCCAACAAATTAAAGATTTTATACAACAGCGCATGGAACTTGGAAGCGTATTTGGCGGTCCTTGTGAAGGATTTGTATTGCGAAATGCCAATGAATTCCAAACTTCAGATTTTAAATACAACGTTTTAAAATATGTGCGCAAAAATCATGTACAAACCAATGAGCACTGGACTAGAAATTGGAAACGAGCTTCCCTTTGGTATGAAAAACCTTTGGTCTGAAAATGGAACAGCGAACTGGCATGTTATAGAGCAACAAGATTGGTTTATGGATTTGCAAAATTGTCCGCAAGACCCTAATTTTCACGCCGAAGGAAATGTAGCCATCCATACTAGAATGGTTTTGGATGCCTTACTTGAATTAGAAGAATATCAGGTGCTAGGAGCATACGATCGGCAAATTTTGAAATGGAGTGCTTTGTTGCACGATATCGGAAAACCTAAATGTACCATTACCGATGAGGAGGGGTATATTCGTGCCCCTAAACACGCAGCCATTGGTGAAAAAATGGCTCGAAAGATGCTTTGGGACATGGATCTTAAATCGAGAGAAGCTATTTGCTCCTTGATTCGATTGCATGGTTTGCCCATTTGGTGTTTGGATAAAAATAATCCGTATGCTGCGGTAGCTAGCGCAAGTCTTCGACTAGTTAACAAGCATTTATATCTATTGTCAAAAGCAGATGTATTAGGGCGAAAAAGCGTGAATCAGGATGATTTTTTGGAACGAGTAGAACTCTACAAGGATTTTTGTATCGAACAAGAATGTTGGGAAGAAGCCAAATCGTTTCACAATACACATAGTCAGTTTAAGTTTTTTCACAAACAATCGCATTATCCCGCCGTTATTTATGATGATACCGCTTTTGAAATTATTTTATTATCAGGAATTCCTGGTAGTGGAAAGGATACTTATGCTAAAACTTTAAAATTGCCTATCATTAGTCTAGATGACATTCGAGCAGAATTTGATATTAAGGTTACGGACAAAAAAGCGCAAGGTAAAGTAGCGCAAATTGCTTACAAACGTGCCAAAGAATACGCTGCTAAAAAGAAAAATTTTGTTTGGAATAGTACCAACTTGACACACGAACTTAGAACAAGAATTGTGAATACTTTATCGGTTTATAACCCAAGGTTTAAGCTAGTTTATATAGAAACTTCTAAGGCCAATATTTGGTCAAGAAGAAGAGCTACGATTCCTGTCCGAAAGCTAGAAAAAATGATGGACAAGATGGAAATACCTTTGCCTAGTGAAGTGCATTCTATCGAATACATTCGAAATTAAGTATTGTTTTTTTTAGATTAAAAGTGTTTTAATTTTTCTATGTAGGCATATTAATTCGATGTAAACAAAATTAAATTTTGTAAAAAATATAAAATTTTATTCAATCAAGGGATAATATTGTATATTTACAGCCACACCCAAATTGGGCACCCTTGTTTATTTATAATATAAATAGTAGGATACAAATTTACTATTTAGTTAATTAATTCTTTAAACGATAAAAAATATGTCTGCACACAATCATAAGTTGGACAAAATAGACCTAAAGATTCTAAAAATCTTACAAGCAAACAGCAAGATTACAAATTTGGATTTATCTAAAAAAATTGGTTTGTCTCCAGCTCCAACATTGGAACGTGTAAAGAAGCTTGAAAGCTCTGGGATTATTAAAAGTTACCATGCTCAAGTAGACCCTCAAGTGATTGGTCTGAGTGTTAAAACTTTTGTTTTAGTTTCATTGGCTTGGCAAAAAGAAAATGCTTTAGAAAATTTCATTGCAAAAGTTAATGAAATTGATGAAATTGTAGAGTGCTATATCATTACAGGAGAGGCAGATTTCTTAATGCACTTGGTATGTAAAGATATTCCAACCTACGAGCAGTTACTATTCAAAACACTCTCTAAAATTGATGAAATTGAACGCTTAAAAACATTGATGACTTTGTCAACAGTAAAAGACTCTAAAGTCTTGCCATTCGATTACGATACGGTTCCTTTTAATGGGAACTAAGTTGTTGTAATCTAAAGAAAATTATTTTGCTAAAATGCTCCTAGAAACTCAGATTTCTAGGAGCATTTAATGTAAGTAGTTGTAGTATCTTTGTTAGAAACCAACACCGCCACCGCCAGCACCAGCATCGGAGCCTCTTTGATTCATACGTCTTCTAACTCCCATATCCATTTTCCCAAAGTCATAACTAATGCTCAAATGAGCAACCCTTGACTCCCAACGATGTCTTCCTTGTATGGTATAGTTTTGATCTGCCAAGTCATAACCAAATTGTTGGACGTTAAAAGGATCTTGTATTCTTAAAGTAATGGTCAATGATTTTTTTAAGAAACGCTTGCTAACTGCAAAGGTGCTGAAGAACATATCTGTTATATTGCCAATCACCAAAACCATAGGCGCACGATAGAACAGGTTAAATTGTACTCCAAAATCTAAAGGAAGTTCAAAAGAAGAACCTATATTAGCATGCCCTCCAAAAGAACTATTTCTATATTGGTCGCTCAAATTACTTCCATCTTCTTGCATTCTATAAGCATTTAGACTGGCATTTAATCGCCACCATTTGAAGAACTGTATTCCTGTTGCTAGCTCAACTCCAAAAGAATGTGCTTCATCAAAATTGGTAAATCGGACAGAACCAACTCCTTGGGCATCGACATTGTATAATCGACGCATGACATCAGTTGTTTGACGGTAATATAAACTACTAGTAAAGGAGCCTTTTTTCCAATATTTGGCATAGGTGAATTCAATTGAATTGATGTATTCGGGTTTGAGATAAGGATTGCCAATATGTACGTTTTGAGGATCGGTCTGATCTCCAAAGGGATTTAAAGCTTGTATTTGTGGTCGATTGATGCGTCGACTGTAAGATAATTGAAGCTGTTGCATTTTTGGCAATTCATAACCAATATGTGCACTTGGGAAAAAGCTAAAATAGTTGTTGTTGTATTGCTCGTTGGTCGTCAATAAATAAGAGGTTGTTAGAGTCTGTTCTAAACGAATGCCTACTTGGAAGCTAAACTTTTTAATTTTTTGACCATAAGTACCATACAAAGCATAAACTTGTTCGCTATATAAGAAGTGATTGCTAATTCCTAAATCTGTTTCATAGTTTTGTTGGGTATAATCGTAATTCATAAATTGGAAGTTATTATCAATTAAACGATACCCACCTTTGGCTCCCAATTCCATCTTTCCTTTATTTTTGAATGGATGTGTATAATCTACTTGTACATTCAAAACATGATTTGATCTAAAATCCTCATTGTACTGCAAAAGAGGATCGTTTGAACTTACCCTTAAATCTTCCTGTTTGTAATTGTTAACCAAAGCATCGTTGTAAGAAGTATAATTGGCATCAAATTCTAATTTTTGCTGAGGGGTTTTGAAGGTAGAGGTATAGTTTAGATTGTAGTTCATGCTAAGCGGTGCATCTTTTTTGTCAATAGACCTTAGCGTATAAGACGTTACTTCTTTTGCCTCATCCAAAAAAGTATAATAAATACTATCAGCAGCTTCACCTTTGCCTGGGTTAACCGATGCACTAAGGGATATCGTGTTTTTGTCATTGATAAAATAATCCATTCCTACTTTTGCAAAATGACTGTAGTTTATGTGGTTACCCATTGCGTGTTCTTCTAAGAAATTATAACTTCCATCACTAAATATATTTTTTCTATTGGCAACAACAGAATTGAAAGACCCTCTGTAATTAAAGTTGTAATTGGCAAAAACATTGATTTTTTGGTTTCTAAAACTAATGCCCGCGACAGCATTGTGTTTGTTAGCCATCGTGCCAATAGTATAAGAGACGTTGCCACTAAACCCTTGCATTTTATTTTTTTTGAGTACAATATTGATAATCCCCGTCATGCCCTCAGGGTCATATTTGGCAGATGGATTGGTGATGATTTCAATATTTTTAATCATACTAGCTGGAATTTGTCTCAAAATAGCAGCTCTATTCGCTCCATTCAAGCCAGAAGGTTTGCCATTGATCAAAACACTAACACCTTGGCTGCCTCTAAGGCTAATATTTCCATCCATATCTACACTTAACGTTGGGGTATTTTGCAGCACATCAATAGCATTTCCACCATTCACTAAGGTGCTTTTTTCTACATCAAAAATCTTTCGATCGATACCTAGTTGCATCATATTGCTTTCGGCAGTCACCTCAGCAGTATTTAGAGTCGCGGCGTTTACACTTAGTAGAGTTGGTGGAATTTCTAAGTTAGGTTGCTCCGCAGATAGTGAAATATTTTGTATGCTAGACTGGTAGCCGATAAAGTCAATAACGACATAATAGTTGCCGAACGGAATTCTTTGTATATCAAATGCTCCTTTTTCGTTGGTAACACCCCCCGTAATAAGCGAAGAGTCTGTTCGGTGATGTACTGAAATAGTAGCAAATTCTATCAATTGTTTGCTCTCTGCATCTTGTACAATTCCTTTTATTGATCCTGTAGGAGGCGCTTGACCTTGTGCAAAAGAAGCATTTAAAAGTGCAAAAAGTAGCAGTGTTGTTAGTAGTGATTTCATAGAGATTATTTTCGCATGCTATCATCTTTGAAGAAAGAAAATAATAATGCATGGTTAAAAGAATACGTTGGTGATGTACTTGAAAAAAGTGTTTGCTTTTTCGGGGTACTGCTCCAAATGTATTTCATGGAAATGGAGAAATCAACTTTTTGCGACCAATGGCATTTAATGAACGATAACTGTAAAAATCAGCTAAAAACGCCTAAAATTAAGGATTTGTAGTGTTTTTAGTTTGAATAATCGATGCTTTTCGAACTGTCGTATAAAAAG
This sequence comes from Aureispira sp. CCB-QB1, assembly GCF_000724545.1. Taxonomy (GTDB): domain Bacteria; phylum Bacteroidota; class Bacteroidia; order Chitinophagales; family Saprospiraceae; genus Aureispira. The sequence continues at coordinate 106,619 of NZ_JHBV01000015.1, read as the reverse complement.
AGGTGGGGTGAGGGAATGCTCTAAAACACAAAACAGGATGAACAATTGCTGTCCATCCTGTTGAGTCTATATACGTTATTTACAAAGTATATTATCGTATTAATGTAAATTCACCTTTTACAGTTCTTGTATCTGGATCACTTGCTTTTTTGTAAACAATCATATAGATATAAACCTCTGTTGGTTGAGGAACACCATTAACAGTACCGTCCCAGCCATCTCCATGAGAGGTATCGCCATTGTAAATTTCTTGCCCCCAGCGGTTGAATATTCTAAAAGAACTTATTTCTTCATCTGCTAAAGTAACAGGACGGAATGTATCGTTAATACCATCACCATCTGGTGTAAAGGCAGTAGGAACTCCTTGGAAGGGTGCTTCTACTGTAATCCAAACCGTATCGGTAACACTACAAGTCGTGTCATTTGTTGTCGCACTAGCCGTAACAATATAGGTATAATCTCCTTCTGGATCAGGATTAGCAGTTGTTACGCCAAGTGTAGAATTCGCAATATTAGCATTTCCTGTAACAGGATCAACAATACTAGTCCAAGTATAATCAAAACCAGTAGAACCAGCTGATAATGTTACAGCAGTATTTAGAGGAACAGAAACACTTGTCATGCCTGTAACACTTACAAAAGCATCTACTGTTGGAATAACAGGAGCATTGATGGTTTGACTGGCTGTTGCGGTACATCCATCACTATTGGTAACTGTAACCGTGTGGTTTCCTGCTGCTAAGCCTGTTGCGGTGCTATCCGTACTATTATTACTCCAAGTATACGTAATATTACTTCCACCAGTAGCAACAGCATTTAGCGCACCGATAGGTTGTAAATCACAAGCTAAATTGCCCACCAAGGTAGTAATCGTCACAGTAACATCCGTAGCTTCTTCAACAGTATATGGACCTCCAGTTACCGAACAACCATTAGCATCTGTCACAACAACGGTATAATTTCCTGCTGCTAAGCCTGATAAATCTTCGGTAGTAGCACTATTATCCCAAGCGTAAGTATAGACAGGTGTACCTCCAGAAACCTGAATGTCAATAGCACCAGAATTTGCTGTTGAATTACAGCCAATATTAGTGGTATCAACTAGCGTAACAACCAAAACAGGTGGATCCACTAAAGTGATGGTATCTAAAGTCGAACAACCATTGCCATTATCAGTAATGGTAACTGTAAATGTACCTGAAGGTATCGTAGCTGTATTGGTCGTAGAAGTAGAAGCAGCACCCCAATCAAATGCATATGATCCAGAACCTCCTGAAACAGTTAGGGTAGATGTTCCATCCTCTCCATTACACGATGGATTAACCGATACGTCTGTAACACTCAACAATATTGTAGGATTCACGACAGCTTGTGCCGTTTCAGAGCAACCATTATTATCTGTAACGGTTACGATATAAGTTCCATTAGAAACCGCAGCAAGATCTTCTGTCGTAGCATTATTGTTCCACAAGTAAGTCAATGTTCCAACGCCACCTGTTGCTGTGATAGAAACACTACCATCGGCAGTTCCTGCACAACTATTGTCAACAATATTATCTACAGTAATGAGAATAGGGTTAGGAACAGTTAACGTTGCTTGTGCGGTGTCTGTACAGCCATTAGCGTCTGTAACGGTAACAGTAAATGTACCATTATTCAAACCCGTAACATCACCTGTCGTATCGCTGTTGCTCCAATTATAACTGTAGTTAGGAGTTCCTCCCGTAGCTGTTGTAAAGATATTGCCATCGGCAGATCCACTACAGAATGGATTATTAAAGGAGTCTACTACAATAGCTAACACAGATGGTTCTGTAATGGTAATACTTTGCGAGTCAATACAAGAAATTGTAGGAGAGCCTGGACCACCAGAAATAGTATCTGTTACAACTAAAGTATAAGTTCCTGCTACTAAATTACAGATAGTATCCATATCAACGGTGCCGTTAGACCAAGTCAAATTCATTGGACTTCCGCTACCACCTGTTACAATGGCACTAACACAACCAGAAGAATCGTTGTTACAAAGTAAGTTGGTTGGCGTTAAAGCTATGTTGATAGCAGGATTATTAATACAGCTAGGATTAAGCGTACTACAGTTATTAGTTCCAGTAGGACTTAGTGGGCAAGCCCCTCCTGTACCATCGTTCCCACGAACAAGAATCGTATAATTTGTGTTGCTATTTAAGCCTGTTGCTGTAGTTGCCAAAACGTTCCCTACATTAACCCAAGTAGCACCACCATCTAAACTATATTCATAAAAGCCTGTAGCAGGTAAACCTAAGTCAGACCAGCTAAAACTAAGGCTATTGACAGAAGAACTATCACAAATAACCGTAGGAGTGTTTAGCCCAGAAATAATATGTACGGTTGTCGAATCACTGTAAGTACAAACACCATCTTGCACAGCTACTGTATAAGTAGTCGTCGCTGTTGGAGTAGCAACAGGAGAGGCTACATTGTTGGCATTTAGTGTAGCTGCAGGTGTCCAGTTATAAAATGGTCCAAAAACTTTGGGACTAAAGCGATAAGCAACATTGGTAATTGGTCCACTTGCTTGTCCTTGAGTAGCATTTAAGCTTGAATGATAGTGAGCTACTGTGCCATCACCATTCTCAATACCAATTGTAGAAACCCCCAATGTATTGCTCGTAATATGTATTTCGATAGAATTGTCAGATTCATTCAAGATAGCTTGTGTAGTTGTACTTGTACTACCTAGCCAGTTTTGGATACCATTGAAATTTACAACAAGTTGTCGATTAGGGGCTGTCCCTACTACGTAGTAGTTGATGCTACCTCCGTTGCCAACATCCAAGTCTTCCCATGAAAGCGCAATGATGTTTTCGGGATCACCAGCAGCAGGTAAAGTAGCACCAGGCAAGAAGCCTGCGTTGGGGCCCAAGGCATTGAATGTAATAAATCCGTTGGTGTGGATGTAGAAAGTATTAAAGCTATTACAATAAAAATCAAAATCAAAACCAATAGGTAGTGCAGCAGAAATACCTTCGTCTGTAGCTCCAAAAGTAGATGTTGCTGTAAAATTGGAAACCGCTGTTCCGCCAGTTGTTGTTAATGGAGCAAAAGGAATGATACTTACATCATAATCATCACAAAGAGCTGGTGTTAATGTATCCGATAAAGTAACCAATAAATTTGAGTTGCCACCAGAACAAACCGAATCAGGAAGCGCACTTGCCGTTACCGACATATCTGGATAGTTAAGCACCATTGTATCGCTCATAGGACACAAGCCACCATAGTTGTAATCGACAACAATAACTGTAGAATCATTAGAACTTGTACTAGATGAGACAGGAATGGTAATCGTTGGGATTCGGGTGGTCGTACTAGAAAAGCTAACTGCTGGACCACTGATTTGACGCCAATTATAGCTAGAGCTACCTAAGATTGTTGTGGGAATAGAATCAGCTACGACTTCAAAACTAGCTCCAGAACAAACCGATCTGTTATTTAAACGAACACCAGGAACAATAACTTGGACATTGAGCAAGTCAAAACAACTACTGTCGCTAAAACCACCCGTATATAAATCATTTCTCAATCCAATATTAAAGTTATTAACCCCAATCTCTTCTTGAGTTGGTGTTATTAAAGCAAGTACATTCAAAGAATCAAAACTAACTGGTGCATTAGGATTGGTAACTAAGATGGTATTGTTCGTAAATGCATCGTTAATAGTTGTAAATGGACCATACAAATTTAGCGTATCATTTAATGAACCAGATGCTCCTACATTAATCCCTAAAGTATTGTTAGGACAAACGACAAATTGATTGATACCATTTGTCGTATCTGTAATATAACCTTGGTTACCAAAAGCTACGCCTAAGGTGTCAATATCGTAAGGAATTTCACACGGACAGGCTATACTTCCTGATCCTGAATTTTGTGTACTAAAGATATTGGTAGCAACATTGGCATAGTTTGTAACCATTAAAATATAAACTTCACCTGCTTGCGCATTGGGAATGGTTACTTGTTCTTGACTAACAGAGCTATAACTACAATCTGCGATGTTACCCCATTGTCCCCCTTGTCCCATAGAATCACAAGCAAGTCCTGCTGCTGCAATACTCGTAAATGGTCCCCAAAGGATAAAATCAATGTCAACATTAGCTGTATTGTCTAGAGTAAAGTCAATTAATCCAGATTGTTCAATCGTTAAAGAAAAATAACTTGGATTGCCTTGTGTACCTAAACAGTCGTAATTGGGACCTGCGGGAGCTTGGGGACCAGCCCCAGAACCTGTACCGTCAAAATTGGCAGGGTATTGAGCAATACCACTACAAAATGGACTTTGAAAAGCACCTGAACAATCAGGAGCTTGTGCATTGGCTTGGTTGAACCAACCAAGGCTGATACAACACAAAACAATAATACTATATAATCGTTTCATTATAAATTAGAATTTTAAAAATAAAGCATTGAACTTTTATCATCTGCTAACTACTCTGCAAATAAATCCTCTCATTTTTGTGGAGCAATTTTAGTAAAAGTTGAGAACTCTTATGGTTTGATTCTATTTGGGTTAGCGTCATATATTTCAAGGAATATTTAGCTAACAAGGTGAGAATATTACTTTATAGGTAGTAGTTACCTGTAAAGAGCAAAAGAGGTTCGTAAAAAAGGCTCACTTAAAAAGTATTATTTATGCTACAGTGTGCTAAGTATTGTTATGGGAGCATATATGCATATGATTGATAAAAAATCCCTTTGATTAGTTGATTCGTGCCATTTGATATTGGCACAATACAAGAACAAAGGCAACTCGACAAGTTGAGTTGACCATACTACAGTAGTATATTAAGGGAATATTGCACCCGATATCTCATGACAGATACAGTATTTTAGCAGACTATTCAAGTTTTGTTTGTTGAAATTAGTAGTTCGTTAATTACTTCGTGAGCACTTTGCTTTTAGTTAGCGGTGCTGCTATTACGTGGTTTCAACGAACTATTGTGAAATAAAGATGATTAGAAAAATCAAAGGGCTATTGAGCTGCTTTTTTTAAAGCAATTTGTTTTTGCTTTTTCTTTGCATTTTCAAGATGGAATTCTAATGCTTTTATCTTTTCAAGATTAAGCGTTAGCGCCTTTTGATATTTTCCGATTAATGCTACATCTGTACTTTCGCTTTCGTGTAGGTTTTTGATAATCGCAACTAGTCGTTCTTGATTTGCTATTAGCTCTTTCATGGAACGTTGTTGAGTTTCAAAAGAGGAAGAAGAAGCAATCTTGTTTTTGCCACAAGTAGAGCATTGTTTGTGTGCTTCTTTTTGTTGTTGAGTTAAGGCTTTTAAATTAACTTTTTTTGCTTGAGGATACCGCCTCATAAGTTGATTTTCAGCCTGCTGATGTGCTCTTGTTGCTTCGGTTTCGGATTGCGCAAACAACCCTAACGGTGCAATAAGTAACAGGAGGATTAACTTTTGCATGATGTTATCGTCTTAAATGATTAAAAAAAATATTATAGTTCCCTGAATCTAAGTTGCTTGAGTGCTTTTTTAAAATAACACTTAAAAAGAGTAGAATTAGGACAGGGGAAAGTGCCTTAAAGTTAATATAAAAAATGTTTAAGTTAAAGAAAAAATAATAATCCTTATAAAACATTTTTTCATAAAAAAGGACGATAAGCCTAGAAGAATAAAAAAAGTCATGCTTTGAAACCGACCTTTTCCCAAAAAAAACATACTTTGATTGGCGATGCAAAACAAAAGCACTTTTTTAAAAGTATTCAAGCACATTTTTTTCTATTTAAGAAATTGTGCTTTAGTGTTTTATTTTAATTTTGTGTTAACTTTTTAAAGAGTGTTTGTTGGATTGATAAGTTTTTAAAGGATAAAAATATTTATGGAAGACATTTTTAGAGGGATTTTGGGAATTACAGTTTTGGTTGCTGTATTGTATGTTTTTTCTTCAAACAAAAAAGCAATTGACTGGAAATTGGTAAGTATAGCCTTAGGGATGCAAATCATATTTGGATTAGCGGTCTTAAAGGTAGATTTTGTGCGAAGCGTTTTTGACTGGATTGGTAGTGGTTTTGTTAGCGTATTGGAGTTTACCAAACAAGGATCTACTTTTGTTTTTGGTGGCTTGATGGATCCCTCTAATGCTGGATTTATTTTTGCTTTTCAGATTTTGCCTACTATTTTATTCTTTTCTGCTTTGTCTTCCATCTTATATTACCTAGGCATTCTACAACGAGTTATTTATGCATTAGCTTATGTAATGACTAGAGTAATGCGTTTGTCTGGAGCAGAGAGTTTGGCTGCTGCTGCCAATGTCTTTATTGGACAAACCGAAGCACCTTTAATTATCAAGCCGTACTTAGATAAAATGACCAAGTCAGAGTTATTGTGCTTGATGGTGGGAGGGATGGCAACTATAGCAGGTGGTGTCCTAGCAGCGTACATTGGTTTTTTGGGAGGAGATGATACGGCATCGCAAGAGGAATTTGCAAGGCATTTGTTAACCGCTTCTATTATGTCTGCCCCAGCAGCGATACTAGCCGCAAAAATACTATATCCAGAAACAGAAGAGGTTGATACTAATTTGGAAGTGCCTAAAGATAAAATTGGAAACAACCTCTTGGAAGCAATTTCTAACGGTACTTCTGATGGATTGAAATTAGCGGTTAATGTAGGAGCGATGTTGATTGTATTTATTGCTTTAGTAGCGATGTTGAATGCAATCTGTTCCAATACTTTGGGGGAATGGGTTGGATGGACTAGCGATGGCTCTTTTGCATTGTTGGGGGATGCCTTTTTGCCTCATCAGGATACTTTAGTTCAGGCGATACAAATACCTCTGCCCCCTACAGAAGAAATGGTTAAAGTCGTAGAGGAAACAATTGTAACAGGTTCGAATGGGGTAGATAGTATTGCTTTTACAATAGTAGAAGAAGCGCATTCTGTTCCTAGGTTTGATATTGTTTACGATACCTTATTGAGAAACGAAATGGATATTCGTTGGGCTGTTATTGGGCAAGAAACAGTAACAGGGGCAAATGGTATAACAAGTACAGTTCCTGTAGATGGCTGGGTTTTATATGCAGATACAAAATCTAATATACCTTTGGATACTTTAAGTTATACGGGCAATGAAATGAATAGAATGTCTTTGAATATGTATACCAATCAAAGTACAGAAGGAAGATTTCCTGCATTTAATCTAGAGTATATCTTAGGGGTAGTTATGTCTCCAATTGCTTGGATATTGGGAACTCCTTCTGAAGATATTTTAACCGTAGGGCAGTTGTTGGGTAAAAAAACAATCTTGAACGAGTTTGTTGCTTATGCTGATATTCCTTCGGTTAGTGATAATATTACACATAAATCAAAAATTATAGCTACTTATGCTTTGTGTGGTTTTGCTAACTTTGCTTCTATAGGAATTCAGTTAGGAGGGATTGGCGCAATTGCACCCGAACGCCGAACAACACTAGCAGAGTTTGGTGTAAAAGCTTTGATTGGTGGTACCGTTGCCTGTTTCTTGACAGCTACGATTGCAGGGATGCTTGTCTAGTAGCTTTTTGGGGAGAGGGAACCAACGTCGGTTATACTGATGATTGAAAATTTGGAGATTACTTATTTGATAAAGTAATACATTTGATTAATTTTGCGCCTTATTGTTGCAAGATTAAAAAGAACTGAAAATTACTAAAAAGTAAAACAATGAAAGCATTTTTGTTTCCTGGGCAAGGCGCTCAATTTGAAGGAATGGGGAAAGATTTATACGAAAATCATGAAACTGCCCGTCAATTGTTTGATCAAGCCAATGAAATTTTAGGTTTTGATATTACTAAGGTGATGTTTGAAGGAACCGCAGAAGAGTTGCGTCAAACAAAAATTACACAACCTGCTATTTTTTTACATTCTGTAATTACAGCAAAAGTAAAAATGGATGAGGCAGAAGTCCCTGCAGCAGTTGCTGGGCATTCTTTAGGAGAATTTTCTGCCTTAGTAGTTAGTGGAGCGATGACTTTTGAAGATGGTCTTTTGTTGGTTTACAAAAGAGCCATGGCCATGCAAAAATCTTGTGATGAAACAGAAGGTACGATGGCTGCGATTATGACGCCTGATATGGACTTAGTAGAGTCAATTTGCAATGAGGTAGAAGCTGTTGTGGTACCTGCTAATTATAACACCCCAAGTCAGTTGGTTATCTCAGGATCTTTAGAGGGAATTGAGCAAGCATCTAAGTTGTTGGAAGAAAAAGGAGCTAGAGTTATTCCATTAACAGTAGGAGGAGCATTTCACTCTCCTTTGATGGATTCTGCAAAGCAAAGCTTACAAGAGGCCATTGAGAGTACGAAATTTTCTACTCCTATGTGCCCAGTTTACCAAAATGTAACGGCTAAAGCAACAACAGATATAGACGAAATACGAACAAACTTGATTAATCAGCTAACTGGTTCTGTTCGTTGGAGTCAAACGATACAAAATATGTTGGAAGATGGTATAGAGCACTTTGTTGAAGTAGGAGGTAAAGGTCGTATTTTGTTGGGAATGGTTCGAAAAATCAATAGAAAAGCACAAATGGAAATGTTGTAAAATTCTCATATACAATATATTACTTTGCTTTAAAACGCTTCTTAGTGAACCTAAGAAGCGTTTTTTTTGTTCTGAAATCATATCAGGTATACTTCAGCATAATTTTTGTAGCATTGAATCACTAAAAAGAACATTCCTCAGCTTATTTATGTAATTGATATTTTTTCAAAAATCAGTATTGTAAAACGCAAAACTTACCAATTACAATTTAAGTAAGTAGTCCAAAGGAATCGCCCCCTAAAAATAAAGCTTTTTAAGATAGGCACTTTGGGACAATTGCTTAAACAACTTCCAATTGAACAAACTACCTATTTGTTCAACTTATTATTAGCTAATTTTTAAGCCTTATTTTATTATGATAACAGGAAGATACACAATAAGCATTTTTATACTTGGGTTATTATTTTTTGTAATTAGTTGCAAACGTTCCATAGAATTTGATCCAACTGATTTGATAGATGCCAGAGATGGCAACCGATATTCTACGATTAGATATGGTAATCAGCGTTGGATGGCAGAGAATTTGAACTATGACTTGAACAATTCAAAACTAAATCCCAATAACCCCATTTCGGAATATGGTCGTTTGTACACCCTTGAGCAAGCTTCTATCGCTTGTCCTAATGGTTGGCATTTGCCTACGGATGAAGAATGGCAAGCAATGGAACAACACTTGGGAATGGGAGCTGTAGAATTAGGCTTTGTTGGTTATCGAGGAGGAAATATCGGGCGCTCTCTGAAATCTTCTACAGGATGGTTGCTCAAGAATGGTAGCAATGAATTTGAGTTCAATGTGTATCCTTCTGGTTTATATAATGATGTCAAAAATGCCTTTGAAGAGTTGAGTTATAAAGCCTATCTTTGGACAGCTACCGAAGCAAACAATCATACTGGTTATTATAGAGGATTAACCAAGGATTTTGATGGTTTTTATCGGGATACTATTAGTAGAAGCACAGGGTTATCTTGTCGATGTGTAGAAGATTGAGATTGTTTTTGTAGAAGCATAAAAAATGAGCCACTCTACTTGTTATAGAATGACTCATTCAACTATTTTTTTAGGATAGAATCTATGCTATCTATTGTATTGATTAACTATAAATTTCTGAACCTTGATCAATAAACTCTTGAGATTTTTCATCCATACCTTTTTGTAGCGCAGCAGCTTCATCAGCTTTTAATCCCGCAGCGTAGTCACGAACTTCTTGTGTGATTTTCATAGAACAGAATTTAGGACCACACATCGAACAGAAATGAGCGATTTTTGCCCCTTCTGCTGGAAGTGTTTCGTCATGATATTCTCGTGCAGTATCTGGATCTAGTGATAGATTAAACTGATCGTTCCAACGGAATTCAAAACGAGCTTTACTCAAGGCATTGTCACGGTGCTGAGAACCTGGGTGTCCTTTTGCCAAATCAGCTGCGTGTGCAGCAATTTTATAGGTAATAACACCATCTTTGACATCTTTTTTGTTGGGTAATCCTAAGTGTTCTTTAGGGGTTACATAACAAAGCATTGCTGTTCCGTACCAACCAATTTGAGCTGCACCAATAGCAGAAGTAATATGGTCATAACCAGGAGCAATATCAGTTGTCAAAGGACCCAATGTATAGAATGGAGCCTCAAAACAATCTCTTAATTGTTTGTCCATATTTTCTTTAATCAATTGCATTGGAACATGACCAGGACCTTCGATCATTACTTGAATATCGTGTTTCCAAGCAATTTTTGTCAACTCTCCCAATGTTTCTAACTCTCCAAATTGAGCAGCATCATTGGCATCTGCCAAACAACCTGGACGCAAGCCATCTCCTAAAGAAAAGGCAACATCATAGGCTTTCATAATTTCACAAATATCCTCGAAATGCGTGTATAGGAAGTTTTCTTTGTGATGAGACAAACACCATTTGGCCATAATCGACCCACCTCTAGAAACAATCCCTGTAATACGATCTGCTGTCAGTGGTACATAACGCAACAAAACACCAGCATGAATTGTAAAATAAGAAACCCCCTGCTCGGCTTGTTCAATTAATGTATCTCTAAATATTTCCCAAGTCAAATCTTCTGCTTTACCATTTACTTTTTCCAAAGCTTGATAAATCGGTACGGTACCAATTGGAACAGGAGAGTTGCGAATAATCCATTCTCTTGTTTCGTGGATGTTTTGCCCTGTAGACAAATCCATAATGGTATCAGCTCCCCAACGACAAGCCCAAACCGCTTTTTCTACTTCTTCGGCAATACTTGATGTAACAGCAGAGTTACCAATATTAGCATTGATTTTTACTAAGAAATTGCGCCCAATAATCATGGGTTCAGATTCAGGATGATTGATATTATTAGGAATAATAGCACGTCCTGCAGCGATTTCATCTCGAACAAATTCAGGCGTAATAAAACCTGTTGGAATATTGGCTCCGAAGCTTTGACCAGGGTGTTGTTTGAAGTCAACGCCTTGTTGCATCAACTCATCTCTACGTTGATTTTCTCGAATAGCAATGTATTCCATTTCGGGAGTAATAATACCTTTCTTGGCATAATGCATTTGAGAGACATTGCATCCTTTTTTAGCACGAAGTGGTTTGTGTTGTAAAGAAGGGAAGCGCAAGTGATCCAAGCTGTCGTCTTCTAGACGTTCTTGACCATATTTAGAACTAATGCTGTCCAAATATTCTACGTCACCACGATCCAAAATCCATTGTTCACGCAAACGTTTGATACCTTTAGTAATGTCAATGTTAATAGTAGAATCGGTATAAGGACCACTCGTGTCATAGACTGTTACAGGAGCATTTCTTTCTACTTTACCCGTTCCTTTGTGAACAGTGTCTTCCAAGGTGATTTCACGCATAGCAACTTCTATATCATGAATTTTTCCTTTTACATAGATCTTTTTCGAGGCTGGAAATGGATCTTTCGTAATAATGCCTTCACTTGGAATTTTATCTTTTTTCATAATCTCAATTTTAGACCCTATATCGGGTGTTAACACTAGCCCCCTTGTGTGGCAGTTATGATGGTTACTTTATCTTGCTCTTTCAACAAGAGTTCTGTCCAATTGTTTTTGGGAATAACTGTATTGTTTACAGCGATAGCAATTCCCGTTTTGTTGGCTTTACCCAGTTGTTTTACTAAGTTGATTAATGTCAAAGGAGCATCATAAGTATGCTCTTTTTGGTTGACCCAAATTATCATATGCTTACAAAGTAAATTATTCAATAAAAAAGGAGAGGAAAGACAATAGAGCGGCGACTATAGAAAACTTCTTATAGTAGTGCAACTTTTCCCTACGACAGTACGAACTGTATCAGGTAATAAGGGTCTTTCTCAGTGCAATTACAAGCACACCCCTAAAGCTAAAACAAAGTTAGTAAAAAAAAGATAAGGAAGGTACTCCTTATGATGGTTTTTCAATTTGCTACAGGAGGATATCAGCAAGCGTTGTTGGTAAACTTGAAACGTACTACAAAGTTTTTTAAAAATAATTGTTATTGAATATCAATGTGTTGGTGTAGGGCGTCTTCCAAAAAATGGTGTAATGCAAATGTTTGTTCAGCACCTAGTTTCTGACCCAATTGACTAATTAAGTACATTAAAATCCCTGTTCCAAATAAAATTGGTATCGCCCAAGAAAAAGAAGTAATGATTCCTAAATTGTATTGACAGCCTTCATAAATTCCAACAAAAAGAATGGATAATAAGATAGCGCCATAAGAAAGTGCAAAAAGTGTCCAAATATTAGGATTGGGACCATAGAGCCCTCTAATGAGGGTTTTTCCATCAGACAATTGTTCAAATTCTATATGCAAATGAGGTGACCAGTAGTGTTTTTCGCCTCCTTTTATTCGTACGATAAAATGCCCTTTGACAGATTTAAATGTAAAACTTTCGTGGCTTGTTTTGAGTTTTTCTTCCATCTCTCTTTTGATTTGTGCAGGGCTAGATTTTGTTGTAAATCTAAATCGAGGTCTTATTCTAAAGCTTGTCATATTAGGTCTTTTTGGCTGTGATAATGTTAAAGAATGGAGACGCTTCTAAATACGGTGTCGAAGGGGAATACAAGTGGGGTATTAGGATCAAAACTATGCTGAAAATTGTCTAAATACCTACCGAACATTCTATTCAGGATAGTTCCGAAATGACAATTATAAATATATACATAATATTGTGAATGTGGAAGGTGGTGGGTCAAAAAAATAGATAAGAAATTTGAAATAATAAAAAATAGAGTTCATCCAAAATTGTATTATTAACAGTTTTTAACAATTAAGAAAGCCAACTTTTTGATGAAATACAGCATCTATCCAATTGAAAGTGCACAGAAGGTGGACGCATTGACTGTTGCCCAAATATGATTTTAAAAGAATGGCTTGCCTTATAGATTGATTCAATGCGGCAAGCTGCTAAAAATTAAAACAAGATGCTTTATAAAAGAAATCTCGTACTGTCCGTTGTTGGTCTATTGAGTCTAGCAAGTTGTCAGTATACTTCCACAAAAAATGCAAGCACACCAACCACCACCTCCACCATCACCACAAAAAATATTAATCAGTCTCCTCAAAAAAAATGCTGCACCAAAACAGCTTATGACCACTCTGTTATTCAAGCCAAATTAAATTCTTTGGAAGCACCTGTAGCAAAAGGCTGTGTCTTTAGGACTATTTTTAAAGAAGAGTCTGCCGAAGGTTTTTTAGAATATAAAACACCAAAAAATATAAAATCGGCTCTGGACAAAAGTTTAAAATGGACAATAAAAGCACAACATGAAAATGGAGGTTGGGGAGCTGGATTAGGGTCTATGCAACAAATTCGAGACCCACATGCTGTTAAAACAGACCCTGCAACGACTTCTATGGTGGCAATGGCGCTTTTGCGTACTGGAAATACATTGACGGAAGGGCAATATGCTGCGTCTTTGGTGAAAGCAACCAAATATCTACTCAAAGAGATAGAAGAAACCGAAAAAGATGTATTTATAACCACGAAGAGAGGAACTCAAATTCAGAGTAAATTGGGACAAAATATAGATGCTGTTATTACAGCTCAATTCTTTTCTAATTTATTAACCAAAACCGAAAAAGACCACGTTTTAGTAGCTCCAATTAAACATGGTTTGGATATATGTGTACAAAAAATCCAAAATACGCAAGATGAAAAGGGGAGAACAGCTGGAGGAAGTTGGGCAGGTGTTTTGCAGTCTTCTATGGCAAATGCAGCACTAGAAGCAGCTGAAATGAATGGAGCAGGTGTTGATCAAGAAAAGTTAAGAAAGGCGAAAGAGTATCAAGAAGAAAATTATGACCCTTCAACAGGTGCGGCGAAGACAGAGGATGGAGCGGGAATTATGTTATATTCTATGTCTAGTTCCGTGCGAGCAAGTGCTAAAAATGCTCGGAAAGTTAGAGAAGAAGTGGCACAAGCGAAAAAAGAGAAAAAAATACCTAGCAATGCTCCTGTAACAACAGAAACTTTGGTTGATTTGGGGTATAGTAAGGATGAAGCAGTTAAGATGAATACGTCTTATCAAGTCTATGAATCTGCTAAAGAAGAAGCGCAAACAGCTCGTGTTATGAATGGCTTTGGTAATAATGGAGGGGAAGAATTTATCAGCTTTTTGCAAACTGGAGAATCTATGGTTGTAGGGGGTGATGATAGCTGGAAAAAATGGTATGATAATGTTTCTGCTAAGATGTTGGCTATTCAAAATGCTGATGGTAGTTGGAATGGACACCATTGTATTACAAGTCCTTCTTTTTGTACAGCCACTTGTATTTTGATTCTTTCTATTAATAATGATGCTGAACTACTATCAACAATGGGAGCCTCCCAATAAGATTGTAATTGCAACAGTGCGAGATTGTAAATGGACTGTAATTGCGCACTTTTAAGAAAAAACAAACCTATGGTTAGTAGACACCTTTTGGTCACTAACCATAGGTTTTGTTTTTATAGACAATTGATGAGGAATCTACTTAGTCGATAAAAAATGGTAATAAGAAGTAGAGTGCAGAAAAAAGAGGACAACTTTTTTTGATAAATTTTGTTCCTCAATGTTAATGTATAATAACTGATGAGAGGGAGGTCTTGCATCTTGCTCACTATCGGATATTTATTGCAGAGTATAGCTTGAGGTTTATAAAATAACTAAGGAAATAAAATTAGGGTAAATCGTATTTTGTATTAGATTTGAAGTCTTAGTCTTAGGTGTTCTAAAAATTAATAAAAGAAGCCATTCTAAAGGATTTGAGATTACTATACAAACGATCGCTACAATCGTACAATTATGAGATTATCGTTTTCCTAATTAATAAGTGATGTGGATAAAAAAAACTGATAAATTTTGATTTTTGTGATTGCAGAAATAAAGTGAAAATGGTACTTTTGTCGTCTATCTAGCTGTTTCAAAAGCTGAGAGTGCTGGTAGAGTGAATTATAAAATATTTTAGTGATGGGGAGTTGTAAAAAGACTAAATAGATACTTTATGAAGCCGAAAAAATATTCTAAAACAAACTTACCAGAAAAAATTTGTATCGTTTGTAAACGACCTTTCTTGTGGCGTAAAAAATGGGAAAAATGTTGGGATGAAGTAAAGTATTGTAGTAAAAAATGTCGCAAAGAGTCTTCGAAACAATAGTCGGTACACAACAAAATCTAACCAATTAGAAAAAATGCATAGTTTCAATATTAATTAACAAGTAGACTGTTGCCCCCAAAATATGCAAGCAATCAATGAACCATTTAAATAAATAAAAAGCATGAAAAACATTGTAATCGGGATTGTGTTTTGCCTCATAATAAGCAATCTTGTAGGGAGTTGTGGAAAAAGTCAAAAAGTGATTGACTGTTCTTTGGTATATGGTACTTTAGTAGATCCTAGAGATGGAAGCCGCTATTCAACAGTAACAGTTTGTGATGATGTTTGGATGACACAAAACCTTCGTTATGAAGTTCCTGGAGTTGTCAAAGATCCTATTTCTTTGGGAGTAGAATATGGTGTCTTATACAATTATGAGCAAGCGAATGGTGCTTGTCCAGAGGGATGGCATCTGGCGACAGATGAAGATTGGAAAAATCTAGAAAAAGCAATCGGAGTAACTACTGAAGAATTAAATAAAACAGGCTGGAGAGGCGAAGAAGCAGGCGAATATTTAAAATCTTCGACTCAGTGGCAAAAAGGTAAGAAAACTTATACGCCAATTTCGTTTAGAGTGTTGCCTGCTGGATATTCTGACGGAACGTATCAAGGTTTGAAAGAAAAAACTCGCTTTTGGACTGCTACAGAAGCTGGTGCTGAGTCTGCATGGGTTAGAGAGTTAGCGATTGACAACAAAAAAATTAACCGCTCAGAAGGAAAAAAATCAGATTATAATTCTTGTCGTTGTGTGTTGAACTAAAATATCGTGAAAATATAGTACTTCTGAAAGAAGTAGGGGCTTATTGTTGATAATCAGGTGGCTATTGGTGTTTGCAATAAAGGATGTAATTTGTTGTGGTTAAAAAAATGCAAATTTGTAGAAAGTTAAATTTTAATCTTGGGAACCTTCTTCCTATAAAAATTGTAAAATTAGCGTACTAAATGTAAATTGAGCCATGAAATACCACCTAATGTTAAATGGGCTTAATTTATTAGAATAGTTTGTTTGTTATTTTTTAGATTGTATTTGAAGTGTACTTAAATAAGAGAATTCTATATGATTTTCTAAACAAGAACAAGTGAACTATTGTTATCACACTAAAACATACACATGAGTTTAAGCGAAGTAGTATTACTTATTGAAGATTTAGATTTGGTTGCTTTTTATGGTCAAAATGATAATAACCTTAATGCTGTGCGCAAAGCTTATCCTGACGTAACAATTACTTCTAGAGGAGGAATGGTCAAATTGAATGGAGAAAAAAAGCGTGTACAAGAGGTTAAGGGGAAATTGGAAATGATGACCAAGATGCTTCGCCAGTACGGAGAATTGAGCAAGGCTAATATCAAAGATATTTTAAGTGGAGAAAATCCGTTTCTTACCAAGGTAAAGAAAGACAGCAAAAATATTATTGTACATGGTCGAAATGGAAAACCCATTTTGCCAAGGACTCAGAATCAAAAAAAGTTAGTCGAACTTTCGAACGAAAACGATATCTTGTTTGCTATTGGACCAGCTGGAACAGGAAAAACCTATACGGCTGTAGCCTTAGCCGTTCGTGCTTTAAAATTGGGTATTGTAAGTCGAATTATCTTGACACGACCAGCTGTAGAGGCTGGCGAAAACTTGGGATATTTGCCAGGGGATTTAAAAGACAAAATTGATCCTTATTTGCGTCCTCTCTACGATGCACTAGATGATATGATTCCACCCGATAAGTTGGCGTTGTATATGCAAAATAGAGTAATTGAAGTAGCGCCATTGGCATTTATGCGTGGTCGTACGTTGGATAATTCTTTTATTATTTTGGATGAGGCACAAAATACAACAGAGACTCAGTTAAAGATGTTTCTAACTCGTCTGGGACCTTATGCAAAATGTATTATTACAGGAGATTTGTCCCAAATAGATTTACCTCGCAAGCAGCAGTCAGGTTTAATTAAGAGTTTGAATATTTTAAGAAATATCGATGGTATTGGTATGTTGCAACTAACTAGTGCAGATGTAGTGCGTCATCGTTTGGTGAAACAAATTATTGATGCTTACGAAAAGCATACAGAAACAAAACCAATTCCCAAAAAAGGAAAAAAAGCTGAGGAAAAAGACGAAGATTCTGCTAAAGATTCTGAATAATAGTTTATCTATAAAAATTACAAGAAAGTCACTTTGGAATTTAATTCAGAGTGACTTTTTTTATGAGATTAGAGATCTTAAAAAAAATGCCTTGGGAGAAAGGAGGTGCGGCAATTTATAATGAACTATTGATTTTTAAATATAAAATCTTATCTTGTTCATTCTGAAATTATATCTAATAATCGTGAACACTTACTTACAAAAGAATGGCAAAAACAAAAAAGAAACGTGAGGCTGTAGAAGAGATTGCTCAACATCAAAGAAACGAAGGTATTGCTTTGGATATGAATTATGTTAGAAGCCTAAATGTTAATAGAAGTGCCGTAGAACGTAGAGCTGCCACGATAGGCACCCGTCGTTCTGTCAAAAAAGAATGGCAAGCTGCCTGGTTATTAAGAGCGGTTACATGTATTGATTTGACGACTTTAGCAGGAGATGATACCCCTAGTAATGTACAGCGTTTGTGTGCCAAAGCTAGGCAACCTGTGCGCCAAGATTTGTTGGAAGCTATGGGTATGGAAAAAATGGGAATTACAACAGGGGCAGTTTGTGTTTATCATAATTTAATAATAGAAGCTAAAAAGGCTTTGAAAGGTAGTCATATTCCAATTGCCGCTGTGTCTACTGCTTTTCCTGCCGGCTTAATTCCGTTGAAAGAACGTTTAAAACAAATCGAACTTTCGGTGGCAGCAGGAGCAGAAGAAATTGATATTGTTATTCATCGGGCACAAGTTTTAACAGGAGATTGGGAAGGACTTTATCAAGAAATGAAGCAAATGCGTGCTGCTTGTGGAGCTGCCCATATGAAAGCTATTTTGGCAACCGGAGAACTTTCAACATTGACCAATATAGCCAAGGCAAGTCATGTTTGTATGATGGCAGGCGCAGATTTTATCAAAACAAGTACAGGAAAAGAATCTGAAAATGCGACTTTGCCAGTTAGTTTGACAATGTTGCGAGCCATTCGCGATTATCATGAACGAACAGGCTACAAGGTAGGATTCAAACCAGCAGGAGGTATTCGAACCGCAAAACAGGCTTTGAATTGGTTGATTTTGGTCAAGGAAGAATTGGGAGATGAATGGCTAAACAATACCCTGTTTCGTTTTGGTGCCAGTAGTTTGTTGGGAGATATAGAACGCCAGTTAGAGCATTTTGTAACAGGACGTTACTCGGCTTCTTATCGTCATCCAATGGCTTAAATTGTTGAACTGTTTTAGGCATACCATGTAAAGGCTTAAATTAAAATGTAGAATTAAACAATGAGTATTAAGAAAATATTTGAAACCATGGAATATGGTCCTGCACCAGAAAGCACAAAAGCAGCTTTTGATTGGTTGAATACACACAACAATAAATTTGGGTATTATTGTAATGGTAAATGGGAAACTCCATCTACTAAAACTTATTTCCCAACGATTAACCCTTCTAATCAAGAGGTGTTGGCAGAAATAGCACATGCTGGAGAAAAAGATGTTAATAAAGCGGTAAAAGCTGCCAAAAAAGCACTCCCTCAATGGGGTAAATTAGGTGCTCATGGGCGGGCTCGATACTTATATGCTTTGGCACGAAAAATTCAAAAACACGCTAGATTGTTTGCTGTTTTAGAGTCATTGGACAATGGTAAACCAATTCGAGAATCTAGGGATATTGATATTCCATTAGTTGCCCGCCATTTCTATCATCATGCGGGGTGGGCACAGTTGATGGATACTGATTTAAAGGAATATAAAGAGGTTGGGGTTATTGGTCAAATAATTCCTTGGAATTTTCCTTTGCTAATGCTTGCTTGGAAAATTGCGCCTGCTTTAGCGATGGGGAATACCGTTGTGCTCAAGCCAGCAGAATCTACCTCCTTAACAGCATTACTTTTTGCGGAAATTTGTGACCAGATTGGTCTGCCAGCGGGAGTTGTTAATATTGTAACAGGGGAAGGAGATACTGGTGCGGCAATTGTTAATCATCCCGATATAGATAAGATTGCTTTTACTGGATCTACAGAGGTAGGGCGCATTATTCGCAAAGCAACAGCAGGAAGTGGGAAAAAACTGTCGTTGGAGTTAGGAGGGAAATCTCCGTTTATTGTATTCGAAGATGCAGACTTAGATTCTGTTGTAGAAGGAATTGTAGATGCAATTTGGTTCAATCAAGGGCAGGTGTGTTGTGCTGGTTCTAGACTGTTGGTTCAAGAAAGCATTGCAGAAAAGTTATATGCAAAAATTAAAGCTCGAATGGCAAAGCTGCGAATAGGAGATCCACTAGATAAGTGTATAGATATGGGGGCGGTAGTAGATGGAACCCAACTCAAAACAATTACCAAACTAGTGCAACAAGGCATTGAAGAAGGAAGCAAGGTGTATCAAGTAAAAGACACTTGTCCCAAAGATGGATTTTATTATCCTCCGACTTTGTTAACGAATGTACAGCCTGCTTCTACCGTGGCGCAAGTTGAAATTTTTGGACCTGTTCTCGTCGCTATGTCATTTAGAACGCATAAGGAAGCGGTTAAATTAGCTAATAATACGAAATATGGGTTGGCAGCTAGTATCTGGACAGATAATATCAATTTAGCGTTAGACGTAGCTCCAAAGATCAAGGCTGGGGTTGTTTGGGTAAATTGTACCAATGTCTTTGATGCAGCGGCAGGATTTGGAGGGTATCGTGAATCAGGCTTTGGTCGTGAAGGAGGAAAAGAAGGACTATACGAGTACATGGATTTGAAAGTTAAGGACACATTTAGCGATGTTCCGTTTGAAAGACCTAGGACAAAAGAACTAGAATCTTTAACATTGGATAATTTGCCAAAGATTGATAAAACGGCAAAAATGTATATTGGGGGGAAACAGACTCGACCAGATGGAGGCTACTCTATTCAAGTATTTAATCCAAATGGAGTATATATAGGAGATGTTTCTGAAGGAAACCGCAAGGATATTAGAAATGCTGTTGAAGCCGCTTCAAAGGCGAATAGTTGGGCGAGTAAAACGGGACATGCACGAGCACAAGTACTTTATTTCCTCGCTGAAAATATGGAGTATAGAAAGCAAGAGATAGCAACCCGAATAGCACAATCTATTAGCGTTAGTATGGAGGCAGCGGAGGAGGAAGTGAACCTGTCGATTGAACGAATTTATTATTATGCTGCTATGGCTGATAAATATGATGGACAGGTGCATCATACCACTTCTAGAAATATCACTATGGCAATGCCCGAAGCCATCGGAACAATGGCCGTTATATGCCCTAATGAAGCCCCCTTATTAGGTTTTGTATCTACGATTATGCCTGTTCTAGCAATGGGAAATAATGTTGTTGTTGTCCCTTCTGAAACAGCTCCTTTATTAGCAACAGATTTTTATCAACTATTGGAAACTTCCGATGTGCCAGCAGGTACAGTAAATATTGTTACTGGAAATCAAGCAGAATTAGCTAGCGTTTTGGCAAAACATGATAATGTCGATGGCATTTGGTATTTTGGAAATCAAGAAGTTTCTAAAATGATTGAGTTGGCTTCTGCTGATAACATGAAACGAACTTGGGTGGCGAATGGGAAGTATCGCAATTGGTATACGGTTGAGCACGGTCAAGGAGAAGTTTTCTTGAGACAGGCTAGTCAAATTAAAAATATTTGGGTGCCTTATGGGGCATAGAATATGCCTTATTATAAGGTAAATAATTCAAGCCAATTGTTACATACAACAATTGGCTATTTTATTTACAGGGCAGAGAGCAACTAAAAAAAATAATCAAAATTGAATTTAATTTTAGTGTGCGGGAGCAAAGAGGCAAGCCGTTGTTGTTCTTGATCAGAGATGGGAACTTTATACAAAACCAGTTCTTCTAGGAGGGTTAATGCCGCCATTTCTTCAGGAAAATGCTCAATAGGATTGTAGGTTAGGTCTAGGCGTCTAAGGTTTTTAAGCATTCCAATACTAGGAGGAAGTTCATAAATTTGATTGTAAGAAAGATCTAATAACTCTAGAGCTTGCCAACCTGCTATCTCATCAGGCAAATAAAAAAGTGCGTTTTTGACTAAATGCAAATGCTGTATTTCTGTCCAATATTCTACTGTAGCAGGTAATGTCTGTAATTGATTTCTAGATAAATCTAAATCTTGTAAATTGTGTAAACATTTTACAGCATTAGGTAGTTTAGTTAATAAATTGTCAGCTAAATGAAGTGCTTTTAGATTGGTCCATAAGTCAAAGTTGTTGGGTATTTCTTGAAGTTTATTTTTATTTAAGTTCAAATATTGGAGGTTGTACAGGTCAGTCAAGGGAGAAGAAAGAGTACTTAGAGCATTGTTAGATAAATTAATATGTTCCAATGATTGAAGCTCGGATAGGTTAAGTGGTAATTGTTTAAGGTTTAGGTTTGACCAATCCAATTTAGTATTCACAAATAACTGGACATAGTCTTCTATCGAAGGTGTTTGGGTCGGTACTAAATTGTTATAAGGATGAAGCAATTCCAACAGATTTGCCCCTAAGGCTACAGCGATATTTTGCGCTAAAAGGATGTTGTCAGGACAACCACTTTTTAAGAGGGATAACAATTGTATATTTTCCTTGGGAGTTGGCACAACTGGCAAATTATTTTTTCTTAGAAAAGAATTAAATGAAAGTAATTGATGTTGTTCACGATCAAATTCAAATTAATCAGATAAAGATACAAACAAGGATGCTTCTATTCTAAAAAAAATAATTAAATTAACGGGGGGGCAAACATTAGTCTGCTGGAGAATCGTATTAACTGTGCAGCTACTAAAGTATACTTTATGATAATACTCCGTTGATTATTCCCTCTGGTCATGAGGGCGCAAGCTTAGTTTTTTAGTTTTGCTACGAACCCGTAGGCTCACGAAGTAAAAATATAAAAAATTATTTGCATTAATTTGATTATCAGTCTTTTAGTGTAAAGGTTGATAGAGGGGCATCTTACTGATAATCAACTGCGAAGCACTCATGTAATGAACTAATAAAGTTTAGCTGCGCTGCTACTGCGTGGTTTCAACGGAGTAATGTTATGAGTATTGCATGGTTTATAGTCAATATAGTAGACTTTGAAGTCTATAAAGCTTTGAATAAATGAGCATAGAACCTACTTTTCAAAACCAAAATCAATAAATATATAAAATACCCTTTTAAATGAACATTTTAGTAATAAACTGCGGAAGTTCTTCTGTAAAAGCTGCCGTTATCAATGGAGAAACTGGAAATAATTTGTTGACCATGAGTATAGAGCGAGTTTTAGATAAGCCTCTCGTTCACATCAATGAAACAACTTTAGAGTGTCCTGAGGTAGGACATGAAGCCGCTTTAAATTTTGCTTTACCATTAGTTAAAGAACATTTAGGGAATCATACCTTAGATGGTGTTGGGCATCGTGTTGTGCATGGAGGAAACAAATTTGATACACCTGTTTTGATTGATGAGACCGTCGAAAAAGCCATACACGATGTCAGTGGCTTGGCTCCGTTGCACAACCCTGTCAATTTATTAGGAATTACTGTAGCTCGAAATGTATTTAGCAACTTGCCTCATGTAGCTGTTTTTGATACTTCTTTTCATCAAACAATGCCCAAACGTGCTGTTGAATATGCATTGCCAAAGCAAATTCGAGAAAAGCATGGTTTACGTCGTTATGGGTTTCATGGAACAAGCCATGAGTATGTGGCTGAATTGGCAGCAGAACATTTGCAAGCAGATTTAAATTCTTTAAGGGTGATTACTTGCCATTTGGGAAATGGAGCTAGTGTGACGGCTGTTGAGTATGGACGTTCTGTGGAGACTTCTATGGGAATGACTCCTTTAGAAGGTCTGGTTATGGGAACTCGTTCTGGAGATGTTGATCCTGGTATTTTGTTGCATGTGGCAAGAGAAGAAGAAATGTCTATGAAAGACTTAGATCAATTGCTGAATAAAAAAAGTGGCTTGGTTGGATTGTCTGGATGGAGTAATGATATGAGAGATATTATTGAAAAATCAACGAATGGAGACGAGGATTGCCGTTTGGCTTTACAAGTATTTACACATCGTTTACGTAAGTATATTGGCGCTTATGCGGCGGTAATGGGCGGCGTTGATGCCATTATATTTACAGGGGGTATTGGTGAGAATAGTCCTGTGGTTCGACATCGTACAACACAACGTCTCGATTTTTTGGGAGCTTTGATTAATGAAGATAAAAACCATGACATAAAGCTATCGGATGACGAACCTGTGCAAGATTTTTCTATGAATCATAGTCGTGTAAAGCTATTGGCAGTTAAGACTAATGAGCAATATGCAATTGCTCAAGAAGCACTACGGATTATACAAGAAAAAACAAAGGTAAATACGATTCCAACGATTCCCATTGCTGTTTCTGGGCGCCATATTCATTTAACTCAAGGTGCCGTAGATGCCTTGTTTGGAAAAGGGTATGAATTGACTGAGAAAGCACCTTTATCTCAGCCAGGGCAGTTTGCTTGCAATGAACAGGTAACAATTGTCGGACCTAAAAACCAAATAGAACGTGTGCGTGTGCTAGGACCAACTCGCCCTAAAAATCAATTGGAAATCTCTAGAACGGATGAATTTTTCTTAGGAGTAGATGCCCCCGTTCGAGCGTCGGGAAAGGTTGAAAACACCCCTGGTATTAAACTAATTGGTCCTGAAGGTGTTTATAATATGACAGAAGGAGTTATTTGCGCTTGGCGACACATACACATGACTCCTGAAGATGCTCAAGTATTTGGCGTGGCAGATAAAGATATTGTTGATGTAGAAGTAAGCAACGGTTTGAGACCATTAACCTTTGGAAATGTATTGGTTCGAGTTTCACCCAAATACAAGTTAGAAATGCATATCGATACGGATGAAGCCAATGCGGCAGAATTGCCTAGGTATTCGGAAGGAGTGTTAAATAAAACCAAAGGAAGTGCTCACCTTCTTAAACGTAAAAAAAGACATTAAGCGTATTGTTTATTTTTAATTGCTTGCAATTCAGTTGTTTGTTTTGCTTTTAGAAAGTTGGAACGACAATTGCAATAAGATAAGTACAAACAATTGAAATGTTAATTTATTTTCTAATGTTTGAGTTCTTTTAAGGATTAATTGGCTTCTGATATAGAAAAAAGTCGATTAATTTTATTGAGATAATTAGTTGTTGTCTTTATTATGTACTATCTTGTATGTAATAATGAGCCTATAGCAAACTAATTTTAACACCTTAAATTTAAAAATCATGAGGCTATTAACATCCGTTTTTGCACTAATCTTATTGATGTCTTGTTCTGTTTTAGGACAAAATTTAGGTGCAGCACCAAGTATGGGAGCTCCAAAAGCAACAGAGGCTAAAGATATTGTTATAAAATTAAATGAAACCACAGGAAAGATAGAATTATTCGATGCAAAAAGTAATCAAAGTATTACACAACAGTATCAATTAGATCTTCTTGAAGTCGAAATTTTTGACGCCAATGGCGAATATGCAGGTTCGTTAGAACTGAAAGATTTTGCGCTGCCCAAAAATGAAATAGAAAAAACAGAAAAGGTAAAAGTTGCCAATATGCGCTTTAAACATATGGCATCTGGAGAACAAATGACATTGTCTAATGTTGATTTTGCTAGATAAGCATGCAAACACATTTTAATCGAGCATTTAAGTACGGAGATGGTTTGTTTGAAACAATTCGAGTTCGTCAAGGCAAAATTCTTTTTTTAGAAAAACATTTTGCTAGACTATCTAAAGGGTTGAATACCTTGCAAATGCAAGACTCCAAAAAGCCACTGTCTCTAGATAGCTTTCAAGAAATATTACAAGATTTTTTATCAAAACAGAGTGATGCGAATCTCAGAATTCGCATCACTTTTTTTAGAAAAGGAGGTGGATTGTATACTCCTAATGAAACAGATTATGATTATTATATAGAAGGCAGTCCTTTGTGTCAAGAAGCTTTTGAGTTGAATATTGATGGTCTTCGATTAGGGTGTTGCACGACTGTGCAATTACCTATAGATCAACTTTCTAACCTTAAAACAACCAGTGCCCTTCCATATGTGCTGGCAGCTTTAGAAAAAAAAGCAAAGGCTTGGCAAGATTGCTTGATACTTAATTCAAAAGGAGCAATAGCCGAATCAATTGCTGCCAATGTGTTTGTCGTTAAAAATCAAAAAATTTATACACCAGATTTGAATGAGGGGTGCATTGCAGGTGTCATGCGGCAAAATGTCATCGAAATTGCTGAAGAAATGAAGATGGTGTTGGAACAAGGAACGCTTGTTTGGAAAGATGTTTTGGAAGCAGACGAAATTTGGCTGACCAATTCAATTAGAGGAATTCAATGGGTTTCTCAAGTAGAAGGAAGGTCTAATATTTTAACCAACAAGAGGGCAAAACGGTTGATAACTAGGCTTAATCAAAAAGTTGAAGCCAAATTATAAGCGTCTAAATAGGGCAGTTTTTAAATTAAATGAGTATATTAATATAATACTCCGTTGATTTTTTAGTTTTTCTACAAAAAACGTAAAAAAGCATCTTGTATTAGTTTGATTACCAGTCTTTTAGTGTAAAGGTTGGTAAAAAATACATCTTGCTGATAATCAAACTAATACGATTTTTCAACGGAGTAATGTTAATAGTCATTTTTTGCTTTTTGTTCACAATGCAAGCATACTATAAAAAGAATCAAAAGTAATTGCTTACTGGATTAAAAACTTTTTGCTAGTTGTGGCAGATAGCCTTTTATTGCTCTTTTGAATACTATTGTTCTGCCCCTTGTCAAGGGGATAAAAGAATATTTTAGAAAGTCCCGTTGTTTTAGAAAAGACCCCCTTATGGATTTAGAAACTGTAGATGATCATTTTCATGATATTGAAAATGTAGATGATGTGCCCTTAAATAGGTCAGTATTACATCTTTTGGCAAAGAATAGTCAATTAAAAGCAGAAGAACTTGAATTAGGTTATCAAAAAAGTTCTCTGTATCCAACTTCTCAAGAATGGCTTAATATTGCTTACCGCTTCTTTTTAGGGGTAGGACTACTCTTGTTCCTTTCTGGCATTATTTTCTTTTTTGCGTATAATTGGGATAGCTTGCACAAGTTTGCAAAATTGGGTTTGATCCAATTGGGGATATTGAGCATTGGAATTCCTTTGATCGTGACAAAACCTTCTGACTTTGTTATAAAGTTAGGTTTAACAGCAATTTCTGTTCTAGTAGGAATTGCTTTTGCTGTATTTGGGCAGATTTACCAGACAGGAGCAGATGCTTACGACTTTTTCTTAGGATGGTCTGTATTTGTAACTGCGTGGGTTGCTATTGCTGCTTTTCCATTTTTATGGTTTTTCTACCTAGTCTTAATCAATATAACAATAGTCTTGTACCTTGTACAAGTTCAAATGTACACACATGAAGAAGTGCTAAGTTTAATCATAGCTTTTATCAATACAATCGCGTTGTGTCTCTGGGAATATGCGATTAAAGGAGACCGTAGCGATTGGGTGCATGCTTTATTGACAAGGATGATTGGTGCAGTAGTAGTCATTACTCTGACGATAGGTATGATTTGGGTGATATTTGATTTTAGAGCAGCAGTAGACTTATCAGTAATAAATATAGTATTTTATTTAGGGGTATTAATTGGAGGAAGTTGGTACTACATTAAAAAAGGCAAAGACATTGGCTTTACAACAATGCTTGCTCTTTCTGTATTAGTAATTGGCAATGCTTGGATTATATCTCTTGTAGACCACAATTTTAATGAGGGGATCTTTTTATTGCTGAGTATTGGAAATCTAGGAGCAACTGTTTTTTTAGTGATGAAACTTGTTCAAATCAAAAAAAGATGGGAGCAGATAGCGAAAGAAACTTCAAGCCCTTATAATCAACTAGACCATGAAGCTTAAAAACAAAATAAATTTAAAAGGGTTATTAAAAATATATAAGGAAGCAGGAGTTAACCCTAAGTTGGATACAAAGGCTTTTCAAAAAGATTATCAGCGTTTAGAAGATAATAAAACGTCTGTATTAATTCAAATTTTAATTTTTGGAGGGGCACTATTTGCGGCTGGTTTCTTTTTTTCTTTTTTGGCAGCGATAGGTTTGCTCGACTCCAAAGTAGGAATGCTTGGGTTAGGAGTTATGATTACAATACTTAGCCTGATTATTCCATATGCCTCTAATCAAAAAACGAATACAGAGTCTGTTTCGATGGCGCTGATGATTGTAGGAACAGTTTTGTTTTCGATTGGTTTTATAGGAGGAAGAGAGAGTTTTGAGGCATTCCTTTGGGTGTCTTTGGTGGTATCATTATTGATAACAATTTTGGCAGGGAGTCATTTGCAAAAATTTGCAGCAATATGTTGTTTTAATGCTTGTGCTTATTGGCTTATTGCCGAATATTGGAAAATCCCTGTTTTATTTAATTTCCTCATTCTTGTAAATGCTATAATTGTTACTATTGGGTGGTTAAAGGAAGCAAAAGTTTTGAGTAGTTATCCTTGGTTAGGGCAATGGTATAGTTCAATACTAAATGCCTGTTCTATTTCTATGATTGGATTGTTATCAGGGTCTGTAAATTGGAATGGGGGCTACCAATATGAAGACCAATTAGCTGAATGGGGGAGCTACTGGTGGATTTCAACGTTGTTGTTACTTAGTCTGGTAATTTGGTCGCTCAGCGAAACGATTGATTTAGTAGGCAAGCAGGTTCCCAAGATTCCTATTTTGGTTGGAACTAGTATCGCATTATTATTGCTAATAAAAGCACCAGGGATAGTAGGAGGTGTTTTGCTTTTGTTTTTGGGTATTTATTCTGGATATCGCTTATTGGCTGGACAAGGAATTTTGACCATATTCTTTTTCACAGTTCTATTTTATTACAACTTAAATACGACTTTATTATTTAAGTCGATGTTGATGATAGGTGCTGGGCTGTTATTTTTAGCTTTGGGAGCAGGGATGAAACGCATACATGATTCAGAGTTGTCAAAGCCCTCTAAATAAATATTATGAAAGGATACAAAAAAGTCATTTTTATAAGCAACTTAATTTTATTTTTTGGCGTGTTTAATTGGATGATTGTTCAGAAAGAAAATACGATAAAAAATGGAACCTTAGTGTTGTTAGATTTATATCCTCTAGACCCAAGATCGCTAATGCAGGGAGATTATATGCGGTTGAGGTATGAGATGACGAATACTTGGAATATGGACGACAGTTTTTCTCCTAGAGGATATTGCATTGTTAAAAAAAGTGCTACTAATGTGGCTTCTTACGAACGCTTACAAGACAACAATAAGGGGTTGGCATCTGATGAAATTGCAATTAAGTATTATGGTAGTAGTTCGGGGAGTATAAAAATAGGCGCCGAGTCCTTTATGTTTGAAGAAGGGCAAGCAGCTACTTATGAAAAGGCAGCGTATGGAGGTTTGAGGGTTGCTGCGGATGGCTCAGCAGTGCTGGTTGGGTTGTATGATGCCTCAGGGCAGAAAATTATAAATAATTACGATATAGAGTAGAATGGAAGATTTTTTTGCAGAAAACAACAAACAACCTAGGGAGTTAGAGGATTCATTTGAACGTGTTTTTGATTTGTCCCCAGATTGTATGCTCAAAATAAGGACAATAGATTTAAGATTTGTTGCTGTAAATCAACAAGCTTGTGATTTATATGGTTACAGCAAAAAAGAATTTTATACAATGTCAGTGTTTGATGTTGATTTAGACAGTAGCGCAAAAAATAGGATTAATGCTCTTTTGGAGCAATATCACATTGGAGAGGTCATTGATGTAGAAGGAATTAGCAAGAAAAAAAATGGAACCTTATTTCCTGTCCAAGTTCGCTATTCTAAAATTGACGAAAATCATGTGTTAGCGGTTGTTCGTGAACTATCTGAAAAGAAAAAAAATGAAAATCTCAATCTAGAATTATTGAATGTTTTAGAAATACAAAAACGACAAAACCTTGAATTACGTTTAAATAAAGATGTCCTTCGAATGGTTGCTAGACAGGAGCCAGTAGACGATATTTTATTAATGCTGGCGGAACGAATGGAAGGACTATTAGAAGAAGTTAGGGTCTCTATTTTGTTGTTGGATGGCAATCGTCTATTGGTCAAATCGGCGCCTAGTTTGCCCAAAGAATTTATTGAATCAATCCATGGAATTACTGTTGGGGTTGATATTTTGCCTTGTTGTATTGCTGCAGAATCAAAAAGACAGGTGATTGTTCCTAATTTGCATGCTGATCCATTTTATATAAATTGTAGAAGCTTGGCAAAGATGTTTGGAATTACGTCTTGTTGGTCGACTCCTATTATTTCGCCCAAGGGAGAAGTTTTGGGTACTTTTGCATTTTATTCTGCAACGGTTAGGGAACCTGTGTCGATAGAAATGGATTTGATTTTGATGGCAGCAGACTTGGCAGAAGTTGCTATAGAGCAGAGTTATTACAAAACAAGTTTAAAAAAAATTAATAAAAAATATTTAAAACAAAACAAAGAATTAGAAATAACCAAAAAAATTCTAGAAGAGGATAAAAAGATCCTAGAAGATAGAGAAGAACAATTGAAAGAAGCGCAATTACTCTCTAAAGTAGGTAGTTGGCACTATACCTTTGATACACAAGAGTTGCTATGGTCAGAACAACAATACCGAACGTATAATGTAGATCTTTCTACTCCGACAACAGAACTTTACAATATTTATATCAAAAAAATAAAAAAAGAGGACGAAGAAAAATTTCGGAATGTCATTATTGCAGCCATAGAAGGAGACGACCCTAACTTTAAGTACGAGCATAAGTTTTTGGACGACAGTGGTACGTATCGTTATATACTAGGCATTGGTCGAGTTGAAAAAGATGCAACAGGCAAAACGCTTTATATTAAAGGAACTGAGCAGGACGTAACAGAATTAAAGTTGGCTCAAGAAGCTGCCCTCAAAAATGAATTAAAGTTTAATGAGTTGATTTCTAACATCAACGAAATTGTTTTTATTGTAGAGCTAGAAGACGAAAAAGAGTATAATAATCCGATCACTTATATCAATGGAGATACGATTGGTATCTTTGGATACACGCACCAAGAGCTCAAAAATGATCCTCTATTATGGCCTAGTAGAATTCATTCGGATGATTTTGAATTGGTAGTAGCGCAAGGAGAAAAATTACACGAAACAGGGAAACCTATTGTTAGAGAGTATCGCTTTAAACATAAAGATGGTTATTATTTGTGGATAGAGGATAATATATCTGTTGGAGGAGAGGAGAATAAGCAGACTAGATTGTATGGGAGTGCTAGGGATATTACCAAACGAAAAAAATCGGAGGCCGCAATTTTAGAAGGAAGAGAACGATTGCAGTTGGCAACGCAAGCTGCTCGTTTAGGGAGTTATGATTGGCAAATTGCAGAGAATTTATTGCATTGGAACGATAGAATGTATGAATTGTTTGGTTTGGAAAAAGGAGTTGGGAATGCCTTTTATAATAAAAATGAATACATTGCTTCTATCTTGCACCCAGATGATCAAGTAAGGGTAATGAATGCTTATTTATACAATCTTAGCAATAGAGAATTGTTTAATTATAAAAATGAATACCGTGTAATTATTCATGGAAAGATAAAATACATCGAAAGTCATGTCATTTATTTTCGAGATAAAAAGGGTATTGCTTCTAGGGTTATTGGTACCTGTTTGGATGTAACAGAGCGAAAAGAGGCAGAGGCACTTTTGATTTCTAATGAAGAAAAAGATGTTTTACTTAAAGAGATTCATCATCGAGTGAAAAATAATTTGCAAGTAATTACCAGTCTTTTGAGTTTGCAGTCAAGTTATCTTAAGGACGATGACCAAAAACGAATTTTTGCAGATAGTCAGTATCGAATCAATTCCATGGCAATTGTTCATGAAATGTTGTATCAGTCGGATAATCTCTCTAAGTTAGATTACCGCCATTATTTGCGAGAATTGAGTGAATATTTAATTCGTTCTATTAAGGGGGCTGATAATAATGTCGAGTTGATATTGAATATTCCAGATATTAGTTTGGGCATAGATACAGCGATTCCTTTAGGATTGCTCATTAATGAAATATTAACCAATTCTTTAAAATATGGAATTAAGAAAGACAATGCAGGGATTATTACTATAGCCATACATCGACAAGAAAATGAGGACACAATATCTCAGAAGGCTTCCTTTGTGTTAGAAATAGGAGATGATGGAGAAGGCTATTCTGATAGTATTAATTTTAAAAATACCAATTCCTTAGGTTTGAGGTTAATCAATAACTTAACCCGTCAACTAGAAGGAACCATGCAAAAAGATAACTCTAAAAAAGGAACCAATTATATCATTTCATTCAAAGAGGTTTAAATGTTACGTATTCTTATCTGCTTATTAATGGCAACGGTTGTTCAGGCTAATCCTATTGAGCCAATTGTTGTGACAGATCAAACACTACAAATTAACGGAGAACAACGTTTTTTCTTTGCATTCGAAACAGGAGATGAAATTGTATTGGATCTTTCTATGTTAAAAGGAAAGTTTGTTAAAGCCGTTGAAGTCTTGGTTTATCAAGGCGAAACAAAGTATCAAGTATTGCAAGTAGATGCTTTGAATCGAAAGAAAATTCGAGTATTTGAACGAGCGATTTATGAGTTTAGGTTAAAGTCGGGAGGAGCAAAACGGGTTCGGTTCAAAATAGAACGCATTCCTTATTCGAGTGCTAGAGTTGATTTTGATACGCACGTAGAATGGCGGACGATAACAGATACTATTCGCCGAAATTATAGCGAAAAAATCACTACTATTTATGATACTACTTATGTAACTAAATATCGTAGAGTTTTAAAAAGAACAGATTTAGATGTCGTTGAAGTTGCTAATCAAGAGGAACGAGTCCATTCCAGAACCAACTTAACCAATGACAATATTAGTACTCTAAGTTTTAATTTACCTCCTTCTATTCAAGAAAATTCTTTGGAGCAGCAAGTCGTTGGTTGGGCGTATTGGGTTGGAGTAGGACAGGAAGGGACTGAAAGTTATAACAAAGAACTAAAAAAGTTTCTTCAAACTGCGGCAACAAAAATTGTTACTAAAAACATCTTAGCAGGATTAGCCCTAGGAGTTTATGCTGTTTCTGTCAATCCTCCGCAGGGAGAAAATATTCAATACGAATTGTTTGTTGAGAATAAGGGGCAAAAAACTCGGATTGCTTCAGGAGATGTAACAACTGCTTTTGGTCGAGAAATGAAGGAACTGCAAGGAAGAGTACACCTAACCTTGAATAATGATAATTTTTTGAATGGCTTAAATGTTGGGTTTAAAATAGCTGCTGTTGTTGAACGACGTATTTATAGGATGGAAGGGTATCAAGAACGAAAAATTGCAGCGTTGGAACTAAAAGATATTAAAGGGCGGGTAATTCTTAGAAAACGTGAGGTGCCTGTTATTAATGCGTGGTGATTGAACCAACAAAAAAAGCCCTGTATGGTATTTGACCATGCAGGGCTTGCAAAATATTGTTGCTTTAGTTGTTTTTGATTACTTCAACGCGTTTGTTTTCTTCTTCAGGTGCTGGCTCGGATTTGGTTTCTTCGGTAGAGGTGGCTTTTGCTCCGACACCAACTTCATTCCCTTTATCATCCAACATTTTTAAAAGTTTTCCTTTATCGTAAAACATTGTCCGCATGACGTAGCCATTGTCATCGTATTCTTTCCATTCACCATCACGAGCATAGTCGCGGATATAGGTATTGGTTTCAGGATCGAAAACTTCAGTTACCTTAGGATGATAACTTCCCTCTAGTTTTAGTTTCTGATTTCTGAAAAATGCCTGATATTCGCCTGTACGGACAGCCTTTCTTCCTGTTATTTTGGTTGATTCAATACGTTTTTTAGGTTCCAAACCATAGTCCTTGTAAATATCAAAACGGCGATCCAACTCAGCAGGCTCAATGGAATAACTAGGATCTGTAATCCAAGTAGCAAAATTGTAATTCATACGATAAAAATTAGGCAATTCTACCAATTGAAAATGATACTCGTAAGGAAGCTTTAAAGTGTAATAAATCGTATCGATAGTTACATCAGAAGGGTTGGGAGAAAAAACAGTGGTTCCTTTTTCTTCGATATTCCCATTGTTGTAATAACGCACAAAAGGACCTGTCGGCAAACCATCTTTATAAGTCGTTTCATATTTTAATTTGCCATTATCATGGTATTGCATAAATTTGCCATTTAAAACCCCATTTTCGTAAATAGCTGCTTGATAATTTTTACGTTCTATGGTAGATTTCCAAAAACCATGACGTTTGCCATTGCGATTATAATTCCCTGTTTCTACAAATTCTCCTTTTAGGCCTTGGTTGTATTCAATCCATCGACCTATTTTTTTCCCATTGGAGTAGGTTCCAATACCAGAAAGCAGTTCTTCTGTGCCAAATTTGGGGTGATAATCAACCCGGTAGTATTCTAATTTTCCACTTTTGTTGCCGTCGTCAAAGTTAAACATCCCTTTGACGTGCATGGT
This sequence comes from Aureispira sp. CCB-QB1, assembly GCF_000724545.1. Lineage (GTDB taxonomy): Bacteria > Bacteroidota > Bacteroidia > Chitinophagales > Saprospiraceae > Aureispira. The sequence goes on along the minus strand of NZ_JHBV01000015.1, from coordinate 72,752 downwards.
TGGTTCTGGGTAGTAATCATAGGTCCAGTTACCTATTTTGATGCCATTTTGATAAAAACCATCCGTCATTTTTTTACCACTATTATAAAATACCCATTGACCATGACGAATACCAGTGCTCATTAACCCTGTTGCTAGAATTTTTCCAGTAGGACTATAATAACTACAAGTGCCATCCATCAAGCCATCCACAAAATTTGCATCTACTCTAATTTTCGTTTGTGTACTAATAAAAGTCCAAGTGCCCGTTTTTTGTCCAGCAGCATTATAGTCTCCTTTTACATCAGGCACTCCTGTATATCGACTGACGGGAGAAACATAATAAAGCCATCTTCCTTCTTTGACTCCATCGTTATAATTTCCTTCTGCATAAACCAAATCTCGGTCATCTTTATGTACCCATCGCCCAACTTTGACACCATTTTCTTTACGATTCTCTTGCGCAATCAGTTGACTAGTCAAAGCTATTAGTAGTACAACAACAAGTAGTTTGTTAATCATGTTTATATTAGATTGTGATAATTCGTGAAACTCTTTATGTAAAAATAGGGTTTTTATTTGAAAGTTAGAATATCGTTCAAAATTTAAAGTGGCTTTATCAAAATAGAACTTTAATTCGAGATTGTTCTTACTCTAGTAGAGGTCTTTCAAAGCCAAAAAATTGTACTATCTCTGCCTAACAGATGATATTACAGTCATTGTAGCTGTAGTGATTGATGGCGATTTTCTAACAAATTATTAAACTTAAACCCAACATAATATAACAATAATGAAACCGAATCATAAGAAAATTAGTAAATTCTTAAGCCTAGTGTTAAGACATAAACCTGAAATTATACAACTAAATTTAGATGAAAATGGCTGGGCTAAAACCGAAGAATTACTGCATCAATTAGCAAAACATAATAGAAAAATAAGCTTTCCTATTCTGGAAGAAGTTGTTGCTAATAATGATAAGCAACGTTTTGCTTTTAATACAGATAAAACAAAAATTCGAGCAAGCCAAGGGCATTCTATAGATATTAGTTTAGGTTATCAATCTGTTAGACCACCTCGCATATTATATCACGGTACAGCAACTCGGTTTTTAGATTCCATTCTAGAAAAAGGTCTGCTAAAAAGAAATCGACACCACGTTCACTTATCTAAAGATATACATACGGCTAGCAATGTGGGGAGCCGACACGGCAAAGTGGTTATATTGGAAATCCGAGCTAAAGAAATGCATGAGGCAGGATTTGAATTTTTTGTATCAGAAAATCAAGTCTGGTTAACCGATCATGTACCTGTTGAATATTTGTCTTTAGTAGAAACTGTGGACTAGTATTTATGCATATAAAAAAGGCGTTAGCCATCGTTTTGAGTAAAACTTACGTTTTATAGGGGGAGTAGACGAGATGTTTAAATTGTTGTTGTGTAATAAACTGCATGGTATCAGTTGCTTAGTGATTGAGATCTGTTAAAAAATAGACTTGAATACCTTATTTTTAACGAAGATTTAAAGAACTTTTTTCCAATTTTAACACATAAAAAGCCTACTACATCACTAATATATTCTTAACGAAAGCCAATTTATGACAAAAAACTTTACATTTATGCATTAAGCAATTCTTTAGAAATAATCATAACCCTTATGCGTTGTATTTTTTTGTTGGCTTTTGTGACAACCCTTTTGTACACCAACTTTTCCTTTGCCCAAGACGAGCAATTGATGGGAACCATTATAGGAACGGTTCTATTAGATGATGGTACACCAGGTACTGGCGTTTTAATTTTGGTAGAAGGTACAGATATTAACACCGTAACCAGTGTAAATGGCGAATATAAATTGTTGGTGCCTGCCAACAAACTAATAAACATTAGCTATAGCTACCTTGCTTATAAAACATATAAAGAACTGGGGGTAAAAGTAGCTCCCAAAAAGCCCATAAGATTAGATGTAACATTGCTCTCGGATGCTATTAGTGGTCCTGAGGCAATTGTGGAATCTTTCGAAAAACGAGAGATAGACGCCTTGCATGTTGAGAAAGCAGATATTGAGCGCATTCCGACCACAGATGGGAACTTAACCTCTCTTATCAAGTATTTGGCACCAGGGGTAACCGCAGGAACGGGGGGAGAGTTGACGTCTCAGTACTCTGTTCGAGGAGGAAACTACGACGAAAACTTGGTGTATGTCAATGATTTTGAAATATACCGTCCACTGTTGGTTCGATCTGGACAGCAGGAAGGGTTAATTTTTCCAAATGGAGATATGTTGGATTATTTATCGTTTTCTTCAGGAGGATTTAAAGCTCAATATGGAGATAAAATGGCTTCGGTTTTGGACGTGCATTATCGCCGCCCCTACGAGTTTGAAGCTTCTGTTGGCGGTTCTTTATTAGGAGGGAGTGTCTATGTAGGAGGTGCTGTTTATAAAGATTCTATTTCTAAACAACGAAAAGTCCCCAATCGTTTTACTTATACCTTAGGGGCTCGTTACAAAACAACTTCTTATTTGTTATCTTCTTTAGATGTCAAAGGAGAGTATGTGCCTCAATTTGTAGATATACAAGGCGATTTTATTTATGATATTAATGAAAAATGGCAAGTAGAAGCTATTGGACATTATTCTAATTCCATCTATTCTTTGATTCCTAGAGAGAGTTCTACCACAACAGGGTTATTCAACCAAGCCTTGCGTTTGACCACTTTGTTTGAAGGGCAAGAAATTTCTAATTTTGAGAACTTTACAGCGGGAACAGCGATTACCTTTTTGCCTTGGGGAGGCGGAAGAGATAAAGAAATTGATACAACAGCTACAGTAGCAACTAATCTAAAGCTAAAATTGTTGGCATCTCATTATCAATCGAATGAAAACGAACGAATTGATATTATCAACTTTTACAAATTAGACGAAATAGAAACTGGTCTGGGGGAAGATAATTTTGGAGAAGTAATTGGAACGCTGGCTTATGGTGAAACGCATCACTTTGCTCGAAATTTTTTACAAGCAAACGTAACCAATGTTCAGTTAAAAGGGACTTGGTTGTACGATCGTTACGAAAGAACAGGGATTGAGAATCATCATTGGTTGAAGTGGGGAATTGGCTACAAAAATGAAATTATCAACGATAAGTTGAAGGAATGGCGTCGATTGGACTCGTTGGGTTATACTTTGCCTGTTGATACAAACCAAGTGTATATTCCCAATTATATTCGTACTACTGTTAATTTGAATTCTCATCGTCTAAATGCCTACGTTCAAAATACATGGGAACACAAATCAATGAAGCATTTGTTTCGGATGACGGCAGGTGTACGTGCTAGTTATTGGACACTCAACAAAGAGCTAATTGTTTCTCCTCGTTTGCAGATGTATTACACGCCTAGACGTTATCAAAATTCAATTGCAGATACCACTAAGAAAACAAAAGATTTAACCTTTAAATTAGCCACAGGCTTATACTATCAATCGCCTTTCTATAGAGAGTTGCGTGACTTGAGAGGTGAGGTAAACACGGGCGTAAGGGCACAAAAATCCGTGCATGTGTTGGGAGGAATTGTCTGGGATTTTATTATGTTTAAGCGTCGTTTTAAATTTATAACAGAGGCTTATTATAAACATCAATGGGACTTGATACCATACGATATAGAAAATGTTCGCATTCGATACTATGGAGACAATTTAGCAACAGGATATGTAGCAGGATTGGATTTGAGGCTAAATGGAGAGCTGGTAGACGGTTTGGAATCTTGGATTAATCTATCATTTTTAAGAGCAAGAGAATCTTTTAATGGCGTTAATCATGGTGTCAGAACGTTGAATGGAACGACTATTGATACCACATACTTGTCTGATGCCCCCAAAGCAACCGACCAGTTGGTGATTTTTTCTATGTACTTTCAAGATGATTTTCCGAAAGCTCCTTGGGCACGACTAAATTTTGCGTTTACAGTAGGAACAGGCTTGCCATTTGGTATTCCTGAAAACAATGTACAATTTAGAAATTCTTATCGTTTTGCGGCTTATCATAGAATTGACATTGGGGCTTCTTTTGGGCTTTGGGATCGCAAGATTCATATTGACAAAAAATATGATGGAAACAAAGCACTATTTAAAAAAATGTCCAAACACGCACTAAGAGGAATTCGAGGAATTTGGGTTAGTTTTGAGGTGTTTAATCTAATGGATGTTAAAAATGTGGCTTCGAATACTTGGATTAAAGATTTTTCGAATCGCAGCTATGCTATTCCTAATGTATTAACCTCTAGACGCTTTAATGTACGATTCAAGATTGATTTTTAAAAAGTTGACAAAAGTTTTTTGATTATTATTTAATTGATTTGTAGATTTTTATAAAATTATTTTAATTTAATTATAGAAAGTTCTATCGATAATTGTATGTGAAGTTTTGAGTCATGTGTTTTATTTTAGATGCATAACTTATTTGAAAACCAAAAACTTCACTTACAATTATGCAAAACAATAAATTACTTTTACTCCTAATTACCTGTTTTTGGTGCGTAGGAGGAATTGTGTGGGGGCAATGTCCGAACAGCTACACAATTAACACACAAGGGCGACCGACTTGTGCAACGGCTAATAACGGCTCCATCAATGCGTCAGGTACGACCTATTATTCAGGGTCTACTTATATTTGGAATACAGGGGCGACCAATCGTTACTTATACAATCTTCCATCAGGACATTATTCTGTAACAGTAACTGACCCAACAAATTGTACCTACACAGCAACAACTTATTTAGCCCCTTCACCAACAGGCATAACCGTCAACCCTTCCTTCTCACCTTGTAATGGTATACTATATGCCAATCCATCTTGGCCTGCTAGCCATCCTTTTACTTATGTATGGAGTGATGGGAGCACACAAGAGTCTATTCAGAATCCAGCACCAGGGGTGTATACGGTGACAGTGACGGATGCGAATGGCTGTACTGGTGTTGGTACTAAAACAGTCACTACTTATCCTCCGCCAATGTCTGCTAGCCATACAACGACTCCTGCTACATGCAATGCAAATGATGGTTCTATAGATTTGACAGTAACAGGTGGAGTTGCTCCTTATACGTTTTATTGGAATGGAGTTGCTCAAGGGCAAACAGTAGAAGATCCGATTAATGTACCAGTTGGGGCGGCAGGAGTTAGTATTCGAGATGCTAATAACTGTTACTTGTATTATACCCTAAATGTTGATGGTCCTCAAATAGAAATGGAGGTTTCTAATATGAGTTGTGGCCAAATAAATGGCTCCATTACTGTAAATACTCAAAATTTGAGTAATCCAACATTTTTGTGGAGCACAGGAGCAACAACGCCAACGATCAGCAATTTATCGACTGGAGGATATAGTGTTACCGTAACCGATGGATCATGTGTATTGACAGGTAGTGGTACCATATCAGACGGAGGGAATGTTACAGCTTATATCGTAGATTCTACTCAAAACCCTTGTGTATCGGACATCTTGACTGCATACGGAAATGGTGGCGCCTCTACAGGATGGAATCCACCCTATAATGGATATACTTACTTATGGAATACAGGAGAAACAACGCCTGTTATTAATGTACAGTCAGGTGTAGCCTTGTATATTGTAACGATAACAGACGTGAATGGTTGTTCTGGTATAGATAGTCTTTGGGCAAACAGCTTGTCAAATGGGCTTAGCTTATCTTCTGTGGTGACGGATGCTACTTGTGGCAATAGCGATGGAGCAATTGATTTAACTGTATCGAATGGAACAGCTCAATCTTTTTATTGGTCTCCAACAGGAGCTACAACAGAAGACCTCACAGGCATTGCCGCAGGGTTTCATATTGTAGAAGTCAGAAACTGGTCGGGTTGTGTATATTCAGACACCATTCCAGTAGGAGAGTTTATCGAATTTTCTTCTACCAATGCTAGTTGTGGTCAAAACAATGGCTCTGCCACAGTGCATGATTACGGAATGACTAGCCCTACTTTTTCATGGAGCAATGGAGCAACAACACCTACCATTAATAATTTGTCGGCAGGAATGTATATTGTTACAGTGACCAATGGATCTTGTGTGATTATGGATACCGTAGATATTTTGGATGCGGGGCAAATTGTAGCGGGAATCACGGCAGAGTCTGCTTGTCAGCCTGATTATTTAACCGCAGCACCAACAGACGGAGCTGCGCCATATACCTACCTTTGGGGGAATGGAGCAACGGATCAAAGTATTTTGAATGTTGTTCCTGGTAATACATACGATGTTACGATTACAGATGCTAATGGATGTGCCGATGCTACTAGTTATACTGTGCCCAATCCTCCAGCAGTAACAGCAACTTATACCATTATAGATGCTACTTGTAATAATAAGAATGGTGGAATTGATTTGACCATGACAGGAGGTGCCTTACCCTATAATTATCAGTGGTCTTATGGCAATGCCAATGTAAAAGATTTGTTTGGCATTTATCCTGGACAATATTCTGTTAGCATAACTGATAATAACGGATGTGAATTAGAAATTAATAATATGGTTGTTGGAGGTCAAACGAATATAACCGTGTCAAGAACAATTACACAGCCCAATGCATCGAATACAGGTGGAGCAATTGACATTACAGTATCGGGAGTCAACAACCCAACCTTCCTATGGAGTAACGGAGCCACAACAGAGGATATTAGCAATCTATCTGCTGGATGGTATACGGTTTCTATAACAGATCCTGCAACTGGTTGCGTGTTTGATAGAGATTATCACTTATCAGTAACTAGTACCAACATTGTTATTAGAGGGTATGTATACGATGTGTCGGGTACAGGAACTTGTCAAACTGGTTTGCCTCTGCCTTATGAAATGGTTCGTCTGCAACCGTTGGGTCTAACAACGTTTACCAATGCCCAAGGTCGTTATACCTTTAATATATCAACTCCTGGTACATATACTGTCGAATATATCAACACTTCACCATTGACAACTACTGTTATTTGTCCAACGGGAGGAACAGCAACAGTCAATGCAACAGCAAGTGGTTACTTCTTTAATAATTTCTATTTAACGAATCCACCTGTTCAGGATTTGGAAGTTGACTTGTGGGATTATAGCAATGCAACGCCAGGATTTAGTTACTATACTAGAATTGACTATTGTAACAAAGGTAATATGATTATGAATGGTACCTTAGAGTACGATTACAATAGTTTGCTAGGTTTTGAATCTATTACAGGATGGGGGTCTACCTTGACTTTTCATGATATTCCTGGACATAAATTTTACTGGTCATTTAGCAACTTGAACCCAGGTGCTTGTCGTTCTGTGGATGTTAAATTTACAGTGCCTACAAATATGACATTAGGAACATTGCTACAAGGAACAGCGGATGTTTTACCATTGGTTGGAGATGCGACGCCTGCCAACAATACCGATGGATTATCAACAACAGTAGTTGGTTCTTGGGATCCGAATGACAAGCAAGTAGCTCCTTATCATAGTGGAGATGCTTGGAATGGTGGAATCATTTACACAACAGATGAAGAATTAGAATATAATATTCGTTTCCAAAATACAGGAACAGCACCCGCTCACTTTGTCATTATTCGTGATACCTTGGATGTGAATTTATTGCCAGAAACAATTCGAGATATTAAGACAAAACATAATGCAGAAGTGAGTCTAGAGAATGGCAATATACTTGTCTTTACATTTAATAATATTTATTTGCCTGATTCAGCAACTGACTTTGATGCAAGTATGGGATTTGTAAAGTTCAAAATCAAGCGAATTGCAGGTCTACCAGTTGGAACGCAAATAGAAAACACAGCCGCTATTTATTTTGACTATAACGAGCCTGTGATTACCAATACTCCAATCAGTATTATTGATCAATTTTCTTCTGTGGTTGATATAGATAATAAAGCATTAAAAGTAGAAACAATGCCGAATCCATTTGAGCGTGGAATTACTTTAAAATATACGTTAGAAGAAACCTCAGAGGTAACCATTCGAGTTATGAATAGTATTGGTCAGTGTGTGCATACTCATATTGTAGGTGCGAGACAAGCCGAAGGAGTATATATTGAACAGTTGAATATGGAAGATTTACCAAGTGGAATGTATTTGTTAAATGTAGAAACTAGCAAGGCGATAACGACAACTAAAATTGTGAAGCGTTAGTATAAGTTATTCATTTGCCAATAGTATTTATAGCCCCCAATCAAGCAATCCTATATGAACTTTAGTTCGTATAGGATTTGCTTTTGAATGCATTGCTTCTACTGTTCGAGAATGTTAAATTTAGATTTTGTATAATCTGATTAATGGCATCTTTATTTTGATTTTGAATTATCTTGAGAATAGTTTTTGAAGTTTTAAGTTGTTGTAATTTAGTATTTTATGTTTTTGTTTTGGGTTGGCGTACCCTGAAAAGCTACGAGTAAATGATGATAAAGTATAAATAATGTTTTTGCTGCTATTAAGTACGGAGTTTATTTTTACAGCTGAGTGCAGAATTCCAATAATAGATCCGATATTGGGTATTTGAAGAGAAGAGATCAACTGCCAACTTAAAATTGGCACTTATTATATTAATTATGTTAAACTAATCCAATGAATTACATTTTTGTTTTAATAACATTTGTCCTACTGTTGTTCAACAGCGATTTATTTGGGCAAAATAATGTTGTTAATTTTTACAAAGGCGAAAAAGAATTTGAGTCCAATATTTTGGAGTTTACTTCAAAAAAACTCAGTTCTTATGAAATTTTCCAAAATCGATTTTATCGTTTTGTACAATTTAATGAGATACCAAATGTTGCTCAACAAGAGCAAATCAGAGCAATTGGTATTCAATTGTTAGAATACATTCCTAATAAACTATATGTTGCTTCTATTCCTGTTGGAATAGATATAGCTGTATTAAAGAATCTTAATATTAGAAGTATTGTACCAATAGAAAGAACGTATAAAATAAGCCAACGATTAGAGGATGAGGATTATCCAAATTGGGCAAAAGAAGGAGAATTTGTCAAAGTCATCATTCGTTATCATCAAGATATTTCACCTTCTTTAGCAAAGGCTGAAATGAAAAGAATGGGCATCAATGTTCAACACGCAATGGACCATGCTCAAATGATTGTTGCTCAATTATTACCTCAAGAAATAGAAAAGATAGCAGGAACAGCGTTGGTCCGGTATATAGATCTTATCTCAGAACCAGGAAAGCCAGAATCAGATGTTGGGCGCCATTTGCACCGAGCGAATGCTATAGATGGTGAATTTTACGGTGCTCGAAATTATGATGGAACAGGCGTTTCCATAGCCATCAACGACGATGGATTTGTAGGACCACATATTGATTTTAAAGGACGTGCCAACCAGCAAGAAGTAGCGGGCGATTTTACGGGAAGTCACGGAGATATGGTCGCTGGTATTGCAGGAGGGGCAGGAAATTTAAATCCATTGATGCGAGGAATGGCAACGGGGTCTTATCTCCATATTCGCCAATACGATGCAGCTATGCCTGGAACAATTCCATTACACCAAGATAGTGCGGTGTTGGTTTTTTGTTCTTCTTATAGCAATGGTTGTAATGCTGGGTATACCAACACGACAGCCTTGGTTGACCAAGAAATTTACAACAATCCAACCCTAATACAAGTATTCTCCGCAGGAAATAGCAACAACCAAAATTGCGGTTATGGAGCAGGAAACCAATGGGGGAATATTACTGGCGGTCATAAAATGGGAAAGAATGTTATTGCAACGGCGAATTTAGATGCCAATGATACGATTGTCAATAGTAGCAGCCGCGGACCTGCATCAGATGGACGGATTAAGCCTGATATTGCAGCACATGGAGCAGGTCAAATGTCTACGGATCCCAACAATGTTTATTCACCAGGAGGAGGAACTTCCGCTGCTGCGCCTGGAATTACTGGCGTAATGGCTCAATTGCACCATGCGTATCGCAATTTGAATGGAGGAGCAACAGCTCCTTCTGCCTTATTAAAAGCAGCCTTGCTAAATACCGCCACTGATTTGGGGAACGATGGACCTGATTTTATATATGGTTGGGGAAAAGTAAATGGTTTGAGAGCGGTTCAATTGTTGGAAGACAACCGCTATTTGAGTGGGACATTGGTTCATGGTGACAGTAATAGTCATTCTATTAGTATTCCCGTAGGAGTACAGCGGGCTAAAATTATGGTCTATTGGGCAGATAGAGAAGCTTCGACAGCAGCAGCAACGGCATTGGTAAATGACTTGGATGCGACCGTAGTTGCTCCCAATACAGGAGTACATTTACCTTGGTTATTAAACCATACTCCAAACCCAACTACGTTAGCTTTGCCAGCTACCAAAGGAGTTGATCATTTGAATAACGTAGAAGAAATTGCAATTGATAACCCAACAGCAGGTACTTATACTTTGAAGGTAAAAGGAACGACAATTCCAATGGGGACACAAGATTACTTTGTCGTGTATGAGTTTTTGATGGAGGACATTACCGTCGTTTATCCAATGGGAGGCGAGGGGCTAATTCCTGGATCTAACAATAGGATTTATTGGGATGCTTATGGTAATTCTGGAACTTTCTTGATTGAATATACTGTAGACAACGGAAATTCATGGATAACAATTGAAGCGGCTGAACCAGGAGCAAGTCGTTTTATAGACTGGACAGTACCTACTACCGTTACAGGAGCTGCTAAAGTGCGTGTTTCTAGAGCTGGAATAAGTGGTGAAAGTGTTGCTAATTTTAATATTATAGATCAAGTACCTAACTTGCGAGTTAATTTAGTTTGTCCAACAACAAATACAATTGGTCTAGTTTGGGATAGTGTCCCTGGAGCAATTGAGTACGACGTTTTTATGCTGGGAAGCCAATACATGGACTCAATCGGTACTACTACCACATTAAATTTTGATTTAACAGTTGCCAATATCAATAATGAGGCATGGTTTTCTGTACGTGCTAGGGGACAGAATGGTCTTGTTGGTTTAAGAGCCAATGCTATTTTATACGAAGGTTTTGGCGTTGATCAAGGATGTTATATCGCCTGTGGTGGCATACATGATGTTGGGATAAAACAATTTAACATGCTTGATTCTGTTTGGGGGTATTGTGATTTGAGCCCTAAAACATTGTCTGTTGAGCTCTTTAATGAAGGGTATGCTACAGAAACTACCATACCCATCTATTATCAGTTAGGAAGCAATCCTATCGTTACAGAAACATATACAGGAACATTGTCTTCGCAGAATAGTACTACTTTTTCTTTTATCAATTCAATTAACATCCCTACACCAGGCACTTACGAGTTGAAAGTATGGACAGGCTTGACGACAGATGCTAGAGATTGTAATGATACGCTTCGACAAATGATTATAGCCATAGATACATTACCATCTATTTTTCCGATAGAAGAGAATTTTGATAATGGCGTTTTTCCAGAATCTTTTGCTTATGTAATTGATGTAAATAACGATGTGACATGGGACACAATCAATGTAATCGGTGCTTCGGGTAGTGTGACTACTGTAATGAAAATGAACAATGAGTTTTTTAATTATGGTTATGAAGAGAGGAGCGATATTTTTGGTTTAAGTGCTATAGATTTGACATCAGGAATAGCAGGCGCTGCTGCTCAATTAATTTTTGATGTTTCTTACCGCCCTCAGGCTTTTGGTACCGAAGCATCTGATGACTTAAGGATTGATTATTCCATAGATTGTGGGCAGACATTTCACCAACTCTATTTCAAGGATGGTTTAGATTTAAGTACAAGTTCTTCTAGAACTCAATTTTGGATGCCTAGTAGCGCAAGTGATTGGAGGCGAGAGTATGTCGATCTAACGCCTTTGATTGGTAATGATGTTCTTTTGAGATTTGTTAATATTCCAGGGCATTTTGGAACAGGGAATGACTTGTATATAGACAATATAAATATAGAGTTTGGTACGTTGTCTCCTATAGCTGACTTTTCTTCTGATGTTGTCTATTCTTGTGATGGTCAAGTCTCATTTAAAGATGAATCAGGGAATCAACCCACGCAATGGTTGTGGAATTTTGGGGATGGAAATACATCAACACAAGCGAATCCAAGACATACTTATACCTCAGAAGGAGTTTATAGCGTCTCTTTGGAGGTTACGAATGGAGGAGGAACCAATACTGTTATGAGAAATGGATATGTAGAAGTGAAATACCCTGAAGTGCTTTCTACACAGGGGAATACCGTGTGTCAAGATGAATCAGCTCGTTTGAGAGCTTATGGAAATTGGCAGACTAACTTGCATTGGTATGATAGTGGGAATAACTTATTATATGTAGGAACAGACTTTAATACCCCATTGCTAGATACAACAACAACTTATCAAGTCAAGAGTGTTTATCAATCACCTATTATAAGAATGGGACCTACCGATCCTACGACTGTAGGAGCAACAAGTACTACTATCAATGGTGGATATGCGGCACTCAACTTTACTGCTGAAACAGATTTTTATCTAGTTTCTGTTTGGGTAGAGGCTAATAGTGCAGGTCCTCGAACAATTGAATTGTGGGATGGTTTTAATGGAAATACAGCAACCAATACTTTATTGGAATCTAAAACCATTAATTTAGTAGGTGGAGGGCAACGAGTTGCTTTAGCATTTGAAGTGCCGGCTGCTGGCAATTATAGTTTGGTAGGCGCCAATATGGATTTGGTGAGCAATACGGCGGGAGTAAGTTATCCATATACCATAACCGACGTTGTTTCTATTGTTAGTGCTTATGGTGGTGGTGCAGTTGCGCCTACAACGAACACAAGTTCTTATAACTACTTTTACGATTGGGAAATTAGATTAGATTTTTGCGAAAGTGCTCCGACAAGCGTTACCGCAGATGTAATAGCATCTTTTTCAACTTCTGTTAGTGGAAATACAGCAACTTTTTCAAGTAATCCTAATGCAAGCCTTTGGTTTTGGGTTTTTGGAGATGGTAGCATTTCTACCCAACCCAATCCCGTCCATGTTTATTCTGCTTTGGGCACTTACGAAGTGACATTAAGTATGAATATCAATGGAATTAGTTGTAGTTTTAGAGATACGGTTATTGTTACAACTATAGTGGATGTTCCTAAAATTGAGAATACAATAGGTTGGAACATACAACCAAATCCAACAACAGAAACAACGGTATTGAAGTTTAACGCTCCACTAAAAGAAGATTACCAAGTAGAAGTCGTTGGCGTAGGAGGGAATGTTTTGATCAACGAATCAATACCAGAAGGAAAAACACAAATTTTCCTTGATGTTAGTAGGTTAAATCCTGCTGTGTATTTTGTTCGATTGATTAGTAATAAAGGAATTGAAGTTAAAAAATTGCTGATACAGCACTAAATTTTTAAAGTGTATATCGTATGTTAGTTTGTTTACATACGATATACATTTGTTTTTAGCAAATTCATCCAAACACAAATTGCCCATTTTTAAGTAAGGTATAACGATGTGTATTTATGGAGTTGGCTTTTGGTGCAACACCTTTTTTAAAGGCAGAATAAAACCGTTTAATTTGACTTTTTAAAATCAAAACTAAGTCGTCAGATTGTATAAATTCCATGTCTGAGCGGCAAGAGAAACCTAAGTTATATCCTTTGGTTTCTTGAAAATTGAAAGTAGAACTTCCAAAAACCATTTTAGAATCAATAAACTCTTGCGTATTGGGGTTATAACTAGCAATAAAAGAAGCTGCAAGAAGGTTTTTATCTTCAATAGCTTTGTAATAAAATGTAAAGGCAACCATAGCGGAGTCTTCGTGCAAGACTTGCCCATAGCTATAGGTAGCATCGGGCGTATCAATATAAGGATGCAAGGTTTGAGTCGTAAGGGCTGGTTGTATAAATTGTTGGCATAAGTCAGAAGGTATTGGTGTGCCAGATTCAACGACCTTGGTTTGTTCTATAAGGTGCGCTAAATTTTTGACAGAACCTTTTTCTTCTTTGGCTGCGGTTGGTGCAGAATCGTTAGAAGATTCAGAAGAACTACAAGATAGACCAACGGACAGCATCAATGCAAGAATAGTAATGTGATAAACAGAGATTTTCATTATGTAGGCAAAATGTGAATAAAGAAATTGATAAAAAAAATCAAAGTAACTAAAAATAATTAGAATTATTACAAAGGTACTTATTGGCATTAACGGTGCTAAAAAGACACAAAAGTATATCTTTAGATGAATAAACAAGTTGATGTGATTCTATGCCATATATTGTCGACAAGTAACCGATATTAGTTTGTCAATTGCAATTCATCAATATTCATTAATTTTAAGGCAGCCTTTGTTTGGTTGACAGGACGTTTGCATGTCCTGTTTTGACAAACATAAATTGTTGTTTCTCCAGAGATTAATTTGTCTTTTAATAAACTTAGAGAGCCTTCTTCTTTTCCTCCCATTAAGAGCACATTGGGGAGATAGTATTGATCCAACTCTTTGCGTTTGATAGAATAGTCAGCTCCCATAATAGCTACCTCATAGGGTGGTTGAATAATGGACAACATTAAATTAGCCCAATTAGAAAAGTACCCAGGGTTATCCAATACATTAGTACTAACATTAGCCAGCATTTGCTTTGCTTTTTGATCGTAATCTTTATTATAAAAGTACAAACCTAGTTGATACAAATTATTAGCCATTTCAGAGTTAGAAGCAGGAATAACATTATCTGTTACCTCCATTTTTCGGGCAACCAAATTGGCATTATAATCTGGAGTATAATTAAACATACCCGAAGCTTCGTCAAAAAAATGCTCTAAAGTATGATCAGTTAATGCTTTTGCTCGCTGCAACCACTGTTCGTCAAATGTCACTTGGTACAGTTCGATAAAAGCACTAATTAGAAAAGCATAATCATCCAAGAAACCTGTAATTGAAGCTTTTCCATCCTTGTAATTTCTGGTAATTTTATATCCCTTTTGAATGCTTTTTTGTACAAGAAAATTGGCATTTTTTAGAGCTGCTTTTAAAAATTTAGGCTCATCAAAAGCTCGATAGGCTTTTACATATCCTTTTAGCATTAGAGCATTCCACGATGTCAGAATTTTGTCGTCTAGCCCAGGACGAATGCGTTGGTTTCTAGCTTGAAGCATTTTAGAATTGAGATGGGTGATTTTTTTCTGAAAGGCCTCCTCACTCAACTGGTATCTTGCGGCAATTTGCTCGGTACTTTTTTTGCGGAATAGAATATTGGTTTTGTGTTCCCAATTGCCAGCCAAAGTAGCATTATAATAATCCATAAACAAACCTGCTTCTTTGCCTAGGATACTTTTGATTTCTTCGGCTGTCCACACATAAAATTTCCCTTCTTCCCCCTCGCTATCAGCATCTAACGAAGCATAAAAACCACCTTCAGGACTTGTCATTTCTTGGTTAATCCACTCTAAGGTTTCGTAAACGACTTTTTTATACAGTGGTTTTTTAGTTTGTTGATAGGCTTGAGCATACAATGCTACCAACTGACCATTGTCATAAAGCATTTTTTCAAAATGGGGTGCTTTCCAGATAGCATCAGTAGAGTAACGGGCAAAACCGCCCCTCAATTGGTCATAAATACCACCTAAAGCCATTTTGTCTAGTGTTGTTAACGTAGCCTCTAGGGCTTGAGAGTTGCTATCAAGCACTGCGTAACGTAGTAAGTAATTCCAAGTAGAAGGCAACGGAAATTTATTACTACTTCTATTAAAACCACCCTCTTTAAAATCAATTGTTGCTTTCCATTTTTCAAAAGAAACCGATACTTTGTCCATCGTATAAGAAGGAGGAGTTGGGTTGAGGTTGACCGCCCCCGATTGGGCAAGCCCTTCTGTAACTTGTTGAGCAGCTTCTTGCAATTTGTTTGGACTATCTTTGTAAAGGCGTATAAAGTGCTTAAGTACTTTGGTCCAATCTGATTTAGGATAGTAGGTGCCCGCAAAAAATGGTTTTCCATCTGGCAATGCAATAGCATTTAGTGGCCAACCTCCACGTTGATTGATTAGCTGACAGGCAGTCATGTAAATTTGGTCAACATCGGGACGTTCTTCTCGATCTACTTTTATACACACAAAATGATCGTTCATAAGCTGAGCAACAGTCGAATCTTCAAAACTCTCATGCTCCATAACATGACACCAATGGCAAGCAGCATAACCAATACTAATTAAAAGCATTTTATGTTCATTTTTGGCTTTTTCTAAAGCCTCGGTACCCCAAGGATACCAATTGACAGGATTGTGAGCGTGTTGCAGTAAATAAGGACTGCTTTCGTGAATCAACGCATTTGTATATAAGGGAGGATCTTCTGAATGAGTTGCATTTTTTTTGTCAGGATGTTTTTGGGCACAACTGATGATGTTAAAACTTAGGAGAAAAAGAAGTAGGTGAATATAGTTCATTGAATGGTGCATGTTTTACGTACAATAGACCGTTAAAACACACTAGCAGCAAGTTAGCTAAATAAAGTGAGCCAGTGGCAAGTAGGGACTATTAGCTCAACTATAAAAAGAATAATATTACTTACTTTGGGCTAAGAGAGAGTGTATTATTTTAATAGTTGATTCGTGGTTAAAAATTTCTTTTAAATCGGACAACAAATCTTCCTGATCCACGCATTCATAGGTGATTTCAGGAGTATGAAAATCAAGTTCTAATGGATATAGAGTTATCTTGTGCATAATGCTAAGCAACAAATACCTGTAGTTGTTCATGTTAGGGGCAACAATGTAAAAGTGTAGGACGGTATCGCCATTAGCTTGCGTTACAGTTGAAACATCAACATGGAGTACATTTTTAGTTTTTTCATTAAGAAAATTTCCTTGTTCTAATAAAATAGCTTTGGGAGTAACAACTGGATTCATGTCAAAATCAGGCCAAAGATTTTTGTTCTCGTTTGCCATACAGTAGGTATTATTTTTAAGCAAATGCTGTATTTAAAAAACAGATTCGTGTTTTGATACTCTGAATTAATAGTTTTAATATCAAGGGTGTGTGTTTGGTTTTATGGAGTATAGTTGAATAATTACAGTAATTGACGGTTGAAGAGTGAGATAATGGTTTAATACGATTTTCTAATGGATTAGGCTATTGAAACTATGAAAATAATCATATTTTCTTCTTCAAGCAACTCTTTTTTATGTTTTGTCATTTGAAAACCTATGATCATGAGTTAATTTATACAGATAATTTTGTGAATATCGACCGTGGGCATTCTTTTTTGTTGAAATTATGGATCAAGGATGATAGGTCTAGTCCATTGGTTTAGGCTTGGAAACAAGTCAGTTAGAACACAAGGTAGTAAATAAAAAAAAAACATAAACATTTTTGTTTTTATCTATGAATATTTTTGTTTCTATACATAAAATGTATAACTTGCTTAAGTAAGGAATTTTATTCACTCAAATTAAAATTAATGAATTATGGGACCTAACTTTATAATTCTCCCGGCAGTTGCTTTAATCCCTCTTATCGTGGGCTTCATATGGTATAATCCTAAAGTAATGGGAAATGCTTGGATGCAAGAAACGGGGATGACAGAGGAAAAAGCACAACAAGGGAATATGTTGGTTATTTTTGGAAGTACGTATATTTTTTCTTTGTTTCTTTCGTTTGCTTTATTAGGAGCCGTTGTGCACCAATTTGGAATTTTTCAGCTATTTGCAAGCCAGGAAGGTTTTGGAGAGGCAGGCTCTGAGGTAATGAAATCATTTGAGAGCATTATGGCTATTGTTGGCGATCGGCACCTAACATTTAGCCATGGAGCTTTTCATGGTCTATTTTATGGGATTGTGGTCGCATTACCTATTTTAGGAATTAATGCCTTGTTTGAGCAAAAAACTTGGAAATATATATTTATCAATGTAGGATACTGGACACTTTCTCTAGCTTTGATGGGCGGTGTCATCGGACAATGGGGCTATAATGTATAGTTAAATAGCAATGCTAATTTTTTTTAGCTTTAAATTAGCATTGCTACTTTTTTAAAACCAAGTTTTCTATTATTAAAGGTAGAAAGCTTACATTTGATGCTATGTTACTAGCACTAAGCTAACGTTTTGTATAAAAATTAGTAAAGGACTAGTGTTTTAACGCCAGATTCTCACTCGAAAATTACGACCATCAAATGAAAATATTGATATTTCTTTTTCTTCTTCCTACTTTTATTTATGCTCAAGATGCTTATACTAGATGGATAGCAATACAAGAAGGCTCAGGAATACATTTGCTTGAAACTTGCAAAGAAAAAAGGGTGTATGGGAGTGAATCAGGAAAAAGTAGTGACTTAAAACTTCGGCAATATCAGAAATACGAACAGGGAAGATTGGTTAAAGATATGATGTACGTTGATTATCCCCAACTAATGTATAATATTGAGATCAATTACCAACAAGATGGAACCGCAACAGGAATCAATTTAGAAGATTCGAGTATTGTGACTTATGCATTTACTCCAGAACAAAAACTCCGTTATTATGTCGTAGATCGACAAAATGATATGCACGTAGTGTATACCTATGATGATGATGGAGATTTGATTCGGTGCAAAGATTGTTTAGCTCCTTTTAACAATCATGATTGGTGTGCTTATTATAATTATTTTTATAATGATAAAAAACAACTTATTAAAACGGCATCGCATAATCTGGAAAAGGGAGCAGCTGTAACAACCAAAGTAGTGTTTGAAACAGATTCTCTAGTCTACAAAAACAATCGTTTAACTACTCGTTGGACAATTAACGCTGCTGGAGAAGAAATAAAAAAAGCGACATATACTTATAATAAAAAAGGTCTTCTAGTCGAAGAGTACTCCACTCAATTAGCCCCTTATCAAAATCCAAGAAGCTATTTAAAAACGTATGTTTATCACTGCAATGGTCAATTGAGGAAAGTAGAGGAAGTTTACTATACCAATAAGCATATCAATGGAAAACAAGTTTCTAAGTATAATAATAAAGGGCAAAAAATACGGCAAGAGTCTTATAAGGGAACGGATAATCGGACCAAATTGTATTTGATTAAATATAAAAGGTAAAGAAAATAAGCATTGGTAAATAACTAAAACGGCAGACTTTGTTTTTAGTCATAGGGTAGATTTTATATATTTATAAGATATAGTTGTGTAGTAGGTTGTCATACTTGCACTTCGGTATTTTTTCTAATTAAAAAAGTTGTCCTATGAAAAACGTACTCTATTTATGTTTATTAGCTTGTATAATAAGTTGCAATCAAGTAGACAATCCAACTGAAAACCGTGTGGTCGCACCAACAGAGACAAAGGAAGATACATTGTCAACAACCATTGTTTCTAGTTTTGTATTTGTAGGGTGCAATCGAGTAAACCGTTCAGATGAAAAAAATCCCAATGCCACGGATGCGTCAACCGCAAATTTAGCCGCTTTACAACGAATTTATGATGATATTTTAGAATTAGAACATCAACCAGACTTATTCTTTTTTTTGGGAGACTTAGTTCTAGGCGAATCGACAACAGAAAAGCTAGACAATCAATTGGAAGCTTGGGTTCAGCTGTTTAAGGATACTACATTTAGTAAAATTAGTGAATCAGGTATTGAACTGGTTGCAGTACCTGGCAACCATGAAATGTTAACGTATGCCGATCATGGAGATCCTGAACACGATGAGTGGCCTTTGAAAGGAGCAACAGAGTTATGGATGAAGCATATGGGCCCATTTATACCACTGGATTGTGAGCATGTAACAGGAACGGATAGCATCAATAATCAAGCAACCTTCTCTTTTGTTCGAAATAATTTAGGTTTTGTTGTCATGAATACCGACACCTATAATGCTCCAACTGAGCAAGCTCCATATGGTTTAGAGGGGATGATTCCATTAGATTGGATAGAAAAAAAGATAAAGGCACTCCAAGCAGATCCTACCATTGAACATGTTTTTGTTTTAGGTCACAAGCCTTATTATGTTGATGGCAAACCGCAAACAGGACACAAAGGATTTCCAGATGGACCTAAATTATGGCCTTTGTTATATCAATCGCGTGTGGTTGCGATGTTATCTGCTCATGTACATGATTATAATAGAGAACAACCCAATGGAGATGGAACTTATCAAATTATTGCTGGCAATGGTGGGAGCCCAGGACCGGCTCAATTTTTTGTTTATACCATCATTAATGTCTTAAGTGATGGTACTTTGGAGTTAGAATCGAGGGGGTTTAATGTAGGAGAGCCTTATTATAAAGCTGTTCCAGAGCATCCTATGTTGGTACGAGATAGTACAATTCTTACTTGGGATAAAAATAAGAATCCTTATCAATTAAATCAATAAGAGTTGTTTTTAGTTAGAGGGGGTAAAAGTTGTATTAAAGTGAACTTAAGAAGGAAGCAATCTGTTTTCTAAAGGTTAAAAGGAACGATATCAGAATGATTAACCTAGTAATTTTAGCGATTGGCGTAATGCAAATAATCGTTTTGATAGGAAATTGCTTGAGAAACTTCTCAAAGTACTATTGATCTGTTTATAAGCTTGATCAAATTGAAACACACTTGTCAACATGGAGGCTAGAAATAAAAACAAAACCTTATTAATATTAGATTTAGATGAAACCTTAATTCATGCTAGAGAAACACCTTTAGAGCGTAAAGAAGCATTTAAAGCATTCCATTTCTATGTTTATTTGCGTCCTTATTTGAATGATTTTTTGAAGCAGATTAGAGATGATTTTTTAATAGCAGTTTGGTCATCTGCTTCGGAGGATTATGTGCAAAAAATCGTTGATCATATTTTTCCTAAAGATTATCCTTTGGAGTTTGTTTGGGGGCGGAAGCGGTGTGTCTACCGATCAAAACGATTTTCCAAAGATTATGGTCGATATTTGTCGGATTATGAAACGCCTTTTTTTTATCTAAAACCGTTGCAAAAAGTAAAGCGGCAGGGCTTTAGATTGGAGCGTATATTGATTGTAGATGACTCTCCAGAAAAAGTACAAAATAATTATGGGAATGCAATTTATCCAACTGAATACACAGGCAATAGTGAAGATGATGAACTCTTGCATCTAGCTGCTTATTTGCAAACATTAAAAAATAAAACAAATGTTAGAACAATCGAAAAAAGAGGCTGGAAAACAGAAGTGCAGCAAGGGCTTTAGTGTTAAAGTCTGTAAAAAGGAAACTTTTAGTAGGTAGATAGAGTTGTACTGTTAATCTAAAAGCTCTACTTTGTAAGTGTTTTTGTAGTTTGATCTTCTAACAACTTAAAAAAGATGAAGTTAGCAAAAAATGTTAATAGAATATCTTAAGTAAAAGAGAATCCTTTTGGATAAAAATGCGTATATTTATAGTATGGTTTGTACACAAAACTATTTTTGAGAGCATAAAAGGCAATTCTTCAAAAGATTAACTAACTATTCAATAAAAGAAAGCTATACTCAATAGTAGTGTTTGTTAAAAATCACTGAAGAAAAAATAAATCAAGCTTTAATCATCATATTAGCTTGTATTAAAATAAACAAAATTTTGTTTACTAACAAATAATAAAACTCAGCATGAACATGAATAGAATGTTTATATTTGGAGCAGCATTGATTGCAAGTTCCTTATTAATTGGTTGCAATGACACCAATTCAGAAGATACACTAAGTTATCAATCATCGGCAGAGATGCGTGAGCAATCTATTGAATTGCAATCTGCTCAAAAATTGACCAACCCCGGCAAAATTTATGTCAAAGATGATATGATTTTGATTAATGAAATGGGTAAAGGGATTCATATGGTTTATAATGAAAATCCAGCAGAACCTAAAAAAGTTGGTTTTATTAAAATTCCTGGTAATATTGACGTAGCTGTGAAAGGAGATGTAATTTATGCTGATAATTACATGGACTTAGTTGCTTTAAATACCAAAACTGGTGAAATTAAACGTGTAAAAAATGCTTTTAAAGTATTTGAAAAACAACGTAGAGAACAGCTTTTGGCGATGAACAATGGAGTAGAGCCAATGAGTGGAATGAGAGCAACTCAATTTCAAGCAGTCTCTAATGGAACACCATCAAGCGCTGGAAACCCAGTAGGTACTGGGGGGTCTATGGCGCGTTTTACAATTGTTGATAACAATTTGTATGTTTTGGATGGCAACAATATGGTTGTCTACGATATTACAACGGTTGACAATCCTAAGAAAGTGAACGAAATTGCAATGGATTTTAATGTAGAAACGATTTTCCCACATGAAGGTCAATTGTTTATTGGTGGAACAGAAGGAATGTATATTTATGACAATTCTGATCCTTCGGCTCCTCGCTTCTTGAGTAAGTTTGAGCATGCTGTAGCTTGTGATCCTGTTGTTGTTGCTGGCAACCATGCTTATGTAACTTTGCGTAGTGGAGGCCCTTGTGATCGTGCGATTAATCAGTTGGATGTTGTAGATATTTCTGACATTAAAAACCCAACTTTGGTGAAAAATTTCCAAATGCACAACCCACATGGATTGAGTGTTCAAGAAAATACATTGTATTTGTGTGATGGAAACCAAGGATTAAAAGTGTATGATGTGACAGATAAAACTAATATCTTGGACAATTTGAAAGATGCGGATAGAAATATTCGCAAAGCATACGATGTTATTCCAAATCCTGACAATGGCACTCTTATCGTTGTTGGCAAAGATGGAATCTTCCAATATGATGCAATGGATCCAAGCAATATAGAACGTATTAGCGAAATTACAATAGAAGCTTAAGATAGCAACTGTTTGTGTAATTTGTTGTTAAATAGTAAATTATGAAAACCTTGTGGCAATAGCTGCAAGGTTTTTTTTATTTGTATAAAGAAAAATAAGAAAAAAAGGAGGGTATTCTTTTTTTCATACGGTTAAGTAAATGATGTTAGAGTTATGTTAGATTTTAACAAAATTTTTATGTTAAAATTTAATATTTAGTAAGCAGATATTCCTTGAGTTCCGTTTGTTAGGACGAACCAAATATTGAAGTTACTGAATTATTTTTAGGAAGATGCACCCAATTTTACTTTATAATTTATTTTCATAACCACACAAAACTTAGTTAAATTATGTACAAAAGAAATGTGTTTTTTGCAGCAGTAGCGATGCTATTTTTAATGGCTAGCTGCGTCAAGGACGACTGCACCAGAGTTATGACATACACTAAACATACACCAGTGTATAAAACTTTGGAAGAAATTCGTGTCGATCCGACCGTAGAACCTGCAAGAGATTTAAAGAATCCTGGAAAAATTTATCTATATGGTAATTTAATTCTGATTAATGAAAAAGGAGAAGGTGTTCATGTCATTGATAATGCCAATCCAAGTTCTCCCAACAAGTTGGCTTTTATTTCTATTCCTGGTAATATAGATATTGCTATGAGTGGAAATACATTGTATGCGGACAACTACATTGATTTATTGGCAATTGATGTGTCTAATATTCAAAATGCTCGTTTGAAAAAGCGTGTGCCAAATGCTTTTCCAGATTATGGAACAGACCCAGAATTGGGGATATTGGTAGCATACAACAGCGAAGAAGTAACAGAAGAAGTTCGTTGTGATGATCATAGTACTATGCAAGGAAATCAATGGGGAGGTATGCAAAATATTGATATGATGGCTAATAATGGAGTCAACAATGCAGGTGTATCGGCTAATGTAGGTGGTGCTGGTCGTGAAGCAATTGGTATTGGTGGGTCGATGGCACGTTTTGGCATCAATGGACAGCATTTGTATGTTGTAGACAACCAAGATATGCATATTTTTGATATTTCTAATTCAGAAGATCCTACTCGTGTAAATCAAGTAACAGTAGGAATGGGTTGGGGTATCGAAACAATTTTCCCTTACCAAGACAAATTGTTTATTGGTAGCAACACAGGAATGTTTATTTATGACAACAGCAATCCACAAAATCCAACTTACCTAAGCGAGTTTATACATGCAGATGTTTGTGATCCTGTTTTTGTTGACGGAAATTTTGCTTATGTAACATTGCGTAGTGGAACAAATTGCCAAGGCTTTAGCAACCAATTGGACGTAGTAGATATTACGAATATCACCAATCCAACACTTGTTAGTTCAACAAACATGCACAATCCTCATGGCTTGACCGTAAATGATGATAAATTGTATTTGTGCGATGGTTCTGATGGATTGAAGGTATTTGATGTTGCTGATAAAAATGCTATTGGGCAAAATCAATTGTTCCATGATAATTCATTCCCAGCATATGACGCTATCACAATTCCTAGAGCAAACGCAGTTATGGTGATTGGAAAAGATGGTTTCTATCAATACAATACAGCGAATCCAGCATCTTTAGAATTGCTTAGTCACATTCCTGTTAACAAATAGATAGATTGTTAAGAGGTTGCTAATAGTTTGCAAAGAAACTAAGACCTAATTTTACTTTCTGTTGGATGCAACAAACCAATTTAGTGACATTTCTATTAATGGCGCCAATTGCACTTACACAGAAAAATGGTCTTGCGCTATAGATAATAATTTTGTAAGCTATTATAAAACTTTACTTCGTGGAAACCACGTAAGAGCAGCGCAACTAATTAAAAGCGTAGCACGTACGAAGTAAATTGATGTAAAGGTGCTTTGTGTTTTTTTGTAAAAAATACAAAGTATTAATAAAATATATCGACATATATTTAACAGGTAGAGCCGTTTTATCTACCTGTTAATTTTTAAATCAAAACTTGAATAAATGAACTACAAAAAGTTAATCTGCTCTTTATTAAGTGTTGTTGTTTTAGTATGTTTGACAACTGTCAATACTTGGGCACAAGAGGCAAAAGAAGATGTTGTTTACATGGAAAATGGGAGTGTCATAAGAGGTCAAGTAATAGAATACGACCCTAATGGTAATATCAAGATTGAAATTTATGGAGGAAGTGTCTTGGTCTACAAGAGCTCAGAAGTAGTCAAGATAGAAAAAGAGACGGCAAAAATTGTATTAGAAGTAAAGAAAAAGAAACGACCTAATCATAAAGTGCCCAATACAGGGATTTATGGAACCGTAGCAGTAGGAACACTAGGAGGATTAAGTGATTGGGGAGAACCGACTCCTGGGATTAGCTTGAAAGGAGCTGTTGGGTGGTATTTTCATCGGTTGCTTGGTGTCGGTGGAGGTGTTGGAATGATGAATTTAGGAGGTCCAACTTTTGTCCCTGTTTTTGCCAATATTCGAGGAAATTTTATGAAGTCTACGGCTAGTTTATTTTACGATATTAATGTCGGATATGGAATTGGTGTTGTTAATCCTTTGGCTTCAAATGGCTTGGGGAGAATGGAAGCTGCAGAAGGGGGCTTATATCTCAGACCTTCTATTGGAGTTCGTTTACCTTCTACTAGACAAACGCACGTATTTTTAGATTTCGGATATGTGATACAATTCTCAAGTGCTCAATATCGCGATTGGAATAATAATTCAATTTTTGAGAAAAGAACCATCTATAGACCTTCTCTTCGTGTTGGTGTTACATTCTAAGTTGTTTTATTAAAACATCATTAAGCTCGCAGCAAGCTACTATTATTCAGACCATAAAAATAAGATGAATGATTTATAGAATATATATAGTTATAGCATTGATGTTTTTAACATCAACTGTAATAGGGCAGGAAATTAGAGAAGATGTTGTTCATTTAAAAGATGGAACAATTATACAAGGTGAAATCGTCCATTATGATCCCAAAGACAAAATTAAGATAAAAATAAAAGGGGGAAGCCTAATTGTTTACAAGAGCTCAGAAGTTACTAAAATTGAAAAAACGAAGCTCAAAAGAGCGTATCAGACAGATAATAGCGAACGTCCTTTGCATTTAAAAGAAACAGGTTGGTATCACTCCATTGCATTCGGGACGACTTTTAAGGTGTATGCTAGAGGTAGTGTTGGTATTTGGAATTTGCCTTTTGGGGCGATGGTAGATTATACATGGGGGCATCAATTTAATCGCTATTTTGGTGTTGGGACTAGTGTTGGGTTGCTTGTTCCTAGTTTTGAAGCTTTTGCCCCCATTTGTGTTAATTTAAGAGGCTATTTCCTAAAAACTTCTACTAATGTATTTTATAATATGAATGTAGGCTATGGTGTTAGTTTGAATGGATTGACTACTGTAGGGACTAGAAAAGGTGGGCTGCATGTGCATCCATCAATAGGAGTACGGTTTGCTTCTACCAGAAAAGGGCATGCTACGTTAAGCTTAGGCTATATGATACAAATGGGTGGAGTCCATGAGTACAGTGTCTACGCGATTACAACTAAGGTAGGTGTTACTTTTTAAGCCTCCAAAACTCCAGTAATGATTCTCAGGTAAAACACAAATAATACAATACATGAAAGATAAAATTTTTATTAGTTTGTTACTAATCTGCCTAAGTTTTGGCGCTGTTTTAGGGCAAACTACTACAGAAGATGTCGTTTACTTTAAAGATGGCTCAATACTTCGAGGTCAAATTTTGGAATATACTCCTAAAAGTGAGATTAAAATACAGGTAAGAGGAGGAAGTATACTAGTGTATCCAAGCTCAACGATTTTAAAAATAGAAAAAGAAAAAAGCACCAATGAAGTTCAACCTGTTGAAAAACCTAGAACATTGCACGTGCCCCAAAGTAGGGGATGGTATCATTCTTTTGCAGGGAGCAATGTGATTCCAGCACCTTTTACAGGACCAGGTTTTTTTAGTGTGTTTAATTTATTAGGGTTTAAATTAGAATATTCCGTCGGGTACAAGTTTCATAAACTGTTTGGAGTAGGACTTCATATTGGGTTCTTAGCAGCAGGAGCAGATGGCACGGTACCGATCTGCGCTAATTTTAGAGGCTATTTGATGGAAAAATCGGTGAGTCCTTATTACGACATGAATATTGGCTATGGATTATCTTTAAATTCATTATCTGGAATAAATGGAAATGGGAGTACAAGTGGAGGGTTACATCTTCATCCTGCAATTGGAGTTCGTTTTCCTTCCACTCGAAAAGGACATACAACATTAGATCTAGGTTATTTAATACAAATGGGTAGAACAACTGGTTTTGGAGGAGAGCGGACGACATTATTTGCTCTAACATTAAGGGTTGGAGCTACCTTTTAGAAAGGGATTCACTTTTTTTAAAAAAAAGAAAAAATAATAAGATTGATAGTCAGTTTGTTGCAAGTTGTCTTGAATTTATTTCTAGAAAAAGCTTGTGAAAACTAAAAAAGCGTTTTATATTTGCACCGGAGTTGGAGGTACATGGCAAGCTCCCATTAAATCCCCCAGGTGTTAACGCAAGCAAGGGTAGGTGGTTGTAGCAGCTGGTGTATCTCTGCTCTTTTTTATGAAGGAGTCAATAGCAATTTATTGTTATTGACTCCTTTTTTTTTGGTAATTGTAAATTGGTTATTTTTAATAAAACGATCTAAAGGAATCGTATCATAAAAATAGTTTTTAGTGGAAGCACAAGAAATTTTGGACGATGACTTAATGTACTTCTTGATCATAAAAGACAGTCGTAAGTAACGAAAATTATTGAGAGGGAATTTTAATACAACCTTTTTGCTTGATTATTAATGATTAATTAAAACTAAGCTAAAAAAAGTTTAATTTATTTCATTAAAAAGTTTGTGAAACCCAAAAAGCATTCTATATTTGCAACCAGAGTTGGAGATGCATGGCAAGCTCCCATTAAATCCCCCAGGTGTTAACGCAAGCAAGGGTAGGTGGTTGTAGCAGCTGGTGTGTTTCTGCTCTTTTTTTTATGAAGGAGTCAATAGCAATTTATTGTTATTGACTCCTTTTTTTTCGGGGCATGACATCAAAAAAGCCCATCTAGAGTTTTATATCCAGATAGGCTAGTATTAGTTGTTTTCCTAAGCGACCACTTCGTTTAAAAAACGATATAAACGTGCTTTTGTCTTTTGGTAACTACGCTTACGAGCTCACGACCTAACGATCACAAAGTAGCACGGTAGGCAACTACTATTATTACTTAGTAACAATTAATTTTTTTGTTAACTGATCAGAACCTATACTAAAGGTAACCATATAAACTCCTGTAGGCAACTGAGCAGTTTCTAATTCAAATTTACTGTTTTGCGTTTGATTAAACTGATGAGTCATTAAAACTTGACCTGTTACCGTTGCAATTTGAATTTGCACATCCATTTGTTCATTTAAATTTAAATCAACAAAGATATTTCCACTCGTTGGATTTGGATACATACTCAAATTAGCATCATCATCAATGGTCGTAACATCTAGAGCTATCGCTTTGAAAGAAACAACATCAGAACATCCATTAGCATCTGTCACAACTACATAATAAACATTTCCAGGTGTTAAACCTGTCGCCATTGCAGTCGTTTGATTACCAGTAGAAGCATCCCATTGATAGCTATATGGAGCGACTCCTCCAGTTGCATTGGCTAGAGCAGTTCCATTTCCATTATCAGTGACAGAAGCAAGTATGGCTGTTGCAGGTTCATTTAAGGTAACGGTGCTTGTTAATTCGCATCCATTAGCATCAGTAACACTAACGGTGTATGTTCCAGCAGCAACATTTGCCAATTGATTGGTCATTGCTCCATTGCTCCACATATAAGTATAGCCAGGGACTCCTCCGTTAGGAGTTGCAACAGCAGCTCCACTGTTATCACCATTACAATTTAAATCTGTTCCAGAACTAGTTAGAGTCATAGCAGGAGGGTCAACTAACGTTAGTGATGCTACTGTAGAGCAACCTATGGAGTCGGTTACGGTTAGTGTATACATTCCTGCTGATAAACCTGTTGCAGTAGCTGTTGTTTGGCTACCCGCAGAAGCATCCCACTGATAGGTGTAAGCTCCAATTCCATTATTTCCTACAGCTTCAATTTCACCATTGGAAGCGCCAGCACAACCTACAGGACTTGTCATAGTTGCATTAACACCAGTATAGGACATTCCAGTTGTTACAATTAGAGTGTCATCAGAACTTGTCTGATCGGGAGCAAAATGGGTGTAGGCTGTAATCATCGCATTAGGTCCTGCTGGACCAACTCCTCCCAAAGATAAAGGAATAGAATCAGATCCATTGGGTGCCAATACAGGAATAACACCATTAGCAATCACTGTTCCATTAGACTCGACTGTCCACGGCACATCAGTTTCTGGATTACCTGATTTATTGGAAACAACCAATGTTACATTAACCGCAGCATTACAATAAAGGGATTGAACGCCCAATAGGGTATCTGCTGATACATTAGGGGCCTCTTTAACTTCTATGTCATCGATTAGAATGTCGTTATAGAAAGCTGTTCCTGGCGAATTTTCAGCAATCGTAAAACGAATTTGGATAGGACCTGTTATGGTTAAGTTTTGTAAACCAGCGATAATGTGATTCCATCCATTTCCTTGATCTGAGTTAATGGTACTTACGATATTCCAAGCAGCACCATCGTATACTTCAACTGTTAAGGTGTTATAAGAGTTATCAGTAGGATTGTGAGAAAATACCCAATAAGAAAGTAGTGGAACAGTAAGACCACTCACATCAATTGGAGGGCTCTCCAAAGTACTAATTTGGTTAGGACCACTGGGAGAAGAACCATCAATCCACGCATAGTTACCGCCATTTCCAGTATGATCTCCTGCATTTGCGGCAGCATATCCTGCGCTTGTTGAATAACGCCACGGCTCTGAACCTGATTCGTTCCAGCAGTTTGGAGTGCTGTTGCCTGTAAAACTTTCAGACCATGGAGCAACAGCTGTAGCACAAAGCGTTGTGAAATTAATAGGACCCACCCATCGACTAGTATCACCAGGAGCACAAATAGAGCGTACATACAAATCAAATGTTGTACTAGGAGATAAGCCAGTCTGATTGTATGGGTTGGTAGAAGTAAAAACTACTGTCCCTGCCGTAGTTCCTTGGGTAAATCCTTGAGGACCAAATTCTACTTGCCAGTCAGTTGCTGTACCATTTTCAACCCATGAAAAATCGGCACTAGTAGCCGTAATGTTGTTGACAGCTAAGTTACTTGGTTTAGGGCACGTTGGCAATTCCATTACCTCTACATCATCTAACAAGAGGTCGTTGTTAAAGTCATTGCTAGCTCCACCAGATTCGCCCCGAAAACGAAACTGAAGATCATTGCCACCATTAAATGTAAAACTAGACATATTAAAGCCATATTCGTCCCAACCAAAAGGAGTGTTGCCTTGAAAAGTATTGACAAGTACCCAAGACGAGCCGTTCCATGCTTCTAGATAGACAAAATTGAAGGGACTCAAGGAGCCAGAATAATGGCTTTCGTAATAAAACTGTAAATAAGGGGTTGTTAAGGTAGAAACATCAATAACAGGACTTTGTAAAACGACTCCTGCATCTGTTCCTGAAAAATCAATCCATGCATAATTACCACCATTATTAGTATGGTCGGTGATACTAGAGACGTCATATCCAGCATTCGTGCTGAATAGCCAGCCTGGTCCTGCTGTAGCTGTGTTGGTCCATCCACTTGGGGTCGAAGTGCCATTGAATGTTTCTAGCAAAACGGTTTGGGCTCTTGTAAACGAGCATGCTACAAAAAATAGCACACAAGTTGTAAAAAAAACTTTCATAAGGTACGTATTTTAATTAAATGAATATTGTTTTGAGGTAGACAATTTTAATTAAGTCTCCATTCATGAAAATGTATTATAAGGGTAGAGGGGGCATTCATTTAATGGAAAGATAAAGTTTTATTGGCAGGATTTTAAATTGATTTGCTAGTTATTTTGTTTTGAGGTATAAAAAGTTAGTTTTTTGACAAAAAGAAGCATTTTGTACTTTATATATGTATAATTGTAAACTTTTGTTTTGTTTTAATTAAATAAAAAGACCATGTCCTCTTAGAGAGAACACAGCCTTTATTTGTCATTTTAAACTAACTAAATGATTGTTTAAGAACCATTAATCTTTTAGAGAGTAATTCTATACTAATTATAGAATGAACCAAATAAATGAGTAGCTCAGGGGAGTATAGACGTATTTAGTTCTACTTTTTTAGATGGCACAATTGTCAATTCTTTATGAATGGCAAGTTGATTATTAATATTTGTAATGTTAATTTGAAGATCTGTCTATGTACAACTGCATAATTGTATGTTTCTTTTTGCTTACCAAACAAAAGGGCTGTATCTTCCTAAAGAAAATACAACCCTTGTTAGTTATTTTGAACTAGTCAAATTATTGTTTGCTAACAATTAATTTTCTAGTAATTGATTCAGTACCAATAGTGAACTGAACCATATAAACACCTGAAGATAGTGTAGATGTATTTAACTCTACTTTTTCAGATTGTACATTGGTCAATTCTTTGTTGATAACAAGTTGACCAATAGCGTTCGTAACATTAATTTGAACATCTGTATTTTTAACCAATTCCAATTCTACGAATACATTTGCATTAGTAGGATTAGGGAATAAGCTCAAGTTGGCAACATTAGCAATGTTCGTTACACTGTTAATATTAACAACAATAGAAGCTGTATCTGTACAACCATTCGCATCTGTCACGGTTACGACATAAGTGCCGTTGTGAATTAAAGCAGTTGCTGTATCTGTTGTTTGGTTGTTAGCAGCAGCATCCCATAAGAAGGTGTATCCAGGAGTTCCTCCTGTAGCAGTAGCATAAGCACTACCATCTCCGTTATCGGTAATTGTTACATCAAGAGCAGTAGGCTCAGAAACAGTAGCTGTAAGCATTTCCATACAACCATTTGCATCTGTTACGGTTACAGTATAAGCACCAGCAGGAAGGTTCATGATGGTATCAGAAGTAGCTCCATTTGACCAAGCAAAAGCATAAGCAGGAGTACCACCTGTTGCCATAACAATAGCCATACCAGTAGAATCACCGTTACACAATACATTATCAACAGTATCTGTTAACATAATTGCAGTAGCTTCAGAAACAGTAGCCGTAAGCATTTCCATACAGCCATTCGCATCTGTTACGGTTACAGTATAAGTACCAGCAGGAAGGTTCATGATGGTATCAGAAGTAGCTCCGTTTGACCAAGCAAAAGAGTAAGCAGGAGTGCCACCTGTTGCCATAACAATAGCCATACCAGTAGAATCACCGTTACACAATACATTATCAACAGTATCTGTCAACATGATTGCAGTAGGTTCTGTCAAAGTAACCATAGCAGTATCTGTACAACCTACAGAGTCCATTACAACAACTGTATGCATGCCAGCAGGAAGATTCATCAAGGTATCTGTAGTAAGGTTTGCATCTGAGTTCCACATGTAACCATATGCTCCAATTCCATTTGATCCCATAGCAGCTACAACACCAGTAGAATCACCATTACAAGTGATGTCTGTTACGATATTAGCAGCAGCAGCAGTATTAGAAACATATACCATCATCGAAAGCATATCATTGCTTGTATTGGCATCACCTGTCAATGAAGTCATCGCAACAATATTGGCGGCGCCTGTAGCAGCAGGGAAAGGACCAACTGTAATTGTATCAGATGCGAATCCTGCTAACAATGAAATAGTTCCGCCACCCAATGGAGTACCATTCGCTGTAATGGTGTAAGGTACGTTTGTTGCGTCTGTATTACTCATATTTGTAATAATAACAGAACCTGAGATAGTACCTGCATTACAATAGATAGAATCTAAGTTGTAGAACGATGCTACGGCTACATCCAATGGCATTGGACAAGAGTTTGCTGCACCTGGACTAGCCAAAACAACATTACCGTTAATTGTAACACCTGTGCTTGTTATACAAGCATTCCAGTTAGCTGCATCAGCATTGTCAGCAGCAGTATCACACAAGATCAAAGATGCTCCACCTCCGTCAGGCATTCCCGCACCAGAACCTGCTGGCCAAGGTGCTGAATCATCATAACGTACAGAATCGACCACCATGCCTATTGGGTTTCTGATAATAACAGCTTCGCCACCATTAGACAAACCACCTGAACTAGCAATACCATCAGCAGGCATTCCGTATACAGTATTAAATGCAGAAGCATTTACACCAACAACATAGTACCCCCCCGCAGGTAAGCTAACGTTAGGGAAGGTATAAGCAATTCCAGATAAGGTATAACCACCTAAGTTAGCAGCAGTTGTACCATTGTTGTAAATTTCAACAAATTCTAAAGAGTCTGTGCCACTTTCTGGTGGATTGTACATGATTTCTGTGATGACAAGGTTTGTTGGAGGGCACATAACTGTATTGGATACATTCAAGTTGTAAACTCCTTGACGTCCGAGATAACCTTCTACCATAATGTAGATTGTATCACCAGGATTAATAGAAGATGAGTTGGTTACATCAATTGCTAAGTGAGAATTTCCACCAGTACCACATGCTGCTGAATTATCGTCGTTAAAGAAGATTTGTGTACTAGCATCGCTAGCAAATACACGAAGGTAAGTATCAAAACTAGAACCACACAAAGAGATGGTTAAAGAATCGGTGCAAGGCTCTACAACATATTGATACCAAACATCTGCACTTGCATTGTTACTAGTATTCATATAACAAGAATCTGTATTACCTGTTGTAGAATAAGGAAGACTTCCAATAGAAATGGCATCACTAGATACATCTCCAGTAAGAACTGCACAAGGCGTTCTGAAGTTGAAAGGACCCACCCAAAGACTAGAGTCACCAGCGCCACAAACAGATCGTACATAAAAATCGTAAGGGCTATCAGAGTTTAGACCTGTTATATTAGTAGGGTTAGTGGTGGTCATCATAGTAACACCAGCACCAGCAGCTGTACCTGGCGCACCATAGCTAATTTGCCAGTTGGTAGCCGAACCATTTTCTGTCCACCCCAAATCAGCAGAAGTAGCTGTGATGTTGTTGGCAGTCAACAGTCCAGGTACTGGACAAGTAGGTGCATTGCGGAAGGCAATATCATCAATCAAAATATCATTGTGATAAGTGAACCCACCAGCAGAGTTGTCACCAGTAACTGTAAAACGAACTTGAACGTTACCAGTAACTGTAAAGGTTGTTAAATCAGTCGTAAACTCTACCCAAGCAGATCCTAGGTTAGCTTGAATGGAATCAACAACAGTCCAGTTAGCACCATCATAAAATTCAACAATCAATTTGTTTTGAGCAGCATCTGTAACATTATTACTAAAGACCCAATAGCTTAATTGAGCATTGGTAAGTGGGGCGATATCAACCATAGGAGACATCAAGGTACTTACTTCTCCGTTGGTGTTGTCAGAGCCATCCATACCAATGAATGTTCCACCACCTCCAAGGCTATGATCAGGAACGTTATCTGCACCATAATCTGCAAAACCTGTTGGGTTTGTGGCATTACTTCCATATTCCCAGTTAGTGGCACCCATTTGAGTCCAACAAGCAGGTAGAGCATTGGTGGCAAAGGGCTGTAAGTAAGGAGCTGTAAAGACACCACAAGGTGTTACAAAATTAAAAGGACCTACCCACATGCTAGTATCGCCAGCACCACAAATAGATCGTACATAAAAATCATAAGGACTATTGGAGTTTAAGCCTGTTACATTGACAGGGTTAGTGTTGGTCATCATAGTAACACCAGCACCAGCACCCGAACCAGGTGCACCATAGCTAATTTGCCAGTTGGTGGCTGTTCCGTTTTCTGTCCACCCCAAATCAGCAGAAGTAGCTGTGATATTGTTAGCAGTTAAAGAGGCAGGTATTAAACAGGTAGGTGCATTGCGGAAGGCAACATCATCAATCAAAATATCGTTGTGATAAGTGAACCCACCAGCAGAGTTGTCTCCAGTAACTGTAAAACGAACTTGAACGTTACCAGTAACTGTAAACGTAGTTAGATCCGTTGTGAATTCTACCCAAGTAGTACCTAAGTTGGCTTGAATGGAATCAACAACAGTCCAGTTAGCACCATCATAAAATTCAACAATCAATTTGTTTTGAGCAGCATCTGTAACATTATTACTAAAGACCCAATAGCTTAATTGAGCATTGGTAAGTGGGGCGATATCAACCATAGGAGACATCAAGGTACTTACTTCTCCGTTGGTATTGTCAGAACCATCCATACCAATGAATGTTCCACCACCTCCAAGGCTATGATCAGGAACATTATCTGCGCCATAATCTGCAAAACCTGTTGGGTTTGTGACATTACTTCCATATTCCCAGTTAGTGGCACCCATTTGAGTCCAACAAGCAGGTAGAGCATTGGTGGCAAAAGGTTGTGAATAAGGAGCCGTAAGAGCAGCACAAGGTGTTACAAAATTAAAAGGACCTACCCAAAGGCTAGAGTCACCAGCCCCACAAACAGATCGTACATAAAAATCATAAGGACTATTAGGATTTAAACCTGTTACATTAGTAGGATTGGTAGTGGTCATCATAGTAACGCCAGCGCCAGCAGCTGTACCAGGCGCACCATAGCTAATTTGCCAGTTGGTGGCTGTTCCGTTTTCTGTCCACCCCAAATCAGCAGAAGTAGCTGTGAGGTTGTTGGCAGTGAGTGCGGATGGAACAGGGCAAGTAATGGTGACACCACCAGAAATTACAATGCTAAAGTCAGCAACAGACCCCCAAAGATATGATCCGCAAGGATTAAGAGGAGGAGTGACAGATGATCCTTCTTGCTGCATCACACGCATGCGAGTTGTTCCGTTGAAGGCACTGTTAGGAACTGTAAATGAAAATACACTCGTATCTGTAGGGGAACCTGTCCACGTTCCTATAGATTCTGCTGGGTCAAAAGCATCGTTTTGGTTCCAATCAATCCAAACTTCACCAGCACCAGCATAGGGAGTCGAACCACAAGTGCCAAAGATAACAGTTAGGTTGTAACTGCTGCCTGCTGTTACAGAAGCACTTTGTGTTGCTGTGAGGTCTTCCACTCTTGTAGCAGCACAAACTTTTTGATAAGTGATCGTTGTTCCTGCATCACCAGTCAAACCTATACTATCAACACTAGAGTCTCCCGCACTGGAAGGTCCAACGTTGGTGGTGCAATATTGAGCAGATGTTGTGGTCGCACTCAACATTATCAAATAAAAAGATAAAAAATATATTAGATTTTTTTTCATACTAATAAGTTAAATTAGTTAAATAATGTTAGAAATTTATAAATTTTTAGGTAGCCCTAAGTTAAGAACTTCCAACTACAAGTTCAAACCCATATCATTAATATGACAAAAAAAAGGTAAGAAAGGAAGTTCTTTTGAATAGCTTTATTTTGATAATTAAAATATTATGTTTGTTTATTTTAAGTATTGAGAGTGTATTGATATTTACTTTTTGAAAAAAAAAATGACAGCAAATGCCAGTATATAAATACAATTTAAGTGCATTTTATAATGTTCAAGAAGGGCACTATATTTTTGTTTTTTTGAGCCAAATTATGATCATAGCATGGACCGTCTTATTTGTTTAGAATATTTATACAAATAGGATAAAACTTTGCAATCAGTATTATAATAACTATTAAGAACAAATAGTTATCAGGTTGATTGGCGAACAAAACTCAAGATACGTTGAGGTGATTATTTTATAAATTGGAGTTAACGACTATGCTTGGAATGTTTTTTAGTCCAGTGGATTAAATACCCAAGTTTATAGAAGTCAAATAGTAGTAATTGGGGGTGGTGAGAAAAGAGGTTCTTTGTTATAAGGTTTTTTGATAAAAAATATATTACTATAATAAGGTTATGTAAATATAATCTTTTTGTTTGTATAAAAAAACGAAGTAGTCTAATTTCTTTTTCTACAGAATATTTAGAGTGTAAAGTATGTAAGTTTTGGACAGCAAGTTCGCTTTTTTTTAGAAAAACGAAATTTAATTCTAAGCCGATATGCTCTAGTGGGTTGTCTAAGTGTCGAATTGGGATTTTTCTGTCTCGCAACTCTAATCCAAATAAAGTATCTTCATGACCATATTGTGTTAGGGTCTCATCAAAACGAATGGATTCAAAGATGCTTTTGGGAATCAAGAAATTATTAGTCATAAAAGACTGGTAGGCGTTTTTTTGTCTGGTTTTGGCAGAACTTTGCTCTCTATGAATGCCATAATACCAATGGAAGTAAAGTATGGCATCTTGTGGCGCTTGAGGTTGGTAACAACGTCCGCCATACAAAAGGCGATTGGGATGGAGGTGCTCTACATAATTTGATAGATAAGTTGGCTCAACAGGCATAGAATCACAGTCCATAAAAAGTAAGTATGGATATTGAGCTAGAGAAGCTAGATAATTGCGAA
Organism: Aureispira sp. CCB-QB1; assembly: GCF_000724545.1. Classification (GTDB taxonomy): domain Bacteria; phylum Bacteroidota; class Bacteroidia; order Chitinophagales; family Saprospiraceae; genus Aureispira. Next base: position 35,538 of record NZ_JHBV01000015.1, on the reverse strand, counting down.
TTTTGGAACGCCCGAAGTTGTTTGGGAGTACTCGATAATGAACGTTAGGAAGTGCTTGAATAGACTGATTTAAGTCAATATATACTCGGTCAGAAGCATCTTCTACACATAAAATCTCAAAAGGAATTGTCAGCAAAACCCCTTGCTGATGCAATTGGTGTATTAATTTTCGGACATCAAAATTATAAACAGGAATTAGGATAGATAGCATGTAGCTTGTGTTTATAAAATTACAAGGTTAATCCTCCTTCTAGAATAATTTCGGACATACTTTTTTCCTGAATTTTACTTTCAATCCAAACAACCAAATCAAAGTTTGGCAAAAAGTTGCGTTCAAATTTATCCGTTCGAACTTCCTGCAATTCCTGTTTTAAGGACTTAAAAGATTCCATGATTTCTTCATTGGTCAACATCCGAAGGTATTTTTTCAGATATTTAAAAATGATTTTTTCACTCTTGTATAATAACTTCCGTTTATACATCATTCGATAGGTGTTGAGTAGCAATGATTCTAACAACTGATAATTACCCAATTCAAAGTGAATTAGTAAGTTAATAATCATGGCTCCCGAATAGATGTATTGGTGTTGTTTTAATACTTTGTTGGCAAACACTTGTTCGATGCTGAAGCTTGCTTCTTGTGGCATTTGGTTACACAAGTAAATAGATGTTTGGACATAATCAATAACCAATCGTCTAAAATCGCCTACTTGCTCATAAATAGCAAGAATTTCGTCATGATTGTTTGTTTGGTATTGTAAAGCTTCTTGGTATTGATAAGAAAGTAAATAGTACTCTAATTTAAATTCAATGATACGTTCCTTGACTTTAACAATGAGATGTGCATTGTTTTTGACATGATCATGTCCTAGTAAGTCCACCATTTTTTGACAATTGAACCAAGCTTTATCAAACAATAGAGCTTCTAATTGCAAGAACATTAAATTATTAAGGTTGGAAATGTATTCCTCGATTCTATTCTTAGGAATAGATTTTAATTGTTCTAATTCATCAACAAATTCTTGCCAATATTCAGAGGCGCGAACATAATCGCCTTCGTATCGGCAAATAAAACCATTTAAGAAACGATACATATCCAACGCACTTTTTGATTTGGCTAAGGATGAATCTTTTAATAAAGGGTGTTCTTTTAACGCTTGAATTTGCGCCATTTCAGCCTCACTTCTGACAGCTTGTTTTTTGTGGGTAATAAAGAGTGTTTTTAGTTGCAAATACTGATAAGTAAGGTCTGTTTTGTAACGCTCTAACAAATCGTATTCTTCCTCTAATTCACGATCTAAATAATTCTTGATTTTTGTTAAATCTCGCTGATTCATAAACGAATTTGCTTGCCCAGATAAGCCTATTATTGCAAGAGGAAAAAGCTCTGACTTCGTTGCGCTTTGTATCGCTTTGTCATTGAGAACATCAGCTTGTTTGTACAATCCCTTTTTTTGTAAAATTTCAGATTGATAAATCAATTGATTGATTTTTTGATAATCAGAATTTTTTAAATGGTATAAATACAGCGCTTTTAGAATGAGATTGTAGAGACGGTTTTTGGCAACATGGAAGTTTTTGGCAGGAATTTTATCCTCAAAATCCTTTCGGATTTTATCTTCATTGTATTGCTGTTGTCGGTCAAAAGCATCAAAAAGAGCAAGTTGATTTTCTGTCCCTTTGCTTGTAAATGCTTTAGCAACTAGTTTTATGTATCGTTTTTCGGATTGATTGAGAGAACTAATAAGTTGATATAAATCGTCAGAGAACTTCATACAAGAACAATGAATGAGGATGAATGAGTATAAAAGAATCGTACGTATACTTTCTTTTCTTTTTAGACACAATTAACAAGGGTATCTAAAGCATGTTCAATAAATAAGATAAAAATATACAAATAAAGCCTTGTATGAACATGATGTCTTTAGTTATATAATACCACTATTGCAAATGTATGCAATTTTGAATTGAACACTAAACTTTTCTGTTATGAATTGCAATTTATAGAACATTCAAAAAGAATAAATGTTTTTTGTTGCTGTTTAGCTTTAACCGCCCAGTATACAAAAAGAGAGGAAATAGATCATCTATTTCCTCTCTAACTAAGTTGTGCTATTTAGTACTTAACGACGGTTTAAAATACTTTTACAAAACGTCATATTAAGCTGTAGTTTTCGTCCTGACGAATGTTCTTTGGGGGTGTTGATATTATTTCTAGCATCCAAAGCTTTATTTACCCAGGAGTTAACTTGAACAGGATTGTTTCTATTGGGGTGTTGAGACACACTGAGGTCAATCCGTATTTCTTTTTTCATAGAGGTTATTTTATCAATAGTTCATTCAAAACAAGCTAAAGTGACTTGTGTATAAATTGGTTCGCCAATTATTATTTTATAGCAATAATTCTATAATTCTTGTAAGTGGTATCTACTTAAATGAAGATCGTTACTATTACTTGGGGGAATAGATAACCATACAATTTACTAAAAAAGATGCAATTTTCAAAGAAATAGTTGTACGCTTTTAATCTATGGTCGAAATAAGGACTAAGAACCCCTAAAAAACTTGAAGGTGAGGACAAAAAATGGCTTTTATTAGCTAGTAGCAATTGAAAAATAAGGAATGAAACCGGTGGTCAATCTCTAGTATTTTTTTTGTCTCTAGATAAAATCTTATTTTCTTGTATATTTGTCCCAAATTTTGAACTAAAAGATTATTTGATTTTGGTGTTGTCTATTGGTTATAAGTTGCTTGTATCTGTTAGCGATAATGACCATAGACAAAACAAAGTTGATTCAACTGTATTGTTGGAAATATAAGAAGTATAAAATACTAGATATGGGATTAGAAAGAAAAACATTTATACGAGCATTTGATACTAAAGAAATACTTTTTTTGAGAATATTCGTTTTCTGTTTGTTCTTAGGAAGAGGTTGGCAAGGATTATTTTGGGACTTGCCTCTTCGGACATTTTTTTGGGATCAATCTTTATTAGAAGGAATTGTTACCAGTCTGACAGGAGATACTTGGCAGAATTATGTGACGAATAAAAGTTTTAATGTTGATCAATTTATTGATGGACTTGGTGTGGGGATTGGCATTTTCTGGATGTTATGTGCTGTTGCCGTTCTTTTTTTGAAAGAAGCTTGGAAGTTAGGAAAATGGTTGCTCTATCTTGCTTCTTTTTCTTTTGTACTTTTGGCTTTATTGTACTTCAAAGATAAGTTTTGGCAAGTAGGGCAATTTTTTGAATACGCTACTCAAATAACAGCACCTTTAATTTTAGTACACGCGCTTTATGGAGGACAAAATACACCTTTGTTTAGAACGACACTCAAAGTAATCATTGCTACAACTTTTATTTGTCATGGATTGTATGCTTATGCTTACTACCCACAACCAGGAGTTTGGATACAATGGTGTATGGATATCTTATTTTTTAAGAATGACGAAGCTGCTAGCCAATTTTTGATCATCATGGGCGCTCTTGATTTTCTTGCGGCAATATTATTGTTTATTCCCTTCAAATGGACCTTTTCTATCGCAGTTTGGTATTGTATTATTTGGGGCTTCTTGACTTCTTTGGCGCGTTTGGTTGGAAATTTTTACATAGACATATTTTGGGTATCATTGCACCAACATGCGTACGAAACATTATACCGTTTGGTACATGGAGGAATTCCGTTGCTTTTGTGGTGGAGCACAAAGAAAGAAATATAAGTATTTCAGAATAAGATATTTATTGGTGCTATTTTTGTTTTTAATGTTTATTATTCATTAACTTTATTTGCCAATATTTTAATAAGAGGTCGTTAAAGTTAGGAAACTTAAGTTGAAGACGAATTGCTATAAATTTAGATTAGGCATTTAAATACTTGCATTAAACTACAAAAAATGAAAACCTTTTTTCTTATCACAATGAGCATGATTCTGTTTGCTCAAAATATATCCGCACAAAAGACAATTGAAGCTGCAAAAGTCCCTAGTACTATAGAGGAATTTTTAACATTTAGAAACCGAGTTGCTCAAAGTCCTGAAGGGGGAGCAGTTGTATTTGCTATGGCATTGATGATGTATACCAATAACAAGGAAGTTGGTTTAAAAGCTCTAACAATAGCCTTGGATCGTACTCAGTTGTCAGAAGGAGATATATACAAAGGGTTTCAGCCCCAAAATAGTATCAATTACCATTTGACCAATTTACTTAGAAAGCCTTATATTGCTCGTTCATATGTATTAGAGACAAGTCCCCAAAATGGGTATAAACTCCCTTCTAAATTATCATTTAAATTAACAAGAAACCCTTATAGCGAACAATCTAATGGAGATGTCAAGGTCTTTATTAAGTGTACTGGGGCATCCACTCCAAGACCTATCGCCCTGAGAAAAAATAATAAAGGAATTTGGAAGGCTGTTAATTACAGTAGCCTTTTTGTAGGAACACAACCTCCTGCGAGTATGGTTGATGACGGTTTGTAAATTATTAGCAGTCTATGAATTATCTTTGTTACTCTTTTAGTTGCTTTTAAGCTGGTTGATGAAATTATCCTAAATGGCAAAAGTTTATTTAATTCCTGGTCTGGGAAATGATGAAAGAATTTTTTCTAGGTTGGTTCCTTTGTTGTTGGAAAAAGATGTTTATTGTTTGGAATATTTGGAGCCAATAAGTCGAATAGAATCTATTGAGGATTATGCTCAGCGATTGGTCGATAGTATTGGGGAGGTAGAAGAACCTCCTATTTTGATTGGTATGTCTTTAGGAGGAACTGTAGCGACAGAAATGGCAAAGAGAATGCCTTATAAAAAATTGATCTTAATCTCATCTTTTAAGCATCAGACAGAAGTACCTTTTTTATTCAAAATAGCTCGAATATTGCCTTTGTATCGGTTCTTCCCTGCATGGTGTATTCGTTTAATATTGCCATTTTTAGCTTGGATTTTGGGCATTTGCACCAAAGAAGATAGTCAACTTATAAAATTAATGCTACAAGCTCGATCAGCTAACCATTTTTCTTGGGGAAGAGAGGCCATTGTTCATTGGGAAAATAAGGTATATCCACCGAATTGTATTCATATTAATGGAACGAAGGATCATCTTTTTAAGAAAGCCAATCAACGAGCAACGCACTTGATAATAGGAGGGACGCACAATATGGTATTGGATCGATCCGAGGAGATTGCTGCAATTATTAATCAAGCAACTGGAGAGTTAATTAATTCATAAATACTTAAATAAAAATGAACTACGCTACAAAATCACTCTTTTTGATATTATTCTGTTTCGTTATAAATGCTTGCGGTGGTCCTTCCGTCCCTAGTTCAGATCAGGCGGATAAATTCTGTGAAAAAGTCATGCTGAGAATGAGTTTATGTCGTCAAGTCTATCAAACTTTTACTAATTTGATTCCAGAAAAACATGATATTGCCAGCAATATTGGTGTAAATAGTGCTTATGATGTGATGATAAAGACTTTTGATGAAGAATTAGAAATATTAGAAAAAATAAAAATTTGGGAAAGCACAGAGGAGCACAATGCCTATGCTCAACAAATAAAAGATGCTGCCAAACAAGTTTTGGATGTTTATCATGAAGGAGGACAAAATGAAATCCTAGAAGCTAAAAAGATGATTAATGCTGGAGCAACCGTCCACTCTTCATCAGTGGTAGATTTATTGGTCGGTTTTGAATCAAAACTCAATGCAGCCTATGGTAAGTTTGGAGAAGAACAAGAAAAGTTTGCTGAAAAATATGGAATCATACTTTATTAGTATGGTTGACTCTTATTTATTGCGAATGACAAAACCGAGAAAAAAATAAATGGGGCGTGCGTCTCGCACAAACAAAAAGCACTGTGTTATCGTGTTCTTTATTTTGTTTGCTAAAAGGGGCTACAATTTCTTGTAGAACTAGCATTTAAAATATAAAATTCGTACCTTTGCAGCGTGTTAAGGATTCAACCTTATTGATGTGCAGATTGGTAAATTGCTAGTTTAAAAGTTAAAAGGTTGATTGTTAAGTAAAATCATTCGCAATTAAATAAGGATGCATTAGTGATTGTCTATTCTTACAAACACAAATCGTTGTACAATTAATCATCAATCAAATCATAAGAAAATATGTTAAATCTAATTCTTTTTGGCCCTCCGGGTAGTGGTAAAGGTACCCAAGCAGCTAAATTGGTAGACAAATATAACTTGGTGCACATCTCAACAGGGGATTTGTTTCGAAGAGAAAAAAAAAGCAATAGCCCAATTTGGCAAGAGGTTCAAAGCTATATCGATAAAGGAGAGCTTGCTCCAGATTCCATCACTTTTCGTCTTTTGAAGGCAGAAATGGACAAAACGCCAGATGCAGTAGGATATATCTTTGATGGTTTTCCTCGTAATGTCAATCAAGCAGAGTCTTTGGATGCCTTTTTGGCAGAGGAAGGTACAGAAGTAAGCTTGTTGGTGGAGCTAATTGTTGCAGACGAAGAGGTGATTCAGCGTATTACAGGACGTGGTAAAATAGAAGGAAGAAAAGACGATCAAGATCCTAAAACGGTACAAAACCGAATTAATATCTACAAAAGTCAGACATCACCCGTTGCTAACCATTATGAGAAAGTGAATAAAACGAAGCGTATTGATGGAGTTGGTACAATCGAAGAAATATTTGAACGCATTTGCAGTGTTTTGGATGCTGTTACTGTTTAATTTTTAGTAAGGCATTTGAACTCAACTACTTTTACAATTTTTGACTAAGAGCCAGTGTTAGATGAGATATTGAGTTGTTAGCAGTTGCATAAGTCAAAAACGAACGGTTCAAATGCCTTATTGTTTAAGCGTTATAGATTTTATATGTTAATAGGTGCCATCATCTTCTGGCTCTGTGTGTATTGTTTGTTTCACTCCTATGTGTTGTATCCAATCATACTAAAAATTGTCGCTTCCTCAAAAGCTAACAATCAAGAAATCTATGCGCCTACAGAATCTCTTCCTTATGTTTCTTTTGTTATGTCTTTGTACAACGAAGAATCTGTCATTGAAGAGAAATTAGCTACGTTAGCTAATAGCGACTACCCAAAAGAGAAGCTTCGTATTTTTATTGGCTCAGATTGTTCATCCGATAAAACCAATGAATTGGTTGCTGCCTTTGTGAACAAAAATCCTTCCTTCCATTTCTTCCCATTTACAGAACGTAGAGGAAAACCAAGCGTTATCAATGATGTTATCCATAAGGCTCAAATGGCTTGCCCGAATGAGAACGAACACATTTTGATTATCTCAGATGCCAATGTAATGTTAGAGCCATTTACGATTTACGAATTGGTAAAACATTTTAAGAATTCGGATATTGGTTTGGTAGATTCTAATATACAAAATCCAACGTCCAAAAAATTAGGAGAAGAAGGGATTGCAGCTTCCGAAAAAAACTATATTTCTAGAGAGGTGTATATCAAAAATTTAGAAGGGAGAGCTTGGGGACGAACAATGGGACCTCTGGGAGGATGTTATGCCATTCGAGCCAGTTTGTTCGAGCCTGTTCCACCTAATTTTTTGGTGGATGATTTTTACATTGCAATGAAAGTTTTTGAAAAAGGAGGCTTGGCAATTAATGATTTGGGAGCCATTTGTTACGAAGCAGTTCCCAATGATATGAGCGAAGAGTTTCGAAGAAAAACGCGCATATCAGCAGGCAATTTTGCTAACTTAGCTGTATTTAAGCACCTACTTTGGCCACCAGGATCCATGAGTTTTGCTTTCTTGTCACACAAAGTATTACGATGGTATGGTCCCTTTTTTATTCTGGCTTCTTATCTTTGTTTGGCAATATTAGCATTTGTATACAAGAACCAATTCTATTTATGTTTGTTCTTAATGGAGACATTTGGTTTATTTGGAATCCCCTTGTTAGATTGGGGCTTCAAAAAAATAAATCTTAACGTAGTTATTATACGATATATAACCTATTTTAATGCGATGAATTTGGCATTATTTAATGGATTTTTTAAATATTTAAAAGGAGTTCAAAATGGTATCTGGCAACCCACAAAACGAGACGCCTAAGCGCAAGCTTGACACGATAGAAGATGCTTTGGAAGACATCAAAGCTGGTAAAGTAATCATTGTTGTAGACGATGAGGATAGAGAGAATGAAGGTGATTTTATCTGCGCGGCGGAGCTAATAACTCCATCTATTGTTAATTTTATGGCAACGCATGGTCGTGGCTTAATATGTACGCCACTAACAGCAAAACGTTGTGATGAACTAGAGTTGCGCCCAATGCAACAACAAAATACGGCGGTACACGAAACGGCTTTTACAATTTCGATTGACTTGCTTAATTATGGCTGTTCTACGGGTATTTCTGCTTATGATAGAGCAACTGGAATTCAGAAGCTAACAGATCCTAAAACCGTTTCTAGTGATTATGCTCGTCCTGGACATATTTTCCCTTTGATTGCAAAAGATGGTGGTGTATTGCGTAGAGCAGGACACACCGAAGCTGCTGTTGATTTAGCACGATTAGCTGGTCTAAAACCTGCGGGGGTTTTGGTAGAAATCTTAAATGAAGATGGTTCGATGGCTCGCTTACCAGATTTATTTAAAATTGCGGATAAGCACAATTTAAAAATTATTTCTATCGAGGATTTGATTAAATATCGCCTAGATAAGGAAACACTAATTGAAGAAGTTGTTCGTTTGACTGCCCCAACGGAATACGGTGAATTTGATGTGATTGGTTTTGAAGATAAAACAACTGAGAAAAACTTGTTTGCACTAACAAAAGGTTCTTGGAAAAAAGACGAGCCGATTTTAGTAAGAGTACATTCTTCTTTTACAACGACAGATATTTTTGGCGCATTGATGGGAGATTCAGGATCTCAACTACATGCTGCTATGAAACAAGTAAATGAAGAAGGTAAAGGTGTTGTTTTGTATATTGAACAAGATGGTGGTGGTGTTGATTTGATGAATAAACTAAAAGCGTATAAAAAATTCCAAGAGGAAGGACTAAGCATTACGGAATCAAACAGTAGATTAAGAGCGCCAATGGATCAGAGAGATTATGGTATTGGAGCACAAGTTTTGAGAAAATTAGGCGTTAGTAAATTAAGATTATTGACAAATAATCCTAAAAAACGTATAGGTCTGATTGGATATGGATTGGAAATCGTAGAAAATGTTCCTTTGGAAGTAGAGGGCAAACTAAATAATGTGCCTGACGATGAGCGCATCATCTACGAAACTGGACCTAAGTAATCATATTGTCATAAAAAGGAAAAAAGATTGTCTGATGCAATCTTTTTTCCTTTTTATAAAACATCTTTTGCTTTATGTTGTTAGGGTGTAACTTATTTAAAGTTGGATAAAGTAGCTTCTTTTTAAAGCTTTAATAGGGGAGTCGTAATTGTAAAGCGACTAAATTTAGAATCCCTTTAATTATATTTTTAGACGAACAAACAAGCAAGATGAATAAAGGTAGAATTCAAGATACAAAAATGGAGGTAGAAGAAGTTGTTAGAATTAATATGCCAACAGAATATGGAACATTTGAGTTGGTTGCATTTGATGATAAATTAGCAAAAAAAACACTTTTTGCTTTGACAAAAGGTAGTTGGGAAGCAGAGGAGCCAATTTTGGTAAGGGTACATTCTTCGTGTATTACAGGCGATATTATTGGTTCCTTGCGTTGCGATTGCGGTCCTCAATTACAAGCTGCTATGAAAAAAGTAGAAGCCGTAGGCAAAGGAGTTATTATTTATGTGGAGCAAGAGGGACGAGGAATTGGTTTTTTGAGTAAAATGAAAGCCTATAAATTGCAGGAAGAAGGCTTAGATACGGTAGAAGCGAATCTAAATCTAGGATTTGAAGCGGATCAGCGTGAATACAAATCTGTAACACAAGCTTTGCAGTTGCTAAACGTTCAAAAAATTCGATTGATGTCTAATAATCCTTTAAAACAAAAGGAATTGGAAAAACATGGTTTGGAGGTCGTAGAGAACGTAACTTTGGAAATAGAAGCTAATGAGCACAACAATTTTTATCTCAAAACTAAGCGAGATAAAATGGGGCATATCTTATTTCAACATGGCTTGAAGTAAGTACCTAAGCATAATTTCATATTAGAGCACGAGTGTGGAGGTATTTATTCCCTGTTCGTGCTTTTTTATTGTCTTATCTACTCAACATAATTGTTATGGGGTTGTTTTAAATAATACTTAGCTGCACTATTATTGGAATATTGTTTCGGTCGTGAATTTGGAAACTCAATTTGTGGTCGTAGATTTTTTTGATAAGTAAGTGGGCATAAAAAATTATAGCTAAAAAATAGCTTTATTTTTAGTGCTAGTCGAAGAGGAAAAGTACAGCTTTACCTGCGGTGCTACTGCGTGGTAGCGAGCTAAAGCAAATTTTTCTGATGAAGAGTAGTGCAAAAAAGAAGGTTGTTTAGCTGCGCTGCTACTTCGTGGTTTATAGAATTTTTTCTGAACGATTACTTAATTCTAGCTATATTATTCCAAAAACTAAAACAATCAATTACAATGTCAACCTATACCTTACAGAGAACACAACAACTACCCATTTCCTTAGAAAAAGCTTGGGATTTTTTTTCTAGCCCTAAAAATTTAAAAGCAATTACACCCGATTACATGGGATTTAATATTCTGTCAGGTGCAGATAAGCGAACTTATCCTGGGCAGATTATAGAGTATACAGTAAAGCCAGTATTGGGCATTCCTATGTATTGGATGACTGAAATCACACAGGTTCGAGAATTAGAGTTTTTTATTGACGAACAGCGTGTGGGACCCTACGCCATGTGGCACCATCAGCATTTTTTTAAAAGAATTGAGGGAGGGGTGGAAATGGAAGATATTGTACATTATCGACTGCCTTTAGGTCCCTTGGGGAATATTGCGCATGCTTTGTTTGTAAAGCGGCAATTGGAAGGAATTTTTGATTATCGTTTTAAGACATTAGAAAAAAAATGGGGAACAATCCATCATCCTAGATAATAAGATCAAACGTATTTCTTGCAAAAAGAAAGATAAAACCCCAATCTAAGTTGAAAGATTTAGATTGGGGTTTAAATTAAGCTCCTAAGCTTCGTTCTCCAATTCTTCTAATTCTAATTCCGCAGCTTCCCATTTTTCCATTGTCTCAGCGAGTTTAACTTTAGTTGCTTCATATTTAGCAACAGCCGTATCGTATTCTACGGTTCCAAAAATAGACATATCAGCCATAGTCGCTTCATATTTTTTCAAATCTTCTTCTAAGCGATTAATTTTACGTTCTGCATTTTGGACATCTTTTTTCAGTTGTTTTAAGCGTTGATGATACTCTTTGCCTTCCAACTTAGGTTTTTTGATTGTCTTGTTGCTGGTTGTATTGGTTTTGTCAACTTCGTTTTTACCTGCTTTTCCTAAACTTACTTCTCTAAAAGTATCTAAGGCACGTTTTTCTAAGAAATATTTGACATCTCCCAAATAAGGTTTTAGTTTTTTATTATTAAACTCAATAACTTTATCGGTTAAACCTTCTAAGAAATCTCGATCATGGGATACTATAATTAACGTCCCATCATAGCGCATAATGGCATCTTTTAAAACATCTTTAGAACGAATATCCAAGTGATTGGTCGGCTCATCAAGTACCAATAAATTAATCGGACGTAGCATCATGCAAGCCAACGCCAATCTAGCGCGTTCACCTCCAGAAAGAACCGATACTTTTTTGTCGACATCTTCGCCAGAAAATAAAAAAGACCCCAAGATATTGCGCAATTTAGTTCGCATTTCAAAAGGAGCATTTTGATCAATGGTTTCCAGAACGGTTAGTTTAGGATCGAGTGTTTCAGCTTGATTTTGAGCATAATACCCAACTGCTACATTATACCCCAGTTCTGCTGTTCCTTCTGCTTGGATTTGCCCCAAGATAATTTTAGAAAGTGTTGATTTTCCCTCACCATTCTTACCAACAAAAGCAATACGCTCACCACGAATGATTTCCAAATTAACGGCATCTAAAATGTTGCGTTCACCATAGTTTTTGGTAACATCTTTTACTTTTACAACAACTTCGCCAGAGCGAGGAGAGGGAGGAAAGGTTAATTTCATTTTGGCACTATTAACACTATCCAATTCTATTCTTTCCATTCGATTCAGTTCCTTCATAAGAGACTGAGCCATTTTTGCTTTATTGGCTTTCGCACGGAAACGATCAATCAATTGCTCTTTTCTAGCAATTTCTTTTTGTTGGTTTTCAAAAGCATTTTGTTGTAATTCTCTGCGCTCTTTTTGGAGAATTAGATACTTAGAGTAATTGGCTTTATAGTCGTAAGTTTTTCCTAAGTCTATTTCTATGGTTCGCTTGGTAACGTTATCTAAGAATGTTTTATCATGCGAAATAACAACAACAGCACCTTCATAGGTTTCTAAGAATTGTTCTAGCCAAATGATAGATTCAATATCTAAGTGATTGGTCGGCTCATCCAAAAGCAAATAGTCTGGACGTTGTAGCAACATCTTAGTTAGCTCAATTCTCATCTGCCAACCACCACTAAACTCATCTGTTAAACGGTTAAAATCGGTTGGCATAAAACCCAATCCCATAAGAATTTTCTCTGCATCAACTTGAATTGTTTTTCCACCCATGACACGATAACGCTCATTCAACTCATCCAATTCATTAAATAAATTCAGATAAGATTCACTTTCATAATCTGTACGAGTTTCAATTTGATGATTGACCTGATCAATATCAGCCTCCAACTGTTGTACCTCTGCTAAGATACTTAAGGTTTCTTCTAGAACAGTTTTTCCTTTCGGTAAACTCATATCTTGATGTAGAAATCCAATGGTTGTACCATTCGGGCGAACTACATTTCCTTCATGAGGAGTAACATCTCCAGCCATGATTTTTAATAATGTTGATTTACCAGCACCATTAAGACCTACTAGGCCCACTCGATCGTTATCATTGATAGCCAAAGAAATTCTATCAAGAACAGTTCGATCACCATATTTTATAAAAACATTATTTATACCAAGCATATTGTTATATTAGTAGTTCGTTGATTTTTTACTTTTTTACTAAAAAGATAAAAAAGCACATTTATATTAGTTTACTTCGTGAGCGCTGCGCTTTTAGTTAGCTGCGCTGCTACTTCGTGAGTGCTGCGCAGTTGATAATCAAAATTTTGACACAAAATACAATGAGTTTTTAACTTATTAATTATCAATCTAATAAAGTTTAGCTTCGCTGCTACTACGTGGTTTTAACGAACTGTTGTTACATCAAATTGAATAGAAAAAATAAAGATCAAGTTAAGTAACGATAAAAAAGCATCTTTCGATTTGCTGAATCTTTTGCCCTATTTTTAGCTAAAGTTTTGGGCACGTAATCCATTACATTTTGCAACTTTAACTAAAAATGGAACCAAAATCTTACTGCAAATTTTTGAAAACTTATTTTTGAACGTTACTAAATTGGCAAAGATTTATAAAACTACTTTGTATGTTGTAGCCCAAACTTGGGGCAAAGATAATAGATTCTTATTAAAACAAAGGGTAAATTCTTTTTTAATCAAAAGGTATTGTTTCGTTAATACTTACCTGTGGTGCTGCCAGGTAGTAACAAGACAGCCAACTACTAATTTTATATAAGAAGCTTCTTCCTAACAAAATCTTTCTTAAATTGCTTAAAAGTTTGTAGGACAAATGCCCTTTTGAAGTTATTGCGAATAAACATTTTGACGTTCAGCTTGACAACCAATACTAGAGAATCGTTTAATGACTACTAATTAAAACTATAATGAATAACACACCACAACAAACACAATATTATCCTGCTATAATTCCTTTTCGCCAAGGAGAGAAATGGGGGTATTGCACTAGAGACAAAGATTTTATTATCACTCCCCAGTACGATCAAGCGGCGCCTTTTGTAGGAACAATCGCTAGGGTTATGTTAGGCGATAAATATGGATTGATAGATAAAACAGGAAGTATTGTTGTTCCAATTGTTTGTGATTTTATTGGTAATGAGTATGATCACTCCTTGTTGAATGAGGATAATTCTTGCACGATTATAAAAGATGAAAAATATGGATTAGTCTCTACAGATGGCGTGATATGGGCAGAAATGATTTATAATTCTGAGGAAGAAGCATTTCATGCTGCTGCTGAACGGGGCTGGAAAGGTGGAATTGTGGAGGATGATTTTCCTGAAATCGAGGCAACTGTTTTGAACCAAATCCATGCTGTAAAGAAAATTCAAAAGGGAATTCTTCGCTTTCGGCAAAATGATAAATGGGGCTTAATGACGGAGAAAGGAGTACTGTTGTTAACGCCTACTTATGATGAAATAGAGGATTTAGAAAACGACTATTGGCCTTTTCGAGAAGGGGACAAATGGGGCTTGTTAGACCTTGAAGGAAATATAGTTCTACCTGCTCAGTATGATGCCGCCAGAGGCTTTTCGAATGGTCAAGCTGCTTGCCAAAAGGACGGACTTTGGGGAGCTGTAAATCTTTCAGGACATTGGATATTTGAACCTCAATTTACAGAATTAGGGGAGTTCAAAGAAGGTTTATCTGCGGCTCAAAAAAATGGCTTGTATGGCTTTGTTGATGAATATGGTGCTGTACAGATAGATTTTCAATATCCTTATGTGTTGGATTTTAGTCATGGGGTTTGTGCGGTTTTGGAGGAAAAAGAGATTTATTTTATTGATGATGCGGGAACTATCGTTAGCGAGCGTTACAGGGCACTGTTTGGTCCCAATGAAGATTTGTGGATGCATGTAATGAAGGGAGATAAGTGGGGGATTGTACAAGCCAATCATTCTTTTGTCTTACCCATTCAATACGATTTGCCAAAAGCAATGGGGCAGGTGTTAAATGAAATTAAGAATGGCATGATTCCAATCAAGAAAGGAGCCTTGTTAGGCTTTGCCAATTTGGAAGGCAAGGAAGTTGTTCCCCCTCAATATGTGATTGTTGACCCTTTTTGTGAAAGACGATCGTTGGTTGCGACGTTGGACCCTAAATTAAATGGAGATAAAACCCCTAGTTCTATAGAAGAAACGGGTTCTTTATCAGGCGTTTTTAATTATGGTTTTATTAATGAAGAAGGTCGAGAGGTGATTCCAAGGAAATACATTTTGGCACACCGTTTCAAATATGGCTTAGCATTTGTCAAAAATGAGAACTTTCAAGTAGGCTACATCACTTATGATGGAACAGAGTATTTTGAAGATTAATAGAAATTGTTGTTCTTACTAAGAGGGTAGAATAAGTAGGTCAAAGGTCAGAGACTAGGAGTATATGAACAAACCTTTAGCCTCCAACCTTCGACCTATTTACCTAAACATATTCCATATAGATTTCGCAATCTTCTGGAAGCAACTCTTCTAAACGGTTTTTATATATTTTTTTGAAACCGTGGTGATCGTGAAACATTCTACTTTCATAAAAATGTATCTTCTTTAGATTTTTTAAATTACCCCACGAATCGGGGATTTCAAATATAGTGGCATCATTGTCATAAACAGTCTGTAAACAACTATTAAATTTTAATTCTTCCAAAGTGGGTAAGAAACCAATTTCCTTAGGAATCTCAGTAAAAATATTATCACTAAGACTAAGAATACGGAGCTTCCTTAATCGAACAACATCTTTAGGAAGTTTTTTTAGTTGATTATACCGCAAGTGCAATACCTCTAAGTCAGGATAGTTACTCAATAGATTATCAATATTATTTAACGTATTATGAGATAAATCCAAATAAGTTAGCTTTTTCCAATTTTTGATCATTGTAGGGATATGCGCCAAGCGATTGCTAGACAAGTCCGCCGTTTTAATATCCTTAAACTTTTCCAAAGGAGAAAATAAATCATCAATAGCTTCTTGGTTTCGCAAAGCCGACTTCTTATACGTATTAGAAGTACTACTAGCATAGTGCTCAATTCCAAGAAAACAAGCACTGAAATTGATGTGCTCAATATCGTAATCTTTAATTTCTATCGGAAACTGAACCAAAATAGTTGATTTTAAATCAAGCAACTTTTTTTCTGGAACGTAAAATTGTTCTTCGATAATTTGCTTGATAAGTTTGCTATCTTGACTGTGTTGAAACAAATAGAGTACGCCTTCACTCTTACCGTTTGTTCGATAAGCATATTCTGCTAAAGCCAAAGGCGTTAAATCGAGCCCTTTTCCGTCTTTGCTTCTCAAAACAGTGAAATTAGGATAATCCCTCAAATCCAAAACCAAACCTTGAGAAGAGCCTGAATTGTCATTACAAGCAATAATTGTCTGGATGTTTTTAAGTTGATTAATCTCTGGCGGAACAACAATACCTTCTCCCAATAGCAAATGGTTGAGATCCATGATATTTAGGTGTTCCAACTGTTTTAGTTTGCAAATGACCATTGGAAACTCTACAAATTTATTGTTAGAAATATCCAAATGTTTTAGCTTAGGCAAGAGAACAATAGCTTCGTTCAGTTTGTCCAATTTATTACTAGAGACATTTAAGATCTCTAGATTTTGAAAAAGTTTAATTTTGGTTGGTATTGTCTTGATTTTATTACTGCTTAAGTCAATTTCCGTTAACTCTTTGAAGCTGTATAATTCACTAGGAAAGGCAGTCAAAGCGCAGTCATTGATCTTAAAGACCGTACCTGTAATAAATGTACTTAGTAGTTCTTTTTTAAGCTTGGTAGGTAGGCGATCTAGCAGGTATTTTAGCCCGACACCATATTTGTGATACATGGCCAGTGCCATTTTCATTCCATCCAATGCTCCTTTACTCATTTTTACATAGGCATCAATATTTTTTTTAATGGTTTGTTCTGTAGGAACAACTTGCCCCTTTTGAATAAGGCGTCGATCGCTGTTCATAATCTCAGAAATAAAATTAAATTTTTGTTGGTGTAAAAACTCAGCTGCTTTTCGTTTTAAAGCTTCATTTTCCGATAACTTGAAGACAACGAAAGCTTCTGTTAAAAGCTCTTTTGGAAAATTCTGGGCATCCAGAATTTCAAAAGCAATTTGTGTATTATTATCGTCAGTACTCAAAAGTAAAGACGATAAATTCTTTAACTCTTCAGAAGTTAATTGCATACTAAAATTGTTTCCTTAATGATAAACATGAGCTTATTTCTCTGCAACGTGTGCTTCTCCTCCACACGACAAAACCTTTGTCAGCTACAACTAAAACTTCAGTTTTGTACGAAAACACAAAGTCAAAACCATGTCCCAAAAATTTTTGTCTATCTCTCTTTTTTGAACTATGTGTAATTGATTGATTTTTAGTTCAAAATAGAGCTGTTCATATACCGGTATTAGAATTTGTCAAATTTAAAGCCAAGCTATTGACAGCAATTTTGAGAGCAAAAAATGAAGAGAAAATTAGGAGATGGATGCTGTTTTGTTAACATTTGGAAAGCATAGAACTTCTAGCCTATAGAAGGAAAGTTTTGAACAACTTTTGAATTGCGAAATTGTTAAAACTAAAGGAGCAGTATTAGTGATTTTAAAATATACTTTTAATATAAAAAAATTTATTAAGTTAGTTTAAATCAATTATTTATAAAGGATTTTAGAAGTTGTTTTTATTATTTATAATTAGTCTTAATATTGATAAGCTAAAAAAATACAACCTATTTGGGCATTGGTTATTTGAGACGTAAGTATAAGTTTCGTATAATGAGGCGTTTGTGGCTATACGAAATAGGCGTTTTTAAGACTTATTAAATATATCTTAAAATTATTGAGGAAAAATGGCAAAGAGCGATTTTGGATATAATTGGCACAATTACTCTATAACGTAGAGTGAAAAATATCTCTTTGAGACAATTAAACATGAGTCATCCCGAATTTTGTAATAGAGCAAAGAGAGAAAAAATACAAACGGAGATGGCAGCTCTAAGACGGTAAATCGGTATGGAAGTATTTCTATACCGATTTCCTGTTCGATGTCCCCAGTTTCGGAGGAAAAGGTTGACCCAAGTTCTCCAATTTCGAAGTAGAGTTAAAAGAAAATCATAAACCAAAGCAACGATAGCTAATAACTTAAGCTTGTTTTCCCAAAACCACAATCTAGGAGATTCCATTGCTAACTCTGTTTTACAGAAACGAAAAGATTGCTCAATTTCCCAGCGATGCATATAGCTATTCGCCATTTCCCAAGCAGTTCTGGCATTTGTAATGATTACAGAAGTCAGAAAATAAATAGGAGGAGTCTGTCTTTTTTTGTCTCTAAGAATAACTAAATATAAGGGAATATCGGGTAACTCTGGATGAAAGACTTCTCCCCATGCTATAGTTGCAGAACGTTGCTCTTTTCGTTCCTTGTCATAAATTAATCTAGGTTTTTTTCCTTTAAATGAACGGGCTAATAAATGTGTTTTCTTCTTTCCTTTTTTCGTAGCGATAAGTAGATGATTTTTCTTCCAACGGATCAGAAAATCTTGTTGGAAATGTAACATATGCTCTACTGTCCAGATATTTGCATATCCTCTATCCAAAACATGTAGAACTCCTGTATTTAATTCCTTTTTTAATCGTTTTAGCATACGAAAAATGATATTAGTAGCGAGTTCTTTATGCTTGCCTCTTGTTGTCCACCAAGTCATTTGACAAACACTTGGCACTCCTCCTAGGCAAGACAACATCGTAGCTGTCCACTTATAGCCAGGGACACATATTCTGCTACTTGGTGGTCGGTAAAAACCGCGTTTAATTTTTGTTAATCGCTTGCCTTTACTACTCCAGACACTACACAATCCTTCACTCCACCAACTTTCTGGCTTTTCTAAACGAGAATCATCCCATAACAACAAAGGGCGTTTTCCTTCTTTTTGCAAGCTGGCAATACGCTCTTTTGTCTTCTCAAACAAATAGTCTTTTATTAACTTGTGTTCCCATTTTTTGCTCCTTAACAAGTTGCTTATTCGCTTTGTCCCTGCTGGTGCCTTCCGAAATCCACAAATGTACCCGCCTAACTCACTTAAAAGTAAACCGCTACTCTTGTTTCTTAATATTAGTATGGAAATGAATAGATTATAAAATGTTCTAACCAAACGGCTATCTATTTGCTCATCTAGTTTTATCAGTAATCCTTCTAAGTATTTAGAACTTTTTTTCAAAAGAAAATTGTCGGCACCATTTATTTTTCCTTTTTCTATTTTATCTTGTAAGTATGTTTTATACATAAAAAAACTCTTGTCGTTTTGGAATTGTCGTTAATCCCAAATTTACGCAAGAGTTTTTATTTTTTTGTCATCTCATAAATTCGGGATGACTCATGTTTATAAAATGAATGATGTAGAGGATCAATAGTTAGCTTTACTGCTACTGCGTGGTTTCAACGACCACGAAGTAGCAGTAAAGCTAACTACTAGAGGATGTGTTCTACCTAAAAATAAGCTTACCAGTATAAGAGTGGGCTGTGTCTTCGTTCTGAATTTTATAAAAGTAAATGCCATTGGGCAAATCCAATTTTTGTAATACAATAGAACGGCTAGTTATTGAGTTAGATCGGAGCATTTTTCCTGTAGTATCGTATAACTCTAGACTCCAATTCTTATATTGAGAAAAGTTTTGAATTTCGATTGTTACTTTATCAGAAGTGGGAACAGGATACACTAGGATATCATTAGAGGACGCTGCTAGTTTAGAGGTAGATGTATTAACTGTACAATCAATATTTAGGGGAGTGCCCCAAGTCGTACCACTTTTAGAGAAGTAGACCAATTCATATTTTTGTACCCCCAAAACAGTTCCATAATTAACAAAGTATCCGCCACCAAGTCCTTCGATATAGGTGTGATAGGTGGCAAAAGAACCAATTAGTTCTGACCAACAATTGGGACCAACTCGATAGTATTGTTTGTCTACTCGCTTCGATCTTCTATTGGTTGGAGGATCTATTAAGAAAGTTGAATAACTCATAGAATCTGAGCGTATTTCATTAGAAAGCTGATTTAGGTAGGTATGTTCAGAAAGGATAATCGTTTCAACAATGGTATCGACCGTTATGGTGGTGTCTGGCGTAGCACTCATGCTTTGGCTATGATAACGATTTTGGCAACGAGCCATCGTATAAGTTAACGTATCTTGATTGTTTGAAACAACTTTGTCTAAGACAACTTTACGAATATTTTTATAGTTATATTCCCAAGGTGCAGAAGAACTCTGGTAGTAGTCTTTTATGTGAAAAATATCGCCAATATCATAATTAAAAATATCACTAGCTGTTACATTGACAGTACCCAAGTCAGGTGCACTACTTCCTACTAAATGATAACTGTTTGTATCAAGTGGAAAATTGGGCATGGCATAAAAGCTAACTAAACCATAGTTCTTAGAAAATTTAATTTCTTTTTGGTTAAAAGGGTTATTAATATTGTTATTGGAACTATTTTTTACTTGAAGTTGAATGGTTTTAACGCTGTCCATTGTTCCCAAAATGGAGCTATTAACAACACCAACCACCTTGGCTTCAATATAATCTTGATTGGGGAAGGTGTAGAGCCGCCATGTATCGTTGGTGTTCGCCATTGTTTTTATTAGAATACTGTCGTTGTGGCGATTAAAAAACAAATAATCTCCATTGGGATAAGCTAAAATTTGGTGCCCGACCCAAGATGAGTCGTGTACCATAATTTGGCAAGACCCTGTGTAAGAAGTTTGGGTTAGTACTTGGTGATTTCGATAAAAGGTATGATTGCCCAAGTGATTGGTAGAGTCAATTCGAATTGACTCTATGGTTGTAAGACTACCAATATTGTAGTTGTTCACATGCCTGAAGTGTTTCTCCTGAGTGGGGGATATCAAGGCATAGTTTTGAGCATAGGCATGTTTGAAGGTTACTAAAATTAGTAAAAATAGGAATGTTTTTTTCATTTTAATTTAGCTTTAGATATTACAATAGTTGGTTAAAACCATGTAGTAACAGTATTAAAAATAACAATAAAAATTATTCAGTTTCTAACATGTTATTAGTACTATCCTTTAGAATTTTGATAGCCCCAATTACATGTTTCTGAAAATGATTATGTGGGGATTTTTAGCTAGAATTAAAATGAACTCTCCTATAAATATAAGTTATTTTTTAGTATGATTCAAGTCCTTTAACTTTTTAAAGAGAATAAAAAAAACCTATCAAGCCAACTTGATAGGTTTAAAAAAAATATTAATTTTATTAAGCTTCTGTTTGCTCTTTCAACAAAGCAATCCCTAGCTCATCTAGTTGTGTTTCGTCAATGGTAGCAGGTGCGTCAATCATAACATCACGTCCTTGATTGTTTTTAGGGAAAGCAATAAAGTCACGAATAGAACCTGCGCCTTTCATAATGGAACAAAGTCGGTCAAAACCAAAGGCAATTCCACCGTGAGGAGGGGCACCATATTCGAATGCTCCCATCAAGAAACCAAATTGTTCTTCTGCTTCTGCCTCTGTAAAGCCTAGTAATTTAAAGTTTTTGGCTTGCAACTCTCGATCAAAAATACGAATAGAACCACCACCTATTTCCCAGCCATTAATAACCAAGTCATAAGCATCAGCACGCAAAGCTTTCATCGTATCATGATCTCCAGTCAACATGCGTTCGATGTCGTTCTTTTTAGGAGAGGTGAAAGGATGGTGCATAGCGTGAAAACGTTCTGAGTCTTCGTCCCATTCCAACAAAGGAAAATCAACAACCCACAGAGGATTGAAACCACCCGAACGCAATCCCATACGATCGCCCATTTCTAAACGCAGGCTATTTAACTGATCTCGAACTTTGTCCGTTTCACCTGAAAGAATTAAAAGCATATCACCCTTTTGAGCACCTGCTTTTTCTAACCAACTCATCAGTTGCGCATCGGTGTAAAATTTACCAACAGATGATTTAATGGAGCCATCTAAGTTATATTTTACATAGACCAAACCTTTGGCGCCAATTTGTGGGCGTTGCATCCATTCCGTTAGCTTCTTTATGTCTTTGTTAGAATACTGGTCAGCTTGTCCTGTAGCACAAATACCAACTACCAATTCTGCACTGTCAAATACAGGAAAACCATGACCTTGAGCGACATCATTAAACTCGACAAATTCCATCCCAAAACGTGTGTCTGGTTTATCAGAACCATAGCGTTTTAGTGCTTCATCATAGGTCATGCGAGGGAAGGTTGGTAGGTCAACTCCCAAACATTCTTTGAACAAGTATTTGGTCAAGCCCTCAAAGGTTTGTAAAATTTCTTCTTGGGTGACAAAAGACATTTCGCAATCAATTTGTGTAAATTCTGGTTGGCGATCCGCTCGCAAGTCTTCGTCACGAAAACATTTGACCAATTGAAAGTATTTGTCAAAACCAGAAACCATCAATAACTGCTTGAAGGTTTGAGGCGATTGTGGCAAGGCATAAAATTGCCCTTTGTTCATACGGCTAGGAACAACAAAATCTCTAGCACCTTCTGGAGTACTTTTGATCAATACAGGTGTTTCTACCTCAATAAATCCATTATCAGACAAGTATTTACGTGTCTCAATAGCCACTTTTGATCTAAAGAACAAGTTTTCTTGAACAGGGCGACGACGCAAATCCAAGTAACGGTATTTCATACGAATTTCTTCTCCACCGTCTGTTTCTTCGTCGATTGTAAATGGAGGTGTCAATGATTCGTTTAATACTTCTAATTTTTCTACTAGAATTTCAATCTCACCAGTAGGAATTTTAGGATTCTTGTTTGAACGCTCTGCTACCTCACCTTCTATACGCAAAACATATTCACGACCCAATTTTTTGGCATCATTATATAACTCTTCGTTAGTTTGTGTGTTAAATACCAATTGTGTAATACCATAACGATCTCGTAAGTCGATGAATGTCATGGATCCATAATCACGATTTTTGTTCAACCAGCCAGATAGCGTCACCTTTTGACCAACATGCTCTATGCGGAGTGCGCCACAATTGTGCGTTCTATACATTGTTTGTTATTTGTTGTATTAATTTTTATTGTTTTAGTATAACTAAGATACTAGCAATACTTCATGATATTTACTGTTTTGTTTTTGTGACAACCCAAAAACACGAAGTACTCTATATTTAAGTAGTCAACTTCAAATTAGTAACTCTTTAATCAATATAAATTTGATTGTGAGACTTGCGAAAGTAACGATTTGTTTGGAGCAAACCAAAATTCTAATTAGAATCCTTGTTCCAAAAGGAAGACAAAAAACTAAAAAATAAATCGACTGTAGCTATTTTGTGAACGATTTTATAAAGTTTTGATGTTGGTAGGGTAAGAAACTTGTATTGAAGTTAAAATAAAAAGCATGAATAAAGAGCGAGAATTTAATGCGATTGGAGATATTTTATACCAAGAGTTGTTAACATGGGGATTGGACCCCAACAGCATGGTCATAGAAGATAAAAAGTCGGAATTATTGGACCGTAAAATAATAACTGGAGAAAGGGCGTCGATTGCTTTTAAGGTTATTTTAGAACTTAAAAAAGAGCTTAATGGAGCTCTTTATAATGAAAACCCTCTAAACCAAGGAGCCGATTTTCCACATATGTATATTTGGAAAATAAGGTTTTTCTACTTTCTAAAAAACACAAACAACATCAAATTAACATTAGAGAAAGCTACGTTGGGGCAGAAAATAAGTCGTCTTTTTGGAGGGGCTAAAACAAGAGTGTACCATAAAGAATTTGATAAAACGTTTACCCTTTGGTGCAATCATCGTTATGCTTATGCAGATATATTGAGTTTACCGATTCAAGAAAAAATGTTAGCCCAAATTAATTATTGTTCGTTATATACTGTTCTAAAAGATCGGATACGTTATGAGACTACGTTGGATCCCTTATGGTTTAGAAAAAGCAAAAACTACTTTATGGAGCTTTTTGAAATTGGTTTCTTACTAGCTCAAAATATTGAAAACTGGGAAGTTCCTATTGAACACGAATGATTGTATTAGTGCTAAATAAATCATCTCGTTGAACGCATGCTTCAACGAGATGATTTAATATTCTATTAGCGTGAAGAATTATTTAGTAATCAAAATACGCAGTACAAAGCCGTCCAATTCAATCGTTACAAAATAAACACCATCAGGAAGATCTTTCCAGTTTGGAACAGTTTGGTACCAAAGTAATTTATCAGATTCCGTTTTAAAAATAGTAGTTTCTTGATGTAGTAACTTGCCTACGGTATTGTGCAAACTTACTTGTGCTTTATAAGCACTAACATTAGACATAAAAATATCTAAGTGATCTTTTACATTGCTAAGGTGATAATAATAGGCTTGTTTGGGTTGCAACTCAACCACAGATTTTCGAAGACTTTTGTAAGCTGCCCAAAAGTCAGGTACTCCATAGCCATAAGCGTTATCTGGCTTATCTTTGTAATGTCCATGTTCTTCTAGGGTATGAATAATTTCCATGTTGTTGTGTTCTGGAAATGCTTGCCATAAGGAGCTGACCATACCTGCCATAATAGGAGCAGAAAAGGAGGTTCCATTGCTATAGCTAGTATCGTAACGTTTTTTAGCTGCTACCACAGCGATGGCGCCTCTTGCTACGACATTGGGTTTGATAATAGGTTTTTCTTCAAAACCATAGGAACTAAACTTAGCATGATAGCCGTCTCTGTCAACGGCACCAACAGTTAACACGCTGTCTGCGTCCCCAGGAACGGTAATGTGTTTCCATTTGTCATTTCCCTCATTACCAGCACTAGTTACTACCAACATGCCTTTTTGAGCTGCAAAACTTGCCGCTTTAGTCATAGCAGATGTTTTACCATCAATATCTACATAACCATAGTCCATGTCATTATCATCAAAATCATAATATCCCAAGGAAGAATTGACGACATCAACACCCAGCTGGTCGGCACGTTCTATTGCTGCCACCCAGTTGTATTCTTCGATCCAATATTCTCCTTTTACATCTTCGGTTTTAAAAAGGTAGTATTTTGCTTTGGGAGCTGTTCCGACAAAAAGATAGGGCATATTGGCAGCCATACAAGAAGCAACATTTCTACCATGACTCGAAGACTCAAAAACATAATCATCTCCCTCTACAAAATCGTGTGTGCCTAGTATTTGCTGATTGACAAAGAGGCTATCAAAACCAGGCGTTTCAGGCATGCCCTCAAAGCCCCCATCCATGATCGCAATATGCATTTCTTGCCCTTCATAACCCATTTTGTGCAAATATTCTCCTTTGAGCATATTGATTTGGTTTTTGCCCATACCATAATAATTGCTTTTGGTTTTGTAGGAATCTTTGTATTCTCTTTGCCCAATAGATTTGGGTGGTTGAGGTTCCCTTTTATAACCGATAGGAAAAACCTCCTTTACAAATTCAAAGCTTTTTAAATCTTCGACATCTGTACTAGCTGATTCTGTGATAACTGCGACGCCATTGAGCCATTTTGACGTAGCATGAATCTTGAAGCCTTTGATTAGAATAGGTTCTAGGTATTGAGGATTGACAGGCAAGTCTGATTCATCAATAGCAATGCCAAAGCGATTTCTTCTCTCTATTGCCCTGGCAGACAAATATTCTTGAGGGTGAAAAATACTATATGGATTGTTTTTTTTATCTTTAAAACTAACCCAATAAATGTTGTATTTACGTTGTGCTTCCGTTTCTGCTTGAAATAAAAAAGTAAAAAGAATTAGAAATAAAATATTTGTACAAATATTCATATACTTTGTGTTAATAATATTTTGTAATGACTGGCGTTGGATGGTTCTAATTGGTTTTTAACGGGGCAAATGTGTGTTAAAGGTATTGTTAATTAATTGAATATGTTTTAGTAGTGCTGCTTGGTTTTATTAGATGAACTCATTTTTTTTGTAAAAAGAAGATTTATTATTCGATGCAAGCCTGAACAGCTAATTCTAAAATACTAAACTCAAAGTAACTATTCAAATAGGAAGCCTCAAAAAAAATAAAAGTCAGATGAATAGCTGCTTTTTTTAGACCAGAAGTCTACTGTAACGTCTAGATATGAAATCAATAATTTGTTATAGAGTATGCATGCTCATTTTATGGGGGGCTTGTACTACTTTATCGTCAGCTCTTGAAGGCCAATCTATGTACACGTTTAACTATACTTTTGAAGATGGTCTCCCATCAGATGAAGTGTACTGGATCAAAGAAGCAAGCAATGGTCTGCTTTGGGTAGGATGTGATAAAGGTTTGGTTAGTTTTGATGGAGTTGCGTTTAAAAAGTATAAAGTGCCAGAGGCAAGAAATAGGTCTATTACAGCGATTTATGAGGACTCCAACCAAACTATTTGGTGTCATAATTTTGCTGGACAAATTTACTATATTCAACAAGAAAAACTTCACTTATTAGATATATGGGAACAAAAAAGAGGTGGTAGAGTCATTCAAGATTTGGTTTTGGAAGAAGACGTATTAAAAATTGAATCTAAATCAGAAACTTGGCTGTATGATATTAAAAAAAGAACGTTGAAAAAATCGGAGGGGATTTATTACTTTTTGAACAATCATGAAAAGATTTTTTTGCATGGATTAAAAGGTCCTTATTACAAAGAAAAAGAACAAACAATACCTTTTGAATGTCCAGAATGTTTTTATGTGTCAGCAAGTACAACAACTCCTAGAAGGTATCCTAAGTTTTCTTTTGTGAAAAACGAGACTTTAGAACTGATTTATGTCAATAAATATATGGATAAAAACTGGACTAGTTCCAACGGATCATTTCTAAAAGATGGAGTAAAAATTCCGTTTGTTTATGCTGTAGAAGGTAAAGCTGTGAAAGCCATTCATTTTCCACCTCTCTTAGAGCAATATGGAATGAACTTGATTATCAATAAAATAAAAATTGTTGATGAACATACGCTCTATTTGGCTACTTCGGAAGGGTTGTTTATTTGGAATATATTAACGAATACTGTACAGCACTTTTTTAAGGGGAAAATACTAAGCGATTCTTTTTTTGACCAAGAAGGAAATCTTTGGATTGGATCATTAGAAAAAGGTTTGTTTTTTGTCCCTCAATTGGGATTGCGGATTTATAGTAAGCTATCGGAGGAAAAAACAATTTATCAAATTGAGGCGGATCATCACGGAAATTTATTGTTAGGCTACGACGATGGAAGTATTGTTTATTGGGATCCTATTCGCAGTAAAATTTTGTTCAATTATTCGTTTCCAATTAACAAGAGAATTCAGTTTATTATTTACAACGATAAAAAAAATGAGTATTGGATAGCCGCAGAACTGGCAACTCATATTTTTAACCCTTCGAAACAAGAATTTAAATCAACAAAATTTGCAGGATCGGCCGTATATGACATGACTTTTGATCCCTTGGGGAATGTAATTGTTGCAATGGGGCATGGTGCGATTTTATATGCTGCCGATACCAATAATTTAGGAAGTGTTCACTTGCCTTTAAGTTGGAAAAATACAGAAACGTGGCAAAAATATAAAACTCGAAAACAATCAAAATACAATCATTATTATCTAACAAAAGGTTCTACACGAACCTATTCTACCTTGTTTCAGGGGCATCCTGAGTATACAATTTGGGTAGGGACTACAACAGGGTTAAGGTATTATGAGAATGGGATTCAGTATGATGTCAAAGATAACAATGGAAAGGATATTATAGCAACTTACATGGAAGCCTTGAATGATACTACTTTCTGGGTAGGAACTCTAAAAGATGGTATGTATTGTGTTCAAAATAAGAAAGTTATTAAACATGTAAAAATTGACGGAATAGAGACTTACAATGAAATACAAAAGCTAAAAATTAAAGATAGTATTTTATGGGTTGTAAGCGAGAGTGGTATTCTTCAGTATAATCTAGTGTCTGATTCGCTTAAAATTTGGGACAAAGGAAATAATTTGCCTTCTTGGAACGTACTGGATATCGCTTTTGTCAAAGATACGATCTATATAGCGACTAGAAAAGGGTTGGTTTCAATGCCTGTCAATTTAAAAGCAAGGGGCAAACAAACGGTTCTGAAGATGACTCAAATTATGATCAACGACTCTATTTATCCACTCAACAATCATTATGACTTGCCTTATGATCAAAATACACTCAAACTGCAATTTAGAGGAATTTCTTTCCGAAGCCAAAATGATTTTCGGTACGAATACCGCTTGCTAGGCGTGGAAAAAGGCTGGAATAATGTCTCTAGTGCGGGCAATAGAGTGAATTATCCTGATCTAAACCCTGGGAACTACACTTTTCAAGCCGTTTTTGTGAAAGCAGATGGGACACGTTCCAAACCAATTAATGTCCTCTTTCACATTAGAACACCACTTTATATGAAAGGGTGGTTTATTGCTGTTATAATACTTTTAGTGATTGCGATCATTAGTTGGATTTATAAAATTCAGATTAATAAAATAAAAGCTCAAAATAAGGAAAAACTAGAGCGTTCTCGTTTGGAAAGGGACATTCGAATTTCTGAACTAAAAGCACTAAAAGCACAGTTGAATCCACATTTTATGTTCAATGCTTTAAATTCCATTCAGGACTACATTATTCGAAATGAACGTGAGTTGGCAAGTGATTATTTGGGAATGTTCTCTGATTTGATGCGTCTATATCTAAATCATAGCCAAGAAGGGCAACTCTCTCTAAAAGAAGAAGTTGATTCTCTTCAACTTTACCTAGAACTGGAAGCTGTTAGGATGGAGGAAGATTTTAGTTACTCCATCAGGTTTGCTGACACTATAGATAGTTATAACATCGAAATTCCAACGATGCTGGTACAGCCTTATGTTGAGAATGCTATTAAGCATGGTTTATTTCGAAAGAAGGGCGCTAAGCAACTTGAAATAGTTTTTGAGCAAGGTAGCACCAACTCTATTTTAGCTATTATTCGAGACAATGGCATTGGTCGAGCTGCGGCGGCTCGGTATACCAAGCAAAGAATGAATCGGCACAAATCTTTTGCTACGGTCGCCAATAACTCTAGGTTAGAACTGCTGAATTATGGGCAACCCAACTCTATCAAAGCTAAAATTATTGATTTGGTTGATGATAATGGAGAGCCACTAGGAACAGAAGTTCGGATAAGTATTCCTATAAAAATGTAGTTGATTTGTTGGTACACAATGAAATATTACAACAATGTGGTTAGAGTTCAAACTTAAGTCATTCGATTGATGATCTCCAAAAAAGGTTCTTTTTTATCTCTAGAAAGTGGTGTTTCTATATTTTTTTCTAACAAAATGCTATGACCATCTTTTTTGATGTATTGTCGTACAAAGCGAATGTTGATTAAAAAGGAACGATGTGTTCGATAAAAATGCTCGTTGTGGCTCAACATTTCTACAAAATACTTTAAAGGTTTGGAGATAATTTGAGTGCCACTAGAATTAGTATGCAATTTTGTATACATGCCATCAGCTTCCATACAAATAATATCCTCGATGTCTACAAACAAAATTCCAGAAGAGACAGGAACGGCAATTTTTTTGAAAGCATTGTCTTGGATGGACTCTTTCAAAGTAGTTAGTTGTTGGGCAATAGTATTGTATTGAGATCTTTGTTCTATTTTATTTAAAGCATTTTTAATCTGTTTGGGGCGAATGGGTTTTAACAAATAGTCTACGGCATTAACCTCAAATGCCTTAATGGCATATTCGCTATAAGCTGTTGTGAAAATTAGATGAAACGTCATTTCATGAGCGTCTAAAAAATCTCCAATTTCGATTCCTAAATAGTCAGGCATTTCGATATCTAAAAAAACAAGGTTTGGTTTAGAGGTTCTAATCAGTTGGACGCCGTCCATCAAGCTGGCGGCTTCTTCAATATGTGTAATTTGAGGGCAATAATCTGTTAGAATGGTCGATAAGAGATGTCTTGCTTTTGACTCATCGTCAATAATGACTGCTTTCATAATGTGGGTTGATGAATGATTTGGTTGGGAAATCAAAAATAATAAAAAGGCCTCTTTTTTTTTATTTTAAAGATTAGTTTTTCCCATTTAACTTAAAAAGAGTGCAATTCAGAAGTTGAAATTTACAATTCAGCAATTGACAAATTAATCTTAAGTAGGATGCCTTAAATTTGTAAAAGAATCCACTCAACTAACAATGATTAATTAACACAAAGCTCTACAGAAAAGAATAATAACTACCATGTAGTAACTTATTTAGAGTTCAAAATTAAATTTACATGAAAAAAGCGTTCCTAACAACCTATTTTGTAGTCATGTCTATTCTTGCGTTTGCACAAACAGCAACTTCTTCGTACTCCTTTACAGGCAATGCCAATGACAATATAGGAAATAATGATGGTACGGTCTATGGGGCTGTCCTGACCGAAGATCGTTTTGGTAATCCCAATGCTGCCTATCAATTTGATGGTATAGACGATTATATTGATTTTGGAGATTCGTCAGAATTTAGATTCAATGGCAGTTACACCCTGTCTACTTGGGTGTACATAGAGGATACCTTAGGACAAAATATTGGGACTATTTTAGTTAAAAGAAATCCGAATAGTCCATATAATCAATACAATCTATCTGTTACATCAGATATACAATTTGGAGGAAATGGAAATACAATTAAATTTTTGCACAAAGGAGACATTATGCCTGTTTCTAGAATTTTGTCTTCGCCTAATTTAACAGTAGGCTGGCATCACTTAGCAGTGGTTCATAATGCAGTTGATCAAGTATTAAAAATGTATTTTGACAATGTTTTAATTTCAACAACAAGTTATAGCAATTCAAATGAACAGGTGTTGGAAGTGTCTGGTCGACCATTCGAAATTGGAGGTAATATAGTTTCTAACAATCATTTTAAAGGAAAAATAGATGATGTGAGCATTTATCGAGATACATTATCGGCTACTGCTATCTCTGATTTGTATTACCAAATTGATACAACAAGTTGTTTAGTAGCTCAATATACTTTTGATAACAATAGTGTTGAGGATCAGAAGGGCAATCGAGATGCTGTTTTGGATGGGGCAACGTTTGGGAATGATAGATATGGAAATTCAAACAATGCTCTGAAAGTAGCAGGTGTAGGGTCAGATCAAGCGACTTATATCCCACATCCAATAATTAACCCAAACAATGATTTTAGCATTTCTTATTGGGTCAATGTTGATTCATTCAATACCTCTCAAAATTTTCAATACTTTGTTACCTCAAGACATACAGCAACAGGCGCAGAACAAGGTGGGGTTGATATGGGAGTGAATGGATCGGGAGAATTTGTTTGCGTTTTGCGCACCTCCTCAACATCCATTGCTACTGTAAATTCTTCTGCGCAAACAACCAGTGAATGGCATCATGTTGTAGCTGTTAGAGCTAATGACACACTCAAATTGTATGTTGACAATGTTTTGGTAGGAACTGATGCAATAAGTAATACGAATATGAATTTTCCTAGTTTTTGGACATTAGGTTCTATTTACAATCCTGGTCCAATAATTTACCGTGAATTAAGTGGTCGTTTGGATGATGTCCGTTTTTATTGTAGAGGATTAAGTGCTGCAGAAATCACAACCTTGTATCCACTTTCAACTAGTCATACAATTCCCAAAACTTCTATTGCTTGTAAAATATATCCCAATCCAGTACAAGATGTCGTTAATATTGAGTTAGAAGAAAGGTGGAATGGTCAAGTGCAAATCATCAATGTAAGTGGACAAATATTGTATCAAGAGGATATAAATGAAACAAGTCACTCAATAGATGGTAGAAACCTACAAACAGGGATTTATTTTGTTCGATTGTTGAATAAGGAAGGACAAGTAATAACTCGAAAATTTGTTAAGTAGGTAGGAAAAATAAAAATCCATGAGATAACCAGCAGCTTTTTCTTCTAGAGAAAGCTGTTTTGTTATCTACTGTGTTTCCATCTTCTATGAGACCAGAGCCATAATTCAGGACATTTGATGATCGCAGCTTCTAATTTTTGGGCGTACATAGTCGTTAATTCTTCAGGAGTGTAGTTTCGAGGAGTTTCTGTAATGACTGATATTGTCATGGTGTAGTAGCCTCTTTTGATTCGTTCAAAATCTATGAAAAGCAAAGGGATATCATAGTTAAAAGCATAAGATGCTGGTCCTTTTAAAAAGGGAGTGTCCTGATTTAAAAAAGAAAGCCAGTGAGCTCGCTTAGGGTTGCTAGGAGATTGGTCAGCAATCAAAACAAAAGTTGCGACTTGATCTTGATAAGCTTTGAATGCTCTTGGAGCTTTGGGGCTAGACCAAAAATACGTATTGTACAAACTACGGGAAGCCTTGACGTACTGATCAATATAAGAATTTTTAATAGGAGCGTAGAGAATAACAACATCAGAACTAGTATGAGTAGAGGCAATCATTCCACCCCATTCCCAGTTGCCATAGTGCCCTCCAACAATAATAGCAGATTTGCCTTTGTCAATGATTTGTTGAGGCAATTCTGGCGTCATAAATTGTTGCCGCTTTTGCAATTCCTCCATAGAAAGTGTAAACCCTTTAAGTCCTTCTAGGAGTATGTCAAAAAGATGACGGTAAAACTTTTTCTCAATTAGAATGCGTTCAGCGGTCGTTTTTTGTGGAAAGGCATTGGCTAAATTTTGCCGAACAACCTTTTTTCGATAACCAATTATTTTGTACACAATCCAATAAGTCACGTCAGACAATCGATACAAAAACCAAAATGGCATCCATTTGAAAAGAAGTACTAAAAACCGAAAAGCTATGTAAACTAGGTAGTTGATGGATACAGCATATTAATAGAGTGAACAGGTAGGTTTTAGAATAACACGAAGGTAAATAGAAATCATGTAGATTAACAAAAAACTACTTGTTAAAAGAGACAAAAATACTATCATTAAGCCCCGAATCATTTAGAGGTCGCATTCGCTGACGTTTTCGAGTTACTGTAATTTTATTTTTACGTTCCAAATTTAATAAGGCATCAATATAGTTTTTTTTGACCAAGGCTTTTCCTGAATGATGGTTCTCATAAATATCAATAATTTGAAGTGTTTGTGATTTGTAGGTGCGTAATAAATCTTGTTCTAGATTAAACATAGAACCAAAAAGCGTTTGGCTTGTAATTTTTCTTTGAGGACCGTTGTTGGGATTAAATTCCAAATTGCCAATACCATCTTCTATAATTTGGCTCTCTATCCGAAATATTTCTCTCATGAGACTATGGTTGTCCTTGTTTTTAGTAAGAAAAAATAAAAAGTGGCTTGTTTTGTTTTTAGTATTGTAAAACTTGTAGCGAAGTGGAGACATCCAATCTGAGGATGTAATGGTGTCTAAGCATTGTTCAAATGCATTCAAAATTAATCGTTCTTTTTGGTGGGGAGCAGGTTTATCCTTGAATGCTATTTGCAATTGATCTGCCTGTCTTTGCCCAAACATTTGGAGTAGAGCAGTCGCTTTCTTTTTTTTATGAATAGATTTATATATTGCTTGATAATCTAGCAACAGCAAACAATCCGCATTGCCATGTTGCACTAAGTTTTGGACTAAATTCCAGTTCACCCCTTCGTAGTTCCACAAGTCAATTAAGGCTAATGTTGGAAGTGTTTTGATGCTAGAAAGGCTTCCTAACACGCTATCGTCCACCTCTGAAAAATTCAGAAAAGGAGGAAACGTGAAGGTTTCAATCAGATTAATTTGTGTAATGGATTCTGTAATTGCGGCTATTTTTTCTTCTTGTTTGTCATTGATTATGACTGATAACATCTCTCTAGTAAGTCGATTTTTAACGGCTAATGTTAAGACTTGAGTAACGATGGATGTTGTTGTTGGATCATTGTTATCAATACCCCATCCTGCCGCAAAGTCAACAAAGGCAAATTTTTCTTCTAAGTTTTCCTGTTTAATGGTAGCAACTAATTGTTTTGACCATTTTGAGAAATACTTTAAGACAATATTTGAACGCACCTCATGTTCATTCTTAGGATTAGTATGATAAATAGATGTTGCCATAGTATAATAATGTATTGCTAGTATCGAAAAGAATAAAGCAGTGAAACATACTGCCAATTGTGGGTTAGGTTGTGTGTAGACACAACACCTAGATTGTAATTTTTAAAAATTTTCTGAACGATTACATTAAAACAAAAATATGCATTTTTTTGTTTTTGTAATAAAAAATACCTTTGTTTTTTGCTTGTGTAGCTAATAATTGTTCAAAAAATAGAATTTCTTGCTTTCCAAAGAGCGGTTGCAGAAAATTCTGAAAGCAGGTTTTGATTGTTGTTGATAGGAAAAGGAAGGCTTAGTAGAGATTTAGTGTAAATCTAAAATTTAGGCTGGATTTTTAGAAATAAATGCTCTATCTTTGCCCAAAAGATAGACAGAAGATAAATTCTAAAAAAATTTTGAGTCTTAGTAAATAATACTTTGCTGATTAACTCTGCTTAGTTGGCTATACATCTCTTAGATGGCATTTATTTCATGAATGTAGTTGATTATTAACGTAAGTGCCCAAAAAATTAGAAGTATAATTTAACCTATTTTACCTACCACAAACAAACACAATGTTACAATTTTACAAACTTTGGAGCATATTCATAGTCTGCTTCATCTTATCAACGGTCTCGTCTGCACAGACCATCACTATTGTTGACCCCAATGGCGGCGAGGTTTTGCACACTTGTCAGCAATACACAATATCTTGGAATACATCAGGAACGCTCTCTGATTATTACGATATTGATTATTCTTTAGATGGAGGAACAATTTGGGCTTCTGTAACAACGAATTACCTTTCTACCAATGGTCTTTTTACTTGGACGGTACCACCTGTACAATCAAGCACCTGTTTAATTCGAGTAAAGGATGCACAGAGTGGAGGTATTGTCGATCAAAGCGATGCTTTTTTTACGATTAATACGCCTGTCACAGTGTTGGCTCCGAACGGGGGAGAGACACTAAAAGGAGGAGATGTACATACCATTACTTGGAATGCAATAGGTACATCCAATACTTATGATTTGTACTATTCGACAAATGGAGGAGCAACTTGGAGTACCATTGTAGTAAATTATGCAACAGGTTCTGCGACTTATAACTGGACGGTACCCAACATTCCTTCTTCCAATTGCTTAGTTCGTGTCAGAGACCATGTGACTACTTGTATGTTGGATGAAAGTGATGCGCCTTTTACCATTACACCAGATGACCCGATACTTTTGAGTCCCAATGGGGGAGAAAACTTGTTTCCTGGCTGCACTAGAACTATAACTTGGAATCCTGCAACGTTTTATTCAAATGTATATTTGGAATACAGTACAGATAATGGTGTGTCATGGACGACAATCACAAGTAATACGAGCAATGATGGCAGTCATTCTTGGATAGTTCCTACTCAAATTTCGACAACATGTTTAATTCGAGCAAGCAATGTAGCAAATACGACAATCTTAGACATTAGCGATGCAACATTTAACATAGTAGCGCCGATACGAGTAACGGCATCAAACGGAGGTGATACCTTATATGGTTGCAGTCGTTATACAATTCGTTGGACAAAACCGAACTCTTGTATCAGCAGATTTAGGCTTTATTATTC
>NZ_JHBV01000014.1 GCF_000724545.1 Aureispira sp. CCB-QB1 | reverse complement strand
AGACCAATTGTAACTATAGTTTGGTGTTCCTCCTTGTACAGTAATATCTACAGTACCGTCATTTCCATTACAAGCCACACCCGCTGTATTCACATTTACAGATAGAGCTGCTGGCTCTGTTATTTGGAAACTCGTCACGTAAGTACAGTTAGAGGCCGTTCCATTATCCGTAACTGTTACATTGTAAAAGCCACCAGAAATACCTGATAAATCCTCAGTTGTTGCCGCATTACTCCACTCGTATGCATAAGGACCTGTACCACCAGATACGGTCAAATCAATTGCACCATCTGCCGCACCTCCACAAGATACATTCGTTGTAACATCTGCTATTGCTGGAGCTGCTGATACCGTCACCTCTACCGTATCGGTATCCGTACAACCACTAGCATTGGTTACTGTTGCCGTATAGATACCTGTCGCTGTTGCTTCAATAAAAGCAGATTGCGAGCCATCTGACCACAACAAAGATGTTGCAGGAGAAATGGTAACTGTTGGTGTTAAAGTAGCTGCAGAACCTCCACAAATAGTTTGGTCTGCTCCCAGATCAATGTTAATTCCATTGTTATCAACATTAACTGTTGCGACCGCTCTAGGTGAAGTACATCCTTGAATTTCCGCGTAATACATGGTATTAGCAGAAAGGTTCGGAGTTGTGAAGGCATCTCCTATATGCACTAAATTACCGCCTGTTGGAGCATCATACCACATAATAGTAGATGGTACATAGCTTGCAACAGCAGATACCATTGCAGTATTGTTGGCACAAACCGAAGTATCGCCTGTCATAGACAAAGCCATTTGGTTACTAGGTGGTATATTAACAGTTGTTCTGAAAGTATCATTGCTAGGATTCAAATCTGTTCCTGCGCTAATAATAATCTCAAAGTTATACTGTCCTCCTGCTTCTGTATTAATCGTACCAACTGTTTTATCAATCGTTATTCCTGATACTAAAATAGGATGAGTTGTATTAAATGTTGCGGTAGCATCTCCTGTAACATTCACTGTAATTGGAGCACTCAAAATCAAAGTTGATCCTACGTTGGCAATTTGGATAATAACATCATCTACTGGTGAGCCACAACCATTGGGCGATTTTAAGCCTACTGCCATTGCATCATTAGCAATAATAATATGTTCGTCTGCACCAATATCTGGCTTAGAACCCAATGGACGCATATCTCCATTAATATCCGTTGTAATAGGTAAGGTTAGGTTAACATCTCCTGTATCTACAGCCAGAGGACCTCCCAAGTATAAACCATTGACAAAGTTAGGGTTTCCAGATACAGAGTTTAAGTCGTATCCAACTCCACTTGCTTGCCAGTCAGCCAATGTAGCATAGGTATTAGTACCAAAACGAACGGCTCTACCTCCTGTACCACTAATAAAGAACAAGTTATGATCCATTCCACTCATACTAACAGGGTCTAATGTATAGAAACATTCTCCTGTTGTAGCATTTAAGATATTGTTACGCAAATCAATGTTTAGATGATTGTCCAACCAACAAGCACGTGTTGCGCTAAATGTATTGTGATAGACATAGATCAAACTAGCTTCACGCATATAAAATGCTTCACCACCAGCACCACAAAGCACCATGTTATTGGCAACTAAACCATTTCTTACTTTATCCGAAAAGCCTCCAAAAATAGCAATACCATAATCTCTTGAAGTAATATCGTTTCCTGTGATAGAGAAATTTTGAATATCGTACAATTGCAAAGCATCAGCACCGCTAGCTCCCAAATCATACACTGTATTACCACTGATTACGATGCTGTCTTGCTCATCGACATAGATGCCATAATCATCAGCATCATGCATATTATTATTCATAATCTTGTTCCCCATATTTTCAGAGTTGGAAACACCTCCCTCTAAAATAATATTGGCAACACCTCCACTAATATCATTGTTGATGATAGTTGTATGGTTTGTATTGTTTCCTTCCGAAGCTGTACCAACACTAGCTGCATAACTATTAGATGCCAAAACACCAACTACATTTGAAGGAGTCCCAATAGGCACGACAATTTGGTTATTATCAATAATATTATGATTAGCTTGGTTTGTCAACAAGACACCATAAGCAGGCGTTGTTGTTCCTGTATTTTCTATTCTAAAATTCTTAATAGTGAAATAGTCTACTCCATCCAACGTCACAGTTGCAGCTGTATTAGGACCAGAAGCATCATGTGTTATCGTAGCGTCTGCTGCATTTAATCCATCAAATGTCACCGTGTTTGTAAGACTTGCACCTGGGATTTCATTGATTACCCAAGGACCAACATACGTTCCTGCCACAAATTCCATTGTAACAGGACCACTTATACCACAACTCATCAACGCATCTAAGGCTTCACCTACTGTTGGGTAGTCTGCCGAAGCATGTCCAACAGAATAGGTTCCTGATAAACCAGGGCATACATTTACATGTAATGTATCATTGCTAAAACGTTCATCAATTACACCGTTAGGCATAGATGTCCAGAAGCTCAAATTAGTTGTATTAGCAGGGAAATTTAAGTTGGCTAACGTCATGTTAGCACTTCCACCAACTGGGATTGGTGTCCCAGTATAAGGTACATTGGTCTGCGTATTACCATCAATTGTCCAACCTACCATAAACGAAGTTAGAGGTACAATTCCATAATTTCTAACAACAACCTCTACCGAAGCAAAACCTCCTGTAATTGGCAACGTAGGACTAGCCAATTCTGCTACTCCAGCGTCATTCGTTGGCGGCGTAAACTCATCAGCTCCAATATCAACAGAAGCAGCTCCAGTAGCTGGACGAACATCACCATCAATATCTACTGTAACAGCAGTTGTTGCAATTCCTCTGTCGTTCAAAAATGCGCCATCCACATGCAAATCTGTTGCACTGTAAAATGTTGGTAAGCCTTCTAGAGAGTTTTGGTCATAACCGTTGGCGCCATTTGTTTGCCAATCAGTCAAGTCAGCATAGGTAGAACCAAAATCTATCAAGTTTGGATTCGCAGGGTTCGTATAGAACACATTGTAATCCATATCTGAAAAGGTATTCGATGAGAACGTTTCAAAAGCGTAATTCGTCGTACTAGTACTTACAAAAATATTGTTTTTAACATCTACTGTATTATCAAAGTTAGACCATACACAGGCAGAAGCTCCTGAAACTATTGTATTATGATAGAAATCTGTTTCCCTTGTAAAAAACAAGTAAATCCCTCTGTCATTAGCTGACTTAACCATATTATTGGCAATCAATGCTTGACGTGTTGGAGTGATTTGAGAATTAGAACGATTGAAGTAAATCCCATAATCTTCTAAATGAACATTATTACCGACCACATCAAAATTCATCAAATAGTATGTATAAATTCCATAATGGAATGTACTTGGAAAATCATGAATATTATTATTGGCAATCAATAGAGAGTCTTGGTAATAAGTATAAATTCCATAGTTGTCTGCATCTGAAATATCATTGTTTCTAATAATATTTCCACTATTATATAGAGAAGTTGTAGACGACCCATAAAGAGAAATCCCTCTATCTGCTCCTGTAATAACATTTCCTTCAATCAGTGTGTAATTAGCATTGTTCCCACTAGAAGTTACTGATGTAGAAGAAGCTGTTGCAACAATTCCTGATGTATTAAAGGCATTCGTAACTGCCATTTGAATACGATTGTTCAAGATTTCATTGTGGTTGGCAGTATTGGTCAACAATACCCCCCACCCTTGTGTCGTAGATGTATTGGCCAATAGAAAGTTTTGAATGGTGATGTAATCGGCACCATCTAAAGCTACTGCTGCTCCGCTATTAACAGTGATACTAGCCGCTTGCCCAGAACCATCCCAAGTCACTCGGTTCGTTGCACTAATTCCAGGAATAGGACGATCTATTGTCAAAGCTGTTGTATACGCTCCTGCTTGTACTTGCATGGTGACAGGACCACCAACACCACAACCATACAATGCTGTTAATGCATCTTGAAAAGTTGGGAAATCAGAAGTAGCCGTACCAACAGTATAAGTACCTGCCAAACCTGTACAGAAAAAGGTCTCTAGAGTATCGTTATTATTATCTGGATCAGGCATTCCATTAGGATTGCTAGTCCAAAACTTCAGATTTGTTAAACCTGAAGCAAAAGCGGTGCTTGCTGATAAATTAACAGTGGTACTAGTAGACTGTGCTAATGCAGGTCCTGTAAAGTTCACAGGAGTTTGTGCGGTTCCATTCAAAGTCCATTCAATTGTTACATTGTTTAAAGCATTGTTACCAAAGTTATTTAATGTAACATCAACAGGGTAAGATCCCGCTACAGCCCCCAAAACAGGTGACAACATTGCTGTAATACCAGCATTATTAGGCAATGGCAAAGAACCAGTTATACTAACGTCATCAAATGTAAATCCATCTGAAGCAGTTGGGCTTGTTGCTTCAAAATTATCTTCTTGACCAAAACGAATTTGGAAAGTAGAAGTAATTGTTTGTCCTGCTGTTTGCATCAAGTCATCAATATCCAACACAACTTGTGCATACTGTCCTACTGAAGGACGATTGGCATAAAGATCATAAACTTGTACCCATGCATTAGAAGAACTACCTCTCATCCAAACACGATCGTTAGGACTGCTTTCCTCGCCATGGTTGGCATAATTAAAGGTCAATTCCAAATCATTGGAGCCTCCATAATTAGATAAATCTAAATTAGCAATCAAATAATTAATCGCTACGGTTCCACTCACGGCAGCATCAAGGGTCAATGCTCGATTTCCACCATTATAAAACCCTGCGCCTGCATTTGTGCGAGCACGACCATTGGCTCCCAACTGTACTTCCCAGCTATATCCAGGTCCCGACAAACCAGGTACGGGATTTTGATTGGTGGTATAACTACCAGCTGTTGCTCCTTCAAAATCCTCTGTCCAAGGTAGGGATAATTGCCCTGTAGCATGCTGAGATGATAAGAAACATACGACCAAAACGGATAATTGTATGCTCCTTATTTTGTCAATAATATAAGTCATAAACTTAGGTTTTTGTACTACAAAAAAAGAAATAAATTTTGTTTTTAACGATTAGTAAAAATAGCCGTTTTTTGTGACTATAACAAATTTATAACACTTTTAAGCCCTCTGTGACAAAGTTTTTTTTGGGCTTTTTGTTCTTTTTAGACCCTTTTTGAGACCTTTTTTTTCTTTTTTTTTTATTTGCTTTTTTGAAGTTTTTATTCTCTTCAAAAATCAGTTTTTTCCAATTCAAAATGCTCTATTTAAGCATTACAACGCAACCCCAAAATATTATGACCTATATTTCATACTATTATTATTTTTATATAGGGCTCTTATTATCTAACAGTTAAAAGCAAACCACCTATTCCTCCATTCCAATCACAATGACACCACTGGGGACTTACTTCTTGTTACCTTTTCAAGGGGCATATTCTTTTCCCCTGCTTTTCAGCAAAAACAAAATTCTAATAAAAGAATCTAAAAACCAGTTTCTGGGTCGTACTATCCTATTTTCTTGTCACTTTATCTATTATTTTAAATAAAAAACACCTAAAACAATATCCTATTTATTTTTATGCCTTATTTTAGGTAATTCATTGCCCATTTTAGAACTCAATTCTTAATTAATTAGAATCTTATAAGATTTTGAACTCTAAAAAGAGTACATTTATCCTCGATTAGAAAACAATAATTATGTTTCGTACAATACTTTATTATTTAGCTATTATTCTATTTAGCTTATCGCTAAACGCCTGTAAAGAGATGTCAAAAGAAAAAGAAAATACTACTATCACAGCCCAAACAGACCTCATGCCTCCTATTGCAGACAAAAAAGACTCTGCTATTGTTACGCATGGTCATACTAGAATTGATCCTTATTTTTGGATGCGTTTGACAGATGATCAAAAAAATGCCAAGACTCCAGATGCTCAAACTCAAAAAGTTTTGGATTATTTGAATGCTGAGAATGCTTATTTAAAAACCAAGATGAAGCACACAGAGCCATTGCAAGAGAAGCTCTATACAGAAATGGTCGATCGCATCAAAAAAGACGATGCTTCTGTACCTTATTTTAAAAATGGCTATTGGTATTATACCAAGTTTGAAGAAGGCAAAGAATATGCAATTCACTGCCGTAAAAAAGGAAGTTTAGATGCCAAAGAAGAGATCATGTTAAATGTCAATGAATTGGCAGAAGGACACAATTATTATGCTGCAACGAGTCTAAATGTAAGTCCTGATAATAAAATTTTAGCATTCTGTGAAGATGTTGTTAGCCGACGAATTTATACCGTTCGTTTCAAAAACCTAGAAACAGGTGAGTTTTTGCCAGACCGCATCAATGGAACAGATGGCAGTGGTGCTTGGGCAAACGATAACAAAACCTACTTTTATACGCTCAAAAATGAAATATCGCTCTTATCTGAAAAAATTCTCAGGCACAAATTAGGAACAGATGTAGCCGATGACTTTATTGTGTATTTTGAACGAGACCCTTCTTTTTATATCGGTGTCGGTCGATCTAAATCTGGTAAATACATTATCATTTATAATAGTAGTACCATTTCTAGTGATTACCACATCTTAAATGCAGATACCCCTGAAGGTGTCTTTGAGCAATTTGCCAAAAGAGAACCCAATCACGAATATAGCATTGACCACTACAATGATAAATTCTATATTGTAACCAACTGGAATGCTACGAATTTCCGCTTGATGGAAACCCCTGAAAACGCAACTGCAAAAAAGAATTGGAAAGAAATCATCCCACATCGCAAAGATGTTTTGTTAGAAGACATCGAAGTTTTTAAAGACTATTTGGTCATTAGTGAGCGAGGCAATGCGGCTACTTCTATTCAAATTATTAATCAAAAAACTAAAAAAGAGCATCGTATTGATTTTGGTGAAGAGGCTTATGTAGCGTATGTTGGTAATAATCCAGAATTTGATACCGACAAACTTCGCTTTGGCTATTCGTCTTTAACGACGCCTAGTTCTGTTTATGATTACAATATGAAAGAACACACTAAAGAACTAAAAAAACAAACGGAAGTAGTCGGAGGACATGACCCTAATCAATATGTCACCAAGCGATTGTTTGCAACGGTTAGAGATGGAAAAAAAGTCCCAATTTCTATCGTTTATAAAAAAGGCTTTGAACTAAACGGAAAAAATCCGCTGTTGCTCTATGCTTACGGCTCTTATGGTTCTTCGATGGATCCTTGGTTTAGCTCGACTCGATTAAGTTTATTAGACAGAGGCTTTGCTTGGGCTATTGCTCATATCCGTGGTGGTGAAGAAATGGGGCGTGAATGGTATGAAGACGGTAAAATGTTTAAGAAAATTAATACATTTAACGACTATATTGACTGTGCAAAATTCTTAATTGGAGAACAGTATACTTCTGAAGAACACTTATATGCAATGGGCGGAAGTGCTGGTGGTTTATTGATGGGAGCAGTGGTTAATATGGCGCCAGAGTTATTTAATGGTGTTATTGCTGCCGTGCCATTTGTTGATGTTGTTTCGACCATGCTAGATGAGACGATTCCATTGACGACTAATGAGTTTGATGAATGGGGAAATCCTAAGAACAAAGATTCTTATGATTATATGTTGTCGTATTCTCCTTATGATCAAGTAAAAGAGCAAGATTATCCCAATATGCTTATTACAACAGGTTTGTTTGACTCTCAAGTCCAATATTGGGAACCTGCCAAATGGATTGCTAAGCTTAGAGATAAAAAGACTGATAACAATTTGCTTATGATGCATACAAATATGGAAGCGGGGCACGGTGGTGCTTCTGGACGTTTTAAACGTTATGAAGAAATTGCCTTAGAATATGCCTTTTTGTTAGATTTGGAAGGCATTAAAGAATAATAGACTCAAACTCTATATAAGTAATACGATTTTTCAACGGAGTAATGTATAAGGTGGGTATTAAACATTCTTCTTAATATCTATTGCCTATTTTTAATAAAAAAGTTCTATGAAGTTGTTTAAAACTAGTTTTAAGCAACTTCTATTTTTTAGGGTATTTTGTAATAATACTTAGCTGTGCTGCGTCAACTCGTTCTACTCTTTTGTGCTACTAGCACAAGCCTACTCGGCAAGCTTAGTTTTTTAGTTTTTCACAAAAGTAACGATTAACAGAACGGAGTACATACGATGGTTCTTAAATTCAATTTATTATGCGTTTTTATCTAGTTGTTTATTTATTGCTATTTAGTGTTGCTTGTACCAATACCTCCTCTCCCTCTCCTACACTTGATGCTATTCCGTACCCAAAAGAACCTGCACTAATTCCTCAGCCTCAACATTTGGATATTACCTCCTCTCAATTCATTATTAACGCTGAAACGGTACTTTGGATAGATGATGTTTATCAAAAAGAGGGGGCATATCTACAAAAACTATTGCACCATTCTATGAATGTTGATTTAAAAGCAACCTCTTCAGCTGAGCATAATTTTATACGCCTCACTTCTCTTAAATCAAAAGAACCCTTGCCAAAAGAAGGTTACCATCTTCAAATTGATAGTAATCAAATTATTATTTATGGTAACGATGCCGCAGGGGTTTTCAGAGGGATTCAGACACTCCGTCAGTTATTACCTAGCACCTTCCACCAAAAAGAGCAACAAGAAGCTTGGGCAGTACCTAGTTTAGTTATTAACGATCATCCTACATTTCAATGGC
Source organism: Aureispira sp. CCB-QB1 (assembly GCF_000724545.1). Taxonomy (GTDB): domain Bacteria; phylum Bacteroidota; class Bacteroidia; order Chitinophagales; family Saprospiraceae; genus Aureispira. The sequence continues at coordinate 288,845 of NZ_JHBV01000014.1, read as the reverse complement.
GAGGGATGCTACTAGATTGCTGCCGACACTTTTTCAGTAAAGAGGTAATCAAAAAATACATTGACCTATTGGCATATTACAAAATGAATGTTTTGCATTGGCATCTAACAGAAGACCAAGGGTGGCGCATTGAAATTGATCGCTACCCCAAACTTACCCAAGTAGGCGCTTGGAGAAAAGGGGCGAATGGCGAACCTTATGGTGGTTTTTATACCAAAGAAGATATTCGAGAGATTGTTGCCTATGCACAAGAGCGTCACATTACCATTGTCCCTGAAATTGAACTTCCAGGGCATTCTCAAGCAGCTATTGCAGCCTATCCGCATCTTTCTTGTACAGGCGAACAACTCGAAGTTGGAACTAAATGGGGGGTATTCAAAGATGTCTACTGTGCTGGTAATGATAGTACCTTTCAATTCTTAGAAGCGGTCTTATCCGAAGTTATGGACTTATTTCCTGGAGAATACATCCACATTGGTGGCGATGAGTCTCCAAAGTATCGCTGGGAACACTGCTCAAAATGCCAAAAAAGAATCCAAGAGGAAAAATTAAAAGATGAACACGAACTGCAAAGTTATTTTATCCAACGCATCGCAACATTCTTAGAAAATAACGGCAAAAAGTTGATTGGTTGGGACGAAATTTTGGAAGGTGGTTTGGCAAAAAATGCAACGGTTCAGTCTTGGCGTGGCATGGGAGGCGCTTTGGAAGCAGCTCAACAAAATCACAATGCCATTAGCTCTCCAACTAGTCATGCTTATTTTGATTATAAGTTGGATGCCATTGACTTAGAAAAAGTCTACTCGTTCAATCCTATTCCTCAAGATTTGTCTACAGACAAACACCACTTTATTCTAGGAGGCGAATGCAATATGTGGACAGAGCATGTTCCTAATGCTCAAGTTTTGGATGAAAAAGTCTTTCCTAGATTACTCGCTATGGCTGAAGTTTTATGGTCGGCACCTACTCAACGCAACTATTCGGAATTTTATCAAAGAGTGCAAGCCCACTACCCTAGCTTGGAAGCACTAGGGGTACAATACGGTGCCGAAACAATGCCAATCAGTATGGAAGTATTTACATCCACAGAGAGCATCAATATAAAGCTAACGAAGGGAACACCTGATTTGGAGTTGTATTACACAGTCGATGGCTCTACCCCTACCCTTCATTCTACAATGTACGAAACGGCCATCCCAATCAAAACAACAACAGAATTACAGGTTCAAGCATTTAAAAATAATAAACCCTACGGAGTACCTATTCAAAGAACCTTTACCAAGCATTTGGGTAATGGGCTAGAGCCTTCTTTGAGTTATGAATATAGTTCTTACTACACAGGAGGAGGTGTGCAAGCTGTAAGCAATGGCGCTAGAGGAAGTTTAAATTTTAGAGATGGGAACTGGCAAGCCGTTCAAAAAGTTCCAATGGAAATCACTATTGATTTGCAAGCACCACAACCAATTTCTAAGTTATCAACTGCTTTTTTCCAAAAACAAGACTCTTGGATATTTTTACCTACCAAAATTGACTTTTTTATGTCTAATGATGGGCAGAACTTTACTCGCTTGGGAACCGTTTCCAACGATGTTTCGCCTAAAAAAGATGGTTCATTCATACAAACATTTGAATTAGAAGCTAAAAATACTACTGCACGTTATGTCCGTCTAAAAGCTCATAACATTACTTATTGTCCAAACTGGCATGCCGCCGCAGGTAGCGAAGCTTGGTTATTTATTGATGAATTTGTAATAGAATAATAATGGTCATTGAAATTTGTTTAGATAGTCCTCAAGCGGCTTTATTAGCACAACAATATGGCGCTCAACGAGTCGAACTTTGTGCCAACTTATTGGAAGGGGGCACTACGCCTAGCTGGGGCTGTATCAAAACAACCCGAAAAGCAATTGATATTGATTTGTTTGTACTCATTCGCCCTAGAGGGGGTGATTTTTATTATAACGCTTATGAAATAGAACAAATGCGGCACAACATAGAAGTCTGCCATGCATTAGGAGTGGATGGTGTTGTGATTGGTGCCTTGGATACAACAGGAGCAATTGACTTAAAAACAACAGAAATGTTGGTAGAACTAGCTCGTCCTATGCAAGTAACGTTTCATCGTGCGTTTGATCGTTGCAAAGCTCCTCTTAAAGCTTTAGAGCAATTAATAGACTTAGGCGTTGACCGAATCTTAACATCTGGGCAAGCCAATAAAATCGACCAAGGACTCCTTCTTATTGAGCAGCTGATTCAACAAGCTAATAAAAGAATCCAAATTCTTCCTGGTTCTGGCGTTGGTCCCCATAATATCGCACAACTAAAAGCAATTGGGGCAACAGAATTTCATTTTACGGCACAGCAATTTGCCAAACAGACGACAAGCTTTCAACACCCTAATTTCCCTAATACTGAGTATCAAAAAAAATTATTTGATGTTCAAAAATTAAAAGCCTGTGGGGAGATTATTCATCAAACTATTGGCAACTAATCACCTTTTCAGGACAGCTACCAATCATTTCACTTTCTGACCTTAACAATTATGTCTCAGCTTTTTAAATTAATTTTACTAGTTCATAGCCTGCTATTCTTCTACGCTTGCACAACGCCTTTAAACATACCAACTATTGAAAAAATAGATTTAACTGGAGATTGGCAATTCAAGCAAGTTGGTAAAACGGGTTGGACAAAAGCTGTAATTCCTAGTGTTGTGCAACTAGATTTATTAAACGCAGGCTTAATAGAGGATCCTTTTTATGGTACGAATGAAACAGAAATTGGCTGGATTGAGTGGGAAGATTGGGAATATCAAAAAGATTTTGAAGTATCTGAAACATTGCTCCAACAAGATGTTATTGAGTTGGTTTTTGAAGGACTGGATACTTATGCTGAAGTTTGGATCAATGGACAAACTGTGTTAAAATCAGATAATATGTTCCGTACTTGGCGCGTCAATTGTCAAAAACATCTCAAAGTCGGAAAAAATCAATTAAAAGTTGTTTTTAAATCTCCACTCAAAGAAAAGGAAGCAGCCTTTCGTAACTTAGGTTATACCCTTCCTGCTGACAACGATGCGGGCAGTCCCAAAGTAAGTCCTTTCGTTCGCAAAGCGCCCTACCATTTTGGATGGGATTGGGGTCCTAGGGTGGTATCGATGGGAATTTGGCGACCTGTTTATCTAGAAGCATATAGTTTTGTCAAGCTTCAAGATGTTTATTATGAACAAACGTCCATTAATACTCAAAGAGCAGCCCTTACCGCCCACATTCAATTGGATTACCCGAACTTGGAGGAAGAAAACCTGACTATTGTCATCAAAAATGATGCACAAATTCTAGCAACGGAATCCATTCGCCCCAATCAACGAACGTTTCAACATCAAATTGACTTTTCTATTCCTCAGCCCCAATTGTGGTGGTGCAATGGTTTGGGAGACGCCCATTTGTATGAATTTACAATAGACGTTTCGAAAGACAAACAGTTGTTGTGCTCTCAAACAAAAAAAATTGGCTTGCGAAAAATTGAACTCGTACAATCGCCCGATTCTATTGGAACAAGCTATTATTTTAAACTGAATGGACGTCCTGTTTTCATGAAAGGAGCCAATTATATTCCGCAAGACAACCTACTGCCTAGAGTAACCCAAGAAGCGTATCAACAAACCATTCAAAACGCTGTTGATGCCAATATGAACATGCTCCGTGTTTGGGGAGGTGGAATTTATGAATCTGATTACTTCTACGAGCAATGCGATGCTGCGGGGCTTTTAGTTTGGCAAGACTTTATGTTTGCTTGTGGTATGTATCCTAGCGATTCTAATTTTGTTTATAATGTTCAAAAAGAAGTAGAACAAAATGTGCAACGATTGCGCAACCATGCTTGTATTGCGCTTTGGTGTGGTAATAATGAAATTGAAGTAGCTTGGAACAACTGGGGATGGCAAAAACAATTTGGTTACTCTCCTCTAGATTCGACAACCATTATCCAAGGTTATCAAACGATTTTTGAACAAATAATTCCCAATACCCTACAAAAAATGCAGGTTCAACAGCCTTATGTTCCTACTTCGCCTCTAAGCAATTGGGGAACTCCTGACAATTTCAAACACCACAGTATGCACTACTGGGGAGTTTGGCATGGTCGAGAACCTTTTGAAAACTATACAACCAATGTTGGACGATTTATGAGCGAATATGGCTTTCAATCCTTTCCAAATATGCAAACGGTACAACAATTTTCGGATTCTAGCCAATGGCATTTAGAAAGTGTTGTTATGAAACATCATCAAAAAAGCTATATTGGCAATGGAATGATTAAAAAGCATTTAGAAACGTATTACCCTACCCCCTCTTCTTTTTCAGAGTTTGTCTATTTGAGTCAATTAACACAAGCTTATGGGATGCAATTAGCCATTCAAAGTCATCGCCAAAGTAAGGGGCATTGCATGGGAACATTGTATTGGCAATTAAACGATTGTTGGCCAGGTCCCTCTTGGTCTAGTATTGATTATCTGGGGAACTGGAAAGCCTTACACTATCAAGTAAGACAGCTTTACCAAGATATTCTGATTCGAGTTCAACCAACAGACAATCATCAAGTTCAAATTGATCTTGTATCTGACAAAATGCAGGATACTAGAGGGCATTTATTAATCGAAGTTGTTCGTTTTGATGGCACCATTTTAAATACGATAAAAGAGGAAAACTTATCGCTGCGTTCGAATCAACAAGGTTTGCATTTCACCTACCCTTATTCGACCTTAGTTGGTGCTGCCCGACCCAACAACAGCTTTATTCGAGTCCGCTTTTCTACTGCTTCAGAAAATTACGAGCAGTTGTATTATTTTCTTCCTCCCAAAAGATTAGCTCTAAGCAAACCAGACCTCCAAACAAAATTAACTCCTATCAAAGGGGGCTTTGAATTAAGTATCACAAGCAATACCTTGATAAAAAATCTTTTTGTGCAAGGCAATAAGCATGGTAATTGGAGCAACAACTTTTTTGATTTGCTTCCCAACCAGCCCCAAACTATCGTCTTAAAAACAACTGAAAAAATAACTTTAGAAAATTTGTATTTTTTATCCATCAATACTTTAATTTAAGTATTTGTTCGGAAAAAAATCGAGCAATAATATTCTTATAAACACAACAAGTACACAATTATTTAGTAGTTCGTGGACTTTTTAGCTTTTTTGTAAAAAACTAAAAAAGCATCTTTGCATCAGCCTGATTATCAATTCTTTAAGAAACCAAGCAACAAAAGCATACTCTATTGATAATCAAACTGATGCGATTTTCCCACGAACTATTGAATTATTAATACTTAAAAATATTTCAATAATTTATGACCTATGTTTATTTAGCCCTAGCTATTGTATGTGAAGTAGTCGGCACCTCTTGTCTTAAAGCGAGTAATGAATTCAAAGAATGGCTCCCCACTTTGGGGGTTATTTTAGGCTATATAGGTTCCATGTATTTCATGACCTTATCACTTCGAAAGTTAACCTTAGGAACTGTCTATGCCACTTGGTCTGGATTGGGCATTGTTCTTGTTGCACTCTTCGGTTTTATTTTTTATAAAGAAAAATTGGATACTGCTGCAATTATAGGGATGAGTTTAATTATCGCAGGGGTATTAATTATGAATTTGGTTTCTAAAACTAATGTGCATTAGACTTCTCGTGCAAATAAAATAGGCAACATAACCATAACAAATTATGCCACCTCAACTAAACCTACTTTTTAACCAATTGCTGCACTCCAATTCTATATTCGTCTTCAATACGAATAAAATAAACTCCTTGAGGTAAATTGGAAATATCAATAACCGAGCTAGCATTGTTCAAGGTTCTAGATTGTACTTGATGCCCTTGCAAATCAAGAATAGTCACCACACTGTTCGAAGCAAAATCTTTGCTCTGGATGGTAATTTCATCTTGACTAGGGTTAGGATATACATCAAATACCAAGTCTGCTTTTAGAGTTTTGGCATTATTAGTTGACAAGTTCGTTTCTTTGGCTGCTTTTACAACAGGCTGAATTCCTATCCCAGTATAATGTTCCACTTGTACATAATACAAGTCACTCTGCAAATCAGAAATATCAATGATTCCTTGTGTTTCTTTACAAAGTGTTTGTGTTTTTATAGGGTTTAGGTTGTTGTCTAATAATTTTACCACGCTATTTTCTAGGCAAGTAGCCCAGACAACTTCTAATTGTTGGTTTAAATTATTCAATTCTACTTTAAAATCTAAATTAGGTTTATTGCTAATTTGTGCTTTTGAGATAGAAGTAGTACCAACTAAAAATAATGAAATTAGAATCAAGTGAAACATTGCTTTCATAGTGTTTCTTTTTTAGGTTAAACAAATAGGAATTCGTTAATTATATTGTTTGGTGTAGTAACAACCCTTTACTCAACATAAAGTCGTATAACCATTATTAACAACAAGGTTAAATGCTCTACCTTAAGAGGCAAATGGTAGATGGGATTCTTTTATAATATTATATTAAACTAGACATTAATTAGTTACTGTACGAATAAAGTCGATAAATAGGTACATAATTTAGATTAAAATATTCTCTAAGGCTGAATAATTAACTGTTGGTAAGCATATTTTTCGCCATTGCACTCTAATACAAGCCAATAAGACCCCATCGCTAAGTTTTCCGATGACATCATCCAAACACCTTGTTGTGCATTCAACTCTTTCTGTAAGACAAGTTGACCTAGATTATTATAAACTGACAAACTACCTGTATAATCACGCATAGCTGGCAACTTATAGTGAATGGCTGTTTGTATACTAAATGGATTGGGTTGACAACGAAGATAGGCGTCGTCTTCCAACGATTTTATACCTGTTGGCACATAAAAACAAGCGGAGCTGTCTTGATAGGTTGCCAATGGATTATAATTTAAAGCCAAGGTATCCATACAACCATAAACCAAACACCGTTCTAATAATTGGTATACATCCAGCTTGCCATACCCCCAATGAATATTGGGCAAAGCCAATACCTCTACCAATACAAAAGAATCTACCTTTGCGCTACTTTCTAATGCTTGTAGAACATCGGCATAATTCGCATAAGGTTTGCATTGAAAATACAGCGCTACAGCTCCTGCAACCATCGGAGCAGCCATTGATGTTCCTCTATTAAAAATATGCCAACCGTCTGCATCCAAACGGTTATTATTAATCGTTTTATAATAATTTAAAGCCCCTAATGTTGACGCAGACATCACCTGCCCCCCTGGCGCTGTTATATTTGGTTTTTGCAGCCCAGTACGTGTGGGTCCTAAACTCGAAAATCCAGAGATTCCAAATTGAGGGTAACCAGGAGTGCCGACCTGCAATGTATCGCCAAACCAAGAAACAGCACTTGTTCTATTTTGATACGAACTTACGGTGATCACTTTTTCTGAACAGGTCCAATAACCAACAATACTTTGTATATTGTCAGGACTAGTATAGTCAGACACGGGAACATCACTAATCATATCCGATGACTCCAATAGCGTCTCGTGACTCCACACATCATATTTTCCTGTCCCTGTAGTCGTCAATTGCCAACGCCCCAAATTAGAAGAAGAATGTAAATTGACACGCACCTCATAAGCATCTTCATATTGGTCGATTAAAATTTCTAAGGTGACAGGATTGCCATTTGCATCTAAAAATAAGACTTGAGAAAGTGTCGCAACAGAACCTGTAAATGAAAAATCCTCCAATACATTATAAGTACTTGTTTGTGCAATTGTTTGTTGATTTTGTGGATTGATTAATTGAAAAGAAAAATCTATTTCTGAAAATGTAGCAGTATCAGCATATAAATCAAAATGTACTTTTCGTCGAGCATTGTGGTATTTGAATTGCGTCTTGGAGCTACTATTATTTAAAGCTACTCCTAGGTGAATTGGAAATGCTCTAGCATTGCCCCCCGCTTGTATCAAGGCACGACCATTTTTTTCTTCCAGCATATTATCAATCAACTGACTGTACAAATCCTTCCCATCGTGGCCACTAGAATAACTCCCAACACTTGAATTAATAGCACAAGCCTGCCCCAAACTGTCTGCCTTGCCAAATAAATAATGTATGCCATCCACAAAACTACTCAAGAAGGTGGCATCTCTAGCAACACTAACACAGGCTAAATTCGCCTTGGGTGCAATCCCCAAATATTTTCCAGAAGCACGCGCATTGCCAGCAGCCGTTCCCATCACATGAGAACCATGTTGGTCGGGTTGATGCGTACACTGATGGTTGTCAATATCTGTTTTTTTCCAAGACGCTCCATAGCCATAATACGCTTCATGATAAGTGGTATTATTAGAAATTTGATCCCACAAATATAGAATTCTAGTTGTAGAATCTGGATAACAAAAATCAGGATGTTGCCACTCAAACCCATCGTCAATCACTCCCAACAAAACTCCTTCTCCTTGAAACCCATGTGGTAGCAAACCACCTCCAGCATGCGCATCCCAAACGTTATTATTCGTCAACATAATCGTATCTTCCGAATAAGCTAAATGCCTCCCCTTGGCAACCCTATATTCAATTCGCTGTATATCAGAATGTCCCAATAACTTTTCAACGGTTGCCAAGGAAATATAAACAGAGGCAATATTTTTTACCCCATATTTATACGTTCCACCATCAGTCGTTACAATTTGCTGGATCGTATTCAAATTTCCCTTTACCAAAAGGGACAAAAGTTGTTTTGAATAGTCAACTAAAGCCGTGTTTTTTAGTTTTAAGTATAAATCTGTACTTAGTTTAGAAGGTTGCTGTGCCCTTACTTGGAGCGCCCAAAAAGAGAGTAAAAGTATCCAATATTTCATATAGATTTGTATTACATTTCGTTCAGAAGTTGTTATTTATAAAATTTGAACTGGTTCTCAGCTAACTTTTTGGGGTAATTAAATTCTAAGGTCAATTTATTTATATGTTGTTACAGTACAGATTTTTTGGGAAGATTGGGTACTATAATCTGGAATATTTAAATAAAACCACGACTCTTATTTTACAAGTTTTGGGTATGTCAGTAGATAGCAATTGAGAAGCTTACACGATACTCCTTGTTACTTGCTCACAGCAACTTAATTTAAGAATAAATAATTTAGAACCTTTTTATATTGACATTTAAATTCCAATTAAGTTGGGCATTTTTAACATTTTTTATAACTTTTGGGCTGATTTAGCCACTTGTTTACAAAAGTGTGTTAAACACCAATCAATCATCAATCAATATTAAGGTAACAATTTATGGAGCGATTTACTCTATTGCTTTGTTACTAATAAACTTACAAAAATAAATTAGAATATGCAACAGGCCATATTTGCAGTTATTTTACTGATAACTTTTGGGCTTGCCTTTAGGAAATACAAATTTGTGTATGACAACATCATGTTGGGGCAAAAAGATAAAATTGAAGGCGATCGTTCGCAGCGCATCAAAAACGTTTTAATGATTGCTTTAGGTCAAAAAAAGATGTTTAAACGTCCTTTGGCTGCCGTTATGCATTTGTTCATTTATGTTGCTTTCCTATTTACCCAAGTTGAGTTGATTGAAATTTTTGTGGATGGTCTTACAGGATCACACCGATTTTTCAGCCACTACTTAGGCATTATTTATACCATTTTGATTAGCTTCATTGAAATTCTATCTTTAGGAGCGTTGGTTGCTACGTTTGTATTTTTGGCTCGTAGAAATTTATTAAAACTACCCCGTTTTGTCAAACCAGAAATGGAAGGTTGGCCCAAATTGGACGGTAATTTAATTTTGTACGGCGAATTTTTATTGGTTTTGTTCATTTTTATAATGAACAGTGCCGATATGCAAGCTCATCCTGATTTAAATTTCTTAATAAGTGGTCAATTGGCACCACTCTGGGGGGACACCATTTCTCCACAGAGCCTACACATAGCAGAGCGTGTTGGTTGGTGGGGACATATTTTGGTTGTATTTGCTTTCTTGAACTACCTACCCTATTCCAAGCACTTGCACATTATGTTGGCTTTTCCCAACACCTATTATGCTCGTTTGACCCCAAAGGGAGAAATGAAAAACATGCCAGACATTCAAGCAGAGGTTGCTTCTATGTTTGATCCCAATGCTGCTTTTGACGAGCCAGATCCAGATGCACCAATGCCAAAATTTGGTGTAGCGGATGTTTTTGATTTGCAATGGACAGATATTTTAGCGGCATATACTTGTACAGAATGTGGTCGATGTACCTCTGTTTGTCCTGCTAATTTAACTGGCAAAAAACTATCGCCACGAAAAATCATGATGGACGTACGAGATCGTGCCGAAGAGATTGGGAAAAACATTGCGGCGAACAAAACTGAGTTGATAGCTGATGATAAAAAAGAGTCTACAAGTGTTCTGACAGCTGAAAATTATGACGATAAGAAAAATCTATTTGATTATATTTCAACAGAAGAACTACGAGCTTGTACGACTTGTAATGCTTGCATGGAAGCTTGTCCAATTATGATTAGTCCAGTGGACATTATTATGGATATGCGTAGAAACCAAATCCTAGAGCAATCGGATTCTCCTGAAGAATGGAACAATATGTTCAATGCCATTGAAAACAATGGTGCTCCTTGGGCTTTTTCTCCCGATGATAGAGATAAATGGATTGAAGAGGCAAATGCCTCCTAAAATCCCTCAAAATAATACTGTCAAGCTACTTGAAAAATATCAAGTAGCTTTTTTTATGCTGCTATTTTTTAACCTTACCATTGTCAAATAAGCATAAAAACAACAGGGCACAAAATGAAAAACAGCAAACAAACATAGTTCTTTTTAGTGCGAAAAAGATTGAACAATTCTTTAAACCCTTACTTAGGAATAAAAAATCACTTGTTATAGTCATTTTTTTTTTGTAAGTTTAGCGCTTGAAATTATATTATTTTTTCTCAAGAAGAATCCTATTATCAAATAAATTATGACTTTAGAGGAATACAAAGACGTATTGCAGCTTTATAAATTATCCAGTAGCTGGATTGAAGATTATCTTCGCAATAATCTGGAAAAACACAGCAGTAAATTAAGAAAGCAGTACAAAGAAATGCAGCAACTGCAAACAAAAACTGGACAACTTATTGAAAAGCAAGCTAGTGACGTGGGCGAAGATTTGGACGCTGGCGATTTGCAAGAAAAAATCATTGCGTTAGCCAAAGGCTCTGTTGCTTTTGCGTCTTGTTTTGGAGATATACAAACTTCTTTTGATAGCAAAGCCCCTGTTTCTAAAGAAACAACTCTTCTAGCAATTCAACTAAAAAAGTTAGTTTCGACTTGGTATGGCAAATTTTCTGATTCTTCTCAAGATAATAGTACCAATATCTTGATGGCTCATATTTATGATCAAGCAAAAAAGCTTATTGCTGCTCCCAAAACATTAAACGACGATGGTTATTCTATTGTTTTTTATGGTTCCAAAAGTTCTCGCTGTAGAAATATGCGCAAAAATATTGAGCGGGCACAAGAAGAATTCGAAGGCTTGTTGGACATAGAATTGCATTTGGTCAAAGATGAAGCTAAAATTACGCATCAACTCGGAATTGAAAATTTCCCAACGATTCTATTCAAAAGAGGCAAAAAAGTAGTTTCTAAACATGAAGGGTACTTGAGTATTTCTTCTGTGCAACAAAAAATAGGTATTCTGTTAACAGGTGCTAATTTTTCTGATAGTAGCACCGTAAAATCTATCTCTGAACTCAAATCTGTCAACCAAAAAGAACTTTATAATTTAGGCGAACATCTCCTATTTTATTTTGTCAAACCATCTTGTGGTATTTGTAAACAAACGACTTCTGTTGTTGATAAACTTTCCAATGCTTATCACAAAATCAAATTTGAAAAAATAGAAGTGGACCACACCCACATCTTGCACAAAAATTTCGGTGTAAATGAAGTGCCTGCTTTAGTTTTTGTACACGATGGCAAAGTAATCGGTAAACATACTGGTTATATCAATCCATCTAACTTAAAACGCATCATGGAGCAATTTGCCATTTCTAACAAAAAGAACATTGGCAATAGTACTTCTGGCAACGTAACCATCATAGATGAAGACTTAGACAATGCTAAAAAGGGCAGAAGAATCAAAGACAAACATTCTTCTAATAAAGAAAAAATAGTTTAATCCTCTCTAAAAGCAAAAAAGTGCTGTTGAAATTAATATTCAACAGCACTTTTTTTATCTTTTTGCCAATAGCCTAAGCTTCTGCAATTTCTTTTAATAGAACATTTAGTTCCTTAATTTCTTCTCTATTGTATTTGTTGGTTGGGTTGGTCAACAAGCCCAAATAATACTCAAAACTAGAATTTTCCTCGTCCAATTCAATTTCTTCTTCTTCCCAATAAGGTAAGTTGTCTAAGCTACCATGATTCCCAATGTGCTCGTAAGCCAAACGAATTGATTTAACAATTGTAGGTTGCTCCAATTCCTTAAACAACTCTCTCATAGCCTTCATTTGCTCAATCATTTCTGGGGTTACTTCCTTATTTGTTTTATAAGCTGTAACTAATCCTTTAATAATTTCCTTAATAGAATTAAGTACATTTTTATCAACCGTCTTTTTCATATTTAATTAGTCTCTTTCTACAATTATAAAGATCAAAATTTCGCTTTTAAATCAATTGTTATCATATCTAACTTAAAACTAAAGCAATCGTTGACTATTGCAGCGTAAAAGTTAGTTACAAGATGGAACTATCAATGAATTGTCCTTAGAATGAAAGTGATGACTCATTGCTTTATTCCCGCTTCCTTGTACATTACTTCGTGAAAAAACAGGCAATTTCATGCAACAATCGATGATGCGTCACTTGAGTTTACCAAACAAATGTACGCTATTTTTTTGTAATCCTAAATTGAATGCGTTCATTTTTTTGGCGACCTTCTATTGTTTTATTCAAGGCAATAGGACGAGATTGACCATAGCCTCTGTACGTCAGTCGTTCTTTTCTGATTCCAGAGGACAATAAATAATTATAAACGACCTCTGCCCGTTTTTTGGATAAAATTTGATTTTTTTGAGGATCTCCTTTATCATCTGTATGACCAGATATTTCTACATGGTAATTAGGATTTAAGCGCAACGTACCAACCAAATCATCTAAAGCCCCTTGCGAACCTGACAACATTGTAATTTTTCCTCTTTCAAAATCTAGATTTTGCATGATAACTACTTGCCCTAAATAATACTGTTTTTGCTGTACTTTTACATCCAAAACAATGCGTTCTTCTCCCCTTGTTCGAATCAAGTCGAAAGAACCACAATCGCAACTAAAGTTGGTACTTGAATTGGTAACACAAACATCATCAATGTAGTAGTAAGCAAAGTCAACATGAGGATTTTTGAACGTATCGTTTTCTATGGCACCTGTAACTTTTGTTTTTTTATCATCATCAAAATTACCCAATACCAAATAACGCTCTCCTCCTTGTGCCTTATATTGACAAGTTATCTCTACCCAAGCGCGTTCATCTAATGGCGAGCGATCTTCTTGCAACATATAAGTCATATTTTTAGTAACAATTGGTAACTCATCTTTTTGATTGATTCTAATTTTAGAAGCCGTCATACCCAAAGCACCTACCGCCCTGTTAGAAGATTGCGCCAAAAATACATGTGCTTTTACGCAGTACGTATTTCCTGCCAACAAAGGTTGCTTGAGTTCTAGTTGTACATATTCTCTAAAGTTGCGTTTTAGATATCGGCTAGCATAAGCATAAATTCCAGTATATGCATAACCTGATCGAGCCATACAACGCCCCATTTTGTTATAAGGCACATCTACATTTTTCCCTGCTGCCCTTTTGTGAAAATAGTCTGGACTTGCTTCAGTTGGCGAAGACCAATAATCCACCATTCCCCATTCTCCCAAATCTGTCGGCACCTTTCGATACTGTTCAAAGCTTGGGTTTTTAACCATATTTTGTAACACCTGAGCATAAGTTGTCGTACCAATCAATAAAAGTGAAATTGGCACTAAAGTAACCAGTAGGGATTGTATTTTATTCATAGTTTTAAGACTTGCTATGACGGTACTTATTGGGGTTCGGGAGTACCATTTTTTAATAATTTTTTGCAATAATTTACTCCTTAAAATTTAAGCTACATTTATTTCCTAAACATTCATATAGAAGTTATTTATTCTTCTAACACATCCTTTGCCTATCTAAGATTTAAGGTGTAGTTTTGCGCTACGATTCGTTTATTCTGATTGAAGCAGCATCAAAAATAAACATTTTAGACAAGTCAACAAAAGATATGACAATAAGAGTCTGCTTATTGAACTTTATCTCAAAATTCCTTTGCCCTAAAGTTCTATCATTTCTTATTTTTTAATGAACATAAGAAGTATTAAGTAACCTTTTCGAACCTTATATTTCAATCAATAAAAGTTAATAGTAATCACAAAATGAAAATTTTAAAAAAAGTTCTAAAATGGACATTTGTTGCCCTTGCCTTATTTCTAACCTATGTTATCATTTGCCTTCTGCATGGTACCGCAACAGATTATCAACCTCAAGAAGTCATTGAATTAAGTCTTCCTAAAGGCAATACTCCTGACACCATCCAAGCTGGGACATTACGCTTTTTGAACTGGAATGTAGGATATGGGGGCTTGGGAGCTAAATCTAATTTTTTCTATGATGATGGCAATCCTTTTTTCTTTTCTGGAGGCAAAATGGTTCGTTCTCCCAAAGCCTACGTAGAAGAAAACATACAGGCAATTGCCGATTTTGTTGGTCAACAACAAGCAGATTTTGTGCTTTTACAAGAAGTAGATTTAAATTCTAAACGCAGCTATTTTATCAATCAATACGAGACATACCTAAAAGAACTGCCCAACTATAGCAGCAGTTTTGCCCCCAATTATAAAGTGGAACGTGTTGTTATTCCTGTTGCTGAACCGTGGAATGTCATGGGAAAAATGGAAAGTGGTCTTGGAAGTTATTCTAAATACAAACCCAGTCAAAGTACCCGATATCAGTTCCCCGGTTCTTATGGTTGGCCAGATTATATTTTTCACTTAGACCGCTGTATGTCATTACAACGCTACCCAACTGCACACCCAGAAGGCAAAGAGTTGATTGTTATCAATACCCATAACTCTGCTTATGATGGTGGCAAATTGAAGGATGATGAAATGGCATACTTCAAGCAATTGGTTTTAGAAGAATACAACAAAGGCAACTACATTGTAGTTGGTGGCGACTGGAATCAAACACCTCCAGGCATTGCCTTTGATGCTGTCGGCAAATCAATAGGCATCGAAACCGATTCTAGTTATTATGCGGCTAATATTCCGAGCGATTTTATGCCTCAAGGCTGGCAATGGGTATACGATCCTGTTGTTCCGACCAATAGATGCGTAATTGATGTTTTAGAATATGGCAAGACAAGTGTCACTTTGGTCGATTTTTATTTGGTTTCGCCTAATGTAAACGTTAAGAAAATAGAAGGCAAAAACTTACAGTTTGAACATTCTGATCACAATCCTATTTTGCTAGAGGTGGAGCTCCTAGGGCTTCAACCAACTATAGATAGTATTTCGACAGATTCTCTTGCTCCAAATTCTTAAATTAGTTACATTCTGACTTCTCAACTAAGAACTAACACATGGAATCATCTAAAACTACCATATGATTTAAAATCCCCCTCTTTTAATCATTTTTTATTTTTTTAGAAGAAACCTGTAACATTGGTACAAGATTCGTATTAAGACCATAAGTAAGTAAAAATTTAAATAAAACTGTAAGTATGATTCGCACGTTCATTATGGTACTACTTAGTAGTATAGGGTTTGTTTCTTTTGCTCAAGAACCACCGCAAGAAGAAACGGCAAAAGTCATTATAAAAACACAAAAAAAACGAGGGGATGTTGTTAACGATAGTCTCTATCAAATTCGCATTCAGCAATCGGAACTAGACGGCATGTACATTCCTAGAGATCTGTACGATGTTTTTAACGAGCTAGACAAATTGATGGATGACGATGCTAAACAGACTTTCATGGCATATTCTGATGCAGAGGTAGATCGAAAAACACATGGCTCTTTAGGGGTTTGGTTGGAACACAAATGGTCACTCAGCGAAGGCTCTCGACTATCCGAGTATTTTAGAAAAATGCGAGTTCCTCATTATGACTATATGATTGGAATTATTATCACCTCCTATCATCGTCATTTGCACGGTCGAGATTTAAAAATTAAGGAACAAGTTACTTTTTTTAGAAAACTTTGGGCAAAAAAACAACAGGCTAAAGCAGAAGAATTGATTCAGCGCGGCACTGTTAAAGAATAAAACAAACAACACAATCACCTTACTTCCAGTGCACCGCAAAACAACATAAACATATTTCAGATTGCAGTGTACTGGAAGTGGCTTGTTAAAAGCTTCCAAAGTCTCATTTTCTATAAACAGCATCTAAAGCTGTATGCAACTGAACACTTTTCAGATTGGGTAATTTCTTGAGTGCATCCACAAAAATTACTGCGCCTTCCATTGATGAGTTTTTCACGTCTATTTCTTTTAAATTTTCCAACGCTGAAATAGGAAACGTAAGGGGAATGTACTTGCCATCTAACACCAATTTTTCTAATTGTTTAAGGCTAAAAATTTCGTTAGGAATTTCAGTGCTATCAGATTGGTATGTCAACTTTTTAAGTGCCTTTAGTTTTCCTAGTTCTTCCCAACCTTGTTCATAGAAATTGGCATTTGTTAAGTCTAGCTCTTCTAAATTTTCTAAAGTACCAAAATCTTGAGGTAATCGAATTTTTTCCCTTTTATACTCTAGAATTAACTTTCTTAATCTTCTCATTTTTGCTCCCCCATGCTGACTTGTGAGCGCATGAACGGGATAATGCCTACCTTCTAATACTTCCACAATATCCATATCAAACAAGTGATTGATAATTTTCCCATCTCCTTCTTGTAAGAACAATTGACCATTTTCAACTCGTCCATTCCAAAACAAAGCAGCTTCCTCTTTTTGTTCTATTTCAGGTAGTTCTTTTATAGCATCCGTATACAAACTAGGAAAAGGATATTTTTGGCTGTAATAATTGTAAGCATATTTTAACAATTCAATGGGTTCAATTTCCGTTTCCGTACAAACTTTTTCGAGGTAACGCTTTGCATCAAAAAATCCCACTCGATTCTGTTTAAAATTGAATCGTATTTTTAATACTTCCAATAATTTTTCAGAAGCATTTAATGTCAGAAGATTTTTAGACTTTCGAACAATTTGGGCATTCTTACTAAATTTATGCACAAAAAACAACGTCGTCATTAAATCTTTAGGAACACCACCACTTTTCAACAACTCTAGTGCAATAAGAACATTTTCATCTATCAATGTCACCAGCATTGCTCTTAGATGAGCAACATTACTAGTAGTGCTTTCTTCATCTTCTAATAAATAAGCAGGGGCTACTTCATCCAAATAATGATTCAGCTCTGTTTCTGTCAATAAGATAAGCGCATTATCTAACAAAGCTTCTGTCTTCTTTATATTTTTGCCCAAAACAACATGTGAAGTCTTTGCACCTTTTTTAGCCACTACTGCAATTCCTAAATCTTTTAACTGAGCTTTTAATGTTGCTTTTTTCTTTATCGTTGTCCCCAATACAAGTAATTCACTTCCTGCCTGAAAGTTTTGTTTATCAAAAGGCTGTAATCGACTACTTATTTCTGCCATAACAGCAGCTCTAACTTTTAGATGATTAACAGGATAACACCCTAAAACCTCGGCATTAGAAAGTGCTTTTTTAGCCTTTTTTTTGTCTGATAATAATAGACAAATTGCTTGGACAACCCCTTGATTTTCTAATAAGTTTGCTTTACTTAAAGCTTTTTTAATGGCTAAAATATCCTTGACCGATTGTTTGCTACTTTGCCGCCAAAACAATTTAAAATCCAAAAGCTTCTCGTTCAACTCAAAAACCCAAGGATGCAGCCATCCCATTGGATTTTCAAACCAGTTAAACAATTGAAGTTGAGGAAGCAAACCGAAATTTGCCGTTATCGTTTCAATCTTGTTGTTATCAACGGTCAGCTGCTCTAATTTTGTTAGTTGACCAATTTTCGAAGGCAGTATGGTGAGTTTGTTGTTGGGTAAATACAGTTCTTTTAACTGAGTATGCTGATAAACCCAATCAGGAATTATTTGACAACCATTCGTTCTCAAATCTAAGGTTTCTAGATTAGGCCAGTAACAATGATTGGGCAGGTCAAAACTTGGAATCTCATTTGCCGATATTTCTAAGCTAAGCAATTGAGGCATTTTTAACAAGACACTAGGAATTTCTTTTAGCTGACAATCGTAGAGTGTTATTTTTTTGAGATGCACCAAATTAGCCAATGTTTCAGGCACTTCCAATGCCTTGGATACCACTCTAATGCTTAGTTCTTCCAAATTTTTTAAATCCTCGATATAAACAGGCAAAGCCCCGCCTCCCCAAAAAGCAATACTCAATTTTCGCAACTTCTTCAATTGTGTAATTTCGGGAGGAATAGCATTTAGTATACGAACAGAAAGTATTTCTATATTGGTATACTCAAAAACATCGTCGGGCAACAAACCTGTGTTTCGATCTGTTTCGACATACAGGTGTTGTACTTTCGATTTCTGAGTTTTGGGGGCATTTTTATAGGAATATTGTTTCATAATTCAGCCAAGCAACAATTAGTTTACTTTTTTCTTGATATTAAAAGACATCCCTATTTCTGGTAAAAATAATGTTTTACCAGCTTCTGAAAATGCTTTTTTAGCTGCTGAATGATCTAATTTTATAGGTGGAAAAGTATCAAAATGGCAACCAATAATAGTGTTACACTGTATAAAATTACTAGCCAATACCGCATCATCATAGCCCATTGTAAAATGATCGCCAATTGGCAATATGGCAAAATCAAGTCGTGGGCACATCATTGGAATTAGTTTCATATCCATTGTTAGTGCCGTATCGCCTGCAAAATAAAATGTACCACTGTGATCATTGCTAATGACAAACCCCACAGGATTGCCCCCATAAGTACCGTCTGGCATAGAACTAGAATGTACAGCATTAACTAATTTAACCACCCCAAAATCAAATTTAGCCTTTCCTCCTGTATTCATACCGATCCCCTCTATCCCCTGCTTTTCAAACCACTGAACAATTTCATACACAGCAATAATTTTTGCATTACTCTGAATTGCTATTTCTAAAGTATCTGCAAGATGATCCCCATGCCCATGAGACAACAAGATAAAATCAGGTTGAATATTCTCCAGGTTAATTTTCGAAGATTTGGCTTTGGGATTAGGAGTTATAAAAGGATCAAACAACAGTTTTTTATTTCCTACTTCTACAAGAAAACAACTGTGCCCATAATATGTAATTCGCATATTTTAATTTACTTTTAGAGTGATTTTATAATAGTTTAACAATATCAACCTACTGCCGACATAAAGTAGTTTTGCTGTTTTTGTATCATAATCTAGTAACACGAACTTAGGAGAAATGCCATAAAATACTATAAACTATTTCAAAAATAAAATTGCTTAAGCCATTATTGTAAGCTTCCTTAAAGTTATCTTATTATTGTATCGTATTTTCTGATCATTGATTAGAAAATTACTCCGTTAAAAACACGCAGTAACAGCGCATCTAACTAAAAGCAAAGCGCTCACGAAGCAAATCATATTAACTTAATTATCAACAAGATGCTTTTTATGTTTTTTGTAAAATTCGAATCGAACGCAGCGAGCTCACAGCGTAGCAAGCAACAAAGGTTCCCAAAGTAACAACTAAAAAAGCAACAGAGTATTATTACATTACTCCGTTGAAAAATCGTATTAGCTTAGCTTTGTTACTCCCTACGGTCGTGAGCTCGCACAGCTCGGTTCGCTGCTACTACGTGGTATTGCATGAGTGCTTTTTTATGTTTTTCGTAGAAAAACTAAAAAATCAACGGAGTATTATTATTATAATACATGGTTTAAATATACTTTGGCTATTAATTTATTTCAAAATTTGAAAATTGAAAAATCTTATCCATGGTATTTTTTAACTTTCTAAAATAGAAATCCGTAAACAGTCTACTCATTCTAAGTAAAACGAAAATAAAAAAATGATTACCGTATTCTCAGGAACAAATAGAAAAAACAGTCGCACTCAATTGATTGCAAGTTATATTTACGAACAACTAAAAGCCCAAACAGAAGAAGAAGTACAATTATTTTGTTTAGAAGATTTGCCCCATGATTTTTTACATGCAGACATGTACAGCGAAGCGGGGCAATCCAAAGCACTAGCAAGCATACAAGACCAATATCTTGTCCCTGCCAACAAATTTTATTTTGTTGTTCCTGAATACAATGGAGGTATTCCTGGCGCATTGAAGTTATTTATAGATGCTTGCTCTGTTCGAAAATATGTGGACTCATTTCACGGGGGCAAGAAAGCTGCTTTAGTTGGGGTTTCGGCAGGTCGCTCGGGAGGTCTCAGAGGCTTAGAGTATATGACGGGCTTCTTAAACTACCTCAAAATTACCGTGCTTCCCAATCGTTTGCCTATTTCTCTAATTGAAATGCTATTGACCGACGATACACTGACAGACGAAGGTACGCAAAAAGCCTTGCAACAACAGATCACAGAATTCTTAGAATTTTAATGCGATCCTTATGGGATAAGAATCGTTCCTTAAAAACAATTCTTATATTTGCTTGCATACAAGAATAGTCGCCAGACTGCTTTATTTTATCATTTTAACATCAACTAATGTTTACTGCTATTACATGGAATCCTGACCCTATTATTATCGAATTTGGTGGTTTTGCTTTGCGTTGGTATTCCATGCTATTTGCTACAGGCTTTATTATTGGCTTTTTTATCTTGCGTCAACAGTTCCAAAAGGAAGATGTAAGCATGGAAGTTTTAGACAAAATGCTGCTCTATTCTGTTGTCGGAACCATACTGGGGGCACGAATTGGCAATTGTTTATTTTACGATTTTGCCTATTTTTCCAAACATCCTTTAGAAATTTTACTCCCCTTCAAGTTCTCACCACAGTTTGAATTTACTGGTTACCGTGGCTTGGCAAGTCATGGCGCCATGCTAGGGCTCCTACTTGCCTATTGGTTGCTTTCTCGAAAAACAGGAAAATCTATTTTGTGGTTCTTAGACAAAGGAGCATTGGTTGCAGGACTTTGCTTGGCCTCTATACGAATGGGGAATTTCATGAACTCCGAAATTGTTGGTGCTCCAACCGATCTACCTTGGGCATTTATTTTTCCTAAAGTCGATGACATTGCTCGTCATCCTGTTCAATTATATGGCTTTGTCGTTTACCTTAGTCTTTTCTTTTTTACACTTGCTTACCACAAAAAAGTCTTTGGAAAAGTAAAGGATGGACATGTTTTTGCTGTTTTCCTATTTTTGCTAGGCATCTTACGTTTCTGTATGGAGTTTATAAAAAAACACTATGTTTTTGATCCCGATAGTATTATTAACATGGCGCAATTGTTGAGTTTGCCAATGATTTTAATTGGTGCTATTCTCGCTTGGAACACAAGAAATAAAACGTTGGATTCTTGATGCTCCACTGTAGTCCTTTGCTTCAATAAGTCCACCTAAAATGATTATAGACCCTGAAGATTATTCTCTTGTAAGAGATTATATTAACACTATAAAAGCACAAGAAGCTATTTTATGGGAAGGGCGAATGATTCCTTTAGAAGTGAAGAATACTCTTTTCAAAGATGAAATTTTGCTTATTATTAATCTTATATTACTTCTAATAGGTATTTCCATTGCCACTTTTTTAATTCATATTGGGTTAACAATAATTATTTTATCTATCTTATTGGGTGCTTTTTTATTTATTTTGCAACAACGACAAAAAGACATCCAACAAAACAAACTCAAATACAGCAAATACCTTATTACGTCCAAACAATGCATTCTTGTTCATTGGTATCAACAACAAATTCATATCAATGCGGTTAGTGCAAAATCGATTAAACAAGTACAAACACATCGAAATACTAATGGGGAAATTGCTGTCTTGTTTCATACAAAACAGGCGATAAACTTTGAGATGTCCTATTTTATTGATGATAAAAATACCGATTTTATCGGATTCATTAACATAGGAAATCAAGCCAATAGAGTCACTAAAATTATCCGTGAGCACCTACTCCAAGAAAAATGAAATTTAAATTCAAAGACGCTGCTTTAATCCACGACTACCTTTCAACCATTAAAACAGTTGAAACGGTTTTGTGGGAAGGAAAAATGGGCAAACCGCTTAAATACTTAGAAAACTATAATTCAGGATGTCTTTTCGAAATACTATTCTCTTTCTTTTTCTTTGTTCTCATTTACAATGTAAGCAATGACGATAACTTTGATCTCCTATTTTTATTTTCTATTCCTTGCTTGATTGGTTTAATTAAATACCATCAAACCATCAAAATCAAAAAACTAGATCTAGCTAAAAAGCACACACAATATATCATTACCAACAAACGTGTCATTTTTATCTTGTATAAAGATAATCAAATCCACATTGAGTCTATTCCGTTTAGCAATATAGAAAAAGTACATAGCAGCAAACAATCGGATGATACTGCCAACATTTATTTATCTACGATCCAACCTGTCTCCTTTCAAACATTCAAATATTGGTCTCAGAAACCGCACCAGCAGTTAGTTATGGTTCAAGTAGAAGCGCCCGAAAAAGCGTTAAGTATAATTCAGTCGCACTTGCTTTAAACGCTCTTTTTTATGAGTTTAACCACTCTACTACTTTCCTGTCAAAAGGGAAAAAAATACTACTCAGCGTTTCTTTTAAGCATAGTTTTTGCTATATTAATTAGGACAATAGATACGACATTTGCATCCTCATTCAACCACTAAAAATTATAATTAATGCAACACCTTTACCAAACAGTTCCAACCAAAGAAAAAACCACTTTTTCTAAATGGTTAAAAATTGGTTTATGCTTTGCACTACCTTCTATTTTCTTGAGTGCAGGCAATATCAGTCCGCACAATTACAAACCACTAGAAACCGATCTATCTGATTATCAAAAGTTAAAAGCAAGAGAAGCAGCGCAAATTTTCAACAAAATTTGCAAAACTGTCAAAGATACTCGCAAAGCTCCTACATTTAACTTTATTTATAATTATCAAGGAAAGCCTTATTATAATGCTTATTATAGTCCTAGTAATAATACCATTAATTTTGGAGAAGGGATTTATGATTTGGCGGCAGACTTGGGTGCCGACTCATTGGATATTGTTGCTACAGTAATGGCACACGAAATTGCCCACTTTTACAAAGATCACGGCTGGGCTCATGCTTTTGGAAAAGCCAACCCTGACAATGATATTAAAAAGAATGTCAAAGAATCTATGTACGACTCGGATGATCGTGCTAGAATGGAAGCGGAAGCTGACTATTTTGGTGGCATATTTGGTTATATGAGCGGATACAATACTTTGGGTGTTGGTGGAGTCTTTTTTGATAAACTGTACGATGCTTTAGAGATTCCTGACGAGACATTTGGTTATCCTTCTCGTCAAGATAGAATTGCTATTTACAACAACTCTAAAGAAATGCTAGAAGAGCTAATTCCAGTTTTTAATACCGCTAATTTGCTCAACTTGGTACGCCGTTATGAAAAGGCTTCTATGTGCTATGACCATGTTATTGTTACGTTCCCTAGCCGAGAGATGTACAACAATGCGGGAGTCGCATTGGCACAAGAAGCAATGAGCATGTATAGCCCTGAAGAATTGAAATTCGTCTATCCCTTTGGGCTTGACTTGGACACAAGATTGAGTCATGCAGGAACAAAAGGGGCAGGAGAATCCAAAGAAGATAAGCGATTGCGATTGGCAAAAGATGCCCTAGATTTGTTTAACGATGCCCTTCGTATTGACGACCAGTATGCACCAGCTTATGTTAATGCAGCCTTAGCACACTGTCTACTAGGTGAATATGAAATGGCACTTGGATTAGCTAATAAAGCCATTCAATTTGCCGCTACCAACGATAATAAACTATTGGTTGGCAATGGGCATATTGCCCGTGGCATTGCATTTGCCTTATCCAATCAGAAAGCAGATGCAAAAAAAGAGTTTAAAGCGGCTGAATCTGGCAATGCTCTACTTGCTACGACAAACTTAGATGCTGTTACCAACAATGTGTTTGCCAAGTTGTTTAAGAAAAAAATATCTGAAGAAATTGAGGGAGAAGAAGAAACAATTGCAGAAGTAGGCGTAGAAGCAATAGAGGTTTTGTTTGACGATAAAGATGCTTTCAAAAGTATTGATATCAAAAAACAAAACGAAAAACGTCCAGAAACGGTTGTTGTTACCGTTGAAGAAGAAGATTTTGACGCAACTCTAGTAGCGACTTACAGCGGTCCTTGGAGTACCAAAGAAGAACTGGAGGGCTTTTTAATGACAAAACCTGATTACGAAGGTGAAACGGCTCGTGGTATTAAAATTGGCTCTTCTTTGGATGCTATAAAAAAACTGTACGGCAAGCCAACTAGAATGCTTGGAGGAAGCCAAAACAACTTTGTTTTTTATGAAAAAACAGGGCTTATCTTCTTGCTGGATGCAGATAATAATGTTACCCGTTGGCTTATTTATGGAAAAGTGAAATAGAATCATAAAATAGAACCTCTTTAACCAATTTTTGTTGTGGGTCAATTTGTTGATCGAAAAGAACCTTAAATGATCTTTCTTCTTTTTTTCTCAACAAATTGACCTTTTAGTTTTTACAAGCTGTACGCTCAAACTAAACTGGTAATGTAAATCATTATCAAAACATCAAATACTTCAATTGTTCATCATAATACGTTTTATACAATGGCTCAACATGGAATTGCAGTTACTCAGAAAAAGACCTTCAGTATAAAAACCGCAAAACTATTTGTATATTTTTTTTGATAACCAAATGTATACTTTTTAGGCGGTTTTTTAGCTTCAAATGTTAAAGTTTTTTTTGATTGTTTTTGTTGCCATTTTTTAGAAATCCCTCGTATTTGGCAGTTAATAAGATTCTAAGAATAAATAAAAAAATCAGTTTCGTTAAGTAAGCAAATTTTAATACAGTCCCTTAGAGTAGATATATTCAAAGCTCACAGGGTGTCATTTTCTTGGCATTCAGTTTAAAACTTACAAGTCAAATGTTAACGTTTTTTTTGAGAGTAAAAGTTGCCTTTTTTAACAATTACCTCATATTTAAGCTTTTCTACACGTTATTAAGCTTCTTAAAAAATCAAGTCCTTCTAGTAAACAAATTTATATAAAAACGCTTAGAATAGATATATTCAAAGCTGACAGAGTTCACTTTTGAACAACATTTGAATAGAATTTGGAGAGTACATGAATGCACTCTCCAAACAATACTAAGTACTTCCTTTTCCTGCTGGCTTCACTTCATCAGTTTGCCATTGCTCCATTTGATTCCTAGCTTCAACAATTCTTTGCATTGCCATATTGTAGTAATCTACATCCATTTCAAATCCAATGAAATTGCGCTCTTCCAATATGGCAGCCACAGCTGTCGTTCCACTTCCCATACAATTGTCTAGGACGGTTTCTCCTTTTTGGGTAAAACTACGAATTAGATAAGCAACTAAATCAACAGGTTTCTCTGTTGGATGCATTCCTTTTCTATGTACACTTTTGATTGGCAGCACCGACTCTCCAAATTCAAGTACGGTATCAGGATAACGAGTACCATCATCTTTATAAACATAGTTTTCAGAAGCTTTACCACGAATAGCAAATGCTTTGCAATTTTTTGCATTGTTCTTTTTCTTGGATTTTCCTTTTGAAACAAAACGCTCCTCGATCGGATATTTTTGAGGATCATAGTAAGGTGTCTTTTTGTAAATGACAAGGACATTTTCATGTTGTTTTACATGCATTTTCTTTGCATTCAAAAAACCACTTCCACTACTCTTGTACCAAATCAATTCTCGGTATTTATAACCTTTGGGAATTGAATTAATAATTTCATTTGTAAAAGGGTGTACTCCAGTTAGAACAATTACACCATTTAACTTTAGTACTCTTTTGTACTGTTCCCATAGTGGGAGAAATGGGATTTTTATGTCCCATGTTGTATGCCTTGTTTTTAGCATACCATAAGGTAAGTCAGCAGAAATCATATCGATAGAACCTTCAGGAATTTGTGCCATTCCTTCTAGACAATCCATATTTAAGATTTGATTCTTCATACTGTTGTTTGGTTTAATACGGCTTTATTGCGTAACGCTTTCCAGCCAGTTTATATAAATTAATTATAGCCTTCATCTGCTCAAGGTCAAAGTTGAGTGTAGAAGGAACCCAAACAATAAATTCAATTCCTATTCCTGCTGGCGGAGGCTCAGATAACCAAAAAGTATACACTGGATTAATTGTCATTTCTGATAGCCAACCAACATATACAGGAGCCTGATTTTCTGATAACCAAAAAGTATAAACAGCATTGTCTGTTGACGATACTGTTTCAATATATATAGTCCCCATTAAGAGGTTATATTCTTGATTCAATCTTGCTTCTAAAGACAAGGTTTGAGCATTAAATTTTATATCATATTCTGTCTTGTTTCTAAAAGCTATAAAATTATCTTTGAGCCTCCTTATGGAAACTAAGAATGTCATCAAAACAGCAATGTGCTTTGTTTTTCTATAAAAAGGATACAACAACCTTTTAATCGTATTTCTAAAAGAAAAATCAAACATTTGCTATAAAATTTAGTCCAGTTGATAATGGGTAGTTAGGGTCAATATTCATGTACCCTGCAACCGATTCATAAAAAACATCTATAGTCGTAAAACTAGGAGTGCTAGTATAATTCACACTAGCTTCACAGATGTTTATTTTTACGTCTTCTATGCCCTCTAATGCTTGAATAGCATCCACCAATTTTGTACGTCTAAATATGCCGTCAAAAGGCAAATTATTGACATAATTAACAATCGCAGCTTCTACGTTTGTTTTTAAGGTTGCTAGGGGGATTATTGGATTGTAATAAATACTCAATTCAAGTTTAAGTAAGTCGGGGTTTTGGCTTACAATTAAGGTATTAACACCTGCATCCTTAAAGCTACGAACATAGCCTTTAAAGGCTAATAATTCAGCACTAGTCAATGGCACTAATCCTCCTGTTCCTGCTTTAGCCACTTTTAATATCAAAGTACCACCACTTTCTTTAACAGCTGAAGCTGTGATGATCTGTTTTGCCTCATCTATCACGGGGTATTCGACTGTGCCATTTGTGGCGTCCAAATTATCCCCCAATTGGAATTTCTTTGCTTGAAGGGCATACCAGTAAGGAGTATGTGGGATTACAGCCTTAGCTGCTGTTTTTAATCGTTGTTCATAAATTGTCCAAAGTTTGTGCAAGATGTATGCAACAAAGGCAAAAATATCTGCAAACAAATTCCAAAGAGCTGCCTTACTCGGATCATTTACCAATCCTAAATCGGGGTCAGAGTCTAATTCGTTATAAACCTCTGCTCGAATTGCTTTGATATCTTCTTTAGAATCAACAGCAAGTTTCTTATAATCTTCATATTTCCACTCAGCGGATTTATATATATTTAGGATTTCCTCTTCCATGATCTATCGGATTCTTTTGGCGTTTATTTTAATTTTATTGTCTGAAGCAAATTCAATAGAATCTACTCGATAACCGTCCAAGGTTAGCTGCTCCTGAATGTCTCGTTTAATTGCATCGACTTGACCTGTAGAATTTAGATAAGAGTAAATATTAACTCCTACCATTGGCGCAAAGCGAAAAGCTCCCTTTGAGCTAATGATAATTAGAGTTTGATTATGCTCGTCTGACGGAGCGACTACAAAATCGCCCTCTTTAATCAGAAGGTCAAAATTATCATCTACCTGTATGTCTCCTGCAATAAATTCTCTAAATGACATTAGTGCTTGATTTTATCGTTTGTAATATTTGATAGGTCTGCTGTTTGGCTTCCTTGAGTAGCCGCATTTAATGCTTGCTGAAAAACCGAAGGCGCACCATTTCCTGCTTCATTAACTGGAGTACTAAAAACCGTCATTATTTTTTGTAATAACTGGCTGTTCTTTGCCACTTGCTGTTGGAGCTTGTCAACAATGATTAAACCACCATTGCTGCCATCATTAAAAATACAATCTCCATTGTTTTTGACCTCCAATTTAAATTGATCTCCAACAAACAACTCCATACTTTCAATCTCTTGACAAGAGATTAAGAAAGCTTCTGTATCGGTCTTTTTCAAGATTGTCACATTAGTATCCTTTTTGGGATACAATGTAAAACCAAAACCACCTGATCCTGATAAAGGTAAAAGACGCACATCCTGAAAAGGAGCTTGACTATCTAATGGCAATACATCACAAACTTTATTCTCCTTATCAATCTCTATTACTTTACCTTCTATAAGAAATGCTCGAACAGTTCTCTTATCAATGAACTGCTCAAGCATTCTTCTTAATTCAGCTGCAACCATTTTAAGCTGCGTTTTTAGAAGCAAAGATTTTGCGCATTCTCATAACATATCTAAAGGTAGATAAAGCAAAACCGAAGCTTTCTTCAATAGCTTCCTCTACCATATCATTTGCTATGTCAAAATCTTTTTTTACCATTGCTTGAATTTGCTCTTTTTCTTGAGCATCCAAATCTAAGAACTCAGCAGGAGCTCTTTTTACAGCTTCAATGACATCATCAATATCATTCAAGTTGTCAAGAAAACCTAATGCTTCTCCAAAGCTCAAGCTTTTATCTTCTAAAGCTTGATCAAGTTCATTGCCAAATGACAACCCAAAAGAGATAATAAACATGATGTTCTCAATTCCTAATTTTTTCATTGTGTTTAATTGTATGGTTAAAAAAAATTATACTTTGTTTCCGAGCGTCAAAGTTCTTCTATAGCCTTGTGCTCCTACCTGAACCTTGACTGTATCAATTCGATAAACGCCTTCTCTGTCTGGGTATAAATCGTCTGTAATTCTCACCTTATCACTATGTCTAACATGGGGCTGTCCAAAAGTAGTTATTGTCCCTTCGTAACCATCGAAACTATAAAGCTGCATCCTTTCTTCAGCTACAGTTCTAATTGCATTTTCTTTCAATCCAATAGGAACATGGATTGTCCTTAATTCTCCTTTTGGATCTCCCAACTCAACCTCTATCTTTGTCCCATCATTTTGTATTGAAATAGCTTTGAATTTGAGCTTAACCTGATCCGACCTTCTAAAAGATAGTTTTGTCTTAGAGTCGTCTATATTTTCCTGAAGGTGCAGATTAATTTCTTTAGCTTCTTCTTGATAAGGAAAACCAACTATCAATCGACCGCTTCTGAAATAACTTACTAGACCATAAACTTCTCGCACTTTTTTTAAAATATCGAAAGCACTCACTTGGTCTATTCTAAACTTGCCAAGGTTGGCGTTTCCTGTTGTTTCAAATACTACATCTGAAGGAACGATATACCCCAGTAAGTCTTCTAAAGAAACGGCTCTCCAAGCATTAGAAAAATGGTTTTGTTTTAGTAACCACATGGCATCTTCACATTCAATTTTTACAGGAATATTGGGACTAATTGACTTTACATAACCAATAAACTCCGTTTCAAATACAAAGTCATACCCTAAGTCTATTTGTACCTTATCTCCAACCTTTATTACTGTACTCAAGTCAGGAGCTTCCGTATTACTTAGGCTTCCTTGTGCCAGCAATCTTCTTGATAAAAAGATGGTTGCTGTATCAGCCAAGAAATTCCACGAACTTTCTATATTAATACGGTCTACAGAATAGAAAGTATATTGACCAATTGTTATTTGAATGGTAAGCTGCTTCATTGGATACTAAATTGTAAAGGTATCTGTAGCTTCGTGTACAAAGTTCTTCACTTTGACTGTATGTATTCCAGAAGGAAGGCTACTGGCAATCTCCAAGTATATAGTGGCATTATTGTTTGGATTAGGAGCAGCTCCATACTCAAAACTTTCTACTCGGTAAGGAATATCATTTACTAGAACTAATGTTGTGGGGAGCAAATTATCTCCTTGGATAGTTAAACCGTCACTGGGAGCATCCCATGTCAAATTAGTAATTGTAGGAACAGGGGAAAAACCACCCACTAATTGGCGAACGGTTGCTTGGTGGGTGGTCGTTGTTGAGCCTATTGTCTGCTCTACAATGACAACATCGTCAAGTGTGACTGTGCCTATTACTGGCAGTTGATTTATTGGTGTAGATGGCATATTTAAAGTATTAATAAATCGCCCTGAGCTGTTGATATATAATTGCCCGAAGCTGTGATTAAATAGGTTAATATGGGGAGGTTTATTTTTATAGGCATTCTTTGGTCAGTTAATAATGTAAATCCGTTACTTGTGCCAATGGTAGGAGCTGTTTGAGGTCTTATAATAGCACCCGTACTTGATAACAAAGTTTTACCACTACTTGTCAACACTCCATCGAGCGTTACAGGATTAGGAGGAGGGTTAGAAGTTGTATTACTCCCTGCAATTGTGAAACCTGTTGGAGCTGCTTGAATACTGTCTCCTGTTGTGATCACAAGAACAACATCATCCTGAAGTAACTCATTTTCTTGCATATTTACCTTGATATCCTCCTTTCTGAAGTAGTCCATTTGATTCTTATTCAAAGGCACTTCTTTGGGTGTTTCAACTCTTAATTTGATTTCTTCTCCAGGAACCAATTTACGAACTAAGTCTAACTGAGGATTGTCTGCCAACAACAAGAACAAAGCATTCAATCCTCCATATTCTTGAATACATAGGTCAAATATATCTTGACCTGCCTCAATTCTTTTTTTATACTCGTTTTTAGTTTCCATTTAAAATCAATTCAATAGGTTTGTCACCAAGGCAACTTAATTCAAACGGCTGCATATTAGGCTTACCTTTTAGATCAGGAAGATTTAAACTTTGGATCACTAAATAATCAATCCCCAACCATCCCAAATAATCACAGACCACAGCCAACTCACTAGGCACTTCTTCCAATGCTTTTAACTTTCTGATATCCTGCTCTGGACGCTTTAATTCTTCTCCAATTAAAATACCTCGGATAATTATTCTAGGATCACTCGTTCCAATCATTTCCTTGAACTCACCACGCCCACCTCTTAAAGGTGTTTTGACAATATTTTTGTCAAATTTCACTTGAAGTGTCGCAGTAGGAGGTAACATAAAATCATCATATTGACTCGTTATTATTTGACCACTTCTAAGCCGTTCTTTATAAGAGCCTCCCCTGAAAGTAATTGGTGATAAGACAATTGTCCCTAAAGAACTTTTGACAGGTGAAGTATCTATTTTAAGCGTAGAGATGTTTTGAAATTTTAGAGCCTCTGTTTGAGTTGCTTGGGGCTGCGTGTAGTCATTGGGCTGTCCTGTCACTGGGACAGTTACAGGAATATAAATAGGCAATCTAACTCCAAATGCTTTGGCATACGCCTCCTGTAAATCAATGTTAAACTCCATAATTAAGACTAGTTTTGCGTTCTTCCCTTCGTATGTATTCTAAGGCTCTAAAGATTTCAAAATATTTTTCAGGACTTAAAGTTTCAGGATCAATGCGAAGAAAATACCAAATGTGGGCATCCATTCTCCTGAATAAATCTGCCTTATCATTCGTAATAATTGGGCACTGATCTAAATAACCCTCTACGCTGCTGTAAAATTTCCTTCAGTAATTTCAATTAGATCAGTGCAAGCTAAACAAGCACCAACATAACTAGGATGGTTCTTTTCAATATTATTAAGGTCTCCCAAACCTCCTAAATAACACGCATTGAAAATGACCTCTCCAGCAGATACTAAGTCTTTATTTTGTTGAAAAACCAATGCTCTTTTAATCGTATGAAAGTATTTTTCTGATTTATTAGGATTCTTGAAGTAAACTTTTCCTTCTTGGGTTTCCCAAGCAAGGACTCCTTCTACATGTTTTTTTTTCCAAGCTTCAATTTGCTCGTTTGATACTTTAATAAACATATTTTGATTATTTTAAGATTAACTATATTCAATCCCTGATAAACCAAGAGGAATAGTCAAGGGAAGTTCTTTGTCTCCAGTAGTGCCTTCCAAACCATCTTCCATGAAACGCACGAAACGCAACGTATCTGTTTTTATAGGATCGACACCATTAGCATAAGCAATTATAATATCAAAGGGAGGTATATCAACCAATGATTTCTCGCCAGCTGCTTTACGAATTGCATTGATGTCTTTACGCATCAACTCTATTTCGCCTTCGTATTCTTTAGGCCCAAAACCAATTGCTACAGGCTCATCTCCTGCTCCCTTTAAATTTTCGCTCTCTCGCTTTACCTTGTAACTGATACTCTTTACCCCTTTTACATCCGTATTGCCTAAGAAAGAAAATTGAAGACTTGAGTAGCTATATTCAATACCGTTTTTTAACATCTTTATTTAATATTTGAATGTGATTTGAATACTATTTGAACATTAGAAATGCTCTAGTTTTGAAAGCCTGCTTGGAAAATGATTTGTTCGGTTTTCCCTTTTGGAACTAACCCTAAAAACACTCTCAGTGTGGGATCAGTCACTAACGAAGGATAGGGTTGATTATTTTGGTCATTCGTCGGATCAACAAGGAGCGTTCCTATCGAGCTGATATTGTCGCCCATATTCGTTTCTAAAGCTCCTCTAATTTCAGCCGTGAGGGTTCTTCGAGCTATTTCTGTTAGCCTTCCTTCCTTGGTTACATCATAGGTCTCATTTATATGAGGAGCGATAGTCGCTCCAACAATTCTTATCGCTTTGTTGATGACTTGCACCAACTCTGTAGAATTATAATCATCACTAACCAACACACAGTTATTGGATTGATTCCAATAGAAACCTGTCAAGAAAGGAACTTGACGAGGAAAAACATAGCCTTTATCATGTAGGACTTTTAGGTTGGTATCATTGTTAACATAAGGGTCAGCTACTGTTAAATTGGAGCTAATTCTTACTTCCAAAAAGCGATCATCTACATTGCTCGTAATCGTGTTTTCTTTCTTGTACCAAGCAAAAGATTCGTGAATAGCTTTTTTGGTTGCAGAACCTAAAACGGTTCCAATTGCTGCATAGTTATGAAAGTCTACTTTTATACTAGCTACTCCTAAATCCTTTCCAAGAACCACGGCAACATTGGGCGCATTTTTAGCTCTCATATCAGGAGCATCTCCTGGAGCCATACTAAATCCCATTCCTTCTAAAAAAATGGTATCTAAGAAGATGTTTTTTTGTGCTAAGCGATTAACTAGACCTTGAGCTTTAGTTACTAAATCTGCTGTAATTAGGTTGTCCACAAACCAATCTGCAACGGATTCCTCAGCAAGTATAGCAATTTGTTTTATCTTGCCATTCATTGCTATGAGGTATGGCTCTAGACTTCCCACCGTAGAGCTATTTCCTAACATAGCTGCTACAGTTTGACCTGTTGTAGTGATTAAATGAAGCTCACCATTAGGGTTTTCTCTAAAAAACTCTTTAATATGTTCATGGTGTAACATATCATACACCTCATCATTCGCTGGAGAGAACCCGAAAGCTTCTGCCTGTTTTAAACTATAAACAATTTCAGGCTCTAGTGCTGCAATAGCATATGTTCCTTCAGGAAGAACCATCATGGCAATATTGTCCTCGTTTAAGTCTGGGCGATTCAAATTGCCATTTGATTTTTTTATATCTATACTTGGATAAGCCATAGCTTTGTGTATTTACTTTTTGTTTGTGGATTAAATGAAAAAATAAGCAATTACTTATTTTTAAGGATTAGAGAGCTGAACGCTATCCTCATCAACTAGAATCGCCACTTTATACTTTGTTCCAAAAGCATTCTTGATTTTATTTTCATCTAAGAATACTTGAGCAGTAAGAGAAATAAAAACCTTATGTACTCCTTCTTGTTTCATGACAATTTTTGCTTTGTCTTTTAGTTGACTTAAAGAAGGTAGGTTCTTTTTATCTTGATGAATTTTGTCTTTGAGTTGAGCGATTTCTTTCGCTTGATTATTCAATTCCATCATCAAATCTTCTTTTGCTCTTTTTTCTTCGACTAGTTCTTTCTCTAGCAAGGTTTTCTCCTTTTGTAGAGAGGTTGCTTTGTTTTCGGCTTTAGTCGTTTGCCCTTTGATTTTTGAGCGTTCTTTTTTAGCAGTTTCTAACTCTGCCTTACAAGCAGCTAATTCGTCTTGAGTTGATTTTAGGGCTACTTGAGATTGTTCTAATGCTTCCTTGTTTTTTTGAATATAAGCAGTTAATTCAAGCCCGTTTTTTGTTTTTGTCTGTTCTAGTACTTTATCAAAATCGCTCATAGCGGTATTTTTATGAAATGGAATAAATTGGATAAGGCAGCGCATTGCTTCAAATATAATGCGCTCTTTAAATAAGATGTGGGTTTACACTCTATGGAGTCATATAAATAGCTCCCATGAAGGTTAAATTATCTTGCAGGTTTTCAGTTAGAGGCCCTATGTATGCGTGTTGCAAGAATGATCCTTTATCTGCTTGAATAGAGCTATCCCGTGGATTGTCAAAAAATTCAAGCTTACCAAAACCTTTGATAAAGGTCTTGTTTTTGATAAAAGCAGTTGCAGAACGAAAATCCGTCCCAATGACAGGTGTTGAGCCGTAAGCCATACGTTGACGAGTAGTGGCATCGTAGTAGGGGGTTCTATCATCCTCCATCAACTCAAAGCCTAAGTATTTAATCCCATCAAGATTCACATCTCCTGCATTTTTCTTGTACATCATTTGACCTCTCAAAATGTCATCATTGAGAGATAAACCCCAGTAAGAATTGGAATCTAATGTCAATATCCAAGGAGCTTTCTTTAATCCAGGGAAAGCTTGATTAAGTGCAATTCTTAGGCGTTTGATATCATCCCCTATGATTGTTTTATAACCATTTACAACAGGGCCCGTCGCAGTTATCATTGGCGTTTTTGACGTATTTTGGTAAGGAGACACATTCCAAAGTCCCTCAGAAGTAATGGTATCTGTAATGACATCTCGATAATCTTTCAAGACACTTTTTCTTTTGTCATACGGTAGCCCAATCAAATCAATTTTAGGAATGATAAACTCTTGTGACGCATAGTCTGCTAATGGAATACGATCAGGAATGTCTGCACGGTTGACTTGAGTTAAAGGATAAGTAGGATTCTTACTTACCGTTGGAATCGTTCCTTTATGGGTAAAGTTGATGAATTCCCCCTCTACAAATTTATCCATATTTACTGCTGCTGCAATAAACCATGAACTATCATGGAGGAACTCATTATCCTTTCCGACTAATAATTTACTCCACTGGGAGATTTTTAATGTTGCTGGCATATTTATTTTGTGTTATTTGTTGTTGAATTAATCCTTCGTTTTTTGGCAAAAACAAATAGAAGTATCTGATTTAATTGCTGCTGTTGGTTTGCTTTTCGATTCTATTCAATTGTTCTTTGATAGCTTTTATCTTCTCCTTAATGACAGTCAAAGGCTCGGTTAACTCATTTAAAGATTTTAGGACTCTTGCCTCTACATCTTTGGTGCTTTCTCTATTCAAGCTATCGCCTGTGGCTATCGTGTCTGCCAACTTCTTATAAGCTTCAGTAGACTCTGAATTATTCTTCAGAATTTGGTTTATGATTGGTTTTACAATGATCACAAATACTGCTGTAACTACCATAGCTGTTAGACCGTATTCGGTTAGTTGTCCCCAATCAACAGCTGTATTTGTTAGGAATAAAAATTTCATATTAGGTAAAGTATAAGATGTTTCTAAATTGTTACTTTGCTTTTGCTAAGGTGTTGTTCTTGTCAGAACTTTCTTAGCGTGGCGATTCCATCTCTTGGGGACGTATTTCGATGGCTCGTGTCGATAGGTGTTTAAGTTCTCCACCCTTTCTTCTACAGATTGCCTTACCTCTTCAAAATTATCTGTAGGGACAAACTGATAATTGCAATCCAAGCATGGCTCTATTTCAAAATATTTGTTCCCTCTAATGGGAATGTCATCAGGAATAGCAGGATCATCAATGGGAGTCACATTTAAATCATGGCTAAAATCATATGGCTCTCCATTTTCAAATCTTGCTACCTGATGCTCTTCTAATGAGGTATAATCGACAAGATCAACCGTTGCATAAGTGTCTTGTTTTACTTGTTCGGGTTGTACTTGTTCGCAATCACAAGGACTTTGATAGGGAAAAACCTTATCGAGGATAAATAGGGAACTAAAAACTAAAATTAATGAGAGTATTGTTTTCATAATGTTTAATTGATATATTAATAATAGGTTTGGTTTTAGGTCTTTTGGGGCTTTAGTTTGGCTGATTTTATACTTCTAAGTAAGCATTATAGCATCTTTGAAATTCTTCAGGATTCTTTTTTTCCCAATCTTTTAGTTCTCCTGCCTCCCATTTCTTTTCATACTTTTCAGCATCGCTGAGAGTCGTGTCCACTGTTGTAGTACTTTCGATCTGAGCACTCAAAGAAGTAAAGCCTTTCATATTACCAATAGCTTTCTCAGCGTGTTCGTAGTTTGCCTCTGCTAGCTGCATCCACGTCTCTCGATCAGACTCAGTCAATTTTTTATCGGCAATAGCCTTATCAACCAAGCTCAAGCATTTGTTTTTCTGTTCTGCTCCTTTCAAGCTGTCAACCTCTGATTCCAAGGATGCTATTTGTTGCTTGTATTGACTGTTCTTGTTTCTAAGTGTTGTAACCGCAGCTAATATATCAGCCTCAGAAGCATCTGCACCTAGTTTAAAAAAATTATAAATCGTTTTCATCTGCGTATTATTTGTAGAATTTATAAGTGGTAAAATCGTATTAACTTTTTCTCTGTTTTTGGTCGCACTTAACTCCAATATATCACCATCATCATCATAACTTAACCTTAGTGCATTTCCATTGCCTGGAATATCAACAATAGAGCACTCCATCATTCGGCTTTTGGTTACTGTTGCTCTTGTTTGCCCTTTTACTAAGTGTTTAGGCTCTGTACTGACTTCTATCACTCTAATCCCAACACTGGCTGCATTCAAAATTCCTTTTTCAACCTTTCTTGCAATCTTAGCAGCAAATTCGTCATCCATGTCAAATTCTGCATCTGCTAACAGGCGACCGTCTTCTTTACGGATATTCACCCACCGACCTATCGGGAGCAGATTAGGATGATCCCAGTTGCTTGAGCGGTGATGATTGTAAAACATGACAGGATTTTTCTTAAACTCTTTTATGTCTATTCCAACGGTCAAAATCCTAGACCCCGATTTGTTTATTGAATCATCCGATAGGACAAATGTTTTTGGCTTTTTATTATTCGTATCAGTCATTGTTTAATCCTTATTTTTTTCAATGTCAAGCCTGATAGTTCAGGCTTGTTATACAAATATAAGTCAGTTCCAAGTAGCATTTTTGCCCTTTTGCGTTAAGCTCCGTATACATGTCGTTTTTCTCCGTATATGTGTAGCTTAAAATTATAAGCAGCTAATTACTAGTTAAAAAGGTGCATTTTTGTTGGTATGAAAGGAAAAGAAAATAAAAAAATAGCAAAAACACTCTTCATAGAGTTGGGCTTGAGTCAAGCGGACATCGCTTTAAGACTAAAGATTAGTCGGCAACAGATTTCTAAATGGGTAACTAAAGAAAATTGGAAAGTTCTTAGAAATGCTCGTTTAGTCACTTCTGAGCAAATTGTACAACGGACTTATGTACAAATAGG
The DNA here is from genome assembly GCF_000724545.1 of Aureispira sp. CCB-QB1. GTDB lineage: Bacteria > Bacteroidota > Bacteroidia > Chitinophagales > Saprospiraceae > Aureispira. Next base: position 251,034 of record NZ_JHBV01000014.1, on the reverse strand, counting down.
AATGATTTACGAAAAGTCTGAAGAAGAAGAAAGGATATTGACTTCTACTGAGTCAGATCAAATAGCAAAGTTAATGGCTGGCATTCGATCATTAGATCGAGGAGCAGACCTTGCTACATACATTCAAGCGTTCGAGGAATTTGTCAATTTCATGCGAAAACAAGACCCTGAACTTGCCCAACGAATAGGCGACTATCAAATGGAATTCTTAACTATTAAAGCATCCGAATTAAGTAAGAATTAGATATGGTCAAAATCAAAAAAAAATACGAGGATCAACTAAAAGCCTATCAAGAGAAGCTTGATGCAGCTGCTGAGGAGTGTAGTGTTAATCCTAATGAAAGTCTATCAGATCAGAAAGAACGCATAAAGATGCTTCTAGGTGATCTCAATAAATTTGCAAGGTATTACTTCCCTAAATTATGCAAAGGAGATGCTGCTCCTTTCCATGTTAATTTAGCTAATGAGCTTTCAACAAGGAAAAGATGCCTCTTAGTAAAAATGTGGTCTAGAGCATTAGCAAAAACTACGTATGCTGCTATGATCATTCCCATCTTTTTGATGTTAAATGGCAAATTAAAATTTATGGTCTTAGCTTCAGCAAATGGAGAAGGGGCTGCAAATTTGTTAGATAATATAAAGGCGCAATTAGAGGCAAACCCTCGCTTATTACATGATTTTGGTGTTTTCAAAAAGATAGGTAACTGGGAGTTTGGTGATTTCATGACTAGAAAGGGCGTCATTTTTAAAAGTTTTGGTCGAAGGGAAAAACCACGTGGACTGAACGTAAAAGGACAACGCCCTGATTTTATCCTTTGCGATGATTTGGACGATGATGAATTAGTCAAGAACCCTAAACTAGTTAAAAAAGCTTATGAGTGGATGATTAGAGCCTTATTTGGTACTTTCAGTATTGGTACAGGGCGGTTTGTAATCGTTGGAAACCTAATATCAAAAACCTCTATACTTAAACTGGTTTCTGAGAATAAAATTGCTGAAGTAGAACAAATTAATTTGCTAGATGAGAATGGAAATCCTGCTTGGGATATTTATACCAAGGAGGACTGTGATTATATGATAGATGCAATGACTTATCGTTTTGCTCAAGCTGAATATTTTAATAATCCTATTGAAGAGGGGACTATCTTTAAAAAAGAATATTTCCAATACAAAAAGTGCTTAAATCTAAAAAACTACGATTCTATTATCTGCTATACAGATCCTTCCTTTACCAGTACAGGTGATTATAAAGCAACGGTGTTAATAGGAAAGAAAAGAGAGGAATACCACTTATTAAAAGCCTTTGTCGAGCAAACATCTATCGCTACAATGATTGATTGGCATTATCAAATGATGGCTTATGTTAATGGTCAAGCCAATGTTCTATACTATATGGAAGCAAATTTCTTGCAAGGAACTTTAATTGACAATTTTAAGAAAGCTGCAAAAAAAAGGAAGTTAGGAGTCCCTCTTAGACCTGACAAAAGAAAGAAGCCTGAGAAATTTGGTCGTATAGAAGCACTCTCTCCATATTTTGAAAATGGTTACTTCTTTATAGACAAGAAAGAACTAGGAAACAAGCATATTGATACATTGATTGAGCAATTCACGAACATGGAAAAAGGTACAAGAACTGCTGATGATGGCCCTGATGCCGTAGAAGGAGCTATCTTCCTACTCAATAAACGAACGGAGACAAAAGATAATACAATAATCATCCCTCACAAAAAATCACATTCTAAATACAGATACTAATGTTTATAACCGATTCAGACCTAACAACTGTTCTAGACGAGCAGCAAATGATGCAAGTCATCCATGCCACACTATATAGTAGAAAAAGAGCAGAGGATTTTGCTATAGAAGAAGCAGCTTCTTATTTGAATTTTCAATACGACACGCCTTTAATCTTTGGGTACAAAGCTTTTGATTATAACAACACTCAAGACTTCAAAGAAGGGGAAATTGTCGTTAATGATCAGGCTATTGCTTATACCTGTATTGCGGATGCAGTTGCTCCAGTAACTTTAACCGACACGAACTTCTTTGAAGAAAAAGATGGTCGCAATCCTATTATCGTGATGATTATAGTGGACTTATTGGCGTATCATCTTTTTAGCAAAATTGCTGACAATATGATCCCCAAACACACCACCGAGCGATACGAACAAGCCATTAAAAAGCTCAAAGATATTCGCACTCAAAAAATGAATCCAATGCTTCCTTTAAAGCAAGTTAATACAGAGGATACCAATAGCCCTAGCCAAACCATTACAATCCTATCTAACCCCAAAAGAACTAATTTTTACTAGTTCGCAACTGAACTTAAAACTTAGACCCTGTTCAAATGGTGTTCAAATTCAATTCTAAGCAACTCAAAGTAAAATAAGCATGAAAGATAAACCTTATCAACTAAACTTAACTAATAACCGCAAAATAAGCGAGCAGATAATTATAGAGCCTACACTCCGAATTAATCCTGATATTCGGAACTGGAGATATGCGCTTAGAAATGCAGAGGATGAAGAGAACCCTGATCGAAGTGTGCTTTATGATATTTACGAAGAAACAACCTTAGATGGTTTAATTACTTCTGTGACTGAGCGTATCGTACTGAAGTGCACAAACTCTAAGATTATTTTTAAGGTGGGCGGTCAAACAGATAAAGAACATCCTATTTCTAAAGTAATTAAAACACCTGTTTTTTTAGACATCATTCGTTGGATCATTGAATCCAAATGGTATGGTTATTCATTAATTGAGCTAGACTTTGAAAAAGGGGTAATAAAAAAAGCAGAGTTAATTGCTAGAAAAAATGTTATCCCAGAGAAAGGGATCGTTGTCAAACAAGTTGGAGATCAAGAGGGCTTCGCTTACAATGACCCTCCTTATGTAAATTATGTATTGAGTGTGGGTAAAAAGAAAGACTTAGGCTTATTGAATAATGCCACTCCTTATGCTATTTTCAAAAGATTTGGGATTAGTAGCTGGGGAGAGTTTATTGAGCGGTTTGGTTTACCTATTGAGGAATATCAATACGACCCTCAAGTTACTGGAGCTAAGGAAGAAGTTGAACGACAAGCAAAAGAACGAGGATCAGGAGCTAAGATTATTATGCCCAATGGAACAAGCACAAAGATTCACAAAGGAGCTGATGGTGCTGGCTCTACGGTCTTTAAGGATTACAAGGCAGCCAATGACGAGGAATTGTTACTGATTTTCTTATTGCAAACAATGACTACCAAAGACGGCTCCTCTCGATCTCAAGCTGAAGTACACGAAGTAGGCGAGAATGAATTGATCGCAGGATACAAGTTGTTTATTGAAATGGTCTTAAACTTTCAACTCAAACCAATTTTAGAAAAACATGGCTTTGATGTAGCCAATGGAGAGTTTGAGTATGAAAAAACAGAGAAGATCTCCAAACTAGACTTGATTAAAATATTCCAAGGCTTGGCTAACTTTGGAGACATCCCATTGGAAACCCTGGAGAAACATTTTGGGGTTAAATTAACGCCCAAAGAAAAGGAATCTATCCAAGAAAAGAAAAAGGAGGAGGATAACCAGGAGCAGGAAGAAGAAACCAAGCAACGAGCTAAAAAAAAAAGTAGGTACAACCTAGCCTGTAGTTGCCTTTTGAAGGACGAGCTTTCAATAGAAACCTTCCGATTAACTAAGAAGGAAGAGAACAGTTTGTTAGAGCGTATCTATAAAGCCAAAGGAAAAGCAAGCTTTGACCCAACCTATTTTAATTTATTAGCCACTAGCTTAATTGAGGAGTTAAATGGTGGTTGGAATGAATCCAAAGGCATTGATTACAATAGTCCTGATCACCTAACTAAAACACTACTTGAACTCAACTTGTACAGATTCTCTGCTACAAAAGATATTGATTTAATCAGGCAAGCAAACAAACTATTATCTGATGCTAAGAGCTTCAATGAGTTTGAGCAGCAAGTGGCTCCTTTATTTGAGCAATACAACAAGCATCATTTAAAAACAGAGTTTAACCTTGCTTACTCCACGGCTCAAAACACGTCTAATTATTTACGAAACTTAGAAGTGATCGAGGACTTCCCTTATTGGGAATATCAGACCGTTGGAGACGATCGAGTACGCCCTGCTCATGCTGCCCTCGATGGGATGGTATTCAAAGCAGGAGAAAGCGGTGTTTTTACGCCTCCTAATGGTTTTGGTTGTCGTTGTGAGCAAATTCCTAGAGATTCCAAAGCAGGTAAGCAGCTAATCGATGAAGAACAAGCTAAGGAGCTTTTAGGTGATGAATTTGAGCAAATGAAAAAGGCAGGCTTTGCGGTTAATAGAGCAGCCAGTGGTTTTGTCTTTGGAGAGGATCAAATGTACCTTCCTAACTTTTCCGAAGAAAGCTTGAGCTTTAAAAACTTTGGTTTGGCTGCTTATAGTAAAATCAAGACCAAAGCTGCTACGGCTCAAAAAGTCAAACGTAACGAAGATCAAGCAATCTTATGGTTTGTTGATAAGACCGATAAAAATGATCTAAACAGCAAGGATAGAATCCGTTTACTAGACTACAACAAACGCCCTGCTCACTTGGATGCTAAAACGCTCCTAGAGAATAAATCTTGGGATATTTTAGACCTTATCCCAAAAGTCCTGGAGAATCCTGACGAGGTCTATTTTAAACGCCTTAAAAAAGGCTATACGCTTACTTTATTACAATATTACAACCCCAAACCTTTGGTCGTTGAGCTTGTGATCACAGAAAAGGACACGACTATAAAAAGCTGGAGCTTCGCTTCTAATATCAACAAAGCTCGAACTGGTTTACTCATTAAAAAAGCATAATCATGACTGATTTAGCAACATTTAAAATAAAACTTAAAGACCTAGTTTCTTCTCAATTGGATAAAGTTTCTAGGCGTTTTGGCATAGCTTCTAAAGCGGCTGATGATTTTGAAGGCAAAGCAAACAAAGGAATAGGACGTACCAACAAAAAGCTCTCTGCCTTAAATAACCTTGGGAGACTAGCAGGAGCTAGAAATGGGATGGCTGCCTTCAGCTCTTCCTCTAGGTTTGCTGCTGCGGGATTGAATCCTATTATTGCGGGAATCGGTTTGGCTACAGTTGGAGCTGTTAAGCTTGGAATTGCTTTGGTGGATAGTGGCACAAAATTACAAAACAACCTACAAATAACCAACCAACTCCTTGGTGGCTCTGCTAAAGAAACTAAAAACCTAACTGCTCAAGCTACAGCATTGAGTAAAGTCTATGGAGATGATTATACAAGCACCGTGCAAGCAGCATCCAAATTAGCTACTAAATTTGGTATTGACAATGCCAGTGCTTTTGATTTGCTCAAAAAAGGATATGCTTCAGGAGCAAACATTGGAGGCGACATGCTAAAAACATTAGAAGATTCGGCAGATGCCTTTAAAGGTCTTGGAGCTACAGCTGACCAACAAATGGCGATCCTTCAACAAAGTGTCTCTAAAGGTATTAAAGATGCTCCCAAACTCCTGGAGTCTTTTAATAAAAATTTGCCTAACCTCGGTGGAGATGTTGGGCGATTGTTGGATCAGAACTTTGGAGAAGGTTTTGCCAATAGCCTTAAAAAAAATATCAAGAATGGAGAAGCTACGGCTATTCATGCTTTGAAAGCTATTAGTACTGCTGTAGGGCAAATTAAACTAGGGAAAGGTGCTGCTAAAGGTTTAGCAGCTCAAATATTTGGAGAGGATTCAGGAAACGCTGTAGAACTGCTTAATAATTTCTCTTCATTTGAAACGAATCTAGATAAGTTGGTAAGCAAGAACGATTCATTTAATAAGTCTAAAAATCAACAATTAGAATTAGAAAAGCAATTAGCATCGGCACAGCTAAAATCGTCTAAAGCCTTTGCTAAGGTTGGCGATAAAGTTAAAATCTTTGGAATCAAAATGAAAATTGCATTTTTTAATGGACTCAATTTTATAGGTTCTGTGTTTTCTAAAGTTTGGACTTTGGGGAGTGCCTTTACTGGTTTGGTAAGCCGCTTGTGGTCTATTAATGGTGTATCTGTGGCATTAAAAGCTTCATGGTATGCCTTAAGTACAGGATTATCCAATACATGGAAAGTGCTTAAATTCACTATTGGAGGAACATTTGATTTTATTACTAATGGTATAAATGCAATTAATAATTTATTTGATAGAGTGATGGGATCATCTTTTGTTCAGCGGATTAAAAGCGGATTTAATGGAATTAAAACAGCAGTTGGTGGTGTACTTAATTATTTAACCACACCTTTACGACGCATAGGAGATGCCTTAGGTGGTATTGTTGAAACACTAAAAGGAATTAAAAACTTTGACTTTTCTCAGATTAAAGCAGGATTGGCTGATATACGGTCTGGCTTAAATGGAACAACTGATAAGCAAAGAAAGAATGAAGGCTTAAATAGTAAAAAGATTGGTCAAGAGATTGCCAACTCTCAAGAGAAAACATTAACTAAGTTAAATAAAGAAAGTAATGTTTTCAATATAAAAGAGAACAAACCTCAACTATCTAATAATGCAAAAGAGCAATTAAATACAGGCATTAATTCAATCACAACAGGAGGCTCTCAAGTCAGAAATTTGTCTGTCAATATTCAAAGCATGATTGATAAACTAGAAATTCATTCAACTGTTGCTGAAGCTTCAGAAGAGATTCAGGATACGCTCAAGGAAATGTTTGTTAAAGTTCTTCAAGGAGGAGAAACTACTTTAAATCGAGGGTAATGGCTAAGAATAAAATAAAGGAAATTCAGCGCAAATACAACCACCTCAAGCGTCGGCTACCTAGAACAATTGGTCAAGTAGCTGTCAATTTTTCTAAAGATAACTTTAGACGACAAGGCTTCTTGGATGGTGGGCGTGTCAACAAATGGAAGAAACGAAAGTTCAGCGGTGGCAATGAAGGCAAAGCTTTGTTAACCCAAAGTGGTAAACTGAAAAAGTCCATTGCTATTATTCGTGCTTCTCCTTCAGAAATAGTTATTGGGACTAAAGGGATTCCTTATGGTCGCATCCACAATGAAGGGGGACAAATTAATCAAAAAGTTACCAACAAACAACGAGCCTTCTTTTGGGCGAAATATAAAGCTTCAGGGAACGAACTATACAAACGAATGGCAATGTCCACCAAATTAGAAATACGCATTCCTAGGCGTAAATTCATAGGCAATAGCACCGATTTGCAGCAACAAATGGCTAGGAAAATTAAATTAGAACTCTTAAAAATATTCAAATAATGTGGCGTCAAACAACCTTTGAAGAAATACAACAATTAATCCTCGACCAAATGCCTGAGATCAGAGCAATAGACTTATTCAACAATCAACTGGACGACTATCGAGGAGAAGATAACAATGCAGCTGCGCTCCCAAAACCTTTGGTCTTAATTGAGTTTGTTGGAGGCGACTGGCAGCACGATCAAAATATCCGTATATCGGAAGAATACTTCTTTCGCTTGCATCTTGTTTTATCCGATTACCAAAAGACCCATTCAGGAAGCACTACCCAGAGCCAAGCCTTGGCAAATTTGGATAAGGTCTCTATTTTGGCTAATGTGCTAGATTTAAAAACGCTTACTTATGCCCATAATTTTGAGTTTGTAAGAGAAGAGATCGATGCGTCTAGGACTAATTTAATTAATCATACCTTGGACTTTGTTGCTAGGGTGGTTGATTGCTCTTTGGAGGAAGCTAGAGCCTTGGATCAAGTGCAGATTACTACTGCTAACTCTAATGTTTATAGAAATAATGATACTCAGATTCAAGATTTATCTGACAACAACCAAAAGCCTGATACTGGAGGGACGTTTAAAATACCTTCTTAAATTGAAAAAGGTTAAGCAAAATGCTTAACCTTTTTTTATTAAATGTAAATTCCAACATAATTATATTTTTTTATTGCCATGACGCTTACCTCTTAGTTTGTTGTAAGCTAATTTTAATTCAATGTGCTTTCGTAGGTCAAAGCCATGATAAGCAGTAATATGGTCAATAGTTTCAAAGATAAACCCTACATCCAGTGCTTTTACTTCTTTGTTGTAGAGGCTTGTAATGCGTTCATCTAATTGTAAGAAATAGTTTTCAGGACAAAAGCTAATTTCTAAGCGTTTAATTTGTATGATTGTAATTTTCTTGTAAGCTACAAAATCCAACAACCTAATCACCATATCTGCAAATTCATCCGCCATTCCATCCTTTACTCTTAACTCAAAAAGGCTCTTAAATTGTTCTGCCTCTATTATGCTTAATCTAAGTAAATAGTCCAATTCAGCAGGACTTAATGGATTGACTCCTTTGTTTTTTCGGTAAGCCTCAAAACATTCAAACATTTCAGACTTGATTAGCAATAAAAGTGTATTGTCACTTCTCTCGTTGTCGTACCATCCAGCTTCTTGTTGAGCTTTGTGTATTTCCTTAGCTAACTCATCTAAGCTTTCTAATGATCTTTCTATAAATATTTCCTTAGCTAATTTATCTAAGTTTTTTAATGATGTTTCCATAAATTACTATTTAAAATCGTTAAAATTAAGTTATTTAGCTTCAAGAGATTCTTTCACCCATTGAGCCGTTTTAAGAGCAGCCTGTACTCGTTTCTTTCTATTCTCAGGATTTATAATAGATTGAGCATCTGTCTTTGATGTATGAAAGCCCCATTCCTCTAGGATAGCTCCAAACCACATAAATTCTTGTAAGTCGGTCTCTCGTAAAATTTGAAAGTTAACTTCAAAGTCCACATCTCCATCTTTAGTCTGGGTGCGATAGTTCCAATTGTCTGCTCCAATGGTTTGCTTTACATGTTCAAAGTGTTTTGTCGCAATCTGATCTGAAAAGTTATCACCTCGTGTATTGAAGACCATGAAGCCACGAGTAGCATCTAATTTGGCGGCTGAATTGCTACTTGAGATTGCATTGGAATGGAAGGAATGTAGATAGCCACAATAACCTCTACGAAGCCAACTGCGGATAATCTCTGCTCTATCAGATAAGGATGTATCTTTGTAAGGATGATAGGTTCTAACACACATGATCCCTGCATCTGTACAAGCTTCAATAAAAGCTTCAGTAATTAGCCTATTCTCAAAACCTTCGTAGTAATGCCCACGCTCATGCATTTCTTCTTCTTGATGATAAGCTCTTTTACCAGGAGTAACATATTTCCCTTTATTATCAATTCCACCATGCCCAGCATCGACAAAAACCACAAATCTTTGTTTCCCAAAATGGAGTAAACTTGAATTATCTATAAATAGTTCAATGTAGACATGTCTCAACCGCTTCAAAGTATTATGCCCTGCAATGCCATCTATTACTAAGTTATTTAATCTTTGAAACTTTCTAATTGCTCCTTCAGTAGACGGGCCTAATATCCCATCTACTGATAAACTTATTCTAAGCACCTTTCTAAGCTTGTATTGAAGGTTTTTTACCTCGACTTTGTTCATAATATGATTCATTTAAGCCTTGTTAATAATATAACCTGTCACAGGATCATAGCCTTTTGCATCCCGAAAACTTACTCTAGCATGATAGCCCACTCTATCTGTAATCTTCGCATACATGTTGTCCAGTAAGTACAAACACATCATAGCACCCTCCAAATAGTAAGCAGCCGTATAGCGTTGTAGCTTCAAAACATTTCTAGTGTGCTTCCATATAATCGCTGCTTTGTTGGTATCTGTATTCAAGAATACTTGTTCAAAGAACTCGTCTCTTGGATAGCTACGTCCACCAAATTGAACAGGATTTGTATAGCACTCGATCACGCCCTCTAGATGTAAATTGCAGAAAGGATTAAAAAAGTCTTGGTCATCAATCAACAAGCGATAAGTGGCACAAGTATCTTCTCCAAGTCGGTGCTCCTTGGCATTCTCGTTTTCTAGGAATAGTGTTGTGCCTTTCTTGAGGAAGATATTTTGATTCGTCTCCAGTTGAGCTGAAGTGTTATAGTATACATTCATAATGATTTGATTTAAGGAACTTTAATGTCATCATAAGATTAACTTGCTTGAAAATTTCTTCCTATTTTAAGCGATTTCAATAACCGTGTTAAATGAAAGTGTTTGTTGTGAGGTATCGGTGTGGCTTCTTGAGAAAGTCATTAAATCAGGAGTGCTTCCTGAAGCTGCTGAAAAGTGGACGGTGCATGGATTAAGTAAATTATAGCTGTCTGCGGCGATAATACTGGGGTAAGTAGTCGTCCTTAAACTTATTCCTGTTGGGAATTTCACGGCTATTGTAGAAGTGGCTGATACGGTTGAAGTAATCAAATTCATTTGAATATAGCATTGCTTGCCTATTATTTTGTATCTCATTCTAGAGCCATTTCCTACTCCTGTCATTCCCGAATGGACTAAAGAAGTTAGTTGTGTTTCGGTTAATTCTGTCCAAGAACGCTCTACTAATTCTCTATGTGCCGTATTAGCAGCTTCTCTATTGATCAAGTCCTCTATGCGCTCAAAACGAACGTAGAAGGGAAGAGTAAAGTCTTGGTTCAGGGTTCCTGACAATACTGGGTGCGAGTTATCGGTATAGATGACATCTACAAAACGCTCTATGTGCGGTTGAAAACTAGCTCCTGATTGGTAGTTAACGGCTGTATAGTTTCTTATTGTTTTGTAAATAAATAAGATAATATGCCCTGCTGTAATTGTTTGCGCTGCCATTGGATTCACTTTCCAAAACGCACCATTATGATACAACCAACCACCACTGTAACTGATGTCCGTTGCTGTCGTTGTTTCTTTGCCTCCTGCTAGCATTATACCACCACTGCCATGAGTACCAAAAGATTCTGCGTAGGCTGTTGCTAGTTGTTGGATGGCTGTTTTTAATTGAAAAATATCATTATTAGAAAAACGGTGTCCTCCCAAATTTATGGACTCATCAAATTCTATGTCTCTCATTGTTCTGTTGATTCTTGTGTTAATGGATTATTTAATTCTAGGTCTGCTGTTGGAGCAATGGCTTCTAAGTGCTTGCGAATCCTACCATCTATCCAAAGCCTGTCCAAGTCCTGATGTTCGTATGGCTCTATCTCTCCTAATTCTTTTACAATCACTCGCTCGATCGTCCGAGGATTTTTTACATTAAAAAAGTCGCAAAGTATCTCCAAACAAAACTCATGACTCAGCTTTGCTTTGCTTAACCTTCGATAAAAAGCTTGGATTCGTTGGTATCGCTGCTGAGTAGATTCACGCATGGCTGTTTGTTTTTTACTGGATTGTTTGTTAAATAGTCTTCTATTTGGGCATTGAACTCGGATAAAATTGCCATCGTGTAGGAATTGGGAGCTTCTATAAAATCATAATTGGTCAATAGTATTTTTATGGCAATCACTTCCTGCTCCTTGAGGGATATCTTATATTGTTCGGGGTCGTTCAGTAATTTGATTAATACCTTTTGTTTGTAAATCTCCTCAACAAGGCTAAGGATTAACCGTGCCTGAAGTATTTCGGAATCCGCTGCTATTTGACGTAAATGCTCCAAGGAGAAATTGAGCAAGTGAGCAAAGGTCTTAAAGGCATCTTCGCTTGAAAATTCATGTATTAGGGCTTTCATAAAATCCTCCTTTATTTAGTTGTTCTTTGTAATACTTATTAAAGAGCGTGACCAATGTTTTTAATTCATCGTAAGTATGCTCCTGTAAGCCTTTCTTTTGGGGAGACAAGCGTTTTGCCAAGGCATTAAGGCGTTCTGTATCTACCTTTGTTTTTTTCTTGGTGATCTGCGTCATATTCATCTGATAGGCTAAGGAGTAGATATAGCGGATCATCTTGCTGCGTTTGTCCTCCTTATTGTTTTGATCACCATTCAAATAAGCAATCAAATCTAGAGCTTCTCTTTTTGTCATGCCTCTTGTGCTTGTTGTTCGTTCGTTCGTATAACTGGAGACAAGCTCCTCCTTTTGGTCTTCAAGCCCTTGGGCTCTAAGTCCTGCATAAATAGCAGCGATATATTTATTTTCTAACATCATTTTTAATTTGAGAGAAAGAGGAGCTGCGCTATGGCGAACGCAACCCCTACACAAACACATTTATTGCTTTAGTTACTTGATTTCAAGCGTATGCTTTTCAACCACTTCAATCCCCAACCCTTCAAGCAGCTCCTTTGTCTCTTCATCTCCTTGCTCCTGCAACTGATACAGTAGTGCTGTTTTAGGTTTGATAGAAAGCAAATTCGTCTTACCTCCATCAAGTAAAGATTTCGTCAGATCGCTTGTTGCTTCAGTTACTTTGACTCCTATAGTAGAAACATGAATCCCATAACTAGAGACTTTCTTTCCAATAACAACATTCCCAACGCTGATGCTCTCTGTTGCTTGCAGCTCCAATTGCTGCATCAATTGCTCCTTCAATTCCTTTTCCTCTTTGGCAACATCCGATTTGTATTCTTTTAGTTTAGCTAGGCGATTAATAGTTTTTTCAAGTTGTTTTTGACTTAACTTTTTCATCTTTTTGATGTGTTTAAATTGTTTGTAATAAATGGTTAAATTTTTTCCTGGAGAGCGATAAAATGATAATAGCTCTGTTCGATAGGAGATTTCTTTTTGATATATTCCAAGTCATGCCATTCTCTGTAGTATGGCTGAATGTAATCTGCTTTTAAATGTCTGTATTCGTCCAATTTTTGGCGCAAGAAAGCCACGTCACGAGAGAACCACTTACTTGTCCACCAATTCCAAAAGGAACGCTTAGATTCTAATTTTTTAAAATATTCGCCTTCGGTGTCGCCCTCCATAAATTCCAAGAACTCTAGCCCTGACTCATAGATTAAGTTGCTGTGATCAAACGGTGTCAAGCCTGTCCAATATTGAATCAATCTATCTACCTCTTGCTTGGTTTGCTTTCGGTGCTTCTTGAGGTTATCTAGTTGCTTGCTCATTAGTTTCCAATTGCTTTTTTCATTTTATCAATAGAGTTGTGCAAGCTTCCAAAGCAAGTGGACTTTTTGAGGATGGTCTTTACTTGCTGCTCATTCCAAATGCCATGATTTTTGCAAATTGCTATGGCTTCTTTTTGAACTTTGGGAGTATTAAAACTCGGTAGGTTTGTCCAAGCATAAATACGTCTGTTTAATTCTCTAAAACCACGCTTATTCCGTTGCACCATCTTACCGATGTAATCACTCAAAAACTCTGTTCCTGCTATGATAATTCCTGCTTTATTTTCGGTTGCTTCGCATAGGTCGCCTATAAATTGAAGTGCAGCATCCTTTCTTAATTTGGACACACTATCCAAAATCAAAAGGCTTTCAGAGCTGTTGTTCATCTTTTCAATAATGGCGTCCTCAATATCAATCGTGCGCCCACTCTTTGCTTGTACGCCCATAGATTCAGCGATATTAATTGCCATGTCCTTAACTCCAAAAGAGCTACGACAGACCAAGTAGTGGGTGTTGAAGTTCGTGCTGTCGTAATCCTTCAGAGCGGTTGTCTTTCCTGCTCCTGTGTAGCCACTGATCGCTACAACACGTTTATTAATCTGAGCATCTTGACAAGCTGCTGTAATGATTCGCATATTGCTCGTTGGATACAAGCTAGAACCAAGGCTAACGGCTGCCACTTTATTAGCTAGTACATTCCATGTTCGCTCTCCAACTTTTGCCCAGTTATCAGGATTCAAGATGTTGCTCATGTGGCTTTTACTAATCCCTTTTTTAGTGGCCCAAGCATTTTGGCTTAAACTTTTTGCTTGCATTTCTTCTTTTATTGCTCTTACAATTTGGTCTTTTTGTTCATTTAACATATCATGTGTCTGTTTTTGCATCCTCTAGCGTCGTCCAAAACACAGAGAGGATGCGTTGTTTTTAGTGCTCCTAGCTTTACAGCTGGGAGTACTTTTGAATAAATTGTTGTTTAGGGTAGCTTTTTAACAAGCCTTGAGTGGGGTGGTATAATGCGTTTAAGTTGCTTTTAGATTGCCAATTCAGCCAGTAAATACAATCATCTCCAAAGTCCAAGAATACAGGCATTTTACACGCCTTAAAAACACTTTTTGAATGCCTAGACTGAAACTTGACCCATTTAAAACTATCTGATTTCGGTAGTTGGCGATCTCTGCCTTCTGTTGTTCGGTATCGGGTCGGATTAAACATCAACTCTATGTCCCATTTATCCGCTCTGAAAATCCAAACCATTTGCTCAAAAAATACCTCTCGCTCTCTTAGTTGCTGCTCATTTAAGTTTCGAGCTTGAAATTTTAACACCGTCCCCTTATTCGTTCGGACATCTGCCACGTGCTTGGCATGATCTCCTTGTATCGATATTTCAACTAGTGGCTCAGGAAATTCTAGTTTCCATCGTAAATTCCAAGTAGCATTGGGCAATGCCCATGCATCGTACTTGCCTTCTATCAATCGCCAGTAGTCCAGTCCTTCTCCAGTGATCCCTTGAGTAGGTAGTCCGCTATAAGGATCAGTAGCTAATTGTTTGTGGATACTTGGGCGGATGCGTTGCCCGTCTGTGTCGATAGCGTACAACATAGGCTCTAGTAATTTAAAACTAGGTCTGCAATAGAATGAATAGCCAAATACTCTTCATAATATGGGCTTGACGTATTGTGTGTTGATTCAGAATAAGCTTTATTAAATATTTCTCTTAAACAATCCTCAGATTCTTCCTCGTTCATACATCCTTTATCTGCTAGTATTCCTACTTCCAAAAACGCTCCTTTGTCATACACTCTTAATAAGTTAGCTACTAGCTTATTAATATAAAAAAGAGCCTTTTTTACAGCTTTTATTCTTCTTGTTTCATCTGCTTGAGCACCACCCTCTAGTATTTCAATTGCCCTCAGAAGTTCTTGGTGGAACTTTTTATTGTACCGTGTTATTGGATAAGCGTTACTTGCTCTAGTCTCTCTCACAGGAATATCTGCTAAAGCACCATTTATCATTTTGAGAGTTTCTTGATTCTTTACTTCTTGTTTTAAAGCATTGACTATGCTTTGTACTTCTGTTTTTGCCATGATTTTATATTATTGTTCTGATACTAAAAATTGATTAGGTACAATTTCACGAAACCCTTCTCTGTCCCCTTTTAAAATTCTCACTAAAGAAGTTCGATGATTTTGCTCTATTAATTCTACAGGAGCCCACTCTTCAGCCTCGATCTTCTTTTCTACGGCTTTTAATTCTTCTCTACTTTCAGCGTTGAAGTATTCCTTCGAGTGTTTTACTTTTGCCCAGTAGGCTATTTCTTGATTTTGATTCATTTTTAACTATTATAAGGGTTGTTAAATGCCTCTTCCCAATCATTGGTACAAGACTCGTCCATCACTTGCTGACGCTTGACATTTTCTTCAGCTCGGTTATAAGCTTCTTTGTATACAAATTCAGGCGTTAGGTTTATTTCATATTCTGCTGCAATAGCATCTGCTTCGTCTGCCCATTGTTCTAGTAATTGTGTGCCTTCACTTTGAGCGTTGATATATTCTTTTACTTGCTTGCCTGAGTCCGTTTTATAGTCTCCAATTGCTTGCGGTAAACGCTCTAGTTTTGGTATCAAAAGAGGCTGTCCCTCTTCGTCTAAAACAGGCTTATTATTTTGATACAAATAGATATAATCCATTGTATCAGGATCGTAGGCAACTTGAAACTTTTGGTTGATCAAAACATTCAAATGCAAATGTTGGTCATAGGTCTGAAAGTTGTATTTTTGCTTATTGATTGTTACTTCAATACCATGCGTCTGATACTTGTAAGGCTTCTCTGTTACTACAAAAAATAAATTGCTAAATGTCATCCAATCAATTGCCTGTCCTTTAGATTTTTTAGCAGCATACAAGTAGTTTGGTTTCTCTCTCTTTTCGGTTGCTAACTCATTCCAAGTCGCCACCATCAACTGTATTTTTTTTATCAACTCCTCTCTAGTTGGGAGTTTCTTCATTGCTTTATTTAAAGCTTGTGGATTCACTCTACTAGCCAACTTCTTAGCAGTAATATTTTGCCCTCCCCAATTATCATTATAGCGTAACATCTTTTGCTGAAAATGTCCAAACAATGCCTCCAGGGTTTTTGGTCTAGCTCGATAGGCTTTGTTTGCTGTGTTGTACTTGGCTAATTCCTTTAAAACACTATTCACATATTTATTGGCAGAAGATTGATCGTACATAATTTGAAGCGGCAGCTCCATTGTATTTCTAACAGCATCTCGCAAGCCTTCAATGACTGCTATATGGTTTTCTCTATCTGATAAATAATAGCCTATGATTTTCCAAGAATGAGCATCCATAATGGCAAACATATTCAAGCGGTTCCATTTCGTTTCTGTCCATTCATAATCTTGCTTAACATCGTTGTATTTGCGCTTTCTTGACTTGTAATATAAATCAATGGGCGTTCCATCCATCATCCATAGTAAATTAGGGGCAGTAGCTTTGTCTCGTAGTGTTGAAATTTCAAGCTCATTGTAGGCTGCTTTTTTGCCATTTCTAGCCAAATACCAGCGACTTACTACATTGGGATCAAGTAAATAATTTCTAGCAGTACGCTCACTAATTTCCTTCCATCCCATTTCTCTAGCCTTTCGGTTGTACAGGCTCTTTACCGTTGTAATTGGAGGCTTACTGCTCCTAGACATTAAGCCTATCAAGTACTTCAATTGAACCTCGTTTATTTTTCGAGGATTTTGATTGTGTAGGCGACCATCCATAATACTTGTTAAAGCAGCCTCTTCACTCTCTTTTAAAGCCTTTTTATACTTACCTCGTGTGCGTTCGATAATCGCTCTACTACTCATACTGATAGGTGTATTCTTGTCTTTTAGATAAGCAGCTAACTGTTCTAAAAAGTGCTTTTTTCCTTTAAATCCCCATTCTTTACACATGCTTGGTTTTAGGCTAATTACTAATTCTAACCACTTACAAACCTTTGCGTATGCGTAAGCTTTCTGCTTAGGATAATACTTCTGAAAAAAGTTGTATTGTCTGCCATCAACCCCCATCTGCTCCTCTAGCTCTTCTAGTATTCTGAATTGATTCTCTATTGCTTGCCCCTTTAGCCAGTCTGTAGGATTGCCGTACTTTTCTATCACTAGCTGCTTGTACTTGTCCTTCATTGGCTCAAAAGCTATTAAGCGTCTACGTTTGTCGCTTGGGTCTTTGATTGATTGCCAGTGAGAAGCTTTTCTTGAATAACCTTGCTTTATGGTTGTATAGTTTATTCCAACTTCAACAAGAATGTCTATGCTAATGTAGATTAGTTCAGATATAGTTCTAAATATTATCATTCTGTTATTTGATAGGATATAATTAGATGTCAGCTGCTGCTAATCTTCTTTCAACTTCTTCTTTTCTTTTGTTAGAAAAAGCAATTATATAAGGTTCAACTGTACTTGAAACAGTTTCTCCCTTTATCCATCTTTCAACTGTTTGGCGACTAACATTTGCTAATGTTGCAATTTCAGTTTTGTCACCCCAACGTAAATACATAGCTATTTTTTTTCTTTTTTCAATTTCCATAGTTACATTGTGATTGTTATTAATTGTTTCTGTTACAAATATACAGAATATTCTGAATAAAAGCAAGATGAATACAGGGAAAAATACAGAAATTTCTGAAAGAATACAGCAAGTTATTGATTATCATGGCGTTAATAAGAATTCTTTTGCTAAAGATTTAGGTTATGCTAGAAGCCAGTCTATATATGACATTACCCCCAATAATAAAAGTGGTGGCAAAAAACCTACTAAACCAAGTTTTGATTTTTTTAATAAATTCTTCAGTACAGAATATTCTGTAAACATAAATCCAGTTTGGCTATTTACAGGAGAAGGTGAAATGCTATTAAAATCTGAGGATGGAAGAAAAGCATCAGCTGCTTTAATATCGAACCATTTTTACTATAAAAGCCAAAAGCCAATTCCCTTACTAAATATTGAAGTCATAGGAGGTTTTGGGAATAGCTCCTTTAGTATTCAAGAAGAGGATGTAGAAGCTTATTATATTATTCCTGAATTCAAGGATAAAAATATTGATTTCATGATGCGTGTTCGAGGAACTTCAATGTCACCATGTTATAATAGTGGAGATATAGTTGCTTGTACTATTATTCGGTCAAACAGTTTTATTCAATGGAATAAGATCCATGTTGTTGCAACCAGAGAACAAGGAATAATAATGAAAAGAATTAATCAAGCGCAAAATACACATAATTTGAAAATGGATTCAGATAATTTAGAATACAGTTCTTTTGAAATTCCTAAAAATGAAATTACTGGATTAGCAGTTGTAGCAGGTGGAGTCAAAATAGAATAAACTTGTGTACCCCTTTTTTGTATTCCTTTTTGTATCCCTAATACCCCAAATAAACCGAGTAGCAGTGTTCAAGTCATTTGAACAGTATGAAAAATAGAGATAGACAAAGCAAAAGTATTTTAAATACTTTATGACAATGTTATGACAAAAGGAAGAGCATTTTTGATGCTTTTTTTTTGGACTTACATCTATAAATAAAAATTATAAACAATTAAATAACCTTTAAAACTATTGTAACAATGGCTCTAATAAATTGTAAAGAATGTAATGCAGAAGTAAGCGACAAAGCAAAAACATGCCCCAAGTGTGGGACAACACTAAGAGTGCCTAAAAGAGGAGTTGTCGGCAAAATTATCAAGTATAGCTTCATTGCTTTTAATCTCCTAATGTTGTGGTGGATGATTGCAGGTGTGGGAGGAGCGGCAGAAACAATTGATGCAAGCGCATCGGAAGCAGAGCAAGCGGGGGCTGCCATTGGTACAGGATTAGGAGCTATGATGATAATGGTAATTTGGGTGTTTGGTGATATTGTGCTTGGCTTATTGGTGCTTTTTACACGCCCTAAATAATAAATAAACATGAACGAAAAAGAAAAGAGAAAGAAGGATGTCCGAGATATGACAGATATAATTGTGTTTCTAATTGAAAGATACAAAGATTCTGTTAATCAGTGGAATAGAAGCGCAGCTTTGTGTTTGGCATTAGAAAAACACTATGTAAAGCAAATGTCTGAATTAACTGATAAGAGCATCGAGGATTTAAGATTGGAAATACATAACCTAACTGAAGAAGTCGAAAATGATCTAAACAAACATAGTCAAGAAGAGTTCAGTAAGCTTTTAGAAACAAACGACTTGCTAAAGAAGTTATTAAAAAATAATTAATTCATAATCAAAAACTTATAAAAATGAGTGATAATAAAAACGAAGAAGAAAGCGAAGGAATGAAACAAGCGCAATTAGCTTTTCATAAGAATATTATATCTAGGATTAATGCAATGGAGAACCACTATATAAAAAATATAGCTCCTTTGATAAATCAAACAGAAGATGAGATAACAAAAGAGCTAGGTGAGCTTAGAGAGGAATCAATCCAAAAATTTAAAGATTATAAAGGCATTAAGGATTCGTAGCTCCTTTTATTATTTGACAAATTACTTCAGATACATCCAGTCCATATTGAGAAGGATCAAATTCTACTACTTTTTTGGATTTATCTTCTTTCTTACTAGGACAAATATTAATATTAACAGTGATGTTATAAACAGGCTTTCCCATAATCTTGATATTTTTTTTGTAAAAAAAGGACTAGACCTTTTGTCCAGTCCCTTGTTGGTAACATTCAACGTAACCTATACTTAGCATTACTAAGATAAGCCGTTTCTAGCGTCCAAACAAGAGCAAAGCATCAACCATCTGTCAACTGCTTGGACAATTATTGTACACAAATTATTCAATAATTGTCCAAGTCCGTTTAAGTTGTCAACCGCTTGTCAACAAAAATCAACCTTTTGTTTTTCCGTACTTTTTGCATAAAAAAACGGCACAATCCCGATGTTTATTAGGTTTGTGCCGTTTTTAGTGCTATTTATAAAAGTATACATTTGGTTATACCCCCCTTAAGTAGATCAACCAGCATTACTCAAATAATAAAAGCAACTCCTACTGTCGTTTGGGGTTTATTGACGCAGGCAGATAATTTTCCGAAATGGAATTCTACTATTATCTCTATAGAAGGTACTATAAAAGAAGGAAATCTTATCAAACTAAAGAGTACACTTGCCCCTAATCGAACGTTTAAATTGAAAGTAAAAGAAATGCTTACAGAGCAGAAATTAGTTTGGGGAGATGCAATGGGGAAACGAACCTATACCTTAACACCACAAGGTAACGATACATTATTCAGTATGCATGAAAAAATAGGTGGTCCCCTATTCCCTTTATTTGCTAGTCAAATTCCCTCCTTTGATGCTTCGTTTGAGCAATTTACCAAAGATTTGAAAGCAGAAGCAGAACTTATCGCCAACGCTTAAGCATTGTTACGATGCTTTGTTTTTGATTTTGTGTTTTTTATTACTGTTATTGTCTTGATAAGTGCCCTATCCTCGTATGGCTTCTACGGGAACCATCTTAGAGGCTCGATAAGCTGGAATAATTCCTGCTATAACTCCAGAAGCTGAGGCAATTAACAAACCTCTTATGGCATTTGCTGGAGACAAAAAGATATCATATTCTGCAATACTAGTGGCTGCCTCTGCTCCTAAGATAACAAAAACAAGCCCTACTACCCCACCTATCAAACAAAGGATAATAGACTCGACTAAAAACTCCATTAAGATAACATAGTTTTTAGCACCCAGCGCTTTCTTAATTCCAATCAAACGAGTTCGTTCTGTTACCGAAACAAACATAATATTCGCCACACTAAACCCACCAACTATAATGGCAAAAAAGCCTATAATATATCCTGCAATTCGGATAATACCAAATACGTTTTCAAATATTTGAGAAACAATAGATAACGTATTGAGTGAAAAATTATCTTCTTCAACAGGTTTTAACAGGCGCTTGGCTCTCAATACACCAGTTAGTTCTGCTTGTAAAGTTTCTAAACGCACCCCTTCTTTAGCTTTGACAGAAATTGACGTTCGTCCTCGATTAAATCCTGCTTTTTTTAAGTTGACATATTTTCTTGCCGTATTATAAGGAATTAAGCCAGCACCATCAAAATCAAGTGGATTAATCAGATCTTTGCCTTCTTTTTCCAAAACACCAATAACTTGCAATCGCTGCCCTTTCACCTTGATATATTTGCCTATAGGGTCTTCAGTAGGTCTAAAAAGTGTTTCGGCAACGTCGTGTCCTATAATAATGTGATTGGTTCCTTTGTAAAATTCGAGGGGAGTAAAATAACGTCCTTTGCTAAACTTAAGCCCAAACATATCTTTGTAGTGATCCGTTACTCCTATAAAAAAGACATTAGAAGCATTACTTGTTTTAGATTCTGCGGTGCCATTACCAATAAAAACCGTGAACGTAGCAATATCTGCCGTTTGAACCTGCTCTGCAATTACTTCGTAGTCTCGATAGTCTGTTTCGGGGCGGCGTTGGTACTTCCAAAAGTTTCCTTCGTGTGGGGGTTCGCCCCAAGGCATTTTACTAATATAAATAACATCGTCTCCCAATTGCTTAAAACTATCTTGGATATTGGCTTCTAAGGAATCTACCGCAGACAGCACCATTATTACACAAAAAATACCTATCGTAATACCAGACAAAGACAACAAGGTACGCAACTTATTTCCTGCCAATTGTTGAAATGCCTGACGAATACTTTCAAAGAAAATTCTTGGTAATAATAATAGTGTGTTCATGTTTTATTAAATCAATAGCGGTAATAAGTAATCCATAAATTACAATACTTCAAATTCTGTTCGCCGATTCCCAGCACGCCCAGAGGCAGAATCATTACTATATTTAGGCTTGGTCTCGCCAAAACCTTTGGCTTTCAAACGCTTGGCATCAATTCCTTTCTCAACTAAATAATTCATCACAGCTTGAGCACGAGCTTCCGATAGTTTTAAATTATCCTCTGGTTTTCCAATATTATCGGTATGACCATTAAGTTGAATTTTTAATGTTTTATTGGTCTCTAATAATGCTTTCAGTTTATTCAATTCCACTTTCGATTCAGATTTTAACTCAGCAGAAGCAGTTGCAAAGAAAACATTTTCCAACACAATAGGTTCACGATCTATTTTTTTAGTAGAATCGGCTGTTCCATACACAACTGGCTGTAATTTTGCCTCCAATCGATAAGCCAAATCTAACGATTTTTCTTCCGTTAAATTATAATTAGCCGAAAAGAACAAATACCCTTCTTTTTGAGCATTCAAAGCATATTGACCAACAGGCAAACAAGCTATAAAAGTTCCACGTTTAGACGTTTGAAGCTGTAGCACTACTTTTTCTGTTTCCAGATTAATAATCTCAATTTCCGCTGCTACAGGCAAATTAGTTGTTGCACTCAAAGTGATGCCATTAATATACGTTACCGCAGCTGGTCGAGACGACTCTGGCAGCTCAAAACTATACAAATCCATCGATCCGTATCCCCCCAAGCGATCAGACGCCAAATAAGCCACCTTTCCCTTTCGACTCACTGCCAAGGCTTCTTCCTGTTTTTCGGTATTAATAGGGTAACCTAAATTCATCGGTGTTCCCCACTTACCATTGTCTTGCATTCTAGTGACAAACAAATCAAAACCGCCCATTCCAGGATGTCCAGTAGAGCTAAAGTATAATGTTTTTCCATCAGGATGCAAAGAAGGAGAAGACTCATCATAAGGTGTGTTCAACTCGCTTACATTCTCAGGGATACCCCAAGTTCCATCTGATTGTAATTTAGAAACAAAAATATCTTTGTCTCCCTGTCCCCTCGCCCCACCACGAACAAAATAAATAGCATCGCTGTTAGGAGCGATAGAAGGCTGTGACTCCCAATTTTTAGAATTAATAGGAGCCCCAATATTTTTAGGTTTCGTCCACTTACCATTTATCTTCTTGGAATAGTATAAATCACAACTTCCGTAATCCTCTCTTCGGTTGCAAACCGTAAAAACCAATAGTTTTCCATCTGCTGATATACACTGAGCGGCTTCATTTTCAGGTGTATTAATACTTGTAATAGGTTGCCGTTCTTCCCAACCATTTTCCGTACATTGACTTCGGTATAAATCTTCTTGTCCTCGTTGTCCTTGCCCCTCTTGAACTGTAAACACCAACTCGTCTTCTAAAGTAATCGAAGGAAAGTATTCCCGATCATCAGAGTTGATTCGAGTCCCTAAGTTTTTAGGGTCAAACGGAACGGGGTTCGCGAGTGCTTTGGGTCTAAACTCAGCATCCCCCAAACGCTTGTTGGCTATTTTGACTAAATTAGGGTGGATTTTATCAAAGCTCAAAAACTTTTTTAAATACGTCACCACATCCTCATACGCCTCCTCTTTCATTGCAATTCGACTCAAATCCATATAAGATTTTGGGTAATAATCTGGCGCCAACTCTAGGGCTTTTTTGAAGTAGTCTGTTGCGGTATTTAAATCTTGTTCTGCTTCGGCAATATACCCCAACTGAATGTATGAATTGACAAAAGTTGGATCCTTTTTTAATAACTTACCCAACTCTTTTTTGGCGGTTTTATAATCTTTTCTAAGAATATAACCATATGCCTTTTTGTACGCTTCTTTTGTTTTTTTAGAGGCATTAACAGCTGTTGTATAATCAGATTGCCCAATTAATACCACTCCACTACTAGCCGTGAAAACCAAGAGAAATAAAATATATTTTAGATGCATTCCATTCATAATTTAAATACAAGATAGATATAACTTTGATGAGTTCTCATAAATAGCCTGAGTTAAAAACTTTTTATCGACAAAACGAATAGAGTTCTCTGCAAAGTGCTTAGGGATTCTTCATTTTCTTTTTAATAATCAAATTATACCCCAAAAGTTATCAAGCAATAGGTTCTTAACATAAATTTATACCAAAATGGACTTATACATTAAGATACAAAAAAAAGCTACTTCCAAAAAGAAGCAGCTCATTGAGTATTTTTACAGAAGTGCGGATTCTATAAAAATGGGTCCAATGTTTAGAAGCCTTTAGTTATTTCATTCGTTGTTTAAATTTAGTACTTCGTAAATTTTTTAGCTTTTTTGTAAAAAACTAAAAAAGCATCTTTACATCAATTTGATTATCAACCTTTTAAAAAATCAAGCAACCAAAACATACTCTATTGATAATCAAACTGATGCGATTTTCCCACGAAGTAATGTTAAATTAGTAATTAATTATGTTGCTACTTCAGGAGCGCTGATTAGCTTCCAATACAATTACTCATCTTCAAAAATATTTTCTTTCTTGCTGTTCATATCCTTGTAATCTTGTAGTGCTTTTTCTGTCAGAAAGACATCTGTCATAGTACATTCATCTACATTCAAACCAGCCATTTGAGTACGAATCATAATGGTACGATCAAAGGTTGCTCCTTCTACATCTGCTTCGGTCAAATCTGCATCTGTTAAATCCGCTTTTCGAAAGTTGGTTCCAATCAAACTTGTTTCTTTGAATGACGCACCTTTTAATTTTGCTTTGATAAACTTGGCTCCTGTCAAATCTGTTTCTGAAAAGTTAGCCCCCTCACTATTGGTCAAACTCAAATCGGCAACTACCAAATTATGTTCTCCAATATCTGCGCCTCTAAAATCAGCATTCCTAAGGCTAGCAGCAGGAACAGGATCATGGCCACCAATCAACCTATCCTCATTATCATATTTTTTGGTTCGAATAGCTGGTTTGTCTCCAAAACGAGCCCCTCTCAAATCTGCTTCTCGAAAATCGGCATTGTCCAAATTCATACCTCTAAAATCTACTCCAGGCAGACTAGCCTCTTTCAAATTGATTTTAGGCAACTCACCATGTTTTTCTTTATAAACCTTCTGATAAGCAGCAAAAACCTTGTGACCTTTTTTGATAATTTCTACCTGTCGATCATTATATGGGGTTTCGGGATCATCCCCTTGTGCTAGTAATGTTGAGGTTGTGAATATACTGAAAAATAGAAGTGTAAAAAGTGTAACTGTTCTCATATTATATTTTTTTAGTGTCTGTAGAACTAACAATTACCTCTCTCATTGCAAAGAGCATGCAAATTATTAACATATTCTTAAATTTCTAAAAAAAAAGCTGAAGCAACAAGTATTCTGCAACATAAAACAAAACTAGTCTTAAAAAGCATGTAGACAGCTTTAATGCTAATTATTACTTTTGATACGCATCAAATCGGCGTTGTTCTCGTGCTAATAAGGCGGTGTATTTGTACGGTGTTTCTAAAGTGATTGTTTGTTTTTTCTCCGTAATAGGGTGTTGAAACGTCAATTCAATTGCAGTCAAAAACAGCCCCTTATGCTTTAAGATCAAGCCTTCTTTGCCATAAAGCGCATCTCCTAAAATTGGAAAACCAAGCTTAGAAAGATGAATACGCAGTTGATGTGTTCGACCTGTTTTGGGGTACAGGTTCATTAAAGATAATTGACCACTCTTTAACGAATCTACGGTTTTTAAACACTCATACATACTTAAAGATGCTTTGCCTTCTATTGGCAAATTAATACTTCCCTCTCTAGGAGGCGCTCCAATAACTATTGCTTGGTAACGTTTCTGAATGCTTTTAGCTTCAAATTGCGCTCCTAGATTTATCCTAGCCTGTTTTGTTTTAGCAACCAACAAAAGACCAGAAGTGGGGGCATCCAAACGATGAGCTGCTCTGGGTTGTTTTAATCGGTCTGGTGCTGTAGATGGTTCTAAGTTATACAATAATGCTTGTTCAATCGTTCTAAACTGGTTGCCACTAACAGGAAGCCCTGCGGGTTTAAAAATGACTGCCAAGTAAGCATCTTCGTATAAAACTTCTAGAGGCATTTTTAAAACCTTACGAGGAGCGTGGTCTATATCCATCAGCTGAATTTCTTGATGACTCTTGACCCAATCTCCAGTATGACCTTTTTTCCCATTGACATAAACAGCTCCCTTTTTAATGGCTGTTTTAACACTCTTGCGAGAGGGCAACTCTGCAAAAACACCACATAAGTAATCACTCAATCGTTGCGGCACTTCGATTTCAGGAACAACATGTGTTGCCAAAACTATCTGCATAAATTATTCTATTACAATACAAAAGCCATTCCTATGAAGAAATGGCTTTTGAATATCTTTGTTATAACGATTTACAAAACTCTTAGGCAGGGTATTTGCCTGCTTTTTCAGAACAAAGATAGTAAAAAATAGCTCTATACTTTTTACTATTAGATTTTCCCATTTTTTCAATCGCATAATCAACAATACCATCCAAATCATCACTTTCAGAAAGACCTAATTTTTTAACTAAGTAGTTATTTTTTACACGATCCAACTCTGATTGATCTGAGCCAGAAACGGTTTCTCCGTCTTTGTTATAAATAGAAGGACCACATGCTTTAGTACAAGCGATTAATTTGTCCTCATCATATTTAATTCCTAATTTTTCCATGTTAGCTTTGTAACCAGCTACTTTTTCATCGAACTTGCTCATGTTTAGCTTTGTTTAATGTTTTAATTGAATAATGTTATTGAGTTTAATAGTTAAAAACAACTACCAACCATTCTTGTTAGACAAAAAACATCATTTCTCTTAATTGTGGATGGCTTTTTTTTGCCAAAAAGTGTCTTTTCTTGCCAAGTTGCTTAAAATCCACTAAGAATTTTATGTTTTGTATTACCAATGTAAAAAAATCGAACAAAAAATTAAAACAATTCCACCAACTTCTCACATTTTAAATTTTCGTAGAATGGTCTTACAAACAAACAGATTTTGTTTAAAATAAGCCTTGGAACTCACAAAACTATAGTCTGTTTCGATTCGGTTTAATCTTTCCTCGCAAGCTTGGCAATCTTCTAGTACTGTAGCCAATGCTAAATTAAACATCAAAAAGCGCATATTTTCAAAAGCTCGATAAGGCACTGCTTCTATATTATTGGTCGTAAAACTAGTATCATTTAAATAACTGTCGTACTCTTTGACAATATGGTTCGACCAATATTTATAAATGGTCAATTGTGGTACAAAGTCTTTGTCTCGTATGATCGTTCCTTTTTCAGGATCCATGGTATATTTAAAAATCGCTGACTTTCCATAAACGCTTCCTATAGGAATAATATAATGTTCTAGGATAGTATAATCATTGGGGCTATTTTGTGTTATAAGGACATCTCCTAAATTTTGATTGAAGTCGTATAAATCATTCCCTTCTTGCTTGATTAAAATGTTATCCAAGCGAATTGCTCCTTTTTTGTCCAACAACTCTTTAAAATCTTCATAAGTCCTAGGTGTTTCAAAATTCCAATCCTTATAATCTATCTGGAATTCTAAAGTACTTTTTACAGCCTCTGTCTTTTTTTCTGTATTGATTGAGTTGGTGGAATCCCCACAAGCACCGAACAAGAGTGCGGTTAATATTATGTATAGTGTATTTTTCATACAAACAAGGTAAGAAAACACAAGCCAAATTGCAAATCAATAATTATAATAATAACTTTGAGGCTGTTGTGGGAAATTATCCAATGTTATAACCTACAAAACTACTTTGTAGACACATCATATCAAATTGATTATCAAAAAACAGCAAAAGCATGTTAAAGAAATACGATAAAACAGCTTTATTAATTTTAGATGGTTGGGGACATGGTCCTAACCCTAAAGTCAGTGCCATTGCTCAGGCAAAAACCCCTTTTATCGACAGTTTGTACCAAGACTACCCCAATTCTGAGCTGGTCACTTATGGCGAGCAAGTTGGCTTGCCCGAAGGGCAAATGGGAAATTCAGAAGTAGGACATCTTAATATTGGAGCAGGTAGAATCGTTTATCAAGAATTAGTCCGCATCAACAAAGCAGCAAAAGATCATTCTTTGCACGAAAACAACACATTGGTTGAAGCCTTGAAGTATGCGAAAGAAAATAATAAAGCTGTTCATTTAATGGGCTTGCTGTCTGATGGAGGAGTACATTCTCACATCAATCACCTAAAAGCTTTGTGCGATGCCACGCAAGAACATCAGTTATCCAACGTCTATATCCATGCATTTATGGATGGTAGAGATACCGCTCCTAATGGTGGCATTGGCTATATAAAAGAATTACAACAACATCTTCAAGATATGCCTGTTCAAATAGCCTCTATTATTGGGCGTTACTATGCAATGGATCGAGATAAACGTTGGGAACGCATTCAATTGGCGTATGATTTATTGTTGCACAACAAAGGAGCGTATTTTAGCGATCCTATCAAAGCATTAGAAGCTTCTTATGCTGCTGGTAAAAGCGATGAATTTATTCAGCCGATTACTTGCCATGATGCAACCATACAAGAAGGAGATGTTGTCATTTGCTTTAACTTTAGAACAGATCGTTGTCGCCAAATTACAATGGCACTAACACAACAAGATTTCCCTGATTTTAGTATGAAAACACTCCCGCTTCATTATGTAACAATGACGCGTTATGACGATACATTCCAAGGTGTAAAAGTACTCTTTGAAAAAGAAAACTTAACCAACACACTAGGAGAAGTACTAGCAAAGGCAAACAAAACACAAGTTAGAATTGCTGAAACTGAAAAATATCCACACGTTACTTTCTTCTTTTCAGGGGGACGAGAAGCACCTTTTGAGCAAGAAAAACGCTTGATTGTTGCCTCACCTAAAGTAGCCACTTATGATTTGCAACCCGAAATGAGTGCTCATGGCATTACAGATAGCATTTTGGCAGAGGTTGAAAGCAATCAACCTAATTTTATTTGTTTGAATTACGCCAATGCGGATATGGTCGGTCACACAGGCGTTTTTGAAGCGGCTGTCAAAGCTGCTGAAACAGTTGACACTTGCGTCAAACGTTTGGTAAAAAATCTACTGCAACATGATTATGCTATTATTATCATTGCCGATCATGGTAACTCTGATTATATGATTAACGACGATGGCTCGCCTCATACGGCTCATACAACCAATCCTGTGCCTTGTTTTTTTGTTGCCAATGAGATTAACAACATTCAACTTCAAGATGGCAAATTAGCTGATATTGCTCCTACTATCTTGCAATTAATGGCACTCCAAGCTTCAGAGGAGATGAATGGCACTCCGTTGTTAAAAATAATATAATACTCCATTGGTTGTAACAATGATTGGCAATTTCAATAATCACCAATCATTGTTACAATAATACCTACTTGCTAGCAATAAATTAAGCTTTCAGTTCCATGTTTTATTATTTTAACTGAACAAAACAATCAATATAAACGGTTACATCCAAACCAATGGACCCCGCTCCCATTTTTTCTCCCAAACCATATTCTTTTCTTTGGATGGTAAATGTTCCTGTTAGATGCTGTCGGTTTTC
This sequence comes from Aureispira sp. CCB-QB1, assembly GCF_000724545.1. GTDB lineage: Bacteria > Bacteroidota > Bacteroidia > Chitinophagales > Saprospiraceae > Aureispira. Next base: position 221,780 of record NZ_JHBV01000014.1, on the reverse strand, counting down.
TTTTTCTTCTACGGTAAATGGAATGGTTATCTTCGTGCTAATGTCCCGAATTGTCAAGGTCGCTTCTGCTTCGTATCCTTCTTCTGTTTTAGAGATTTTATCAGAACTAATTTTAACTGTTGGATAAGTAGCAACTCCAAAAAAATCATCTTTTTGTAAATGTTTATCTCGTCCTTTACTTTCGGTATTGACAGTAGCAGGATCTGCCGTTGCTTCAAAACTAGAGGCTTCTAAATTATTGGCATCAAAATTAACGGTTCCTTTCAAATTCAACATGGTTCCTTTTACTATCTTTCCCATATTGCTCACCTCAAACTCTATTTTTGAAGCTTTGGTATCAATGATTTGGGCAATATTAGATTGAGCAAAAAGCAAGGCTATAACTAATAATACTAATTGTTTCATAATCTTTAGTTGTATAAAATGATTGATATATATAATAGTCGATTTAAATTAACAGATGCCTGTTTATAAAGATACAATTCAAAATCCCTATTTTTGGCACTTAGTTCATTAAGATGCATTTTAACAACTTCTACCCGTTTATTGTTTTCAATAATTCTCTATTTTTATAGGGCGACTGTATTTCAGTCGTTAGCTACGCCACTACTTCGTATTTCTAAATTCACTCAAAATGCCTAAAAGATTATTTTTATGTTTATTTTTTGCTTGTTTTGGCGTCACTACAGAAGTTATTTTTGTCGCCATTAGCAATTTAATCAATCAAACACCTTACTGTAATGAACCGCTTTGGTCTTTAACTGGTAAGACCTATGTTTGGATGCTGCCTATTTACGCTTTGATTCCTTTGATTGCAGAACCAATTGTCACAAAGACAAAATCGTGGCACCTTTTGCTTCGATTGATTTTTTATACAACGCTAATTTTAAGCATTGAATTTATTTCAGGCTTTGCCTTAGAACAGTTGACAGGCAAATGTCCTTGGGAGTACACTACAGGATGGCACTTTATGGGCTATATACGGTTGGATTATATTCCTGCTTGGATGTTTTTTTCTTTTTTAATTGAGTATTTATATCGTTTTATAGATAAAAATTTAAACCACGTTACATGAAAGTAGAACTATGGGTTATTGGCAATACCTCTTTTCCTTATTTGAAAGAAGGAACAGCGATTTATGAAAAACGCCTAAAGCATTACCTTCCTTTTGAATATTCAATTATCCCCGATATTAAAAATGCTAAAAATAGAACCAACGAGCAATTAAAATCAAAAGAAGGAGCAGCCATACTAAAAAAATTAGACAAAGGAGATTGGTTAGTTTTATTAGATGAAGGCGGAAAAGAATACAGTTCTCTAAAGTTTGCTAATTACATGGAAAATATGCTACAACAAAGCCACAAAAGAATTATTTTTGTGGTTGGTGGCGCTTATGGTTTTTCACCTGAAGTATATCAACGGGCAAACGCCAAAATATCGCTGTCTAAGATGACTTTCTCTCATCAAATGGTTCGTTTATTTATTTTAGAACAGCTCTATAGAGCGATGACTATTTTAAGAAATCAACCTTATCATCACGAGTAATTTTTAGTATCAATATTATGACGTATCTTCAAGAAATCATCCAAAATCCCAATACATTTTACTTTTTCAAGTCGTTGCACATCATTGGTTTTGTTAGTTGGTTTGCAGCTCTCTTTTACTTACCCCGTCTATTTATTTACCATACTGAAGCTATGGACATGGAAGAGCCCAAACGTTCAATCATCATGGAACAAATGGGCATTATGGAGCGTCGACTGTATACAATTATTATGACCCCTGCCCTATTTATTACATTTTTAGGAGGGTTCTCTATGCTGTATTTACGAGGTTGGACTTGGTGGACATTCAATATTTGGATGCACTGGAAATTTGGCTTAATACTTCTCTTGGTAGGCTATCACCACTATAGTAAAGGTATTATGAAACGTTTGGAAAAGGGAGAACAAGTAATGACCTCAACTCAGTTTCGCTTGTACAATGAGATCACCACACTTTTTTTGACGGCAATCGTTTTACTAGCAGTTTACAAAGATGGTTTGAAATTTATCTATGCCCTTGTAGGACTAGTTCTATTTGGTATTGCCTTGGGCATGGGCGTAAAGTGGTATAAAAAAATCCGAGAACGGGTAGATTAGATAAAGGATAAACATACTTATAAAATCACAGGCTTCTTTCCGTATCTCAAGTCTTATATTTTTTATTGGAAAGAACCCCATGATTTCATTCTAACAACGTTAAATAACTTTAAACATGCTCTTCTCTAAACAAATCTACAACTCTGTTTAGAGTACATTTCTTGTTTAAAATTTGGAAAACTCCATTTGAAAAAGTGCCCAATGTTCACTCCATCTAAATGAATATTTCCTATGAATTGCAAAACATCGAATGCCTCTGGTTGATCATACCACTATCCTCATTTTTAAGGAAACTTAAGACATCTTTGTTTCTGCATCTAATATATTTCATTATCGAAGTTAAAAAAAAGACATTTTGAGGGAATACTTTCAAATAAGAAAAAAATTAAAATATATTAAAAATTAAAAGTCAACAAAAAACAACTACTAAGTCATGAATCTTTCAGAGCATTATGCCCTTGTCTATTCTATGTTGGTTGGTCTAACACTTATCCTATATATAAAAAAATGGGGTGAATTATTGCAAGTCCGTTCTTATTCGATTTATGTTATTGTTCCTTTGCTTTGGTCCTTAATTTTTGTCGTTTTATACCTAAAAACATCTATTTTATTAGTCAACACCACTATAAATCCGATGCTAATCACTATATCTATGTTAACAACAGCTTGTTATTATTGGATTGGGATGTTGGCTTTTCCTAATACTCAAACACTTAATACCAAAGATCAATTTGCTTACTTAGATTATTACGAACATTTTAGGAAACAACACTTTTGGGTTATAGGACTTGCATTAGTCGGACAAACCCTGACATGTATCTACCTTGCCCCTAGTGCCAACACGTACTCCAATTATTTACTATTCGTATTACTGAGCATCGCTTTTTTTACAGAACATAAAGGCTTGATGTGCTTATTGGGTTGGTTAGTTGGAGGGATATTATTACTATAATTGGAGTTATAATGACTTAACTTTTGCCGATTTCTTTTTATAATCTAGAATATTTAATCGTTCTGTGCACCCTTGAAAATCTTCTTCTACATTGGATGCAATAATCGTTAACCTATCGGGAGCGTAGGCATATTCTTTTAGCAAATCAACATACCAAGCAACCGCCTTCCGATCTAATGTAATAGTAGGTTCATCCAACAACAACAAAGAAGTATCGGAACAGATTGCTAGAGCCAATTTTAGGCGTTGCTGCATTCCTGAAGAAAAATATTTAACTGCTTTTTTTCTTGCTGATTTGGGATATTCTAGCCGTTCTATCAATTCTTTTTTAGAACATCTCATTGTTTTAAATTTCCAATGAAAATCAATAACTTCTTGTAGCGTAAATTCTTCAATTAACTCTATATAAGGAGCAGCAAAACTCAATTCCTTATAAGCTTGATCGATGGAAATAATTTCCCCTTTTTTGGAATAGATTAATTTTCCTCTCGAAGGAGACAAATGTCCTGATAAGACCTGCATAAATGTAGATTTTCCAGAACCATTATTACCTAAAATGGCATAGCCAGTTCCCATCAAAAATTGATAGTTTATTTCTTTGAAAATCCACTCAAATCGATACCTTTTTCCAATATTTGTCAACTCTAAATTCATACTACTACTATTATATATCACAACAGAAGCAGCCAAACTGTTTTTTTAACAATTTAGCTGCTTCTGTTTTATTAGACAAGATAAAACCGTTATGACCTTAGCTCCTGATATTAGATTTCAGGGGCATCGTTATTTTTAGGGCGTTTATTTGTCAAGCCCTTGATGACTCCATTTTTAGAAGCTCTCGTAAAATCTATAATACGTTGACGCTCTTGGCTATCTTCAATATTCTCTTCAATAAATTGAATGCCTTTAGAGATATTTCGATGCTCTACAAACAATTGGTGGTAAATATCCTGAATTGTTCGGATAGAGTTAGAAGTAAATCCTTGACGACGTAAACCAACTGTATTGACTCCAATATAAGAAGCAGGATAGCGAGAGATTCGGACATAAGGAGGCACATCTTTATTCAACAAAGTACCTCCGCCAATCAGTGCGTGCGCACCAATTTGTACAAATTGATGTACAGCAGTCATCCCTCCTAAAATAACATGTTCTTCTATTTCTACATGTCCTGCTAAAGTAGCATTGTTCGCCAAGATACAGTGCTCTCCAATAACACAATCATGAGCCACATGAACATAAGCCATCAACAAACAATTGTTTCCAATAACTGTTTTATAATTGGCTCGAGTCCCTCTATTTAGTGTACAATATTCTCTAATGATCACATTGTCACCAATTTCCAATGTTGTATCCTCTCCATTGTATTTCAAATCCTGAGGAATTGCTCCAACTATTGCTCCTGGAAAAATTTGACAATTTTTTCCAATTCGTGTCCCTGACATGATACAGACATTTGCTCCAATAGTAGTATTGTCTCCAATCACTACATCTGCTTCAATAGTTACCCAAGGGCCAATTTTAACATTTTTACCAATACGTGCATTAGGATGAACAGCTGCGTGCTGATAAGGTTGCATAACGTTTTCTTCCATTCGTTTTATCGTCTAATAATTTGCGCTAATAGTTCCGCTTCGCATACTAATTTGTTACCGACATATGCTTTGCCTGTCATTTCACACAAACCTCTTCGAATAGGGCTAATGAGCTCCATTTTAAAGAGAATTGTATCTCCTGGCAAAACAGGATGTCTAAAAAGTGCATTTTTGATGCGCAAAAAGAAAGTATCCCATTCATGAGGATTCTCTACATTTTCCATAACCAAAATACCACCCGTTTGGGCCATAGCTTCTATCTGCAACACCCCTGGCATAACAGGATTGTTAGGGAAGTGTCCAGGGAAAAATGGCTCGTTCATTGTCACATTTTTAACCCCAACCACATGTTTGTCAGATAGCTCTATGATTTTATCAATTAACAAAAAAGGAAATCGATGCTGAAGTTTTTTTGTTATTTCATTAATATCATTAACTGGTTTCTTATTCGGATCGTATTTGGGTATACCTCGCAATTTGCGAGATGTCTTATAAGTGCTTAATAATTCTTTTGCTAGTTCTGTATTAGCGGCATGTCCAGGTTTTTTAGCAATAATCTTGACCCTCAGATCCAATCCTGTTAATGCCAAATCACCAACTACATCTAGTAATTTGTGGCGCGCTGCTTCATTTTGAAAACGCAATTCGGTGGTGTTCAATATTCCCGATTGTTTGACCTCTATATCTGTCGAGACATCCAATTTCTTTGCCAAGGCAGCCAACTCTCCATTTTTTGGAACACTATCTACAAAAACGAGCGCATTGTCTAATTCGCCGCCTTTGACCAGTCCAGCGTCTGCCAAAGCAGATAATTCATGCAAGAAAACAAAGGTTCGATTCGGTGCAATTTCTGTTGCAAAGTCTTCTAAATGATCTAGATTTGCATACTGCTTTCCTATTACAGACGAATCAAAATCAATAAGGGTTGTAATCTCAAATTTTTCTGAAGGTAAAATTGTATATTCTGCTCCAGAAGCCTCATGTTTCCAAATCATTGGTTCAGAAACATCCAGATAATTTTGTTCTTCTTCTTGTAGATCAACTCCTACTTCGTTTATCTTTTCAACAAATGGCAAAGCAGAACCATCTAATATCGGCACTTCTTCTCCATCAATATCAATCAGGACATTACTTACTCCAGTACCTTTTAAAGCAGCCAGTAGGTGCTCTACCGTAGACACAGTGGCGTCCTTTACTCCCAAAACGGTGCAGCGTTGTGTTGCTACAACATGATTAGCGTCTGCTTTTATAATTGGCTGTTTTTCTAAATCAATTCTGCGAAATTTTATGCCATGGTTCGCAGCGGCAGGATGCAAGGATAGTGTGGTTTCCTTACCTGTGTGCAATCCTTTACCTTCTATCTCTATAGATTGTTTTATCGTCGCTTGTTTCATAACTCTATGAAGCTTAAAAGATTGTTAGATAATATGGTTTCATATATAGTGAATACTTTATGCTTTTTTTTCTTAGCGGCTACAATTTACTAATAACCGTTCGGACAATGGTTGAATAGGTATATCTTTTTTTCCAAGTGCTCCTGTATTTTACAATAATATCCTTTACTTCTTCTGGTGCAATTGGGGCAATTTCAGATAGTTTTCGCCTCAACTCTGTCCCTTTTATTTTATGTGTTATTATTATTCCTCTTGAAAAAGCAGCATTGTAGCAATCTGAAAAATCAAAAATAATCTCCTCATCAATCAAAATTCTAAGTTGTTCCTCCCCTACACGATTATATACTGCACTATGATTTTCTTTGATTAGATCCAAAATTACTTTGATATCTGCCTCTATAAAATCTCCATAACAATAACGCATATAACTTCTTCCCTGATAAACACCTTCATAACCATCTGAGACTTTAAAATAACGCAAGTCTTTGTTATGAAAATAGCCATCAACTGTTGTATGTCCCCACGCTTCGCCTTCTAAATGACCTAACTTTGCTAATGCCCCTATTGCTTTGGCAATCAATGATTCGCTTCCCCCATCTGAAGTTGAGTCATTGTTAGCCCAATCTGATGCGGCTGTACAAGAGTAAAAAATAATATTCACATCACTAGACATATATGGAGAGCAGTTTTTAATAAATGCCTCTATATTGTCACTATTTAACTCTTCTCCTTTGGGACCGCTATTAATCGAAATACCATCAATCCATCCATGAGAAGCCAAAGCAACTGTTTTAAATAAATAAGCATCGTCTGCCATCTCAAAAACAGGATTTTCTATTTCTGGTGTATAATAAGTTTGGTTATTGTAGCGGTGTGCCTTGGTCATACATTTTTTTACAAAGGCTCCTAAACTAGTAATCGAGTTACCAACTCCTGCTGATTTTTTTTGAATATATTCAGGCATTGCTATACCTATTTTCACAGAATCAACCGTTGGTGTACTCCCAGTAAAACCAATTGCTTTTTGTTCCCTTGCCCATCTGCCAGAACCATTCTTAAATATCTCCAGATTTACGTCATCATCAATCTCGTAAAAAATAACGGTCAACCCATTTGGAAATTCTTTTAGCAATTTATTCCCAAAACGTATTTCATCGTCAATCAAAATTGGGTCAGGAATTGGGATCGGTTTGATTTCAACTTCTATATCAGGAACTGGAATCGGCTCGACAGGCAAAACAGGTAGTTTTATTGCTCTTAAAGGTGGTTCAAACATGGGAAAATATCGCAAGAACAATTTATCACAAGATTTTGTTTCCCAAGCTATTTTAGAAGATTTTAGGGCTTTCTTGAAGGCGATATACGTCTTTTTTAATTTCCTTTTGGTTACTTTATCTTCCGTATTAGAGATCAATTCTTTTACTTTTTCCTTAATATCGTCTTCTGAATAAGGCGGTCTAAGTAGTTCTCTTTCAATTTCAGCATCTTGATACAAGATTTCCAAAGAAGCTTTGAGGTTTTTATAAGCTTCTAATTTTTTTGATAATTCAGGACTGATGCTCTCTGGATTATTTTTTTCCGCCTCAATAGCTGTTTCCAACTGGCGGATCATCTCCATCAATTCTTTTAATGCTTCTAGTAACTCTAACATAGTTTTTAGGGTCTGCTGTTTTTCTTTAAGAGAAATAATATTAGTAGCAAAATAATTGTTCCACCAACAGCCCCCCATAAAAGTAGAGATGTATTAGAAGATTTTGCAGTATTGCTATCTTGTTTTATTTCCTGTTCTTCTTGTTTCTTTTTTAATTGTAAAGCTAACTTTCGTTCAAATAAGCTATCAATTAGAGTTTTTTCTTGAGGAGTTACCTCCAATTTATAAGCCAAAACTGGACGATAATCCAATTGAGCCCCCAATGGGTAATTTCCCTTTAGGTATTTTCTCATCTCTGCAAATTCTTGTTGACTCACTCCTTCTAAGGTTCGTTTGGGTAAAGTAGGCTTGGTGTAATATTTTTTTGAATAGGCCTCTTCTACATTTTCACCTGCTGAAATCCACGACAACTCATCCGACTTGATTTCCTCATAAAAAGCCTGCCCTATTTTTATTTCCTCCTCCAACAACGCTTGTAAACGTTGTATATCCAAAAGTTCTTTTTTTTCATTGGCATATTGCGTGAACAATACATAAGCTGCCCTTCTTTTATATATTTCTTGCACCTTAGGATCTTCTACCTCATAAGACGCTTTTAGATAAGCACGAGCAGCCAAGTGTCTTGCAGCAGAGCGATTGCCTGTATTAAATAATAAGTCCCCCAACACTTCTAATAAAATGGGAGAATCATAATTTGCAAAACGCATCATTCCCAATACACCGATCAATGCTTTGTCCAAAATATCTGTAGGCAATTTTTCAACATCCTTTTGGGTGCGTTCTTTATGTTTTTCTAACAAAAAGCTATAGAAGTTATTGTCATTTAACGTACTATAATAATTTTGAGGATACTTATAAAAAGTAGCATCTAAGGGTAAATTGATTTTTCCTTCTTTGGATTTAGACAAAATATACTCCACCAAATACTTCTGATAAATCTCACGTCCAAAATGAGCATTTGTGTCGAGCAACAAAGCTTGATCAATTGCCTTTAAAGCAGCCTCTAAATTCCCATCAAAAATATAAAACGTTCCTAAATTTGCATATGTCTTGTAAGAAGGTCCTTCTAACTCTTCTTTTTCATGCATCAACCGAATTGCCTTTTTCTGCTCTCCTAGTTTAGAATAAGCAACTGCCAAATCGTCGTACCAATCGAAGTGTTTGGGATTTTCCTTTAGTTTTGCGGTTCTGTCTTTAACTCTCCAATAATAAAATGCAGGTGAATGTCTTAAAAAATTTCCTGCAATCAACTCTAGTGCGCTTGGGAACTGCTCTCGCTCCATTTCGAGGGTATCATAATCCCACAAACAGGACGAAAAAAGTAGTTGCACACTTCCTAGTATCAATAAAACTAAAGTGTATTTTAAGAGTTGATTCATAATTGGTAAATAAAGAACAGGATTCCTTTTTTTTGGTTACAAAGATAAGCTATTTTTCAAGGCATTATAATCCCAAACAATTTTTATGTTAAATAAATGAAGCTTTAGCTTCTAACATTAGCAATGATCAATAGAAAGCAACCACAACAACTCTAACATTAAAAACCTAACAATCAAACTAATACACAAACAACTCTCTATTAATACAAAGATACATTTCGATACAAAAAAGACCTCTTGAGTATTATTTTAACTTCATCCACTCTTTTTCCATTTTATCTACTTTCTTCTGTAATTCAGGCAAATTTTTAAATACAATAGCACAACGATAATACTGCTTATAATCTATTGCAGGTGATCCCCAAATAGCCGTATTTTCTTTTTTAACAGACTGAGCCAAGCCACTTTGCGCTTGAATTTTGGTACCATTGGCAATCTTTAAATGACCTGCAAAACCTGCTTGCCCTCCAACCATACAGTTATCTCCAATCTGAGTACTCCCTGCGACTCCTACTTGCGAAGCCAATACCGTATGTTTGCCTACTCTAACATTATGAGCTATCTGAATTAAATTGTCTAATTTTGCACCTTCCTCTATTACCGTGGCATCCATCGTAGCACGATCAATAACCGTATTGGCTCCAATTTCCACCTCATTGGCAATTAAAACAATCCCTAATTGAGGAATTTTTTTGTACGAACCATCTGTTTGTGGCGCAAAACCAAAGCCATCACTACCAATAACAGCATTCGCATGAATAGTGACATGATCCCCCAATTGGCAAGCTCGATATATCTTTACCCCCGAATGCAGTGTAACATGATCCCCCAACACAACATCGGCACCGACATAAACGTGTGGGTAAATAGTTACATTTTTTCCAATTTTAGCACCTTTTTCAACATAAGCAAAGGCATCAATTCTTGCTCCCTCACCTATTTCAGCTGTTTCATCAATGTAAGCCTGCTTAGAAATTTGCTTTTGTTGCTCTGCCTCCATTGCATCGCTAAAGTGTTGCATCAAAACACTCAAACTGGCATATACGTCATCAACTTTGATTAAGGTTGCCTTTAAAGTTTCTTTGGGTTCAAAATCTTTGTGCACCAAAATAACAGAAGAGTCACAAGTATAGACATACGATTCATATTTCATATTGCCTAGAAAACTGATGGCACCAGGTTCTCCTGCTTCTATTTTTGCTGGCTTACTGACCAACACATCAGGGTTTCCCACCAACTCCCCGCCTAGCAATTGACTAATTAAACTTGCTTTAACTTCCATATTTTTTCTTTTTTTCGTTCGTTCGTATTCTCAACTATTTCTTATGTTCAACTTGCAAGAATACTTGTACCATTGAGTTTCCTAATTTTTTATAAAAGCATCTATTCGAAAGGGCTAAAATACGATTAAGCTATTTTAATACCTTGTAAATTTTTCCTCCTAAACTTAATGAATTTCTATCCAAAATCTCTACTTTGAGAAAATTATCCATAGTTTAATATTTTGCCATGCAAATAACATCTAAGTTACCCAATCTAGGAACTACCATATTCACGGTCATGTCTGGCTTAGCTAATCAGCACAATGCCATCAATTTATCTCAAGGATTCCCCAACTTTGACTGCGACCCTAAGCTAAAAAATCTAGTCAGTCATTACGTTCAAAATGGGTATAATCAATATTGTCCTATGACAGGGCTTCCTACTCTAACACAACGCTTGGCAAATAAAATTGAGCATTTATATCAAGTAGCCTACAACCCAAAAACCGAAATCAACATTACTTCGGGCGCTACTCAGGCTATTTTCAGTACCATTCATGCCTTTGTGCATGCTGGTGACCAGGTGATTATTGTAGAACCTGCTTATGATTGTTACCAACCAAGCATACAACTAGCAGGCGGTATTGTTGTCCCCTATCAAATTAAAGCACCTGATTGGAAAATTGACTGGGAAGCGTTTGGGCAACTGATTACTCCTAAAACTAAAATGATTATCCTCAATACGCCTCACAATCCTTCGGGCAGTATTTTAATAGATGACGATTATCAAGCTTTACAAAAATTAGTAGCGGATACTAATATCTTAATTTTGAGTGATGAGGTCTATGAGCACATGATTTATGATGGTCAAAAGCATTGCTCTATTTTAAGCTACCCCGCTTTGAGAAAACGAAGCTTAGCGGTCTATTCTTTTGGCAAAACCTTGCATGCAACAGGTTGGAAATTAGGTTATATTGTCGCCGATGAAGCTTTAATGTACGAATTCCGAAAAGTGCACCAATTCGATGTTTTTTCATCCAATACTCCTATGCAATATGCCATTGCCGATTACTTGGAAGACGAAAGCACCTATTTAGGCTTAGCTAACTTTTTCCAACAAAAGCGAGATTTATTTTTAGATAAAATCAAAGACAGTCCCTTTGAATTTATTCCTAGCGCAGGCACTTATTTTCAAGTAGCTGATTACTCTGCTATTAGCGATGAACCAGATACAGAATTTGCCAAACGTATGACCATAGAATATGGCGTTGCGGTCATTCCTATCTCTGTCTTTTATCATAATAATTTAGACAACAAAGTTGTCCGCTTTTGTTTTGCCAAAACAGAAGATGTATTGGAAGAAGCTGGAAAATTAATCAAAACCATTCAACCTAAGTAGATCGTTTTTAAATGATTCAATCTCATTGTTTAGGGCACAATATTTTATTATAAATAAGCCACTCTAATACTTTCACAGGAGCCGTATTCGGCATATAAGCAGCAATCATTTTGACACAATCAATCAAGTAATGATCGTGTAGTTTCCTTATTAAAGGAACGATGGCTTTATTTTGTACATACACAAACGGCTCTAAATTCGTAGGCAAATAAATTCCTTCTTCCTCTTGCACGTAAGTTGCTCCTAAGACAGGCACTGATAGAATGCTTGCTTCTTTATTGACAATTAACTTAGCTGTTTTTTTTAAAGTAACCGTTTCATTTTCTACCTCAGAAGCCGTCAAGAACGTTTGCCTTGTTTTCCAAAAAGAATGGTGTTTAAATTGTTGATGTTGGTTGTAAAAGGCTTTGGTCCACGTTTGATTTTTGGTAACTTCTATATCAATAACTTGTTTGTAATAATTAATTGCCAGCATCTCATTTTGTGGCTGAGATAATAAAGTATTCACGACAATAGCCCCTTGAAAAGCTGATTTAATAGCCTTCTGTACACCTTGTGAAGCTATTGGATCTAAAGAATATGCAGCATCACCTACCCTAATATATTGTTTAGAAATAGGTTGGCTATCCACATAAGCAGTCGCATCACAAGTGTTGAGTATAGAGTCTTTTCTGTGATACTTTTGAGCAGGAAATAATGAGGCACATTCAATACTTTTGTTATAAAATTGATTTAAAGAAGCATGTTTTTTGATAAAATCAGCATCGGAAAATACACACATCAAATAATCATACTCCGATACTGGTGCTCCCCAAACCCAACCGTTTGGAATCGCTTCAATAAAAGAGTTTGCACACATAACTTCATTGCATCTCCAATAAGCATAAGTAGCCAATGTTTTGGTCAAATATGCCTTTTTGATAGAATTCTTGACAACGGGTTTTCGACCACTTGCCTCGACAAGAAAGTCCGCTTGAATGTTTATCGTTTTATTGGTGGCGTCTTTGATACTAATATCCCACTGTTCTTCTGGGCTTAACTGCAACTGTAACTGCTTAAAACCTTGCAAGAGGTCTACTCCTTTTTTTACTGCCGCATTCATCAAAATTTCGTCAAAAACACCCCGATCAACGTGCCACCCTGCTTTATCAGTATCAAAATTTTTGTCAACAATATGTTCGCTTGCCCACAGCAACTTCGATTCTTTAGCACTAACAAATCCTTTGGCAGCCACAATATCTCTAATCTCCAACAAATCCAACCAATGCAGAATTCCTGCACTCAAAGATAAGCCGATATGTGGACGGGGGAACGCCGCTTTTTCCAACAACAGCACCTTATACCCAAATTGAGTCAATTGATGGGCTATTGTAGAGCCTGCTGGACCTCCCCCAATCACAGCTATATCGTATTTAGATTGATACTTATCCATAGTTTATTTGTTCCAATTAGGCATCAAACGATGAACACGTTCGTAAGATTGAATGGCAAAATGCAACCATCCTCTTATATAATCACAAGCCACTCTTCCTTTTTCAATTACCTCATGATGACAACCTCCGCCACAGAGGTAACGAGCCCAACATTCTGTACAAGGTGACTGTTGGTGTACGTGCCTATCATGAAGCCATTTGTGCTGCCATTCGCTGTTAATTCCTTCTTGGATACTTCCCATAGCACCACTTTCTTCATTAACAAAACGATGACAAGCATACAAATCTCCATCTGCCGAAACGCCCATATATCCTGCTCCTGCTCCACAAGGGTAAGGACGATGTGTTCCGTTGCTAATTTCCTTAAAAGCATTGATCATATTCAAGAATGGGTATCGTTTGCCTTGAAGTACAGCTTGTTCAAACCTCAGCCCGCATTCTATCATATTGGTCAATAAAACTTCCAAATCTTTTTTGCTCATTTCCTTTTTCCCATTGCTAGCATTTAGTAGAGGAGAAAAGCCAACGCTATGAAACCCCATATTGATAAACTCATCCAATACCGTTGCCAAACCTAAATTTTCAGCCGTCACAGTCACTCTTGCCGATACCTGCATTTTGCGTTGTGCGCTTAACAAAGGGCGTATTTTTGTCATAATTTGCTCATAAGTCCCCTTGCCGTTTTTTAAAGGCCGCAAACGATCATGTGCCTCTTTTAGTCCATCTAAACTAATCGTAATTGCAAAACCGTACTCCTCAAAAAACTGTATATCCTCGTCTCGAATTAGCGTTCCATTAGATGTCGTTGAAAAATTAACGTTCACCTGTTTTTGTTCTGCTAAATTAGCAGCATACTCTGTTGCCAAACGAAGACCAACCCGATTCATTAAGGGTTCTCCCCCCAAAAACGTTAGCTGTACTGTGTCGCCTTTGTTGGCACCATTGATCAACATATCAATCGACTGTAAGGCCATTTCTAAGGACATATTCTTAGATGGTCCTCCAAAATCTCCTTGATCAGCATAGCAATAGGAACAACCTAGATTGCATTTTTGTGCCATTGCCAACGACAAAGCACGCAGTGGCGGTTCTTTTAAAGCAGTATCGTTTATTTTTGTCCTCATGTCCACGCCCAAGGCAAGCAATTCGTATTGAATTGCTTGCTGGTCCTGTAATTGCATCATTTTTTTTAGACGCTCAGCTGTTGAAAAATCAACATCAATAAGTTGGCTACCATTGGGTACAAACAGTTGCTGTCCTTTTGCCCCCTCAATAAGGTGTATTTGAGGTGTTTTAGGTTGTGCAGCCGTTGCAATATGTCCTGCCATTTTTTGTGCTAATAAATTCAATGAAGCGCCTTTTGAATATGACTTAGTTTCCATTTTATGCTTCTTTATTGTCATTAGAACCTAAGGCATCCTTTCCTCTAACGATAAATTGCAACTCACCTTCCCAATTCATAAACAAATCATCGTAAGTTAACAATCGGGAATCCACCCTATCGTCAGGAATATAACTACCACTACGTTTTTTAGACATCCAATTATCGCCCTTGCTTAAACCATCTTTATCAGGCTCGACATTGACATAATCTGGACGGCTAGCAGCCCAATAATAACAAGCACACTCTCTATAATCATTTTGCCAAGGGGCACAAAGACCTTGCGTTAATTCTCCTGGCTCTAAGATATCTTCTGTAAACGCAGCACTGTTATCTTCAAAAAAGGTATTGACAGTTAATACATGTAGCTCCAACGCATTATTATTAACATTCAAATCTTTGGCTTCAACAACAATCTCTTCGTTAGACTCTTCTTTGGTAAAATAACACTCCACTTCTTGCCCTTGCAACTGCAAAATTGCCGCTAAATTATTGGACCACTCCATAAATGAAACGCCATTAGGATTCTCTTTTGTCATCAAAGACACATTTCCACTACCAGGCATAGTAGGTCCTGTTGTTGGTACCATCGTTGGTTTTCCATTGATACCAACTAAGCGATGATATTTCAAACGTTCCAATTCTCCTTCTCCTTCAATAACAAAATTATTGTTCTCAATCAAAGTCAAGCCTTTAAAAGCACGTCGCCATAGATTTCTAAAATCAAATTCTAAGCCAGGGAAACAGTTGGAAATAGCCGACCTAGGTAAGATAGAAAAAGGATTTCCTTTACCTCTATAATGCAATTGGCTTTGGAGGTCGGATACAGGAATGGTTCGGCAAGTCTGATTTAACTGCTCACTAGCTTCCTTAAACATAGCGTTAGCAGCTGCCTTAATAATCGTATCAATTTGTCGATGCGTAAAACACAGCGCTCTCCCATCTGCACCCCGCATCAACCCAGGCATTTTTCGACGTTCTTCATCCGACAAATCCCCAATTTTATCTGGTCGTCTAATTGCATTATCAAACCAAGGTGATAAGCCAGTACTAATTCCATTGAACACTCGCTCATGAATTGCTCGAACAGCTAAGTTATCGACCAAGGAAGTAGCCATAATAGGCTCATACATTCTATTAAAATCATTAGAATCTTGGCGCACCATTGTACTTGCTGTATTGTATTTGCCGTTGTATGCATTGCCATTCATAATAGCCGTATTCATCAATCGAACCGTTTCCAGAGCACGACGAATAATGTCTTCTGCTTCTTCTATAGACACGGGCTCTTGCACTATGGGACCTTTTAATATTTGCTCAATTTCATCTGTAACAACACGAACAGGCAATGTATCAGGCGCAAAGGCTGGCGGACCAGCACTAATATGAGTTCGAGCCTTTAGAATATCACCTTGTCCTAAGTCTAAATGTACAGAAATAAACCCATCACATTCATCATCCAAATATCCCCAACTCACACGGGTACCATTTGTAGCATCATCATACCCTGCAAAAATCATAGCAGGATTAGTTAAAATAGGTCTTTCTTGATTGCCTTCTGTATAGCCAAACCAATCTTTTGTTTTATCATAAATGAGAAAAGCATCTCCCATTTGTTCATAAATAGGGTCTTTTTCTTCTGTCATCGTCTCGCCAGATATTCTCGTTTTAGAAGCCCCATAAACTTTTCCTGGACCAGGGGTGTACCTAAATCTAATTTCTGGAAAATCTTCTGTCGGTTGGATGAACTGTACTGTTCCTAATGGCAAATATTTCCCTGCCAAAAAGTTATCACACAATCCCTTCAACTCCATTCGCTCATGTGTCGTAATATTGTTGATTTGAGCATTGATCTTATCTGCTACATTTTGAGTTCTCCTATATAATTTGATATTGGCCACATCAACATGCCAAGAGAGATTGCTCAATGTTAAGCCAGCCTCTTCCAACAATGCTTCTGTTAAAGGAACTAGCGTATTTTCATCTTGATCGGTAATCACAAAAACTTCTAAAAATGGTGCCACAGGATGAATTTTCCCCGCAGAATCGCCTAAGCCTGTAGAATCTTTAAAAACAATTTGTTCAGGCAGATAGGCTTCAATAACTCCTGTCGTCGGATTTACATTGAGTGTTTCTTTAGGAATAATCGTTCTAAAATCAAGTGGTTTGGTTTCCGATACTTCCAAATCAAAAGCTGCTAAAGGCTCTGTAGCAGAACCAAGTCGACCGATAGCAATAGGGGGCAATATTCTTATATCTATAATTTTCATTTTTTTACATTTATTGGGTGTGTTTAATTAACAACAGTTCACTAAAAACCTTATTAGACTGATTATCATTCCTTTTACCACCAAAAGCAAATAAAAACATATCTTACTAATAAGCAACTACGAAGTACTCATGCAATACCCCTAGTCATGTTAAGCAGGAACATTAATAATAGCCATAGCAATTTTTTGAAAATTCTCATCCGCTTCCTTTAGAGAATATAAATATTTTTTATGTTGCTCATCCGCGGTCAATAACAGTTCTTCAATAAGCGGTTTGGAAGCTTGAACCAAATCTTGATGTACTTTCCATCGACTTATTTCTCCCAATGGTAATTCCATCGTATATGGTGTTAAAAATGGTGGGCCTGCCATAGTTGAAGAACCTACTGCAATAGGAAGTTGAACTAGAACTCCTGCAATTCCTCGAAGGTTATACATTTCTCCAAATGTTGCATGAATAATTGTTCCTCTAGGAGAATAAGCTCCAGAATTATTAAAGCCGCCATCCAACAAAAAGCTATGTGTCAAGAATGTCAACAACATTCTATAACGGACATTAAATAAATTTCCCCACGTCTTTGCGACTGGATTTGTAATAACATCAATTTTGCTATCAGTATCCAGACCTTCGGAGGGTGAATAAGTAGGATCTGCCACTGTTTCGTTGACGGTAGGATTGGTTGCAACGGGTCTAGTAGGCTCAAAATCTTGTGGCATCTTGCGCCATTCTTTGTATATGGTTAAAAATCGTTCGAAGTGAGAATCTTCGCCATCAACTTCCTCCATTGCTTCTCCTTGTTCTGCAATTTTATTCAAAGCTGTGATGGCATCTGTTCTAGAAAGTAAAGGAGCTACTAATACATCTGGAGTTCCTTGAGGATTTGCCCCCGAACTATTTCCTCTTGCTCCTCCTTTATATCCTCTACCCCATTCATCAAACTTCGCTTGAAAAGGATAAGTACCTGATAAAAACACATCATCTGGAATTAGTTGATCGTCCTCTATAATTGCTAATATCTGCTTAAACAATACACTAATAGGATCGCCATGATTTTCTTCTGTATTAATAACTGCTTTTATTTCTGCCTTGATTTCTTTCATCTCATCGTCATCTCCATCTGTATCATTCAGCCAGTTTTCTGGTGATTCTGCGTACACGTACTTGGCCAACGAGTCTTTTGAGAAAGGTTCTAGCTTAAATTCAAAGGGATACAAAACAGAATCCCATGGAAAATCTTGACGATTAAAATTTAAAGGCGCTCCTATCAAGCGCAGTACATTTTGGACAGAAACAAAATGCCCCATTTCTTCTTTGGCGATTCCCAATACGATTTCTTGCCAAGCATGAACCTTGGCTTTGTACTTATCTAGTACTTGAGGACCTCCCAAACTATAAGCAGCATAGAGATACTGCACCATTAGGCTATGTTCTAGCTCAGCATCTACATGTAATAGATAACTTAACCAATCTTTGGGGTTAAACTCTGCGGGAATTTGAGCTTGTACAGCCCCTACTAATTCGGCAGACTTAAGGCGTTGAGGCTGCTTAAAAAGGTGAATTAAATGCCTCGAATAGCGATTTTGCATAAGATTTTTAATGTTTTAATTGTGATGAAAGAGCTTCTTGTATATTTTATTTTCATTGCGTTGTGGTTTTTAATTAACACAGCATACCACCTTATGAACTGTAGTGTTCACAAATATTGAATGAAATAAATATCTATAATTAAAACAACCTTATTTTATGCAATAAAGGGATTTACAAAATAGGACATTGGCATAATACCAATTGGGGACAAACTTTAATTAATTCTAATAAATTATGCTACCATTACTTTTTGGAAACTACGCAGTAACAGTGAACCGCATCAATTTGACAATCAGTTGCGCAACACTCACGAAGTATTAGTTCTACATAATAAGAATATATTCACAAACATCAAATTATATACAATTAATATTTTATAAAAAAATAAATATTTCCCAATATCTAGTCCTTTTTTTTGTACCTGATACAAAGTTCTATAAACAAAAAAAGACTGTCTTTTCAGACAGTCTTTTTATATTCTATATCTCATTGAGATTACTTATTCGTACAAGTATAACCACCTGTTTCTAATGTTCTTCTGTAGTCAATTGCAGATATCCCGCCAGGAATTCCTGTACTAGCGCTTGAAGTACCATTTGTTGTAATTGTAACTTGATCGTTACAAACATCGTACTTCGTATCAACATTGTTAATAGTTTGCTCACATACATAGCAAGTATCTTTTGCACAAGAAGAGAATGAGACAGCAGCTGTTATAGCTAGGGCACAAGAGAATAGTAATTTTTTCATGATTTTAAGATTTAAAATGAGTTATAAAATTTGTTCGCTGGCAAAGCTAACATTAATCTTGAATCAAAAAAACATTCATCCTTTAAATGCTTGTTAAATAAAAGTTAAATGCAGAGAAAGAAAATCCTAGCCCCTTTACTCGCTAAATGCTTTGGTTGCGATTGTTATTATGGGAGCTATATTTTGCAAAAATCATTGAGGTACAAAGCAAACTTTTTCTTTGAAATCATGATTTATTGTATCTTGCTAACCTTTATAAAGATAGACTTCAATAACAATGAAATTACGCTGGAAAATAGCTCAGGCTGCTGAAATACGCTGGTGGCAAGGCTATTTGAACAAAAAAGACAAATCAGAATACTTAACTTGGAAAAAAGATTACTGGAAACAATTTTTAAAAGATTGTCAACTCTCCCTTCCTCCACAGGCAATTTGTTTAGATATTGGTTGTGGACCTGCTGGTATTTTCACCATCTTACCCTATCAAGAAGTAGATGCCATTGATCCCCTTTTAGATAGTTATGCAGAAAAATTACCGCATTTTGTGCCAAGTGATTATCCTAATGTAACGTTTCAAAACCTGCCCTTAGAAAAAGTTCAACTCAACAAAACCTATGACTATGTGTTTTGCTTGAATGCTATTAATCATGTCGCTGATTTGGAACAATGCTTCGATAATTTATTTTCATTGACCAAGGCTGGTGGCACCTTAGTTGTTTCCATTGACGCCCACAATCATCGCATCTTTAAACATCTATTTAGAGCTATTCCTGGCGACATTTTGCATCCGCATCAATTTGACCTTGAAGAGTATCAAACAATGGTTACAACAAGAGGTGGTCACATTCAAGCAACCATTCACAAAGATAAAGCTTTCTTTTTTGACTATTATGTTTTGGTCATTAAGAAAAAATAGTAGTTCGTTGGTGTTAATGCAATAGACAATATCCCAACCAATCTTTTGCTAAAAAACATATTTTTTCCAGATACGAGCTAAAGTTAATTTCTTTGTCAATTTCTATGTATTTTTAATGTCTCAATCATTTCCAAGCTTTCTCCCAATTTAGACCAATTGATACGATTACTAAAATAGTTTGGCTATCAATTTATTTTCTTCCGCTCTATTCCTTCAATGTACTTGAGAGTTTGAAGATCTAATTATCATAATATTTTTTATATCAAATCCCTTGTTGTAATAATGAAGATTTATACCATTACGTCCTTTCTATTCATACTTCTTTTTTCGCCCTCCCTTGTTGCGCAAGAATACTTTAACAATCAACTGACTTATGCTGAAATTGATAGCATTCAAATTGAATTATACAACAAAGGAGACTATAACAGTTGTGCTATTTTTACAGAAAAAGTACTTACCAAAGTTGCTAAAGAATTTGGTAAAGAAGATACACTGTATGCCTTTTATCAAAATGACTTAGGTTCTTTTTATTATGAACTTGGCGCATACAAAAAATCAGCTTTTCACTATTTCTCTGCCCAGAACATTCTTAAAAATAAAATAGGTAGGCATGACATTAATTATATCAAAGCTTTAAATGGTCTAGGAGCTGCCTATCAAATGAGCGATCGCTATACAGAAGCAGAAAGTATTTTTATTGAGTTAGAAGACATTATCACCAAACAATGGTCAACCAATCCCAATTTATTTGCTATTATTCTAAATAACTGTGCTCGATTATATTGGATGAATAAGCAATATAAAAAAGCAGAAAAATTACTGATAAAGACCAAAGACATCCAAAAGCAAAATTTGGGTGAATTTGATAAAGACTATGCGATTACATTATCCAATCTAGCCATTCTTTACAAAGACTTAAAAGAATACGATAAAGCAGCCCCTTTGTTTGAAAAAGTAAAGAAAATTAGGCTCAAAATACTAGGTGCATCTCATCCTTACTATGCAGTAGGATTACACGACTTGGGAGCATTTTACATCCTAGCTAAAAAATACGATGCTTCCGAAAAACTACTACAAGAAGCATTACTCATACAAACAAAAGTTTGGGGAATCAAACATTATCAGTGTGCTAGAACACTTTTAACCTTAGGTGATTTATATTTTAACCAACACAACTGGCAACAATCTGAGCATTATCTCATTCAAAGTCTTTTGTCCAATACCAACGTAGCTTCCGATAGTTTTTCATTAGATAAAATACACGAGTATGATTATTTTTCTAATAGCTTGTTTCATTTGACCATTCAAAAACTATTAAGCATCTACGAGCTGCAATACCAAAATGGAGACAAGCAAAAGATTGAAGAATATTATGCGTTGGTTCAAAAAAGCATTGCTTTAGGAGAAAAATGGAAAAACTCTTTTGACAGTGACCAAAACAAATTAAAATCTTTAAAAAGCAACTTTCTACTCATAGAGAAAGGAATTGAAGCGGCTTTAATAATTGACACAGATGCTGCCATCAAAGAATCGTTTCGATTCGCAGAACAAAATAAATCCATTTTGTTAACAGATGCCATCAAAGGAACTGCTGCTAGGTCTCTTGGCTACCTCCCTGACTCTCTTGGCAATATAGAAGTCATGCTACAAAAAGAATTACATCAATTAAAGAACAAACGACTTCGGATACGTTCTAAAGAGGAACGCACCCATCTCAACCGTGCTATTTTGGATCTTGAACTTCAACGAAATAAATTCATTGAGCAAATAAAAAAGAATTATCCTAAATATTATGCTTTAAAATACCAAGACATATCGGTTAGTGTCGAAACGATTCAGCAACAACTAGATGATAAAACACTTTTGTTAGAATACTTTGTAACCGATACTATTTTGTATTTATTCAGTATTAGCAAAACAAAAATTAACGTTTATCCAATAAATATTGATGCAAAGGATTGGATGTTAAAATTAAACGTCAACCGCCAAGCCTTGACGGATTTTAATTGGATTGTCAACCACATGGATAAGGCTTACGAAAATTATACGTCCACAGCTCATTGGCTTTATAACAATATATTAGCAATGGCTTTGGAGGGAAATAATAAAATTAATCGCCTGATCATTATTACAGACAGAGAACTGGGCTATTTACCTTTTGAAACCCTGTTGACTGCTCCAGCACCTGCTTCTGCTAGTTATCAAAGTTTGCCTTACCTATTGAATCAATATACGATTAGTTATGATTATTCGGCAACCCTGTGGAAGCAGAATTTAGCCACTATTAGTCAAGCTAAGTACAATTCCCAAATTTTGGCGTATGCTCCTGCATATCACCAACCAGATTCTGCCAATATTATTCATACAAGAAGTCAAGAATATCGTATTCGACAACTATTAGAACCTTTAAAATCGGCTAAAGAAGAAGTACAAAAATTAAGCGAACTGTATGCGGGCAACTTTATCTTTGAAACAGACGCCAATGAGCACTCGTTTAAAACCAAAGCTTCCGATTATGGCATTATTCACTTGGCAATGCATGGTGTTGTCAATGCTGAACAGCCAATGTTATCTTCCCTCGTTTTTAGTGAAAACTATGATAGTTTAGAAAATAATTTCCTATATGCTTATGAAGTCTCGAAATTAAACTTAAATGCCAACTTAGCGGTTTTATCGGCTTGCGAAACAGGCTATGGGGAATTTCAACAAGGGGAAGGGATCATCTCATTAGGGCGTTCGTTTATGTATGCAGGTGTTCCCTCTTTAGTGGTAAGCCTGTGGTCTGTCAATGATTTTTCTACAGCACACATTATACGCAATTTTTATCATAATTTAAGTACAGGCATGCCTAAGGATGAAGCACTTCGTCAAGCTAAAATCAGTTATTTGAAACAAAAAAATGGCTTGGTAGCACATCCTGCATTCTGGTCAGCCTTTATCCACATCGGCAACCACCAGCCTATTTCAATTCATCAAGAAAGTGATTCGATGGGATATATTTGGGGCGGAGGTCTTTTTATTCTTTTGCTACTCTTTGTTATAACCAAACAATTGGGCAAGAAGGAAAAATATACTTAGTATATACTATTTGTCATGCATCAAACACGTCTAAAGCTTTAGCTCCTTGTCAGGGTATAAAGCTTTTTCTTTTCCTAAAAACAAGTTTTGGATAATAGGAATTCCAGTTTTTATAAAAAAATAACAATTCTTTATTCAAAAGCTGCCCTAAACTCTCAACTAAAAAACTATCTTTGCACCTTTTTTAAGAGTATGGTCAAACGAAATGCGATGCCAAAAGGCACTATTTCGATACAAAAAACACATGCTTAAGTTTTGGCATTCATTGGCTAAAGCCATTTCTGTTACAAGGTTTTAGTGAGTTAAGTGCCTAATCTAAATATTAATAAAAAATAACATTGATGAAAAGTTTTTTACGAAGTTTTACTCGTAACCCCAAAAATGACATTCTATCTGGTTTAACCGTTGCTTTAGCTTTAGTTCCAGAAGCAGTAGCATTTTCTTTTGTTGCAGAAGTTGACCCCTTGGTTGGCTTGTATGGTGCATTTATGATGGGGCTTATTACGGCTATTTTTGGTGGACGTCCAGGTATGATTTCTGGTGCTACAGGTGCCATGGCTGTCGTGATGGTCTACATTATTAGAATGGGTAATGATGTTGGGGATAACTTGGCCACCCCAATCCAAGATTTAGGATTACAATGGCTCTTTATCACACTGCTGCTAGTTGGAACCTTCCAAATCATGGCAGGATTATTTAAGTTAGGAAAATTTGTTCGACTGATTCCTCACCCTGTAATGATGGGGTTTGTTAACGGACTGGCTATTGTCATTTTCTTAGCACAATTAGGTATGTTTAAAGAAACTGTCAATGGTGAAACACAGTGGTTACAAGGCTCTGATCTGTTTATTATGTTGGGATTAGTGGGCTTGACCATGGCTATTATGTTTTTGCTACCTAAGCTAACCGAAAAGGTTCCTTCTGCCTTGGTGGCGATTATTATAGTAGCTTGTATTACTATTTTTGGAGATTTGGATGTAAGTACAGTAGGTTCTTTTATTCGCGATGGAGGTGGAAATGGTCTAGAAGGTACCCTACCCTCTTTTCAAATTCAGATTTTCAGTTTGTTTGAGACTCTAGATGGACATTGGTTCTTTATTATAAAAATGGCCGCCATTTTAGCAGCCATTGGTTTGATTGAATCTTTAATGACACTAAACTTAATTGATGACATCACAGAAACACGTGGTAGTGGTAATAGAGAATGTATCGCACAAGGAGGTGCCAATATTATCAACGGTTTGTTTGGTGGAATGGGAGGCTGTGCAATGATTGGTCAGTCTATTATTAATGTAGAATCTGGTGGTAGTGGTCGATTGTCGGGGGTAACCGCTGCTATTGCTTTGTTATGCTTTGTTTTGTTTGGCGCGCCTTTGATTGAGCAAATACCGATTGCGGCGTTGGTTGGTGTTATGTTTATGGTGGTTATTGGTACTTTTGCTTGGAGTAGTTTTAGAATTTTGCACAAAATTCCACTATCGGATGCTGTTGTTCTAGTAGCAGTGTCTACAATTACAGTCATCGAGGATTTGGCTGTTGCTGTTATTGCTGGTGTGATTATGTCTGCCTTGGTGTTTGCTTGGAAAAATGCCATTATGATTCGTGCTAGAAAACGCATCAAAGAAGACGGTACCAAAGTATATGAAATCTGGGGTCCTTTATTTTTTGGTTCGGTTCAGAATTTTACAGCTAAGTTTGATGCTAAAAATGATCCCGATTGTATCGAAATTGACTTTATTGAGTCAAAAGTAAATGATCATTCTGGAATTGAGGCAATTCGTACAATTGCTAATAAGTACTTAGATTTGGGTAAAAGTATTAAACTGACTCATCTTAGCCCTGAGTGTCAAGTGTTATTATTAAAAGCAAATCATAAATTTGAGACCATCATCGAAAAATCTATTGATGATCCTCGCTATCATGTTGTTACTAGTACTGTAGATTTAGAAGTATAATCTTACCCACGTTATAAAACAACTCTACAAAGAGGCAAATCTTGTGAATAATTCCAGATTTGCCTCTTTTTTTATTGCCATCAGATCTTGATTTAGAGTAGAAAAATCGCAAAATCCTTCCTCAAAAAACACCAACCTTTTTGCAAACAATACGCTTGCCTTCTATTTGCTACAAATCTCAATTTACACATTAAAAAAATACATAAGTGTAATATTCTTTTAGACACTCGATTTCTTTGAAATATTAGCAATAATACATAAATTATAGGTCCATATATTCCTTCACTCCTTATAAAACCAACTATATCATGAAGTTAAACCAGAAAATTGCAAAAACTCCAGATGATTTAAAAGATCTAGAGTTTAAAAAAATGAAACCTCTCGCCAAAAAAGAGTTTCTGCGCCTCGTCAAACGAACTTCAAAAGAAAATCCTACTCAATGCATTATACTAGGAAGTCACGATTATCTCGATAAACAAGATATGATTCTTCCTATATTTGGTGACTGGAAAGGAAAGTTTAAGAAATACGCCAAAGAAGAAGTTATCAAATTGCCTTTGAGTGCTATTGGTATAGTTTACTTTAATGGTGTAGACCCCCAAAGTGGTCAAGAAACAATCTGTATTGATCTAGCCAAAGGAAAAGGGAAAAAGAAGGGGAAGGAATTAAAACGTAAACTCGGCAAACTCATTCCTCTATCTAGTTACGAGATTATTTTCAATGAAATATCTGAAGATGCCTTTAAGAAATTAGAACAAGAACTAGAAAAAAAGCCAGAGGAAGATGAAAACGATGAGGAAGACGACAATGTTATTGAAACTTCTGATCAAGAAGGAAGTCAAGAGGAACTAAGTGTTGCCCTTGACCAACAAATACAAAAAGTAGCTAATAATATTGCTACGCATTTTCCTTCTACCACTCCCCCCTCTTTAAAACCTTTAGCTGGTATCATCAAATTGTCAGAGGATTTTTGGGCTAAAATGGATCGTACTGAAGGTTCTGTTAAAGAACATGCTATCGAGAAGGCGTATACAGCTTATGCCGATTTAGAAAAGGCAATGTACAACTACTGGGTAAGTGCTACTAATATTGACGAATCTCATATTGAATTTATCGCATCAAAACTCGTCAAGGTTTTCTCCAATTTATTTAAGGGTAAAAATAATACAGAAAACAATGGTTATGGTAGTGGCAAAAGATTACACGCTTTAACCAAATCACATAGCACGTATCAAGAAATTAACGAAATCAGTACAACAATTAGTGATTTATCTGATAAATATAAGGACAGTAAAGATATGCCTGTCAATACAAATCAATTAGATAGCATTGTTGAGGACACTAAGTTATTATTAAAAGGAGGACACAAATTAAGAGAACTCATTAAGGCAAATTATAAAAAGCCAGAGGTATGTAATCAGCTGTTAGAAGCATTGGCAAACTGGGAAGATGCTCGTGCAACTATGGTTGAACAACTTGTTCCCTACTTAAAAAATTATTGCCGTACCTTCGAAGCAATTCTTACTCAAAAACAGACGGCCAAAGAATTGCAGCAAGAATCGGTTAGTTGGCTAAAAAGTATGGCAAATATAGAAAAGCTATTTCCAAAGTTTGCCGAAATGGATCAATTCCGTCAAAAAATAGAAAAGTTAGATACCGAAAAGCATCTATCACAAGATTTGCAAGCCATGCAAAAAGCAGAAAACGAACTACTTCAGTTTATTAATCGAACCAAAAAGATGCTTACAGATTGGTTCAATCAGGATTTGAAGTTGTTGGTAGAACAAGATGAGTTGTTAGTACAATCCAATAAAGTATTGGAATCAGAACAATCAAAACTCAATAAAACCATACAGAGCCTACAAGAAAAGCAAACCAATAGTTCTTCTTCAAATTGGGAAACATTTTGGGCTGAGAATGATCAAGAACGCGCTCAACTAGAATCACTCCTACAAGCTTGGAATGATAAACTAAAGGAAAATAAAGAAAAGCGCCAAAAACTGAACGATGCCTTTAGTCAAACTTTTAATCAATTTAAGAAAATATTAGAGCAAGTTTAGTTGGTATTATTACCCTATGAGAAGACACATCGTAATGTCTAATCTCATTGTTTCTTTTCCCTGTTTTTAACCAAAAAAAATAAAATTATGTTTGAATTTTTAAGAAATTTATTTTCAAGCAATGAAGATAATCAAAACGAACCATCCTTGGATCATTCGTTGAATAGCCATAATGATTCTATCCAAGTCGAAGTTGAAGTTGTTGAAGAACTAAAAAAAATTGGCGCTCCATTTGTTGCCAACCTTACTAGAAGAGATAGTATCGCAGGCATTCATACAGATATTCAATCAACCATCGTAGAACCTCCTGAAGATCATGTCTCTTATCAAAAACATGCTAAAGATAGAATCAAAGAGAAAGTAACGGGCTGGAAAAATAAAGGTGAATTGAGCCAAGAAGAATTAGAAAGCATCGAAAAAATGCTGGAAGATGGTGAAATGACTTTTGGCGTCTTGGATACAGAAGAATTTGTGGACTCTATCAGAAACTATCTGGCTTACAAAGAAAAACATGGCGCCTATTCTGAAGAGGAAAAAAAGGTGCATACAGTTGCTAATGATTTTTCCAATTTACTATTGGATCGTGAGTCGCTCTACAAAACAGAAGTGGGTACAGTGCTCCAAAAACTAAAGGCATTGGCAGATGAAATAAAGAAAGTAAAAGATCCTCAATCGCTGCGCTGGGCTGGTGTACTAAGCAAAGTAGAGGCACTTCATGAAAAAATTGACAAAAACAAGAAAGTTTTGGTAGAAGATGCCTTAGAAATGCAAGGTTTAATTGCTAGTTGGCCACCTTCTTTAGACAATCGTTTGTTGGAGCACAAATCTAGGGTAAATACAAAGGTCTTAGCACGTCCCAACGAAATGGATTTGTTTGATATGTCCTTGGACGATTTGGTCTTGCGAGATGCTAGTCAGAATGAATTAAATGCCCTTAACAAAGCTGTTGTAAAATCGCATTCTGTATTGAATCAAACAATCATCTTAAGACCTGAAGATGTCAACAAAACCATCCGAGATTTTAGAGAGTATCACCATAAACTCGATAGTCCTGAAAAAAAACAAGCGCATCTCAAATATGGCAAAGATGTTGACGAATTCGTCACGCTACTTAATAAGCTAAAAAGTGATAACAAAGATGGAAGTTCGGACAAGTTCAAACGACAAGTTAGTAGCAGCAATTTTCAAGAAGCTGCCACAAAACTAAAGTTGGCTTTAGAAGCACAAAATCCCCAATTAGAAGGAATAGATAAATTGATTGCAGCTCTAAAAGATATCATTGGAGATTTCAAAGATAAAGGGGGCACAAAAAAAGCAGAGACAGCTTACAAAGCATTAATTAAAGCCTTAAATGAAGCGCCAACTACCTTAAGTCCTAACGTTTTGGTTTTGCAACAGGCTCAAGAACAAAGCAAACATAGTAAAGATTCTACATGGTATAGAAATGACTTGTTCAAAACTAGTAAAGGGCTCGCAGAAGGCTTTGCTTATATTTTTGAAGAGTTGAACGAGTATCACAAATACATCAACCAACTCAATAACTTTGTCTTGTCACTCATTACCGTAGAAAATGGAGAAAGTAAAGAGGCCTTAGAAAGTCGTAGCAATATCATCAAAAATCTATCTATTGAGGCAATTACGGGTAGTGTTAATTATATTATTAACTGGCAAAGTCAGGGAAAAACAACCAATGCCATTGAGTCTTTGCGTTCTGCTATGAAAAAAATTGGCGGCAGCGATGTTCCTGGAGCATTAACGACGACTATGGATGCTTTGTCTCAGTTTAAAACGGCTTTTGATCCTATTGCTGGACGAAATTTCACAAAGTCTTCGGTTACAATCAATGGTCAAAAAGTCTCTTCTGCTGATCGAAACAAGGAGTTTGATAATCCTCTTAACCCAAGCAACGAGAAAACGGCCAATAAAGGTATTGCTATTATGAAAGGTAGTGTAGATACGATTATGGCACTTAAAAAAGTTGTTCAAGAATTTACAAAACCTCCTTCTACGGATACTTTAAGTAAAACCATTGATTTGTGTGACAAATGGAACACGGCAATTTTGAATCTTAATTTTGAAAAGGATGTCAAAAGTCTTACTAAAAATATAGATATCCTTGCTAAATTCCCTGAAACAAGCACTCCTCCACCAAAGAAAGAGCAAAAGGAGCTTACTATTGAGGAACTCGAAAAAACAGGTGGATTTAGCTTGCCTACATTTAAAAATACCATAAAACAACGTTTGTTAGAATATATTGAGCAGCGATTCAAAGAAAAAACGAAAGATTTAAAGAATGTTTATGCACTTCGTTTTGCAGAATTACTAAAGTATATCGACAAAGACTTGGTAACCCCTGAAGAGATTGATCCTGACTACGAAACTCGAAAATTGACTGTCAATTATGTTGATAATATGATGGGCAAGATTGAGGATAGTGATTATGCAGAAATCCTTAATCCTTTTAAGGAACGCTATCGCAAGCGAATAGACAATGAGATTAATTGGAGAGAACTTAGCAAAGGTAAAGCATCCAAAATAGAAGATGCCGATGGTTTCAAAAAGAAAACGCCTATTACAACGCATAAGGATGCGAAGAAACAAGGTCCTGCTCAAATTGACTATCATTTAGAAAAAATCAGTGCTTTAGAAGAAGAAATTTCAAAAAGCACAAAAGACATGGACTTACAAATCTTTTTACCTAATGTGAATATTGTTCAGTTTGAAACGTTCTCTACAGCCAAACCAGAAGCTCTAGCGGAGCACAAACGCAAATACCCAGATACTTTCCAAAATCTTATTGAAGAAAGTGATACTGCTGCCCTACCTACTGTATTGAGAGCCATGCGCACAACAGGCAAAGTTGCTGATGGTATTGACATGATGTCTTCTAGTTTTGTGCAAGCTTCTCGTGTTCTAAGTAGTATTGTTCCTGACAACGATATGACGGAAGAAAATTTCCAAGTTGGGGCAAAGAAATGGCAATCTGTTGTAGAACTAATTGGTACTGCAGGAGGTGCTGCGGCTAGTATTACAGCTGCTTTTGTTGGGCCATACGCCCCTATTCCTCTATTAGTAGGTGGAATTGTAAAAGGAATCACTAGCGCCATTAATGTCATCATTTCTCAGCGTATCAAAGCTTCAGAAGCTAGACAATATTTAGATAAATTTATTGCTATTTTTGAGAAAGCAAGTTCGGCACTACAAGGTGCTAGGAATAAGGTTTCTAACCATAGAGAAAATCTACAAACTTGGTTAGCTTCTATTCTAAATGCAATCAAAAATATTAATGAGAATAAAGAAAGTTTAGAATTGGTATAATTAAATATAATATTCTGTTGATTACTTCGCTGCTACTGCGTGGTTTCAACGGAGTAATGTAAATAATAAATAGGGCGGAATTGAAAGGTGTTGCCAACATAAGTCTATCCTAGATTTTTTGTAGCAATCATATATTTCAGTTCCGTTCTTTTTTTAATAAAAATATCTATTTCTTTAAGCCCACTTGTAGACTAATTATATGCGCATAAAGTCCATCGGTTCGATAGAAAAAGGCATATCTTAAAATAACATTATTAAAATAAAAACTGGATTTTTTTCCTAGACGAGCATCAGGAAACCAACCGATTCCTATACCTGCTTTAATACTTCCTAAAGTTGAAAAATCATAATCAGAAGTATAGTATATCGAAGAAGGTTGATGTGCTCCATAAGGTGCAAAATAAGGCGAACCTTGCTGATAATATCCTCTTACAAATGGGTATAATGTAATTTTATTGTTGGGTTTGATCGCTGTTTGCAACGCTAAAGTATGCGCCCAAATTCCAAAATTATCCCAATAAAAACGATAAGAAGGTTGAAAAACCAATGTTTGCTTAAAAAACCAATTGGCTGCAATGCTCAATGGCAAACGAATCCGTTGACGGGGCAAGTTCTCTACTTTGGGATCTGTAGAGTTGATAAAATAAACTCGATGAAAGGGAGTCGATAATAATCCTTCCTGATATGTTGCTCCAAGCCCTAGATTAAGTCGGAGACGTTTATTAATATCTTGGCGTACATTTAAATTTATATTGTAGGAATTGCGATGATAAATACCAAACCAATCTATATATCTTAATTCCACAGGATAAATTAATCTAGTAGGTTTAAACCCTTGGCTAGGGCTGAGACGTCCCCATCTTAGATCATCGAAAAAGAAATCTGTCGCAATAGAAATAGAACGCATTTTATTTTTGCTGCCCCAACTAAACCAAGTGCTAATACCATCTGACCAATAATCGGACTCAATGCCCAACATATAAGCTGCCCCAAAACTTATATTATGCTTTTTGAGGCTATACTGATAACCTATTCTAGCCTGTACGTGATTGTCGTGTTCAGAAGCCGATGATTTAATGAAATTAATTTTATCTGTAGAGGGAGACGTGATTACATCGACACTAGCATCAAAAATAATTAAGCTAGAATTGATGCCATAAGCCACATTGGCTCCCGTATGATAGACCTCTAAATGCTCATCTCCTTCCCCTCCCGTTACAGCGGAATGAGTGCCTTCTTGCGTGTACATAGAGAAAAAAGCTTGAACATCTAAGGTCGTGAGGGCTTTTTTTCGAAAACTACTGTCTCTTTCTTGTCCAAAACAGACCTGTGTGAGCAGTAACAATAATCCAATCAACTGTTTTTTGGGGATGCGCATTTTATACTATTTCAATTTTCCAATAGTCTTTACTTATTATTTTTCTGATCACTTAATTTATGATTAATTACAACCACAACCACCACTACTTTTCCCCATTCCTCCTCCTGCTGCGCCTTCCCGATAAGTATGAGCACTTTGCTCAAATTTCTCGGGTGCGTTTTGTTTGAACGCCATATCTTTATCTTCTAAATAGGCTCTTTGATAAGGCTTTACAGTAGTGCAGGATGATACGGCTAGCAATACCCCACCCAAAGCAAGACTATATTTTAGTTGTAGCCAGTTAAACCTGTTCTTGGCTGGTATATTCATCTGCTAAATCTATTAATTCTTTGATTAAATGATGTACTTTTGTACATGGATTATGCTTTGCATAACTTCTATCTAAATATAGATTTTCTAGTTTTTCTGCATTCTCAATAGCAAAATCTTGATCTCCAAACTTATCTAGAATCGCAAACATTTCCTCTGAATTTTTTCTATATTTAAAATCCGTTCGATTGGATGCCTTATTAATCTCTTTTTCCAGAAGTTCTTGATATCGTTCCCTCGATATACCTGTGTTGTAATAGCTAAAATGTAGAAGATACCATAACTCAAATGCCTCGTTAGACCATGCACAATTTACTTTTGGCTTGGAATTTTCGCCCTTATTAATCGCATTGTTAAAATTTTTGGGAGGAAAGCTGTCCTTGTCAAATACCGCCCAAGACTTATCAATTTTTCTTAAATATTTTTCCTCATATCTTTTCCTAAGTTTTTTAGTTTCTTCTATTATTGATAATGTATTTTTTCCCGTTCCATCAATATCAATATTCGTCAACTCCAAAACGCCTTTTGGAAGAGAAGCTTTTAAAGACTCAAAATAGTTGGGTTCAGTTTTGACTCCTTCGCAAACAATCAAATAGAACTTTCTTTTCGATTTAAACTGTATTTTTCTTTTTTCTTCTTTTCTTGCCCTTCTTTTAAGAATGGCATTATCTATTTTTATTTTCCTAGCCATTACCTAAAAGTTCTTCAAAATTACCAATAAATGGAATCGCTCCATATCTGCCATTAATATAGTCTTTTTCAAAAGACCTATCTTTTCTAATTTTCTTGTTTGACCCCTCTTCTTTGTACTCAATCAAAGAATATAAGTCACTTGCCTCGTATTTATCTTTTTCAAGAAAATAAATTTGATCTCTTCTAAATCGACCATATGACAATAAATTAGTATCGTGTGTAGCAAAAATTAACTGTGCATTATTATTATTATATTCTGGAGAATTGAATAAATTCGTTATAGCAGCAGTCATTAATGGATGTAATTTAGCATCTAATTCATCAATAACAAGAACCCCACCATACAATAATGTACGAAAAATAGGTCCAGACATATCAATTACTTTATTTGTACCAGATGACTCATGTTCTCTTAAATCAAAATCCTTATGTCCAATCTGCTTACCCTCTGCATTAAACTTTTTGTGTACAGTAGTAATTTTTGCAATTGTTTTCCCCTCTAAATCATTTATGATAACATCTAATAGTTCTGACGGTAAGTCTTTAGGTAAAATTTTTCCTTGAAATTTCTCTTTTCGAAACTTTAACTGCTCAAATCCTAAATCTAAATCCTTAAAAAAATCAAGCAGTCTTTCTTTAGATTGTTCTTTGTCCAACAACGAAAATGTTACATGACTATAATTTTCATGACTTAAACCTGATATAGTTTCTAAATTATTAAACCAACTAATAATTTTAGTTGCTGTCTCTCCATTAAACTGATCTACAACTGATAAAAACAAAGCATTATCTCTTGTTTTTGCTTCCAAAGCTTCTCCTTCGTTAAATTCATCAGTAATGCCAATTCCATCCTTTTCCCTTATAAAAAGAGGAATTTCCTCCTTATCCTCTAACTTAAATAGCCATTCTCCATAGATGGATTTATTATCCATTTCAAACCCGTACCTATATCTTATTGCTCCAATTAAAAAAACTACTTCGAAAAAAGATGGCTTATTCTCAGTGCTTGTATTCAATAGAAAAGGTACTATTTCAAACCTACTAGCAGAAGATTTCTCAGCAGATGTCAAGATTATCATTTTCATAATTGACATTGCCTTTATAAAATTTGATTTTCCACTCGAATTCGCTCCATACAGGACAGCACTCTTTAATAATTTATTTTTACCATATTTAAATGCTGAATCCTTATATTCCGTAATATTAGTAGCTTCTAATGATAAAGTTTTGGGTTCCTTAAACGATAAAAAATTCCCAACTGTAAATTCAATAATCATCTTTCATTTTTTATAGTTATTTTATTATTAGTAGTTCGTTGATTAGCTTTCAACAAACTATTGTTATTACAAACATAACAATAAAGTGAGATTTTTTCTCACAAAACCCCAAAAAGCCATAATAAAAAGATATATTGCTTTTTCGAAATTATAACAAAGACTTCCGTTTTCGTCTACATGTAAATATGCAGCAAAACTATAACTTATGAAAAACATGACTTTCAGCACTTCATATATTTACAACAACAATTCCAACTATTTTTTGATTTGTAAGTCATCTGAATAATGAATATTTTGATCCTTATCAATAATAATACAATGTGTTTGTGGCATTTGATTGATTAAATCTAGACCAATTTCTGTCCCCAATATAAGAATACTTGTCGCCAATGCATCGGCTATTTCTGTAAAATCGCTTATTACGGTTACAGATTGCAGCCCTTCGATGGGAAAACCAGTATGTGTATTGATGATATGACTATAAATTGTATTTTGATACTCAAAGTTCTTTTCTGAGGTTCCTGATGTAACAACAGCAAAATTCTCTACAGGCAACCATTTGACAATCTTATCTCGATCCAAAGGGCTTGCAACACCAACTTTCCAAGGGCTGCCATCTGGACGTTGTCCATGTGCATAAATATCCCCACTAGAATTAATCACAAAATTTTCGACTCCTTTAGATAACAAAAACTCCTTTATTCGATCAACAGCATAGCCCTGCCCTATCCCACCCAAACCAATCCGCATTCTTGCAGGTATCCTAACTTGGTAATCTGGAAGTAATTCTACTTGTTGATAATCTACATACTGAGAGAGCTGTTTGACTTGAACAGAGTCAAAAGGGAATACTTGTGTTTGATCAAACTTCCAATAATCATAATAAGCTAAAAAAGTAATGTCAAAAGCTCCCTGTGTCAATTGACTAATAGCAATACTACGTTGCAATAATTTATAGACCTCCTCATCTACTCTAACGCCTTCTTTTCCTGCTTGTTGATTGATTTTGCTAATATCTGAGCTTGGAATCCATTCCGAAATAAGTGCTTCAATTCGCTTTGCCTCTTTAACACAATCCTCAATTAAGGTCCAAGCAGCCTTTGCCTCCTTTTTGGGGGCTACCACAATAAATTCAAAAAAACTTCCCATTAAAGGGACTTTTTTTCTATACTCTTTGGCTCCTGTTTCAAGGGGCAAATATTGTTTAATTTGTGCGACGAATTGATGAGTGGCTTCGCTTTTGTAATTTAAATGAGCCAACAATTTAAAGTCTTGGTTGAGTAATAAAAGTTTGGGAAATTCCCCCTGTGGGTTGAAACGTTCTGCTAATGCTTCATTTTGTTGCACAACATCTTTGGGCAATTGGCTTCTTTGAGGAAAATCACATTTTAACACCACCAAAGCCTCCTCTGCATAAGCTTGAAAGGAAGACTCTTGCAGGACATTTTTATCAAAACGAATGCAAGGCTGGCACCAGTCAGAGCCTGAAAAAACAAGCAATATGGCTTTATTTTTTTCTTTTGCCCAACGAATTGCTTCTTCTTGATTGGTTGTCGTTTGGCTCTGTGCATAAGTTGTTAACATCAAAAACAGTAACAATACCAACATAATTTATCTAGGTTAATTTGGTTGAATAGTTTACTAAAATCACATAATGATAGAAGTTCTAATAAATATAAGTGCCCTCTATTCGTGTACACAAAGTAATTATTTAGTAAACTACGATGGCTTAATGAATAAAAACAAAGATATAGTTCCACCAATAAGATGCCATATTTATTCTAAATAAGTGATCTGAATAAATTATAGTAATAGTAAGAACTGAGTTTTTTAGTTAGTTATTAGCTGTGCTGTTATTTTGTAATTGTTAATTACTCCCTCTCGTCACGAACAACGCCTTTCGCAAACCATCGGTAAGCATAACAATGAACCTTTACTTAGTCCTAATTGAGAAACAGAACGGTAAATATATCTGTAATTGAGGGACGATTACTTAAAGTTATCTAAAATTTATACCACAACTTAAACAACAATTCTACTTTCCCTGTTCTTAGATTAAGCGACTTTTTGTATTTTTGCCAGCTCATAATGGCTCAGCAAGTTGCTATTTATCCTATTAACCAAAAGCATCTAGTGAGCTATTGTTTAAAATTAACCTTGGTATTATGACAAATATAGAAACGATTCAAACTCAAATCACTCCTCTTAGAAAAGCTCTAATCGATCATTCTTTGTATCAAAAACTAAGTAGCATAGAAGACATTCAAGCTTTTATGGAACAACACGTTTTTGCGGTTTGGGATTTCATGTCTTTACTCAAGGCATTACAACAGCATTTAACTTGTACCCATACACCTTGGGTTCCTAACCCAAATCCATTACTGAGTCGCTTTATTAACGAAATTGTATTGGGAGAAGAAAGTGATTTAAACGAGGCTGGTACTCCTCAAAGTCACTTTGATATGTACTTAGATGCGATGGAACAAGTGGGTGCTAATACTGATTTGATCAAGCGTTTTATCGTAGAAATCAAAGCAGGTGCTTCTGTCAAGGATGCTGCACAAAACCTTCAACTTAAGCCTGCTGTTCAAGATTTCATCAATTTTACATTTACTGTTATTGATTCCAACAAGCCACATCTTATTGCCTCTGCGTTTACCTTTGGTCGAGAAGATTTGATTCCTGATATGTTTTTGGAAATTATCAAAAATGAAGAAGCTGCCAACAAAAAAACATCCTATAGCAAACTAACTTATTATCTAAAAAGGCATATTGAATTAGATGGAGACGAACATGGTCCTTTGTCTTTGCAAATGGTTCAGGAGTTGTGTGGACATGATGTAAAAAAATGGGACGAAGTATTGGCTGTCGCAATACAAGCACTAGAACAAAGAATCAAATTGTGGGACAGTATTTCCAAACAGCTTTCCGAACAATTAGAACCTAGCTTCTAACCGCAATTTTTAAAATCGTATTGACAATCCTTTAACTAATCAACCGACACACTCTAGTTTTTATTAGATAATACTTTGTTGATTGGACTGGTACTCTATTTTCTTTCGAGAAAGTAAAGTCGCCCCTCTATTAACACATACCAACTATTTAAAACAACATTTACGAATTATCATTCGTTCTAGTTATAAATTCCCTTTTACCAGATAAAGCCTTGGTTATTTAAATCTTACGTTTTTGAGCATGGTTAATTTTGGCTTGTTTTTGGTAATTAATAAAATGCCTTCGGATTCTAGAAGTGCTACAATGATGTATAGAACCTAACTTACCAACGACTACATTGTAATTCCGTTAACTATTTAGTGTCTTAGACTCGTCCTAATATCAATGTCTAAAACACAAAAAAAATTAACCAGTTATGCCTAGATATACGTTTATCATTTTTGCATTTTTGTTCTATCACAATTTATTATTAGCGCAAGCATTAACCCCTTATTTCAATTATACCGTTACTGAAAAAGACAAAACGCTTTGGAGTATTAGCCAAAAACATGGCGTCTCACTTGAAGAAATAAAGATTTTAAATCAAAAAGACGACAACAAAGTACAAGTTGGAGAGGTCTTAAAAATTCCTAAGCAGATCGCTAAAGATCCCGACTATATTATACATGTAGTAGAGAAAAAAGACAAAAACTTATACCGAATTGGGTTAAAATACAAAGTTACAACAGAAGAGTTGATGTTGCTCAACAACAAGAAAAACAGCACTATTCGAGCAGGTGAGCAACTTAAAATTCCTAAAAATGGGAAATACATTATTCACATCGTTTCTGAAACAGATAAAAGTCTTTGGGGGATTTGCCAA
The DNA here is from genome assembly GCF_000724545.1 of Aureispira sp. CCB-QB1. Classification (GTDB taxonomy): domain Bacteria; phylum Bacteroidota; class Bacteroidia; order Chitinophagales; family Saprospiraceae; genus Aureispira. The sequence continues at coordinate 183,781 of NZ_JHBV01000014.1, read as the reverse complement.
ATCTATGGTGTTGAAGTTGAGGATGTCAAACAAATTAACCACAAAAAGAACAATATTATCCGCAAGGGCGAACGCTTAGCCATTCCCAAAGAGTATCAAACAGCAACTACTTCTGAAACAACCTCAAGAACAACGACTACCCCACCCATCAATGGAGATCCCCAAGGCACCAAAGCAGCTTATGATATTGATGCGAATCAATGGCGTTTTCCGTATCATAATCGCAAAGAATTACACATTTTCCCTAGTATTAAAACAGGTTTTTCTAATTATTATAAACTAAGTCCTGTAGAGTATGCTGCTTTTTTTCAAAACTCCAAAGATTATGCTCCCAACAAGGAACAAAAAGACCGCTATTTTTATTCTATAGAAAAGTCTTTTGCCAAGAGTCTCGACAAGCAGCAAACGCGCTACTTGACATTAGAAGAACAGGCTTTATTGGACATGCAGAATGGCTATACCTACGATTTTATGACACTAATAGAAGTAGATTCGATTCAGAAGTCTTTTAAAATACTTCCCATCTTTTTGGTAAAAGATACTTATGGGAATGCTGCTTATTTACCCAAGGGAAGTTTTGCCTGTTGCGCTGATCCATTTCCTCTAGCAATGTATAAAAGAACAGAAGAAAAAGAAATTAATACATTCTCCACCCTTCTAACTCCTTCCATTATTCAACAAACAGAAGTTGTTAAGTTATTTAAAAACAATCAAGTTGTCCAGACCGATTCAACCATTTTAATTTTGCAACTAAAAACAGATGCTGTCCCTAGTTTGATTGATTCTCAAGAATATAGAAATGGAAAAAAAACGCGTGCTTTTAGTAATTTAAAACGTCGACAAGAGCTAGACTATTAGCTAATATGTTAAAATTCATCCTTTAAAGCGTTCTAAATCAGCATTTTTCAAATAAATTCCTTTGCTTTTTTGTATCTTGGTAAAGAGTCATAACCTTTCCAAGTTGATTACAATGAGAACGCTACTTTTTACATTCATTTGGGGCTTTAGTAGTACATTCGCTTTATCGCTTCATCCTAATTTATACCACAAAAAAGAAACGGACGTTAAAAAACGGTCTAGTAACATTCCCGACATTGCCTATACCTTTGACACTGCTTTTGCCAAAGAATTTGTTGCCGATTTTGATTTTGATCAACCTGCTAATTATGCGTTTCAAGAACTATCAGATGCAGGAATTTATCTCACCCATTTAGGAGAGAATAACAAGGCATTAAATGTCTTTCAATGGCTACACGAACAACACTCTGAAGAATATAATATTACTTCTAACTTAGGAGTTGTACATGAATTAAATGGCAATTTAGATTCTGCGGAACACTATTTATTAAAAGCTTTTACACAGTCGCCTCATGATCCTCCTAAAACCGAATGGGTACAATTAAAAATTATCGCAGCCAAACGATCTATTCAACAAGACCCCAACTGGTTACTACATCATCACGTTTTAAATTTGAACTGGGACACCTCCTTTTATCAAAATAATTCTACTCAAAGTTATACTGAACAACAAAGGGATAGCCTACAACTCCTTCGTTATACCAATTACAAAAATCAATTGGATACCCTGTGGTCTATCGGAAATGTTATGAAAACTCATATTCCCTATGTATCTAGTCCCAATCTTTTGGTTGCCAATATCATGAAGGAACTAGGATATCATTTTGCGATCAATTTATCTATTAAAGATGCCTTTGTTGCTTATAAAATTGCCCTACATTATGACCCTAAAAATCAACTGAACATAACCGAAGCATTAACACGATTAATGCCTCATTTTAGAAAATACGAATTTGACGAGTCTATTTTCGAAGCAAAATTTCATCCAGCCAATAATTCTTTATCTAGGCAGTTACCTGCCAAAGAAAATCCTCCTGAGGATTATTTCGACTCTTTTTCTTTGCTCACATTGCAAGCAAGTATTGCTTTACTTCTTTTAGTTGCTTTTTTCAGTTATACCGTCTTCAACCAAAGAAAAAAGTAATTTTTCACGCAAAAAATCTCTACTTAAGCCAAATGGACAAATACAAAATTACATTTCAAACTTGGAATAAGATAGCCGATTTATACCAAGAAAAGTTCATGGATAGCACGCTTTACAATGACTCTTACGCTGCTTTTTGCAAAGCAATTCCAACGACAGCCGCAAAGATTTTAGAAATTGGTTGTGGTCCTGGGAATATAACACGATACCTCATCCAACAACGACCTAATTTTCAGCTTACAGCCATTGACATTGCCCCTAATATGCTTGCACTCGCTAAGAAAAATGTTCCTAAAGCAAAGTTATTAGAAATGGATGCTCGTAATATTCATACCTTAAACGAAAAATTTGATGGGATATGTTGTGGTTTTTGTCTCCCCTATTTGTCTAAAGACGACTGTTTAAAGTTGCTACAAGATAGCTTTAATTTACTCTCCTCTAATGGTTTATTATACCTAAGTTTTATAGAAGGGAACTATAACGACTCTAGATACGAACAAGGAAGCTCTGGAGATCAAGTTTTTGTCTATTATCATTCTTCTTCCCAAATAAAAGCAGCTTTAAAACAGTTTCATTTTGAGATACTCCAAATTAGCTCCCTAGATTACCCAAAAGGAGGAACACAACAACAACATATTATTTTTATAGCTAAGAAAAAGCAAATATTGTCATAGTAATGGTGTTTACATTCTTAGGGCATATAGACTTGGCTTCCTTTTATTTGCCTTATTTTTGAATATTAAGTAATCGTTCAAAAAAATAACAAGTACCACGCAGTAGCAGCGCAGCTAAAACAGCCTTCTTTTTGCGCTACTCTTCATCAGAAAAACTTGTCTTAGCTCGCTAAGCCTTCCTTTTTCTTCTTGGATTAGCAAAAAAATAATCCCATTTTTTGTTCTTATTTTTTCTGACCTCTTACTTATTAGATACAAAAAAGCAGCTAAGTTTATACCTTTTAACTGCTTTTTTGTGCATTAATATTGAGTTATGAGTATTCCAATTTATTTAAATTCGGGAAACAACAAACGAAATTTACCATTAGAGGCATTCTTAACCATTCCATCACCATCCAAAACAAGGTTAAACTCTCCTTCTACGATTACTAAATCACCATAACCTAAAGCTACTACTGAAGAACGTTCTACAGAAGTAATTTTAAGATAATTAGCGGGAAAAATATTGTTGTTCTTATCTGTTCTCCAATCTGTAGTACCATCGTTATAATCCAAACCAATATGAATAGGTGCATTACAAATGGCTGATGAAGAATAACACACTTCCAAATTTTGACCTACCAAACTATTTAGCTCATTGTATGTAACTGAGTCTTCATCCATATTAACATTAACATAGATACTCTCCGTTTTTGAAAAATTAGATAAGTTAGGTTTCAATATACCTCCACTTACAGAAATTATACTACTTTGAGAGGAGTTGCATTGGTAGCTGGTTGATCGATACTCTACAGGTGTTCCATCAAAATCAAATGTAATATAATAATCATTAGGAGTGTTGTTAGTAGTAGTAGTAGTATCTTTTTCACAAGAAAAAAAACCAACACTAACTACGGTAAGCATTAAAAATACAAATAGGTTTTTCATTGTTTAGTTTAAATTTAGTTAATAATCGTCTGTACAATTTTTGCACAAACTATTGTTGATAAAAATTATTTCCATCTAAGAATTGTTTTTCAGGCGCAATATGATGATTAAAAGTAAAAGAATTATACCATTTTTATTTTTTATGAAATATTTAGGATATGTCGTTCATCAACCTTTATCGACTTCCTTCTTCTCAATAATCATTTTCGATGACTTAGCATATTGTAGTAACTCTTCTAACATTTCAGCAGGCAATTCACTAATGTCAAATGCCAGCTTGAGTTTCCCTTTGACATTTTGATCTTTGTACACTTGAATATCCTCTACAGAAGGGTTTTCAATTGCTTCCTCATTCTCTGCCAACTTTTCTTCCACCACAACTGTTTCTACCACTCGTTCAATGACCTTATGAGCACTTGTTTCTTTTTTATCTTCATTTTTGAAGCGCAGTAAGCCCAATAAATGTGCTTCTGTCAAAGTATTGTACTTCGTGATACTAAATAAATCTTCCTCAATATTGGTTGAATTACTATTCACGTAAGCAATTTTATTGCACAAAACAGCATTTTCATGTTCATACTCTTTTACGACTTGATCTAAGAAGTAAACCACATAAGGCATTTTTCCATCATACAAATAAATGCTATATTCAGCATCTTCTCGCCATTTCATATAGTGATCTGCCCCCCATTCTTGGCTATTGGCTTCTAATCGTTCAAGATCCAATTTGTTCTCCACTTTGGTTGTTTTAAACTCAATCCCTTTGATATCCAAATTTGTCAAATATTGCCCTGCTGCTGTCAAACAGTCGAATACATGAGCAATACTAATTTCAAATTTTTCAAAAAGTTGTTTCTGTTGTTTTTGGTCAAAGTAATACAACTCTTGATCCGCATGATTATCGACTTTGTACTCAAAGGTTGGTTCTTCCTCTATTCCTCCTACCTTAATAATATAAGGTAAAGGTGTATTTTGAGTCAATTTAGGTAGTGTATTGTATAATTTTCTCAACCAATACAAACGCTCATCTTCGGAGGTAAATACCGTTCCTTCAGACTGAAGCCAAAGGATGGTTTGCAATAAATAGTCTTGTTCTGAATTTCGTAAATCATTCAGTTGTTTTTGTGAAACAGGCTCTCCAATATTTGTATGAAAATATTGGCGTACCCCTACTAGCGTAGAACGCTCTGTATTGACCCCTATAGCATTTAACAACGATAACTTGCCTCTAGGAATTAGAACAACTTTGGGCGAAGGGGGAACAAATTCCTCTACTTCCTCTCCGTCCACTGGAATTGGTTCCTCATAATCAGGCTGAATCGTACGTTCTTCCACTAACTCTTCTTCTTCTCCGACCCAATTCATCAACCAATCAGGGAAACGCTCTTTTACCAAAGCATATTCCTCAGGATAAACCAGCTCCGCAGGTAATAAACCACCCAAGCTATTCTCTGTATTTGTTTTAAGTTCCAACTGAGTAGGACGTTCCAAATCAGGAATTTCTGACCAAATTTCGTACAAGAAATTTAATAGTTCAGATTGCAATTGCTCTGGTTTTTCTTTCTCTTCCAACGTTCTAATCGGCGCACAATAGAAGGTATTTTTATCTATATAAGGACCATAAACCAAATTTTGAGACCCAAAACTAAATGCTGTTTCTTTCTCTTGTATACGAAGCAACTCATCAACTCCCGCATAGTATTGGGAATTCAAAATAGCACTTGAATCAATAAAAGAGTTGTTATTCAAATGAAACGCATCAAACGTACTGATTTCTATGGGTTCAGCAGCTTGTGTATGCAGCAAAAACGATTTGATAATTTTGCTATTATCATTATCCTTCGCATACAACAATGCAAAAGCTAGTTGATAAGCATTTTCCAAAACGGGATGATTTGCTTTTAGTTCATCAAAAATATCTTTGACCAGTTTCTCTTCCCCTTCAAAACAACGGCGTTGTAATACCGTGGGGGCCTCATAATCGACAAACTGATTCGCTATGTTCTGTAACAATGCTTGAATGACCTTAAAACGAGGCAGTACTTCTGATAATTTCAAATTAAACTTACCGCTTCGTTCAATAGAAATGGTAATCGCATCATCAAACCCAATATCATTCAACTTAAACAATTCTCCTTCTAAATTTTCGATATAAATTTTAGATCGAACTTTAGAATGATCTGCCTCTTTGTTTCTGAATATTTGTAACGTTTGGTGCTCAAAAGAATCTTTATTATATGTTTGTCCCTCTTTGAGAACAATTTTATCAATTTTGCTGAATACTTGTTCTTGTACGTCGGCATTGCCACTCTCTACAATCAATGCCGAAAGTAGTTCAGGGGATACTTCTTTAGACTTAGAAATCGCATTAAATAACTGACTTCCTCTTAATAAGCCTTTGTTTCTATAATCTGGCTGGTAAATTTTGGCAGGCACCAATTTATAAGTATCGCCAAAAATAGCATTAATTTTTTCCGCCAAACCTTGTTGTCCTTTTTCTACCGCATAAGGAATATTTCTAGCCCGCTTTCCAACTTCACACTCCCTCGAATTTTCTGGACTCTCTGTTAGATATAAGAAAGTAAATAAGTCCTCTTTTGTTTTTTCAAAGAAATGAACCAAACTAGCTGCTTCGCCTTTTTCCAAAACCACAACATCCTTGGCAATCGATTTAGACAAAATACTATTTCTAGTTTTGAACACCCCTTCTATCAAGAAAGGCAATACATCGGGATGTGGTGTATAACAATCCGTTAGTGTATTAATCGCTGTTCTTAGCGGACCGTATTTTTCTGTTTCAATCATCTGATTGTGAAAGAAAATTTGACCACTTCCAACAAAACCTATACTAGTATCTACAAAAATATACTTGCTCGTAATCAATGGTTTAGGTGACTTGGCTAAGCTTGCATATTTTAGCACTCCTTGATAAAAAGATTTGATATTAGCCGCTATACTATTATGTGTGGTTACCGCCTTCCATTCTGCAACAAGAATGTTGTTATAAATATCCGTTTCTTTCGCCAGATAATTTTGCAACAAGACATCGTCTTCTTTTTCATCAATACGATAATCATTCAACCAATTTTCAACAGACTTTGTAGAAGCAATCAGTTTAGACAACACCATGTGTTCCCCTTTTTGATTACGAAACAGTTCAATCCGAGCTAGTTCTTTGGCTGACAGAATGCCTGTTAATAGTACAAAGAAAGCTTTCTTTTCCTCAGGATTTAAGTCCGTTGTTTTACAACGTTCAATTAATCCATTTAGCCCTTTTTTCCATTCCTTACTAGCTGTGGTAGGGCTTGTTCTAAATGGATCAGCTTCTAGAAAGGGTAAAATACTAGGGTGTGGTAAAACAAGGTTCAACACTTTGGATACTGCCGAACGCAAAGCGGGGTAATCAACCTCTATTTGCCCTAAGCAGCGATGATAAAACACAGTTTGAGCAGTACAAAATCCATGCTCTGAGTTGGTATAAATATAGTTGGCTTCGTCTAGTTTGGGCTGATTCGACTTTAACTTAAAATAATTGGCAACGCTTGTATAAAATGCCACCAAACTTTCTTCATCCTCACCATCAATTCCTTTAACTAACTCTTCCCAAAAAGGAACAATAATATGAGTGTATAGTTCCCACTGATTTTTTTTAGAAATGTATTGCTCTGCTAGTACTTCTGAATCCTCCTCTTCTGCTATTTTAAAATTCTCTAACCAATACTCAACATTGGCATCGGCGGGCAATAAGCCATACAAAGGAGCAGGGAGTCCCTCTTTGTTATAAAATAAATGCACCCCTCTTAACGCTTCTTTTTTTACCCCATCTAAGCTCATCAAAAAGCTATATAAGTTGTGTTTTTGTTCAACTGAAAGCGTTGCATTGTTAGTACGTGCAGTTATTTTTTTAAACAAAGCCTCATCGTTGGTCAAATAATCTAACTGAGACTCTAGTTGCTGTAGAATTACAGCGTAATCTAAAATATTAAATTCCAATACCGAGAACCCTAACCCTTTGATGGAATCTCGAATAGGCAAGATATGCTCACTCATCAAGAAAATATCTTCTTGCCCTTGCAAATCATCAATAGCATAAAAATGAGCAGCACCTGTTGTACTTGTAAATTTGAAACACTTAATATTTCCAAACTTCTCTAAAAATGCCTCATCAAAGTCAACCCGTTTTAACTCTGCCACAAAAACTTGGTAATCTTCTGGCGATAGTTGTGCAATAAAGTTATTCAGCAAACTTAAATTAGCTTCCATGATTAACTCCTTTATTCCCCAACGCTTTAAACCTAGTTTAGCATTGTTGGCTGCGGAGCGCAAAATATCATTTTCTTCCTTTATATCCGTCCAATACAACCACTCTCTCCCAATTCCCAAACTCATAGGCTCAATGGGCAATGCTGTTCCTTTTGCAATGATTAAATCTTTGAGGTAAAAATTACCTTTATTAGTTGGAATATTCATTTGTATATACTCCAACAATGGATCGTACAAATGTTTATTAATCAATTCTGCATCGTATTCTGTAGAACGGTCTGTCAACAACAAAGCCTTATAAATATGGCAATAAGTCTCTAAATTCTCTTGTTTATATTTATCCAAGTTACGTTTCAACGACTTGGCAATATACTTAAAGGTTTCAATATTCGCTTCGCCTTGATCATCTAAACGGGTTCTATCTGTAATTTTGGCAAAAGAAGAACTGTGCACAAAATAAGCCATTCCATGACGCTCGTTTCGCATTGGGAAAAACTGATATAAACTAGGCGCTTCTTTTAGAGCCTGCATTTGCTCCAAACTAGCAGGAAAGCCCAATGAAATTTCAATCGGACAAGTTGGAAATTCAGGATCTATATTTTTAAAATCTTCTGTACCAGGTAGAATAGAATAACGTTCAAACTTAGTTTCAAACTTCTCTATGATATCTTCTTGCAAGGCTACCTTTTCCAAGGTTTTAAGATTATTCATAGCATAACCAATCCCCGAAGTAATGTTGAGTAACGATTCTTTTAGTTTTTCATGTTTTTTAGGGCCAAATCGCAAGAAAAATAGAGAGCCTTGTTCCAAAGAGAATTGTTGCAACAATTCTTTATTTTTATTTAAAAAAGCTACTAAGTCACCCAACTCCTCTTGGTTAAACAAAACTTGATCTTTGTAATCTAAATTCTTTACCGATTCTTCTGGAGAAGTAGGAAAACAAGCCAAAATAATTTTTAACAACCAAGGAGCGGTATCAGCCTCAATCGAATTTTCTAAGTTCAAACTACCTCCATCATAATTCATCAAATCTGCAAACTGCTTGTTGTTGTACCAACTAAACAACAAGGGGCCAGCCAAGTCTCGCAGCAATTCTTCCGCACCATCTGATTTCCCCATCAACCGATAAGCTAACTTAAAACCAATACCATAGCGTCCAATTTTTCCACAATTTTCTACTTTTGTTTTATCAGCTTTTGTCCCTTGAAAAGAATTCAATAAAGCCTTCAAATCTTTTTCAGAAAAAGCACGTCCATTATTCAACACCATAAAAAAGGTTTCATCATAAATAACGGCACACTCCGTCGATTGGCTATCTGCTGCATTTTGTAAAAACTCATAAATCGCTTGCTCGTCTTGTGCATTTTGCAACTTAGGCGTTAAATCAGCTTTAATGTTCTCAACAATACCATTGACCATTTTATAAAAACCACTATTCTCATTATGACCACTCCCTATAAAATTTTCATCCCAGTTAGGCATGTCATAACCTTGGGCATTGCGCCAGTTTGTACGAAATTGTTGGATATTTTTGATTTGCATAGTTAGCTGAGGTTGTATTCAGTTGTGTAATGTTTAATTTTCTAACAACTTGATTGTTAAGCGATTTAAAAGAGCTTAATAATAACAATCAAATTAATATACTTTTTGGTAGGTTGTTATTGATTATAATACTCCGTTGATTTTTTAGTTTTCCTACGAACCCGTAGGCTCACGAAGTAAAAACGTAAAAAAGCATCTTACATTAGCTTGATTATCAGTCTTTTAGCACAAAAGCACATCTTACTGATAATCAACTGCGAAGCACTCATGCAATAAACTAATACGATTTTTCAACGGAGTAATGTGATTATAAATAATACAAAAAACATACAGTAGTAAATATATTCATTTCTAGCTTAAAAAACAAAAATATGCACAATTTAAAACAAAAAGTTTTAAAAAATTCTATTTAAGTCTATCTGTACTGGCTAACAGCATGCTTGTTAAAAACACTACTGTGATTCAACGTTTCTTCTATTTATTTATAGTGTCTAAAATAGCGATATTCTAATAAATATATGCATAAAGGCCTTTATAAAAATAGATACTAAATCCTTTTCTTTTTTTTTAACGCAAATAACAAACAAACCTAAACCCCTTTATTCCAATCATTTAATTACATTCACTTTAAATAAAACGGCTTAAAAGCCATTAGAAATATTAGATAAGTTATCAAATTATTTTTTTTAGATTTACCCAATTATTATAATCTGATTTAGACTCTGTATATTTGCCATCAAAATAGTTCAAAAGATTTTAGTTATATAAAATCAACGGAGTAAGTAATCGTTCATAAAAATTTAATTATAAATATTTGGACATTCAGCAACTATCCTTCTAATAATCAATTGAACAACACACAGGTTCCTCCACAAAGTATTAAAAATTAAAGATTACTTCCAATGCAATTTCGTTCAAAGTTAATGACAAGTTTTTTAAGTATTTTCTTTTTCTATTCTTTTGCTAATGCTCAATTTGCTCCTATTGCTGGACAGCCAGGAAGTACAGCAATCTACAAAGACTCTAGTATTTTGGTAGCTTGGGCGACCCAATGTGTGGTAGAACGGGGTTTGGTTGACATCAGCCAACCCAGTTTAGGTACGGCATCAGCAGGAAGCGTTGCGGGTACTTTGGGAATGGCTGGAGATGGTTTTACCTTGAGTCTTGGTGATGGTGGACAGGCCACCCTTACCTTTGAGCATCCGATTCAAAATGGACCAGGTGCTGATTTTGTAGTCTTCGAAAATGCTTTTAATGCTACGTTTTTAGAATTGGCATTTGTAGAAGTAAGTTCTGATGGGCAGAACTTTGTTCGCTTCCCCGCGATTTCCAATACAGACACGAGCGTTCAAATTGGGGGATTTGGCAATTTGGATGCTACTCGTCTGTATAACTTTGCGGGTAAGTATCGTGCCAATTATGGTACTCCTTTTGATTTGCAAGAATTGGCAGCAGACTCAGCTATACTCAACCTTAGTGCAATCAGTCATGTTCGCATTGTTGACGCTGTTGGCTGCATTCAAGATGCTTATGCGACTCGTGATAGCCGTGGAATCAAAGTCAATGACCCTTGGAGTACTCCTTTTCCTTCTAGTGGCTTTGACTTGGATGCAATAGGTGTTATTCATCAAAATACAACGATTGCTATTCAAAAAATTCCTACTCCTATGGTTAGCATTTTTCCCAATCCTGTTCGCCAAGGAGCTCCTATTACCGTTGAAATTTCAACGCACAATACAGGTGATTACACTTTCTCTTTATACAACCTTCAAGGGCAATTAATTCTTGAACTACCTCCCAATACACAAAAAATCCCTACACAAAATCTACCCAAAGGTGCTTATCTACTCAAAATACAAACCGCCACTCAACACTTGACTAAACAACTAATTGTTTACTAAAAAGGAAAAATTCAACCACTAAAGGATATAATTCTATTCTATGTCTTAATCCTCCTATTGGCAAACCAATCATGATATTTGAATTGGAGATGTTAAATCTTTTTTAGAGTTAATACTCTATTGATTAGCTTCGCTGCTACTGCGTGGTACTTCGTGAGCGCTGCGCTTTTAGTTAGCTTTGTTACTCCCTATGGTCGTGAGTTCGCTATGCTCTCATGACCTTGGGCTTTTATGCTACTAGCTCAAGCCTACTCGGCAAGCTTAGTTTTTTAGTTTTTCACAGGAGTGCTTTCCCATAAACTAACAGAATTTAGCTTTCAGCAAGCTTTGTTTACTACTACTATGTGGTTTCAACAAAGTAATGTAAAATAAAAAGTTCATTTCATTTTTTTGTTACAAAAGTTAATCGTAATATTGCAATATACAAATTAATAAAATTAATTATGGGAATATCCAAAACAGACATTTTTACCAACGAACAAAACTCGATGGCACAAATAGCAAAAGCTCTAGGACATCCTGCTCGGATCGCTATTGTTGAATTTTTATTGCAACAAAAATCCTGTATTTGTAAAGACATTGTAGAAGAAATTCCCTTAGCCCAGCCGACTATTTCTCAACATTTGAGAGAGTTAAAAAAAGTAGGATTAATCAAGGGGAACATTGAGGGAAATAGTGTTTGCTATTGTCTTAATCCAGAACCTTTTAAACTACTAGCCAATTATTATCAACATATACTTTATTCTATTCAACCAATGGACGACAATTGTTGTTCTGAAAAAGAAAAATCATGAAATTATCCACCTTAAAAAAGCATATTGCTAACATTGACCGCATTCATTTTCAGCTACCTGATGGCAGCTCAGTTCCTAGCCATTATCATGTGACAGAAGTAGGAATGATTCAAAAAAACTTTATAGATTGCGGCGGTACATTAAGAGAAGAAAAAGTAATTAATTTTCAGTTGTGGTATTCTGATGATGTTGACCACAGTCTTCAGCCTCAAAAATTACTCGACATCATCAAATTATCTGAAGAAAAACTAAGCTTAGAAGATTTAGAAATAGAGGTAGAATACCAAGCTGGAACGATTGGCAAATATGGCTTGTCCTTTGATGGCAAACATTTTTTGCTCATCAATAAAATGACCAACTGCCTCGCTCCTGATAAATGTATTCCCCAACTAGGCAAACAGAAATTAAATCTCAACGATTTGATTGCCAACCAAAATGCTTGTTCGCCAGACAGTGGTTGTTGTTAATTTATTACTACTATTCCCCCCTCTGACTGGTCACAATATACTAAAACCATATCAACGAAACCGCAGTCTACAAACGCACGCAGACCAACAACAAAGAGGAACGAACGAAACTAACTCAATTGCTTCTTTAGAGTAGATTTCTATTTTTTAAGGGAGCAAACAGAAGGCGTTGATAAAAAGGTTTTTTATTTTTTTAACATCAATAATTATCGTATATATTTGTACAATAGTTCGTTGAAAAACTTTATTAGTTTACTTCGTGAGTGCTGCGCAGTTGATAATCAGCAAATTGCGCCTTTGCTGCGTTTTGTGTTAAAATTTTGATTATCAAACTAATATAAATGTGCTTTTTTATCTTTTTGGTAACTAAGCTTGCGATCTCACGAGCGCAGCGAGCTAAAAAAGTAAAAAACTAAGCTTGCGCCCTCATGGGCGTAGCGAACTAATCAACGAACTACTATTTGTATATATACGATAATTATTATTCATCCATTGTTATACATGACCCAATTATATTCTTCTATCTACCAATATTGCCAAGAATTAGAACAAAGTTTTGGACAAATTATTAACCATAGGCAGCAACAATTATTGCGCTTAAGCACTTTTTTGAAAGAAAAGATACATGCTTCCCAAACACCTGATATTATCGCTATCTGTACGCACAACTCGCGACGCAGTCACTTAGCACAGATTTGGTTGGCCATCGCTGCCGATTACTATCAAACACCTTCAATTCGAACGTTTTCTGGTGGCACCGAAGCTACTGCTTTTAATCATAGAACAGTTGCAGCATTACAACAAATTGGATTAAAAATTACAACAGACAATACAAATCTACTCAACCCTGTTTACCAAATTCGTTGGAACGACAGCATGCCTCCATATTTAGCTTTCTCTAAACAATATGAAGCCCCACCCAATCCCCGCAAAGACTTTGCAGCGCTTGTTGTTTGTAGTCATGCAGATATTCATTGCCCGATTGTATTCGGCAGCGCTTTAAAAATAGCACTTCCTTATGCTGACCCCAAAGCATTTGATGGTACAGACTTAGAAGCGGTAGAGTATTTAAAAACTTGTCGGCTAATTGCCTTAGAAATGCTTTTTGTTCTAAAACAGATTACCTTATGAGAGCTTATCTAGCTGAATGTATCGGTACTTACGCTTTAGTTTTTTGTGGAACTGGTGCAATTATTATTAACGATATCAGCAATGGTACAATTGGACATCAAGGCATTGCTATCACTTTTGGAGCTATTGTTATGGTAATGATTTATGCCTTAGCCCCTATTTCGGGAGCTCATATTAACCCTGCTGTTTCTATATCCTTTACATTTACTAAGCACCTAAACTTTAAGAATTTAGCTTCTTATTGTATCGCCCAAATAACAGGCGCATTATTGGCTAGTCTCAGTCTAGCATTTTTATTCCCTACACACCAAACGCTTGGAACCACTCTTCCGTACGAATCTTGGCAACAGTCCTTTTTGCTTGAAATAATCTTAACTTATTTTTTAATGCTAGTGATTCTAATGGTTGGTCAAAATAGACATACTCAACCATTTACAGGGGTTGCTGTTGGAGCTACGGTTCTCTTAGAAGCAATGTTTGCAGGTCCAATAACAGGTGCTTCTATAAACCCTGCTCGCTCTATCGGCCCTGCATTAGTTTCTGGTCAACTGCATGCGCTTTGGGTCTACATCATTGCACCTATTTTAGGTGCCTTATTAGCTGCTGTAACTTGGCAATTATTGACAGAAAAATCAAGCAGAAAAAACATCACTATTTAGATGACACCATTTATTGGTCTTGTTTTTCGAACTCTATTTTATTTCTTTACAACACAACACAATCTACACCTTTAAAGGTCGTATAAAATAAATCACAAACACCTACAAATCAATTAAAAATAAAATTTCAAAGCCATTTGAAAATCCATAAAAAAAACTTTTTTAGACTTGAATAGGTTTCTACGATAGAATAATTTCGTGTTCAGATTTTTAAAATTATTATCAAAAAAGAAAGCAAATAATTTAAACAATGAACACATTCAAACTGATAACAACATTAGCACTACTTACACTATGTTCCTATAGTTTTGGACAATTTGGAGGGTTAATAAAAAAGCCTAAAAAACCCAATATTACTACTACAAAAAATAAATCGAGTAAAAAAACGACAACGTCCAACTCTTCTCAAAGCTCTCCTGTCGAAAGTAATAGAAATAAGGATGGAACACCTAAATACAATCCTGACGATGCCACCTATAAAGCTTATTCAAAGGCTAGAGAGAATATAAAATTTGCCAAAAGCATTATGGAGGGTATCGAATGGAAGCAAAATAGAGAGAAAGCTCAAAAAGATGCTGCTAAATATTTGGCAAAAGCAAAAGAAGGATTAGATATTTTAAATCAACAACCTTCTGAACAAAATCAAAATTACCTCAAGGAATTTAACGAAACATATACGACTCTAAACACTACTTGTTCTAGTGAGACAGCTGCATTTAACAAGAGAGAAACTTTTGAAAAAAACATAAAAAGTTATGAAAGCTGGATTCGATACGGAAATAAATCCGAAGATGCTGGGATAGATTTTTCTTATCAAGGCTTTTACAAAGAAATCGAAAATTACAAAAAAGAACTGCCTGAAGCATTTGACAAAAGCTCCAATGTGCAAGCAATTTTCAAAAATTTAGATGATTATTTTAAAAATAGGGTCTATAAAGAAGTAACCAAAGCCGAAGAAGAAGCCGATATTATCATCGAAGCAATGTATAAAAAGCAGCTTTGGGAAGGACATGAGAACTATAAAATAGAAGCCGCTTCTTATCTCAAACGTTTCAATCAAATTTTGACTCGTATCCCATCCAAAGACAAACTACAAGATGAAACAACTGCAATTGCTTTAAGAAACAAAATAACTAAAGAAACCAGCATGTTGAAAGAATTTATTGATAGTGGACAATTGGAGGCAGCCATTAAACAACGCCAACAAGAGCGTATAGATGCCGTCCGCCTAAATCCTAAAGGCATGAGCAATAGTACTTACGAAAAAATGGCTTTAGATCGTACGTTCAGCGATGGAAAACAAATCTTAAGAGCGGTTATAGTCTCTTCTGACTGGCAAGTTGTTAAAAATGCTTTGGATTTGCCCAAACACAAATCATTATGGTATAGCATTGCTGTAAAAGATAAGGATGGCGTTTGTTACAAAGCAAGTGGAGAACTAAGAAAAGATTATGAAGGAGGTGGGAAATATGGTGCTCCCAAATTTTTATTTTCAGAAATTGATACAGAAATGAACTGCAAAAACATTCACAAATAATCAATCACCCAACTAAGCAGCTGCAATTTTTTTTCACTTACGCAGCTGCTATTTTTGCTTTTATGCCATTTCTCGAAATTCTTCATCCCATTCTTCTCCATCTACCCCCCAATAACACAACTTTTTAAATTCTTTTTTATCAATTTGCCAATCCAACCATCCTAAAAAATTGAAATACAGTAAGAATTCTCTTTGCAAAGAAGAATGTTCCCTTAAAAAAGAGAGCAACTTAGCCCTAAAACGAATCAATTCCCCTATATGCTCTTGTTGTGGTAATGAGATTAACTTATTGATCAGCGAAATAAACTTTTTATCAAAATCAAAAAGAACATCTTTCTTCTTAAAATTTCGTCGAACATTATTCAGGTAAGATCCTAATAGGATATATTCTTCTTGTTCGTATAGAATTATAATTCTAAGCAGCGAACTATAATTGGTTGGTTTCGTAGCCTGTTTATCATTCAATATTTCATCTATTACTTTTAAGGCTATGTCGTAATCCTTATTACCATAATGTGATAGTGCAAATTGATAATGCAGGAAGGTCGAAATCGTTTGATTAGGATAAGTAGAACTGGGAGGCAAACTTTTTATGTATTCCTGACTTTCTTTAAACAGCCCTGTTGATAAATAGCCCTTTAATTGTGTCGAAGCAATGCTTAATCGAGCATAAAATGTAATGTATTTTTGATTTTCAGGGCTAATATTATTATAATCTTCCAACAAAACAACTATTGTTTTCCAGTCTGTGGAATTAACAATAACTCCTCCTAAAGCTGTAAAATGTATTCGTTTATATTCTTGAAAAAGTAGTGGAGGCAACTCCTTTGTAAAATCATAGAGGTACTGATGATACTTTGCTGCACTTTTGGTATCTCTAGCAACTGCTGCCAAATAAGCCCGAAGTTGTAATGCTGCGACTTCGCCTGGAACACTTTGCTGCTGGTATGGTTTATAAACAGGAAGGCAATCACTTATTTCTTGAACCAAAGTAGGCAGTTGTCTAGAAAACTTTAGTTTTGAAGAATAAATAATTCGCCCCAATTGTATTCTGCAATCAGCATACTCTTTTGTAATAGAAAATATATCTGCATATTTTTGCTCATATTTTTCTAAGTCAGCTTGCTCAACATTGTCATAACGGAAACGTGTATTTTGAAGTTTAAACCACCATTCATAAATCAAGGGCAGGATCAAAATTCGTTGCTGCCTTTCTGCTATATATTGCAACTCTAGCAACTTTTCAAGTGCTGTATTTAACAAATTTTTGCTAAACAAAATTTCCAACTCTATCAGGCCTTCCATCAGTTCTACATCTACATTCTTATAGGCTTGTTGATTTCTCAAACTTTTTAATATTTGCTGGTACAAATACGTTTGAATGCCACTCAACCCTTTTACCTGTTGAAACTTTTGCTTAAATTTTTTTCGATCTAAGGTTTCCTGTTTGTCCAAATAATCAAACACTTTTAAGTAAGTACCACTGTCATTATCCAAACGATATTTCTTTGAAAACAACTTAAAAGATCGTTTTTCTTCCTTCTTCAAACTTCCAATTAATTCATAGAGTTTGAAAATTGTAATTCTATTCATAACAAAACCTATCTAGCAACAACTTACCTTCCCAACAATTGGTATGGACCTCATTCTTCTTTATTTTTTTGACTATACAAAAGTAATAAATTAAAATAAGTTTATCATTGGAAATAAATCATTTACTTTTCAATTCAAATGAGCTAACCAAATAAAACGCCTCAAAATTTTTAAACTAAAAACAACTCAATGATTGCCGTTCAATTACCTTGAGGCATTTTTATCCTTTACTTCGTGGGAACAGCAGCAAGCGCACGACCAAAGGGAGTAACAAAACTAAGTACTAACTACCAATACCTTTTATTAAATGCTAGTTAATAGATTGCTTTTATTGCTTCACAATTTTTTGCATAGGATAACGTAGCATATTGCTAGTAACCTTTAACATGTAAACCCCAGCATCTAAGGCGCTCATATCTACTGTCTCTTGATGATATCCTTTAGAGATCGTTCTATGCTCTTTTTCTAATAACTTGCGTCCTGTCATATCGTATATTTCAACAGTGATTGTAGCCATTTCTGACGCCAATAAGCTTACCGTAATTTGCTTGCTGGTTGGATTTGGGAAGACTTGAATGCTTTCATTTTGATTCATCTGATAATCAATTGCCTTCATTTCAGAAACCATAGCATTTCCCTGATAGTCATATTCTCTAATTCTATAATAATTAACACCAACAAAAGGATGTTTGTCTACAAATTGATAGGTAGTTAGATTCGTACTATTTCCTGCTGCTGCCACACGTCCTAATTCCGTCCATTCTAACCCATCTAAACTATGTTCTACCAAAAAATAATCACTATCTTTTTCTTGCTCTGTTTGCCAATCCAACTCTACCACTTGATCGACTAGATTGGCATTAAATTCTTGCATTTGTATGGGCAATAATGTTGTAAAATCAAATGCATCTAAACGGTTCCAATGAGTCGCCCCTGCGATATTCCTCATTGTAATGTGCGTAGCATTATTCGGAGCGACAAAACTTACGGTATATTGTACCCACGTATTAGGCACCGTAATCCCTGTATATATTAACGTACCAAACGTATTGTTTGCCGTAGATGCTCCTATTTCAACATTGCCTTGTGGTCTAAATTGAATATCAGAATAGGCATAAAACGTAAAGGTGTAAGCTGTTCCTGCTACCAAAGGCGTAGAGAGTGCCATGGCTAATTCATCGCTATTAGGAGCAGCAAGAGCAATACAATAAGTACCATCTGGTATCGTAGGCACATAACAGCCTGCTACCATAATATCGGTTTCATTTCCTGCTCCATAAGCATTAACATCGCTCATTAGTGCATTAAAAGCTGTGTTATTAAGATTATAATTACAGCCTGTTGAAGTTGTATTCTCAAAACTGCCATTCAAAAAGCTTTGCGCTTTTGACGACTGTACATACATTAGGAATAAAATTAGAATATAAAATTGGGATTGCATATTGGGGAATTTTAGCGCACTGTCTGTGGTATAGATACTTTGTAAGTATTGATATTAATATTCTTACAAAAGAATCTATTAAGAATAGCTAAACAAAAGAACTTTATTACAATGACATCCAGTAATTTATAGACAAATCATCAATCTACTTTTCGATTATCTGAGTAATTACTATCAAATAAGTGTATAAATTTTGGAGTCTTTATCAACTTGTTCTGTAAAAAACAGCATAACTTAACAGGCAGTGGTTTAAGGTGAAATAAAATACTACTCTATAAGGGGAATAAATCCATAAAAGAAATGTTATTATTATAGTAGTTCGTTGATTAGCTCCCTGCGGTCGTGAGATCGCTATCGCTTAGTTGTTTACTTTTTTAGCTCGCTGCGCTCGTGAGATCGCAAACTTAGTTACCAAAAAGATAAAAAAGCACATTTATATTAACTTGATAATCAAAATTTTAACACAAAACACAACAAAGGCGGAATTTACTGATTATCAACTGCGCAGCACTCACGAAGTACCACGAAGTAGCAGCGCAGCTAAACTAATAAAGTTTTCAACGACCACGTAGTAGCAGCGCAGCTAACTATTGTATTAGCTAATAGTTAGCTACGTTACTACTAATTAATAGCCAATTGGGTTTAGTTTCTCTCATTATCCTACCCCTCTTATTGAGAGTGTGGAAATATTGAATTCATAAAAAACATTCGTCTGTATTAAAAATATATTGTATTGCTTTGTGTGTACTTAACAATTGACAACTAATAATAAGCAGACTACTAAGCAAAAGTACATCTTTTTTAATTATCATACAAAGTATATTAGTAGGTTAACTTTTTCGTTCGGTTGTATTATTTTTTGTGTAATTTTTTTTCTGCAGCAAAATACGTATAATATGGAATTACTTATTCAACACTCATGAAATGGTAACACAACTAGGTGTTAAATATATAACGAAAGATTAACTTCATTCATTCATTCAAAGTTCCAAAAAATGCAAAAAATTCTTCTTCTTCGTTTCAGCTCTATTGGCGACATTGTCCTAACTAGTCCTGTTGTTCGCTGTTTAAAAACACAGTTACCAAACGTTGAGATTCATTTTTTGACCAAAAAGACGTTTGCTTCCATCCTCGACGCCAATCCGTACATTGATCAGGTACATACCTTTGATAAAGACACACAGCCTCTCAAACAAGTCGTCAAAGCACTACAAAAAGAACAGTACACACTACTCATTGATTTACACAAAAATCTTAGATCTTGGTATGTTGCTCGCCAATTAGGGATCAAAACCATAGCGTTCAATAAATTAAATCTTCAGAAATGGCTGCTAACGCAATTTAAGATAGATAAAATGCCCCATCTTCATATTGTAGATCGTTATCTGGATACCGTTCGAGAATTAAATATTAAGAACGATGACAAGGGCTTAGATTACCACATTCCACCTCAAGATTACATTGATTTAACAATACTCGACCAACGTTTAACCGATCAGACCTTTATTGTCTTTGTGATTGGTGCTGCCCATGCCACCAAACGCCTGCCTGCTTCCAAAATTAAGTCCATCTGCAAAATGCTCCCCAAAGAACTAATTGTTCTCATTGGCGGCAAAGGAGATCGTGAAGCTGCCCAAATTATTGAAACAGCAGGAAATCAGGTGATCAATGCCTGTGGTCAATTCAACTTACATCAATCGGCATCTATTGTAGACCGAGCCAAAGTAGTTATTGCTCATGATACGGGTTTCATGCACATTGCTGCTGCATTAAAGCGTCCCATTGTTTCTATTTGGGGCAATACCGTTCCCAAATTTGGCATGTATCCTTACTTGCCTAGTAATGGTCCTAAATTTACCATCATAGAACAGCCGACGCTCACTTGCCGCCCTTGTTCCAAAATTGGTCACCCGCAATGCCCCAAAGGACATTTCAACTGCATGAATCAACTCGATGAAGCGACTATTGTGGAGGCTGTTTTAGATATTCTGGACAACAACTAAGTCTACTGTATCTCAGTCAAAAAGGTTGTTTCACTTCAATACCACACAATATACAAACCAATACACTATATTTTGAAAAAGCACTAAAAACACGTTGTTTGATTTCTTTATTCGATGTCAAAAGAATTCACTTATTCCTGTAAAAAATAGTTTGAAAGTATCAACTTTTCTTGTTTTTTGGACGTTTTATAATTAGTTTTGCATTCTTATTTAATCACTTATCCATAATATTCTAATAATGGCTATTTATATCACTGATGAATGCATCAATTGTGGTGCTTGCGAACCAGAATGCCCCAACAACGCCATCTATGATGGAGGCGTAGAATGGGCTTATGCAGATGGTACAGGTGCAACGGGCATGTTTCAACTTGTTGATGGACAGGAAGTAGATGCGCATAAAATGAATGCACCGGTTGAAGAAGATTTCTACTATATCGTAACTGATAAGTGTACAGAATGTGTTGGTTTTCACGAAGAACCACAATGTGCAGCAGTTTGCCCTGTTGATTGTTGTGTTCCTGACGAAAATCATGTAGAATCAGAAGAAAGATTGCTAAAGAAAAAGGCGATTCTACACGTTTAATTTGCAATTGCTTTACCCCTTTTTATAAAGAAGTCATTCTGGATTCGTTCAGAGTGACTTTTATTTTTGGGCTTACCCAACCAACATTTGCTCCTCCTTTTATTGAAGTTATCTTACCATTCATTGAAAACTGGTCGTCCTAATAAACAATAAATAATTTTTTTAGTCTATACTTGTGAACATTAAAGGACAAATATAGGTTTCATCCTAAACCTAACCCAACCTCTATTACTATAACCATAACCAAATCGTTTAGATTGAACATAAATCATGAATAAAATATTTCGAAAAATTAGTGTTGTTATTGGATTTGTCATTCTTGTTGGAGGTGTTTACTTTGCCTCTCAAGTTGGAAATTCAAGTGCTAACAAAACGAAGAAAACCAATACAGAATCTGCTGGTATGGCTACCGCTAAAACAAATTATGTTTATACCATGAAGGCAGCCAATGAAACCCTTTCATCTGAAGTCGTTATAAGTGGAAAAGTTGTTCCTCGCCAAAAAATTGACTTATACTCTGAGGTTACAGGTACCATAAAAAAAGCAGGGAAAGAGTTTAGAGAAGGCATTTTCTTTAAAGCCAAAGAATTGATGTTAACGCTAGACGATACAGAAGCTCAATTAGAACTCCAAGCTGCCAAAAGTCAATTGTACAGTTCTATTATCAGCATTTTACCTGACTTGGAAAATGACTATTCAGAAAATTTTGAAGCATGGCGAGCTTATGTAGATAATTTTGATCTCAAACAACCTATCAAAGAATTGCCAAAAACCAAAAATGCTAGAGAAAAGCTTTACATAGGAGGTCGTAACATCGAAAATCAATACATCAATATCAAACGTCAAGAATATCGGTTGACCAAATACAAAATTTATGCTCCTTTTGATGGCGTTCTTAGCAATGCTTCCACGTATGAGGGGGCATTGGTTCGTAGTGGTCAAAAACTAGGGGAACTAACGCACCCTTCTCGCTACGAATTGGAAGCAACCGTTTCTCTGTATGATGTACAGTTTTTCAAAAAAGGAAATAAGGTCAACCTCTATTCGGAGGCAACCAATGAAACGTGGTCGGGTACGGTCAATCGCTTTGGAAAAACTATTGAAGAAAAGACTCAAACTCAAAAAGTCTTTATCACTATCAATAGCAGCCAACTGAACGAAGGCATGTTTCTCAATGGAAAAATTACAACTAAGTCTTTGGATAATGTCGTTGCCTTGCCTAGAAAGCTACTTATCAATAATAATAAGGTATATGTTGTCAAAGAGGGAAAACTAGACCTCCAACAAATTGAAGTGGTGAAAGTTGACAACAATCAAATGTACGTTCGAGGTGTGGAAGACGGGACAGAGTTATTGGCACAATCTGTTTTAGGTGCCTACCAAGGTATGCCTGTCCAAGTAATTCAGTAAAATCAATCATAAATGAAAAACGCAATACAATATTTTATAAAATACCACATCACAGCAGATGTATTGCTGCTTTTGATTGGTATACTGGGAGTGCTTTCTGCTATTAATATTCAACGCAGCCAGTTCCCTAGGGTAGAAAGTCGAGAAATCGTTATCGAAACGACTTATATTGGTGCCTCTCCTACTGAAGTAGAAAAGGGAATTACCATAAAAATAGAGGAAGAAATTGATGGATTAGAAGGGATCAAAAAAGTTAGTTCTACCTCTATCGAAAACTTATCAACGGTCAATGTTGAAATTTTTAGCAACTACAAAATTGAAAATGTCTTAAGCGATGTCAAAAATGCGATTGACCGAGTCAATACATTTCCTGATGACGCCGAAACGCCTGTTATTTACAAAAGAGAGCGAACAGATGCCGCAGCAGATATTATGATTAGTGGCGATGTTGATTTAAAAACACTCAAAGAGTTTGCAGAAAGAGCAGAGCAAGAATTATTGGCAAAAAAGAACATCTCTAAAGTAATCGTATCGGGCTATCCTGACGAGGAAATCGAGATTGCTATTCGAGAAAACGCTTTAGATGCTTATCAATTAACATTTGAAGATGTTGCCCGTGCTGTTCAAGGTTCCAATGTCGAATTGACGGGAGGAAATCTAGAAATGGGTAGTACTAAAATTACGATTCGTGCAGAAAATAAAGCCTACTATGCCGAGCAACTTGAAAACATTATCATTCAAACAAGTTCTAGTGGTACCAATATTCTCCTAAAAGATATCGCTGATATTAAGAACCAATGGGCAGATGTTCCACAACGAGAATTTTACAATGGCAAACCTGCTGTAAAAATTCAGGTGATGAGTCGTTTGAGTGAGGATATTATTACAACGGCTACCGAATCAAAAGAGTTTATAGAAGAATTTAATAACGAAAACACAATTGTTGAAGCCTTTTTGCTTCGAGATGGAAGTATTGGTATTCAACAACGTACAGAGTTATTGGTCAACAATGGATTGATTGGATTTGTTTTGGTATTGCTACTATTAGGCTTGTTTTTAAAACCAAGAATTGCCTTTTGGGTCGCCTTGAGTATTCCTATTTCTATTGCAGGAATGTTTATAATCATGCCTTTTTCTACAGTTAACATCAATATGTTGTCACTATTTGGGTTAATCTTAGTTATTGGTATTTTGGTAGACGATGGGGTTGTTATTGCTGAAAATATTTTCCAGAAATACGAGAAAGGAATTCCTGCCAAACAAGCCGCCATAGAAGGTGTAATGGAGGTCTTGCCTTCTGTTATCTCTGCTGTTATTACAACTTGTTGGTTCTTTATGCTCTTCTTTTTGATTGAAGGGCAAATGGGAGACTTTATGTCTAATATTGCCTTTGTCGTTATCTGTACCCTACTCTTTTCTCTAATTGAGGGCTTCTTTATCTTGCCTGCACATGTTGCGCATTCCAAAGATTTAGAGCATGGGAATAAGAAAAACGTTCTAGAAAAAACCAGTACCGCATTTTTTGACTTTCTAAAAGACAAAGTTTATGGTCCTACCCTTCGTTTTTGTATCAACAACAAAATGATTTCTATTTCTGTAGGCATTGTTATCTTGGTTCTATGCGGTAACTTAGTAAAAGGAGGGATTGTAAAAGTTACTTTCTTCCCTAATGTAGATCAGGATAATGTAGTGGTTGCCTTAAAATTACCAGCAGGAACAACAGAAGAGGTTACTCAAGGTCTTTTGACAAAAATTGAAAAAGAGGCATGGAAACTAAACACGGAACTATCCGCTCAACGAGAAGATGGTCAAATGCTAGTACAGTCAATTGCTCGTTCTATTAGCAATAGCCCTAACGAAGGAAGCTTGTTTATTTCTCTGTTAGATGGA
The DNA here is from genome assembly GCF_000724545.1 of Aureispira sp. CCB-QB1. Classification (GTDB taxonomy): domain Bacteria; phylum Bacteroidota; class Bacteroidia; order Chitinophagales; family Saprospiraceae; genus Aureispira. The sequence continues at coordinate 158,961 of NZ_JHBV01000014.1, read as the reverse complement.
GAAACTAGAAATATGCTAAGTTCTGATTTTGGAAATCAACTGCGTGATAAGGTTGGAAAAGTCTACGAAGCAGAAAGCTTAACCTATGGGCAAAAATCTATTTTTGGTGCTGCTATCCAAGTCGGTTTTGTTGGTGAAAACATGGAGGAATTGCGCAAAGCAAAAGATGAATTCAAAGAGATTTTGGAAGCCGATAGTCGTCTCAAAAATGTTGAAGACAACGACCAAAAAGGAGGGCTAGAATTTCATATAGAACTATTGCCTAAAGCTCGTGCATTGGGCGTTGATATTTCAACCGTCATTCGCCAAATTCGCCAAGGCTATTTTGGTTACGAAGTGCAGCGATTGCAACGTGGCACTGATGAGGTTAAGGTCTGGTTGCGATACACCAACCAAGAAAGAGAATCGTTCAGTCAATTGCTCAACATGAAAATTAGAGTGGGGCAAAATACGTATCCTTTAAAAGAACTGGTCAAACTAGAACAAAAACGAGTGGCGTTGAAGATTTCTCACGTCAATAACCAAGCAAAAATGGAGGTTAGTGCTTCTTTGAACGATCCCAATGCTTCGGCTACAGAAATTTTTGACGAAGCAAAAGATGAAATTGTTCCAACTATCTTGGCAAAACACCCTAGCGTACAGGTTATTTATGAAGGTCAGAGCGAACGAGCAGGTGATACAACCTCCTCCATGAAACGTTGGTTGCCAGTTATTTTGTTACTTGTCTTTTTTACAGTGGTTTTGACTTTCCGTTCGTTCTTTCAAGCGGCAATAGTTTTACTCTTAATTCCATTTGCTTTTATTGGAGTGGTAACAGGACACTGGATTCACAATCTACCAATCAGTATGTTGTCTCTTTTTGGTATATTGGCCGTTGCAGGAGTTGTGATTAACGATAGTTTGGTTTTGGTGAGTACCATGAACCGTTTGTTAAAAGATGGTTTGAGTTTTATGGATGCTGTTTATGAGGCTAGTATTTCCCGCTTCCGCCCAATCTTACTAACTTCTGTTACGACTGTCGCTGGACTGCTGCCTATTGTTCTAGAAACCAGTTTGCAAGCACAGTTTGTTATTCCTATGGCGGTATCCTTAGCCTATGGATTATTGTCCGCTACCTTTATCATGTTATTAATGCTGCCACCATTGTTGGTCGTTGTTAATAACCTCCGTAGAGGGTGGAGATGGCTTTGGGAAGGAGAAAAAGTAGCGCCTAGAGCTGTTGAACCTAGTGTTCTAGAAGAGGAGGAAGAATAATTTTAAACTTTTTAATACAAAAAGGTTAGCCAATTACTAAGCATTACTCCGTTAAAACCACGCAGTAGCACCGCAGGTAACTAAGCTTGCGATCCATGACCGCAGGGAACTAGCCTTGCGCTCTCATGAGCGTAGCGAATAATAATCAACGGAGTATTAACTAAAAAGATATAACATGAAATTTAAAAGCATCATTATGGCGTTCTTATGGAGTAGCCCTATATTAATGCTAGCTCAACAACAGCCTATTCAATTGGACGATGTCGTTCAAACGGCTATAGAAAATAATTTTAATATTAAAATTGCTAAAAATAATATAGAAGTAGCTGCCACTAATGCCACTATTGGCGCCGCTGGTTTTTTGCCTACCATTGATTTTTCGGGGGGCTATACTTATTCTAATAATAATAGCAAGACGACCTTTTCTGGTAATATTCCTGATCAAAATGAACCCGCAGCAGCTTCTCACAACTTTAATGCAAATCTAAATTTGCGCTATACTATTTTTGATGGTCTAAAACCTGTTTATCAATTAAAAAAGTCAAAGGTAGATGTTCAGTTGAGCAATACGCAATATCAACAGCAGATTGAAACGACTATTTATAACGTCATTCAAGCCTACTACAACTTAGCTTTGTTGCAAGAAGATTATAGAATTGCTACTGAAAAATTAGAGCTAACAAAAATTCAACTCAAGCGCATTGAAACACAACGAAAATACGGTCAGGGTTCTGAAGTAGAACGCTTGAATTTATTGACCTCTTATAACAGCGATAGCACGCAATTGCTACGTCTTAAATTAAATATGCGCCAAGCTGTCCGACAGTTAAATAAAGCTCTAGGAACAGAGGAAGTTGCTGATGACGCTATTGTTCAAGTAGATACAGAACTAGACTTGTCCTTAAACTATGAAACGGTCAAAGAAGCTGCCTTAAAAAATAACTTAATGGTGATTTCAGCTCAGCAAAATATTGAAAAAGCAAACCTTGATTACCAAATAACTAAAACGGAATTGTTTCCTAAACTAAATACAACGATTACGTATGGTTATAATGGTTCTAGGAATGACGTTGGTATTGTAAAAACAAGCGATGCCTTTGGTCCTAGCGTCAATTTAGGATTGACCTATACCATTTATGGTGCAGGTGCGGTCAAACGTGCTAAGATTCAAAATCGCCTAAATATTAAAAATCAAGAACTCAATCTAGAATTGGTTCAATATGATATTGAGCAAAGCGTTAAAGATGCTTATTCGAACCATGAAAACAATATGGCCTTAATCCCTCTGGAAGAGAGCAATGTAGTCATTAGTAAGCAAAGTTTTGATCGTATTACTAAAGCCTACAATTTAGGGCAAGCGAGTCTCTTAGACTATCAACGTGCCGAGCTCAATTATATACAAGCTCAAAAACAAGTCATTACAGCAAAATACAATGCCAAATTATCAGAATGGGAATTGCGTCGCTTAGCAGGTACTATTGCCAAATAAAGAGAAATTTCTAGCAAAACCATTTTAAAACTATAAACATTCATCATCAGTTCGTTCATAGTTTTAAAATGGTTTATTCTTGCACTTCACCAATCTAAAAAACAATGCTTTTCTTAGAAAAAAACGGCTATCAACTGCTGCCCCTCTTTATTTCTGAGGCAACTCTACAAACACTGCAATCGTGCAGCATAGCATTGGAGGGGGCTTCACCAAATATCCGAAAAAATGTCTTTGGCCATTCTACTAGTATAAAACCTATTTTTAAGCAAATCGAAACCAGTTTAAAGCACAAAGGATTGCCTTGTTTTATGACAGATTATTGCTTTTATCTATCCAAGTCTAAGCAAGAAAATTGGCCCTTACAATTTCACCAAGACATTAATCTTCCTGCTTATTTACAATTGGATCATTCTCAAAAAGAATTGTGGTTAAATCAAGGTTTTTGGGTGCGAATCAACTTAGATTTCAATGATCGTCAAACGGGTGCCTTAAAAGTAATTCCTCAAAGTCACTTAAAAGGAAAAAACAGTCCTTTTTCTAAAGAAGAGGTTGTCTTTTTAGATGCAAACGCAAGGGATGTTATTTTATTTAGTCCCCTACTCTATCATGGTTCAGATAGAATGCAACAAACTGCTCAAAGGCGTGTTTTCCAATGCTTTTTTCAGAAATCTACTTTTAATTCCCCCCAATAGCTACTTAAGTAATCGTTCAAAAAAATAGCAAGTCAAACGATCTTATTTTTTGTTATTATTTTTTCTGACCACTTACTTAACTAATTTTAAAGCACCATAACTTTGATATAGCATACACAAGATTTCGGCATATACCACCACTTTTTGGGCAACTGCCTGTAAATACAAAGCCTCATTAGAATGCCAAGCATTGGTAGCATAAAACATGATAGCTATTTGTATCGCTAAAACGATAGCAAAAACAGCCATTGCAACAGCATAACGATTGGGATATGCTTGCTCTCTTAAAATAGCTAAGGTATAAAAAAGGGTCATCGCCAAAAACGCTAAAAAACCTACTCGCACATACAAACGATGTCCCCAATAGTCAATATCCCAAGGAACTTGCCCAATTCCAATATAGCTTGCGCCTGCCAAAACACCAAAAATCATAGTCAGCAATCCGAACACTTTGGCAGTAGGTTGGGTAAATAAATTGGGCAAAGCCACAAAAAAGACCATCAAACAAGTTCCTCCTATCCCCAACGCTGTCTTAAAAATCCAATGCGTCAACCAATTGGAAGTATGGTTAAACGTAACTGTCCGACCTAAGTCACTAAAAAAATTATATAAAAAGGAATAATGCTCTAGATAAGGCTCGTGCAACGTTCCTCCTGGATAAACTAGCATTGCTACAAGAGTCAATATAATAAATTGCAAGGCACCAAAAACACCTAAAGTATAGCAACGTTTCTGCCAAATTGTTGTCATGTATTTAGTAATAATAGTACGTCACCATTATGAGGTGTTTATCTCATGAACTTCGTTTTATAAGTACTGTGCAGTTGATAATAAAAACCGTAGCACAAAACATAATAAATTTAGTAACATTCTTATTTATCGCTTTGATAACTCATAGCAATATTCATAATCCGAAGTAGATTCTTCAACTCTCAAATGATGATTGATGTTTATATTTTGAACTTCCCAAACGTAATGAATTAAGCCCCCCGCTTGATCTGCTAAGGCAATCGAAATAATGTATTCTGTAACACTATCTCCATCGTCATCTGTTCCGTCAACAGATCTAATGTCCCAAATTCCTTCTAATTGATCACCATTAGATTCTGTGTAGTAAGCTGTTTTATCTTTCTCAAATCTAATCAAATCCCCTTCGTAGTGAGAAAAAATAGATTGGTGCCCAGCAAAGGCTTGATAAGAACGTTGGCTAGCACTTGTAAATTCCCAAGTTCCCTCTATGTTCATTTCTATACGATCAAAGGTATCTTTTCGACAATTGGAAAATGTGCAAATAATTAAGGCAAGTAGTAGTAATAATTTTGGCATGAAGTGTATTTTTAAGGACATTATACAAAGCCAAAAAGGTTTTCAACCTTATACTAGTAGTTCGTTGATTACCTGCGGTGCTACTTCGTGGTAGCTCCCTGCGGTCGTGAGATCGCTATCGCTTAGTTGTTTACTTTTTCACCAAAAAGATAAAAAAGCACATTTAGATTAGTTTGATAATCAAAATTTTAACACAAAATGCGATGAAATCATAACTTATTAATTATCAACTGCGCAGCACTCACGAAGTAAACTAATAAAGTTTAGCTTCGCTGCTACTGCGTGGTTTCAACGAACTATTGTTATACGGTTATTAACTTATTCAGATCTATATAATGTAGAGTGAATGAAAAGGCGTTCTTAATAATTTTTAGAACCAAATTTCATACCTCCTTCTCAACTCCTCAACACTTTAACTATCCCTATACACAAAGATTAACATTTCTAAGCTCTCTGACCATTCAGTAAATCGAAAAAACTGGTGCTAGTTTAAAAATCAGCTACACTACTACTCCGTTTACAATATATGAGAAAAATCTTGCCAGTAGCGCGTTCTAGGCACCTCTGCTTCACAAAGCACCTCTTCATTTGAAATCGGGTCTCTAAATTGCAGTTGCCAAGCATGCAAACAAATAGCCAAAGGAAGGTGTTTTTTGGTGGCACCATACTTTTCGTCTCCTATGATAGGACAGCCTATAAAGCCAAATTGCGCTCGAATTTGATGAAAACGACCTGTCTGTAATTCTATTTTGACAAGGTGACCATTAGCACTTGATTTTAAAAGCTCGTAAGACAAAGTACACTGTACACTACCTTTCTTATTTTCCTTAAAAATATCTGCTCGTTTTGCTTTTTGGTTTTTGACCAAATAGTGCCGCAACGTTCCTGCCTTGTTTGGTGGCTCATTCTCAAGGATAGCTAGATACGTTTTTTTTATTTTTCGACTACTCAACTGATCGTTGAGTTTTTTAAGGCTATTCTTCTTTTTGGCAAATACCATGGTACCACTTGTAACCCGATCTAAACGGTGTACAACGCCGACAAAAGCAGCATTTTTAGGTTTTGTTGGTGCCTTGAAGTTCTTTCGATTCTTTGATGCAACAACCTGATTACGCTCCAAACTGTATGGAGTTCGTTTGCCTGTTGTTAGATACTCTTCTACTAAGGATTCTACTGTAATTATCTCGAAAGGATTTCTTTCTGTAATTAAACCTGCTCTTTTATTAATAACAATAAAACTAGGACTTTCTTCAATAACTTTAAGCTTCTGAAACATAACTGGTGAACGTATTTTTTCTTTAGTATCAAGATAGTAGCAGCGCAGCTAACTATTGTCAAGAAGTACATTACAAATTAATAAGTGGTACTCAACCCTACTAAAAGTATCAATAATCGGCAAAGATATTCTTTTTTAAGCATTATTGTACTGTTCCTTAAAAAGTTTATTAAAAACAATTTTATAAAATTTACATTACCAAGCTCTCCATCAAAAACTCACAATTTCAATTTCCACTCGTCGATTTAAATACGCAAATTTACCATGAATATCGTGTAACATTCTTTTACATCCATAGCCAACTGAATCCAAACGTTTGGGGTTAATTTTATAATCAATTAAAAATGTTGCTACGGTAGCTGCTCTAGCATCTGATAACTCTTGAGAAAACACTTCTCCATCTAGACAACCATTCGTATGTCCTTCAATTTTTATTTTCAACTTTTTATTGCGTTGCATCATTTTATACAATGCCTTGAGTGTGGGCATAGACTTCGGCAGTGGCTTGGGCGAACCACCGTAAAACAAGATATTGCTAACAACAAACTTAGTTCCTTTTTTTAATCTTCGAATGGGTGTTTTTAATTGAATATTTCTCATTTTGGTTTTAATTTTAAACGCCGTCATGAGTGTATCATAAAAGAAGTACCCCTCCTTGCTCACCTCTAAATGCAATAGGTCATTCATCTGGCTTTTGGGCAAATCAAACATTAGTTGATAAGCTCCAGTCATAGAGTCTGCTGTTGTTTCGGCAATAACAAGACCCGTTTTAGTATTCGTCAAAGTAATATTGGCATCCAAGCTCCCCGCTCCATCTACTTGAACAACTTGTCCTGTCAGCTCCATATTAATACTATAATCGAAATGCAGCCAATGCCCTTTGCCATTGCCATAAACATTATTGACTAACAGTACATATTTTTCTTTGGGTTTTACAACAACAGATTGAGCATACGCCGCGTTAATCCCAGAAGTTACCAACATTTCCTCGCTTTCCATATCTAGCCCTGTCCTACTTCCTATAGCGGGTTTATTCCGAGAAAAATTAGTTCGAATTGGCAAAATTGTTTTATTCCGAACATTGGCACAAAAATTATCATCTGTGTATTTGTATAAAGCAAAGTCATAATCATTTAAGCTATCCAAAGGCTCTATTTCAAATGTTAAGTGCCCTCCTGTTTTTGTTTCAAATTCATACCAAACGGTGTGATTCTCACGCTCCATAAAATGTAAACTCTTTGAATCGTTTCTACTAAACTCCAAGACTTCGCCATGCCCATTAGGACTTGTTGTTGGACCAATTGTTTTTCGTGTTTCAATGCTCAAACGAGTTGTACAATCTGCATGACCGTTTATATCCAAAGTATCGTTTGATATTTGTGCGCAAAGTATATTTCCGATTAGCAACAGTAAGCCACTTAGTAATAATTGCTGATAATTTTTCATCGTATTGAGATTGTTATATGGAAATTGATCGAGTGATTAATACATCTAACTAATAAAAACTAAACAAGAAGCTTCTAAGTTTTTGGTCAGCAAGTTAGCTTTTATTTAAACTAGATGATTGCTGTCTATATATAATAAAAACCTCCTCAAAAGATACAACTATTACTATCAATACTTCTTGTCTTCTACCTAAAATATTATTGATGAAGAATTGGGTGATATTTTGGTGCTTTGACAAATTTGTATATTTTTGCATCAAATCTTATTTAGACTAAATAAAAATAAATTTAAATGAAACACTTCTCTGCTCGCTATATACTGTTACTCTTGTTGTTCTCCATTGCCCTTGTTAGCAATGCTCAGTATGTAAAAGGAAAAGTTGTAGATGGTTCTAATAATGTTCTTCCATTTGCTGATATTTCTATAAGTGGAGAAGGGTTTCTTTTAACAACACTATCCGATAGCATAGGCACTTACAATTTTGACAACCTTCCCAAGGGAGTCTGTACTCTATCCGTACATTATTTGGGGTATGAACGCTTTGAAAGAACAATCTCAATCACCGAAAAGAAAACATACACCATCAATGTCACCTTAACCAGCTCTACCAATGTGTTGCAAGAACTAGAAGTTGTTGGCCAAAGCGATGAACAGATGCTAAAATCTTCTGCCTATGCGGTTGATGTCATTGCGACCAAAGCTTACAAAAACCTTACGGTTGATTTGAATCAGTTGCTCAACAAAACCGCAGGCATCCACATTCGTTCGGTAGGTGGGCTTGGTTCTGCTTTTAATTTGTCTCTCAACGGGCTTTCGGGCAATCGCATTCGATATTTTGTAGATGGTATTCCTATGGAAAATTTGGGTACGTCTCTAAGTTTGAACAATTATCCTGTCAACTTAGTCAAAAGTATTGAAGTCTACAAAGGCGTTGTACCTATCGAATTAAGCGCAGATGCACTAGGCGGTGCTATCAATATTGTCAGCGATTACAAAGGAAAAACATTCTTGGATGCTAGCTATTCATTTGGCTCTTTTAATACCCATCAAATTGCCTTAAATGCACAATACTCCCAACCCAATAAAGGCTATTTCATAACACTAAACGCCTTCTTTAACCATTCTGATAACAACTACTGGATGGACGACCTTCCTGTTTATGATGAATTGGGCAATAAAGTAAACAACATCAGTATCCAACGATTTCACGATCAGTACACTTCTGGAATGGTCAGATTTAGAATAGGTTTATTAGATAAAGTGTTTGCAGACGAATTGTCACTCTCTGTAATGGGAGCCTTAAATAGAAATAATTACCAACATCCCAATAATAATATCAAACTAACATTTGGGGACTACCATACCAAAAACCAAACGCTTTCTGCACAAGCTTTGTATAAAAAATCGTTTAAAAAGATAAAAATAAAAGCGTATACCCAATGGAGTAATGTCATCGAATCGGTTGTCGATACTAGTCAAAAAAAATACAATTGGGCTGGTGTGTATTGGTGGAGAGATGCCAGTTCTTCTAGAGGAGAGTTGAACGAGCGTCGCTCACTCTTTGTTTTGAATGACAAACTAATCAACTCTAGCTTACAACTTTCTTACAAAATACATCCTCGCCATCAAGTCAACTGGGCAGTGCATCAAAATTTCTTGTATCGAGAAGGCAAAGATAAAGTTGATGCATTAAGGCGATCATTTACCACTCCTAGTACTTTGCATAAAAATTTAATGAGTTTAGGGTATAGCATCAACACCAAAAACAAGCGACTAGAGGCAACGGTCTTTGGCAAAGGCTATTGGTTCAATGCCCATATTATTACTCAAGATTATACCAACAATGATGTTGAGAATACTGTCAACAACTTTTTTGGGGGCTATGGCATTGTAGGAACTTACCGACTCCCTAAAAAAATGCAATTCAAACTGTCGTATGAAAAAGCATATCGCCTTCCTGAAACTTATGAAATATTAGGTGATGGCATCTACATTCGCCCAAACCCAGCATTGCTTCCAGAAGCAAGTCACAATATAAATTTTGGATTTAATACGAGTCCTACCATACCACTATTTCAGTTTCATTATGAGTGCAACTTTTTTTATAGAAATGCTCAAAACTACATTCGCTTTGTCCCTCTAGGTCCTTTTGGTTCTTATGAAAACATCAACAATGTTGGTGTTATTGGAGTAGAAATGGGCGGTGCGGTTCATTATAAAAAAACCGTTAGCTTGTCTCTTAATGCTACTTATCAGCACCTTACGGACGAATCTCCTTTTGATGAAGGTTTGCCCAATGTTAACTACCAAAGTAGGGTTCCCAATATTCCATATTTATTTTCCAATATTCGCTTGGGGTACCACTTCGACCTAAAAACAAAAGATCTACAATTTGCTATTTTTTGGAGTGGGCGCTATGTCCATCAATTCTACTTGACGTGGGAAAAACTTGGCAATGCTGCGACAAAAAATGTTATTCCAAGTCAGTTCATTCAGGATTTGAACCTAGAATGCTCGTGGAAAAAAGGCAAGTATAATTTAGCAGCTAGTCTTAACAACTTTACCAATACCAAAGCATACGATAATTTTAATATACAAAAACCAGGGATTGCATTTTATGTCAAACTAAGATGCTTTTTCCTGAAATAAATAGGTTCATTTTTTACCATCATCCTTACTTCGTTCAAACATTTTATAACACGAAGTATCAAATTACTTATATCATGTATAGCATGTCTAATTTAAATAGTTTTTTCTGCTTATTGCTCAGCATTTCTTTAGGTTTTGTTGCTTGTGAGCAAAAAGTAGTGACACCTCAACCTGTTGAAGCAGGAATTACATATGCCCTAAAAACGACAGGTACAGATGAAACAGAGTTTTTATTGAATAAAACAGACCTTATGCAGGGAGAACTCTCTGCTGTCAATAGTGGTGTAGAGCAAACGGGCTGGCGTTTTTATTATCCTGTCGGCAAAACCTTGTTTGCATCGGGATATAGTGATGACAATCAATGTGCTGCTTATGCCTTAGACGAAAATGGAAGTTTGATAAAAAAAGGAGAGTTTATTTTTGATAATGCCTTAGAAATGTTTGGTGCATCTTCGGATGAAGAGACCTTGTTGGCGATGGAGATTCCTAGAGCTGGTTTCCAAAACAGAAGGCTCTATTTTATTGATGTCAATACTGTTGGTGTCAAGAAAATCGTTGGAACAAAAATATTTGAATCCATTCCTGATTCTTTGGTTGCTTGGCCTACTGCCTTAAAAGTTCGTGGCAATCATCTATTTGTGCCATTTCATAAATTGGACGTACAAGGCAACTTTAGCACACCACAACCCAACGAAGCTCTAATTGCTGTTTATGATTACCCAAATGTAGGAACAAGCCCTACCAAAATTATTTCAGATTCTAGAACTTGTCACATTGGCGTGAATGGTGCAACAGAGGGCTTGATAGAAGCCGATAATGGGGACCTTTATTCTTTCTCTTGTGGTGCTATTATGGCTGGGTTTTCTGTCGCTCCTACCAAACCTTCTGGTATTTTGAGAATCAAAGCAGGGGAAACTGATTTTGATCCTAATTACTTCTTTGATATAGAAGCGGCAACCAATGGAGGTAAATTGTTTTGGTTTGATTATGTAGGTAATAATAAAGCTATTGCTAGAATATTGACGTCAGACAATCCAGCCGCTCCTTGGGCAGCTTATGGTCGTGATATTTTTAATCAGAAACTCGTCATTATTGACTTAGCAAATCAAACGATTACGGATGTTACCAATGTACCTTTGCATGCCAAACGATACACCTCTCCTATCTTGGTAGAAGAAGGAAAAGTTTATGTAAGCATTGAAACAGCCAATGATGCTTATGTCTATCAAGTTGACATCGCTTCTGCTGTAGGAACCAAAGGTGCCAAAATAGTAGGAAAAACAATCAAAGGGTTCTACAAACTTTACTAAGGCAAAGTATTTCAAAATTTAAGTAATTGTTTAGGAAAAAGCATTTTAAAAATTGATTTTTTCTAAGCGATTATTTGGCTTGATTTTGCACTTATGTTATTGCTTTAGTCCGCTCATGCTTAAAAACACAGCACACTTGTTAATTATAATAAGTCAAGCATTAAGAGCGGACTATTGCAATGTATTGCAATTCAACATTGCCTATCAAATTTATTTTCTAATACTCAATATCAATAGCCTGATAATCATTCATAGGCTACTATTAACAATAACTTTCGCCTATCTATTACTCTGTTTCAAAAATCGTATCAATCTAATTATTAGCAAGGTACATTCTTATAAATTTTCAAATACAATACTAATAAGCAACAGAGTATCACCTATTAAGATTTATGAAAAATAAGCCTCCTCTAAAACAACGCATAAAAAAAGTAGCTCGAAAAGTTCATCTCTTTTTAGGCTTAGCAACTGGTTTGATTGTTTTTATTCTTGCCCTAACTGGTGTTTGTCTCTCTTTTCAAGATGAGATAAGAGATTTTGGCGCAGATTACAAAACGGTTCCCAAAGAATCCAAACCATTTTTGACCGCTTCTGAGGTTAAAGAAATAGCACAAACCATTTTTCCTGACAAAGCCATTCATGGTAGTGTTTTTGGGAAAGCCACCGATGCTATTGAAGTTATCTTTTATGAAGCAGAACCTGAGTTTTATTATAAGGTTTATCTAAATCCTTATAGTGGTGCTGTCTTACACAAAGAAGATTGCCTTTCTGGTTTTTTAGCTTTTGCTTTGCAAGGGCACAAAACACTGTGGTTACCCAAGTCTATTGGTGCTGTCTTGGTCTCCTATGGTACCTTTCTATTCTTAATTGTATTGGTATCGGGTCTTCTGCTTTGGTGGCCCAAAAACAAACGACATTTCAAACAAACCCTACAAGTCAAATGGACCAAGAGAACTTCTTTGAAAAAGAAAATTATTCAAATACATACGATTCTTGGTGTTTATCTATCTTTATTTGCTTTGATTATTGGTATTACAGGCTCTATAATAGGTTTAAATTGGTTTTATTTCATTGTTTTTAAAGCCGTTGGAGGAAGTAAAGCTCCTCAATTTATTATTCCTAATAATATCTCTACGCCAAATGGCAATCCGTCCGATACCATTGCATTGGATCAATTGATTCCCCAAATCAAAAAAGACATTCCCAATTATCAAAATTTAGAATTGCATTATCCAGAAACAGATTCTACCGCAATTTATGTAGAGGTGTCGTATAGCCAAGGCGTTTATTACGACTCTGATTATCGTTTTTACGATCAACATACATTACAAGAAATAAAACCAAATTCTATTTATGGTATTTATAAAGACAGCGATTTCGCCGATAAAACCATCCGTATAGCTTATGATACGCACGTTGGAGCAATTTTAGGATTGTTTGGTAAAATTATTGTCTTTCTCGCTAGCTTTCTTATTTCTATTTTACCTGTAACTGGTTTGTTAATTTGGTGGAAAAGAAAAAAAGATATTGCCGAGCGAGTATAGTACTCGTTTTTTTTGTTGATTTTTAGTTAATTACACAGCATAAATGTATGTTAATGATTATCAATTTTTTGATAAAAATTTTAAAATAAAACTTGCGGTAATGGAGATTGTGACGTTATATGTAATCCATAAAAGGATTTTTAACAAAAAAAGTCTTTAATATGAAAGCAAAATCAGCATTAATACTAAGAATAGCGCTATCTATTATACTAATTTGTGCTTCAATTATTTTTATTCATACTTCTTTGGATTCAAAGAATAGAAATAATTGTATAAGCAAAGCAAAAAGCTGCGATAATGGAGTAAAAAAATACACTTATACCAGTAAGTATATTGGGGAATGTGACTGTACAGTAATCTGTCAGTAGATATATCTTTCCCCTCAAAGAGGCTGTCGGAAAAGTCCGAAGTCTCTTTTTTTTTGTGCAACTTTTAGCCGTATTAGAAAGTTTTGTGCGCCCCCCCTCTCCTCCTTAGCAACATTCTTATGCCGTTGCAATCACAACTGTATATATTTTCATTGAAAGTATATTTCCTATAAATCTCATTATCAGATATTTATTATTTCAACTCTAAAAAGGTGAAAAAAATTGTTTAGAATAAGTCTAAATAAAATTGAATTATAAAATATAATTACATAGCTTTGTGGCATTAAACTTATTTAGACTAAATAAAAATAAGCAATGATTCTAAATTACCTTTCTAAAAACGAGACAGATTTTAGCAGTATTCTAGATGCGACATCGGTTCACACGCTAAAAAATAACATAGAAAAGACGATTGATTATTTAATTGGATTTTTTGAACGAGAAAAGTTTTATAGTGGTGCTTCTATTGAAGAATTAAAAAATAAAATGCAACAAATTGGAGAGGCGACGGGGCATCCTCTTAATTTATCAGCCGCATTGGATGAAATCAAAGACATTTACTTGGATCATACCATCTCTTTTCATAATCGAGATTATATGGCACATCTAAATTGTCCTGTCACGATTCCTGCTATCATTGGTGATTTCTTGGCTTCAACAATCAATACAGCAGTTGAAACATGGGACCAAAGTACATCTGGCACCTTAATAGAACAAGAACTCATTGAATGGATTGCAACAAGTTTCAAAATGCCTGCAACTGCTGACGGAGTTTTTACAAGTGGAGGAACACAATCAAACTTCATGGGCTTGTTGATGGCTCGAGACCACTATGCACATCAATATTTAGGTCTAAATATTAAGCAGCATGGTTTTTCTAAAGTGGTTCATAAATTTCGAATCTTCTGTTCTGAAAAAGCACATTATAGCATCAAAAAAAATGCTGCCTTATTGGGCTTAGGTTACGATGCTGTGGTTGAAGTACCAACAGATGCGGTATACAAAATGAATCCACAAGCCCTATCTCAAGCCATTGAGGCAGAAAAAGCAAAAGGCAATATCCCTATCGCTGTAGTCGCTACGGCAGGAACAACTGATTTTGGTAGTATAGACCCTATCGCTGACATTTCTAAAATTGCTAAGGCTCATAACTTATGGTTGCATGTAGATGGTGCTTATGGGGGGTGTTTTATTTTTACCCAAACGCACCAAAAAACATTGGAAGCAATCCAGCATGCCGACTCTCTCACCATTGATTTCCATAAAACATTCTTTCAACCTGTTTGCTCTAGTGCTTTTATTACTGCTGACAAGGCTAATTTTAAGTATGTATCCTACTATGCCGATTATCTAAATCCAATAGAAACCAAAGATGCAGAAGCTCCCAACTTAGTTGTCAAGTCGCTTCAAACAACTAGACGTTTTGACGCACTCAAACTATGGTTCACACTACGGATGACAGGGATTGAAACCATTGCCTCTTTCTTGGAAATTGTACACCAACGCGCCTTAGATGCCTATAACTTATTGTTAGCAGCCGATTGCTTTGAGGTCATGCACAAACCAGAGTTAAGTACGGTCGTGTTTCGATACAAACTAAAAGCAGGGATTGAAGACGACGCTGTTCTTGATAGTGTCAATTTAGCCATTAAAACTGCTTTATTTAACACTGGACAGGCCTCTATTGCCAGTACCAAAATTAATGGCACGACCTATCTAAAATTCACGCTACTAAATCCCAAAACAACTCCTTCAGACCTCAAAAAGATTATTCAGTTAATCATTCAACAAGGAAATATCTTCTATTCTAACAACTAACATTACTCCGTTAAAAAATCGTATCAGTTTGATTATCAGAAAGATGCATTTTTATTATTTTTTATGATAAAAGGCTAATAATCAAACTGATGCAAGATGCTTTTTTATGTTTTTTATAAAAAAACTAAAAAATCAACGGAGTACTAAACTAATATACTATCGTAATGAACACAAGTAAAATTTATGACTTCATCGGTATTGGTGTTGGTCCTTTTAACTTAGGATTGGCAGCACTAACAGAACCTATACAAGAACTACAGGGACTATTTTTTGACCAATCCACTTCTTTTGACTGGCATCCAGGAATGATGATTGAAGGAACAACATTACAAATTCCTTTTATTGCAGATTTGGTTACATTAGCAGATCCTACCAACCCTTATAGCTTCTTAAATTATATCAAGCAAGCTGGTCGAATCTATGCCTTTTATATTCGTGAAAACTTTCTGTTACTCCGAAAAGAATACAACCAGTACTGCCAATGGGTTATTCAACAATTGCCCAACGTTCATTTTCAATCTCGAGTAGATTCTATCCATTACAATGCCTCCAATAAACTTTATGAGGTTTCTGTTTTTCATCAGCCATTGCAAAAAACGCTTGTTTATAAAACAAAAAAAATCGTATTGGGTACAGGAACAAGCCCACATATACCCAAGTGTTGTCTTGCGCACAAGGAAACGCTTATTCATTCATCTAATTATTTAGCACACAAAAAACAACTGCAACAGCAAAAAAGCATTACGATTGTTGGAAGTGGTCAAAGTGCTGCTGAAATTTTTTACGATTTATTGCAAGATATTGATCATATGGAGTATGAATTGAATTGGATTACTCGTTCTGATCGTTATTTTCCTTTGGAATATACCAAGCTGACTTTAGAAATGACTTCTCCTGAATATGTTGATTATTTCTATCGCCTCCCTGCTGCCAAAAGAGATGCCATTCTTCAACGTCAAAAACATCTGTACAAAGGAATCAACGGCGATTTGATCAATGCTATTTATGATTTACTGTATACCAAACGCCTTTCAAAACCTAATATAAACGTACAGTTACAAACACATTCGACCTTAAAAGAAGTTCGTCCTACTACTCTATCGGAATTAGAGCTTACCTTTCATCAACACCAACAAGATGCCTATTATGAGTTAAAAACAGAAGGGCTGGTTTTGGCGACAGGTTATACCTATAGGTTACCTAAATTTCTGGAAAGCATTCACGAGCGTATTCAGTGGGATGACAAGGGGCGATTTGATGTCCAAAGAAATTATAGCATCGATACTCAAAACAATGCCATTTTTGTTCAAAATGCTGAATTGCATACGCATGGTTTTGTAACACCTGATTTGGGAATGGCTGCTTATCGCAATTCTTACATTATCAAAGAAATGACAGGAATTGACTACTATCCTATCGAACAAAAAATTGCTTTTCAACAATTTGAAGTAGACCACACTTCCCAATTACAATTAAAAGACCTTGAACATCAAGTCTAAAAATACACCTTATGGATTTAAGATTTTTTTTAATTTTAATGACTTTAGTTGCTGTTGTAAGTGACTATCTACTGCATCCTTTTTATCCTCAATTTTTTGAATTAAGATTTGGCATTACAGATCCTAAAATAGTTGGTTATTATTTTGGGGCGATTTGCTTTATGGTCATGATTGCCTTCCCTTTCTGGGCATACCTAGCCAAGAAAATAGCGGAACTAAAAATTTTAGTTATTACTCAAGCCATTGCAGGGATTTTAGCCTTGTATTGTTTCAGTACTAGTTCTTATTTTAATTTTTGGTTGGCTTCTTTAATAATGGTTTTATTCAAGGGAAGTTATCTACTGGTTTATCCGTTTATTCTTAAAATAATCAAAAAAGAAGAACAGGTACACACCATTGGTTTGCTCTCTGTTATTGTTCATCTAGGTGGCATTGGAGGAGCTGTGATTGGCGGTTTAGCAGTTGATTTTTTAGATCCTCGGTACATCTTTTTAATCATGGCTTTGGGGGATTTTGTTCAAATGGCTATGAGTTGGTACCTTTTAAAAAGCAACCGTTTTTTGACCGATCAAGTCCTAACTTCAGCAGCAATAGCAGTAGAAAAGCGTAGTAATAATGGCTTTATTCTAAAGGTAGGTTTACTCACTTTAGTCCTGTATTTTAGTGATTTCTTAATTCGACCTTTTTTCTCTACCTATTGGGAAAGTATTTCTATATACGACAGCAAACTAGTTTCTGGAACGATGTACGCTATTCCTGGTTTTGTGGCACTGATTGGTCTTTTTTTCAATCAAAGACACGCACCTAATAACCTGTATAGAGGTATTTTATCCGCCTTATTATTAGGAATAGTTGGGCTGTGGCTACAAGCCTCTCAAATAGATGTTGTCTTAATTTTGGGTAGAATCATTTATGGCTGGGCAATATTTCAAGGCATGGTTCGGTTCGATGTCCTTTTGTTTGAACAAAGCCATCCAGATGCTTATGCCCTAGACTATAGCAAGATTCATTTTTTCCAAAACTTAGGCGTTTTATTAGCCTCCTTGTCAGTCGGAATTATTGTTGACTTAGAAGGATTAAGAATGCCTTTCTTGATTGCTGTAGGTTGTTTCATGGCGATTCTTTTAATGTATTATATACTCTTTTATGTACAAATAAACGTCAAGTCTGCACTCAATAACAAGGTGTCTAAAACATAACACACCATTTCAAAGTAAACCGACTATCAATAATAGTAGCAGCGAACCGAGCGCAACGAGCTCACGACCGCAGGGAGTAACAAAGCCAACTATTGTCAATAAGATTATAACGATTTAATATTATGATAAAAGATAAAAAAGAAACTGTACTCTATCAAATCAGTTACGAGCATTTTGGCACCATTGAGTTAGCCCCATTTGATATAACAACAGATGTTCCACTAATTCACCAATGGGTCAATCAAGAATATGCTTTTTTTTGGGGATTGCAAGATACAACCCTAGAGCAAGTAAAACTAGAGTACCAAAAGCTAATTCACCCAAAACATTACGATGTTTTTATGGGCTACTACAATGGAGTGCCAGCCTTTTTATTGGAACGATATGATCCTGA
This sequence comes from Aureispira sp. CCB-QB1, assembly GCF_000724545.1. GTDB lineage: Bacteria > Bacteroidota > Bacteroidia > Chitinophagales > Saprospiraceae > Aureispira. The sequence goes on along the minus strand of NZ_JHBV01000014.1, from coordinate 140,697 downwards.
AAAAGACCTCATTTCCAACTACTATAGTCAGCGAATTGGTGACTGTGGCATCCATGTATTGGTGGCCCCCGCAGAACAACCGATTCCCAACTTTACATGGCATATTTTTGATGCCATCAGTCGCTTTATTTTTAGCAATCCAACTGTTGAACGCATTTTAGTAGAACCAGATATTCAAAACAAGAAGATGTTTGCCATTTGTGAGCGCATTGGCTTTGTTTTAGATCGAATTGTCAGTCTACCGCACAAAACAGCACAACTTGCTTTTTATGAAAAAAAAGATTTTATCATCAATCAAAAGACCCGTCGCATGATCAAACGAAGTGCTATGAATACGACCAATAATAATATTGTTTCACCACAACAAGCCATTGCACATATTCAACCACAAATATGGCAACAGGTCAATCGTCTATTAATCAAAAAAGCAATCTGTGAGTTTTCACACGAACGCCTAATTGAACCTGTAATTCAAGAAAGTTCAGAAGGTTGGAATACGTATACCTTAACAACAGATGATACTAGCATTGTCTATACTTTTAAGGCCAAGGAAATGGCCTTGAATCACTTGTACATAGCTTTAGATTCTATCACCAAAACCAAGACAGGAACCCCTATTTCATTAGATGCCCTTTTGTTTATCAAAGAGTTTAAAAATGCTTTAGGGATACAACAAAAGAATTTAGCCATTTATTTGGAGGAAATCACCAGCACTCTCTATAGCAGTGCCTATAAACACATCAAACAAAATCCTTGTGCCAAAGAATTGGTCTATGCTGATTTTCAAACAATCGAACAAGCCATGATGGAGGGACACCCTGGTTTTGTGGCCAACAATGGTCGTATTGGTTTTGATAGCGGTGATTATAGAGCTTATGCCCCTGAATCGGGCAATTCATTTTCTCTACTGTGGTTAGCAGGGCACAAAGATCGAACATTCTATGCGGGGACAAAGGATTTGCCTTACGAAACCCTAATTCAACAAGAATTGGATGCTGAAACACGTGCGATGTTTTCGAAAATGATAACAGACGATGGTTTTGCCCCTGAGGATTATTATTTCATTCCTATCCATCCTTGGCAATGGTTCAATAAATTATCCAATATATTTGCGCCCGAAATAGCTCAAGGCAAACTTATTTGTTTGGGTTATGGCAACGATCAGTATTTTGCGCAGCAGTCCATACGCACCTTATACAACAGTACACATCCTCATAAGTTTTACACCAAAACAGCCTTATCCATTCTCAATATGGGCTTTATGAGAGGGCTTCCAATGTATTATTTAGGAACAGCTCCTCAAATGGCAGTTTGGTTGGAAAATTTACTACATCAAGACAAATATATACAAGAAACTGGCTTTGAAATGCTCGGAGAAATTGCATCGGTTAGTTATATCAATCCTTATTATGAAGAATTGGGTCCTCACAATGATTATAACAAAATGCTGGCCTCTTTGTGGCGAGAAAGCCCAACTTCCAAACTTCAAGAAGGGCAACAAGTCATGACGATGGCAGCACTGCTGCACGTAGATCAAAATGGCGATGCTTTGCTGCCCGAACTTATCAAAGCTTCTGGCTTAACAACCGACCACTGGCTTCGAAAGTATCTCAAAGCCTACCTAAGTCCTCTCCTACATTGTTTCTATCAATATGACTTGGTCTTTATGCCACATGGTGAAAATTTAATTCTTGTGTTTGACAATCATATGCCTATCAAGGTCTTTTTGAAAGATATTACAGAAGAAGCCGTTATTTTAAATCCTAATATAGAGCTTCCCAAAGGATTAGAGCGGATGTATGCCCCTGTTGATGAAGATGTAAAACTACTCTCTATTTTCATTGACATCTTTGACGGCTTCTTCCGTTTTTTGGCACAGATTCTAGTAGAGCACGCCAACTATGACGAGCAACGATTTTGGGAATTGGTAGCCGAAAACATATTAGACTACCAAGCTAGATACCCCGAACTACAATCTAAGTTCGAGCAATACGATTTATTTGCACCTGATTTTCAATTATCTTGTTTAAATCGCCTCCAACTAAATAATGGCAAGCAAATGATTGATTTAGATGATCCGACGGCTCTGTTACAATTTGTTGGGCGCTTAAAAAATCCTATTGCAAATTACAACACAACAACAACTTCTTCCATCATCAACCAGGCTGCTTTATGAACCAAACACCGTTAAAAGAAACACATCCTATTTCCTTTCGACCATTTAGTGTCAAAAAAGACGCTGCTTGTTTATTGAAATGGGTCAACAATCCACATGCTCAATATTGGGGTATGTTAGATGCTACGGCAGAGGAGCTGATTACAACTTACACGCATTTGCTCAGTATCCCTGACTATAAGGTATATATTGGGGAGATACAGAATGAAGCTGCTTTCTTGATGGAATCTTACAACCCCAAAACGGATCCTATCGGGCAACATTACCCCGTTTTAGAAGGAGATTGCGGCATGCATGTATTGGTCAAACCTCCTCAACATCGAATTTCTGGTTTCACTTGGCATGTCTTTTCTAGCATTATGGATTTTTTATTTGAGCAAAACCATTGCAAACGCATTGTTGTCGAACCAGATGTCAATAATCACAAAATTCATCGCCTTAACAAACGAGCGGGTTTTGTCTACGACAAACAGGTCAACCTACCTGACAAAAAAGCTTTCTTAGCTTTCTGTACTTACGAGGCTTATCAGCAAAGTCGAGCTGAATGTATTGTCTATTAAGCAGTTTCTTAAACCATCAAAGATTTAAATATATTATCAATGACTTCATCTTACCATCATTCGATTATTCAACATCTAAATCCTGACAGTTGGGCTATTGTCAATCGAAAACAACTAAAAAAAGCAATGGCTGAATTAGCGCACGAAGGACTAATAAAGCCAACGTTAAGAAAGGATAGTAATACTTCATATATTGTCTACGCTGATGATCCTAATATTTATTATCAATTTGATGCTAAAATATTAGCGTTAGAACACTGGCACATCGACGAAGCGTCTCTTACCAAGATCAATTATGGTCAAAAAGAGACGCTAGACTTACTTGCTTTTGTTTTAGAATTTGAAATTCAATTGGGAATTACGGCAAGCGTCTGCCCTACCTACTTAGAAGAATTGACCAGCACACTTTCTAGTCAAGCATATAAATACTGTCATCAAAAAAATAACTCAAAAGCATTGGTTCAGACCGATTTTCAGACCATAGAGCAAGCAATGGTAGAAGGGCATCCTTGTTTTATAGCCAATAGTGGTCGCATAGGCTTTGATGGAAATGATTACGAAGCGTTTGCTCCAGAGGCAGCCAATCCTTTTACTTTAGTTTGGTTGGCAGGACATAAGACTCGCACTTGTTTTAGTGCTATTCAAGCCTTGAGTTACCAGCAACTTTTGGAACAAGAATTAGGACTTTCGATGATACAGGATTTTAATAAAAAAATAATCGAGTTGGGACAAAATCCTGATGATTTCATTTTCATTCCTGTACATCCTTGGCAATGGTTCAATAAGTTAGCGTTGGTTTTTGCCCCCGATTTAGCCCAAAAACGACTCTTATATTTAGGAACGTCTAAAGACAGCTATGTCGCTCAGCAATCTATTCGCACACTATATAATAAGGATAAGCCCAATCATTTTTATACCAAAACGGCTTTGTCTATTATTAATATGGGATTTATGAGAGGCTTGTCTCCTAATTATATGAAAAGCACCCCTGTCATTACAGACTGGATTAACCAATTATTAGAGCCTGATGCTTATTTGCAAGAATGTGGTTTTCTTATGTTGGGTGAAGTTGCTACCATCGGATATACCAATCATTTTTATGAAAAACTAGGCAACTCTTGCGCCCATAATAAGATGCTTTCTGCTTTATGGAGAGAAAGCCCTCTATCCAAAATAACGGCATCGCAACGAGTCATGACAATGGCGGCTTTGTTACATATAGATCATCAAGGAACAGCCTTTCTGCCAGAACTCATAAAAGCATCTGGTCATTCTATAGAAACATGGATAAAAGCCTATTTAAAAGCTTATTTTTCTACGCTATTGCATTGTTTTTTTAAGTATGAATTGGTCTTTATGCCTCATGGTGAAAATGTCATTCTCATTTTAGAAGACAATTTACCAACGGGTATTTTCATGAAAGATATTACAGAAGAAATTCTTCTTTACAACAAAGAATTGACACTTCCTAAAGCCGCTCAACGAGTGTTTGTCGAAACAACCGATGAAATGAAAATATTGTCGTTGTTTACCGATGTTTTTGATTGTTACTTTAGATTTATGAGCGCTATTCTTAATGAACAAACTCATTTTTCAGAAGATTCATTTTGGCAACTTGTAGCAGAATGTGTACACGACTACCAAAAACGCTTTCCAAGCTATGCAGAAAAATATCAACGCTACAATCTTTTTGTTCCTCAATTCAAAAAATGCTGCTTGAATCGCTTGCAAATCCGCAACAATCAACAGATGCTTGATTTGGAAGATCCCATGAATAGTTTGCAATTTGCGGGTATGCTTAACAATCCAATCGCTTGCTATGCCAATCAAGCATTGAGCTACTCTACCAATAATTATCCATCAAAAGAGCTAAATACGCTGTAAAGTAATTATCTAACAAAATGATGAATGAAAAAAATAAAGCTGCATTTTTAAGCGAAATCATTCGCACCCGAAAAAGTGTTTATGCCGATGATTTTTTAGCTAAAGAAATCCCTGATTCGATACTAACAGAATTAATCATCAATGCGACTTGGGCACCTAATTATAAATGTACGGAACCTTGGCGTTTTGTGGTCTTGAGAGGCAAGCATCGAAAAGCATTGGGCACTTTTTTACTAGACTATTATCAAAGAGAATGGCACGAGAAAGATTTCCCTCCTTCCCGATACGAACAGACACGCCACTATCCACAACATGCTACGATGGTCGCTATTATTATGCAACGTTCTTTAAAAGTAAACATTAAAGAATGGGAGGAACTCGCTGCTGTTGCTTGTGCCGTTCAAAACTTGTGGTTGTCCTGTACTGCTTATGACATAGGGGGCTATTGGGATAGCTCTGAAGCTGCTATTTTATATGGTGCTCAATTAGGTCTTAAAAAAAATGAACGGTGTTTGGGGCTTTTTTATATGGGATACTATTCTCCCAAACAAGCACCTCCCAAAAGAAGAAGAAAATTATTACGAAAAAAATTAAGTTGGTCAGAATAAACAATTGCTAAAGATTAGCTTCCCTCGTGAGCAACTCTTGGCGTTAACTAGATTATCGCTTATTAGCATCAATGAACCAAAATAAAATACAAATGAATCCAAATATTAATAATAGAAATAGAGTACTTGCCATCGACTTGGCAAGAGGAATCAGTGTCCTATTTGTTGTTGTTGTTCATACATTATGGATGTATGGAAATCCTTATACTCAAAGTAGCACTTGGCTTGGAACGAGTATTCATTTCATCGGAAAAGGTACTCCAATGTTCTTAATCGCCATGGGCTTCTCTTTTTGTCTATCTAAAAGACAGAGTACCCGTGCTATCATTCGTAGAGCCTTAGGGCTATTGGGATTTGGTTATGGAATGAATCTCTTTAAGTTTGTTGTTCCCTATTTCTTAGGTATTCTACCTACTGAATTTATAGCAGCCTATGGTTGGACAACTCCACTAGAGTTTGGGCAATTAACTTATCTATTATTAACGGGCGACATCTTGCAATTAGCAGGAATTTCGCTATTACTTTTGGTTGGGGTTCAAAAATTGGGCAATAACAAGTTTATTCCATTGGCAATAGGACTACTTCTACTAATCATTACCCCATTCGTACGAGGTATTCGTTTGGATATAATAGGTGTTGACTATTGCTTGGATCTACTTTGGGGAGGAGAATGGAATGTTTACTTTGCAGTATTTCCTTGGTTCTTTTTTATTTTAGCGGGCATGTTTTTTGGCAGGTGGTTCAAGGAAAAAAACAACCATCAAACGTTTATTTTTAGGCAAATGCTACTATATGGTCTGCTGTTTCTTCTTATTGGAGGAGGGTTAGTTTATAGCAATTTTAGCTACCACTTTAACGATTATTTTCATTTAGGACCAGGTGGTGCTATCTACTTATTAGGTTTTAATCTTGTTTTGCTGTTCATTGTTAACAAAATTGCAGGCTATTTTGCCCCTAATGTATTTTTTAATTTTTTGATCTATTCTAGCCAACGAGTTACGTTACTATATGTATTTCAATGGGTTATTATTTGTTTTGGAATGGGAATCTTGGGGTACCAACAACATGGTGTTGGCGTTGTTCTTGTCCTTATTCCTATCATCACCATTTTCACTTATTTTATTCATTTTTATTATGAAAAAATGCATAAAGTTTCTTTTAGAAAGAAGAAAAAAACACTTGGAATATCTGTTCGTTAACCTATCATTTTTTAAATTCAATTCGGCATTTTCCTCATTATTTTGAATTATGAAATTTCTACTCTATCTTTCGACAATGGTTTAAATAACGTTCCAAAAAGATAGAAATGAAATTTAAGTGCATCATTTTTGATTGTGATGGTGTTTTGGTTGACAGCGAAGCTACTTCAATAGGTGCGATTGTTGATTTGGCACAAGAAATGGGCTATTCTATGTCTCTAGAACAAGCTATTGGTGAATTTTCTGGTCAATCATTGCAATATTGTTTTGATTATATAGAAAAAGCTAGTGGTCAAAAGTTTCCTGCTAATATTGTCCATATTTATCGTGCTCGAACCTATGAAGCTTTTGAAAAGAGCCTACAACCCATCCCTGGAATTCATGCAGCTTTAGAACGCTTGACACTTCCTCGATGTGTTGCCTCTAATGCTCCTCAAGAGAAAATTCGATTGAATTTAGGGCTGTTAAAATTAACGCACTTTTTTCAAGATAATATTTTTAGCGCTTATGATATCCAGAAGTGGAAGCCTCAACCCGACCTATTTTTACATGCCGCAAAAACAATGGGTTTTGCGCCTCATGAATGTCTCATTGTTGAGGATAGTTTGGCGGGTGTTACTGCTGCCAAAACAGGTGGCTTCGAGGTGCTTGGCTATGCTTCTAAGCGTACAGCTAAACAGCTTGAGGAAGCAGGAGCCACTGTTTTTTATGATATGAATTTGCTTGATAACTATTTATAATAATCACATTACTTCCTAACAACCGATTAGTAGTAGCATTCGACAATAGTCCACTTAACCTCCTTGCGTTAAATTAGCTAGGTAGTTTATCCATAAATGGGCTAATACAGAATTGAATAATGACTGGACAAACTCATATGAAAATAGGATTTGATGCCAAACGACTTTTTTGCAATTTTACAGGGTTGGGCAATTACAGTCGCACGCTAGTATCTAATTTAGCGACCTTTCACCCAGAGCATCAATACTATTTATACAGCCCTAAAATTAACCATGATGCTCGAACAACTCCCTTTTTAAATTCCAAGCACTACCACTCTTTTGCCCCCAAAACTTCGTTTAAAAGTTGGTGGCGTACCTTTTCAATCCCCAAACAACTACAAGCAGATTCTATTGAACTATACCACGGTCTTAGCCACGAATTGCCCATTGGCATTCAACGCAGCGGTATAAAAAGCATCGTCACCATTCACGATCTAATTTTCAAAGTTTATCCCCAAACGTACTCTTTTTTTGATCGACAAATATATGATAGAAAATTTAGGTACAGTTGTCAGCAAGCAGATCGAATTATAGCTATTAGCGAACATACAAAACGAGATATTGTACAATATTATAAGATAGCTCCTGAAAAAATAGAAGTTATCTATCAAGCTTGCCATCCTATCTATTACACCTTAAATGATTCTACTTCTATAGAAGCCTTGCTAAAAAAATATAGATTGCCCGAACGATATGTTTTGTCTGTGGGAACCATTCAAGAGCGTAAGAATTTAAAGTTGCTAATTCAGGCTTACCAATATTTGCCTTCCGACCAACAGTTGCCTATTGTAGTCGTTGGACAGGGAGGGCAGTATAAAAAAGAAGTTCAAACGCTGATTAAAGCAATGCAGTTAGAGAAAAAAATCATCTGGATAACGGACTTGGCATCCAATGAAGTATTGCAAGCACTCTACCAAAAAGCAACACTCCTTGTCTACCCTTCTTTTTATGAAGGCTTTGGCTTGCCTGTTGTTGAGGCTTTATTAAGTAAAACTCCTGTTATTACAGCAAACACCTCTGCCCTAACAGAAGCTGGAGGTCCACATTCTTTGTACGTATCTCCAACCGATGAACAAGGTCTTGCCCAAGCCATTCAACAAGTGTTGAAGCACCCCACCTTAGCACAAACAATGTGCAACAAAGGATACGAGTATGCCCAACAATTATTTCATCCTCAAAAGCTCAGTCAACAATTAATCACCTGTTACCAACAATTAATACTCCGTTAAACAATCAACAGAGTAGTGATTGGAAAGAGACCTCAACTTAAGATATATGCCAACACTACTGGCCCATAATTCGATTATAACCACTGAAATATATACTCATATTTTTAAACATTTTTTTCAACAAAAATTGCTGGCTCTTTAGACTTTTTAATAATCGTTTTAAAATAAAAACCATGAGAGAACCTGAAATCATTTTTAATGTAGACGATGTAAAAATGGGTACAGTGGAATTAGGAGTTTCATACATAAACTCTTTTTAAATTGAATTATTATTACTACTTTAGGGTAATAAGTAATCGTTCAGAAAAAATTCTATAAAAACAACCTTCTTTTTGCACTACTCTTCATCGGAAAAATTTGTTTTAGCTCGCTACCACGCAGTAGCACCGCAGGTAAAACCGCACCTTTCCTCTTCGATTAGCACTAAAAATAAGGCTATTTTTTACCTATAATTTTTTATGCCCACTTACTTAATTCAATTTAAAAAGAGTTTATGTATGACTAAAGAAGAACTTAAAAAAGTAAATATTGAACTTGTTAAAATACAAAAGGAATATACTAAATATCTTAATCTTTTCAAAGAAGATGGAGCTATAACATCTGAAGAAAAAGAGACTCTTAGGAGGATTAAAAATAAAATTAAAATATTAAAAGCTTATTATTCAGAAAAAATAAATGAAATTTCTAAAATAGATGACCCAATAGTAAAGCAAATTAATTACGAACTTTATCTATCTCTTGAAACATTTATCTATGTTAAAGTTTGGGATTTAAATAAAGGTAAAGAGAAACCTTATTTTACTAAAAAGATTGAATTAGAATCTGAATCAGATTTTCCTACTATAGAGATTCCCTCCTACAGCGAAGTTGAAATTAGTACTTGGGCAAAAGCTTCATTTATAGATGCAAACATATTTGCTGATCCTTATGTAGAAATTTTACAAAAAGATTATTTTGCATTAATTAAAGTTGATAAAAAGGGAAATTACTCCTTAATAGATACTAATGAAAAAACAAATATTCATAATAGTAAAGTTTTAAGTGATTATGATGTTTCTCTTAATATCGAATATATAAAAAATGGGCAACAAATTAGAGTACATGCTGATGGTTTTGCAACTGGTAAAGTAGTTGAAAAAGAATATAAAAACTGGGATACAAAAACAATAAAAGAAAAAGCAGAATTTAAAGATAAAGTCTTAAAATCTATAGCTCCTACCCTTAAACTAAAAGCTCTTAAGTATATTGCACCACCACCAGTCTCAAAAGAGCTAATTTTTGAATCAGAAAATCAAGCAATTCTCTCTTGTGACCAACTAAGGGTTCTTCATAAATGGTGGGATTCATTACAACAAGAACTCAAAAACAAAGTAGAAAATAGAGAAGCATATATAAAAGTTATTGGCTATACTACTACTACAGGAAATGACCGATATAATGACAAATTAGGTGAGCAGCGGGCATTAGATGTCAAAAAACTACTAGATACTATTATTGGTAAGAAATCAGAAACTGAAGGAGTTGCTGATATCCGATATTCCTCTAAAGGAGAAATATCGGATGATCCAGACAGATATGTAAAAATACTTGTAATTGTTAGATAAAACAAATGAAAAAAATACTACCTATAATAACTATTATATTGATCTTTCTCTATTCTTGCAAGAATAATCATTCCCCCAACTTAAATGAAAAAAAAAATGGGGAATATCATGATATTGAAAGTATCATAAATAAAAGAATTATGGAATATACTTTAAATCTTAAATATGATTCATCTTCTCAAGTAAAATTGAATAATGATAATTACAGAACAATTGCCAAATGGCTTGATAAATTTGAAACAGATTCCATCCTTAAAATTGTCCCTATTGATGAATTAGAAGACCTGTTCATATTTCAGATTGAAGCAAGTGTAAATCAAAAAATTTCAAAACATACTTGTAAAGAAAGGATGGAGAATATTCAAGACATTATAGATACTAGATTAGGGAAAAAACAATTCAACATTAGTGTCTACAAAACATTAAAAAGCTATAAGCCAACATCTAAAGATAAGAACGAAATTCAAATAAGAATAAATAAGCTCTTGTTATAAAAAACTCTACCTAACAACAAGCGATCAAAATTAAGTGGGTCCATGAGCTCTCACTAATTTTACCCTGTTGCTGCACTGCTCCTCGAGTACAATTGGCAAAATACTCCCTATGTAGTAAGTGGGCATAAAAAATTATAGTTAAAAAATAGCCTTATTTTTAGTACTAATCGAAGAGGAAAAGTGTGGCTTTACCTGCGGTGCTACTTCGTGGTTTATAGAATTTTTTCTGAACGATTACTTAATTTTAATAAATTAACACTTATTCATCCATTGTTCTAGAAGGCTCTTTAGAACTAAAGCTTGGGGACTTTGTTTAGCACCACAAAATCTATGATTTTTCTTTGGGATTAGTTACATTCATAGCGCATAATTTGTGGCACACTGCCGTGTCCCCTAAATAATGGATAATACATCGATTATTCATTAAGAATTCTAAGCTTATTTTTTCTAAAAAAAACTGAAAATAATATATTTGTCCCAACATAAGTAAAAAGTATGTTGTCAACCAAATTGTTCATTTGTTCATGCATTCTAGGGTAACTAATCGCAGCATAATTACAGACATGTAAGTATAACGAGCCAAGCATTCAAATTTTAGAACTAGGTTATCCAAGAATTTTTTTATTGTTCAGGAGATGAGTCAACAGATTCCCCATATTTTTGTCGCTCACAGCAAATTGCATGGGCGAGGTGTTTTTACAGGTGCACCAATTAGCTCTGGTAGTATTATAGAAATTTGTCCTATCCTATACCTCCCTAAAGAAGATATTCCAGCTTTGCAAGGGACCATTATCAACGATTATTATTTTGAATGGGACGAGGATTTACAAGCAGGAGCACTTGCTTTGGGCTATGGCAGCATTTACAATCATTCTTTTACCTGTAATGCTACCTATCAAGTTGATATGGATGCGGATGTTCTTTATATCCACGCCTTGAGAGACATTGTTGCTGGCGAAGAAATTACGATTAACTATAATGGCAATCCAGAAGATGACTCTCCGCTTTGGTTCGACACCAAATAGCAAAAAAGATGCGCTGATTTAAGTACCATCCAATCAACGCATCATAAATAAATACACCACTAAATTTGAATTCATAAGAACAGGAATACTACTAAAAGAAAAGCATCCAGCCCTCTTAAAATCTTATCTTGCACATAGAATCATCTATCCAAACACTTTATTTTAGTTACTAGTCGTTCCTAGTTTTACATCCCCCTAAAGTGGTGTCAAAAAATAAGTAAGCTATCTAATTATCCTGTAGTAACCTATTATGGTCTTGTCACTGTTCCACTAGGATTAGTAGTATTGTTATTATTCATATTATAAGACGTACCATTCGTCGCATTAGCGGGTACTGTTGCAACCAACGGTTTTAGTAAAAATGGCTTCTCACTATTGTCTGGAAATGGTTCTACAGAAATAACAACATTAGCATTCGACAAATCCAAAGGAAAAGTAATTCCAGAAGGAGCATTGGTTAAAAAGTCCTCGCCAGGAAAAGCTGGTCCTGCATTAGGACCACTGTAAGGTGCAGCATCATCTGCTCCTGAAACATTGGTAAATGTTCCTGTACTCAAAGGCATTCCATTAACAACAGCCCATCCTTCGTATCTCCATCCACTGGGTAGCGTCGGTAACGTTAAGCTGGGTGTTCCTCCTGGTACCAACCACCAAACGCCACTATTCTCGTTATTAGACAAAGCATCTGTTGGAGTAGCTAAAATATAAGAACCTGCTGCTGTAGAAAAATCACTTCCCAATGCAGCACCATCTCCAACTGAAAGCGTTGCGGTATTGTTGCTAAAATCTCCTGCCAGAATTTTGACAGCACTAGGTGCAGGATCACTATCGACACTAGGTTCTATCGATAAGACAAATTTTGTTGCATTGTCCAAATCACTAATATCTGCTTCAAAACTTGTTTGAGATAAAACTCCTGTATTATTAACGGTAAAAGTCCCTGTAGAAACTGGAGTTCCATTGACAATTAACCAACCTTCGTACACATAATCATTTCCTAAATCTTCTAGCCCTGCGATAGAGACTGTAAAGTTATTGGTTGTAATTGGTGTTTCTTGACATCCTGTTAAAATAAACAATCCACTGACTAAGGCAATCAATAAAAAATTTGTTATTCTCATCTTTTGTACTTTTTACTAAATGTATCACCACATTGGCACTTACAGCAAATCTTCCTCAAATAGATTTTAATGACACATTCATAGTTATAGAAATAATTGGTTATCAATTTGGCTAAAAACAATTGCCAAGCTGATAAAACAAAGATGAGGCAAATACCTAGTCGATAAATAGGTCAGAATTCCTTTACTTTTAACGATTTTTCCCTTATCGCACTTTTGAGTCGTCCAATTTTCTTATCTCAAATTATATATTGAAGCGTATGTTGTATTTGTGATCAATTTTCTATTGGATAAGACGATCGATTCCATACTTATTTTGTACTTTAGAAAAGGTCTTTCAACTTAAATTTCATAATATGCTGTCATCAAAAGTCACCATAGTTGTTCTTTTTTGTTATATCTATATGCTTAACGGGCTTTCTTTTCTGCAAGCCCAAACTATTCTAACAGTTGGATTGAGCAAGTACACCACAGAACTTCGTTCTATTATTGAAGAGAGCGGATACGTACCGCAGAATGTTTCTTATTCGGATATTTCGGCTCAATCTTTAGAAAATAAAACAGCACTTACCCTTTTTAACCTTCGACAAACGTGGAATCAAGAGCAACTTTTTTCTCAAAGTCAAGTAGAGGCTATTTTAACCTTTGTTCGAGAAGGTGGGACACTTTATTTAACTAGCAGAAAAGGTTATGACAACCTACTGACACCACTTGGTATAGAAGTTATTGGAGTTGATGGCGATCAAACTGGACGAGAATGGCCATTGATTGAAACTGCTATTACCTCTTTTGTAGCACACCCTTTAACCAAGCAACTAAGTAGCATTCAAACCGATGTTAGTGGTCGTTTTTTTAGTAGCTCAGCTTGGAATGTATTGGGTTATTCTTCTAATAGAATTCCTTTACTAGCAGTAAGAAAATGGGGATTAGGCAAAGTTATATTAGGCTCTGGTGAGCGTATTTTTAGAGATCCTCGTATAACAAGCAATCGTTACGAGACAGATATTTTTCAAAGTAGCAATCGCCAATATCACCTTAATTTATTTGCTTATCTGTCGCAAGATCTAGTCCCTACCTCATCTGATACGCCACTAGGCTCACAAGGCAAAATCCACCTATTCCCCAACCTTACAACAGGCATAGTCTATGTTCAAGGACGCGATATGCATACAATCGAAATTATTGCAACAACGGGGCAAATACTACGAACCATTCCTGTGTCCCAAAACCAACTTCAAATAAACTTACATTCCTTGCCTAAAGGGTTTTACTGGACAAGAATTCATACGGCAACACATACAGTTAGCAAAAAAATTACATTAAAATAATCTTATACAAAATATAATATTCTATAGAATTAAAAAATAAACAAATTTTATAGCATACTTATTTTTATTTTTTAAATAAAAAGTTATTTTTGTTATGCAACAAGTCGGAAGTATGAAGTAATCGTTCAAAAAAATTATCGGAACTACAACGTAGTTAATACCACTACATAAACTTCTTCAGGTGCTAGACCTAAGGAAGCCCAACGAACTACTGTACTTTCGTAGTAACTTTTAAATACTTTCTCCCTCGTTTTTTGATATAGACTTAAGTATCAATCACTAATGGTACTTCGTCCAATAACATATCTTAAATCATAAATGATCATTTACATTAAGTTGGCTATCCTTCATAAATATCTATTGAAATAGAATCTATAAAATCACACAAACATTAGTTCTATTTAATTCTGTGCTTATTTACTATTTTGTAATATAATTATTACAGATAAGTATTGTATATATCATTAACACTTAAAACTTTTAAACTATGGATCCTTTTATTGGAGAGATTATTATGTTTGGCGGTAATTTTGCCCCTAGAGGTTGGGCTTTTTGCGATGGTCAGCTATTACCTATTGCTCAAAATTCTGCTTTATTTTCTATTTTAGGAACTACTTATGGTGGTGACGGTCGAACTACTTTTGCACTACCTGACCTACGTGGTCGTGTTGCCATTCACCCTGGGAATGGTCCAGGTCTAAGTGACTACCGTTTGGGGCAAAAAGGAGGAACAGAGACTGTAACGTTAACAACGAATCAAATTCCCTCCCACAATCACATGATTAATGTAAACAACAGTGCAGGAACAACCAACGATCCTACCAACCACTTTTTAGCCAACACGGGTGCCTTTGATTCGGAATATGGAACAACAGCCAACACCATCATGAACAGCAATGCCCTAGGACACACTGGAGGGGGACAATCGCATACGAATATACAACCTTACTGCTGTGTCAATTTTATTATTGCTTTGCAAGGGGTATTCCCATCTAGAAGCTAACAATAGTTATTCCTATCCAATTTTCAAATAACCTAAACTAAAAAAATATGAATCCATTTATTGCTGAAATCATTATGTTTGGTGGTAATTTTGCCCCTAGAGGTTGGGCGCTTTGTGATGGTCAATTGTTAGCAATTAACAGCCATTCTGCCTTATTTTCTATTTTAGGGACTACCTATGGAGGTGATGGCCGAACTACTTTTGCACTACCTGACTTGCGTGGTCGTGTTGCAATTAACCCTCGACAAGGACCAGGCTTGAGCAACTATCGCTTAGGTCAAAAAGGAGGTACCGAAGATGTAACCTTGACAATCAACCAAATTCCATCTCATAATCATACTATTAATGCAACAAGTGTTGTTGGAACAACAAATGATCCTACCAACAACTTTTTAGCCAATACAGGTAGTTTTGATAACGAGTATGGAACAAGCGCCAATACAACATTAAATCCGCTTGCCGCAAGCAATACCGGTGGTAGCCAATCCCATAACAATATACAACCTTTCTGTTGTGTCAACTACATTATTGCTCTTGAAGGTGTTTATCCATCTAGAAATTAAAAAGTTATAAAAATAGTTCATTTCTTGTCGTAAAATGCAAGATTGAGCTATGTATAAAAATTAAGTCAAGAGGTTATTAGGACAATCTAATAACCTCTTTTTTATAGTACATCCTTAACACTTAGTCAACATTTTCAAATACTAGAACTAAAATCTAAAATGAGCAAAAACTGTAAAATTTAAAGGCATAGCGTTGGTGTATTGTTCTTCTTTTTTGGGAAAGTTCGCAAGGTTATTATACTGAACGTTATACGTGTTTAACACATTCAAGATAGAAAAGCCAAAATCAATACTCAATTCTTTTACTTTAAATCGGTAAAGAGCGCCCAGATCTAGGCGACTATAAGGTCTTATATTTTGAGAAGAAGTCAAATTATGTATATTCGGAAAACCGCTTCCATACACATAATTAACAGAACAAAAAATTTGTTTCCAATTAAACATTCCCGCTATTTTAAGTTCGTGCCGTTGATCCTGCGGAGCCCTTGTAAGTGGTTTGTTTTTATCAACTTGTACTTCTGATTTGCTCAAAGTATACGCCAACCATATCTGTTGATTTTTGTAATGAGCAGAAAATTTTGCATCTAAACCATAATTAAAGGTTTTGCCTAAAGATGTCTCGATAACTTGACTGTTTCTATCACTCCAATACTGCAAGGTGTTTTTAGTATGTCTATAATAAGCTTCGACCCGACAGCTCCAGTATCGATAACGTCCAGAAGCACCCAAGATAGTATGAGTAGCTTTAGGAACGGGGTGGTATCGACTGTTGGTTAACGACCAATGATAGGTATAATTTCTATAAATGTCCACCAAGGTGTTTTCGGTTATAAATTGATTGTAAACGCCATGCGCTAGATTAATTTTCCATTGTTTGGATGGGGAGAGAATGGCTTCAACTCTTGGCTGAACCAATAATTGTGTTTTGTTCTCTAAAGGCAAATCTATCCGTATTCCCATCCTTAGTATCAACCATTGAAACAAACTAATCTCTTCTTTGATATATCCTCCTAAACGAAAAGACTGTTGCTCTACCTTTCTAAATCTTTTAATAATGCCATGATTAATCTTAGACTTATTGTGGGTCAGATTGGCACCAAAAGAAAATTGATGGTATTGCGAAGCAGGCAAAGCATGATCTGCTCGAACAGACAACTCGCCCACGTTATTAAAAAATCGCTGCTCAGAAATTCTTTGATTTCTAACTGTAAAAATAGAATCCTGAAAACTAACAGAATAGACACTATAATTTGTTGCAAATTCAGAGTAAGCCATCTTAATCGTGGTATGTCCTATTTCTTTCCAAGGTTTTATGTAAGTCATACTTCCTCCTATTAAGTTGCTCAGTCTTTGGTATACCAAATAACTATTGGTGTTTCCCAATCGAAAAGGACGTTGCGACATATCAAAATTAGCCAAAGTCGTAAAGCTCAGATGGCTGCCATCTTGAAGTCGATGTGTATACTTGCTAGTTACATCGGCAAAAATAGCGGTAGGCAGAAGGTTGGTGGAATAAACAGAAGCATCTGGCGCTCCAACAATTCTAGTACCCAATTGAATGCTAGAACTAGGGGCTATTCCCTTGTTGATATAGCCATTGAATGACTTTTGCGTCCCTACCATTTCGCAAGTAGTTGTGTCTTTATTACCCGATTTACTTGTAATATTAACTACTCCCCCCAAACGATCTCCTATTTCCACATTATATCCCCCTTTCAGAATTTCTATATCTTTAATAAAAATAGGATTGATGGCTCCTATTCTATCGTTGTAATTACTAGTATTAAAGATCGTTATTCCATCAAACAAAATATGAGTCTCCCCTTTCTGCCCTCCCCATAAAATATAGCCATTGTTTTGTTCCCCCGATGCCATCACTCCTGGCTGTAAACGCAAAAAAGAAAACAAACTGTTGTTGTTATTTCCTGGCAAGAAAGGCGTTTGACGATTGTTGATTTTAGCCAGACCTGTTTTTTGTTCTGGGTTTAAAATTTTTATCTTTTGAGTAGATAACACGGTTATTTCTTGCAATTCGGTTATAGATGGAGAGAGAGCTATCACCAAACCATGATCTGCATTAATAAGAGTATCTAATACAAAATACCCTACATGAGAAGCCAATAAATTCGCACTCTGATCTTCGGACTGATACGTAAAGTTTCCTTCTGAATCCGTTGTAATGCTTGTTTTATCAATTCTAATGGTTGCAAAAGGTAGTTTTTCTTGATTTATTTTATCGATTATTTTACCTTGATAAATGTATTTTTTATTTTTAGAATAATAGCGTTTAGAACTTCGTTTTTGGGTAACGATAAAAACTCCATCTATCATTTTATACTCACAACCACAAACTTGGGTTAAATAATTCAAAGTCTCATAAGGAGATTTAAACTTTTGAGTCGTTGTAATCAAACATTCGTTCAAAAGCTTGGCATTAAAAGAAACTTGAACACCATAGTCTAGGTGCAAACTAGCCAATAATTCTCCAAGTGGTTTTTCTTCTACACAGACATCAATCTGCTGGGCATGGCTCTGGCACGCAAATAGGATAATGATCCATAAGAAAGCAATTGGAGAATCTAATAATTTCAATGATTTACTATTTTTGCTTTTAGTTAGCACTCAAAACAAACCTATTTTTATTATATTTTTTCTGACTTCTTGGAACTCTTTCAAGTAAATTTCTTTCATTTTCGCAGAGCACTTAGTATTCGTAGTTAGCGGTACGTACTAGCAACATCTTTAGCTATTGAATATATTATAATAGTAGTTCGTTGCTTTTTTACTTTTTTACCAAAAAGATAAAAAAGCACATTTATATTAGTTTGATAATCAAAATTTTAACATAAAACACAACAAAGATATAACCTATTGATTATCAAACTAATAAAGTTTTTCAACGAACTATTGTTATAACAAAACTTTTAGATTAAAATTTAAAATGAACAAAAATCGTAAAATTGATTGGCATTGCTTGAATATATTGCTCCCCTTCTTTTGGAAAGTTGGCTAAGTTATTATACTGGATATTGTATGTATTCAGTACGTTTAGCACCGAGCAACCAAAATCAATACTCAATTCTTTGACCTTAAAACGATACAAACCTCCAACATCTAATCGACTATATGGACGTATATTTTTGTTAGAAGTTAGATTGTGAATATTTGGGAAACCACTTCCATAAACATAGTTGGCAGATAAGAAAAATTGCTTCCAATTAAACATCCCTGCTACTTTAAATTCATGTCGTTGATCTTGTGGTGCTCTTGTAATTGGTTTATTTTTATCAAACTGTACTTCTGATTTACTTAAGGTATAAGCCAACCATATTTGTTGATTTTTATAATGTGCTCCAAGCTTCACATCCAAACCATAATTGTAGGTTTTACCAAAAGAGGTTTCTATAATTTTATTGTTACTATTGCTCCAATATTGTAATGTATTTTTAATTCTCTTATAATAGCCTTCTACTCTACAGTTCCAATATTGGTAACGCCCAGAGAGCCCTAAAACAGTATGCGTAGCTTGAGGTACTGTATGATACTGTCCATTTGTTAAAGACCAATGATAAGTATAATTTCGATAGAAATCCACCAAAGTTGTTTCTGTTATAAACTGATTATAAACACCGTGTGCTAAATTAATTTTCCATGCATTAGAAGGAGAAAAGATCGCCTCTATACGTGGCTGTATATACAATTGAGTTTTATTTTGCAATGGCAAATCCGCCCGAATCCCCAAACGAATAAGCAATCCTTTAAACAAACTTAATTCGTCTTTTAGGTAAAACCCAAATCGATTAGAATATTGCTCTATATCCGCAAAACGTTCAATAATACCATGATTAATCTTAGAACTGTTATGTGTCAAGTTCACCCCTAGCGATAATTGGTGGTATTGGAGCGCAGGAAAACTATGATCTCCTTTTATAGATACTTCTCGTACATTATTATAAAACCGTTGTTCGTATATACGTTGCAAATGTATTGATGGAGCATTTCCATTATTCTGAACTGAAAAAATACTAAAATCTGTCGCAAAATTGGAATAAGCTACTCTAAGATTGGAGCGCCCCAGTTTCTTCCAAGGCTTGATATATGAAAAACTACCTGCTAACAGTTCGCTGATTCGAGACTCTGTTTTTATACTTGTGGTAGAAGGTATATTTCTAGGACGCCTCGAAATATCCACGTTTGCCAATGTTGTAAATGCAAAAGAAGCTCCATCGTCAAATCGGTGTGTATATTTCGTGGTAGCATCTATAAACATTGCTGTAGGAAATTGAGTAAGAGAAGCAATAGCATCGGGTCCAACAAAGCGAATTCCAACCTGAACACTTGACTTAGGAGCTACATTTAAATTCAAATATCCATTAAAAGAGGTTGGTGTTCCCATTATCTCTACCGTTGATGTATCTGTATTTCCCGACTTACTTGTAATATTGACTACTCCCCCCAAACGATCGCCAATATCTACATTATAGCCCCCCTTAAGCACCTCTATATCTTTTATCATGAGTGGATTGATCGCTCCTATCCTATCATTATAATTACTGGTGTTAAAAATTGTCATACCGTCAAAAATAATATGCGTCTCTCCTTTTTGTCCTCCCCACAAAATATAACCATTGTTTTGTTCCCCCGATGCCATCACTCCTGGTTGCAAACGCAAAAATGAGAACAAGCTATTGTTGTTGCTACCTGGCAAGAAAGGTGTTTGGCGATTGTTTAGCTTTGACAATCCTGACTTTTGCTCTGGGTTTAGCAAATTTATTTTTTTCGTTGATAACACCGTTATCTCTTGTAATTCGGTTATAGATGGAGATAATTCAATCCACAAACCACGATCTGCATTGATGAGTGTGTCCAAGACAAAATAGCCTACATGCGAAGCCAATAAGTTTGCCTTCCGTTTGTCGGACTGGTATGTAAAGTTTCCATCGGCATCCGTTGTAATACTCGTTTTATCGATCAAAATAGTTGCATAAGGTAGTTTTTCTTGGTTCATCTTATCCACTATTTTTCCTTGATAAATGTAGGTTTCTCCTTTGTGGTACACACTCTTTCTAGGGCGAGGCTTGGTTACAATAAATACACCGTCCAACATCTTATAGTTACAACCACACACTTCTGCTAAATAATCAAAAGCTTCGTAAGGCGATTCAAAATGTTGATTGGCTGTAATTAGACATTCATTCAGTAATTGAGCATTAAAAGATATCTGAATGTTGTAGTTCTGGTGAAAACTAGTCAATAACTCCCCCAAAGGCTCTGCTTCTGCATGGACATTAATTTGCTGAGCATAGCTGTTGTATGCCAATAGAGACAGAATGAGTAAAACAATTATGGAGCGTGGTGTCTTCAATTGTTTTTAATCGGTTATTGAGTATATAGTAGTTAGCTGCGCCGCTATTTTGTGGTTGTTGATTATTATTCGCTGCGCTCATGAGATCGCAAGGTTAGTTCCCCTCATGACCTGCTGTCGTTTTACCCTATTAAGCAGCAAGTTTAGTTAGCCAAAAGATAAAAAAGCATATCCATTTTTTCCTTTATTTTTTTGACTACTTACAAAAAAGAGCAAAAATTCATCATCATCACCTCGTCCAATAATCAAACCAACTATAATAATTATCAACCTAATTAACGTTTAAAAGAGTAATTCTTTCTTAACACGCTAAAATTTAAAATGAACAAAGAATGTAAAGTTTCGTGGCATGGCTTGAATATATTGTTCCCCATCTTGCAAAAAATTTGCCCAATTGTTGTATTGAATATTATAAGTATTTAAGACATTGAGCACAGAACAACCAAAATCAACACTTAACTCCTTAACTCTAAAACGATAAAAACTACCAATATCTAATCGACTATACGAGCGTATGTTGTTATTGGATGTTAAGTTATGCTTGTTTGGGAAGCCACTTCCATAAACGTAATTAATAGACCAAAAAAATCGACCTACATTAAACATTCCTGCTACTTTAAATTCGTGCCGTTGATCTTGTGGCGCTCTAGTTGGGGGCTGGTTTTTATTCAATTGCACTTCTGCCTTGCTCAAGGTATATGCCAACCATATTTGCTGATTTTTGTAGTGTGCCCCAAACTTAACATCTACCCCATAATTATAATGCTTCCCAAAAGAGGTTTCTATAATTTGATTGTTACTATCCCCCCAGTACTGCAAGGTATTTTTGGTACGTCTATAATAAGCTTCTAGGCGACAATTCCAATATTTATAACGACCAGATACCCCGATAACGGTATGGGTTGCTTGAGGGACAGGATGGTATTTATTATTGGTCAAAGACCAATGGTATGTATAATTTCGATAAACATCAACAATAGTTGTCTCACTCAAAAATTGATTATAAACACCATGCGCCAAATTAATTTTCCATTGTGACACAGGAGTAAATATCGCTTCAATTCTTGGTTGTATCAACAGTTTTGTATAGCTCTCTAGAGGTAGGTCCGCTCGAATTCCTAATCTAAGCGTAAACCATTTAGAAAAGCTAATATCATCTTTAACATAGGCTCCAAGCCGATTGTTCTTTTGCTGAACGCCTTCAAATCGTTTGAGAATACCATGGTTGATTAGAGAGCTATTGTAAGTAAAATTGAGACCAAAGGACAGTTGGTGGTACCGAGAAGCAGGTAGTCTATGCACCACTTTGGCAGAAACTTCTCGAACACTGTTGTAAAAATGCTGTTCGCCAATGCGTTCTAACCGACCTGTTCCATTAACATACAAGTCATAATGGCGAACATAATAATCCGTCATAAATTCAGAATAAGCAAGACTAAATTGTGTTTGACCAATATTTTTCCAAGGTTTGATATAGTTCAAATTTCCTCCGTACAAATTGCTCAGTCTAAATTGATTGATATACCAATAGTCTGCTAAATAATGTTTTTTGGGAACATTCGAGGCATCGACATTAACCAACGATGTAAAACGTAAAGAACTGCCATCCTTAAACTGCTTGGCGTACCTCACTGTCAAATCCGAAAAAAAAGCCGTTGGTCGTATATTAATAGATGCAAAAATATCTGGTACAACGATACGAATGCCAAGTTGCAAACTTGACTGCTTCTTGAGGTCTAAATTCATATAAGCATTAAATGAATTGTGTGTTCCCAATAATTCTGTGGTAGAAGTATCCACGTTACCCGGCTTACTTGTAATATTAACTACGCCTCCCAAGCGATCGCCAATTTCTACATTATATCCACCTTTTAAGATCTCAATATCTTGAATCAACAGAGGATTAATTGCGCCTATTTTATTATTATAATTGCTTGTATTGAATATCGTAATCCCATCAAATAAAATATGCGTCTCTCCCTTCTGTCCTCCCCACAAAATATAACCATTATTTTGCTCACCAGATGCCATGACACCAGGTTGCAAACGCAAAAAAGAAAACAAGCTATTTTTATTGTTTCCTGGCAAAAATGGTGTTTGACGGTTATTCAATTTTGCCAAGCCAGATCTGTCTTCTGAATTAATTGTTTTAATTTTTTGATTTGAAAATACCGTTACTTCTTGCAGTTCCGTAATAGAAGGTGCTAATTCAATCAAGAAGCCTCGCTTTGCTTTGACAAGCGTATCTTTTACAAAATACCCCAAATAAGACACCAACAGTTTTGCTTTGTTTTCTTCGGATTGGTAGGTAAAATTTCCTTCTACATCGGTCACTATCCGTGTATTATCAATCAAAACTGTTGCATAGGGCAAATGGCCTTTATTTTCTTTGTCAATAATTTTCCCTTGATAAGTATATTTTTGTTTGAGCGAACGCATTTCCTTTGATATAGAACGCTTTTTGCTAATCACAAAAACGCCATCAATCACTCTGTACTTGAAGTTACAAAGTTTGGTTAAATACTCTAAAACTTCGTTAGGAGATTCAAATTGCTGATCTACCGTTATTAGGCATTCATTCAACAATTGAGCATTAAAAGAAACTTGAACATCGTACTCTTGGTGTAAACTTCCCAATACCTCGCCCAAAGGTTTTGCTTTGACAGACAGATTGATTTGCTGAGCATAACTTTTGGAAGATGCATATAATAATACGATAAAGAGTAAAACAATTTTAGAGAGTGGTGGCTTCAATCCTTTTTTTAATAATTTGATGTTATGCTATAAGTCTTGTCATCTTTTTTGGTCAACTCTAAATCAAGCGATTCCGTCATAATCTCCAAGACAGTTTGAATACGTTTCTCTTTGTCAAAAAAGCCAGAATAAGGTTCCTGTTCCAAGTTTTTGTCTAGTTCTATGGTCACATCAAACTGGCGTTCTACCTCTTCTATTGCTCTTTTAAAAGCAATATTATTTAAATAAAACTTATCATTCATCCACCCCATACTAGACATGCCATCTTTCTTAACTTCTTTCGTCAATACATTATTTTTCAACACTCCTTTTTCGTTAGGAGTCAGCACAATAGATTGATCTGAATTGGTCGCATGGACGCCAACTTTTCCTGTTTTACAAAAAACCTGATAGATCGTATCTCTAGCATAAATATTAAAACTGGTCCCCAACACTTCTGTATACCCCAAATCAGAATTGACAACAAAACGATTGCCTTTTTCTACCTCAAAAAATGCTTCTCCATCCAACGATACAGCACGTTCAAACACCCACCAATAAGGTGCATAAGATAGACTAGAACCAGCATTTAATCGCACAACAGAATCGTCTGGCAATGTATGCGCCAAATGTTCTCCATTAGCAGAATAAACATTGGTTGTATAAAAGCGCATAAAACCAAGCCCTGATATAATTAATATAACGGCAGCAGCAGCCCATCGAGTTAAGTAGAGCGGAATAATTTTTTTTGAAGGAGGCGAGGTCATTTTTTGGGTCATCGCTTCCCAGACCTCCTCTTTGGTCCTTTTATAAGGAACTTCCATATTTTCAAACAGTTTTAATTGTTCCTCAAACTTGGCATCTCTATCTTTATTTTCTTCCATTTTTACGTTACTTCTAAAATTAATGAACTATGTGACTTATAATTTATCGTACTTATAGTCCAAAGAAATAAAAACATAGGAGCAACATAGTTACCTGAAGCCCCATTCTTAATTTGCCCAAAGCATTACGCATACGCTTCTCAACGGCTTTAACGCTTATCATCAATCGATCAGCAATTTCTTGGTAAGTTAAACCATTCATTCTACTCATTAGAAAAACAACTCGTTGCTTTTCTGGCAATGAGGATAGTACTTTTTCATATTGCCTTTTTAGGATTTCATAATCCATTGTCCCTTCGGTAGGTTCTGTCTTAAATGCCAACGGCATCGACTGCAAATATTCGTTCTTTACTTTTACCTTTCTCAAATGAGAAATAAACGTATCACTCGCCATTTTGTATAGCAAGCCTTTGATGCGCCCTTCTTCCAAAACCATTTGCTTTTCCCATATTCTCATAAAGACATCTTGTGCCAAATCTGTGGCTAACTCGGTATCTCCAGAACGATAATAGAGATAATTCCGAATGGCATCAAAGTATTTATCAAAACAAGCTTGAAATTCTTCTTTGGTCAAAACCTATCTATTTTTTTGTGGTGATTGTATGCACTACTTTTGTCATCTAATAACTATTCTCCATCAACTCCTCATTCTCTTACCAATCTCCAATTATTTTCAACTCCAGAACAATAGTTATATAACTCCTAACCGCTTGATATATCTCCCCCCCTACTTTTTGTATAAAAAAATAGGTTCTTTTTTGAGATTATCCCTCCCATCAAACTACTTACACCAATGATTATTTAAGAACTAGATTCATGACAAAATTAATAAAAAATAAAAACAATCAGTTCTTCATTCTCTAGTTGGGTTTTAGGAAGCTGTTTAAAACTATTTCTAAACAAAAATTACTATCCAACAACTATAACAACGATCAAATTTATTCTCTTAATACAATACAAACCTTTTCTCCTTTTCGCTACTCCTAAACGAGAAAATCCGTTCATTATTGTAAACAAATCAAGTACCTAATGTTAGATGCACATACTCTTTTTAGCAATAGTGAGCTATCGAATCTTTTTATCTAAACAGCAAAAATCAAAAAACACCTCAAAAAACAATCACCTGATTATCAAGCACAAGCTACACAAAAAAACACGTTTAAATTCCAAGGTTTTCTTTTTCTCAAAATAAAAAAGGTAGGGTACTCTGTTCATTCATGCGGTTTAACTTTTAAATATTTCAAAACAAAAATGATTACCGTATAACTATGACAACCATTAAATTCCCCTCCCCTTTTGGTCTGGTTTTCCTATTAACTTTCATCACTTTCGAGGCATTTGCTCAAAATAAAATATATGTAAATAGGAATGCTTCGGGTGCGAATGATGGCACCTCTTGGGCAGATGCTTTTCAAGAAATTCAACCTGCCATTAACGCTGCCAATACAGGAGATAGCATTTGGGTAGCCGCAGGAACCTACTATCCCACTCTTGCCGTGGATATAGACAACTCAGGGCATACAATTTTCCAAGAAAAAACATTCTACATCAACAAAAATATTACCATACATGGTCAATTTCAAGGGAACGAAACTCTTTTCTCTCAACGCAACAAAGCACATCAAACCATTCTAAGTGGAGACATTGGAAGTCCATTAGATTCTACTGACAATGCCTTTCATGTCGTTTATTTTGATGGAACTACTGCTAATGGTACAATTACCAACAATACTGTTTTAGATGGTTTTATCATAGAACAAGGACAAGCTTCTGGCACCAACTTTCCACACAATGTAGGAGCAGGTATCTTTAATAATGGTCAAGGCATTGGCAATGAATGCAACCCTGTATTAACAAACTTATTCCTGCATCACAACTCTGCTAGTGCACAAGGAGGAGCCTTGTATAACGATGGTTCTCAAGGCGGCATTTGCAATCCCTATTTAACACAGATTCTATTTCATTCTAATACTGCTCAAAATGGGGGTGCCATTTTTAATAACAGTAATGCTGGGGTTGTAAATATATCTATTCACAACAGTTCTTTTACCAACAACACCGCTACACATTCTGGGGCAGGGCTTTACAGTTCCTCAACTAACAGTGGTCGGCTTGATATTGTTACAATGAAAACTAAATTTGACAACAATTCAGCTTATGATGGTGCTGTCTACTATAATCATATTGCTACCAATAGTCGTCTCAATATTATGGTAGATAGCTCTTTTTTTGAGCACAATCTTTCTGTAAATCACGGAGGAGTATTTTGCAATCAATCAAGTGCCAGTAACACAACAATTACTATCAATAATAGTACTTTTAGCAATAATAATAGCAGCAATCTAGGAGGCATTTTTTACAATACTAACAATAATGGCGCCTACTCGACCATCAATCTATCGACCAACGAATTTAAAAACAATCGTTCTAATTCTTCTGGAGGAATTTGTTATACAACAGCCAACCAAGCCTCTCGGCAAGATATGTTCTTCACTCAAAATAAAGTTGAGTATACAACCGCCAATGGAAATGGAGGGGTGTTTTTTAACAACGGAGATTCTAGTAGTATTTTCCAACTTGAAATCATCAAAAACCAATTCGAATCTAATAATGCAAGTTTAGGAGGAATTTTTTACGACATGTTGACTAACAATTCTAGCTTAGACATTCAGTTAAAAAATAATTCCATTACTGGCAATACAGCTTTTAATGGTGCTGTATCTTTTCTAAATACTCGCTCTGGCTCTATTTGCAATTTGCTTTCAGTTGGCAATGACTATGTCTTTAACCAAGCGATTAACAAAGGAGGGGTGTTTTTTAATCAATACAATGCAGCCACAGGAAACACCACTCTAGTCAACGATATTTTACATGTTAACAGAAGTGAACACGACGGTGTTTTTTACCATAAAGGAGAAGCGAATAGTGCCCTTCACACCCAAATAATCAACTGCACTTTTAATGAAAATTATGCTTCTACAGGAGCTCGTTCAATTAGTAGTTTTGCCTTTTCTAGTGTCAATACAATCTCTATTAGCAATAGTATTTTTTATCACCTAGGTGGTGCTCTTTCTCAAATAAATACCAATGGTGGGCAAATTAACCTTACCCATTCGCTTTATAATGATAACAACCCAGATGGAATAGTTACGTTACCTTTCGGAGTTACTGGCAGCAACAATATTGAGGGAGATCCCTTATTCAATAACGAACCAAGTGGCGATTTGACTTTAGCCGCCCTTTCTCCTGCTATTGATATAGGAAACAACGATAGCATTCCTTCTATTTTTACAGTTGACAACAATGGTCAGCCTCGTATTTACAATACAATTATTGACTTAGGAGCACTAGAAACTATCAATAATTTATACAGTGAAATACGATTTTTAGGTCACGAACAAACATCTTGCAATGGTCTCATGGACGGAGAAGTTTCATTTAAAACTTTGGGAGCTACCCCTCCTTTAAAAATCAATGGCGTCACCTATCTTGATCCCGTTTTTAATACGTTTTCTGGTCTAGCAGCTGGTACATATCAATACAACTTCGAAGATAGTCTTGGAAAAACAGATACGATTTATATCAATATTACAGAGCCCGATCCTATTGTATTGAGTATTGAAGGCTTTTCTAATGGTCGTGCAAGTGTTACAGCTAGTGGCGGTACAGCCCCATATACCTATCAATGGAACGACAACAATCAACAAACAAGTGATGTTGCAACAGGTCTAACAACAGGAACATATACTGTCAGCGTGACAGATGCTAATGGTTGTATGCAAACAGCATCCGTTAATATCAGTATTATTTCCAACACTCAAACAATTAAAATGGACGAAGCAAATACTTTGAGTATCTTCCCCAACCCTAGCAACGGTGAATTTCAAGTTGTATTTAACTTAGCTTCTGCACAACAAATTCATCCCGTTTTGTACAATCTACAAGGGCAATGTGTTTATAAATTTCCAGCAAAAACAGGTCAAGATATCAACTACGAAGTTGACTTAAAACAGTTACCTGCGGGAACCTATCTATTAAGCACTTTTATTAACCAAAAACGAGAGCATCAATTCATTGTTTTAAACTAATAAAGTCCCAGATTTAAATAGATAAAAATTACTTATTGCCTGTTAACGACCACATAGTACAATATTCTTTCCCTACTAAAAAGGAAAAAATCAGCCCAAAGAACAAACAACCACAACCATCTGATTTTCAAACAAAAACCACATAAAAAACACTTATAAATTCTAAGAACAACCGCCTAAAAAAAACAAAAAAAGGTAGGGTACTCTTTCTTTTACTCGGTTTAGCTAGTAAATATTTCAAAATAAAAATCATTATTCAAAATCATGACAAACACTAAGTTTATTACCCCTACTACACTCTTCTTTCTCCTATTCATTTCGATGAATTTTAATGCTTTTTCTCAAAACAAAATATATGTAAACATCAACGCTTCAGGTGCTAATGATGGTACTTCTTGGGCAGATGCTTTTCAAGAACTTCAACCTGCTATTAATGCTGCCAATGCAGGAGATAGCATTTGGGTAGCAGCAGGAACCTATTACCCCACGCTTGCTGTCGATACAGATAACTCAGGAAGTACAATTGACCGAGAAAAAACATTTTATATCAGCAAAAATATTACGATACACGGTCAATTCCAAGGCACTGAAACTCTCTTCTCGCAACGCAACAAGGCACATCAAACCATTCTAAGTGGAGACATTGGACTTTCTTTAGATCCTACCGACAATGCCTTTCATGTGGTTTATTTTGATGGAACAACTGCCAATGGTCCGATTACCAATAGCGCTGTCTTAGACGGTTTTATCATTGAGCAAGGGCAGGCATCTGGCGCTAGTTTCCCACACAATTCGGGAGCTGGTATTTTTAATAACGGTCAAGGTATGGGCAATGGTTCTAATCCTCATTTAAACCAACTCATTATCAAACACAATAATGCTGACGATCATGGAGGAGCTATATACAATGATGGTAGCCAAGGTGGTGCTGCCGATTTGTTAGTAAATGCAAGTTTATTTGAGTTTAATGGTGCTCAATACGGAGCGGTTTGTTACAACAATGCAGCCTCAGGAGTAATCAACATTAATTTAACTCATAATAGCTATGAAAACAACACTTGTACAGAAGATGGAGCTGTTTTGTATAACAATGCAGATAATGGCTACATAGAGGCGACCTTAAACAACTCTTACTTCAAAATTAATATGGCTAATAATGGCGGTGTTTGTTACAACAATATTCTCAGTAGTGGTACCGCTTCTGTTAATTTCTCTTCTAACAAAACTTCCAGTAACCAAGTTATCAAAAATGGCGGAATTATCTACACCAATAACACACAAGGGACATACAACTTAACAGCAGAGGATAATGAATTTGAGACCAATAGAGCTGTAGATGGTGGTATTTTTTATGCCATTCATAACAATGGTAGTAGTAACTTGAATATCAACAACAACTTATTTAACACCATCGAAGCAGATAGTTCTGGAGGTATTTTTTACAATCAAGCTAGCAATAGTATCGTTGGTTTAAATATTGAAAATAATAAATTCACATCCATTTCTTCGTATAAATCTGGTGGTGTCTTGTACAATTCAGTTGACTCTTTTAGTATACTAGATTTGAGTTTTTCTAGTAATACCGTAGAAGGGTGTGGTAGTGTAAGCGGAGGAGTTATTTACAATACAACGACCAATGCTAGTATCAATCATTTATTTGAAAAAAACTTTGTTATCTTTTCTAATGGAACTATTTCTAGTACTGCCGATGGAGGAGTTATTTTTCAAGAAGCTATCTTAGGAGCAACTTCTTATTTCCTATCTAATTCGAATAGTTATATTAGCAATATGGTGAATTTTAGAGGAGGAGCTGTTTTTAATCGTTCCGATTCTAGTTGGTCCTACACAGCCTATATCAACGATATATTTGCTCGCAATAGTTCTGATAATTTCGGAGGAGCTCTTTGCAACGATATACTTAATGGTGGCGTTTTAAACACTCAAATTACCAACTCTAGCTTCCTAGATCAAGAAGCCACTATCGGAAAATCGTTTGTTGCATACAACCAAAATGTTGGAGGTTCAGCCCCTTCCATTACCAATATTAGCAATTCTATTTTTTGGCAATCTCAACCAACAACAGGTCCTTTAATCCACGAAATCACAACTGCTAATACATTGGTGGATCTAAATTATTCAATTTATTTTGATGGCAATATCGATAATAATGTCATCTTATCGCCTGATGTATCAGGAGCCAATAACTTAGACAGTGATCCACTTTTTACAAGTACTATGTTTGGAGACTTAACCCTACAAAACACCTCTCCTGCTATTGACGCTGGAAACAATGATAGTATTCCATCTATTTTTAACACCGACAACTACGGCTCTCCTCGTATCAACAACAACACCGTTGATATGGGCGCCACAGAATACCTAAATGGTCTTATTACATCCCCTCAAAGTTTCTATCAACTTCCTCAATGTAATGGCGATTCTGGTCTTGTTAATATTATCTTGATGGGAGGTACTGCGCCGTATACAATCAATGGCGTTCCTTCTACCATGCCAATAGGCGCTGTTATCGTAAATGATGTTGCAGGCAATTATCAATTTAACGTTGTTGATGCCAATGGACTAAGCAAAACAGTCAATGTAAACCTAACGGAACCAGATCCAATTGTCTTAACAACAGCAGCTTTTTCTAATGGTAGCGCAAGCGTTACCGCGACAGGAGGCACGGCTCCTTATACCTATCAATGGGATGATGCCAATCAGCAAACCAGTGATGTAGCGACAGGTTTAACAACGGGAACGTACACTGTTTTAGTAACAGATGCTAATGGCTGTACACAAACAGCAACCGTTAACATTAGTGTTGTCTCTAGCACTCAAACAATTGAAATGGACAATAAAAATTCGTTGAGCATCTTCCCAAATCCATCTAATGGTCAATTTAGCATCGTATTTGAGTTAGCTTCAGAGCAATCACTGCGCCCTACCCTATATAATTTACAAGGACAAGTAGTTTATGAATTTGCCCAAAAAACAGGGCAAAACGTCAATTATGAGGCAAATTTGGAACATTTATCAGCTGGAACTTATGTTTTAAGTACGTTTATAAGTGGTCAACAAGAAACACAATTCATTATTTTAAAATAAAAATGAAAATATTTTTTATTTTATAATGTATAATACTTAAATTTGTGTAGAAATTAATTTTTGCCAAAAAAAATAGTTCACTTAGTTCTTGGAGGAGGATTTAGTGTATATATCGCGAGCTTGGTGACGGAGGTCACCAAGCTTTTTAATTTTGGGCAGCAATACTCATAAAAAAGTCTGTCCAATTTACCTTTCCATAGTTTTTTCCCAATCGAACAATAATTAGATTTTTTTGAGGGTTAACATAAATGTATTGTCCAAGTATTCCTTGCGCCATAAAATCCCCATATCGACTGGGAATCCACCATTGGTATTGATAGTCTCTAGCCGCACCATCCGAAAAATCGTATCGAGTGGACTGATGTACCCAATTTTTTGATACAATTTGCTGTCCTTGCCAATTTCCTTCATTTAGATACAAACGACCAATTTTAGCAAAATCTCTCGCTCTTGCATTGAGGCAACAAAATGTTTTCTCCATCCCATTTTTCTTTTTATCAATACTCCAACTAGCATCGTACTCCATTCCTAAAGGATTCCATATTTTCTCTTGCAAATAATTCGTTATGCTTTGCCCTTTCAATGCCCGTTCCAATACCCACCCTAACAACTGAGTATTGCCACTGACATACTCCATGCTTTTACCTGGGCTTTGTTTTAAGGTTAATTTGCTCATATTTTTTCTCAAATTCAGTCCGTAATAAAATGTTGCCACATGTCCAAAAGGATTAAAATAACCTTCATTAAAATTCAATCCAGAAGTCATTTGAAGCAAGTGCTTGATGGTTACTTTTTCAAAACCATTTTGCTTCAACTCTGGGACATAATTCGTCATTGGTTCCTCTATTGACTGAATTAATCCATCATCTACAGCACAACCAATTAGAATAGACAAAACTGATTTTGCCATAGAAAAAGAAGGTACAATAGAAGCTTCTTCGTATTTATTGAAGTAGTTTTCATAGATAATGGTATCATTCTTAATAACCATAAAAGCCACTGTCTTATTCTTTGCTAACATAGCTTCTAAGCTATCTATTTTTGCGCCTTCTTTGTTAGGACGTTTCTCGAATGAGAAGGATGTTGTTGGTTTCTCTAATACTCTTTTAGGAAATTTCTTATGATCTTGAATGTCTGCGAAATTATAAAACACAAATCGACCTAAAGTACAAGAATCTAAAGTAATTAGGAGTAAAATAAATAGGCAACAATGTGCAATAGAAAAGTGAGGCTTTAACATAATGGCTGTTTTTAGTAATCGTTTTAAGTACTAGTAGTTCGTTGATTACCTACGGTGCTACTTCGTGGTAGTTCGCTTTGTTACTCCCTTTGGTCGTGAGCTCGCTATGCTCGGTTCGCTCATGACCTTGGGCTTTTGTGCTACTAGCACAAGCCTACTCGGCAAGCTTAGTTTTTTACTTTTTTAGCTCCCTGCGGTCGTGAGATCGCAAGCTTAGTTACCAAAAAGATAAAAAAGCACATTTATATTAGTTTAGCTTCGCTGCTACTGCGTGGTTTCAACGAACTATTGAAGTACG
Source organism: Aureispira sp. CCB-QB1 (assembly GCF_000724545.1). Classification (GTDB taxonomy): domain Bacteria; phylum Bacteroidota; class Bacteroidia; order Chitinophagales; family Saprospiraceae; genus Aureispira. The sequence goes on along the minus strand of NZ_JHBV01000014.1, from coordinate 107,408 downwards.
CTACAAAATAAATAAAATTCATTATCATTCTATTCATTATCATCGTTCTGTTTACAATAGCTCCAATTTGACATTCTTATTCTTTAAGTCTTGCGATAAACAACTCATCCTCTCTCCTAGTAACCTATTTCTTACTTTAGATTAAACAAATATTCAAAAATTGAACAAACATTCAATTTTTGGCTTTATTTTTGAACCTCCTAGCTTAACCGATTCTAATACATTAACAACCAATTGACTTGATTATGAAAATTTTATATTTATATCTATACCCCTTGTTTCTTGTTTTATGCCTACTTCTTCCTACTCTCCCCTTACAAGCTGCTTTGGTTCCTATTCAAAAAACAAATCAAACAACAAAGAAAAGAACCTATAAAAAACGACGAAAATGTCTAAGGAAACTTTCTTCTAAACAACACAAGCCTCTTCAATCTTACCGTTCTAAAAGTAAACAAAAGAAGCACCGCCGTCCAGATCAAAAAAATGACTACGAAGGTATTTGGGCTTTATTAATTTCTATTGTATCCATCTATTTTATTATTGCCATCACCTTAACCATCCTTGGTTTTGTCTTCATGCTTCCTGGTCTTTGGATTGCGGGAATAACCCTAATATTAGCTCCATTTATTGTTCTTCTATACTTTTTTATTAAAGGAGCTGTTGCTCAAAAAAAACATAGGGAAAAACCAACAAAAAAGAAAGCAGAGCAAAAAAACAAATAAGTCTCCCTCAACTAAAATGGAGCGATAAGAAATTCCTATCGCTCCATCTTTAAAAATAGACAATCTATCTATCGGTTATTTGAAAACCCACTTACCATTTCATTTTTAAATTAAACATCAAGAAAGCAATTTTATCTGCTTCCTCTTCGATGACTTTGGTAATTGGCTTTCCAGAACCATGTCCTGCTTTGCGATCTATTCGGATAATAATAGGCAGTTTTCCGATATTTTGATCTTGTAGTGCTGCACCAAATTTAAAGGAATGCGCTGGAACAACACGATCATCATGATCTGCTGTCATAACCATTGTGGCAGGATATTCGGCAGGCTTAACATTATGAACAGGCGAGTAACTCAACAGATTTTTATATTGAGTAGAATCATCGCTACGTCCATAATCCGATGCCCAAAAATGTCCAATTGTAAATTGGTGATAACGCATCATATCCAGTACGCCTACGATTGGCAAAGCCACTCGGTACAAATCTGGACGTTGTGTCATACAAGCACCAACCAATAAGCCACCATTAGAACGACCTTCAATAGCTAGTTTTTGAGAGGAAGTATATTTTTGTGCAATTAAAAATTCTCCAGCAGCAATAAAATCATCAAAGACGTTTTGCTTCTTTAGCTTGGTACCTGCTTCGTGCCATTCTTGCCCCATTTCGCCACCACCACGAATATTAGCAACAGCATAAATTCCACCTTTTTCTAAAAAAGGCAAACGTTTGAGTGCAAAGCTTGGCAAAATAGAAATATTAAAGCCGCCATAACCATACAATAACGTAGGATTGTTGCCATCTTTCTTTAGTCCTTTTTTGTATACGATACTAATCGGTATAGAAGTACCATCTTTTGAAGTATAATGCGTGTACTCAATTTCATAATCAGCGGGGTTAAAATCTACTTGTGGGCGTTTCCAGACTTCTGATTTTAATGTCTTGACGTTTACTTTACAAATGGTAGATGGCAATGTAAAGGAGGACATTGTAAAATAGCCCTCGGCATCTGCTTTTTTACCAGATACTCCACTCAAGGTAACAGGAGCTGTTTTGCTAATAATTTCAGGAATTTCAACATCTCCTACATAAGTCCCATTCATTTCATAAACCGACAAAACATTGGTAATTTCTTTGGTATAACGAGCCACCAAACGACCACCTCGAACTTGTACGCCATTCAAAGTTGCTCCTTTTTTCTGAGGAATCAACGGTCTCCAATTTTTAGCGGCTGGCTTTTCCAAATCAATTTCAATAACTTGATATTTGGGTGCTTGATAATTCGTATAGACCAACAATTTGTTCCCAATATTATCAATTACATAAAAATCATGTTTAAAATCATCAACCAATTTGATAAAGCTAGACGATTCTTCACTTGCTTTTTTGTAATACAAAGCATTGCCACTTGTCGATTCGGTTACCGTCAAAATCCAAATGCTTTCATCTTCTGTTACCGATACCCCATAATTTCGATTGGGCTGTGTACGATCTGCAAAAATTAGCTCATCATCAGCTTGATTGGTGCCAACTTTATGATAATATACTTGATGAAATTGATTTTTCTGTGTGAACTTATCTGTTCCACTATTATCGCCATAACGACTATAGAAAAAACCGTCTTTGTACCAAGCCAAACCAGAGTAACGCAACCACTCTACTTTATCTGTCAACTGTTTTCCTGTAGTTGCATCTTTGATGTATACCGTTCCCCAATCAGAACCTGATTCAGAAGTCCTATAAGCAGCAAATTTTCCATCTTTCGAAAAATTCAAGCCACTCAAAGAAATCGTTCCATCATCCGAAAACGTATTGGGATCAATAAACACCTTCGCCTCGCCATCCCAAGTATCCTTTCTATACACAACAGATTGATCTTGCTTCCCATCATTTTTATAAAAATATAACTTCCCTCCTTCCTTAAAAGGGGCAGATTCACGCTCATAGTCATACAACTTAGTCAAGCGTTTTTTGATGTCATCACGATAAGAAATTCCGCTTAGGTATACCTCGGCTAATTTGCTTTGAGCAGCAACCCATTTATTAACCTCCTTGTCCTCTTCCTCTGTAACCGCATCCTCTAGCCATCGGTAGGGATCTTTGACTTTTACACCAAAAAAGTCATCTTCTATAGCATCTTTTCTTGTCAATGGGTATTTCATCTTTATATTATCAGGATCTTCCAAGTAAGCTGTAGAATGTTGCGCAGGAACAGTATTGGGTACTTTTGAATGACTATCTACTGTTTCTGAATTATTTTTGTTTTTTTGATTACAGGCAACAACAGACAAAGCTAAGCTGAATATTAATACCTTATATTTCATATTATTTTCTAATTTAGGTGTACAAAAGCCTTTTTATCAATTCTTAAAGTATATTTTGGCAAAGGTCTTGCAACAATTTAATAGTTATTCGTTAATAAGACAAAAATAAGTATGTAATTTTGTGCGCATAGAACATTCATTTTATTGGTCTCGGTGCAACTATTTATACCTATCTAAAAACGTTCGTAGCCAAAATTCAACATTTAGACATACTCTTTAATACAATTAATCGACTATATGAGTTTTTTCATTTTAATATTTGGGATACTATCTTTTATCTTTCGCCCTCTACCTACTGCTACCGTTTCAGAACAAGAACCATCCAACCCTACTTTTTTGATTCCTATACAGCAAGATTCTACTCCACCCATTGGCAACAAAGGAGTGGTTAAAATAAAGGAATTAGAAAATCCAAAAAAAAGAAAAAAAGCAGCAAAAGCTCAAAAAAATAGTAGTCAACAAGTTGTTATAAAAAATAACAAATCTGCTTCAAAAAAAACAACCCCATCAAAACGTGTAACCGCTGCCAAAGCTAAGAAAAGCAACAAAAAGAAAAAGTCTCCGACAGTTGTTAGCCAAGTTGATACTAGTAAAACGCCTTCTAGCAATAATTCTAAAAAGAAACGTCCACAGCAAAAACTAAGCTCGGAAGAAGAAATTAAGTTATTAGCCAAAACGCCAACGATTACAACAGAAAATAAAATACATCCAGAAAGTGCCGAAAACTGTCGATTTGCTTTTGATGTTATTGATGAGTTTACAGGAGTACAAAAAAGAGGTCTAGATGCCCGTCCGTTTTTTACATACACTCCCGACGAATATAGAAAATTCATTCAAGAAGGGGATTTTATCCGTTGTGAAGGTTTTTTGAGTCAAAGCTCTGAAGGAGGAATGGCTTTGAACATTAATTTGTATGTGGCTAGTAGAGAAGCAAAACTAAAATTTGGCGCTATCAAAGCTAATTCTGCTATGGTCTTGCGAACGATGGAAGGAAAAGAATATTTTTTAATGACCTATCCAGGCGCAGCGCCACAAGTAGTTGATAATGTCACCTTTTATCAATGTAGCTTTGCTATCAATAAGAGCGATTTAAAGCAGCTTCAAAAAGCTGAAATTGATCAAGTCAAGATTTCTTTCCAAAAAGGTTTTCAAAGCTACGATGTGTTTTATTTAGATTTCTTGATGGATCAATTTCCTTGCTTTGAACAATAAATAGCATTTTGTTTATAACAATAGTTAGTTGCTCTGCTGCTGCTCCGTGGTTTAAGCACCCACGTAGTACCACCTAGTAGCAACGTAGTTAAACGAATACAAGATGCTTTTTTATGTTTTTCTATGAACCCAACCCGATCACGCAGCACAGCAAGTAACAAAGACGCACAAAGTAACAACGTAAAAAATCAATAGAGTATTCATTCAATAACTCCTTGTGCTTTCTCATATTTTTTTATTTTTACGCTCAAAGAGAAAATTTATTGTTAACAGATGCTATCCAGAACCTTTTTTGTCTCATAGCACTGATAAAAAATCAGCAAATAAACTATGCCATTTATCACAACCGATTTTCCTGGACTTATTGTTTTTGAACCAAAAGTTTTTGGAGACCATAGGGGATATTTTTACGAAAGCTACAACGCCAACCATTTTAAAGAAGGAGGAATTGACGCCATCTTTGTTCAGGATAACCAAGCTAGATCAACCTATGGCGTTTTGAGAGGGTTGCATTATCAACTAGGCGAACACGCTCAAGCCAAATTAGTTCGAGTGATTGAAGGTGCGGTCTTAGATGTTGTTGTCGATTTGCGAGAAGGCTCTCCTACCTATGGCAAATCTTATGCTATAGAATTGAGTGCTGAAAATAAAAAGCAACTTTTTGTTCCAAGAGGTTTTGCACATGGTTATGTTGTTCTATCTGAAACAGCAGAGTTTTTTTACAAATGTGATAATTTTTACAACAAAGAAAGTGAAGGTGGTTTGATTTATAATGACCCTCAACTAAATATTGATTGGAAAATTGATTTAAGCAAAGCACAATTGTCTGAAAAAGATTTGGTACTGCCTGTACTTGGACAACATCGAGGAAGTTTCACTTTTTAATACGTTGATATAAAATAACAAACATGAATATTCTAGTAACAGGCTCCAATGGGCAGGTTGGGAGTGAATTGCAGGCATTAGCAGATGCTTATCCTCAATTCTCCTTTATATTTGTAGATAAAAAAGACTTGGATATTGGTCATGAAGAAGCTGTTCATGCTTTCTTTGATACCCATAATTTTGATTACTGTATCAATTGTGCTGCTTATACAGCTGTTGACCAAGCAGAATCCGATACTGAAACGGCTTATCTTGTTAATGCAATGGGGGCTAAAAATTTAGCTACCGCCTGCAAAAAACACGCTACAAGATTGTTTCAAATTTCTACCGATTATGTCTATCATAATCATCAAAATACTCCTTTCAAGGAGCAAGATGTAACAAGCCCCAAAAGTGTGTACGGTCGTACCAAATTGGAAGGCGAAAAATTAGCCTTAGGCAATCATACTGAAACATTGATCTTGCGCACATCTTGGGTTTATTCCTCCTTTGGGAACAACTTTGTCAAAACGATGATTCGCTTGGGAAATGATAGAGATCAATTAGGAATTATCTTTGACCAAATTGGCAGCCCTACTTATGCTAGAGATTTGGCCAAAGCCATGTTGGACATTATCAACCAAAATCCTAAGGAATTTACAGGGATTTATCATTATAGTAATGAAGGCGTTTGCTCTTGGTTTGATTTTGCAACAGCGATTTTTGAATTAGAAAAAATTGATTGTCAAGTAAATCCTATCGAAACCAAAGATTATCCAACTCCTGCACAACGACCTCATTTTAGCTTATTGAACAAAGGCAAAATAAAAGCAACTTTTGGATTAGAGATTCCCTATTGGAGAGAGAGTTTAAAAGCTTGCTTAGAATTGTTATAATTCTACCCATTTCTGCTAAGTAAGTGGGCAGAAAAATATAGCTAAAAAATAGGCTTATTTTTAGTGCTAATTGATGAGGAACAGTGCAGCTTTACCTGCGGTGCTACTTCGTAGTAGCGGGCTAAAGCAAGATGTTTCGATGAAGAGTAGCGCAAAAAGCAGGTTGTTTTTCGTATAGTTTTTCTGAACGATTACTTATAACCTAGGTTTTATAGATTACAATGCTTCGTGGATTTATAAAACCTAGTCCTCACTCCTCTCTGGTTCTCTTCTATTCGGCTATAACAACTGCCTTTTTGGACTATCATAGAACGTCATCCGTTCTCAAAGTATCAAAATAAAACAAAAAATTAGTGGGTTACTATTGCTATACATTCTCTTTTTTATTAACTTGAATAGTCGTTGATAAAAGCCAATCTCCTTTTTTGTCCATTTACCAAACCATTAATAACCACAAACAATGCCTACGAACAATCCCAACAGACTACAACAAATGCAGCAAGTGCAACAACCCATTATACTCCAACAAGTGACTCCTGCTGTGAATGTGCAGCAAACCAAAACACCTAAGCCTGTTCTCAAAAAGAGTCTAAATTGGAGCAAAACTTCAGTACCTGGGCGTGATGCCAATGTGGAAACCCGTGCCAATGCATTGATAAAAGACATTCGAGAAAACTTATCCAACTTGCGTCATTTGCACAAAGCTTTGATGAATGCTAAAAGTGCTGAATTACCCTACCAAAAAGAGTATCTAAACAAAGCAGATGAATACAATCAACTCTTGGAAGAACTCAACGAGTTGGAACGTGGCAATATTACTCAAAGTACGGTCACCGAACTACAAATTATTACAGATAAACTTGCTTTTGATCGAGTAAGAATCGATGCTATTTTTCCCGAAATCACAGACAAAGCCATGCAAATGGATGAGCAAATTACGGTTATTGTCAATAAAATTGGATTTAAAGAATTTTATGATCAAGCAGAAGTAGAACTCAACCAGATCAAAGCTTCTGAACAAAAGATGATCTTAGAAGATAAAAAAAATAATGCGGATGATAACGATGACAATGCCAAAGCCTCCATTAGTTCTGCGGTTTATATGATTAGCATCTTTAACGAGATGAAAGAAAGTGAGAAACGCATCCTTGCCTTAAAAAAGGAAGATGAAGAGCGGGCTAAAAGGACTCAAAGAAGTTTCTTGGTTGGAATGGCACTTATCTTATTGGCTTTTATCATTCTACTGTTTACCTTATATAAAATGGAAGTCAGCTGGAAAAGTATTAAAGATTATCCATTATTAGGCATTCCTTTAGGTGTGTGTATTTGGAGTTTTATTGGGAGTTTCGCAGCCATGCTAACACAATTTTACAAAGAGCCTATTTACAACTTTGGAGATCCTCTAAAATGGGTTATCATTCGCCCTGTCTTGGGAATAGTTATGGGAGCAGCGATTTATTTAGCGTTGTTTAGTTTGGTCTTAACAGGCAAAAGTCAAAACGATTTATTGCCATTATTGGTTGCTTTTTTTGTTGGTTATAGCGACACCTTCACTTTTGACATTATGTCTAGCATTCAAGGAATTATCTCTAGCTTATTCAATTCCACCAACAGCGATGATATTAAGAATAACGTACAACCTGTATATATGATGGCAGCACAACAACCTGCGACAACAGTAGTAACAACACAGCCTGCTACTACCGTGGTAACCTCGGATGCCCATCATCAGGATACAGGTTCTACTAACAATGCCAATACAAACAACACCAATCCTTCCTCACCTCCTACCTCTGTTATTGAAAAACCCAATCCTTTGGATGATTTAAAAAAGCAAATGGACTTAGACCTAGACAAAGGAGCTGATGAATAATCAATCGTAGAACAACTTGAACCTCTATGCTCCAAATAGTAGCATTAGAAGTTCAAGTTGTTCGCTTGTTATCGAATGCCTTCTATATCCGCTTTAAATTTTTGAATCAATGTAGTGGTAAATCCTTCCATTACTTCCTGTTCTTCTTCATCTATCCCATTACTAGCTTTTGCCATCGCCTCCATTACGTCAATCATATTCTGATACTCTGGATTAGGACCAGCATAGGTACAATAGTCGAGTACTTTGGCATATATTTCGTCTATTGGGCGCTGTTTTTTACGCTCATAATTAAAAGACCATTTAATGTCTGCTGCCCAAGGATGTTCTGCTAAAACGTTTTCTAAGGCACTAATTTCTTCTTCTTGAATCAAACCATCTGCCATTGCTACGACATAAAGTAGTTCTCCAAATGCTTCGTATAATTTTTCGTGATTGTGTTCCATTTCTATTTTATTTAATGATTGGGTATTGGTATAATCCTATCTTATTATAAAACTATTTGTCATTGCTAGGCGACATCAACGCTTTTATTCCATTGATCAAACTTGCCCAGGAGAAATCGGCTTTGCGTGCTTGCACCCCTTTTCTGAATTCAGCAGCTCGGTTATTTTGATAAAAATTAACAATGCCATCTGCGACTTCCGTTGCATTATTAGGAGCGACGACATAACCTACCTTATTGTGTTCGACGACTTCTGGCAAACCTCCTACTTTGGTCACCAACATAGGGACTTCAAAATGATAAGCTAGTTGAGAAATACCGCTCTGAGTAGCCGTTCTATACGGCTGAACCACCATATCTGCGGCTCCAAAATATGCGCCTACTTCATCTTTAGGAATATAATCTGTTCGCAAAATTAGTAAATCGTGTAGATTGTGCTTTTCTATTAATTCTCGATAAACCGCTTCACTATCATAAAACTCTCCCGCCACAATTAATCGGACGCCTAAATTTCGAATCCTAGGATCCCCCATTGCCTCTAATAAGATATCCAGTCCTTTGTATTTTCTAATAAATCCGAAAAACAACAAATAAGGCTGTTCAAAAGGAATGTTCAACGCCACACAAGCCGTTTTTTTATCCCAATGCGCTCCGTAACTATCGTAGATAGGGTGTGGAATATATACTACCTTTTGTTGTTGGGTAATAAATGCTTGCAACTCGGCTTCTACAGAACGAGACATCACCACAAAACCATCTACGGGTTTGACAAAATACTTCGCAAAGGTCTTGTCTCCAATTCGTTTTTCGTGTGGAATTATATTATCAATAATAGAGACAATTTTAGTGTGTCGGTTCTTTTTTATCTGTCTTAGTATCGTTCCCAAGCAAGGTCCCATAAAAGGCAACCAAAATCGACAGACTACCAAATCTGGTTGCATCTTTCTGATTTTATTGCCAACAGCCAGCCAGTTAAAAGGATTCACGGAATTCATAGCAACGTCAATATCCAAATCAACAGGTTGAGGTTCTTCTGAGTATTGTGTTTTGCCAGGAAAAAGGAAATTAGGATACTGCAAACTAAACGTCACGATGTGTACGTCGTCACCCATCTCTATAAACTCTCTTGCAATCCGCTCATTGAACTCTGCCAGTCCTCCACGCAAAGGATGTGCTGGACCTATAATAACTATTTTCATTTTTTTTCATTTTTAACAACATAGGTCTCGCTAATAATATCATTCATACCTCGTTTATCGGTAAATACAATCATCCATAAACCCAAAAACGTTATGGTTGCAACTATACTAGCTCCTAGGCGTCCCAATGCTCTTAACAAAGTCATCCGTTCTCCTTTTTTATTAACCACTTTTATAGAAACGATAAATTTTCCAACGGATGCCTGTAATTTACTTGATTCAAATAAAGGATAATAAAGCAATAGGCTTCCATAATACAAAATTTCATGAATTAAAAGCGCACTGCTGCTAGGCAAAATTAGGCTAATAATACTATCCAAACCAGCAATAAATACACTAATAATGATGATTACTATTAAATCAAAAAAGAAAGCAATCATACGCAATGTTGCTCCCACAGAAATCAATTGTGCTTCTTCTTTGGGCAAAGTATGATTTACCGACCATTCATCCAATAACTCATCACTCATAAAAATTACCTTCTTTATCGCTCCACAACATAAGTATCTACAATTAAATCGTGCAAGCCTCTTTTTTTGCTTGTAAAAGCAATCATAACAAAACCAAGATAAGCAATGCTACAAGACAACCCTTTTGCCAAAAGTCGAAGCAATGCCTGTCCAAAATTCAAGCCTTCTCCTTTTGAATCAACTACTTTTATTCCAAAAATTTGCTTGCCAATAGATGCTTGCCACTTGCTAGACTCCATCAGTGGAAAATATAAAAAAGAAATTGCTGCAGTTCCAAAATAGTCTACTTCATTAATAATCGTTGGTATTACAAGACCTACCATTCCAAGGATAGCACTCCAAAATGAGTGTATAATTGAAAGTATGATTAAATCTAAAAGAGCAGCTCCTAAGCGTGTCCAAAAGCCAATATAAATTTGCGTTTTGGATGCTTCTTCTAAATAGTCTAAGTCGTCTAGTAATTCCGTATTCATTTTTGATTTTTATGCTCTATTACATACGTTCCTAGAATGCCCCCATAATTTTGAGTCTTATTGGTTAGTAGAAGCACTAATAAAATCGGACTTAACGACAGTTTGACAACAAATCTTGCCAAAGCATGCCCAAATCCTATTCGATGTTTTTGATGACCGACTACTTTTATTCCAATCCATTGCTTGCCAATCGTCCCTTGCCGTAGACTACTCTCTCCTATCGCAAAGTAACAAGCAATACCAAGATAAGATAGCAACTGTAAGTATTGGTACAAAAAAGAGGATTCGGTCATTATCAAGATCAAATCACTAAACAAAACATACACACTCATTAATAGGAATACATCAATTCCCATTGCCAACAATCGTTGTTTAAAAGAAGCATGAACCATTTGGTTTTCAAACAAAGAAGTTTGATTATCATCTAACAATTCATCTCCTTCCATTTATTTATTTTTTCAAATCTTCCTGTATTAAAGTTCTTTGCTTTTCCAAAAGAGCTTCTAGCACGTCTAAATTGACCTTTCCCATCGTTTTGTGTTTATCCAATCCAAGAAATTGATCAACGCCATATTGGTTTCTTGTCGGTGCATTTCGAGCAACCAATTCAGCTAAGAAGCCAGTCAAAAACAACTGGGTTCCCATAATCATACAAGTCAAGGCAATATAAAAATAAGGCGAATTGGTCACTAGAGGCATTGGAGCACCTTGTCCCAAATAATACAATTTGGTAAAACCTATAATTGCTGCCGAAACAAATCCTAGTGCAAATAAAATACCTCCCCAAAGACCAAATAAATGCATGGGACGCTTCCCAAAACGACCAACAAACATAATTGAAAGCAAATCTAATGGTCCTCTGATGAAACGAGCTGGTCCAAACTTAGTCTCACCATGTACTCTAGCTTGATGTTTGACTGCTTTTTCGCCGATTTTAGTAAAACCTGCATTATGAGCAATAACAGGAATATAACGATGCATTTCACCGTATACTTCTATATTTTTAACAACAGTTTTTCGATAAGCTTTTAATCCACAATTAAAGCCATGCAATTGAATGCCAGACATTTTTCGGGTCGTCCAATTATAAATTTTGCTGGTATTGTTTTTGATAAACGAGTCGAAACGCTTTTGTTTCCATCCCGAAACCAAATCATAGCCTTCTTCCGTCACCATTCGATACATTTCGGGCAATTCATCGGGAGAATCTTGTAAATCTGCATCCATGGTAAACACCACATCTCCTATGGCTGCTTTAAATCCCTCACTTAGCCCTGCCGACTTACCGTAGTTTCGACGAAACTTCAGACCTTTAACATTAGGATTTAAACGCCTTAGCCCTTCTATTACCTCCCATGAGTTATCGGTACTTCCATCATCTATAAAAATGACTTCATAAGAAAAATGATTCGCTTCCATCACCCTCCGAATCCAAGCTTCTAGTTCTGGCAAAGATTCGCTTTCATTTAATAATGGAATGACGATTGATATATTTGGATTCATCTGTATTTTGGTTCGTTTTTAATAAATCTGGTACTGCATCAAACTTCCTCTTTTACATTTCTAGCCAATAAAGCTACTGTAAAGCTAATCATAATCCCCCAAAAAAAGCTGTACAAAAAATTGCTCTGTACTTGCCCTCCTGTCGTAAATAAATATCCAACATGGTTGTTTATATTCAAATCTAGCCCCCTCTGAATGGTATCAATTGCCCCAGGTGTAATGGTATCTCTATTCCAAGTTTCAGCAATATAACGACGCATCATTTTTTCGTAATGCATGGTTCTATATTGTTGTTCATAATTATCCGTATACATTGGATTTAGATAATCACAATACAACCAAGTACTAATAGCTATAAAAATTGCCAAAAAAGCAGTAGTTATCATTCCTATTTTGAACCCTTCCAAAAAACTTAAATAACCATTGTTGCTTCCTTTGCGAAGGACAATACTTAAGATAACAAAAAACACCAAAATTCCTCGAAACCACCACTCTGAAATGGAGGTAAAATCCAAACCTCCCAAATGAATTAAATAAACTCCCAATAGGTACAAAAGCCCTCCAACTGCGGCAAATTTTAATCCATGTTTTACTATATCCATAATTTTAATTCTCTTTAAACTTTCAATACTTCGTGAAATCGCAAGCTTAGCTAGCCGCACAGCTAATTACTAAACTTTATAACCTTTTGATAGTAGCAGGCTTTTTCGGGCTGCCAAAATTCCTAACAAGTATTTTAATAATCAGGTCGATCTCGTTTAAAAAACAAAGCTGTTACAAAAGCAACCAATAGCCCAATTAACAATTCTATTAAAATCCCAATTGGATCACGCAAGCTAGGTCCAAATTCTCCTTCTCTATATTTTGCAATTTTTTGCTCAATGATTTCTTGTGTATCATTAGAAAAATCTTGGAAGTTTTTATATACCTCTACACTAGCATCTCGAACCAGTTCAATTAGAGTCGGGTCATAATAGTTAAATAGGAAATAGACAAAAGCAAATTTTATAAAATAAGCAATGGCATATGTTCTAAAACCAATTTGTAACAACTCCCCAAACGAAGCAAAATCACCACTATCGTCTATTTTTTCGGGATGTTCCTCCTTCAAATCTTCAATACTTCGCACGGTTAAAGTTGTCTGTCGTTCTTGCTGTATAGCATAAATTACTGTCAACACAAACAATAACAATGTAAATCGCTCATAGCCATCAACCAATAACGTTGGATCGATGACATATAATAAGGTGATAAACATCATGGATAAAAATCCAGCCATCACCCCTAATCTTGTACTTCTAGTCATTCTATTAATTTAATCATTTGCAACTTGAAGCAACCATGTTATTGGCTACCCAAGTACCTTCTTTTCAAAACACATAAAAGGATGTTTCCATTTTGTCCCCAAAGATATAGTTTCTTTAGTGCTTTGATAGCCTAGTTGTCGATAAAATTTCAAGAGACCTGTATTTATACTATAAGCGTCCAAGCGAATAGCCGTGTAAGCATTTTTTTGAGCATATTCTTCGGCAAATAGCATCAATTTTTGAGCATAGCCTTTTCGTTGTTGATCGACAGCTATTGCCAAACGATGCACAACCAAACAGCTTTCATTAGGATACTGCCAATCAACGGCATCATATTGTTGCGGCTGTACTGCATCTAAAACAATTACGCCTAACAATCGTTCGTCATCCAACAATGAAAATGACGCCTCTCTTTTAATGTCTTGTTGAATGAGCTCTACAGGTGGATAAAAATCTCCCCAGTTGTCAAATCCATGTTCAAGCATTTTCTGTCCACAAGCTCTATACAAGTTGATTATCTCATTTAACTGAGATAGATTTGTTTTTTTTATTTCTAGCATCGTTTTGTTCCTATTCAATAGGTATTATAATAAAAGCCATTCACAATGCTGTGAATGACCTCATGCTTATCATTTCATCAATGAATTAGATGATCATAATCTGAATTCTCTACTTCTGGAGGTTTGTAAAAGATACGCAACAAAACCGTTGCCAAACCACAATACGCAAGTGGAGCCCAAAATGCAGCAACAAAAGCAGAAGGTCTATTGCCAATCACATCGAACAATGCCGCTCCAGTTAAAACAGAAAAAACATACAGCAATAAGGCGAACAAAATTAAAGCTCTTTTGGCAAGTTTAGTTCTATGGATAGCTACAAATATTATCAAAAAAACAATAGGACCACCAAATCCTAGAACAACGGGCTCTAATCCATCAAAAAAAACTGGTGCATCTAAGAAATGTCTTTGATTAAGTACTTCCTCCATCTTGTTTTCTAATATTGTGCCGTCCTATACTGTCTGATTTTCACTCATCCCCCCCATAAACAATTGCTATTTTGCAGGAGTTAGAATTTGCTCATAAATTGTTTTATCCGCCAACATAGTTTGTGCCGCCTTAATTTCCTCATCCAAACGCACTCCTGTTTCCAAAGAGCCTTTTTCGTAATAATAACGGGTAACAATATAACGTTGTAACAAGTGCATCAAGCGTCCTTTTTGTTTCCTCAATTCTTCTTCTCCAGAAGTAGACAACACCTCTTTGATGTCCTCCAATTCAGATGCTAAGACTTGAGCATAAGCTTCTTTTTCTGCCTTTGTTTCAAGTTGTTCCAACAACATTTCCGTTTCTGTTTTGTAGACATATCCTCTTTCTTTTAGAAACATCAAAAATGCTTCAAAATCTTCGTCTGTCAATTCAAATTCACTTGGCTTCGCAATGGTTTTATTTTTCAATTCATAGGCTGCGGCAAAATCAAACAAGTATAAGTCTTTGTTTAAGGTAGACATAATTTTTAGAAACGCAGTATTATCGACAAACACATCGGGCTTAATTCCTCCACCAGCGTAAACGGTGCGTCCTCCCATTGTTTCGTAAGAAGCTTGGAGCGAATCGGGTATCTGTTCTGGTTTTCCATTTTTATATCGCAACGCTTGAATACAACGACCACTAGGAATATAGTAACGAGCTGTTGTTAACTTAATCTTAGCACCAAAACTCAGATTTCTCGTATTCTGAACCAAACCTTTTCCATACGATCGTTGCCCAACAATAACTCCCCTGTCCAAATCTTGAATCGCCCCTGCTACAATCTCTGATGCAGAAGCAGAAGAACGATCGATCAAAACACAAACAGGTATTTCATTATCAATAGGGTTGTTTAACGTGCGAAATACTTGCTGTGTAGCCTTGTCTCGACCTTTAATTTGTACCACCATAGATCCTTTGTCTAAAAATACATTGGCGACATTGACCGCCTCTGTCAACAGCCCCCCTGTATTACCACGCAAATCTAAAATGACTCCTTTTACCTCGTGGTTTTCCTTAAGTGTAGTCAATGCATTTGCCACATTCTTGCCCGCATTTTCTGAAAAAGAATTCAGAACGATGTAGGCGGTATTATCTTCTAACATTCCATAATAAGGAGTATTGGTTACGTTTATCTCCTCTCTCGTTAGTGTAAACGACAACGGCTTTGCAACTCCTTCACGAGCCACTTTTATTGTCACTTCAGAATTAGGTACACCTCTCATTTGAGTGCTAATATCGCGCATACTAGCACCAACAACACTTCTTCCATTGATCTCTAACATTTTGTCTCCTACTTTTAATCCTGCTTTCTGGGCGGGACCATTCTCATAAGGCAATGAGATAATAATATGCTCTTTTCCTTTTAGAATAGAAGCGCCTACTCCTCCATACTTGCCTGTTATTGTAGAACGAAACTGTGCCACCTCATCAGCGGGGATATAAGTCGTATAAGGGTCCAAGCTATTCAACATAGCATTTACTCCCGTTTCCATCAAATGTTCTGGATCAACCTCATCTACATAAAACGTATTTAACTCACGATAAATGTTAGAAAAAATTTCTAGATTTTTAGCAATTTCAAAATCATTGAGTTCTGTGGAAATTCCCAGCAGACCAAATACCATGATCAAACTAAGTACTATTTTATTCTTAAATTGATGTATCAAGTTCATATAACAAGATTATTTTCGATTGGAAGGTAGGTTTACAAATTAAAAACGTAAAATCAGAAAGGTTTGTGACTAAGTGCCTAGTCTGCTAAGGTTTTAATAATTTTTCAAAACGTGCTTTATCTTTGAATAGTTTGATAGCTTCAGCAACATCTTTGTCCCTAGCCAGACGGTTTTCTACTTGCCCTGTCATATAATAATAACGACCGACAATTTCCTGTTCTAAATACTGTTTTACTTCCAGTTTATTTTTTTGGAAACTATTCGCCTTTTCTGCTTTAATTTTTGCTGCTGTCTTCTCAAATTGTGCTACTAACTCTTGATAAGTTCCTTCTTTTTGAGCCTGCGCTTTTAGCTTGTCCAATGCTTTTTCCGTATTGGTTTGATACTTGAGCCATTTGTCTGTCGCATATAAGACAAAATCATTAAAAGCCTCCTCTGACAAACTAAACTCCTTAGCAGCAATAATAGAGTCGTGCTCGTCTCGGTATTTATTCGCATAATCAAAAATGAGATTTTCTTTGATAAGCGCACTTAACAAAACACTTTTTTCAGGCTCTTTGACCAAAAAATCTGGCTCTAGTCCTTTTCCATCGTACACTTTTCGACCACTCTTAGTAACAAATTCTTGACGCAGAGAATCAGCTACTTTTACAGACACTCCATCTTTATAATTTAATGCCTGCACACAACGCCCACTAGGAATATAGTATTTTGCCGTTGTTAATTTGACCTTAGAGCTATACCCTATATCTTTTGTATTTTGCACCAGACCTTTGCCAAATGAATTACGACCAACCAACACCGCTCTATCCAAATCTTGCAACGCCCCTGCTACAATTTCTGAGGCAGAAGCAGAGCTACCATTCATTAGCACAATTAGCGGAATTTCAGTATCAATCGGTGCATTCAAAGTCTTAAAAGAGCGATCCCACTCAGGAATCTTGGCCTTGGTGTAAACAATCTCATTCCCTTTGTCTAAAAATATATTACAAATATTTACGGCCTCTATCAAAAAACCACCACCATTGTCTCTTAAATCAAGAATCACCTGTTTAGGGTTGTGCTCTGACTGCAATGCTTTAAAAGCATCTTGTACATTTCCCCCAGCCCTTTGAGAGAATGTTGTCAAGACGATATAACCAGTTTCATCATCCAACATACCATAGTAAGGCACATTTTTTTTCGTTACTTTAGTACGTTCAATGGTCAACTCTCTTACTTTACCTGTCGAAGGGCGCATTACCTCTATCGTCACTTTGGTACCAGCTTTTCCCTGTAGAGTTTGAGAAACATCCTCTATTTTTCGATTTAACAATGCTGTGCCATCTATTTTAAGCAAAACATCTCCAACCCTCAAGTCATTCTCTTCCGCTGGAGTATCCTCTACCAATTCTTTGATCACAATTTGTTCATCATTCTTGGTCAATTCAATACCAATACCATCCCATCCTCCTTTTACCCCCATTTTCACCTGTACCATTTGGGCTTCAGAAAAATAGTTGGTGTAAGGATCCATGTGCCCCAACATGCTATCAATTCCGATTCGCATAAGTTGGTTGGGATCTGTTTCATCGACATATTGATTATTAATAATGCGATAGGCCGCCGCAAAATTCTCCATACTTTGAGAAATTTTTAGAAATCGACCACTAGTGGCCAATGCCACACCACCACCGATGAGTAAGAGTAACAGCCATTTAGTTTGGAGATACTTTTTCATATATATAGTTTAATTAGTACTTCGTAGATTAGCTTCGCTGCTACTGCGTGGTACTTCGTGAGCGCTTTGTTACTCGCTGCGGTCATGAGCTCGCTTTGCTATCGTAACAACAAGAAAACAACGGCACAGCACTCATGAAACGAAGTTCATCAAATAAATGGATACGATTTTTCTACGAAATATTGTTTAATTACACGCTTTTATATAGTTGCAGAATGAGTACTTCATGAAGTGAATTGCTTTACTTGTTTCGTTTTAGTTTTAGTCTAAAGTAAATTCAAAATATAGCGACAATTTTTTAATCATTCTATATGCTTACCAACCAAGTTTAATAAGCTTAGCAACTTTTCCATGAAGTATTGGAGAATAGAATCTAATATAAACAAAAATAGTCCCTTTCACAAAAGGGACTATAGTTTTAAATATCTTATAACGTTTTGAAAACTTACCAAGAAATTCCCAAAGCAGTTTTGATTTTTTCTGTAGCATCAATACCACCATCAGAATACAAAAGCATTTTCTTATCTAAGATGTAATTGTATTGATTTTCTTTAGCAACTTTTTCCAAAGCAGCTTTGTATTCTTTATAAAGAGGCTCTGTTAATTCACCTTCTTTTTCTGCCAATTTACGATCTGCATCAGCAGCTTCTTTTTGAAGATCTTCTTGCATTTTTTGCAATTTAGCTTGAGCTTCTTGCTCTTGCTTTGGAGTCAATTCACCACGTTGTGCTTTCTCCATGATCTCTTGATAGTAATTTTGAGCATCTTTTTGTTTTCCTTCTAACACTTTTTGCAATTGCTTCCCATAAGCTTCTACTTCTGATTTAGCACGTTTGTATGCTGGCATTTCAGGAACAATGGCGTCAGAATCAACATAAGCTATTTTTTGAGCATTGGCAGTTGTACCCAATGCCATAAATGCAATCACGGTTAAAACTGATAATAGATTTAAGACATTCTTCATCTTGGTTCTTTTTAATTTTAATTTGTAATTTATAATCTGTTGTCATCCACAAACTGTCCCAACTCGAACAGCTTATTTCAATTCCTTACCTCTTTGATTTTATTTTAAGGATAAAGTATCTTTCAATTTGATATATACATATTGCGTACCATTTTTGGAACGACAGTAACAGTCAATGAGTATTTCAACCCTTGAAAGCCCCTTTTGAGAGTTCTAACAAAATCTATAAAGGATACTTTAACTATATTTAACGTAAGCAAACAGTTTGTAGTATAGTTTTTTTCGTGTGCAAAAGTACGGATTCAAGCGCATTTGCCCTAATTAAGTTAAAAAAAAATACCTTTTAAAATATAAAACCCTAAAAACCAATAAAATAACTAGATAATCTCTCTTGTTTTTAATGCTTTATAAATAGCTCAAATCTTATCTTTTAGCAAAACTTATCTTCTCTAACTTCCTCATCATCATACACTCATCCCGTTATTTTTTTCTCCCTTCTAGTTTCTTATAAAATAATACAAATTTAAAAAAACAAAAAAACAAACACACATAACCAACTAACTATCAATACAAAAACAAAACAAAAACAAGGCTGAATCTTATAAAATACACTCAAAACTGTTTTGCTACGATTAGTACGATCCATTAAATTTGCAGGCAACAATAAACACCTATTAATAAAGACAAATACTTAACTACACTATTTAATTACATCCTCAACTAGTTCTTATGTTACGTAAGCGCACTAGTTTGGTCATTATGTCGCCCCCTATCTAGTGGTTATCATTTTATTAATTATCAAAACAATACCATTTATCCAAGGATAACTACTATAAAATCCCCGTCTATTTGCAGCATTTTCAACCGACTAATAGCGAAGCCAAGATAAGACTAGAGAAATTCAATTATCAAACAAAAATAGTCACAAAAGTATAGGTGTCTATTTTCTATTCATCACTTCAATATTCGTAATTACATGTTTAAACTTAATCTATTTTTCACTTGTATATTGACACTCGTACTAACAAGTCTATCTTTTTTAGATTTGAATGCCCAAACTAAGATTTGGGGCGTCGGAACTACTGTAGGGGTAGCAGATGCAGAATTTCAAAATCCATTTATACAAGATACGATTGGTCCTTACTCTTCTACAGCTTGGACAGCTATTTCTATTTATGAAAACTGGGGAGGCACAAGCCCTGGCAATGCTTTTTGGGAAAGAAGCTTACTCGGCTATTCAAGAGATTACTATTCCAACCCTCCTTTTGCCGCCCCAGCAACACCATTGCCATCTCCTTCCCAAACCAATGGTGTTGCTATTTTTGATTCAGGTTACATGGACAATGATAGTACAGCTTCTATTGGAGTAGGATCTTCTCCCGGACAACATCGTGGCGAACTAATTTCACCAAGAATTGATTTATCAGGATATACCGACTCAGCACTTGTTATTAAGTTCTTTTCGAAATACTCTGCCAACAACTCTGCTACCAATGAATTGAGTGTTTCTATGTCAACAGACGATGGAGCAACATGGAGCGACCCATTTGATTATAGAGAAATTCAATTAGAAGAATTTGCTGATTTTGTTGCCATTCCTATGCCCAATGTAACGGCAGGGGTTAGTAATTTGTCACAATGCCGTCTTCGATTTGTTTTCGATACTTATTATTACTATGCCATGATAGATGATATTACCATCGAAATCGCTCCAGATTATGATATTGCAATAGGACGACCAAGTACCCTTAATACATCTAGGTTAGGAAAATCGGATATCGTTAGACTTGGAGGCAGCAGATATCGAGCTTTATCCAATATAGATCCTACCAATCTAAAGGAGTGGTTTTGGGGTGCCAAACTCATCAACTATGGAGGCAAAACCATTTATCCTTCTGATAATCCCAAGATGTATTTATCCATTGATTTTTATGACCTTGCTAATAACATGACTCCTAATGTCTATTTAGACACAATGAATTTAGATACATTATTGGCAGGCGAGTATACAGGTTCTACTTTTACAAAAGGTTTAAAAGATATTAACTTTATCAGCAACAACGGTGCAGGTAGCTATCGTGTCAAGTATTGGGTAAGTCATGACAATGCCGATGCCTTTACTTATAACGATACCGTATACCATACTTTTGATATTACACCAACGACCACACCTTTTATATCCAAAGGAGCCCTACGATCAGATGGTCGAGTGACAGTAAGTAGAGCATTTTTCCCAAGAACAACACCTCCAGGACAAACCAGTAATATTACATTATTTGAATGGGGATCTGTTTATTATTTTCCAAAGGGACAAAGTAATGCCATTAATATTGACTCTATCGAGTTCCGTTACTATATTGATAATGGCTATGTTGGCCCTGCCTCGCATACGCTTGCCGTTAACATTTATAGATTAAGAGATGGGTCAGGAGCTACTGCCGCTAATGGGGTTCTAGATATGGATGAGTTAACACTAGTTGGTAGTAATCAAGTAACACTTTCTGGACTAGATACCTTACCAGCACCTAGTTATGGCGTTGGTGTTGCTTCTAATTTTGTCGATGCCATAGGGAACCCTCTAACAAGTTTAGATGATGATGGTTGGTATTATATTGCCATTAGAGAAGAACCTGCTGCAATGGGAGGACCTGCTTCGGTTACCCTAAAGACAGGTCTTTGGTTAGGAGCTCATGCCAGCAATTATGCTTTGAATACTTTTAGAACAGCTCCCGATACTATTATCAACCCTGCTCCTCTTATTGTCTCAGATGTACCTGCGACTAGCCCAACTAGCTATTGGTCTGGATTTGGAACCGACTTTGTGCCTTCCATAGGAATTCACCTAACCCCAGATTCTACGACAACCAATATTGCTATGGTAGAAAATTCTCCCAATATATCTCTAGTCATTACACCAAATCCTACCATCAAAGAACTGACAATTGATTTGAAGCTAGATGTTGCTCAGGATGTAGAATATATTTTGACCAACGCAATTGGTCGTGTATTGATGACCTTTAAAAGCGAGCAAGTTATGCTAGAGAAAAAAACGATCAATTTGGAAACAATTCCTCCTGGAACGTATTTTCTAACTGCCAAAACAAAACAAGGTAACCTAACCAAAAAAGTGATCAAACAATAGAGTTTTGTTTCTTGTAAGAACATTCTAACACTGCCATCAATTCCAAACAAATATTTGTAGCGCAAAAATTGTCCGTCAATTTTTGCGCTTTTTTATGGCACTTTTCTAGTTTTCTGTCCCATACATCCAAACAAGTCTTATAATCCTCTCTCACCAATCAACGAGCACTGGTGTTATTTTTTGCCTAAAAATTTGGCTTTAGAATATAGGTCGCACAAGATGTCTCCATAAAGTGAATACCTAATAATTTCTGAGTGTTTTTTTTCTAGACACAAAAATATATTTCAATTTATCTGTTCAAAGAAAAGCAAAAACGCATTTTTTTGTTTATTTTACCTTTGAACGATATGATTATCTCCCCCACTGTATTTTTTTCGCCCAAGTTGTCCTAAACAAACAATAAGAGTTTTTCATGTCAAAGTTTCCACTAAAACATTTTTTTCCCAAAACCCACCAAAATCTTTCTTTGGAAGAGGGTATATTTAATATTGTAAACTTTTACTCTTCTTTTGTTTGTATTTTTTTCTTTATTGCAGCACATATTTTTGGTTTTTCATTAGTCACCAAAGTAGCACTTTCTATTTGTTTTGTTTTTTATGCGCTCATTTATGCCTTGTCAACGGCAAAAGGATGGTTTGAAGCTTTGGTGTTTCCATTCGTACTTTTCACATTAATCGTTATTTCCTTTTTATGGTATTATTTAGGGGGTTTTTATAGCGATATTCCCATTGTTTTTATAGCTGCTTTTATCATCTTTATGATTGTAATGCCACCTCGTCATCGTTGGATTGGTATTACATTGTCGTTAATTACATTAGGAACCTTTATCTTCATACAGAAAGTGCATCCTAATATCTTTCCGACTAAGCCCACCCCTCAAAGTTTGACAAATGCAATGACAGTTACCACAGTCCTTACTACCTTATTGATAGGGCAAATCATTCATATCCTCAAAAGTCGCTTTGAATTAGATCGGAAAATTTTGCAGCAAAAAAACAAAGAACTCAAACAAGCCACGCAAGCAAAGTCACAATTTCTTGCCAATATGAGTCATGAAATTCGAACCCCCATGAATGGCGTTATTGGTATGACAGATTTGCTTAATGATACGGAGCTAACAATGGAACAAGAAGAGTTGCTTAATGCTATCAAAATCAGCGGTGAACGGCTGCTTATTATTATTAATGAAATTTTAGATTTTTCAAAAATTGAATCGGGACAAAATCAGTTATTGCAAGAGCCTTTTTCACTAATCGAATGTATCGAAGAAGCGTTGGAAATTAATGCGCCAAAAGCGATTGACAAAAAATTAGAACTAAACTATTGGGTAGAGCCTAATGTTCCTTTTTATATCTTGGGCGATCACGGAAAACTTAGTCAAATTTTAATTAATTTGATTGGCAATGCCATTAAGTTCACTAATAAAGGTGAAATTTTGGTTACTATAAAAAAAATTGCCTCAACCAACCATCATATCGACTTAATGTTTAGTGTTAAAGACACAGGAATTGGGATTTCGAAAGAAAGTCAACTCGAACTGTTTGATGCGTTCACACAAGTAGATAATTCCAACCAACGAAAATATGGTGGAACAGGTTTAGGACTAGCCATCAGCAAGTTTTTGGCAGAAATGATGGGCGGTCAAATTTGGGTGGAAAGTGAAGAAGGACAAGGTTCGACGTTTTCTTTTACCATCAATGTTCCTCGATTAGAAGAAGTCCCGCCTCTTGATCAAGTTAGTATTCGAATTCTAAGAGACAAAAAAATACTCGTTGTTGATGATCACGAAACCAACCGTTGGGTGATCAAACGCCTGCTAACAAAGTGGGGAATAACAGCCTATGTGGTAGATTCTGCCGCTGCTGCAATGGAAGTTTTTAAAACAAAAAAGGATTTGGATTTAGCTATATTAGACGCTTATATGCCTGAAAAAGATGGCATTCAATTGGCACAAGAACTCAAAAAAAATAAAGCTCCTTTTCCTCTAATTTTGTTTAGTTCTGGTAATAAACCAAATTTTAAAAACTTCAATAAATTATTTGTCTCGTTTATCCGAAAACCTTTAAAGCAACATCATTTATTACAAACGCTCACCGATATATTTTCAAAATCTGATGATCAAGCCACTCGAAAAAAGGCAACGATCTTCAACACCTTACTTGGTAAGCAAATTCCATTAAAAATATTAATTGTCGAAGATGATTTTATCAACCAAAAGGTTATCGGTAAAGTTCTAATAAAGTTAGGATATAAAGCAGATATCAGCAACAATGGCTTAGAGGCACTTGAAAAACTTAAAAATACCACCTATGACTTAATTTTTATGGATATTCAAATGCCTGAAATGGATGGCTACGAAACGACCCAATCAATTAGAAATAACTCCAGTCTTAACCATTCTCAACTTATTATTATTGCCATGACAGCCAATGCTATGCAAGAAGATCGCGACAAATGTTTGAGCATTGGAATGAATGATTACATCAGCAAGCCTGTTATTGCTCAAGAAATAGAACAGATCATTCGAAAATGGAAAGAGGTTTAAGCCTCCCCCTAAACAACAATTATATTTAGGGGGCAAATGCCGTATAGCAATCTCTAATTACCAACTAATTCCCAAGACTGTCTTTACTTTTTCAGTTGCATCAATTCCTCCTTTCGAGTACAACAACATCTGCTTATCTAGTATATACGTATAGTTATTTTTTTCCGCTACCTTGGCAACTGCTTCATTAAATTCCTTATAAATTGGTTCTATTAATGTTGCTTCTTTTTCCATCAATTTTCGATCTGAATTTTGAGCATCTTCTTGCAATTCGAGTCTCATTTTTTGCAATTTAGCTTCTGCTTCTTGTTGTTGCCTAGGAGTCATCAACCCTTTTTTTATAGAATCCATTACTTCAGCATAATACGCTTCCATATCTTGCTGTTTTTTGTTGAATAGCTTTTGCAATTGTTGCCCATAAGCTTCAACTTCTGACTTTGCTTTTTTATAAGCCTCCATTTCGGGAACAATTTTCTCTGTTTCGACAAAAGCAATTGTTTGAGCAACACTTTTGGGTGCCCAATGGAAACATAAAATAAGGGTAAAAAAAGCAATTAAAATTTTACTATTTTTCATTGTGATGTCTTTTTTGATAGAATCATATAGCATTTATATTGATCCTTTATTTTGATTTAATAAGCGTAAAAATAAAGGCTATTTTGACAATATTATGGCCCTTAACAATACCCTAATATTAGTTCTATACTTTTTAACAAAATTTAACCCTAAGGCAGCTTCAAAGGCAATAAAAACAACTAATAATCAATTACTATAGGCAATTACTCCGTAAAATTACGGACATCTAAATCATGGTAATTCCGTATTTACTTTCTCTTCAATAAGGCTGACTTTTGTCATTGTTTAACATCATTTCCCAAAACATACAATTGTCCCAATACTATGTCTCATCAAATCCCTTTTTGTGAAGAAAAAAAGATAAAAAGTTACAGCGGTTATCATGAAATTTATGCCAAAATATTTAAGCCTAAGCATGTAGAGGAACTACAAACATTGGTCAAGTATTTTCATAAGAACAACATCAACTACTCAATTATGGGTACAGGTTTGTCCTTTAACAATGCATTTCAGCATCAACATATTATTTGTTGTAAAAAGCTCAATCAACTACACTTAGACCTAGAAAACAATCGAATTCTAGCACAGCCTGGTGTTACATGGGGGCAAGTCATGAAGACCATCGTCCCAAAAGGCTATGTTCCCCCTGTTGTTCCTACTGCTAGCAATATAACTGTTGGAGGCAGCTTTTCGTGCGATACCTACTCTAGAATGACGGCGACATACGGCAAAGAAATCAACCAAATAATCTCCTTCAAAATTATCATTCCTAATGGAGACATTCTATACGCAAGCCGCTCAGAAAATGAAGACTTATTCTATGGTGCTATTACGGGAATGGGAACAATAGGAATTGTTATTGAAATAGAAGAACGTGTGGTGTATGTTGGAAAAAATCCTGCTTTTTGCTCAATTGTAAGAAGGTTTGATCGAACGAAAGGAGTTCGCTTCTTAAACCCTAAAATGAATTTTGACCAGCGAGAAGAAGAAGACTGGAAAGGCTCTTGTGCTGTATTTTATCATAAAAAAGGAAATTTGTGTACCTTATTAGCCAAACACAACTGGATAGATACAACAGCCCGTAATCCAACTTTGGTACACCAAATTAAAAACCCTTCTCGTGTTATAGGGGACTTTTTGATGCATTTCTTTCCAAAAATTGCGGAATTATCTTGGGATTATTACTACAAGATAATTGGCAAATCAGCCAATGAAGAAGCTATTTTTATTGATTCTCCTTATGAAGCATCTTTTGTTATGGAAACCAATACATTTAGCAAAGCAATTGCTAGAAAATTAAATATAAAACTCAATATGTTGCAGGTGACCTATGCTATTCCTTGTTCAACGAATTCTGAAACGGATCGATTGAAGTACGAAGCATTTGTTCAAAATTGTATGCATCTCCTAAAAAAACATCAACTCCATACTGTTATGATAGATGGAGCCCATGTTCCTCCTAGCAAAACGGGTTTATTTTCATCTTCCAACTCCAATCAAAAAAGCTACTTATTTACCATGACCTTTGAAGGGCTTGCTTTGCGTGATTACGACACGGTAAGAAAAACGCTAGAAAAGATTAGTAGTATTTGCTATCATGAATATCAAGGTAAAATACACCTTACTAAGAATGTAATTTGCCCCAAAAATATTCTCAAAAAAATGTATGCAGAGGCAATAGAACAACTACTTGTATTAAAAGAAAAGTATGACCCTAAACATTTGCTTCAAAATAATCTACTCAATGAATTATTTGACTTACAAACATTACCAACTAATCCATCTCCAAACACAACAACACTATTAGAACAATCCTATTAGAATGAATGGCTACTAATCTTGTGTAGCTCCTTAGAAAAAGAAATAACCACATTCTGCTAAGAGCAAGATGTGGTTATCTTATAAATAGGATTAATCCGTTTAATTACCAATACAATAAATAGCAATTTTTTATTAGGATTTACAACCCTAATTCTTTTTTCAATTTTTGGGTAGCATCAATTCCGCCACCATACGCCATTAGAGTCTTTTTATCTAAGACATAAGCATATCCATTTTTTTTGGCAACACTAGCAATTCCTTGTTCGAATTTTTCATACATTGGTTTCGATAAGTTTTTTTCTTTTGCTAGTAATTGACGGTCTGCTTCCAAAGTATTTTTATCCAAGTCTTCCTGCATTTTTTGCAGCTTCACCTCTGCATCTTGCTGCTGTTTAGGAGTTAACGCCCCAACTTTTACTTGTTCGATGATATCGGTATAATATTTGGCAATGGCTTTTTTCTCTGCATCCAATTGTTTGACCAATTGCTTTTGGAATGTTTCCAAAGCAACTTGAGTACTTTTATATTCTGGCATTGCTTTAATGACTTCATCAGTATCAATATAAGCAATTGGTCCTTGTGCTTGCACAACAAAAGTTACCCCAAAAAACAACACATTCATCCACAAGATATGGGCTAATAAATTAGAATATTTATTCATCTTATTTACCTAAGCTTTTAATGACATCTGCTGTTAAATCTTTGTCATCCGCAGCAAAGATCAAAGTAGCACCATCTGGAGCAGTAAAAACAAAATCGTATTTTCTATCTTTTGCAATCTTTTGGATCGCATTATAGACTTTTTCTTGAATTGGTTTTACCAAGCTTTGACGTTTTTTAAACAACTCCCCTTCTGGTCCAAAGCGTGCTTTTTGCAAGCTACGCACTGCTTTCTCCTTATTCACAATTTCATCTTGTTTGGTTTTACGCATTTCATCGCTTAACAAAGGCTCACGAGTTTGGTATTCGCGATACATTGTTTCTATTTGATCGTATTCCTTTGCGATTTCTTGTCTCCAACGCTCTGCCTGTTGTTCCAATTCTCTCTGTGCTGTTTCGTATTCAGGAACAGAACTCATAATTTTTTCCATATCAACATAAGCAACCTTTGAATATTGAGCTTGTGTAGACAAACCAAACATCAGCAAAATCACTAGCAATGATAATTGTTTCATAAAAGTATTTTATTTAGATTAAAAAAGTTGTTCGAAAATTCATTACTCCATTTAAAAATCTTATTAAACTGATTATCAGCAAGATGTCTTTTGTTGATTTTTATATTAAAATACTAATAATCAATCTAATACAAGATGTTTTTTTTATATTTTTCGTAGAACCCAAACTAAGCTTGCCGAGTAGGCTTGTACTAGTAGCACAAAAGCCCAAGGTCATAAGCGCAGCGAAGTTAACTAAAAGCAAAGCGCTCACGAAGTACCACGCAGTAGCAGCGAAGCTAATCAACGGAGTATTAAAAATTTATAATAAGAACTAACTGTCGGTCAGAATTAGCTCATAGTATTTTCAAGCGTTTTTTGGTGCTTCCCCTCTCAAAACCAAAATTCCATTTATAGGTTTAGGTTTGAGTCCTCCCTCCTTATACCTAACAAGATTGTTGCCAAGTTTATAATAAAAAACAAAAGGAATACGCAAAGTTGGGGCTTTTTTATCAGATGGAGTATGCTTTTAACATAAGTTTAAAAAAAATACTCTATTTCTCCCTCACTTGGCAATTGTACCAATCATTGATAATAACGCTTCATAGCTAATTGAGACACCAAAAGAAAAACTAAAAGAGACTAGTGTATAGACAAAACACAATCATACTATCTAATCACTATTCAACAGGCAAAATCCAGTCAATAGGTGTTTTTCCCTGTTTTTCTAAATAGGCATTCGCTTGAGAAAAATGCTGGTTGCCTAAAAAAGCTGGTCCCGCCAATGGCGAGGGATGTGCAGCCTCCAAAATCAAATGTTTTTCAGCATCAACTAAAGCAGCTTTCTTTTTAGCAAAATTTCCCCAAAGCATAAAAACCACACCATCTCGCTCGTCAGAGATTTTTTTAATAACCGCATCGGTAAAGTTTGCCCAACCAATTTTTTGGTGCGAACCTGCTTTTTTATGCTCTACTGTCAAGAAAGCGTTCAATAGAAAAACCCCCTGATCTGCCCATGTCTCTAAATTCCCATGCTTGGGCTTTTCAAAACCAGGCACATCCTCCAACAATTCTTTGTATACATTTCGCAAAGATGGTGGAATTTTAGCTGTTTTAGGAACAGAAAAAGATAAGCCATGTGCTTGCCCAGGACCATGATAAGGATCTTGCCCCAAAATAACAACCTTTACTTCTGGCAAGGGCACTTTATTAAAGGCATTAAAAATCAAATTTCCAGGAGGATAAATTGTTTTGCCTTCAGCATTTGCGTTTTTTAAGAAACTTTTAATTTGAGCAAAGTAGTCTTTTTGAAACTCTTCAGATAATGCCTCTTTCCAAGTTGCTTCTATTTTCACATCCTTTATTGCAGCCATATTTTAGGTGATTTTTTAAGTAATTTAATAGGTTGCTAATATATGTTTTTTTGAGTCACAATGCAAGTTCAACACGCCATCTTTAGCAATCGTAAATTGTGCATTATGTTCATCTATGTCAAGACAAAAAGTCAAATAGGCTAAACATCTAGTTTTAGCCTATTTTTTGTCTTTTGATATTTTGTCAACTATGAGCAACTATTATAAATAAAAAACAGGGAAGTCACATTAAGTGCAACTTCCCTATCTACGGTTATGGTTTTGATAAATATTAAATCTACCAACCTTTTATTCTATAGTGGTTTTACGTCAACAATTGATCAAATAACAAAGCTTTAAATTCATCACTCATCAAATCCAAGTCGCCATTTTTGGCTAGTTTTTTCAACTCTGCTTCTACTTTTTGAGGCAAATTACTAGTATCAACAGCTTCCAAGTATAAGTCAACATCTGCTTCTTCGTCTCCAAATCCTTTTAGGGACAAATATTGCCCGTCAATACTCAATGTAAATTCGCGTTCAAAAGTCCCATTTAATGGAATTCCATTAATAATCACTGTTTTAGTCCCTTCGTTTTTAATTTTGTACAACATACGAATGGCCTCTTGTCCAGGATTAAGCATAAGTAGTCCTTTGTAATCCAATCCCAAACAAATATTTTCCAACAACCCCATAATTTGCTTTTCCATTTTGGCTGGTATCTTTGCAAACATTGGATTCTTAGAACTAGTCGTTTTTATATTGACCTTCCAGAATTTGTTGAAAGTAGGTTTAAGAACTGATGATAGTTTATTTGCTTTAAAAACGCCTTCCATTTCGTCCAATAAGGTGTGTTCTTTTTCTTTTAATTCCACACTCAAAAATGGCGTACAGTATTTTTCAATACACTCCTCGGCTTCCAGATGAAAAATATCGCTAGCTTTGCGCCAAGACCTAAAAGCAGCTTCTAAATCTCCTTTTGCTTGGTACATTTTTCCCATGCTAAAATGCCCTTCTGCATTGATTTCTTCATCATCCATTTCTAACAACCCTTGAAAAGCAGCAGCTGCGGCATCCCAATTTTCTGCTTGGGTATAGATAATTCCTTTTTTATTGTACAACATCCACTTGTCGTCTAAGACAATATCCAATCCTAAATCCAAGTAAGTAATGGCCGCATCTACAGAACCTTCCTTCACACGAGCTTCAGCTATCCCAATATAGGAATCAATCAATTTGGCATCCAAATCAATCACACGACTAAAATCTTCTATAGCACCTGCAGAATTGCCTTGATGCAAGCGAGCCCAAGCTCTTCCTAAAATAGAATTTAGTGCTGCCAAATCGCCATAAATTTCTTTTTCGATGGCATGGGTGTAAGCAATTTCTGCCATTTTATGCTTCTCCTGTTCTGCATAAAATTCTCCTTGGCTCTTGTAGCGATTGGCATCCTCTGGATCTTGACCAATCCAAGCCTTAAAGGCCTCTTCAGTTGCTTTGGCATCACCGCTCATATTGTGCAAATTAATTTTTTGCAACCATAACTCTCTATCATCAGGATTTTTCTCTAGTGCTTTAGAAAGATCCTCCAATGCTTCTGAGTAATTTCCCAGACTCGTGTGCACAATAGCCCTAACTTTATAAGCTACATCATAATCAGGTGCCGCTTCCAAAGCTTTATCTAAGTAACCTAAGGCACCTTTAAAATCGTTTTCATTGCTAGCGTAAACCCCCATAGCAACCAAAGTGTCTACATGGTCATCGTGTACTTCTAAGATGCTTTTATAAATTTGTTTTGCTTTTTCTTCTTCTCCTAACTTTGCATGCATCAAAGCCAATCGTGCTTTGTAGTCAGGATTATCAGAAGCTTTTTCTATTGCTTGTTGATAATACTCAATAGCATCATCAATATCTCCTTGCAAAAACATGGCTTCACCAACATAATAATAACCGAATGCTTCTTCGGGGAAAGCTTCGATTGCTTCATCTGCTAAATCTTCTGCCTCTTCATAATCTCCATCTTCTAGGGCATCCAAGATGTCTTCCAGTAGTTCTTCTCTCTCAATGAGCTCCTTTTCTGTCATAAGTATTAAATTCGTATCGTGAGTGTTTTCTAAATCAAATTATGTGTCTGTTTTATGACGTTGTAATGAAATCCGATTTGATTTTAAGCTAAATAAACTCTCTCCTCGCCCAAACAAACCTTAAGTAGCTAATAATCAATAAAATAAAAACCACTCCTTTTGCCTCTTTTAAAAGAAAAAAATTCAACAAAACATTCGCTGTCCATGAGGTCAAACAAATAGACTCATTACCCTTGTAAGTTATGTAATAGTTTTTAGATAAAAAAATCTAAATTAAATTTATTCTATATGGAGCCTCCTCCAATTTTGCACAATCACATTAGCTGTTTCTTTATACGTTTCAACTTTAGACAGACCAGCCAAAACAAAAGTACATAAAAAACTAATTATCAATACACTAAAATCAAATATCAATTTAAAAGATACGTATTTTAACTACAAAAGATAAAAGATAGATTTTAAATCTTTTTATAGAATTGTGCTTCTTTTTAAAACAACTTTATCTTTGCTTGTACAAGATTAATTAAATAGATGCTGCTACAATATAAAAGTAATCACTAATTTTGTGTAAGTTAGCTAAGGACGGTTACAATACATTAATACCTCCTAACATTTGCTGGATATTTAATAGAAAGATAAACTACAATTAACAAAACGTTGCATAGTTTGCGTATTCCAGCATCTTTATTACAAAAGCAATGCAGTAGTCATTCGCCCTATATCAAGAATGTTTACTACGCTCAGGAATTATAAAATTTTATGGCAGAAGAAACCGAAGAAGTAATCGAATTAAAAAAAGTACCTGTTGACTTGCAACCTGTCAATTATCCCATGCCAATGGTAGAGGAAATGACGAGTTGGCCGATTCATAAACTCAGCCAAGAGAGAGAAGAGTTTATGAAATATGCTTCTGAATTTACAACTCAGCTGATCATCAACAAAAAAAGAAAGGAAAGTATGAGCGAAGCCATTGCCAAAGTACTCTACTTGGAACGGATGCGCATCGTTAACGAACCTTGGAAAGTAGATCCGCCTGATGAGATGGATTTTTGGAATGACATTCGAAAAAAATTGCTTCGAAAGTCCTTAGATCAAACAGAAGCTGATGTCAAGGAATACAACCATCGTTTGTTAAGAAGAATTACAGAACGTTATTTGCGAGAAATCATGAGCAACTTCAAGATTTCTACTTACAAAATGGCTCAAAAATTTTTGCCCAAATTATTTAGTACCATTTTAAATGCGTCTAGTATTTTTCGTTCTAAAAAAAGACTCCAAGACAAACTCCAAATTGTTGGTGATGTAGAGACCATTCGTGCCTTGGTTCCTCAGGGGACAATTGTTTTGGTTCCAACACATTTTAGCAATTTAGATTCTATTTTGGTAGGTTGGGCAGCCGATCAAATTGGGCTCTCTGCATTTACTTATGGCGCAGGAATTAATTTATACAATAAAATTTTAGGTTATATTTTTCCTAGACTGGGTGCTTATGGTCTAGATCGCCGCAAAAAGAATGACTTTTACTTAGAAACCCTAAAAGCATACTCGCAGCTCAATATGGAGCGTAGAGTACATTCTATTTTCTTTCCTGGAGGCACTCGTTCTCGCTCTGGAGCATTAGAAGACAAATTAAAAATGGGCTTGCTTGGAACAGCTATTGATGCTCAAGGCAACTTATTTCAAAGCAAAGCCGACAACAAAATCTTTATTGTTCCTGTTGTATTAAATTACCATTGTGTTTTAGAAGCCAAAAATCTAATCAATTCACATTTAGAGCGTACGGGCAAAGAATTGTATCTGATCGAGAAAAAAGCGTTTGGTGGAGCTTATAATTTCTTAAAGTTTTTCTGGAAATTTTTCTCTTCTACTTCTGAAATTGTCGTTAACTTTGGGCAACCAATGGATGTTTTGGGAAATTTTGTCAACAAAAATGGACAAAGTTTAGACAAACGTGGCAATATTGTTGACTTGGAAGGCTACTTTATTTCAGGAGGAATCATTCAGAACGATCAACAACGCAATGCTCAATACACTAAAATGCTTGCCAAACAAATTGTCAAGCGTTATTCTAGAGAGAATGTTGTTTTGAGCAGCCATTTGGTGGCGCATACTGCTTTTAATATCTTTATGAAAAAGTACCCTAGTTTGGATTTATATGGTATATTAAGGCTTCCTAAAGAAGATAGAGTAATTGCATTGGAAGTATTTCAAAAAAATATTGAATTGCTTCGAAATCGCCTTTTAGAATTAAATCTAGCTGGCAAAGTTCGCTTGTCGAATGTTGTTAAAAATGGAAGTGTCCAAGAATTAATCAAGCATGGAATTGATAATATTGGCATTTTTCACGTGCAGAAAGCACTCTTTATTGATAAAAAACAACAGATCAAAAGTGAAAATCTTAACCTTTTGCTTTACTACCATAATCGCCTATTGGGGTATCATTTATCAGAACACATTGAAGTAACTAACATAAAGTAATAATGAGAACACTACTATTTTATCTATTCATTTTCACTTTTTTAACAGCTTGTTCTAACGAAGAAGACAAGGCATGGGAATTGGCTTTAAGTCAAAATTCAAGTGCTGCTTTAGATTCGTTTTTATTAGTCTATCCTGATAGTAAATATGCTGCCGATGTTGCAACGCACAAGGAGGAATTTGCTTGGTATGCTGCCAAACAAAAACATACGGTTTATAATTACAAAAAATATGCTGCGGATTATCCTAATGGCAAATACAAGGATCAAGTTCCAACATTGATTGATTCGATCAGTTCTGACAATATTAGTTTAGAAGAATTGACGAAGAGTACCTTTATTGGTAAAATTGACTATGGCAATCGCGAAACCGAAGTCATTGCTTTTAGTTTTGCTGAAATCAATAAAGATAGTGCGGGCATTCGTTTTATTGCTAAAATAAATACTTCTGATATTCGAAAAATGATTGAAGGTAGAATCGACCCTAATGGGTACTTAATTATGTTTATGGAAAACCCAGACGACAAAATTATGCTTAATATTACGGATGGTAGAGCATATCGAAAAGACAATAAAGTTATGTTAGAATCTACCAACATCAACCAATATTGGAACCTGATAAAATACAATGAAGAATAAGTTGTTCGTTTGGATAATATACTTATTTTCATTTTAACTGTAATTCGCTAAAACAACACCAATAGCACCACCCTAACAACACACGATTAAAGGCGTTAAGAATAACTATCGTATTAATAATAGTTGTATGATACCTTTAAAATACTTTGTGAGTGCTTTGTGATGCTGCTAACCAACACAACAATTTTTAACTCAATTCGTTTGTGAGGCAATAATTAGCGAATGACTATTTTATAAACAACTTCACAAAAAACTGATACCATTCAAATTATAATCTTATGAAATTATCTAATGTAGTTCTCCTAGTTGTATTGGTGGGAATATTTTTTAGTTCTTGTAACAATTACCAAGAACAATACGAAGCATTGGTTGAAAAAAATGCTGCGGACCAAAAACGTCTACATGAATTAGAAGAAGAAGATCGATTAGTTCGTGGAGAATATTCTCTTGCTATTGAAACCTTAAATTCTATTGAAGATACCTTAAGAACCATTGCCAATAATGAGAAAGAAATCCAACGCTTGACTCAACAAAAAGAGTTTAGTGGTAACTTATCTCAACGTCAGGCAATTATCGCCAAATTGCAAGCATTAAGAGATGCCAACGAAGCTGCCAAAGATGCTGCAAAGAAAATGCAAAAAAGAATGCGCTCGTACCAAATTGAAAATCAACAGCTCAAAAAAATGATTGCTCAAGCAGAAACGAGAATCATCGAAAAAGAAGAAGATCTAAAAGAAGCTCGGACGATTATTGATGATATGGAACTTGCTTTGGCAAAAATGGAGGGGCAATTGACGGAAAAAAGTGGTCAATTAGATGATGCGTATAAAGATTTGCAAGAACGAAATGCTGCATTGACTGAAACCAATGAAAAATTGGCAACAACTATTGCTGATCTAGAAACAAAAAATGATTTTATCGATGAACAAGCGAAAGCGTATGTTGCTTGTGGCGATAAAAGAGCTTTGCGCAAAGCTGGTATTCTAAGTAAGACTAGTATGAAAAAGTTAACCAAAACGTATCAACAATCTGTGCGTGAAAATGGGGATGAAATTGACTATTTTAACAACGACCAAATTGATTGCGGTGCCGATGGCGAAATCGTATATGTCTTGCCTGTTCGTGACGAAAGTTCTTACGAAATACAAGGAGGTGTCCTTGTTATTAAAAATTCAAAAGTCTTCTGGGCTACCGACAAAACAGTTGTTTTGGTAAAAAATAACTAATAGTTTTACTGTCTTAATAGTCAATTATTCCTTGCCTATATTTATTTTTAGACAACAACTTCAAATTATAAAATCATCCCATTAGCAGCTATTTCTGCTCCCCTTTAATATCTAACAAGATTAAAAATACTTATGAGACTAACCTTATATATAGGATTCCTATTCTTCACCATTTTAGCAACCAGTTGTGAAGATTATCAATCTAAATTAGCAGAAGCTCAAAAAGAGCAACAGTTGTTAAATCAACAATTAGGAACTTTAGAACAAGAAGAACGCCTTATTAAAGGTGAATATGCGGATGCAATGGAAACATTATCAGCTATTGATCAAACGTTGAGAGAAATGGCGCAACGCAATGAAGAAATGGATAAATTGATCCAACAAAAAGAGTTGGCAAAAGGGACCACCAAAGAACAAGCAATTATGGTGCGTTTGCAGTCACTCAAAAATGCTAATATTGAAGCCGATAAAAAAGCTAGACGTCTCCGTACCAAGGCTAGAGCCTTTAAAGTGGAAAACGCACAACTCAAAAAAATGATTGCTCAGTTAGAAACTCGATTTACAGAAGTAGAGGCCGAAGTTAACAAAACGCAAACGACGATTGGCAATATGCAAGTTGCACTCAATAAATTGGAAACAGAGGTAGCTGCTACCGAATCAAAACTTGCTTCTGCTTATGCAGATTTAAAAATTAAAACGGTTAACCTAGAACGTACTAATGAAGAACTAGAGGCAACACTTAGCGATTTACAGAGTAAAAATGCCTTTATTGAAGAAGATGCCAATGCATATATTGCTTGTGGCAATAAGAAAATCTTGCGCAGAAATAATATACTGAGACTGTTAAGTGCTAAAACTCTAACACTTGAATATCAATCACAAGTAAAAAAATTGGGCACACAATTCGATTATTTTAATAACCTAGAAATCGACTGTGGCAGTGGAGAAATTCAATACCTACTCCCTACTAGAGATCCCAATTCTTATAAAATTGAAAATGGTATTGTTACTATTTTAGACAAGAAAACATTCTGGGCAACTTCTAAAACAGTTGTTTTAGTCAAAAAATAAGCACTTGACGCACTGGTCGCTGTATAATTTGCAATTCATATATTTGTAATAAAAAGGGGCATTGTTAATCGATTAACAATGCTCTTTTTAAGTAGGTCACTAGAAAAATATAGCTAAAAATAAGATTGATTTGTATAATTTTTTCTGAACGATTACTTCCCATCCAAAATACATCTAATGCGACTTACCTCTTTCATTTTTTGATTTTTTAAATTCATTCATCGTTCTACATCTATGGCGACAATTATAAAAACCGAAGACGGCTCTAACAGTATTCAATCAGCCCAATTTGAGGCTACGTATCATTCCATTCATGGTGCTATTCAAGAAACACAAACCGTCTTTATAGAAGCAGCCCTGAAGCACAAAGCTACAACTCAAAACGAATTGAGCATCTTAGAAATAGGATTCGGAACTGGTCTAAATGCTTTTATGACTTATTTGGAAGCTCTTAAATTAGAACTCCAAATTCACTATACTGGAGTAGAAGCCTACCCTATTTCAGAAGCAATAGCAAAACAATTAAACTATGCGGAGTTATTAAACGCACAAGACAAAGAACAACAGTTCTTAAATATGCATGCCCAAACCAATGAGTGGCTTGAATGTGCTCCTAACTTCAAATTCTACAAACAAGTTGGTCGATTTGAAGATATAACTGCTCAAAATCAGTTTGATATTATTTACTATGATGCTTTTGCTCCTAGTGTTCAGCCTGAACTATGGGAAACAACTATACTGACTCAAATGTACCAAGCTCTAAAACCCAAGGGAGTCCTTACCACCTATTGTGCAAAAGGAGTTTTTAAACGTCGTTTGAAAGAAATTGGGTTTGATATAGAAGCAATTCCCGGTCCTATTGGAAAACGTGAAATGACGCGTGCTACCAAAAAGTAAGCCCCACCCCAATTAGAACCCTAGTCTATTTATAACTTTTCTCCGTCCAATAAACGCAAGAGTAACGGTGCTAATTCTTGATAATCTTCTAAGACAATTTCTCGAACTCGTTCGGGGCTATCTTCATCTTGGATTGGTAAAAACTCTGCCAAACTATCAATAATTTCTGTGCTATCTGTTGGAGCATCATAATAACTAACCATTCTAGAAGCAGTAGCGGCAGTCCCCATATAAGGAACATAACCTTCTATAAATTCGTATTCTACCCATATATTTGCAATTCGAACGCTACAATAAAAATCATTAGGGCTAGCAAACTCTTTTTCATAGTCTATGGGCTCCAAGCTTTTAATCGCTTCTAACAAATCCATATTCAACTGATTGACCATCATATAAAGAGCGATATATACATTTTCGCCCTGTCCCGAATCAATCAATGTTTGTATTTTATGCTGAATTTCTTTTTTTGTCATGGTTTTCTCATTAACACGGACTATCTTATGGATACACACACTCCCTACTTTTATCGTTTGGTTCCTGTACTGGATTATATTCGCAGTCATTATAATGAACCTATTGCCATCAAAGAATTGGAACAAATTTCATTCTATTCTTATCGAAGTTTGCAAAGAATTTTCAAATCTTTGTTTGGAGAAACAATTGGAAGTTATCAAAAAAGACTTCGTTTAGAAAATGCTGCTAAGTTACTGCATTATTCTGATAAAAGTATTACAGATATCGCTTTAGAAGTCGGTTATGCTGATTTGCAAGCATTTCGAAAAGCCTTTAAAAAACAATATAACATTGCCCCAAGTTCTAAGCGTCCAGAACTATTACAACTATTGAATCAATATCAACAACAACTCCAATATCCTCAACAAGATATACAAGCATTGGATGCTAAAAAAATACAATTACCTCCTATTCGGGTCGTTTTCAAAACCCATCAAGGAACCTATGATAACCAACAGATTGCGGTAGTTTGGGAAGATTTGTTTCGTACTTACCCCGAATTAACAAGAGCACAAGAATATGGTTTAATATTTGACGATATTGATATTACACACCCTGATATTTGTCGTTATGATGCTTGTTTGAGCTGCCCTAAAGATTGGACAGCCCAACAATCCCCAACCAAAACGATTGGAGCGAATACCTATATGCGTTTTTTACACCAAGGAAGTTATGACAATATAGATGTTACTTACAATACTATATTTGGAGGTTGGCTTTTGGAAAATGAGGGCAACTTTTCTACTGGTGCTATTATCGAACATTATTATTACAACCAAAATCATACTACCAATGAAGCTGATTTTTTGACTCATATTTACATTCCTATTTAAGTAATTCAAGTTGGCAATTTTGGACTACCCAATTAGTTTTACAATCTACTACCTTTGGAAGGTACTTAATTATTAACCATCCAAATCAAATAATCATGCAATCAATGAATTTGTTCACGAGTCTTTTTTTTAGCCTATTCTCATTAACAAGTTGTCAAAAGGACAGCCTCCCTTATTCCAATCAAATAGACGACGACAAAATGCTATTGGTTATTACACCACCATCTATTCATAACCATTATTATGCTGATGCCTATGATGATATTGTAGCCTTTGACATTGCTTATGCCAAACATATCTTGGGAAAAGACAACGTCATTGTGTTGGGAGATGCTGCTACAATTGATTACCTCAAACAACATCTACCTGAGGATATTTTGTTGCAACAAAATTTAGAAGATATTTGGCTAAGAGATTGTTCTATGGTCATGCCCTACGCTCCCATTCAATTTAGATATGCCGCTGTGGCACAAGGAAACCAAGCAGATGCCGACTATGTTCAGGAGAAATTCAATGCTTTTGCCAACAAATACAAAATCAAGTTTTCTACAAGCCCTTATACCCTAGATGGTGGTAATTTTGTAGATAATTACAATGGTCGAGCCATTTTATCCGATCGTTTTTTAGAGGATAATCACTTAACTTATCAAGCTGCCAAGGCTTACCTTAAACAAGCATTAGGACTGAATGAAGTTGCCATTATTCCTAATGACGACCCTAATGGTTTGGCACATGCAGATGGTCAAGTCATGTTTATTGACAACAATACGATAGCCGTAACAGACTACAATGAGCCTGCTTATCAACAACTCATTCACGATGAACTTCGCACGGCTTTTCCTGGTATTAAGCTGCTAAAAGTTCCTACCATTCGAGACACAACTATTTGGGACGCTAGGTTTGGTTCCTCTTGCGGTGTTCACATCAATAGTACTGTTACCAAGCATCATATTTATCTACCTGTTTTTGGTAATGCAACTGATGACCAAGCCATACAACTCATTCAACGTAACAGCTCAAAAACAGTAGTGCCGATTGATGCCAGTCTAGTTTGCCGAATGGGGGGTAGTGTTCGATGTTTGTCTTGGCAAGTAGCAGGAGAAAATGCCAAACGTTTGATTGAAGCTGCTCGCCAATAATGGCTAAAAGAATTACCAATCCATTAGAAAATTTAATAAAAAGGAACTAGAAGTTCCTTTTTATCTTCCTTTATTCAATTCCATATTATCAATATATGGATTTTTTAAGTCCTGTTATTTAGTAGTAGCACAATGTTCTTTTATTAGATCATTTACTTCTTCAGAATCTGCCGATTGCCCTAAATTAAATGTTTCGTAACCTAATTCTTTGGCTTTATTAAACGCCTCACAAGCCTTATCCGATTCTCCCAATTCAAGATGGAGTATTCCTTTGTATTTATAGGCATATGGATTGTAAGGATCGAACTCTAAGGCTTTTTTTAGATCTTCTTGTGCTTTGTCCAATTGCCCTAATTTAAGATAAACAAAAGAACGGTTACTAAAACTATATGGATTTTCAATATTCAGTTCCAACGCTTTGTTAAATGCTTCTAAAGCATCCTCATACTTCTCTATCTTTAATTGACTATATCCTATATTATTCCAAATAAGCGATTCATTTAAAATTTTAGAAGTATATGTCAAATACTCGACAGCTTTTTCATGGGCACCTTGCTCTGAAAAAATACTTGCCATCAACCAAAAAGATTGCCCTTTCACCTTTCTGTAATTGTCATTTTTGCTATTAATTCTTAATGCTTTTTTAGCATCTTGAAGCGCTTTATCATACTCTTTCAAACCATAATAACAATAAGCCCTGCGATAATAGATGTAATAATTCCACTCAGGATCATCTTCTATTAACAATGTTGTATACAATTGGGCAGCATCTTTATATTGAAATGAGAAATAAGCATCTTCAGCTTCTTCAAATGTACTTCTTTTTTGTGCAGTTACACTGCAAAAGCAGCTAAGGACTAACAAGGTCATTAGTATTAATTTCATGGTTTTAGTTTTTTAGTAGTTCGCAACACTGTTATTATGTGCTTTCAACAAACTCTTGAGTTTTTAAATAGTTTGCTCAAAAGTAATTCTATTGAAAAAAGGTAATATATACATTATTTACTACAAATAAAAAGACCATCAGGCACGAGTCCCAATGGTCTTTATAAAATAAGAAAACGGTTGCATAGCTAATAGCTATTAACACTCCATTGATTTTCAATAGAGTAAAGCCTATTTTTCAGACATTTTATTTACCTCAACCCATTGCCCACGTTTGCGAGCTTGAATGCTTTTATCATACATTGCCTCAACAGATAAAGCTGGCAAATAATAACGTCCCAAATAACTTGCGTTGAGCAAAACATGAAACGTTTTACTCTTGCCTTTTTTCAAATCAAAAAACGTATAAACTCGATCGTCTCGAATATCCAAATATTCTGCCTTGTCTCCCCCTGCAGTAGCACCAGTTAGACGTGTATTATGAATTTCCCATCCAGAAGGGAATACTTGATGAATGGCCAATTCATTGTAATCCATTGCCCCTGTATTTTTAACCGTTACTTGAGCTTTGAAATCTGTTCCTTGCGAAATGTTGGAGGGGTCTATTTTGTTCCCCATCATATCCACATATACAACCTTTAATTCTAAACCTTTTGCTGTTTCTGTTTCATCCATTGCCGCAGGAATACCATCTGAAATCACACGAGCAAATAGCACAGCACCACTTGTATTTTTAAATTCAACCTCTTTTGCCTGTTCGCCATCTAAATCTAATTGCCAAATTGGTTTCTTGCTCTTCAGTGTTTGCCAATTGCCACCCGCTAAACGGTATTCAAACACTAATTCTCTACTCACACCTCCTTGGCCTACAAATTTTGCCATTCCAACCAATGCTTGTGCTGTTTCTTGAGTATTCAACCAAGTATCAGAAGCCAATTTTGAGGTAATTTCCTTCACAATATCATTGGCATTATTACGCAAATCCATAATACTCAACGCTTGTAAAATCAACGCTTGATCACGGAATTTTGAACCAAACGTTGTCGCTCCTGTGCTTCCTTTATAAGGCAAGGCAGTTAACACAGCTTTAGCCGCTAATGTTTTAGCCACATC
The DNA here is from genome assembly GCF_000724545.1 of Aureispira sp. CCB-QB1. Classification (GTDB taxonomy): domain Bacteria; phylum Bacteroidota; class Bacteroidia; order Chitinophagales; family Saprospiraceae; genus Aureispira. The sequence continues at coordinate 65,267 of NZ_JHBV01000014.1, read as the reverse complement.
TTTTTGACCTGCAATATGATAAGCAGCAGCCAAATACCAGCGTGCTGCCACGGCATCAGCTGTTGTTTGTTTTAAACGCATCCTATTCATAGATCCCAAATCTGGTTTTCCTGCTAAAGCCAATAAATACAAGCGGTAAGCTTGCGTTAAATCATCGCCAACAGTTCCTTTTGCAGTCCACTTTTGAGCAGCACTTGTCTGAAACGCAATCCATTTATTCATAAATGCGTCCGTTACCGTATAACCTGCTTTTTTAGCTTCTATCATAAAATGCCCTGCATAATTGGTCGCCCACATATCATCGGCTTGCCCTGGCCAATAAGCCATTCCACCACTTGGGTTTTGATAACGATACAATCGTTTCACCCCCGCCTTGATATTGGTATTGATTGCCTCTTTTTTTGTTTGAGGCAAATCCATCAAAGACGTTAAGTACACTTGTGGAAAGACTGAAGACGTGGTTTGTTCAACACATCCATACGGATAGCGAATTAAATATTTCAATCGTTTGCCCAAATTCATAGCAGGAATAGAAGAAACTTCCAGCACGCCATTATTCGTACCAAGCATGCCAATTGGTTGGTACGTTTGCTTCCACGATTGGTTATTTTCAATAGTTTGGTGTGCGACCAATGTTTCTCTTGGATTAGCATTTCTAATCGTAACATCTGTTTCATACACTGCCGATTCTTTGCCACTACTAACAGTGATCTTTACATGTCCTGTTCCAACTCTAGGTTTTGTTTTTAACTGGAAATAAGCCAAATCATCTCCGGGTTGCTTGAACGTCAATTTAGTGCTTTTGCTTCCTTTAATTTCTAACAAATCATTGCATTCAATTGTAACATCTACATTTTTCACATTGTCTTTCATAGCAAAAACAGTTACTGGCAGTCGGAATGTTTCGTCTACTCCCAATACACGAGGTACTGTTCCCAAAACCATCAAAGGTTGGCGAACTGGAATTGCTTTTTCGGCAGCACCGTATGCCCCTTCATGAGCAGCAACAACCATGGCACGAACAGACCCAACATAATTGGGCATTGTAAATTTGTGATTTGCTGTTTCTCCTTCTTTCAAGTAAAATGGTCCCATGTACAAAACAACAGGCTTAAAGCGGTCAGGTTTTTTCCCTGCTTTGTTGGCATTAAACCCATCTCCACCAATACTCAATAAGCTTTTAACATCTCCACCAAAGGCACCGAGAACATCATTGTACATATCCCAAGTTTTTACCCCTAGTGCCTCTCGTTGGTAAAATGTATGCCATGGATTTGGTGTTTTAAAACGAGTTAAATCCAACAAACCTTCATCCACAATAGCCACAGTATATGCCATCGCTTTGCCTCGTCGATCTTTGACCGACATAGCAAATTCTTGACCAGGACGCAACTCGTCAGGGATAACCATTTCTGGCTCTAAATGTGTCTTAGGATCTTCTACCGACAATGGAATTGCTCCATACATTCGAATTGGCAAATCATTTTTGGTTTGAGCATGAGGTTGTAACAACGAAACCGATGCATAGGCATTGGGTGCCATTTCTTTGGTTGCTTTAAACCTAAATTGTGTTGTTCCTTTCTTGGTATTTACCCAATGTGCTTCCACGATTTTTGTACCATTCTCTATAGAAACAAGTGCACGCCCTACATTTCCTGTTGGAATATTTAAAGTAATTTCCTCTCCTACTTTATAGGTCTTTTTATCTGCCGAAAAATTCAAAGCAGTTGCTCCTCCTGGATCATTCTCTGTTGAACGTCCTGCCCATCCTGGCCAATCTATATAAAAGACTTTTCCTGTACTATGTCCTTTTTTACCATTTGAAACACGAACTAAATAACGCCCCCAATTAGGGTACTTCACTTCCATTTCCCAAGTTCCTCGACCATTTTTAGTCGATACTTTTCCTGTGGCAACCTCTGTTCCATATACTTTTCCTCGATAACTCGAAACGGCATCTCGATTTTTATCAAACCACCATTTCCAATCCAACTTATACAGTTTCACCTCCAAATCTTCTTCATCCACAGGATTTCCGTCTTTATCTAATGTGACAATCTCTATATTGTGCTTTACATCTGTTAGCAACATATTCCTAGCCTCATCCCCTTTCGGTACACGTACTCCAACATACGTTTTGTATGGATGATAAGGCATTGCAAATTGACTAATACTAAAATCTCCCCCTGGCTCAAAAACTTGCATTCTAAAGTTTGCCTTTAGCATTCCTGGACCTTGTCTTGAGGCCACAATATTTGCTTTTACGTTTGCTTTTCCCGCTTCATCAAGTTTGTCCTCAAAGATGACTTTATCTTCTGGCGAAAATTCTCTAGCGGGATCATGAAAAACATATTCATCGTATTTTGTAAACTTTGTTTTTCCTTCTGATAACGTCACCTCTACTTTTGCTTTTAGGTTTTTAGCAACCGCTCCGTGCAACCATGTTGACGTCAATATTCCATCAAGTGATTTATTTTCTACTGACAATTCTTTTACTCCAAAGTCCAAATCCATTTTAAGTCGATTGGGCTTGATGGTTTCTATTTTAATATTTTTACTAAATTTTGCTCCTCCTACACGAACCGTAGCCAAGTAATTTCCTGTTGGTGCATCGTCATCTGTTTGACAAGAAAAATTGTACACGCCATTCACGCCTTTGGTTGTTGTTTTCTTGACCACGATAGAACCTCTAGAATCTTTTAATGTAAATACAACAGGGTGATTCTTTGGGAGTGTCTTGTCTTTGTCTTCTAAAATAAAGTTCAAAAACAACTCATCTCCTGGTCTCCATACGCCACGTTCTCCATAAATAAAACCTTTCAAACCATTGTGGTAAGTACTTCCAGCGACATCAAAGCGACTCATAGACAGCGCAGATCCATCATCTAACCGCAAGTAACCTCTTTGATCACCATACTTGGCTATCAAGAAAAATGGTTTTTTAGCCAAATTGGGGCGAGCCATACCCGATTTATCCGTTTTTGTGGTTCCGATCAATTCTTGATGATAATCATAGAACTCTAATTCCACATTTTTAAGTGGTTCTGTGGTCTGCAAATTATTAACAACAAACAAATTACCATTGTCTCCCTGCTTGGCAATAATTCCCAAATCAGAAGCTAATATATTGCGTTTTGCAACCAAATTTGGACGATAATAATAACGACTACAAGGATTTTCCAAATCACCATAATCATAATCATCTTCGTAATTATCCCAATAGCTACTGCTATAATTCGGGCTATCCCAATTCTTTGGCAATGCCATCATATCTACCTCGTCATAATGTGCTTCCTCTCTATCCGATTTTTCACAAGGATACAAAGAATACGATTGGCTAAACCCTAAAGCAATTTCGTAAATCGCACCTGGTTCGGGCGTAATCAAATCCGCCAAATCCAATGAGTGATTCGTCCATTCTGCTAAGTCCAATCCTTTGGTTTTAAACGGAATTTTCTTCTCCAAAACAACTGTTCCGACACGTTTTAACTCGCTATCACCATCTATGTGATTGACTTGAAAAAATTGCTTGACATTCTTTTCCCTTACTTTGATAACACGCACATCTATGGCATTTAGATTTACTGTTTTGAATACAACAGGCATCGACTTAGATTTGGGAATAATATTTCCATCTCCTACCCATTTTACTTGCGGCTTTGTATCAGAAAAAGTAATCGTTTCTGTCAACGGTTTTCCCAACTTCTTGCCCAGTATACTTTTAATCTCGCTAGAGATTTTTAATTCTTTTTTTCCTGAAAAGTTTCCATCTGTAAACAGTTTAATTTTATTGTCTTCAATGGCGTACTTTAAATTTCTGCCTCCCAATTGAATTAAGCCCTCTAAGTTTTGTTCTGCATCCAAAACATCTGAAAACTCCAATACAATATGCTGTTCTGGTTCATTATAGCGATAAGTATTGGTATGTATAAATTCACTTTCAGAAGGAATTGTAAAGGAATATTCTTCTGTAGTCGTTGAATTAACAGGCTTTCCATTGAGCTTCCAAGTAATAGGGTAAGCTTTTGCTTTTTGAGGTAAGTTCTCAATACTAAAAAGGTGCTTCTTATTGTTTTGGTGCTCCCAAATAATTTCTAATTGAGTAGCTCCATTATACGCTGTCAAAACCTTTTCGATACTTTCTATATCTTCGACATCGTGTGTTATCAACTGCCCTTTTAACTGCATCCAAGTATTGTTTTTATCTTTGGTAACAGTACTCGCCAAAGGACTAACATTAATAAACTGATCTTTTGCCTTAAATTGAAAGACAAAATTAGACAAGTCTGCTGGGATCTGAGGCAATATATCGGATAAATTCAGAGTTGCTGTGTAGATCTGTCCTGACTTTAAGTCTTCTGAAGGGATAAACTCAATCGTCTGTTTGTCACTCCAAACAGCTTCGCCCTTCAAATGGGGCTCAAAAGAGAACGGGCTGGGATATATAGGAGTTGAAACAGAAGCTGTAACCTCTTCTTGAAAGGCTACCTTTATACTGGACTTTTTAGAGATTTCGCCATCTGTAAAAGCTGATAAATAATCATCGTAAGATGGATTATATTGGATTCGTGTTGGCTTTTGTTCTGTGGTGCATGCTCCTAGCAACAAGGCTAAAGCAACGAACAAAATACTTAGTTTCATTGTATTCATTTGATTTACTAATTAAGGATTTTTAGAAAATGTTTGGTTCTATGTTTTATTTGTTAAATACTGCTGATAACATTGGTTATACGTTTTGTAATGTTTACAAACGCCAAATAAGTTACAATGACAATCAACAACACCTCCTTCTAACAAAAAGCAATACCATAAAACTGAATATGCTTAAGCACTCCGTTTCGCATTGTCTATCACTTGAGTTAAAATTGCTTGATTTTTATGAATATGAATAGAATACGTTCGCTGCTCTATCATACATTTATCACAATTAACAATTAAAGTCAACTGCTCTTGAGCAGACCAATAATACTCGTATGTAAGGTGATTTCGATTATCTTCAGGCAATAAAATATTTCCAATGGGATGGGCTGTTTTGCTGTTTTTCTTTTGAAAATATACTAAAATCTCAGGAGCTTGATGCATTATTCTATCTTTTTGATAGAGCATAATTTGGTATGCTGCGCTAGGTGCATGAATTTTGCCCCACAGCTTCTTTTCTTCTTCTTGAGCCGAACATAACAGGATAAAGCTGCCGAGGAATATTAAAATAAAATAATAAAGGAGTCCATTTTTTTTCATATTGACGATTGGCTAACTACTATAAAAAACCACTATATCAACACTTCTTACTCACAATATACGCCAAAATAAACAAAGCGTTTCACATTTATTTGCTTGTTTGAGTATTTGGTAGTTCCATTGATTAGTTGGTTTAAAGGATAAAACTTATTACCTTGCGCTGCCCTTAATACACTTTTGGTCCCCCCTTAGTAAATTCGTATTAAAAGACTTATACAACATGCAAAACCTATTTTTATTAATAAGTATCTTCTTCTGTACCTATACACTTAGTTATGCCCAAGAAGGGCTAAAGCTTGGCCTACATTTTACCCCTGGTCTTTCTATGGCACTAAACAACGAGGATATGGACAAAGGCTCTAGTTTAGATTTACAAACTGCCTTTGCCTACAATACCGGTTTTTTAATAGGGTATGGTATCACAGAAATTTTTAGCGTTTCAACAGGAGTAGGCTATCAACAACATACTGCTTCATTTGTACACAATCGAGCAACATTGCCTACTAGTAAGTTGAAAGATCCTAATTTGGGAGCCCCAATAACTCGCCAAGCCAACTATGTTCGCGTCCCTTTGCTTCTAGAAATTAGTACTGACCCAAATCGTGCAGCTGGCTTTTTTGCTCGTTTAGGTCCTCATTTTGATTTTTTGACAACTGCTATCTACAAAGACGAACGACTCAATGGTTTTAGTCAGTATGACAAAGGTGGTATTGATTTGCGTCAAAAAATTACATTGTACCAAAAAAATGAAGCCACAAATGGCATTATTAGTCTGGGGAGGCAAGAGAAAATTTATCGAGATTTTGTACCTGGAATCACTGCCGAAGTTGGTGCTCAAATTCGAATTAACGACTACTTAAAAATGACGTTATTGCTTCATGTTGAAGGCTCATCTAATCCCGAAGGAGAGGGCGCTGCTAGTTTTGCCCACAACTTAAATCGCGGAGATTACTTGGTCACCGCTAATCCAATTACCAGTCCTAGCCAGGCAACAGTAGATGCCAACAAAAGTACCCTAGAGGAAACTCCTTTCGATGCTGTTTTTCCCAATTATACAGATGAAGCAGACAAAAATGCTACTTTTAGGAGTCCTACATGGAATGTTATGGCTGGTTTTCAAATCGGTATTATTTATACCTATAGTCCTGAATAAATCGCTTTAAAAGCAATTCTGTTAAGGGATAAAAAAAAGCAAAACTATAATTTGATTCCTCAAAATTCTTACTAACTTTGAGTAGTTTAATCAAGCTATTAACAAAATCATAACAATATGAAAAACTTAACTTTTTTGGCTTTAGCCTTATTTTTGTCTAGCAATATTTTTGCTCAACAGGGCTTAGAAATTACTGCTGGATTTACACCAGGTCTATCTTTTATTCTAAATGATGAAGATTTAGCCGAAGGACAAGCACTAAACATTCAACCTACATTCGCTTTCCAAACAGGTTTAACAATTGGCTATAACTTTAGTGAAAGAATTGGTGTTGCAACAGGTATTGGTGTTGCTGCACTAGGACAAAACTATACAACAGATTATGATAATACGTCAGCAGACGATCAAATCAAATACGACAGAAAAATCACTTATGTTAGAGTACCTTTATTACTTCGTGTAGGAGGCGATCCAACGGCACCATCTTCTGCATTTTTCCGTTTTGGTCCTCACTTTGATTTCTTGTCTAGCGCTATTGGTAGAAACTACGGGTCTGCTAACAACCCAAGAGATGATTCTAGAAACTATAGAGATATCAACAAGTTTTTATCTAGTGACAAAGCAGAAATCTACAAAAACTTCGTTTTAGGTTTGACAGTTGAAGTTGGTGGTAAAATCCGCATCAACGATCAAATGGGAGTTTTACTTTTATTCCACCTAGAGACTTCGCTAACTAATCCTGAAGGAGATGATGTAGCAAGATACGCAGGGTTCCCTACTTCTGGTAGCATCTTAGAGCCAGAAAGAGGTGCAGCTTGGAATTTAATGGTTGGTTTAAACCTTGGCTTTCAATATACTTTGAGCTTTAACTAAGAACAAAATATTAAATGCGCTATACTCCAACAGTATAGCGCATTTTTTTTTGCCTTAAACAAAGAATGCACTACTTAAATACAAATCCATTAGCAAAAACACCTACCGTATAAGCGTCTATTAACATTCCATTGGTATCATAACGTTGTGCTTCTGCTGCATTAACACCAACAGAAGTTGCTGCATAAATATAGTTGGTAACAGGATCAAACCCTAAACCATAAAAACTTCCATTAAATAGGCTTTCTTCTACATCTGTCCCAATGTGATATTTCCAAACTTGGCTTGTTCTGCTATAATAAAGCTCTTCCTTGTTCGCCGTATTGATGATTAAATTACCAATTGGCTTGCCTTTTCCAAACGAAATTGTTTTAGTAATGGCGTTGTTTGTTGGATTAATCCTAATCAAACCACTTGCTGTACTATTGGCAGTATCTATTGTTGGATAAGTCAAATAAGCTACTTTTCCAGCACAAGCCACCCAAATAAAACCATCTACATCTTCCACACAAGCACTAGGTTTGTCAAAAACAGAGATAGTTGTTTCAATTTGGTCTGTAACAGTATTAAGTACTGTTACAATATTATTAGTTCCATAGCCACCGACATGAGTAATGTAGAGTTTGGCATCCTTAAACAAAAGTTGCTCAGGTCCTACACCTACTGCAATTCGGTTGATAACGGTGTGTGTATTTAAATCCAAAATAGCAATTGTTCCAGTCAATCCATCATCCCCCCACTCTGTTACATACGCCTTATTCGTAGATATTGCCAAACAGTATCGAGGCAACCGCAAGCCTGTAATTTGAGCTTTTTCTTCAAATGTATTGGCATCAGCTACCTCTATTTTATTTGAATTATTAACAACAATATAAGCCCTATCTTCATAAAAACTCATTGACTGTACCACATCTCCCAAATCACGACCATTTACTTGTTTGAAGATTTTTTGCTGTACCGTTCCATTCGTTCGATTGTAATAACTTATAGTGCCCGAAGTTTGCCCGAATACCCCTTCATTAATTGTAAATACTCCCTCCGAGTAAGTTCCAGAACTACTTGGTGGCTTTTCTTCTGTACATGCCGAAAGAAAAAGCATACATCCCATCAAACCGTACCATAAACGTCTCATATTGATTTTATTATTTGATTCTGAATAATTCTTTTAATTTATCTAGCCAACTGGTTGTTCTTTTGCGTTCACCATAAGGGCCTTCTTCATAGTAACTATAATCATAATCACCTTTGCGAATAGAGCGTTTCATCTGCCACCAACGATAAATGAGCAGAATACATAAAATTAAAATGATATAATTCCAAAGCATATGATTTCATTTATTTTGTATTCAATTATCAGACTATTGAATTCTCAAAAATTAATATCCTACAAAATGTTTTTCCAAGTAGCTATTGACCAATCCATCAATGTTGCTTTCCTTTCATAATTCCAAAGATGTGCAACAAAGCAGGGAATAAGGCATCCATAGATTCGCTTGCTCCTTTTGTAGATCCTGGTAATGTCAATATTAATGTATTTCCTTTGGTTCCAGCAATAGATCTAGACAACATCGCATAAGGCGTTCGATCTTGCCCATAACTTCTGGCAGCTTCCATAATCCCTGGAATTTCTCGATCCAACAAAGGCAAAACAGCTTCTGGGGTTACGTCTCTAGGAGATAGTCCTGTACCTCCAGTAAAAATAATTAAATCCTTGCCTTGCTCGTGCAACAGAGCTACTTGGCGCTGAATTTCGTCTACTTCATCAGGAATAATCTCATAGGCAACAACCTCAACACCACAATCCTCTAATTTGTGTATGATGGCTTTACCCGCTCTATCTTTCTTAGTACCTGCGGAAATTGAATCGGAGCAAACAACAACACCAGCAGTTAAACCATTGGGGTGTTTTTCTTTGTAATCTGATTTCCCTCCCCTTTTCTTCAAGAGTTTGATTGTATTAATTTCAATTCCTTTATCAATGGGTTTTAACATATCATACATCGTCAAGGCAACCAAAGATGCCCCATGCATTGCTTCTACTTCTACACCTGTTTTATAAATTGTTTTTACCTCTACTGTAATCAATAATTGTAGACCTTCAATTTCATAACTGATATTGGTATACTCAATCGGCAAAGGATGACAATCTGGAATCAAATCAGACGTTTTTTTTACACCAAAGAGACCAGCTACCTTTGCCATTTCAAAAACATCTCCTTTGGGAACTGTTTTATTTACAATAGCATCAATTGTAGCTTGCTGGCTGACGGTTACAATAGCTTGTGCTACAGCCATACGCAATGTATTGGATTTGTGTGTTATATCAACCATACTCTATTTATTTACTTTCCATTGATGACTTTGATCCTTAAAAATTTCTTTTCCAAAAATTGGAACTTCTGCTTTTATCGCTTCTACGATATATCGAGAAGCTTCATAGCACACAGCTCGGTGGGGCGAAGATACAAAAACGAACAAACATATTTCGCCTGCTGCTACGGCTCCCAAGCTATGATGAATGTGCATACAAGTAATTTCAAATTGCTCGAATGTATGTTCTCTGATTTCGTGCATTTTTTGCTCTGCCATTTCTTCATAAGCACTATACTCTATAGCTTGGACTTCTTTGCCCTCAATTACATCTGCTCGCACTTGTCCCAAAAATATATTGTGTGCACCAATATCTGTTTTAGTTTGGTGTTTGGCAATAGATTGACCTATAAAAGCAGCTGGTATGCCTCCTTGCATAAATACTTTTTTAGGCAACTTTAATCGACTCATAATATGTTATTTTCTGTTTTAGTCTATTTATTTACACCTGCTTTACTCAATAGTTCGTTAAAAAACTTTATTAGCTTGATAATCAGCAAGTTGCATCTTTGTTGTGTTTTGTGTTAAAATTTTGATTATCAAACTAATATAAATGTGCTTTTTTATCTTTTTGGTAAAAAAGTAAAAAATCAACGAACTACTATTACTAAGAAGTTGTTTAGAAATAGTAGGCTGTGTAAATGTGATTTTTAGTAGGCATTTCACAAATTTCTACGAAAATGCTTCCTATTCGTCTGTTCGTACAAAGAACGTATATTCTACTCGTTTTTCTTTATTTTTAAATTGAATTCATCAATAAAGGTTATTTAACATCAATTCTACCATCTCTACAAGCACTGTACGTTTAAAACCTAAAAGATGTATCTTTTTCAGTATAATTTCGTTATGTCCATAAACGCTTTCTTATGATGCCACAATTCTACGGGTTACTATTAATATTCTTAGGGCTGATTCATACTGCTTCTTGTAGCTCTTCCAATAAAACAGAGGAAGTCTCTTCAAGCCACCATCAGAGCAAAGATAGTCTTATCAACGATAGTATTCCAACAAAAACGATAGACACTAGTTTGTCAAAAAAGGAGACTCCTCCTAGATTAGAAGATTTTTCTACATTTACTAGAACAAAAATTGAACAAAACTTAAACAAAAAGATAAGTCAAAACATCCCTTTAGTTGTTCATGTATTTGTTCCTCTTTGCGACAATGAACATCAAGGTATCGTTCCGACTACAGCCTCATTGGGCAATGGATTTAGCCTGCGTTCCAATCTATACTGGGCAACTAGCACTGGCATGAAGCGGTATTTCAAAGAGAAAAAAACATGGACGTTATTGCAAAGTACTAAAAACATTTATCATGATTCCACCGTTTTGGAACGTGTTGTTTTTAAAAGAACTTACCCCAATAAAGCAGTTGTTTATTTGGTAGCGGATGCTTATCGTGGAGATAAAATGTTGGCAACACTAAATGATTTTTTTAGAGCAATGTCCAATAATTATACTTCCACAATCGCTTTGCCCGATCATACCATTAGCATTCATGGTGGTGCAGATTTAGTTGTTTTTAATGGTCACAATGGGTTGTTAGACTTTCCTGAAGGAACTCCAACCACTTTTTATAATACCACCAATAGTCAAAAAGACATGGTAGCCATTGCTTGTTTTGCCAATGAGTATTTCGAGACAGAAGCACGCCAAGCACAAGCTTATCCAATTGTACGAGCCAAAAGCACCTTGCACCCTGGAGCGTTTATTATTAGTGCCATTATAGACGACTGGGCAATGCTAAAACCTGTAGAACAAATGCGACTGAGTGCAGGAAAAGCGTACTGTGATGTACACGACTGTAGCATAAGAACTAGCAAGAATTTATTTTATAAAGGATGGAGGTCTGAAAATTGACCGTAAACAGAGGACTTTGATTCCTACGACCGAATAACATATCATAAGATACAATAAGTTCTTGTTAGTTATCAAATATATTATTGCATTATAATAAATATACCTAATTTAACAATTAAGTTTTCAGCAAAAAAAAAAGAAAAAAAGAAACTTTTGAGGTAATACTTTTGTTTTTACTTACATTAACAACTGTCTTTTCGTCAATAGAAAACTTGTTTAAGACAAATCAAAAATTACAGAACCGTAAAAATTGTAATAAAATGAAAAATTACACCAATATCTTTTTTGTAGGTTTATTAACTATATTATTTGCTGCATCTTGTAGCAACAACAATCAACCAACTATGCAACCAACTGAATTAGACAGCGAAAGTGCTACGCTTACCAGAGCAGGCAAAGCTGAATCTAAAGTATTGGAAGTCAACTTTGAAGGACAAATGATTAAGCTAGAAACTAGTGATATCGTTGCTACTGCTCAAGCCATGAACTCAGAAGATGCCGATGCTCAACACATTATGAACATCAATTCTACTCTAATGGGAGCAGAAAAAGAAGCTCAGTTGCTAGATGTTAACTTTACAATGTCTGATGAACCTGTAGAAAATGGTATGTTTATATTTGGTATCGAAACAGAAGATGCTAAAAGTTTGAAAATTGAGATGTACGACGAAGAAGGTTATGCAATGGTTGCAAACAATCAATTTGACATCACAGAAGGAAATAACTACAAAGCTCTAAATGTTAAATCTTTAGATAACGGAACCTATACATTCCGTCTAAAAGATGATACAGGTAAAGAATTAAATAGAACTGTAAAAGTTAATGCGGCAGAATAAGCGCATTTGTTTATCATAGCTAAAAAAGGCGGTCTATCCACATGGATAGACCGCCTTTTTTTTGTCCATAAATCAACGTTAAATTAATCTTTTGCTTTTACAACAACTGAATCCCTCTAACATTCGCAGCCGTATGAATTTCATCCGTCCAAATACTAACTTGCACTTCACCAATATGCTGTTTTTGAAGCAGCAACATTGCCAATCTAGATTGTCCAATTCCTCCTCCTATGCTTTGGGGTAACGTGCCTTTTAGTAAAAGTTGATGATAGTAATAATCCCTTCGATCCAAGCTTTCTTCTAATTCTAATTGCCGCATCAAAGCTGTTTCGTCTACTCTAATGCCCATTGATGACAACTCAAAAGAACGTTTTAAGATAGGGTTCCAAACAACAATATCACCATTCAACCCCTTCTTACCTTCGCTTGTTGTCGTAGACCAATCGTCATAATCGGGGGCTCTTCCATCGTGTTTTTTTCCATCTTGCAAAACACCACCTATCCCAATTAAAAAGAAAGCACCATATTCTCTTGCAGCAGCATCCTCCCGTTCCTTGGCATTCAAGCTAGGGTATTTAGCCAACAAATCTTCGCTGTGTAAAAAGGTAATTTGTTCAGGCAAAAAAGGAGTCAAATGATCATAAGTTTCAGAAACTCTTAATTCCGTTAGTTTCAATGCTTGGTAAATCCGCTGAACCGTTGCCTTTAAAACTTCTAGCGTTCGATCCTTCGTATGAATGCATTTTTCCCAATCAAATTGATCGACATAAATGGAATGCAGAGGAGACAATACCTCGTCTGGGCGCAATGCTCTCATATCGGTCACGATTCCTTTTCCAACAGGAATTTCATATTCTTTTAATCGCAATCGCTTCCATTTTGCCAAAGAATGTACCACTTCAGCTCTTTTTTCAGCCCAATCTTTGATTGGAAAACGCACTGGTCGTTCTATGCCATTCAAATCATCGTTAATTCCCGTTCCTGTCAAAACAACAGCAGGTGCTGATACTTTTGTCAACTCTAATGCATCTGATAAAGCGGTCAAAAATGTGCTTTTTACAAATTCTACTGCTTTTTCTGTTTCCAATTTTCCTAGGCTTACTTTTTTTAGAACTTTTGTCTCTGTTTTCATGATAATTGATGTTTTATTAAAATTTGAAGCAAAAAAAAAGCTCGGATGAATCATCCAAGCTTTTATTATTTTATAGATATACGAATACCAGTCAGCTCGAATGAAATCTGTTAGTTAAATAATTATTATTGTTATTATTAGAGCAAAAAAATACTGGTAACATTGTCTTAAATTGTATGGTTTGGTTCATTAGAATGTGGTTTCAATAAGGCAAAAAAAAAAGAGCTTGAATCAGTTCAAGCTCTTTAGATATATTGATTTATAATACACACTTTTAGCTCTCACTATTCTTAATTGAAAAGTAGAAGTTATTATTATTAAAAGTGTTATTATTAATTATTCTCATGTAGATATTTTATCGTTTTGTTCGATAGTTGTTATACAAGTTTAAATAAACATTTTGAAAAAAGCAATAGTCTTGCACTCATTTTTTTATTTTTTGGCAAAATTTGAAGCAAAAAACTAGTTCACATGACCACTTTTCACCAATTGCTCCACTTGATCTTTAAATGTTTCTGACAAATCTCTATACACCAATCCCAAATCTTTTTTGCTATAGCTATTGTCGAACTTCATCGGTATCCCAACATTATTTCGAACAAATTTCCAAGAAAACCCGACAAAAGGGCCAACCAAATACATTAAGAACTTGGGCAATTGTCTCGATGGCAATTTATATTTATCCCCAAACTCTCGGCGTAAAATAGTTGCTGCATCTAACATTGTCTTTGTTGTCGCACAGGTAATATGGCGACCAGAAGCACTTTCTTTGGTTCCTGCCAAAATATGAGCAGCGGCAACATCTCGAACATCAACAAAACCAAACGCCAAATAAGGGGCTCCCGATTTAAACGTTCCCGAAAGTAACTGGATCATAAAGTTGGTACTTTCACCATCTGTCCTATCGCTCAACGATGGTCCCATTACAAAAGAAGGATTGATGACCACCAAATCCCAACGTTGTTGTTCCCCTTCAAATTTCCAAGCTTCTTTTTCCGCCAGAGTTTTAGAATAACTGTAAGGCTGATGTTTTAGAGAACTAGTTGTATTCCAATATGCTTCTGTAAAAACACCATTTTCAGTTTGTTCAATATCTGAAGCATCTCCATAAATAGCAACAACACTAGAAGTCAATACAACACGCTTAACAGTTGACGTATTATTAACGGTCTGCAAAATATTTCGAGTACCTTTTAAAGCTGGATCTACCAACTCCTTTTGAGGATCTTTTACGTTCACCTTAAATGGAGAAGCCATGTGTATAACCAAAGCACAATCCTTCATCGCTTCAGCAAATGAGCCTTCTTTAAGTAAGTCTGCTTCGTATAATTCTAACTTTCCAGGAAACTGTTTTTGCAACTTCAGCAAATGGTCAACTTTGGCAATTTTAGATTTGTTTCGAACAGTAGCGTTTACTTTATAGCCTTGTTCTAACAACTGTTTAACCACCCAAGAAGCAATGTATCCACTACCTCCAGTTACTAGTACAGGTCTTTCTTTATCAATCATTTTGTATATATTTTTATAACTATTTTGAGATAGAACCTTCTAAAGCGATTTAAGTTACTGCACTTCAAAGGTTCTTTCTTTTATAACAGTTTTTCCCTCTTTTAGTTGATAAGAATAAGTGCCCTTTTCCAATTTTAAACTTGGAATTTCAAACGCTTCAATATGTTTACCAAATTCAAATGTTTTGCATTTAAAAAGTCGTTTTAATTTTTTCCCTTTTTCATTATATACAAACAAGCTAAGTTTTGTTTTCTTAGGAATTTTAAACGATACATATAAAATATTAGGATTTGGTGGCACAACATCCTCGTGATTCGCTTGAGCAACCATTGGTGCAGTAGCATTGGTAGGAATAGCCTCAACATCAATTAATGCTGTTTTGATGCTCAATCGGGTTTCGTCCAAGCGTGTCCAAATAGGTCGAACCACGGCTCCCCTAGCAACAATATTATTATAATCCCCAAAGAAAATTCCTTGGTTGGGATAAAAAGGCTTGTCGTTGACTTTGAAGTTCACAAATGTTTTTCCTCCATCTGTGGAACGAGCCATGTAAACATTTGTTCGTTCGTCATCAAAATCTCTTCGATCGTAAAACACAAAGTACAAATATCCATTGGTCTGATCTACCGTCATCCATGTTAAGAATTGATGTTTTCCAGGAGCATCGTTATTGACTCGAACAGGCTTAGACCATGTGTTGCCTTTGTCAGTAGAACTAGACAACCAGACATCCGTATCGTCCGTACCATTTCTTTGATCCGTCCAGTTAACATAAATGGTTCCGTTATAAGCTCCTCCACTAATATCACAAGTAGTAACAGGCAAACCATTACAACGATAAATCCCAGGTATTTTATAAGTCCACCCTCCTGGCATTGGATCAATGGCGATATCCTTATCTAACCACGTCTCGCCACCGTCCAACGATCGGTCAAACACCAACCCCTTGGGACCTGCCCAAGCCACATACAGCTCTCCATTTGGACCTACCGTAGGCACCGCTCCCTCTGTCGTATTGTCATCGTCCAAACAATCTCCATCTATTTCATTAATTTTTTTTGCTTTAGTCCAAGTCTTTGCCTCATCTTTGGACATAGAAAACATAATCGAACTTTTGTCTTTGGAACTCGTACTTCCATACTTATCAAACTGCGTCCAAGTAACGTAAATATAATTTGTTTTAGGATCGACAATGGCCCAATGCTTATCTTGTGCTTTGGCTCCATTTAACCCCATATAAGAGCCATTTGTCCAACTCTTTCCATTATCACTGGTTTTTTGGCAAACAATTCGGTCTATCCAATTTCCTTCTTCGGGATTAGATAAATGAAAGAAGTAAAAATTGCCTGCTGTATCTGGAATAATAACAGGATCTCCCCAAACTCCATAGGTAGAACGCAACGTTTTTTCCTCCCATGTTTTGCCGCCATCTTCAGAACGGTATAAATTAAAAATGTTAGAACCACCCAACAAAATATTAGGGTCTTTGGGGTGCAAAGCTATTGTTGGTTCGTTGGGCTCATAAGAAGTACCTATGACTATATTTTTATGCGGATTTTTCTGAGCTTGCAGAACAATCGTAGATAAGAGTAATAAAAAGGCTACAAATGTGTATTTCATAATTAGAATATATTTTATAATAATAAGCAATTGTCTCTCAAAACTATAGATTCACCCTATTCTTTTTTGCACTTTGATTAGGGCTAAATAAAAGGCGTTTTTATTATAATTTTTGACCACTTACGCCATTATTCAGCAAAGACTATTATCAGGTATTTCAAAGCTTAGCAAAACCAATTCAGTTCTATCAATTTTTATAAATTAAGATTAGAACTTGCCCCTAAAAGATGGTTTACTCATGATTTTTAAGCAATCAAATTAGTGAATAATCCCCTTATTCAACCCATTCTTTTACAAAAGCGTTCTATATTTGTGCAAGACTTTGTATATACTCTTTGTGTGGAGTACCAAAAGTAAAATATATATCTGTAGTATAGCATAATTTTAGACGAATGTACGATTATATCATCGTAGGGCAAGGCATCGCAGGCACTTTAGTGGCTCATTTTTTATTAAAACAAGGAAAGAAAATATTGGTGATAGACCATAAGCATCATCAAGCTGCCTCAATGGTTGCTGCGGGGCTAATCAATCCGATTACTGGGCGCAATTTTGTTAAGAGTTGGCGTATTGACGACCTTATCCCTTTTGCCATAACAACCTACCGAGCATTGGAGCAACAACTTGATATTCCTATCTTGGAGCTAAAGCAAGTAGCCATGCTCTTTAATTCGATAAAAACAGAAAACGATTGGTTGGTTCGTTCTAGCAATCCTGATATTGCTGATTATGTCACCAATGGGTTTCGTTTAGATTTCTACAAAAATTTTCTAACCGATATTCAAAATGGTGTAGAGTTTCAACAAGCAGGTCGGGTGCGCCTCAAAGACTTAGTCTTAGCCTATCAAACTTTACTACAAAAAGAGCAGTCTTACTTAGAAGAACAGTTTGATTACGCATCCTTGGTTATTGAACAAAATCAGGTATCTTACAAAGATATGGTGGCCAAGCGTATTATTTTTGCAGAAGGATTTCAAGCCATTCAAAATCCTTACTTCAATTATCTCCCCTTTGCCCCTGCCAAAGGGGATATCCTACTGGTTAAAATCCCTAACTATCCTGCGCCTAATAAATTGGTCAAACACGGTGTGTTTATCATTCATTTAAAAGAAGATTTGTACTGGATTGGTAGCACTTATAACCGAGATTACAAAACCATTTCTCCACTCCCCAAAGCGAAAAAAAGCCTGATAGAACGCCTAGAACGTATCTTAAAACTTCCATTTGAAGTGGTAGAACACATCGCAGCAGTCCGTCCAACGGTAAGAGATCGCCGTCCGTTTATTGGGCAGCATCCACATTTCAAAGCACTTTATTTATTTAATGGCATGGGAGCCAAAGGTTCGTATCTAAGCCCTCTTTTTGCGGCAGAGTTTGTAGCTTATTTAGAAGGCGAAAAAAGCTTAGATGCAGAAGTAGATATAGCGCGATACTATCGGTATTACGAGGAGGCACAACCTTAAATTAGAATGCTTTTTAGCCACTTAGTTATTGTTTGGGTCTTTTGGCATAATACAATAATTTTTCATGCAACTCAGAGACTTGTACATTCAATGTTTCCCACGCTATATTCTTAATAATGTAATCGGCTTTTTTTTCTTTTTCGGCTTGAGGCATTTGTTGATTCATTCTAGCTCGTACTTCTTCCTCGGTGCTATTATCCCGCTCCATTACTCGTTTTATCCTCAAATCTTCTGGCGCTGTGACGACTATAATTTTATCTAGATCAGCATAAGATCCTGTCTCAAATAATAAAGCAGCCTCTTTCAAAGTATAGGCAACACCTAACGATTCCTGCTCACGCTGCCATTGTTGACCATCTTTAAAAACAGCAGGATGCACAATACTATTCAGCACTTTTAGTTGGCTAGCATCTTTAAATACAATTCCTGCCAAGTGCGCTCTGTTTAAGAGTCCATCGCTCTGGTAAACATCTGCCCCAAAATGCTCCATTAATTTATTTTTTACCTCTTCTTGGTAATTCATCAGCCATTTTGCTCGATCATCTGCATAATAAACTGGAATCCCAAATTTTTCAAACAGCCTACAAACTGTTGATTTCCCACTACCAATACCGCCTGTAATACCTACTTTTAACATTTTTATTTTTTTACGACTCTAACCCTATAAGCCTGGTAATCAAATTATTCAAAATAGCTTTTTTTTAGTATTGTATAAAAATAGAAATTAAGTGCTAATTTTTATCTTAAAATGGTAACACTTTTATATTTCCTGCATTAATAAATAACAAACCAAACACATAAGATAAATACAAGATGACAAGGCAATTTTGGTTGCCTTACCTAAAAACCTAAACACCAAACACAAGTGGAAACTAATTCCCTTGAAACTCCATGTAACAATAGTCTTGAATTATCCCGAACAAATAAAACAAGACAATCAAAGTTAAATCGTGTCCTAAAAGATGCGATTTTTTTTTAGTAAGCGGTCAGAAAAAATAAGAACAAAAAATGGGATTATTTTTTTGCTAATCCAAGAAGAAAAAGGAAGGCTTAGCGAGCTAAGACAAGTTTTTCTGATGAAGAATAGCGCAAAAAGAAGGCTGTTTTAGCTACGCTGCTACTGCGTATTTTTTTGAACAATTACTTATTTTTCTCTTCCATTCTAATAAGAAAGCGAACCTTATCTAGCTACAATTTCATTTGTAAGAATCATTATTAGTCCTAATAATTTTTTCTTAGGAAAAAAAGCCGTATTTTTTGCACCTGAAAATAACAAAATAAGCGCTTTTCTTGTTAGGACAACAAAGTAAGCATCTGTTTTTCAACATTTTCATGCTTTTTTTTATCCCAAAGCAGTTACTTGCTTGATAAAACAACAAATAGATTTTTATAAAAACACTCAATAAAGCACAAGTAAATTGGACTTGGCTTTATTAAGACTAAAGAAATGGATTGCACTAGTTGTTCCAAAACTTCATCTACAATTCCATTCATAGCTCCAAAGAATAATTTTTAATGAAAAAAATAGAACTGGAAATAGTTGCTCTTTCTCATAGTTTAGCACAAACGCAAAATTACGCTATTGTTTTAGGTGAACAAGATGGTGTCAGAAGGTTACCTATTGTTATTGGTGAATTTGAGGCTCAAGCAATTGCTGTTGCAATGGAAGGTATGGCTCCTAGTCGCCCAATGACACATGATTTGTTCAAAAACACCTTGACAAATTTTAATATTGAAATTAAAGAAATTGTCATCAACAATCTAATTGATGGTATTTTTTATGCCAACTTGATCTGTCTACAAGATGGGAAACAAACCGAAATTGATTCTCGAACGTCCGATGCACTGGCTTTGGCGGTTCGATTTGGTTGCCCCATTTACACCTTTGAGTTTATTTTGGAACAGGCAGGAATCATTTTAGAAGAAGAAACAGAAAAAGAAGTACAACGTGCTAAAAATAGACGTTCTGACCGCCAACCTAGAGAAAAAACATTGGCAGAACAAAGTGTTGAAGAACTAAATGCCATCCTACAAAGTGCTTTGGAATCAGAAGATTACGAAAAAGCAGCCAAAATTAGAGATGAGCTCAACAAAAGAGAAACTTCTTAGTTTCTTTTCCTTGTAGTTCTATGAATAGCCACTCCTGTTAGAGTGGTTTTTTATTTTACTTAAGTAATCGTTCAAAAAAATAATAACAAAATATAGGATTATTTTTGACCGCTTACTTACTTCCTATAACAATGGAAAATGATGACTTACTAGACAACTCTGGAATTCAACAAGATCAACGAATTTTAGAAATGGTTCGGTGGTGGGAAATTCGACGCATTCCCTACAATATAATTGTTGGGTTGAGTGGTTTGTTAAGCAGTTTTGCTATTTTATCTCAACACCCCTCCATTAAATGGACTGAAATTTTGTGGTATGCTGCACTACCCTATGGCTTATTTGCGAATGTAGCCTACCTAGCAGGTTGGGTTATTGAAATTTTGATTTTTTACTATTTTAACGGTAAACTCAATACTTCTATTCGAAATACACTATTGATTTTAGGAACTATCATCAGCATCTTTCCCTTTCTTTTGGGGCTGCTCCTTCTTTTTTAATCATTCTTTAAGCAAGCCTGTGATCACTTCTAAAAAACGATCTAAGTCACTAGTAGAAGTATATACATTAGGCGAAATTCGTATCCCCTCTACTCCTTCCAAGCTAGTTCGAGTATGGTGTATTCTATATTTTCGTTCCAATTTTGCAGAAATTAAATCAATATTCTTACTAGGCGTTCCAAACAAAGCAATCCCACCAGCATATTTATCTTGAAAAGAAGTATAAAACAACACCTCTTTACTACGTTGTAGTTCTTTTGCCCAATAATTTTTTAAATATCTCAATCTAGCTTCTTTTAGTTTAATACCAATCTGGTGGTGAAACTGAATAGCAATGTGCGTTGCTTCTTCTCTAGCCAAAGAAATGGTTCCTTTATGTTCAAATTTCTCAATCACCGAAGTTTGACTGAAGTCATGCGGATACATTGGCCATACGGAAGCTATTTTATCCTTTCTAATGTAGAGCATTCCTGTCCCAATTGGAGCCGACAACCACTTGTGGAGTGAACTAGCAAAGGCATCGCACTTCAAGTCGCTTATCTTAAAATCAAGATGAGCAAGGGAGTGAGCACCATCAACCAAGGTAAAAATTCCTTTACTACGAGCATGCAGACATATTTGAGCAAGCACTGCAACGGGAATAATTTGTCCAGTCCAATTGATGACTTGCGTTAAATTGATAAATCGTGTTTTGGTTGTTATTTTTGACAAATAAATATCTAAAATAGCCTTGTCATCCTCTATGGGAGTTGGCAAATTGACCCAAATTAACTTTATGCCATATCGCTTAGACAATTGTTCCCATCCTAATTTAACAGTAGAATAATCCTGTTTAGATACAATAACTTCGTCTCCAGCTTTCCAATCTATTCCCAACATCACCGTATTCATGGCTTCTGTTGTATTCTGCATCAGTGCAATTTCTTCGGGCAAGCAACCTCCTAGTTGGGCTAACTTTTCTCGCAAAATAAACCGATTTTTGGGTAGTTCACGCGCCAAATAATGCGAAGGCATTTGATTGATTTGTTCCAAATATTTTTTTTGATCATTCAGGACAATCGTAGGTTGAGGAGCTACGCCACCGTTATTAAGATTTAAGTAACTCTTAGATACAGCATAAGCCATTTGTACTCGTTTCCATAAATCTTCTCCTTGAATAGCTGCTTCTATAGGAAGGCTTGTTAACTCGTCAATTGTTTCGGTCAATTCTTCTGCGGCAATTGTTTCGCTAAGCATAGAAAAAGAACCGAAAGCACTTGCTCCAATCATTTGTTTAAAAAAAGTCCGTCTATTGTTCATGGTTAGATGGTTTGGGGTCAAAAAATAAATAGGCAACAACACCTTCTACAATCTGCTCAATAATCCTATTTGACACATTGGGTTAGTTTCTTCAAAATTGTTTACAAAACAAGTTTTATCATCAAACTAAAAATAGCAAACAATAGGCTACTATAACATTTTGTAACTTGATGCTTGCTCTCGAATGAGGCAAGCTCTGCAAAAAGTCTCGCAACATTAATAAATCGAACTATAAATTCTTTTCTTCTTACAAATGCCGAGTAGCTTATATCATATTCTTTAAATTTATTGCTAAATTTGTGCTGATTTTAAGCTTTAGTAAGTAGCAAAGTAGCTTTATTTCAATAAATAACAAATAGTACCAATATGATTTTTTATACTTTAACTAAATCAAGTAGTTAAACTCAATGTTCTATAATGGGTTTTATATTGTCTTATAAGACAAATAATCTATAATCATACGATGGTTCTACTAAATATTTCTTTTTGTACTACTACTGACTTAAGATAAGGTGCTTTTCTCATTATTTATTGAAAAACTGAAAATTAAATACAGTTTTATTATAAATATGTGTCATAATAAATAGCGTACTTTAGGCTATATAATATTCTAGCACTTAAAATTCACTTTAAAATTGCAAGGGTTATTGCAATACATTACAATATTGACTACAATTTTCTTATGAATATTTTCAGAAAACATAACATCCAAGTTATTTATGAAGACAATCATCTTATTGCGATCAATAAGCCAGCAGGTTGGTTGGTGCAAGGAGATGAAACAGGTGATTTACCTCTAACGGAATTTGTCAAAGACTACATCAAACGCCGATACAATAAACCTGGTGACGTTTTTCTAGGAGTTATCCACCGTTTAGATCGCCCTGTTAGTGGTGTGGTCGTCTATGCTCGTACAAGCAAAGCACTTTCTAGAATGAACAAACTATTTCAAGATAGACAGGTTCAAAAAGAATACGTTGCAGTAGTAGAACACCGTCCTTTGGAACTAGAAGATACGTTGGTACATTATCTATCAAAGGATACGGAAAGAAATGTTACGAATGCGTACAACAAACAAAAATACAAGAGTGCTAAACGCTCTGAGTTATCGTATCAATATTTGGGTGGGCTAGCAGATCATCACTTATTAAAAATTTTGCCGATTACAGGACGTTCGCATCAAATTCGAGTGCAACTGGCTAGAATAGGTTGCAACATTCGTGGGGATAAAAAATATGGTGCTTCTAAATTTAATACAGATCCAGGAGTCATTCACCTTCATTCCAACAAATTGTCCTTTGTCCATCCTGTAAAAAAAGAGCCTATTGTCATTACAGCTCCCCTCCCCGAAAAAGATCAGGTATGGCAAATGTATGCCCATATTGTAGATGAATTATAACAATAATTAGATATTTTCGAATAGAACTGAGTTCACTAGCAATGTGAACTCAGTTCCATTCTTGATTCACGCTAATCAAACAATACAAGTTATAAAACATAGACAACGGGTATTATTTTATTTGTTGAAGAATGATCTTTTCAATTTTTTTCAATGCGTTGACTCCTTCCTTCATCACTGGCAACAAAGGCCATATATGCGGCATTTTTTTCCCTATTGTAACGTTCAAATCAACACCTTCTTGTTCCATTTTTGCTCTACCTAATTTTTGATCGGGATACAAAACATCGTATTCTCCCATAAATAAATCAACGGGCGGAAAATTTTTGAAACTTCCATAAAGTGGTGATAGCATTGGATCTTTAATGTCTAAATTTCCTTGACACATTCTTTTTGCCGACAACACACCTTTCTTACTTAACATACAATCATAAGGATCAACACGATCAATCTCAGGATTGGTCATACTACCATCAAAAGCAGGGCTAATGGCAATCAATCGCCTTGGCAAAGGTTGCTGCTTGGCTATCAATCGCTGTGTTAGCGTTAGAATAAGATTGCCACCTGCTGAATCTCCTATCAAGATAATTCTAGAAGCATCATATTGTTCCAAAGCTTTGGCATAAACAGCATCTATATTTTGAGTTGTTTCTAGAATTTTAGCCTCGGGTGCTTTGGGGTAATCTAGCATCCAAGCATTGATTCCTGTATTTCGCACCAATTTCGCCAAGCTGTCCCAGCTTAGCAGATTAGGTCCACTTACAAAGGCTCCTCCTGGGCAATACAACAGCAAAAATTGATCATTATTGTATTTTTTAGGAACAAGGCTTGTTACCAAAGTATTCAAAACCTTAAATTGAGTACTAGCGTTTCCTTTTAACACACGTTTACTGGGTATATGAATATCTTCTTTTCGGAGTTTTTCATACGGAATAGGGTCTTGTGCAAAAATTTTCTTTAGTCCCTTGATTCTTAAAACAGTCGTAACAATATAATACGAAAGGCTAGGCATGATCTTATTTTTAATGTACAATAATCTAATACTCCGTTGAAACCACGCAGTAGCAGCGCAACTAACTAAAAGCAAAGTGCTCACGCAGTAAATCGCATTCACTGGATAGCATTTTATAAAAACTTTTATCCATTATTTTTTCATAAATATCCCAAGCGCAATTCTGTGCCCCCCTTTTCTTCTACGGCTAATGTTAATAACAATAAATTTTGATAGGTTTCCACCCATGCTTTGGGGCTTGAGTTAATTTGTTCTAACTTCAAATCTTCTAAGGCATTTTTATGTTCCTCGCATTGCCCTAAAAAATGCTTCAAACTATCCCTAAGCCTCGGTGTTAATGCCCATGCTTTTTCATTTTCTTCATTGTTGTCTTCCGCTTTGTACTGCTTTTTGAGTGGTACTAAGTCTGCCCTATAAATTTCCCCCAAACATTCTAAAAAAGTTTTTTCTTCATTATCGGAGGGATTTAAATTAGAAAACGACCAAAGATTTTGTGCCAATTGATCAGAAGTCATACTTAGATTCAAATGCTCTAAATCCAATACAGTCACTACTCTATCTTTTTTGTACTCCACCCTCAAATCAGCTGGAATTGGAGGCAATTCTATTTTTTTAACCTGTTTTTTAACCTCTTTAGAATTGGTCGTATCCTCTTCTAGTGGTAATTTAGTTTTAGGTAAGACAAGCTCTTTTTTAGGATTAAGTTGCATTTCATCTTTTAATTCTGACAACAACTCTTTTTTACTCTTCGGAATTACCAATTCTGAATCAGGGTCATATTTTAGTCCCGATTTCACTTTTCGTTCTTGATATTTGGCATCTTCCTTAGAATCCTTTACTTCCTGCTTTGTTTCCTCTAAATCATATTTAGAAGCATCTAAATCACGTTGCAACTCATCTAATAATGCCCTTTTAGAAATAGGTGTCTCTAAATTGTCAGACAATGGCTCGTTTAATGTTGTCTTAGGAGATACTTCTCGATCTTCTTCCTTTCCTTCTACTGTCAATACAGCATCTTTGTCCATCGGCAACTGAACCGGTTCTTCAGAAGTTTTAGGTACCTCTTTAACTGGGAGTGTTGTCCCCCAATTTTGTATTTCAATTATATTTCCTTCTGGATCTTGAACATAGACAAAAGTCAAGGTTCCCAAATCAGGGATAGATTTTGTCGCAATTCTTCCATATTTTTTACCTCCCAATTCTAGTACTTTTTCCACTACTTCATGCACATCATCCACCTCAAAAGCTAAATGACCAAAGCCTTTTCGATTCGGCATAGACTCTGCTGCTGCTTCCATTTTGTCGTATTCAAAAATTTCTAGCGTTGGTCCATTTTTACCATAGCCAGGCAGTCTTAAATGAGCTCCTTTGATGTGAGCATTAGGAACACCAGTCGCCTTGGACAGCCATTCACCAGACAAATCTCGCTGCGGCAATAGCAGTTTACAGTTAAAAACTTGAATGTAAAATCCAGCCAAAGCTTTCCAATCTTTACTGATAATATTGGTATGAACGTATTTCATGTATGGTCAATAGTTAAGTAAAAGGATAAATTAGTTATTCAAATATCAGCCTAATAAGTGAGGTAAATACTTCCGATTAATTTAAAATAGAGCCATTTTTTTGCTCTAACTTGTGTTGCCATTTTTTAATAATAGCCACTCTCGAAGGAACCAACTCTTTCTTTTTAAATCGTTGCTCCATAAAATTTGGAATATAAACATCCAACAAGCACAGCATCAGTTCTGCTCCTTGAATATTTCTTCGCTTGGCACCAATATCTTTTAGATAAATCTCTTTAATATCAGCAGCTATTAAATCCGTCCAAGCTTTCAACTCTTCTATAGCATTTCTCATATCTTCAAAAGATACCTCTAGCTTATGCAAGTGATATAACAACAAATGATCGATGTAACTTGGTTCCTCTTCTCGATTTTTAAAATAATGGTTTAAAAATACATTCAAACTATCGATATTCACTTTTTGATTTAGTTGAAAAGCGCCCTCATCTTCAATTTCCTTTTGCAACTTTTTTCGATACGTGTCAATATCTTGTTTTAGAATTTCAAAATGATAATCTGCCTCCTCAAATTTTGCAGACAACCAATATAGCTTTCGTACAAATTCATCAGGAATTTCAATTTCTTTTTTATAATTCAGCTTGTGTTCAATTTCCGCCCAAGTATGCATCAAGATTGTTCTAATTTGAATTTCAATCTTCAAATCTTCCAAACCTCTATAGTTTGGTGCCCCTAACCACTCTTTTTTTATTTTGACAATATAATGCGTAGAGCGATAACCAAATTCACTCACTTTTAGAATGCTTGACTTGTCTTCGTTGCGAATAATTTCAAATTCATCCCGAATGATTTGTTTGATTTTTTGAATATCTTGGTTGTAATAGCAAATAATACGTATACCACAAAAATCTTCGGTTTCATCAAAAGGGTTGAGATACTGCTTCCTACCTATCTTTTCAAAGAAGGACTTAAACTCCTTTATTCTATAAGAAACATTCAAATAAGTAATTTCTTCAGCATTTAAAAAACCTTCTATTGCTTGGGTAGCATTGACTCCTAATCGTTCGTAAAGTGGTTGTAATTGAAAATATCGCTCCTTTATTTCGGATTTTTCCATAAATGATAATTGAGTTTTAATAAGTAGTAGTTTATTACTCCCTTATACGCAACGATTTTGGCACTAAACAGCTCTAACCTTTGGGATATTTTAAATTGGGTCATGTCATTTATATGCCCAAAACAGCTCTATTTTACTACTACTGGCACAGTTTCAGCGAACTGTTGTATAAAAGGGAAAAATTCAAATCTCTTTACACATCAAATATAATCTAAATAGTCTATTAGCACAAACAAACCATCAGGAAGTAAAAGATTCGATCTATTAAACATTATCATAACAACCCAAATTACATCTAGAAGTTCAAAAATACTCCCATAATAAAACAAAGACTACACAGGACTCGAACCTATAGCTGCGATTTATGAGACCGCCGTGTTTCCATTACACCAATAGTCTTTGTCAACTCTACAGTTTCTTCAAAAAGGCAAAAGCTGCATTGGCTTCGAACCAATATCCCCTGCTTGACGGGCAGGTACATTTCCTGTTATGCTAACAGCCTTTGCCCTATGCTAGCGTCAATCTACCAAAAGGGAAGAATTACATGAGGCTCGAACTCATATCTCCTACAGAGCTAGTAGGCACATTTCCCATTATGCGAGTAATTCTTGCCCTGTTTTTTTGAAAAAAGACGTATACATTTTGCGCCAACAATTTTAAAAGATAAGAACTGCATGGGACTCGAACCCACACCCTCCTGCGTGCAAGGCAGGCGCATTTCCAATTATGCTAACAGCTCTTATCCATTTTTTTTGCGCCATAGATATCTCAACAGAATTGTTGTTCATTACTCCGTTAAAAAAATCATATTAATTTAATTATCAACAAGATGCACTTCCATATTTTTACTTCGTGAGCTTGCGGGTTCGTAGAAAAACTAAAAAACTAAGCTTGCGCTCTCATGAGCGTAGCGAATAATAATCAGCGGAGTATTAGTTGTTGTAAAAAATGGTTCTAATGATAAACCTAATATTTTACCAATTTACAATTTTAAAATTTTTTAATAAACTTCCTACAAAATATTCTTTATCCACTAAAGCCGCTTGAATGGGGTGTAAGATTCTAGCAGCTGCATCAACAGGATCTAATGGGGGAATGTAGCCCACCTCGAATTGAGCTTGTCGTTTCGATTCTTGGGCTCCTGTAGATACCCATCCTACATCAACGCTATTCATATAAATTTGTGCTTTAGCATAAGCCGAAGCAGATGTTCTTGTCAGCATATTTAAAGCCGCCTTTGTCATATTGGTATGAGGGTGATAAATGGTTTTATTCTCATAGCTAAACTGCCCTTCCGAAGAACTCACGTTAATGATAAATTTTGACTCAAAACTAGAGGTCTTAAACAGCGGTGTTAGAGCTTTAATTAGTAAGTAAGGACTAATGTGATTGATTAAATTTACTTCTAATAATTCAAACATGGAAACCTCTTCCAAAGTCGCATTCCAACTGTTTTTTTCTCGAAAATCCACTGGTTGACCAAAACGATTCATAGGCAAATCTTTTTGGTATTCATCCAACCAATTGATAGGCTGTTGTTGTTCTCCAACAGGCGTCAAGTTAGCAATCAAGCCACTACTATTCGCAGCCTTTAATAAATTTTGCTCTTTTTCGATCAAAGGCTGATAATAACTAATAGGATATTGAATTGTTTGTGCTGCATTATTAATCAAAACCTCTAAGCTAGAGTAGTTTTTTTGATAAAAATCTATAAATGCTTCGACTGCTTTTAAATCTCTCAAATCCAATCCATAAACCAACAAACGATGTTTCCAAGTAGCATAATCCTGTTCATTCTTAAATTGTTCCAACGCTAAAGCAGGAAAACGTGTTGTTAACACCAAATTTGCACCACTTCTCAACAGCTTTAGAGCACAAGCATACCCCACCTTTACTCGCCCTCCAGTTAAAATCACATTCCGATTGGTCAAATCAACCGATAAGGTTCGATACTTATAATTTAGTGCGGCACAAGTTGGGCACAAACGGTGATAAAAAGAATGCATTTTATCATACAAAACATTACAACTATAACAATTCTTGGGTTTTTGAAACGAAGTATAAAAGGGCGCCTCCTGTTCTTGGTGTTCAAAAAAAGTCTTGCCCTCCAATGCCTGTTTGGAAATAACCGCCTTTTTCATCAAACTAATATCCGTAGATTTCTTTTCTTGTTCGACAACTTGTTTCAATTGCTTTTTAGCATTTTTATGAATCTTTGTAATCAAACTTCCAAAAGATTGATTGTCTGGATTCTTCAAAGGATTATCTTTTAACTGCTTCAAGACAGACAAACAAGTCTCCCATTCCTCTAAAGAAAAACCATATTTATTCCTAAAGTCCGTCATGTTTGAAAGTAAAATCTAATTCTGATAAATCAATACTATGCTGTACTGCAACTAAGTTTTTCTTGTTTTTCAGTTTGAATATCAATTTAGTTTTGGTTTGTTTTTCAATTTCGATCAAACCAAAATTATTCTTTCGAATAGGAAACCCAATTCGATTTTTGTTGGGCTCTATGTCATGCCAACTCTGTGTTAATCCACTTGATGTAATATCATAGATTGGATAAGTATGCGCATTCTCATATTTAGATATTTCTCCCCAGTGTACATCTCCAGATAAAAAGACCACGCCCTTGGCTTTGGTTTCTTGGATAAGCTGCACCATTTTTTTGCGTTCGTGGGGTACATTCGTCCAAGACTCCCAACCATTGTATTCGTGTGAAAACTGATTGCTAGAAGCAATGATTCTTAAATCCGCCTTTTCTTCTAATTTTGTTTTTAACCAAGCCCATTGCTCTGCTCCCAAAAACGTTGAATCAGGAGATATTGTTGGTTGATAATCATTTTTGTAAGGAGTATTTTTTTCTTTCATCCGTGCTGTCAAATTATCTCTAAACGTCCGAGTATCCAATAAAATAACTTGAATATCAATCGGCGCATCTTTTAAGCGAACAGCATGGTATATCCCCTTATGCTTCCAACGCTCTGAATTCTTAGGTTCTTCCCAAAAATTGAGGAAAATTTCTTTAGAAGCCTCTTTAAATGGATAATATCGCCCTGCATCGTTTTCACCAAAATCATGATCATCCCAAGTCGCCAATATATCCGTAGCCTGTTTTAAGCGTTGAAACTCTGGTTTGGCAGCCAACTGATCATATTTTTTTTGCAAGACATCCATATCTCGAGTATCGCCATAAATATTATCACCCAAATAGATAAACACATCAGGCTTATTGTCTACAATTGCATCCAAAATTGGCTGCTCTTTTGTTTGTTTTGCACAAGACCCAAAAGCGATCCGATATCGTTTCACCGACTGCTCTCCTTCTGGCACCCATTTCCCAGCACAAGCACTCATTATAACAGCAATGGTCATCAAGTAACCCAATGGTCGTTTCATAGTTATTTTAGTTTTTTCTTTGCAGCTAACTTTTCTTCATCACTCAAATGGCATCATAAATATACCCTTGACCCAAATTTCTATCAATATCCTCTAATCGCACAAAATTCCGACAACGAACATATTTTTTAAGGTCGTTCCTCACGTTGCACTAAAATAGGAATTGTAAACGACATCCAACTACCTGTATCTTCTGTTTTCGGTGGTTTCTTCAACATTGCTCTAGTACCTTCTTGGGCAGAAGCATATTCTGCTAATTTAGGGGCAGGAGCAGGTAAACCTGTCTGAAGTAACCCAGATATATCAAAACGCTGGTAGGCAATAAAGATTTTTAGGTAAAATACCACTGCCTCTACTTCCTGAGGAAAGTGCTTCATTTGCGGCGGCTGATGCAACTCCAATCCATTCAACACCAATGTTCCTCCTTTATCTGTGCTTAAGTTTTTGGGCGGTAATAAATTACTCCCCATTGCCTTCTGTAAAGGTAAAATAGCATAATTGCTATCTAGCAATAACGTTGAAACATATACATTTTCCGATCCTTTCAAGTGGTGAATTGCCAAATCAAAATCCAAAAGAACTGTAGAAGGATACAAAGGATTGTACAAAAACCGAATGGGACTTCCTCCTGTATTCAACTCATTTAACGACCGACTCAAACCACGCGATACATCTTCAAAATGATCCGTGTTCCAACTTTTCAAACACACCGTACTATGTATTCGATTAGGCTCTAAATCTCTAGATTTTGTTGCGGCGGCATGATACAATTTGAATTCAAACTCAAATTGATGGTTTGCTGTTGTAGTTTCCTGCAACTTATTATATAAATGGTAAACCGTTTGCCATTTACAGATTTTTTGTAGGGATAATATAACCCGATAGCCATCTTTTATGCTTAAACTTGATGTTTTTCGAAAAGCAGGCACTCTGCCTTCTACCCCATTCCGATACGGATAAACAGCAAATCCATCAGACTCTGTTTTTAAGATATACGCTGCTTTTTCTGGACTTGTCCAATTAATAAATGGGGCATAATACTCCAAAACATCTTGCTGAGTCTCCTGAAATTGGGTAAAAGCATTCTGTCCTACGGTTTCTTCAAAAAAGACATGAATATTTTTTTTAGGATTTTTTTGATACACCAAAGCCAAATATTCAAATATAGGAGCTACAGAAGCTTTTTCTGTGCTCGTTATATGATAATCTCCCGTCCAATCTAAAAGGGTTTCTTTTCCATTTTTATATTTATACAACGTTGCTTCTCCTTCTTTCTTAATAATAGGAATTGTTGTTCTTTTCCCCTCCTTTTCGTACTGCAAAGCCGTTGCATAAAAAATGAATGTGCCATCCTTTTGATACAAAGCCAACCACCCTTTGGCGACCTTGACAACAAAATCTGCTGTATCAACTTTTGGAGCCATCCTAATGGCAGGACCTCCATCACTTTGAAAGTTTTTCAAGCTTTTTCTTGGAGCGTAATTTTCAAATAGGACAACTGTATTGCCTCCTGATTGTCCTGTATCGACACAAATCGCAACCCTCCATCGGCGCATATACCTAGATGGAATTTTTGCATAAAGCTGATTGCGATGTTTTCTACGGTCGAATGTCGCATTTATTAAAGTAACTCGACTATAACCCGATGCGACATAATCAATCACTGCATTGGATTGCCCCGTAGGTTGTTGGTCTTGTAGAAATACCTCAATTGGTATTGCTTTTATCTTACCATCCAAGCTAGGCAACAACTCTAATTCTCCTGCCTTAATTTGCCACTCCGTTCTTCCTTTGGGCACGACAGGATAAAACCCATCAAACGCATCTATGTCTCGTTGTGCAGGCACTGCTCCACGCACCAACAAATCACCCAAAAAGATTTCGTGACGCTTCTTAAAGTTAGGGCTATATACATACAAGTCTGGTGTCTGTTGGTAGACCCCGCCAATATTCATTCTGATACGATTAAACAAATCTTGATAAGAAATGGCATTCTGAGAGGCTTCTAAAATATCTAACAAATGACTTGTAAATACTCCGCCTTGCAATGGTATTTCATAGGCAAATTGATGTTTGTCACAAGCCGCTAAGTGGATATGTTCAGCCATGGGCAACTCAATAGAAGCAACTTCATTGCTAGAAGATAAAACCGCATCTATCCATGTAGAAGCCTTTCGCAAGCCCGTATATGTTCTTACCAAGTCTTCTTGGGTAGCATTGGACCATACATCTCCTCGCTTTTCAAAATCTGTGGGAGCGGTATACCTAGGCTGTGGGGCTGCTAACGTTGGTTCTGGTTCATTTTCTTCCTGAAGGGCTTGTTCCAATTCTTTCAACTCATCTAAAACAACTGCCAGTTGCTCGGATTCTCTCGATGCTCCTGTAGAGTGACAAGAATCTTGAATAAAGATGATTTCTGGTTGCTCTTTTTCCCACAATTCATGCAGCAAAAAACGAATTTCCTTATCCAAAATATTTCGAATCACAATGCCATTTTCATCGGTATTACGAGCATCACAAGGAACCAAAGTCTGAAAATTTCCATCTGCTTCATTAAATCCATTCGGTGCTTTTTCTTTTGAGCCATGCCCAGCATAAAACAACAAGACCATATCACCTTTTTTAGCTTGTCCCAAATGCTGTTCTATTTTATCTATAATATTCTGGCGTGTTGGAGGTGTATTAGAACCTGTAAACAAAGTTGTTGCCCTTAGTTCATATTTTTGCTGATTCAGATTAGACTCAATATAAGTTAACAACCGCTTGGCGTCTTGAATACAGCCACTCAAATTAGCTACTTTTTCATTCTCATAAGTATTAATACCAATGAACAATGCATAACATTTTTTTTTTTCCATCTGAAAATAATATTAGAGTTTAGAGAGCAAAACAAGAGCACACCTTCAACACATACACCTCAAAACCAACACCTTGAACGCATACAAGTTAATTTTAGTACTTAACAAAGATTTTCTAAATAATGTTAGCTCATTACTCCATTGAAACTACGCAGAAGTAGTCCAATAAAATCATACAACCGTCATTACAGATACACTCCACTAACCTTAAGACTAAAAAGCAACGGGATATTATTCAATGTAACGTTCTATTCTCTTGCGAACACCTTCTTCTTTTTTCTGAACAACCGTATTTTGTTGATTAAAAATTAGTTGCATCTTTTGTTCATCCAATCTTCCACGACCATTCTCATTCCGTTCTTTCGCAATTAAATTCGCAATATACGTGTGATGTTCTTTTTTACTGAGTTGTGTGACTTGCTCTTCTTGATAATCCTCGTCATAATTAGAATTGCTACTAATCTTGTATAACAATTCACAAGCTAGTTTATTTTCTGGATTTAATTCCCAAGCTTTGGCAGCCAATCGAAAAGCATAATTTTTATCGTCTTGTTCCATTGCTGCTTCTCCCAACGCGCTAAGCGTAGCCGATTGAGCAATATTTCGTTCCTTTTCTACTACTTTTTTAGTGCTTTTCAAAGTATCAAAACTAGCGATTAATTCTTTGGTAAATTCAGGGTTTTGTGCCATCAATTGCTGATATAAGGTATCTGCTCTCATTTCAGCAGCTTTTTTCAGCGAATCTTCTCTTGCCAAGATTTTAATCTCTTCTTCCTCTTCTTCTAGCAAAACTGCATTTTTACCATTCAACGATCGAGTAATTAAATTAAAAATAGTTAACAAAACAATACCACCAACAACAACAGACGTGATTTGCTTTTTTCTGCGTTTTATTTTTTGTTGACTCTCTCTGACAAGATTTAACTCTTCCTTACCCAACTCTATAGAATCAATATACGGATCAATGTAATTCAAATCATCCTTTGTCAATAACCTTTGATAATCCTTATAATAAATCAAACGCTCTCTTAACAATTGGCGAATTTGTGCCCGCATCTTGTCTTCCGCAGAAAACTTATCATAAATGCTTTTGGCTAAGCTATCGTGTGATAATTCTAGTTTCATAATAAGCACTTACTGATTCCTAATAATTTGTTTTGTGTTGCACCATCAAGCAGCAATGGTCGTTCTCGATCAAAAATCGAAGAAGGGTTTAAACGTCCTACATCCAACCCAAATGAAAGCCCTCTTATTTTTTGCCCTTTCATAAATTTTGTATCCTTCATCCCAATACTAACCTGATAAACAACGGCACCACTCCTTTTATGCTGCGGATTGATTAAGTTTAACACCTTCGTTTGACCATTAGATAACAACACCTTTAGTTGTGTAAGCTTTGGAATATTGCTTTCTCGCCCACTTGGAACAAAACGAATAAACAATTGTTGGTTGTTGTTCGCCATCATTTGCAACGCCCAATTAGATGTACTTTGAACTCTAAACCATTGATTTGCCTCCTTTGCAACAACAGAACAATCGTCATAATTAGGAGCGTTCATTTTGTCCTTTTTTTGCTGGATAGGTGTCTTTATGTTGGCGTTATCCTTGATTAGGATATCATCTTTAGGCGGCTTGGGAAAATTGATTTTGTCCTTTTTGGTTATCGTGTTATTTTTAGGATCTTCCCCATTGATTTTAGAATTTTTAGGAGAAATGATTTTTTTCTTATCCTCCTCGCCTTTTTTGCCATCAATTGGCTTTATAGGAGTGATTTTCTTTGGTTTCTTCAAATTGTTAAAATCATCTTTTGGGGGCTTTTTCTGCTGAATAACTTGGTGTAATACTGGTGTTTTGGCAGGTGCACCGTCGTTATTATTGATATTATTATTTTTCTTAGAAGAAACAACACTTTGCAAAACCGTAGCCTTATGGTTCTTAATAACATTATTATCTTCCGAAAAGATTGCTCGAAAATCATCCTCACCCAACCTCCCCATTACTTGTTGGGATTGTTTGACGTATGAAGCCTGTTGCTCTACGGGTAATTCGGAAAAAGCAATTTGATTTTTTTGATTAATTGTTGCGATCATTTCTAAAGCCTGCTTATTTTCTGGATTCAACTCCCAAGCTTTTGAAGCCAATTGATTGGCATAAGTAGGATCTCCTTGTTCCAAAGCTTTTTTAGCTAGGTCGCTCAAGGCAGCAGACTGAGCCAAATCTCTTTGTCGTGCCAGATTCATATGCTGTTTTCCTAAAGTATCATATTGAATGATCATTTGTTTAACAACATCGACATCTTGCAAATCTTGTTGACTAATAGAACCTGCTCCATTAAGCAATGTTTGCGCTCTATTTTCTGCTATACTTCGTTGTTTCTGAATTTCTTTTAACTCTAACTGAAGCGCCTGTTTATTTTCTAAATTCTCTTGCAAACTAAAGAAGACAACAGAAGCCTGTATTCCAAATATCAGTAAGACTATAGAGCTAGCTAGTACAGTAGTTCTAATCATAAATTGCCTACGTTTGGTATGTCGTTCACTTTTTTTGATAAACGCCAGCACAGCACTATTCAAGCTTAACTTGTCTAAATAAGGAAGAACATATTGCACACCTTCTAAATCCAGCAAGACGCCCGATGCTTGGTAGTATTCATAACGTCTTGTGATAAAGTTTCGCTTTTTAATAAGAATTTTATCTTCAGCAGAAGCCTTATCATAAATCGTCTTAGCTAATGAATCGTGTGATAACTCTAATTTCATGGTCTTATTTAGGAAAATTAATAGGTCCTTTGGGTTTTGGGGGTTGTTGCTGAATTTGATCTTGTAATTTTTGTTGCAATTTATTAATTTCAGCTTGCACTTTTTGTTGTCGTTGAGGTTCGGGGACAAAATTCATGGTAGGCGGCTCAGGTTCTTTTGTCACCTGTTCAATTTGTTCGGCAATTTTTTTCTCCTTATTGTCTGCAACAACAGCATTTTTAGGATTAAAAATAGCTCGCATTTTTTTATCACTCAACTCTCCCCATTTTTTAGCATTCCATTTAATATAGTTTCGAGTTTTCTGTTTAGAAAAAGGCGTTTCGAGCGTAGCATCAACACTTTGATAAATGACTTTCATAGCTTGTTGATTTTCGGGATTCAGTTCCCACGCCTTTCTAGCTAACTGAAAAGCATATTTCCGATTATCGTAGACAATAGGAGCTGCCAATTCACTCAATTTAGAAGATTGTGCAATTTTTAATTCTTGCAACAATTGCTCTTTATCATCATCGTGATGAACCTTGTAAGAAGCATAATCGTGCAGTAAAGTATCGTTTTTCTGCTGCAACTTCAACAAGGCCAAACGCAATTCCTCTTTAGTTGCATCCAAACCTTCTCTACTTTCTACCAAAGCACTAGATAATGCTTGTGCCTCTGCTTCTATTTCTTTATACTCCAATAATTGTTTTGCCAAAAGCTCTTGGTTTTCTACTTTTACTTGCTCTGTCTTATTCATAAAGTAGGTAATTACAAATACGACAGCAATCGCGATTCCAATAATTACAGCTCGTTGAAGCACTAAAGCTTGTTTGCTACGATCTATAAAAATAAGTTCATGTTGTTCTAAAGTTAATTGTTTCAAATAAGGACTAATATAATCCAAATCTTCTCTAGACAACAGCACTTTATTTTCTTTGAAATAGGCAAAACGATTCTTAATAAAATTCCTGATTTTGATCAGCATTTTATCCTCTGTAGAAGCCTTGTCATAAATTTTCTTGGCTAATAAATCGTGTGATAGCTCTATTTTCATTTTTAATCGTTAAATATCTCTTTGATCTCTAATTTAAGCATTTTATTAGAGAGGAAATAAAAATACATCCACTTCATTTAATAATTTTATTTCTTGCCTCTCAAACACAAGCCTCTACAATAAGCTTATTTTTTTGCTTCATTGTTACATAAGCTCCAAAACAACCTCTTATTTATCTAATTATCAACAACTTAATCATCTAAACTTTTTTTTTTACTAATAATCAACTTAGCACGATTTTTCACATTAAGTATCGCTATATTCTACACGTTACCATTTATGCTCCTACTTTCTAAGTATTTGATGACCATTATAAATAAGCTCCTTAACTTGATTGTTTTCCTCACGAACCACCTTGTAGACATCCCCCTCTCCACTATAAATTAACACCTCATCGACATATAAAGTTTGTTTGGACAACAGCCCACAATAATGGTCTAAGTGCAATGTCTTAAATTTATTAGGTGGTACTGTTACACTAAACTCAATCAACGACCAATCTCCATTGATAACAGCAGCTCGATCAGGTCTAGTTTGCCCAAGTTCCTGCCGATAACCAGCACCATCGTCTCCAAAAGCTATTATAAACACATAATTCATGGCATCAATCTCTCCATTAAATACCCATGCTTTTATTTGATAAGTAACAGGAGTGGTTTGTTCTTCTAAAGGCATCTTCAAAAAGACTCCAGAACCTGACTTAGGAGCACTGAAAGCCCCTGTCCCTCTAAAGGCATACTTGGAAGGTTGATTTTCAAAATTTTCATAAAAAACCGTTGCCGTACTATCCTCTACTAGCCAGTCTCCCTTTGGGTGTAGAGAAGGCATTTTTTGCTGGAATGTTTCCAATACCTCATCGTTCTCTTGGACAAACAAATCATCAAATTCCAAGGAATATAAAGCATACCCTTCTTTGTCAATAGAAATAAGTCGAGCCCGATTAAAAATTGCTTGCTCATATTCTGTCAAAGGCTCCATATAATTGGAACGAGTAATCAAAAATGGCTTTTTAGAAGGAAAATCCGATTGTATTTTTTTATCATAATAAGGAGCAGTACATAATTGAACTAAGTTCCGACTTTCCCAAACATCGGCTCTTGCTACAAATGCAGTAGCAATAGGCAAACCTGTATGCACAGAGGTTAGAATAGAGAAATGTGTTGTTCCCCCCAAAACAGGTCGGTAAAAATTGCCTGACCCTAGATAATAATAAGGCAAAGGCAATATTGCTTGATAATCTTCAACATTAATTTGCTCCAATCCATCTTTCAAGACTTCTGGGCGATTTTTTTCTAAAAAATAGTTCGGATGCAGGGTCAAATTGGTAGCTACTTCTGCATGAGCGCTATACCCTTCAACCATGTACAACATGGGGGCTAACAGCAGCAATAAAGCGGCTAAAATAGCCTGTTTTTTTTCTTTCAGAAAACGAGCAGCAGCTCCAATATAATAGATGCTCACTAAGGTTGATGCATAATAAAATACCCATGAAAATCGTCCCAAAGAGCGAAATTGTTTGATAGGATTGACATATTCTAATAAAGAGGGATATTGAATAAAAGGATAGGCCCAAGACAACAATAAAATCGGAATAGATGCCCAAAATGCTATTTTTACAACTGTATGCATCTTGTCTTCCTCTACTTTTTTGCGCCTCAAAATAAATTTAACCAGCTTAATTACTAAAACTAAGGTTAATGTGAGCATTGTTACAATACCAATATATGACCACCCTTCCCAAGTTTGATTCAAGGGGTATCCAAGTAGTTCTTCTGCCGTTTTTTTAAATGGAGGATGATTGGGCAAAAATACATCTTCTGGTTCTCCGCAGTACTCAAACAAACCGTAAACGTCAATCGGTTTGGCAACATGAGTATCTGTCAGGCTAGTCACTAATTTAAAGATAACAGTAGGTAAAATGCCTGTTACAAACCCCAATATATAATACCTAACACTGGTAGCAAGGGATCGAATATTATAACACCAATAAAACAAAAGAATTACCCCTGTTAGCATGCAGCACATTAAGCCTAAATAAGGGTGCGTGTACAACCACATAAGGTTAAAAAAGAATAAAAGTCCCGCCCAAAACGTTGTTTGTATCTGTTCGTAGATTCGCAACAACAGATACAGAGTGAGCGGTATTGCGCAGCTATAAGATAAAGAATAGTGCCCTGTTAAACGAAAGATTTGTGGTTCTAAGAAAAGAATGCCCATCGCTCCCCAAACTGCCAAAAAACGCTGTACTCCTAGACGTGCTAAAATTCCATACAATAGCAATGGTGTCCACCAAATCGAGAACAAAGCCAAGCCATTCAAAATACCAACCGTATAATCGCCTAAAAAAGGGAATATCGAAATTAGTATCTTTGTCAAAGCACCAAAGAACGGTTGACCATCCAAATAAATAATTTGCTCTCCATATGGATAGTTAGCAATGGTGTGTTCAAAATAACTTTGGCTATATTTGGCATAGGTAACAAAGTTAAAATAATGACTAAAACCATCTCCGTATTTATTAAATAAATATTCATTAGGAGCTATCAGTAATGGTCCGTAAAAATAAACTAAAAATATACTTGACAATATTACAATCAAATAATCATAAAATTTGTCGTTGATTTTGAACAACTTCATTACTATTCTTTTTACATTCTTTGACAAGTCTCGCTCCAATACATTTCCAAATGCTTTGTA
The DNA here is from genome assembly GCF_000724545.1 of Aureispira sp. CCB-QB1. Classification (GTDB taxonomy): domain Bacteria; phylum Bacteroidota; class Bacteroidia; order Chitinophagales; family Saprospiraceae; genus Aureispira. Next base: position 25,509 of record NZ_JHBV01000014.1, on the reverse strand, counting down.
AAAAACACATAAGATGCAAGACCAAGGAGGGCTTTTTTGAAAATTTGTAAATATGACAAAAAAAAAGAACTCTTCAAAATTGGCTTTCCTAGCTTAACATCTTTATTTTTTACTTTATCAGTAATTGCTAAAAAAGCCCCAAGGAAAATTTTCTCCCTGAGGCTTTTTTTATCCGATACACTGTACCAATACCTAACTTCCGCTACGCAAAACTTTTTGCACTTCCTTATTGGTCAATTTACCATATTTATATTTTTGATCTATTTTTTGGATCATGTCCTCTATTTGTCGATAAGTGTAAGTGTTTTTAGGTCTATTTTTTCCTAAGAAACCACTATTTCTTTTTCGCATCTTACTGTTATTAATCTGATTCAGCACATCCATAGCTTGACTATTCGAACGGCTCATTTCCCAAGCATAACGAGCCAGTTGAAAGGCTTCTTTGTATTGCGCTTCGGTTGGAGTTTCTGTACTATTAAGAATGGTATTAGCACGTTGACTTAATTTTTGAGATTGCTCAACCTCGCTCAATTTTTCTTTGATAATTTTATCCTGCTTGTTTATTTGTTCTTTCAAACGCTCTGTTAAGGCTTGTTTGTCAGTTTTAAGACCATCACGTTCCCGCTCTACTTTGCGTTTACTTTCTTTCAATTTTTCGTTCAGAATATACAACTCGTTCAAAGCATCTTGCAGCTCTTTATTCGTCATTTTGATAATCTGCTGGTCATTGCCAATTCTTTCCGTTAACGACTCGTGAATGCTATCTTTTACGCGCAATTCCTCCAATCGAATTCCCAAGGAGTTATTGACACTCTTTAAGCTATCTTGACTTGCTGTAAGTTGGTTGTTGACTTGTTCTATTTTGATATTATTACTACGATAATAAACAACAAACCAAATTAAAACCACCACCACCACAATAAAGCTTAATACCACAAGCGTCACTTTGGTTTGTGCCCGTAGTTTGCTTCGAGTCAAAAAAGCTTTTTCCTCTGTTGTCAACTCCAACTGTTCTTCAAAAGGGGCAATTACCTTAAGCTCATCTGAAGTCAAATAAGCATGTTCTTCGTTAAAAAATCGATGTTTGGCTTGAATTAAATTAAGCACCATAAGACGCATTCTGTCTTCTGCTGATGCCTTATCATAAACCGTCTTAGCTAGTGTATCGTGAGAAATTTCTATTTTCAAAATATACAGGGTTTTTAACCTAACAAGAATAGATGCTTAATGTATTGCTTGATCTAGTTGTGTTATTATTAAGTATTAGCTACGCTGCTATTCCGTGGGTTCAACGAACGATTACTTTTAATAACGTCTATTTATATTTAATTGGTATCTAATTTACCAAAAACTAGTCCAGTTGTAGACATTACTAATATAACGAAATTTCTAAACTTAGAACTTTTCAGCCTTATTTTTATCCATTTCCTTATTTCTTTCAACAAAAAAATATCGTTTGAAGTTCAGACTGTTTCATTTCAGCTCTTATTTTGGCAAACACTCTTGCTCTGTCCACCTTAGTTATTGTTTAATAAATCGAGTCTTAAACACTTCCCCATTATCTAGCTTCAAAGACAACCAATAGACTGCTGCTGGAATATCCTCTACGAGTGTTATTTTTAATAATTCTTGAGTTGTAATGGAATGGTTTCTTTGATAGACTAGTTGTCCTCGCCCATCAAAAATGGATACAGTTGCCTTTCTAGCACCTTTTGATTTCTCTCCCAAATCAATAAAAAACGCCTCCTGAACTGGATTCGGATAAAGTCCAAACCCTATGCCCAAAGTCCCTATACCCGCTACTACCCTAATTTCAGAATAAGTTGTTGCCCCATCAAAATCAATTTGTTTGAGTCTATAATAACTAATCCCTTGATAGGCATTCTTATCCCCAAAATGATACCTAGTTGGTGTTGTACTTGTCCCTGAAGCTTCTACCCACCCTATTTTGGTAAACATAGTTTCATGTGCCAACATCCGCTCAATATCAAACCCTTGATTATGAAACTCAGAACTAGTAACCCAGCCTAAATCTACCCTTTCTCTATCAATACGATTTGCCTCAAACGACATCCATTCTATTGGCAAGATAGCACTAGGAGGAGGTAATTTTCTACCAATAATCTCTACTTCTGCATGAGCAATTTTATTCAAGCCTACTGCTTGAATTCGCACATATCTGCCTTGAGCGTTTAGGTGATCTAATGAGAATTTTCGGGCAACGCCATTTCCATTAAAATATTCATAATCTGCCAATGCTCGTGCACTGGCAAGAGTTGTTGTCGATGTAAAGGCAGAATCAGAAATTAAAACATAAAAATTCTGAAAATGGGGAGATAAGGTTTCAATATTGGCTCCATTTAATTCTACTGTATTCCAAATATCAATAAAATCAATTTGCTTAATTTCTCCCAAATCTAAATCATACCAAGGCTCTTGTTCTACAAGTGTTTCAGAGAAACTTCCGACAGGCACCAAACCTCGTTGAAAAATTTGTGCATTGATGCGACCATTGTTATTACCATCGACCGCTTTTGTTGCTCCAGCATTGATGCTCGTTCCATTGTAAGTTAGTCCTATGTTGGTACTACTTTGAGTTACTGTAGCCAATCGGCTTATTAGACGGTTGGTAGGCAAAAAATTAGCGGGTGACTCAATCAATGCCATTGAAAGCAAACTAGAAGGAGCATTCATAATTTTTACACGCACGGGAAAAGAAGTATAGTCGTACGTTCGTCGATTGGGGAGGATTTCATTGATAATAAAGTACAATTGATCATTATCTGCGGTATCTTTATAAACACCATTGATACTAAGATAATCTTCAAATTTTTGTTGCGAAGCAAACTCATAAATTCGAGTAGGATAGTCTAAGCGCAAATTCCCCTGCGCCCAAGCCTGCTTGATTCCCATGTCGTAACTGCCCAAATCATCTGTAATAACACCATCTATTTCAAATCGAAAATCCCCCGTATTATAATCGACCACTAAACCTGAACTATCTAAAATCGTAAATGTTGTTGGGCGACTGGTAATTTCTGAAGAACTTAGATGAATCGGATTATCACTGTGCTCATCATAAACAGTTGTGGTGGCAGGATTTTCTTTTTCAAGTTGATAAAATACCCCCACATTTTCTAAGACTAGGTCTACAAAGTACCAAGGAGTAAAACCATTGTTACGAGTTTTTAAGGCACCATTTCCACTTTCAACTAGTTTAGAAACAGTAACTCCATAACCCAAATCAACTAATTTTATATTTTCAAAAACATGATTGTGTGAATGTTTCCACAAATACATACCTATCGAGCTAGCATTCTTTCCAGAAATGAACACATCTTTGAAGGAATAATCGGCTTGATAAGTGATGGATAAACCTTGGTTTACCCCCCAAGCAATAAAACCGTCGAATACCGAGCGAGATTCATGATTAACTCCCATATCCCGCTCTATAGAGCGCAAACCTTGATTAGAACTAATGACCGTTGTATTTTCTAAAATTAAAGCCACTTCTACGGGCATGACTCCATCTCCTTCTTTACTATACCCCCCACTACACAAAGGAAACTGATCAAATAAATAGTTCGGTCTAACACTTGCAAGCGCCTTAGCATCTACCCTGTCCAAATGATTGACAACAGGATTCATATTCATTACTCCTACGCCTTGCTTGACATTCGCAATAACATTTCCTCGACAAACGACCGCACGCCCTTTCATCCCCAAACCTTGCCCCGAAAACAGATAATCGTCATAAAACAAAGCAGCATGATATGGACTTGTAGAGTGTCCGTCTTTAACATCTACGACCAAATTATTATCCCAAAAACCTGTTTCACTCCCCGATTCAGAAACAATTCCCGAACCTGTTACATCGTAAACAACATTATCCGAAACCGTGGCATGTGAATCGTGGTGTGTAATTCCCCACCCAGGATTCCCCCAAACGACATTCCCTGTCACATGAACCATATTTGCCCCTAGATTTGCTCCTGTGCGGTGCAAGTGAATAGAATAGCGTCCTCTTATGTTTGTAATATCTGCTACAGGAGCCTTTCTTAACTCCGAACATTCTTGTCCTAAGGCAGATATTTTAGATTTAAACACTTTGGGCTGTACCCAATTTGCCCACAAAAAATCATTGAGTAGTTTTGATTTATCGGTTCGCCCCATATCCACAAAGGCGGCATTTTTGATTTGAATATTGGTTGGGTTGTGCATCGCCATCAAATGCCCTCGTTGGTGGATAATTGTAGAAACTGTTGATTTAAATTGAATATTTCTACTCAAATTTCCCACATAACAATGCAGATTATCCTGTACCCTTCCTTCGTGATTTTTAGTTAGATTATTGGTACAGGTAATGGTTGTTCCATTGATTGCTTGAATCGCTACCAAATCCTCACCATTTGCCAAAGTTGATTGATTGCCCCCTCTTGTTACCACCAAACTATCGCCAATATTCCAACCAATTGGAGTACTAGCTAACTCTATCAACGCTTGATTTCTCAAAGCATCCGCCCCTAATTTGATCATGTTTGTTTTTTCCTGCCCAACAATTTCCAACTCTCCCATAACAACAAGTCCTAACGACAACTGCTCTGGATCCCAAAGATAACGTCCTAATACCCCCACACCATCATTAATTAGATTTCTAGATATTTCGGTTACCGAAGTATTTCCCAACAAGGCATCTGCATAAGAATTAAATCGATCATCTGGTCCTACGTTATAAGTCACCTCATAAGTTGGTTCACCATCACTGTAATAACTGATGGCATTGGCATTCCATACTTGGGCAAAACCGCTAGTTCCTGACTTATGTGCTTCTATATCAAAAGGTCGAATTTCAACAGCTATCGCTCCATCAGTTGGGTTACCTGCCCGAAATGTCACTACAGAAGTGTTCATCCCTATAAATGTATCAAAAATCAACTGAGAGGTTTGACTGCTATTAGATTGTATACAATTAAAAGTACCATCTACTCGTATGGCAAAAATATGTGCCGTCGAATTCCCCTCATACGTAACGGTAATATTCGCAGGAATAACCACTATAGCCCCATCACTAGGAACAGTTCCTGTATTCCAAGTCGTCGGATCAAACCACGAACCATTTTGGGTAGCAGTATGGGTAGCAGTATTAGTAGGTATAAATCCTGTTAGATGTTGTGCGGTAAGTTTTGTTGTTTGTATGGACAATAACAATAGAAAAAATACAATGCCCCTATAGAATAACTTCATCACATTTATTTTTAATAAAACAAGTTATTGGTTCGTTTACTTTCTTTGTAAAGAGTTGTTTTACAGTAAGCAAACTTTAGGGGGAAGTGTCAGTAATATACAATAAAAAAAAGCTTTTTAAGTCAATAAGGATATATTTCCACTTCAATTATTACACTCCATTACTTCGTTGAAAAACGTATCAATTTGATTATCAGCAAGATGCAATTCCAACTACTTCTAATCTAAAAATCTGATAATCAAACCAATACAAGATGCTTTTTTATATTTCCCTATGAAAAACTAAAAAATCAACGAAGTATTAACACTCAAAATAGCACAAAAAAATGTACCTTTGCAGCAAACTTACAAGACCTCTCAATTCATACAAAACCAAACAATAACTTGTTTTTATTGTTGATAAAGCCAATCTGTTGTTTATTACAACTCGTATGAGTTGAGAATCAAAAAAATTAAAAACTCACAGTATATTATGGAACAAGTCGCACCTTATCAAGCCAAACATAAAATTCGTATGGTGACTGCTGCTGCATTATTTGACGGACATGATGCTGCCATCAATATTATGCGTAGAATCATGCAACGCTCTGGAGCAGAAATCATTCATTTGGGACACAATCGTTCGGTACAAGAGATTGTAGATACTGCTATTCAGGAAGATGTGCAAGGAATTGCTATCACTTCTTACCAAGGAGGTCACAACGAATACTTCAAGTATATGTATGACCTATTAAAGGAACAAGGTGCTGGACACATCAAGATCTTTGGAGGTGGAGGTGGAACTATCCTCCCAACCGAAATCGAAGAGCTTCACGATTATGGTATTGCCCGCATCTACTCTCCTGACGACGGACGTGCAATGGGGCTACAGGGCATGATTAATGACTTGTTGGAAAAATGTGATTTCCCTACTGGTCAAAATATCAATGGAGAACTCAACGATTTTAAACAAAAAAATAAATATTCTATTGCTCGCCTTATTTCTGCGGCAGAAAATACGGGCGACCATGCTGATGCTTGGCTAGAGGATATTCGCCAACAAGCGCCGACTAAAAAAGTACCTGTCTTAGGGATTACGGGTACAGGAGGTGCTGGAAAGTCTAGCTTGGTAGATGAATTGGTTCGTCGCTTCTTAACCGATTTTGACGACAAAACAATTGCCGTTGTTTCTGTAGATCCTTCTAAAAGAAAAACAGGCGGTGCCTTACTCGGTGATCGTATTCGCATGAATGCCATTAAAAACAATCGCGTCTACATGCGTTCGTTAGCTACTCGCCAATCCAACCTTTCTATTTCTAAATATATTGCTGATGCCGTTGACATCTTAAAAGCAGCAGAATATGATTTAATTATTTTAGAAACCTCTGGTATTGGTCAATCGGATACCGCTATTACGGATTTTTCCGATATGTCTCTCTATGTGATGACACCAGAATATGGTGCCGCATCTCAGTTAGAGAAAATTGACATGCTTGATTTTGCTGATGTTATTGCTTTGAACAAATTTGACAAACGTGGTGCTCTAGATGCTTTGCGTGATGTAAAAAAACAGTACAAACGCAACCACAACCTTTGGGAAGCCAAAGATGAGGAATTGCCTGTTTTTGGAACCATTGCATCTCAATTTAACGATCCTGGTATGAATCAATTGTATCGTGCCATTATTGACACCATTGTAGAACGTACCGATGCAGATCTAAAGTCTAGCTTTGAAATCACAAAGGGAATGAGTGAAAAAATATACATCATCCCGCCTAAGCGTACTCGCTATTTGTCTGAAATATCGGAAAGCATTCGAAATTATAACGAAAAAGCAGAACAACAATCTGAAGTTGCGGGCAAACTTTATGGCATCAAAAAAACATTAGAGGTATTAGAAAATCAAGGAGAAGCAGATAAAAGTGTTTTAGAAGCCGTTCAAAAAGCATACGATGAGGTTGAACTAAATCTAGATGGTCAAAATAAAAAAATCCTAAACAACTGGGATGACAAAGTAAAAGCTTACGCTAACGATGAGTTTGTTTATTTGGTAAGAAACAAAGAAATTCGTGTTCCAACATTTACAACCTCTCTTTCTCATACTCGTATTCCTCGTGTTGCTACTCCTAAATACAAAAGTTGGGGAGAAATTTTAAAATGGGTCTTACAAGAAAATGTACCTGGTGAGTTTCCTTATACAGCTGGTGTATTTCCTTTCAAACGCAAAGGGGAAGATCCTACTCGTATGTTTGCAGGGGAAGGAAATCCAGAACGTACCAATAGACGTTTTCACTACGTTTCTTTAGATATGCCCGCACATCGTTTATCAACAGCATTTGATTCGGTGACTTTGTATGGTGATGACCCTGATTATCGTCCAGATATTTATGGAAAAGTAGGAAATTCTGGGGTTAATATTTGTTGCTTGGATGATGCTAAAAAATTATACTCAGGATTTGATTTGTGCGCTCCAACTACTTCTGTTTCTATGACAATTAACGGTCCTGCAGCTGCCATGTGTGCCTTTTTTATGAATGCTGCTATCGACCAACAATGCGAGTTGTACATCAAGGAAAATAACTTAGAAGCCTTAGTTGAGGCTAGAAAAAAAGAAAAATACGACGACAAAGGTTTACAACGTCCTGTGTATTTGGGAGAATTGCCTGAAGGAAACAATGGATTAGGATTAATGCTGTTGGGAGTTACTGGAGATGAAATCTTGGAGCCAAGTGTTTATGCAGAATTAAAACAAAAAGCACTTTCCTCTGTAAGGGGTACGGTTCAAGCTGATATTCTAAAGGAAGATCAAGCTCAAAATACGTGTATTTTTTCTACGGAGTTTTCACTGCGTTTGATGGGAGATGTTCAGGAATATTTCATCAATAAAAATGTGCGCAACTTCTACTCTGTTTCTATTTCTGGGTATCATATTGCCGAAGCTGGGGCAAATCCAATCTCACAACTTGCCTTTACCTTAGCCAATGGATTTACCTTTGTAGAGTACTACTTGTCTAGAGGAATGGACATCAATAAATTTGCACCGAACTTATCGTTCTTCTTCTCTAATGGTGTTGACCCTGAATATGCTGTCATTGGTCGTGTCGCTAGACGGATTTGGGCAAAAGCGATGCGTGAGAAATATGGTGCTAACGCTCGTTCTCAAAAACTAAAATACCACATTCAAACATCAGGACGTTCTTTGCATGCTCAAGAAATTTCGTTCAACGATATTCGTACGACGCTGCAAGCCTTATATGCTATTTACGACAACTGTAATTCTCTGCATACCAATGCTTATGACGAAGCCATTACCACACCAACAGAAGAATCTGTTCGCCGCGCAATGGCCATTCAGTTGATTATTAATCACGAATTTGGTTTGGCTAAGAATGAAAATCCAATGCAAGGTTCTTTTATTACAGAAGAATTAACGGATTTGGTAGAAGAAGCCATTATGATGGAATTTGATAGAATTACAGAACGTGGTGGTGTTTTAGGGGCTATGGAAACGATGTATCAACGTGGAAAAATTCAAGAGGAAAGCTTGTATTATGAAACGCTCAAGCATACTGGTGAATTCCCTATTATTGGTGTGAATACGTTCTTATCTAAAGAAGGATCACCAACAATTATCCCTGACGAGGTTATCCGTGCTACCCAAGAGGAAAAAGAAGCACAGATCCAAACACTGTCAAGCTTAAAAGGTGCCAATGAAGCTAAAAGCCCCAAAGCACTTTCGAGGTTGCAAAAAGCAGCCATTAATAATGAGAATTTATTCGAAGAATTGATGGAAGCGGCTAAATGCTGTTCTTTAGGACAAATTACAACTGCTTTATATGAAGTAGGTGGGCAATATCGACGTAATATGTAGTCGCCTCATTTTCTTAAACAATAACAACTAAAAGGCTCAAATCTTCTTTAAGATTTGGGTCTTTTTTTATTATAAAATAGCCCCCACCAAAAAACTCAACCATTTGATTAATAATTATTTACAAGCACAACCCTTTGTAAATGAGGTCATCATAATGTAACAAAAGTTAAGGCTTGATTTTATAAAAAAAAAAAATGTACCTTTGCTGCGCATAAAGCAAAAACCCTTATTATTTTTTATTTGTTCATGCATTCTCACAATCCCAAAAAATGAGAATTTAAAAACGAAATCATGAAAATACGTTCAAAAGCAAGCATGCTGCTAACGACTCTAAGCATGTTCTCTACTACCCTATTGTTGGGTCAAACAACCATTCCTAATGGAGACTTTGAGAATTGGCAAAATGTGGGTAATTCCGATGAGGAGCCAACCAATTGGAACGGTAATAAAACTGGTGGTGGTTTTGCAAATCTAGGACCTCAAACTTGTTTTAGAGAAGATAACAATCCACATTCTGGTACCTATTGTCTAAAGTTGGACAATGGAAGCTTCTTTGGCACACCAGTTAATGCAACAGCTACAACAGGAAGAATTGAAGCTCCTTCTACCAACCCTTCGGCAGGTTATATCAATACCCTAACAACCAATCCTGATTTTAACTCTCCATTTGTAGGTCGTCCAGATAGTTTGGTCGGTTGGTTTAAGTTTAACCAAGGCGGAACAGACATTGGTCGTATTCAAGCTATTTTGCACGATAGTTTTGATGTTTCTAATCCTGACCAAGGTGGCTCTGCTGCTCATATCATATCTGAAGCGATCTTTGATGTTCCTAATGGTACCACTAGTACTTGGACTCGTTTTGCAGTTCCTTTTAACTATACCAATGGTAATATACCTTCTTATATTTTGTTGATTGCTACCGCTAGTTCTAGCCCAGGTAGTGCCAACTCTAGTACAACACTTTGGGTTGATGATCTTAGTGTAGTCTATTGTACTCCTCCAACAGCTACGTTAAATGAAGTGGCTTGTGGTAGCTATACCGCTCCTAGTGGTGCTGTATGGACAATGAGTGGAACGTACCAAGATACGGTCGCTTTTGGTGGCAATTGTGATAGTATTTATACCATTAACTTAACCATCAATAGTGTTGACACTTCGGTTACAACAAACGGCACAACGCTTACTGCCAACGCAATCGGTGCTGCATACCAATGGGTTGATTGTAACAATGCTAATGCCCCTATTGCTGGAGCAACAGACAGTGTCTTTATGCCAACAGCCAATGGTGACTATGCGGTTGAAGTAACTGCAAATGGTTGTACCATGTTGTCATCTTGCTATAGCTTCGTATTATCAAATGTAAATCAGCTTAGCGATGCTGCCTCAATAAACGTTTATCCAAACCCAACTAAAGGGCAGTTTACGATCGACCTAGGAACTAATCATAATGCAGCTATTTTGATTACAGATATTAATGGAAAAACGGTTTATCAACAAACTATATCTTCTACAAAGGTAGTAACATTAGATTTAGATCAACCAGCAGGGGTTTACTTCCTTACGGTTGCTTCTGATGATCGATACTCTGTTGTTAAGCTAATCAAGCACTAAACAAAAAACTATAAAAACTTACGCTTGACGCCTCTTCATGATTTTAATGGGGAGGCGTTTTTCTTATTGAATTATACTTATTAGTAGTTAGCTGCACTGCTATTGTATGGTTTCAACGAACTATTGACTTATAGTTTTTAACTATTATTTTTAGTGATATGATCGTTACTCTAAACGAAAAATCTTATTTTAAGTGCCTCTTATAAATTGTACCATTTCATTATGAATAAGTTTGATCGGGTCATTTCTACGTTAATTTTGTTACAAACCAAAAAGATTCTAAAAGCTTCTAGTATTTCAGAGCGTTTTGGAATTAGTATGAGAACCGTTTATAGAGATATTAGTACACTCAAAAATGCGGGAATTCCAATCATAGGAGATCCGGGGGTAGGATATTCTATTATGGATGGGTATCGACTCCCTCCAATTATGTTTAATGAAGAAGAAGCCCTAGCACTGCTTACAGCCGAAAAGTTTATCGGAGATATTACCGACGAAACTACACAATCATCTTATTCAGGAGCCATGATGAAAATCAAGGCTATTTTGAGAAGTACCGATAAGCAATCGTTGGAAGTATTAGAGGATTCTATTGCCTTTTCTCATTTCAAGTGGTGGGAAAACAAATCTTATCTTCAAGATTTATTCAAGAGTATTGCTGCTAAAAAAATTATTAAAATTGAATACCAAAAGGCAGACAAAAGTATTTCAAACCGCTTATTAGAACCCATTGGTTGTTATTATCAATACAGCAACTGGTATTTGGTCGCTTATTGTCAAAATAGGCAGGCTTATCGAACGTTTAAGATAAATCGAATCTTACAATTGCGTGCACTAGACCAACAGTTTGATGCCGAGCACATTAGTCTGCAAATGTATATAGATCAACAAACTAAAGCATGGAAGGAACAACAACAATTTCAAAAAGTAGAAGTAGCCTTTAATCGATCCGTATTGCAACATGCAGAAAACCGAAAGTATTACTTTGGTTTTGTAGAACAAGTCGAAGAAAAGGAAGTTGTTCGAATGAAATTTTTAAATTCTTCGATGGAAATTGTTGCTCGTTGGTTGTTACAATTTGGTAATCAAGCTACTGTTTTGGCACCTCAAGCATTACAGTCTAGAATCAAAGAATTGGCAACAGAACTTTATGAGCATTATCAATAATTATTGTTTTAATTCTTCTTTCTAAAAAAAATAAACATTTTTTAGCTTTCTTAGTTCCTACTGACATACTGTTGTCATAACCATATTTTATATTTGTCATAACAATTATTCAAAGGGGAATTACCCAATTATTAACGTTTAAAATTAAAGCACAATGACAACACAAGAAGTAGCCAATCGCCTAATAGAACTATGCCGTGAAGGTAAATACGAGCAAGCAGTTAAGGAACTTTATTCTCCTGATATTGTGAGTGTAGAGCCAGAAGGTATGCCAGATCATATTGTTCAAGGGTTGGATGCTATCGCCAAAAAAGGAGAACGTTTTCAAGATATGCTAGAAAAAATAAACTCTAGCACAATAACAGATCCTATTGTTGCCGAAAACTTCTTCTCTTGTGGTATGTATATGAATGTCGTTATGAAAGGAATGACACAGGCTATTGACATGGATGAAATCTGTGTTTATACAGTGAATAACGGCAAAATTGTAAAAGAAGAGTTCTTCTACACACCTGATCCACAAGAAGTCCAATAGATGTCACTTTAATTTAACGTATACTTAGCAGAACTCGAAAAACAGCTTGTTTTTCGAGTTTTTTTATTTTCTTACCTTTTGTTGGCAATACTTTCTTATCCAATAATGATATATGAGCAGACCTATTCCCCCTCCCAAAACATTAAATAGTAAATCCAACAATTCTTTGTCTCGACCAGGAATATAAGCGAATTGAAGTTCTTCTATTCCCGCTCCAAACGAAATAACAAGCAATAGAGCACCAATATTTGATACAAAGACGCTCGCTACACGGTAATATTGGAATGTCCACAAACATAAGATAGCCAATATTCCATACGCCAAAAAATGACTGAGTTTATCCCTTCTAAAGATACTTTCTTTTAGCTGTTGCCAAGTGTTTTTATGAAAATAAGCTTCTCCCCTTTCTCCAGGTTCTTTGGGCATGTAATCGCCCATTGGAAAACTCAGAACAACTTCTTTGTCGCAGATTAAGATACCTCCATCCTCATAAGGCGTATCAAAAGGCTTGTTATTACTATGATTAAAAAAAGCTGTATCGCTTTTGTATTGCCGCCTAGTTCCATCCTCTAAACGATAAACTGCTGGATCATTAACCATTTTAAAATTATCTCCCTCTTTAGGAATTTGCCCAGAACTAATTTCACCTGTTTGATAATGTCGTGATAGCCTAGGCCACAAAGATCCTATTATGATGAGCAGCATATAAAGTAATAAAAATGGCAGGCTGTATTTTTGTAACAATTCTAAGTCTATTTTCATAACGATACCTTTCATAGTTCAAACGGTGTTAAATAATGATATACATAAGCCTACAAATTCATTCTCATGCTTCAAAGTTAAAACAATATGTTAACAACCTCTCTCTCAACGGAAAAAGTTAAAAATATAGTTTTAAAATTCATAAAGTATCCGTAACTTGAATTAAACAACATTCCTCATTCCTTAAATAAAAAACTCTAAAACAAGCACTTACTCAACAACCAATTAAAATATCTGTCCTTTTATTCCTTCACTTTCCAAAACAATAGGACTATGTTATTACTTCAATATTCCCATTTTTTTCTAAGCTTACTATCTATTTTTTTATGTTCAGTACTTGCTACGGCACAAACCGTTAACAATGGTTCTCTGAATGGCAGCCCAATAGGTAACAATCAAATTACCAATGCGACAGGTTGGACTCGATGCAGTGGCTCGCCAGATTTGTGCAATACGACTTTTCCTTCTTATTTAACAACCTCTCAAGTTACTCCCGACAACTCTCCAGATGGTGGCAATTGGCTTGGTTTAGCCTCTATTAATGCAGGCGAGTGTGCGCAAACAACCATTACTGGCTTAACAGTTGGCAACTCTTATATTTTATACTTTTGTGGAGCTAGTTTTGGAACAGGTTCCAGTCTTTTTAATCAAAGTCCTGTCTTACCAACAGTAAGAGTCGGTACTACTTCGCAAACGTATAGCATTCCTATGGCAGCTAGTACTTGGGTGCCTTTACAACTGCCGTTCGTAGCAACAGCAAGTACAATGACATTACAATGCGAACATGCAGGATCTTCTCCTGCCAACGCTTACTATGCTTCTTTTGATGGTTTTAATCTATCTGCTCCCTGTTCGACCATATTACTTCCTATAGAATTGCTAACATTCAATGCTTTTGCTGACAAAAAGAAATATGCTGCTAATATTGATTGGCAAACGGCTCGCGAACAAGACAGTGAATCCTTTACCCTACAACGCAGTCTGAATGGAATTGACTTTGAAGACATTGCTACTATTCCTGCTGCTAATTATGCTGAGGACATTACTAATTATACTTTTGTTGACAAAAAGTTACCTATCAAAAATGGTAAAAAAGGAGGTTTATTTTATTATCGATTACAACAATTAGATTTGTATAACAATATTTTATATTCTGACGTAAGAGCTGTTAATTTCCCTGTTGAAGAACTCTTAGGATTTAATATTTACCCCAATCCAACAAAGAATTACTTGAATCTTGATTTTTTATCTCCAAACTCAGAAAATTCTTATACCTTAAGCATTTTTAATACGCTTGGTCAAATTGTACAACAACAAACGATTGATCCCCATGAAGGACTATATCAATTACAAATAGACGTTCAAGCACTTCACCAAGGAGCCTATGTCATTCAACTAAGCAATACTTATCAATCCTATCGTCGTTCGTTCATCAAACAGTAAAATGATTTTTTATGCCGTTTAAATTGCTCTTTTTTTGTACTCTTTTTGCAGTAGTATCTTGCACTCAACAAGCAAAATTAAGTGTTAGCGATATAAAAGAAGTAGCTGTAAAGCATTTTAGAGAAAAGGGCTTTCATGCGATTAAAGATACCAGTCATGTTCATGTCAAGAAAATCCAAACAGGGTTGGACGATGAATGGTTTGTTGCTTTTAATGCAGTTATGTCTAAACCTGTTTTATTTTTATACCACATCAGCGATCCCAATGAGTTGCCGCATTATATCCCTTTGAATAATAAATCAGAGGGTATTATAGAACATGTTGATTTTGAGAATGTCACTAATGATGAAGATTATGAACTCGTTATTGAACTACATTTTGACTATGGTTTAGCGTATCAAGCTAGAGAAATTGTGATTCTAAGACACCCTTTTGGCAATCCTGCTTACGAAATTTTTTCCTTTCCCTTTGAACAGGTTTGGGAAAGCATCGATTCGTTTGATAATCGCTATGGTTTGCCAGAACACAGCAAACGCATTGAAAATCATTCTTTTTATGAATTTTTTGAAGGGTACATCCTAATTAGAGGCACTATTAATTATAGAGAAAACCACTTATTAGAATACAAATGGAACAAGGAACATGAAGAATTTTTACTGATTCTAGACGAAGAGTTACACGAAGCCGAAGAAGAAGAAAACAAAGGAGGAATCATTCACAAAATCAAAGGAAATAAGACCTTGGTTGAAGTTAATGCTCATGAAGAAGGCTGTTTGGCTTACCTATTAGAAGATGCACAAGGGCATGTCTTAGATATTCCCTCAAAAATTCATGATGAATTATTGTGTTCTCAAGTAACTTCTTTATCCCCTAATGGTCGCTATTTGATTTATACTGATTTAGAACAAAATGCCATCTGTTTGTACGATATAGAACTTCAAAAAAACAAACCTATTCTAAACGATTTTGATAGTTATGAAGGGGTCTCTGAAATTGCTTGGCCTCCTAAAAATTCAAGTAAATTTGGTTTCATTTCTATCAATCAAGAGGAATTTTTAGAAAACACTAGAATTCATATTTTCACCTTACGTGATAATGAGCAATTTTATGAACAAACCTACCATAAAAAAGTATATTATATTTGTGATATAACAGGGTTTTGTGTTCCTCAAAAGGATTATAATTACCAATTTAAAACCCCCAACCTTTTTGTATATACCCCTGACTCTACGGGAATCTTTACAGGGCTAAAAATACCCTAAGAAAATTTCTAATTGCCAAATCACAGATAATTCTTAAGAAAAAAGGGATAAACTACATTCAAGTAATTTATCCCTTCTCTACAGCCTAAAGCTTGCTAAAAAGCAATTCGTATTTTATGAATTAATCCCAATCTCCTATAATTTGAACAACCTCCTCTACATACGGATCTTTCTTTAAAGACTTGTGCCAGTTCTTGATACTTTCTGCACGAATGGTGTCCGCTTCAAGAACAGCTGCATCCGCTGCAAGTACATCTATTTTTAAAGCAGGAATATCTTTATCAATCCCCTTGTATTGCTCCGAAACTTTGTTGTACTTTTCTTGCTGGGCACGATATGCATCCAAATTTAGTGATATTTCAGTATCCTCTTGCAAACTCTTGAACCACTTCGCTCGTTCATCAATCATTTTAAATGTTTCGCTTGCAGCGACACGTTTTTCACTTTTCTTTTTGATCTTATCTAATTTTTTAATGCTTGATTTCTTATAGTAAATTGGATCAATCTCAGTCCAAGCCATTGGAAAATCTTCGTCTTTTTCACCAATACTTCTATAAGAATACACCCCAGGAAGAATAATGTCTGGAATAACACCTTTTAGTTGAGTAGAGCCACCATTGATACGGAAGAATTTTTGAATGGTAATTTTCATAGAACCTAACTCCCCTAAATCTTTATAACGTTGTGGTACAACAGCATCCAATTCAAAGAAACGTTGAACAGTACCTTTTCCAAAAGTGGATGGAGATGTTCCTACAATAATTGCTCGACCATAATCTTGCAAAGCAGCAGCCATAATCTCAGAAGCCGATGCAGAGAAAGAATTAACCATAATTACCAAAGGGCCATCGTACAACACACTAGGGTCTCTATCCTCTAACGGGTGTGGACGACTATCTCTTCCTTTTACTTGCACAATTGGTCCTGTTTCAATAAACAAACCACTCATATCTACCACATCACGCAAAGAGCCTCCACCATTAAAACGCAAGTCAATTACAATTCCATCAATACCTTCCGCAATTAGCTTTTGAACTTCTCGCTTCACATCACGAGAACAACGTCTACCTCTAGGATCTTGAAAATCAGCATAAAAACTTCTTAAATCAATCAATCCAACACGTTTTTTAGTTTTTTTGTGTTCTACCACTGCTGACTTAGCATAACTTTCTTCCATTACCACGATATCACGAACAATAGGCACTACGGCAATCGTACCATCCGTCTTTTTAACTGTCAAACGCACTTCTGTTCCTTTCTCACCACGAATCATTGGCAAAACATCGTCCATTTTCATATCAACGATATTGACAGGCTCCTCCTCTCCTTGTGCTACTTTGATAATCAAATCATTCACTTCCAAGTCACCTTGTCTCCATGAAGCAGATCCAGGAACAATGCGAACAACTTTTGTGTAACCATCCTCTTGGCGCAATTGTGCACCAATTCCCTCTAATTTTCCAGAAATACGAATATTAAAATTTTCTTTTTCTAAAGGAGGAAAATATCCAGTATGTGGCTCCAACACATTAGCAATCGTATTGATATAAGCTGCAATTTTATCATCTCTGTCCTCTTGGCTAATATCCTTCGACCAACGATCAAACTGTTTCATTACTTTTTCTCTAGAAGCAGCCTCTAATTCCTCAATGGTTTTGATTTCAACAGATTTGTCACCATCCTTTTCTGCTTTTTCTTGACGTTTAAGCTTGATCTCCAAATCCAACAAAACTCTATACTTCAACAATTGATGCCACCGCTCATACAATTGCTCCTCTGTTTTTGCATAAGCCATTTTTTCATTTGAAGTTTCAATTTTCTCTTCTTTATCAAAATCAAAAGGCTTCGCTAATATTTTTTTGTAATATTCCTTGACCAATTCTATTCGTTGATCTCTAATCTTATGCAAATCATCAAAGAAGCTAAAATCCTTTTTCATAGCATAATCGTCCAACAAATCACGATGTTTTGCAAAGCCATCAATATCCTCTTGCAAGAAAAAACGCTTGCCATTGTCTACTCGCTTAAGATAAATATCATACGCTCTATGAGACAACGCATCATCTACTTTTGCAGGTTTGTAATGATTGTATTGCAAGCTTTGTAAGACAACATCAATTAATAAGGATTCCTTGTTGGGATAATCAGGATCTGTGTCTGCTGTTGTGAATGCAAAAACGGCAAAACAAGTCACAGCCAAACCGAATAAATATTTTTTATTTAACATCATATTGGGACTTTTAGCGCATTATATTAAGCGTGAAAAGATTATTTGTTTGTTCTAATACAAGATACTTAACCTTATAGAGATTATTATACCACTAAATAATTTTATAAACAATAAACAAACATATTTAACTACTATTTAACAAAATAAGGACTAAAATACATTTATTCTGTCTTTCAATTAACAATATTCTCCTTTTTTTTGTTTTTTGCACGATACTAAAAAGACAGTATCCTTTTGCTTAACAGATTAAAAAAATAATTATGATCATTTATAATGTTACCGTAAAAATCAACCCTGAGGCACACGACGAATGGTTAACATGGATGAAAGAAGTACACATGCCTGACGTGATGCGCACTGGTCGTTTTCAAAGCAATCAAATCGCCAAAGTACTGGGTCAAGACGAATCGGACGGTATCACCTATGCTATTCAGTATACGTGTGAAGACATGAAGACGTTGCACCAATATACAATTACTGAAGCGCCAGCCTTACAAAAAGATCATGCCGAACGTTTTCAAGGTAAATTTGTTGCTTACAGAACGCTCTTAGAAATTGTATAGCATGAGGCGTTTTCTATTTATAATTGGAGGGCTACTCATAGTGCTAGGTTTCGTTCTAATCAACCAAGAAAAAGGTTACTTTAATATTCCTTTTTTCAATGTTCCTTCTGGGTATGTTCGTGCTGATTTTATCAACCAATCCCCAGAAACAATTCAAAGTATTCGGGCTATAGGATTAACAACCGCAGGAATTATTGATCTAAAACCTTACACCCAAGAACATATTCTAGTCAAGCACAATGGCGGAGAAGGTAGTTGCGCTTTTTCAATTTATTTTGAATCAGGAAAAACACTTTCTACACCTGAAGCATATATTGAAAGTGGGTATCATTTAACCTATACAATTTACCAAGATTCTATCCATATAGATTATTAATAATCAGCAAACATAAAACCTCAAAACATCAAAAAACTGATAATTATCTACTAAACACACCTTGGTAAGGAATAAGATGTTTTTTGATGTTTTACCTTCGGAAAAGAAATAGTCTAATACTAATAATTTTTTAGTATCATTTTCTGTCAACAAACTTAATTAGAATAATTAGGATACTTTAACTTTCTAAATTAGGTTGAATTCATATTTAATTACTACTATTGCAGCCACCACTCTTCCATTCTCTTGGAATGTTATGTAGATATTAATGATACTACTTAACTGCACTACGGCATAGTGTTCTTTACTTTATAAAATTACTATGCTATTCACAATTACTATGCAAGGCAAAATCCACAAAGTAATAAGTTAATCCAATATCGTTAATCTCTTAATGATAGCATTCTAATGCCCTTTTAAGGGCTCCATTATTATATTATCCCACTAACTAAAATTTGACAAAATGACAAAAATCATCTTGTATGTAATCATTGCTATGTACCTAGTCGCATGTTCCCCTGCATCAAAAGTAAGCTCAAAAAGCAACGGACTCAACGAACGATTTTATCCAAGCAAATTGGTGCATACCGACCTTCGTGAAGTTAATTTTAAGGATAAATTTATCATAATTGACTTTTGGGCAACTTGGTGTGCTCCTTGCATCAAAGGGTTCTCTCACTTTGAAACACTGGCATCTACCCCTAAATTTAAAGATAATGCCGTTTTTGTATTATTATCGGAAGAAGAAGAGCAAAAAATACTCAAACGCTTAAATGGTAGAACCCTTCAAAATGTGCATTTTGCTATAGATCAATCAGACTCTCTTTTAGGCAAAACTTTTGAAAAATTTGATGTTCAATATCTTCCTTATGCTGTTGTTATCCATCCCAATGGTGAGCTATTATGGAGTGGAGGCACGTACTCTTTGACCGATTCTAAGTTAGAACATTTAATCGCAGGAACCTATCAGGAAGCGCCACCTAAGCCTAAAAAGGCAACCAAGCAAACTATTATTGCCGATACACTTACAGGGGCTCACTACCAAATTACAACCTGCTTAGCCAACAAAGGTTCATCTTCAGGTTTTACTAAAAAAGATCAATCTGGTTACAAACGAACAGCTGTTTCTATCAGAAATTTAGTCAAAGATTTATCCAACCGATCAAATTTTAATCTGGTGAGTGATGCCAACATAGATTCTACTGTTTACTACGTTCATTTCAAATGCGATCCAGATTCGATAGAACAACCCTTCAACTTTTTGTTGCACAAATTGCTTGCACATTACAACATTCAAACAAGCACCTATACTGCTGAAAAAGAAGTGTTTCATGTGACCGTTTTGAATAGCGATTTATTAGCTCGTAAGACTACCTTACAAGTAGAAGATGGGCATGGAGGATTTGATTATACTGACAATGAAATTGTCATTATTAACAAGCCAATTACAACCCTAGTTAGCATACTCAATGAATTAGATTATGGTCCACTAATTTTAAAAGAACCTTTAAATACTGAAACGAGATATGATTTTCAAATCGACCTAAAAGAAGGTATCTCAGGCATTAAAAATCAGTTAGAAAAAAAATATGGTTTAGGGCTAGTCCCCACCACAACTCCAATCGAAGTTATCAAAATTCAACCATAAAAAAAAGGCTGTTTGACAATACATCAAACAGCCTCTATATTTTTTTATTCGTTATCACGTTTCATGTAACTCTCCCATCCAATTTTCTTGTAAATTTCGGATTGTAAAGCAGGATTATCCGATTGATAAATGCCTCTTCCTACAATCATAATATCCACACCACGCTTAGAAAAAGCTTCATCAGGATGATTATACGTTTGTCCTAAACCATCTTTTTTGCGATCGGTATTGATCCCTGGGGTTAACATCATAATCCCTGGATGTTCAGAACGATAATTTTGAGAAACCGTCCCTAATACAATATCACTATGTTGCTCCGCAATTTCGATAGCTTTAGTAGTATATTGCTTGCTTGTTAGGGTATCTTTGGTAGACATTTCTGCAACAACAATCAATGCCGTTGTATCTAATTTACCAGTTGCCTTTAATGCTTCAATACTAGAAGAGCCTGCTACAACATGTACTGTCACAACATCTGCCCAATCAGCTATACACAACGGCGCAGCAGTGAATTGTTGCATTACGATATGTCCTATATCTGCAAATTTTCGATCTTCAAAAATTAAAAAATTATGCTTTTCTGCCAGACTTTTCAACTCCTCTATAAGCTCAGGAGTAAAATCATTTAAATTATCTGTGTGTGTTTTTAACATACAGATATTGGGTCCAACAGCCTTCGCTAATGTTAAAAGTTCTTCTGACGTATTTACATCTGCCGAACAACACAAATTAGTTTTTTTCTTAAGAACAATTTCTGTCAAACGCTTGGCAACAGGATGCTTGGCATCCTTTCCTATTTTCTTATAACTATAAGATTTTTTTTGCTTCCTACGCTCTCTAACCTGTTCAAAGTCAATTCTATTGGTTTCAATAAACACGAGTGTATCAGTGTATTGTTTTTCATTGACTTTTCCACCTTCTTTAAGGATTTCTAAAATTTCTCGAATAGTATATACTGTTCGTACTTCGTAGCCATAGTCTCTCAACATAACAGCTCCACCTTGCATTCGATCAACAATTGATAACACATGCTTAATTTTTAATCCCTCTCCCTCTAAGGCTTCCAATGTCTCTATCATTGAAATTCCACTACTAATTACATCATCAATAACTACGCAAGTATCATTGTCTTCATAAATACCTTCGACCATTTTTTTGGTACCGTGCTTTTTCTGTTCTTTTCGCTTCACAATCATAGATTTGGAATGAAGAACAGCCATCGTCGAGCTAAGAGATAATGCTGCATAAGGAACACCACATAAGTGATCAAATTCCGATTCGGCTACCAAATCCCAAAGCAACTCACTGATGTTCTTTAGGATGTCTGGGTAAGCAACAATTCGACGAAAATCAAGATAAAACGGTGACTGGAGGCCGCTTTTTAGGGTAAACTCTCCGAACTGGAGAACACCTAAATCAAATAGTTTAAGTGCAAGCTCTTTTTTGTTCATTAGTATTGAATTTCGGTTAGGATATGTACCTTTATTGGCGCAAAGGTAATTTAATCTTACTAAAATCAAAAAATAACAATCTCAACTTTTTAAGTATTATGTCAATTAATTTAAATACCACTATTGGTGGAATCGCCTTGAACAGCTGTATTTATAATGCTTCTGGTCCGAAATGTACCACAAAAGAAGAACTTGAAAATATTGGAAAAAGTTTTTCGGCGGCAATCTTAACCAAGAGTTCTACCCTAGAATTAAGAGAGGGCAACCCTAGTCCTAGATATTATGAAAATGACTTAGGAAGTATCAATTCTATGGGATTGCCCAACAAAGGGTATCAATTTTATGCTGACTTGGCAAAAAACATGAGGCAGTACAATAAACCCTATTTTGTCTCGGTTGCTGGACTTTCTTTAGAAAACAATCTAACCATGCTTCAAGATCTTAGTTCAGTTGATGCCATTGATGCCATTGAATTAAATTTATCTTGCCCCAATGTTCCTGGCAAACCCCAAACAGGTTATGATTTTGAACGTACACAACACGTTTTAGACAAAGTTTGTCAGTTCGATCAGCACACACTAGGCATTAAGTTACCTCCTTATTTTGACTTAATTCATTTCCGTCAAATGGCTGAAATTATCAATCAATATCCTATTAAGTTTGTTACTTGCGTCAACAGTATTGGGAATGGTTTGGTTATTGACATTGACCAAGAACAAGTAGTCATCAAACCTAAAGATGGTTTTGGAGGTATTGGCGGAGACTATATCAAGCCGACTGCATTGGCTAATGTTCGCCAGTTTTATTTACTGCTCAGAGATGATATTGATATCATTGGTTCTGGAGGGGCAAAAACTGGAAGTGATGTATTTGAACATATTCTTTGTGGTGCTTCTGCAGTTCAAATCGGAACTCAATATATGAAAGAAGGAACAAGTTGTTTTGAACGAATCGAAAAAGAATTAAAAAATTTGATGCTCCAAAAAAATTATACGTCAATCAAAGATTTTCAAGGAAAATTGCAATCTATCAAATAAACCACTGTTTATCAAACACTTAAAAAAAAGGTTTTAGAGTTGTTCTAAAACCTTTTTTATTTCAAAATAAAGCACTAATAATCAGCCACTTAAAGCCATTTGAATTAAATTCAATTACTAACATCTTATAAAAATGGCGCATATGTTAAAAAAATGTTAAGAAAATAAATAAAATTTGTATAGTCAATTTTGCCGCCATACATTCGTGCCAATTTAATCGCAAACAAACATTTTTAACAGAAAAAAGACGAACTATCATGATCGCAAATCCGCCGCTGGCAATCTTAGAAAAGAAACGAAAGGAATCTTCATTGTATCCAATCATTGAGCCTCATTTATTTTCACAAGTCGTGAATAAAATGAGGCTCTTTTTTTTGGAAAAGGGTTTCCTAGAAGTACACACTCAAAATCGTTTGAGCATTATGGCAGCATGCGAAGACCCAAAAACCATTGCTAGCTACAATTACCATGGCAATGTATGGCCACTTCCTCAAACTGGACAAATGTGGTTGGAGTATGAATTACTAGATAAACCTGATGTACCAGGTTATTTTTGTGTATCTACTTCTTACCGTAATGAACCAGATCCTGTAGATGGACGCCACTGTATTATTTTTCCAATGTTTGAATTTGAATTGAAGGGGGGAATTGATGAAATGATAAAAGTAGAAGGAGAATTATTGGAATACTTAGGTTTTGGAAAAGCAACGGATTTTCCTGGAGGCAAGTACGATGCAGTTGCCAAAGCATACGGAGTAAAAGAACTAGACAGAGAAGAGGAAACTCAAATAGGAAAAGACCACGGTCCTGTTTTCTTCTTGACACACTTTCCAGAGTACACTAGTCCATTTTGGAATATGAAAAGAAATGAAGAAGATTCTAATATTTCAGAAAAAGTAGATGTTCTTTTACATGGCATGGAAACAATTGGCTCAGCAGAAAGAAGCTGTAACCCACAAGAAATGAAGGATACTTTCTACACCATTGAAGAGGGTAAATATGCAGAACGCTTATTTGATCTATTTGGAAAAGAACGCGTTGAAGCAGAATTAGAAGAATTTTTACAACTAAACTTCTTCCCTCGTTCTGGTGGAGGCATTGGAGTAACGAGAATGATTCGTGCAATGCAACTATCTGGTTTGATTGAGGAATAATTCTAAAAAATAGTAAACGCTATTTTCAACTAGGGTAAAATCTAGGTTGGCTATGTATTCTCCATAGTCAACCTATTCCTAGTTTAATTACATTTCTTTTCAAAGATGATTTGCGATTTAAACTATAAAGAGATTATCACAAAATGTGGTAATCTCTTTTTTGTCTTTCCATTGTTGTATTATCTCACAGCAGCGAACTTAATTGCATTTTTAGACCATTCTTTTGTACTCCTAATTGTAGGGATTACATCTTCAGGTTGATCAACAAAAGACCACATTTTCATATGTTCTTGACTCATAAAACGCTCTTCTGCACAGCGTTCTAGCATTTCTTTTAGAGGGTCATAATAACCATTCGTGTTCAAAATAATAATTGGTTTGGTAAACAATCCTAACTTTTTAAGCGTAATTGCTTCTAACAACTCTTCCAAGGTTCCCGTTCCCCCTGCTAATGCAATCACCGCATCTACTCCATCAATTAACTTTGCTTTTCGCTCATGCATCGTTTGAGTGTATACAAAATCTAATACTTTCTTATGTCCCCACTCTACCTCATTCATAAATTGAGGCATAATACCTTGTATCTGACCGCCTTCTGCTAATACAGTATCCGCTAGCTGCCCCATTAAACCAACACCACCTCCTCCATATACAACTTGTACTTCTTCCTTTACTAATGCTTTAGCTAACTTATCAGTTGCCTCAAAAAAAGCGGCATTAATTTTTGTACTTGATGCACAATAAACACATACTTTCATTTAATTCTTATTTTTTAATAATACATTACTTTGCAGAAAAATTGCATCACTTTACTTCCTGAGTGCTGCATGGTTGGTTATCAACAGAGTATAATTCTATTGTTTCTCCTTTTTAATTGATAATAGTTTACACTTATACAATGCCATGTAAAGCATAAAATAATAATGTCCGCTAAAAATTCATTATTTGATTTTGTAACAAACAAAAGACTATTTTGTTACAAATACTAAACAATAAATCTATCTTCGTTTTATCTAATAACAAAAAAGCGGCGATAAAATCCTATAGATCTTATCGCCGCTTTTGGCATATTGTTCCTAACTTTTTAACAGACTTTTTAAGAAAAAAAAAGAAGGCGGTGACCTACTCTCCCACCATAAGGCAGTACCATCGGCGCTGAAGGACTTTACTTCTTTG
>NZ_JHBV01000013.1 GCF_000724545.1 Aureispira sp. CCB-QB1 | reverse complement strand
AAGTTTTTCAAACTCTTCTACCTTTAGGCTCGTTAGAGACAAGAAATTTGTCGGATTCTTTTTTAAGTTATCATAGTTCATGCTTTTAATATACGAAAAATAATCCTGCCTTGCGTATGCGTACGCGCGGTCTGGCTTTATTCTTAATAATATCTATTATTTAAGGTTTGTATATTAATTTAATAGCTCCACTTCTACCTATATCTGATTTAATATTGACAATTCTTGGTGGTTTATTACTATTAGAATCAATAATTTCAATAGTTAAAGTATTAGGAGGTATAGAGCCTAAATTCCAAGCCTTTGTAAAAATGTAATTTTCAAAATTAGGGATTAGACTTAAATTTAATTGTTTAGGTTTTTGTGTAGATTTCCTTTTTAAATGATATCGCTCTAAAACCCATGCACCATTAAAATTAATTGAAACTATATCTCCATCTTCTTTCTCAGCATCATAAAAAAGAAGTTTTATATTGGGATTATCAACTACTACTATTTGTTGATATTCAATAGTATCTTCATTTACAAAAGTTGGGTGACTTGAACAAGGTTCATTATTAGATGAATTGCTTGTTAAACTTTGTGTAATTACATTAGAACTATTTTCCTTTTTAGGGTTAAGATTTTTTTTAGGTATTGTAATAGGGGGGCTAAAACCACATGGCTTTTTAGATGTCTTTTCGCTCTGATTATTATAGAGAGATGTTATTTCTCTTTGACTAAGAGCCCTGTCATAAATGACTAATTCATCCATTACGCCACAAAAATATTCAATAATTCCAGGCAAATCTCTCCCTATTTCCATAGCAAGTTGGTTAGGAGAAAATTCTGTTTTATATGCCCAGTTAACAATTTCTTTGTTATTTAAATAAACTCGACAGTAGTCACCATCATAAGTCACTGCATAATGATACCATTTATTAAATTCAATTTTGTGATCAAAATTCTCAGTAAAGTCCGTATTCATTGATACTGTATATCGTGTAGATTGCAACCGAAATTGAGGACTAGTACTTGTCTCATCTCTGATATTAGACTTACAACAAATTGTCATCCATTGTAAGTCTGAATACTCTGAACCGTCTAATGCCTTAAACCACAAAGCAATTGTATATTCAGACTGTGGGGAACTTAGAGACTTAGAGTGAGGAACATGAATATAACCATCAGAGCCATTAAACTTCATAGCTCCACAGTCATTGTTAAATCGATCTTTAGTTGGAAATACACCACCTGAGATAAGTCCATTATTATTATTTCCACTTGCATCTTTGGCATCAGCATTAAATAGGTAATGAGCAACTAGACCTTTTTTGCTTATTTGAGCACTCAAAAATGGAGGTATTAAAAATAGGAGCCAAAATACTAAGAGTAAACTATTTTTCATGATTCTCATTTTTAGATTTTGATGATTGATAGATAGAATCTCGAGGTATTCTATCATCATTACTTATGCTATCCCGTTTAGGAAAAACACCAATGATTGGGCCATATCTAGTACGAAAATTGTCAATATTATCTCCTCTCTCTCTTATGTACATTGAAGATATAGCTCCATCAAGATAGAGTGCATTTTTACATCCTTTATCTCTAAACATTTTAGCAAATGTGTACAGGTTAACAACTTCTTCTGAAATAATAAAAATTATCTTTTGACCATCAGTTACTCCCACTCCACTTCGAATATATTTATTGGGAGAATTTTTATTAAATTTTGGATGAAATTTGCCATCAATAATTAACATTGGTCCAGATTGAGTGGCCAGATGTAAAGGTGTTTCTTTATTATAAATTGAATCAAGGAAAATGTGCGATTCTAATACTCCAGCTTTTTGATCTTTTGTAATATAAAATACACCATTAGGTTGTAAGAAAAAATTCCCATGACCAGCAGTTAAATTTAATCTTTGTACTTGTATACTATCACTTTGAAATAACCCAACAGGAATTCCTTGAGGATGAAACATTCCTCCATTAGTCAACATTAAATAGTCATTAGGTAGAGAATCATAAATATATTTCAGGTGTTTATATTGTCCATCAATCAAAGTTACACTTGCAGTATCTAAATGAATTTCATACACTGAAATTTTAGCTTGATATTGGGTATTAGAGGCAAATATTTGTTCAAAGGGCTCCTTTAATACTATATCTTCAACCAACTTGTTATCATCCTGAATTGAATCTGCTTGAAAAACATTCACTAAAGAGTCTATTCTCACAACAAATGAATCAGGAATAGTTGAATCTACTAGTGAGTGAATAGAATGCTGTTTAGCTCTTTTAGTTAGATGTATTGTTTCTTTACAACTCAAAAAAACAAGTAAAAATACTAAGTATATAAAAAAAACAAAAATAGATATTTTAAAGTTATTGGGCTTCGTCATTATTCCATTATCTAAATTTAATTAATCTATAATTCCAATAATCACCCCAAAATCACCTCTATTTAAACTATTGTATTTTTTAATTTTAGGATAGTATAATTCAGAGACAAAACCATCAAGGTATAAAGCATTCCTGCATTTTAAATTGTCCTTAAAAAGAGATGCAATATCATGAAAACAAATCTTATCTTCTGATATTACAAAACAGACTTCACCGCTTGGCAAAATGCCTACAGCATTTCTTATATGAACATTTTTTGATTTAGGAGTAAAAGCTTTATGAAGTTCTTTATGATTAACCAGCAAAGGTCCAGATTGAGTCGCATATTTAATTCTATTGATTCTATCACCTCTAAATTCCTGTTGAAACTCTTTATTTGATTTTATATAAGCACTTCCATCCTTTGTAATATAAAAAACCCCGTTAGGGTGTAAATAGAAATTTGTCTTTATTGGTCTATAAGCAACTATTGAATCGAGTTCTTTTATAATTTTCCCTGTTTCAATGTACAAGCCTTGAGGCTCATTATTATGGTTAGGTAGATACATTCCACCATTCATAGCAAACAGTAGTTGTTTGTTCTTATTCTTCAAATGGGAAGCAAGGTTTGAAAAACTC
Organism: Aureispira sp. CCB-QB1; assembly: GCF_000724545.1. Taxonomy (GTDB): domain Bacteria; phylum Bacteroidota; class Bacteroidia; order Chitinophagales; family Saprospiraceae; genus Aureispira. Next base: position 79,488 of record NZ_JHBV01000013.1, on the reverse strand, counting down.
TTAAATCTATTACTTTTATCTCCTAAGAAAAAACTTAATTTTTCTGGAGAGGTACTCAAAACAACATAATTTTTACCTCGCCATTTAATCATAGTATCTCTTAGAATAGATGATTCTTGATGCTCTAGCAGATAATACTTAGTACAACTAGGAATAGAAGCAAACCAATATATAATCCATAGAAAGAGTATAGATAATATTGTTTTTATCATTATGACTAATTATAATGATAACTCAATAAATTAACCGCACTACTAATACTTGTTGCCCCTTTTAAGTGCGAATCAATAGCATAATCACCTGTATTAACTTGTAATACATTATATGCACCAGTATCTAAATTCAATATTGCAGTGACATCCATATTTTGGTCCTTCAAATGATCCAATACATTTTTAGTTCCATCATACAAATAGACACCATTAGGTAAATTGAAAATAATATGATAAAGAGTTCCTGAGTTTGTAGTTGCCAAAGCAAGAAATCTTCTTTCTCTTTTTTGTTTTCTTCCTTGATAGTCAATTTTCAGTTCATTTTTATATGCTAAAAGCTGAGTTTGAAAAACGGTTGCTTTTTCTTTCTTTGCCCAATCCAAAAAATCATATTTAGCAGAGACATCTTTACGTATATTAACTTCCTTCCCTAAGCTTTTCAAAAAAAGATCCCCTTTTGTTAAATCCGAAACTACAATTCCACCTGTTGCATAAACAACAACTAAAGCGTCCATTCCCTCCTTAATGACAGTTCTATTCTTGACATATCCATTTTCCACATTAATACCGACAGGTAATGCTCCCGCCGTTTTGTTTAAATCATCGGAAAAAGCTCCACTACAGGTAAGAAAAACATCTTTTCCATTACTCCATTTTTTATGTTTCCCATAAACATCTCCTTCTGAGAAATATACAGCATTCATTTTTTTTGCCCCCCTACTTAACCAAATAGAGTGTCCTATTTCTGAATACCCTTCTTTTAAGGAATAGACTTTAACATTATCTCCTTTAAAGCTTTTTAAATAAGAACTTGAATAACCATTACCATAGTACTTATTATTTATCGTTGAAAAAGAAGAAAAAACAAAAATGGTACTAAAAATAAGAAATACAAATGTGTTTAGAGTAGTAGATTTTTTCATGACTTTTTTATTTTTTTTACTATATAATACATTACAAATAAGAGTATTAATATTCCAATAATACATAAGATAGGGTAATCAAACCATAAACGACTCCAAATGTAATTTAAATTCCCCTCTTTAAGATGATGTATTCCTTTTTCCATATTGCTTACAGGAACTGAAACCCCATATTGATGTGCTTTAAGTTTTTCGACAATATTCATTATCTCTTGATCAGATTTTTGTAAATCCCCTTCCTTAAATCCTTTATTTAGTTTTTCCGCTAATGTTCCCAAAATAATGTCACTAGCGATCTGAAATTCTCTACTATCATGTTTAATTAAGAATTCACCTAAATCTAGGTAATCAAGTAAATTAGTTTTATTGTTAATTTCGGTTGGATCAATTTCTATTTTACGTTCAGCTAGTTGAAGAAAAAATGCATCAATATTTCGATTGTGATCTATCAAAAGTTTTTCTATTTCTTCATAATTTGTCGTATTCGATAATGTCAATTTAAAGATTTCTTCAAATGAGATTTTATCTAAAAAATTTTCATTGGTCAAATCGTTGGATTCAATAAGATAACTCTTTAGGTAATTCCCTTTTGCAGAAACAACTACTCCAAATAACACAAAAAGAATTGTATAAAGTCTCATATGTGTCATCTTGTTATAAAATTTAAAAGGCTGTATCATTATTAAAAAACATATTTATTCTTACAACCCAATTCTATCTTATGCTAACAGGAATAATAAAGTCTATCCCAACTCCAAATTTCAAAGATGTGTCCCAAAACTCCATATCAAAATCCTGAGATAGAGGATAGTCTGAGCCAATAGATCCTGTAAATGCAATAAACCTTGAAATATACACTCTTAATTTTACATCCCACCCCCAAGCCATTGTACTAAACTCGGGACTTGATTGAACTGAAGAGTTATTAAGTAAAGCATTATGATTATTTATTTTCCCCCATGTATACCCAAAATAGGCAGATGGTTTTAAGCCAATTCTTAAAGGTAGAATTGTCAACTCAGGGCTAAATTGAAACCCTAAAATATGATAAATCATATTCTCTTGCATATTATAAGAATAATTTGCAGTTAAACCAACATTTCCCCCTACATCGAATCCATGCCATAAAAACTCAACTCCCCAAAAACCATTATGTCCCAAGACCTGATCATTAGGAACAGATATAAATGATCCTGCATCTCTTGCACTTTGATATAATTTAGGAGTTTCTTTGAAATTTAATTTAGGCAAGATTGAATATTTATACCCAAATACAAGACTAGTAGCATTTTTTAAAACAAATTGTTTTTGGAATAAATGGCGAGCTCCATTAGAACCAACACTTGAATTGCTTTTATTTAATTGTTGTTGTAAATAATTATTCTTATTCTTTAGCTCTTTTATTTTTCCTTCCAACTTTATTATTTGAACTTTAGGTGAATTAGAAGAAGAGGTATTAGAATTCTGTCGGTATCCTTGAATCTGTTGCTTTAATACCTGAATTTCCCTTTTTTGAGATTCAACTTTTTTTTGTAATTTTTCTATTTCAGCAGAACCTCCTCCCTGCATCGTTAGTCTTTGAATTTCTTTTTGCAAGTCTAAACTTTCATTTTCAAGCTTTTCTATGACTTCTTCAAGGACCTCCATCTCTTTTCTACAAGACATAATCTCTAATTCACAGTCATTTTTATTTACCGTCCCCCCAGATTGTATTACTTTGATTTGCTTGACTAATGCTCCAATTTCTTGCTCATAACTCTTTATTTGGCTTTCCAAAGAAGAATTTGCAGAAGAGTTATTAGAAGTATTATTTCGAGTAATTTCTTTCTCTAAATTTGTTATTTTTTGCTCATAACCTTCTATTTCATTTTCTAATTGTTCAATTGTTTGCCCAAAAGAAGAATTAGTAAAGAAAAAGAATAAAAGAAAAAGAATCATTAATATGTTTCTTGTAAAAAAAGGGGATAATTTCATTTATAAAAGCAATTAATACTAATTAAAGAAGTTCATTGAAAAATCAAGAATTGTACATATATTCAAGTTAACGAAAACTTTAGCATAAAATTTTAAATTATAGTACAATATCTAATAGAATGTAAAATTAAATCATTTTTTCTATTTCACCGAATATGTTCTAAAAAAGTAATATTATTATTGAGATAATGTTTCTTGTTTACAAGAAATTCTTTTTTTGAATAGACCCAAAACCGCACCTTTCAAAAAAAAAGAATAAACACTTGTATTTAAACAATATATACATTTACTTTATCCCCTATCTTTATAAACACCAACTATAATATTTCTTATAAGTCGTAGAAATTAACAGCAATTCTAACGATAAACAGAATTATATGATAAAATAAGATTTAAGTTCATTGAAAAAGGAACGTACATTTACTAAAAAGTAAACGATGTACGACAAATTAGTAGAAATAGTATCCAAAGAGTTTCACCAAGTTCCAGACCATCGAAAAGGGCATACAGAATATTTGCTACATGATTGTTTAATGGGAGCATTTGCTATGTTTGGTCTAAAAGATCCATCATTATTGAGTTTTATAGATAATGCCATTCATCGTAAGGACAATTTAGAACAAGTCTTTAAAATTAGTAAGCTTCCAACAGATAATGGGATGCGAAAAATTTTAGATGCTGTCCAACCATCTGTTTTTCAACCTACTTTTAAAACAATCTTTGAACATTTGGAAAGGCTCAAAATACTCGAAAGTAGAAGATACTTAGACCAACATTTGCTAGTAAGTGTTGATGCCACAGGTACATTTTCTTCCAATAAGATTGGTTGTTCTCAATGTTTAACAAAGAAAAGAAAAAATGGTACAATAGAACATCATCACCAATTGTTAGCAGCGAGTGTAGTTCATCCTAATTTCAAGACCGTTTTTCCTGTTTTTGGAGAAGCAATAACGCGGCAGGATGGTTCAAAAAAGAATGATTGTGAACGAAAGGCATGTAAACGATTATTTCCACATTTACGCAGCATACTGCCAAAAGAAAAGATCTTAATTCTTTTAGATGCTTTATATGCTGATGGTCCAACGATTAAAGCACTTCAAGCACAAGATATCCAAATGGATTACATCATAGTAATCAAGGAAGGATATGTTTTGGAACAAGTTAAGCAACTTAGAAAAAAGGATAGTTTGCATCAGTGTCAATACCAGAAAAATGAAAAGACTCTGTGTCGATACAGGTGGGCATCTAACCTCATTCTAAATGGCGCAAACCAAGATATTATCGTAAACTATTTAGAATACGAAGAATATGATTTAGAAAAATATAAAGTGGTTTATTCCAATAAGTGGATTACCAACCTAACTTTGACTAAATCAAATGTTTCATCTATTGCCACAGCTGGAAGAGCAGGTTGTAAAATTGAAAATGAGACATTTAACACCTTGAAGAATCAAGACTACAATTTGGAACATAATTATGGTCATGGAAAATTCTACTTGTCAACAGTATTTGCTTTGATTATGCTATTAGCATTTTTTGTTGACCAGATTACAAGGGCTGTTGATGAAAGTTTTGAACAAGCCTTAAAAGAAGCAAAAACATTGCGTGATTTAAGGCAGAAAGTTCGAGTACTCTTTGATTTTATTCCTACTATTTCAATGAACTTAATCTATCAAATAATCGCTAGAAAGGTCAATATTCGACCTCAATTAGAATAGCTATTTAATATTATTATTATTTAATATATTTTCTTACATCGTTAGAATTGCTGAGAAATTAATTAGACAAATAAGTAAGAATTAATAATAGTTTTTTTTCTATTTATCAACTCCCCAATAAAAGAATCCTTCTTCGATTGTTCGTAAGGTAATTTTAGGATCGTTGCAGTTGTCCTTCCATTTTTCTATCAACTCCCAATAGTCCAAATATTCACTAAGGTGACTTGGTTTTAAATAATTAGCTCGATGTGATCGGGCTAATAAAGGTAAAAGTCGAGGATTCCGTTTTTCAAAAAAAGCGAACCATCCCTTTACTACTCTACTATCTATAACTGGAATTTGTGTTGGAGCTATAAAATGAAGCGTTTTCGATGTGCCTACTAAGCTATTATTGATGATTGGAATTATATTTTTAACAGTACTTCCCTATCCTTCTTTTCTAGTGTTCCATTTTGTAATTGCAGGATCAAGTCCATTCTCAAATTATTTTCTACTAATCCAATATCTATTTTGGGAATGGTCGGCATCCAAGAATAAGCAAAAGCAATCATCTTGTAAAAATCTGATTTACTTTCTACTCGCTGGCTTGTAAAAATTTTATAGGATATATTGTACCATGCTTCTCGTTTGTTGATTTCTTGGGGTATTCCTTTCCTAAAAATTTTGTACAACTCCACATCTAAAAAGTCATTCATATTTTTTCTCATCAAGATATAAATATAATACATATACTAGATAAGCAACACTTCCTTTTTATCCCATTTTTGTACCTAAAAAACACAAAACTCCACGAAAAACTAACAATCAAGCACTAAAAATACACCGATTAAGTTCCTTAGAGCTACTAATTAGGATGGTGTTTTATGACGTTTCTTGCAGCTATGACTTTGTTGTAGCCGCTTTTTGTTGGATTATAGTAACACAAATTTACGATTTTTACGTTAATTTTGTGTCTCGTTTTTTTTGAACCATCGTATATTTATAGAGGTATGGTTTTGCACACAAGTTGCCGTTAACTATAACAAAGACACATTCTAACTATCAAACAAATAAAAATGAGATTATACATACTTTTATTTCTAATCACTCAAATTGCGCTGACATCATGCAACGGGCAAACTTCAAATAAGAAAAAAATCACTGACAAGTTTATCAATGGGGAATCAGTATCTAAACTTGGTAACAATATAATGGTCATTTATCAAGACAGTAAGAATGTTTATTGGTTTGGAAGTTGGGAAACAGGAGTTTATAAATACGATGGAAAAGAATTGACCAATTACACAACAAAGCACGGTTTGCCAAACAATAGAATTGATGAAATAAAAGAAGATGAATTTGGTAACATATACTTCACTAGTTGCCACCCAACTTCTACGGTAGTTAAATTTGATGGAAATAATTTTACGACATTATCACCAATACCTAGTAACGACTGGCAACTTCAACCCACAGATATATGGTTTAAACACGCTTATCGAAATGAGAAGGTATATCGATATGACGGAAGTGCCTTATACGAACTGGAATTGCCCAAACCACCTAATCTACCCAATCCTTTTGAAATTTACAGTATTTATAAAGACAGGAAAGGAAATATTTGGTTTGGTACCAATCCTGTCGGTGTATGCCGATACGATGGAAAATCGTTTGAATGGATTACAGAAGAAGACATAACAGAATTTCGCAATGAAGGTGCAAACGGAGTACGGTCCATTGCAGAAGACAAAAATGGTGACTTTTGGTTTAACACTGAATATCGATATGGTATTTATGATAGTACAACATTAAAAAGCAATCAATTTTACACAAGGTATCAAAGTATAGGTGGTTTAGATGGGAAGAAAGACAGCAATTTAGACGAGTATCTATCAACCGTAAAAGATAACAATAATAATTTGTGGTTTGTGACCTATCTTGATGGTGTATGGAAATATGATGGAACAAAAGTTACACATTATGCCATTCAAGACAAATCGAAACAGATTGCTTTATTCAAAATATACAAAGACAACAAAGGTGATCTTTGGCTTGGCTCTCACCAAAACGGAGCATATAAATTCAATGGAATAACATTTGAAAAATTCACAAAATAACCAATAAAAAAACTATAGTTAATAGACATGATCACGCATGAAATGGTATGTCTACAAAAACATCTTTTTCTGATTGACTTCGTCAAATGCTCTACTTCATAGCGTACAGCTATGAGTTTACACTTTTGTTTGTCCTTCAAAAAAACATTGATTTTTCAACTATATAACTCTATTCATGATCATGTCTAATAATGTTTATAATGTCCGTTAAAATGAAGTTAAAAATAAACTTTTTTTCAACAGACTCCTTGAAAAAAAACTAAACAAAACCCAATAATAATCCAAACCCAACAACAACCATTAGCACTCCAAAAATGCTGTTGAATATTGTTTTATTAATCATTAGTTTTTCTAAAAATTTATCAAACCCAAATCCAACACCAACTAATATGCCCCCCAAAGGAAGGCTATACCCAATGGCAAATACGAAGAGCGTCAACCAACTCCATACAATACTTCCTTGCAAAAAAGATGTTCCTAAAATGATAGGAAAAATAGGGCTACAACTAGCAGAACAAGCAGTAGCGAAACCTCCCAAGGCTAAACCAAAAAGAAATCCTTTATTAGCTAATGCATTAAGCTTTGTGCTTAACGAATCCCCTAACTTTAGTTTAAAAGGAAACATATCGAGGCTTATTAGCCCAAAACAAACGACTAATAAACCTGCAATTATCTTCCAGTACTCCCCCACCGTAGCACCTAACGACTGACTCACAAAGCCTGTTAATGCTCCAAGCAAAGATAAAGAGATAACATTACCCAAAAAAAAGGATACTCCTGTTTTGAAATGAGATTTATTATCCATCCTTTGAGCACCTGTACCTGCGTAGCCTGTTACTGCTGCAACTACTCCAATGTTACAGCATGAGCCGACCGCAGCAATAAGCCCTAAGAAAAAGACGGCAACAAAAAAAAGTGGTGAATTCAGTTGACTTTCAATAATCCCACCTGACCATTGTTGAATACTTTCTAACATCCTAATTGTTATTTTTTGTAGCACACTTTGCTTTTTGTGCAGGTGTACAAGATGATGATGGTTTACAGTTTTTAGAGGAAGCACAAGATACTGGAGGGGTTATTGCCGCCATATAAGCTTTATACAACTTCATGGAACTTGCAGATTCACTATTTACAATAGAAAGCGTTCCTAGTCTACCAAGTACAACAATTGAAGGAGTTGTTTCTACACCTATCGTTGCTATAAAACTATTGTAATACTTAAGGGAAGGAAATAGCTCAAAATATTCTGCTGAGCCATCTGTTTCATTCAGATCTTCTACAATAGCCAAAACTTTGGAAGACAACGCTTCGTTTGCTTCTTTTTTATCCCCTTTTATGAAAACATAAGCAACTTCTTTATCTGTTTTCATCCATTCAAAATCTTCGATTGATGGTGGCATAGCTCCCATATCATTAGCACTCGTAGCGGTTCTAAATGCGGACGAAATTGCAAAAACAAAAGCCAAACCTAAAACAAAGAAACCAATGCTTTTTTTTACCCTCACTTTTTTAGTTTCCGTAGAAGGGCAACAATTGGTAGTATTATTTTGATTGGGTGAACAACAATTTGAATTTTCCATATTATTTAAGATTAGTAGTTCGTTGATTACTCCATGAACAGCTCTTTTCTGCTACTAGTGCAAGCCTACTCAGCTATCACCTAGCTATCTTTGGTGCTACTGCGTAATAGTTCAGACTTAGCTGCATGATTCCGACGAACTAGTGTTAAGGTATAATGTTTTTACAGTTCCCTTATAGACGGGATTTAAATAAAAAGATGCAAAAAGGAGAGTTTAGATGCTATTGTTAACAACCACAGCAATTAGGAGATTTAATATTGGTATTTGTAGCACTTCCTACTCCATCTTTAATCGCTTTTTTTATTTGATAAAATGCTCTTTGAATTTTCGCTAATGGTGAAGCTATATTCATTCGCATAAATTGACTTCCATTACTACCAAACCAAGTCCCTGGGGTTAATGCTAATTTTGCAGAATGAATCATCAATTGATTCAACTCATCTGGTGCTAAATTCAAGGCACTAAAATCCAACCATATTTGGTAAGTGCCATCTGGACGTATGAGCTTTACTTCTGGAAGTTCATTTCTCAAATATCCTTCTACCCAATTCACTGTTTCTTCTATGTACGAAATTGTTTCCTCTAACCATTCTTCACCTTTGGTATAAGCTGCCAAAGTAGCATAAGAAGATAGAGCATTTCCATGATCAAGATACAAAGAGCCGATGGTGTTTTTTACTTGCTTGTATGTGACCATATCTGGCACATAGAGGTAGCCATTAGAGATACTTTGCATTCCGAACGTTTTAGAGGGAGCTCCTATTACTGCAATGTGTTGCGAATTATCAGCAAAGGAAGCTATGCTGTTAAAACTGGAATAGGAATAGATAATATCAGAGTGAATTTCATCACTGATGATTCTTACCTTGTATTTATTGGCTAAGGTAACCAATTGTTGCAACTCTCTTTTTTTCCAAGCACGACCAACAGGATTATGTGGATTACAAAGTAGTATGATTTTTACATCTAATCTTTTTAGTTTTTGCTCTAAGTCCTCAAAATCCATCTCGTAATGACCATTTCGTAACTGTAATGGATTTTCTACTACCGTTCGATTGGCTGATCGAATAACTTTGAAAAATTGATGATAAACAGGAGTTTGCACCAATACCCCTTCTCCCTCTTTAGACAACTCTCTAATCAGTAGACTTATTCCTGTCAAGACACTGGTAACCTCTATAAATGACTGACTTTCTAATTTTAAATTGTGGCGTTTCACATTCCAATTCACCAAAGCATCAAACACTTTGGTCGTGTTGAATTCATAAGCAAAGTTGCCTCTATTAACCAAACGTTGCAATTCTTGCGTGATCGGTTCAGCTACTTTGAAATCCATATCTGCAATCCATAAAGGCATCAAGTCCGTTCTACCAAACATAGATTTTAGATAATTGGGATTGCTTTTAGCAAAATTATTGCCGAGTGATTGAGGTTGGTTCTGAGTTGTTGGAGGGCAACAAGTTTCTTCTGAATTGGCTTTGGTAGAAGGTGTGCAGCAGTTTGAATTATTTGAATTTTCCATTTTTATCTTTTTCTTTAAATTTTACATTATAAGTAAGTAGGCATAAAAAATTATAGGTAAAAAATAGCCTTATTTTTAGTGCTAATTGATGAACGCAGTGACCACGTAGTAGCAACTGCGAGAGCTTGGTACAGTATACCAAAGGTATATCCAAACAGTGCGGTTTTACCTACGGTGCTACTGCGTGGTTTATAGAATTTTTCTGAACGATTACTTAAACACGTAAGTAATCGTTCAGAAAAAAGTACACTCTCATATATTTTTTTCTGACCAATTACTTAAGTTAGTAGGAAACCACGCCTTATTATCTATTATTTTTCAGCATAAACACCAATACTAATAATGGCATTGGTTCCTTTTTTAAATGCTTCCAACTCTTCTTTTGTAGCATATTGAAGTGCTATTTCATCAGGCAATTCAATTTCTCGCTCCTTCGTTACTTTAATGTTTTTAAAGCCTGCCCTTTTAATCGCCTCTAAATAATCCTCTTTTTGCATAGCACCAGCAATACAACCTGCATACATCTCTGAAGCCTCTAGTATGCCTTTGGGTAAATCTCCTCTCAACACAATATCCGACATACTAAAGTGCCCATTAGGTTTTAAAACCTTGTAAACCTCGGAGTACGCTTTGTATTTATCAGGTACTAAATTCAACACACAATTGCTAACAGCTACGTCAATCGAATTTTCCGCAATCGGCAAATCTTCAATTTCACCTAAAACAAATTCTACATTTTGATAACCCAGTTTTTCATTATTTTTATTGGCTTGGGCGATCATTGCTTCCGTCATATCAACTCCAATAACATACCCTTTTTCGCCTACCAAACTACGAGCAACAAAAACATCATTTCCTGCACCAGAACCAAGGTCAAGCACTGTATCTCCTTCTTTAATTTTAGCATCTTTAGTTGGAATTCCACAACCCAACGCATAGTCCGCCTCTTCGGTGTATCCTTCAATAGATTCATAACTTTCGCTAAGTGACCAGTTCTGATCAGAGGTACTACAAGTTGGACCACAGCCACAACCAACACCTGCCTTTAGGACTTCTGTATACGTTTTTTTAACTGCATCTTTAATTTCTTTTGACATGACATTTATTTTTTAAGTGATTAATATTACGTTCACCCTATAGACGCCCTATCAAAAAAAAGACGCAAAAAGTTAATCACAGTTTATTTTACAATTATTCGACTTACCTTCCTCGCAATTATTTTGTTTATAATACAATATATCTCCATAGACATCTGTGGTAATGGTACAGCATTGATATAAAGTTGATTTCAGCATTTCCCGACCTCGTTGTACACGTGACTTAGCACCTGAATACGATATGTTTAATCTCTTGGCAATTTCTTTTTGTGGGACTTTTTCAATATCAGCTAAAATTAAAGCTTCCTTATATTTGTCAGGCAGCGTATCAATTAAGGGATGTAGGCATTCTGCTAGCTCTGAGGTGAGCGTTTCCTTTTTAGTCTCTGGTATTTCAATTTCCTCCCAGCCATCGTGCTTTACTTTTCTAAAGTGTGAAATAATTTCATTTCTTGCTATTTGATAGATCCAAGAGACTAATTTATTATTATCCTTCAACGTATCAATTTTAGTAAAAACTTTCAAGAAGACATCTTGAACGATATCATTTGTTAAATCCTTGTCTTTTACTTTGCCCAAAACAAAATTTGTTAATCGGGCATTGATTTTATTCCAAGCAATAAGAGTATTCATATTTTGTTACATGTTTTGTAGGTTAAATAAATGCAAAAGAGTACCATGTTATAGACGAAAACATGAAAAAAAGACGCAAAAGACAGTATTAAGAACCTATATTTTACTTGCTATTGATCTATCTAAATACGAAAATACATTGCAATCCTAGCCAAAATCGCCAGTACAAAGTTTTCATTTGCAATTACCAATACAACGGTATTGCGCTAACTATTGGCAAAAATCGCTTTCTTATTTTTATCCCTATATTTTCTATAAGTATTTCATCAACTCTTGCCAAATAACCAATTATTTTAACCAAATAATCAATAGGCATTATAAATACATATTATTTATTTTAACTTGGTGTTTTCATTTTTTTTATTGCCATTTTCTTTGGCTACTTGATAAAAATAAATATTATGAAACCGTTATTTATAAGCTTACTGATATGGCTTGTTCAGTATTCGTTTGCAGCCCCAAAATCTAATCATGTGACGTTTATAGACTCACTTCCAATCTGTTCCAAGTCAAATAAGATCGTAAAAATAAATGCTAATTTATTTAGAGATAAACCACAAGAATTAGTCGATTTTGTGATTGACAAAACCGAATATCGATTTATCTCTTTTATTCATTTAAATAAAGACGATAAAACGGATATTGTAGCTTATACACCCAGCGCAACAGGAACCAGCAATGAACAGTTGTATACTTTCTTTATCAACTGTGATGATAATAATTATATACCTGTCCTTTCAGAGTATGGAAGAGAATATTACATAAAAAAAGAACGTACTAATACCCTTCATTATCACGATGTAGTGCTAGAGTCTTGGATTCCTATGAGTGATTCTACGGGTATTTGGGCAGATAAGTCTTTTCGGATTTATGCTTATAATAATACACATACCTTTAGAGCAATCCAAACGAATACTATTTTTGAGAACAAGGATATCTATGTTGAGGAGACATCCAATACGTATATGCAACCAACTTCCTCCCAAAGGGCTTTGATCAAACCTAGTTTCATAAAAATAAATGAACAATCAAATTCAATTGAAATTGAGCTAAAAAATCAGAAAAAATTAATCTTAGCATCCGTAAATCATAACGAAGTCGAAGAAGGCACTAGTCACTGTAAGTTCATTCAATACTATCCAAAAGTGAATTATGTTCTTTTTTTAAAAGAATATTGGGAAGATGAAGAATATCTTTTGATATCCTTAAAAGATGGAACAATTACAAAACTGCAAAGTCGACCTGTTTTTTCTAAAAATCAAGAGCAGTTTTGTCTTATCGAAAAGACTCAAACCTCAGGAAACAAACTTCTTTTGTATACTATCGAAAATGAAAAAATATCCTCCCCTTTTGTTATTGATATTAACACTATAACTAGTTCTTGGAAAAAAGACAAATCAATCCAATTCTTTATAGAAGATATCGCTTGGATTGAAACATTAGGGATTCGTTGCTTTCAAGCAATTAATAATAAAGATGATGTTATCATTTGGATAAAAAGAACATTCTAATCTTTTTAAACCATAAAATGTAAGGAAAATTCTAATAAAAAAAAGCCCTAACTAAAATTTAGTTAGAGCCTTTTTTATGCTTCTAAGTCACTTAAGACTATTCTATTCTTATTTTTTCAGTAAATGCATTGGTACCATTACTTACTCGTATTAAATAGACTCCTGATGGATAACGATCCGTAGCCAATCTCAATTCGTGATAATTGCTAGATTGTATTTCTTTGGTATAAGATTCTACAACTTGTCCTAAAGTTGTCAGTACTTCTATCTTGTAATTATCGTCTTTCTCTACTTGGATATAAACAGTATTGCTTCCTTGGTGCAATAGCGTTGGGAATAACTTCTGAACTAAAGTTTCCTCTACTCTTAAAGCTCGAATTTGAGTATAAGTCGATGTGCCATCAAAGTCTACTTGCTTCAAGCGGAAGTAGTGTACTCCTGAAACTAAGCGAGGTACTTCGTAAGTATAAAACTGTTGCATTGAAGTAGTTCCTGCACCATCTACATAACCTATTTGCTCAAATACAGGTGTTCCTGTCGTTGGTAATGCATGTTCTACTTCATAACCAGCATTATTCAATTCATTTTCGGTTGCCCAACTTAAGACACCAATGTTTTTGTCTTTCAATTTTGCATCGAAGTATAACAACTCTACTGGCAAATCGACAACCAATGCTTGATAATCCTCTACCTCTCCATTCGTTCTTCCTCCAGCAAAATCTCCTACTGCAAATGCATCATCGTCCGCTCTCAATCGAATATTCACGGTTTCGGTCCCATTGTATGTTCCAGGTACCGTTACTGCAATCGTTGTTGTTGTTGGGCTCGCTGTTGCTACGTTTCCTGTATAAAAATCGTCATACGCTCCATTGTTATCCCAATCAATCCATAGACCATAGAATACATTATCTGCAACCGTAGAATTAACAGTTATATCCAAGTTAAATACTTGATTAGCGACCACAGCAGTAGGAAATTCTCCAGGACCTGCACCAATTGTTATCCCATCATCAAAGTTATCTAATACTAAGCTTCCTGTTTCAAAATCTGTATTTGATCCCAACCAAACATCGGTACCACCGTCTAATACGTTATCTCCGTTACCATCTCTTATAGCTCTATGCCATGCCACACCATAAACTCCAGTTTCGCTATAATCCTTGTTCACATCCAAAATTGTAATATAAACAGTTGCTGTGTCACATACTTGAGGGCTTCCATTGTCACATACACTGTATACAAATTCATCGTTACCAACAAAATTAGGATCAGTTGGCGTGTAAGTGTATGTTCCATCTGGATTCAAGGTCAAACTACCATTGGTCGGACCTGTCACTAATGACACTCCACCGACTTGATTATCGCCCTCTACATCCGTATCATTTGCCAAAACATTATCATTTAAAGTTGCTCCTTTGTCTACAAACTCTTCGTCATCTATTGCATTGGTACTATTATACACCCTTGGCAAAACATTAATGGTTACCGTTGTTTGTTCGCAAGTAATTGGTGTCCCATCATCACAAGCCGTGTAAATATATTCTATCACACCTATGAATCCAGCAACAGGATCAAAAGTATAGGTACCGTTGGCATTTTGAGTCAAGGTTCCTGCATTTACAACTGGGTTCCCTTTTTGATCAACGCCACCAATTGTTGTTGGCGTACTTAGAGCTACTGTTGCATCTACGGTTCCATCACCATCTGTATCTGTTTGAATGTTTCCTGTTACCAAAATATTATCACCATCTGGGTCATTGTCATTTGCTAACACTTGACCATTTACCACTACATCATCGTATGTTGTATTGACATCTGGTGCTAAAGCCAATTCTCCATTGTCTGTCGTTGGAGCAGGTTCTACATCGATGGTTACAGCTGCTTCACCACAAATTTGAGGAGTAGCATTATCACATGCTTGATAATGATAAGTTACTTCTCCAACAAAGCCTGTTGTTGGGACAAAAGTATACGTACCATCGGCATTTTGAGTCAAGGTTCCTGCGTTTGCAGTTGGAGTACCATCTTCATTCACACCACCAACCGTTACTCCTGTTCCTAAACCAGCACCTGTTTCAGGGATGCCATCTCCATCTGTATCGATTTCAATGTTTCCAGTCACTCCTTGCACATTTCCTTCTTGATCATAATCATTCGTCAAGACATTACCTGTAACCGTTACATTTAATGGTGTCGAATTAACATCGTTAACAACATAAGTTGTATTGCCCTCTCTCCAATCACGCTCAACTGTAATCTCATTTTTAGCATCTGGATGAGCATTCGGATTCAATCCTGTATTAGTTGCATTGGTACTTGCTGTATTGTTATCATAACCATCCAACAAACCATCACCATCCGCGTCAGTTGTACCACCTGATAAGCCTGTATTGGCATTTGGACTATCGGCACCATTTACAACACCATCACCATTTGTATCATGCCCTTCAATAGCATCCGCGATACCATCGTTGTCGGTATCCAAATCTAGATAATCTGGATTATCTGCTGCGCCATCTTGATTATTTGGTATAATACCTGAATCCGATCCACCAAAATTAGCATCGTCATTATCATAAGCATCGTCTATTCCATCTCCATCCGCATCGTTATTATCGGGTGCGATGTAAGCACTAGTTGCTTGTCCTTCTGTATTATCAACAATACCATCGTTGTCTGCATCTATATCCAAGAAGTTATAATTGTTATCACCATCTTGGTTGTCATTTGGATAGCTATTCGGTGCACCGTCACCATCCGTATCAGCTCCTGTTCGAGTAGTCGCATTGGCACTATTCGCTCCGTTTGTATCTGTTCCTGCTGCCAATGCATTCGTTGGATCGCCATCAACTACATCATTAAAGCCATCTCCATCCGCATCCACATAAGCATCTTCTTGACCATCTCTATTCGCATCCGTTCCGCCTGCTTCTTCGATATCCAAAATACCATCGTTGTCGGCATCCAAATCCAAATGATTGTATACATTATCACCATCCAAATCACCGTTAGGCATACTGTTTGGTTTCCCATCACCATTGGTATCTGCCCCTGTTAATAACAAGGCATCTGATGTATTCGCTCCATTCGTATCCGTTCCTGCCGCTAAAGCATTTGTTGGATCGCCATCTACTACATCGTTAAAACCATCTCCATCCGCATCAGCATAATTATCTGCACGTCCATCGCCATTTGCATCCGTTCCACCTACTTCCACTACATCTGGAATCCCGTCGTTATCTGCATCTAAATCTAATTGATCCAAAACACCATCTCCATCCGTATCACCTTCTGGATAGCTATTTGGCGCACCATCACCATTGATATCTTCACCTGTCAACTGCAAGGCATCCGATGTATTCGCTCCATTCGTATCTGTTCCTGCTGCCAACGCATTGGTTGGGTCACCATCTACTACATCGTTAAAACCATCTCCATCCCCATCAGCATAATTATCCGCACGTCCATCGCCATTTACATCCGTTCCTCCTGCTTCCACTACATCTGGAATGCCATCGTTATCTGCATCTAAGTCTAAGTAATCTAGAACACCATCTCTATCCGCATCCCCTTCTGGATAACTATTTGGCGCACCATCGCCATTCGTGTCTGTTCCCGTCAATTGCAAGGCATCCGATGTATTCGCTCCATTCGTATCTGTTCCTACTGCTAAAGCATTTGTTGGGTCGCCATCTACCACATCGTTAAAACCATCGCCATCCGCATCAGCATAATTATCCGCACGTCCATCGCCATTTACATCCGTTCCTCCTGCTTCTACTACATCTGGAATGCCATCGTTATCTGCATCTAAATCTAATTGATCTAAAACACCATCGCCATCTGTATCGCCTTCTGGATAGCTATTCGGCGCACCATCGCCATTCGTATCTGTTCCTGTCAATTGCAAGGCATCCGATGTATTCGCCCCATTCGTATCTGTTCCTGCTGCCAATGCATTCGTTGGGTCGCCATCTACCACATCGTTAAAACCATCTCCATCCGCATCAGCATAATTATCCGCACGTCCATCGCCATTTGCATCCGTTCCTCCTGCTTCTACTACATCTGGAATGCCATCGTTATCTGCGTCTAAATCTAATTGATCTAACACTCCATCACCGTCTATGTCTCCTTCTGGATAGCTATTCGGCGCACCATCGCCATTCGTATCTGTTCCTGTCAATTGTAAGGCATCCGATGTATTCGCTCCATTCGTATCTGTTCCTGCCGCTAAAGCATTTGTTGGATCGCCATCTACTACATCGTTAAAACCATCGCCATCCGCATCAGCATAATTATCCGCACGTCCATCGCCATTTACATCCGTTCCACCTACTTCCACTACATCTGGAATGCCATCGTTATCTGCGTCTAAGTCTAGATAATCTAAAACACCATCTCCATCCGTATCACCTTCTGGATAGCTATTCGGAGCACCGTCACCATTGGTATCTGCACCTGTTACTATCAGTGCATCTGATGTATTCGCTCCATTCGTATCTGTTCCTGCTGCCAATGCATTCGTTGGGTCACCATCTACTACATCGTTAAAACCATCTCCATCCGCATCAGCATAATTATCCGCACGTCCATCGCCATTTACATCCGTTCCTCCTGCTTCCACTACATCTGGAATGCCATCGTTATCTGCATCTAAGTCTAGATAATCTAAAATGCCATCACCATCTGTATCATTCGCTGGATAACTATCAGGAAGACCGTCATTATTACCATCGGCACCTGTTAGTACCAATGCATTAGATGTATTTTCTGCTGTACCATTATTCCCTACATCACCATCTACTACATCGTTAAAACCATCGTTATCTTCGTCTGTGTAATTATCGGCACGTCCATCGCCATTCGCATCTGTTCCACCTGCCTCTACGATATCTGGAATGCCATCATTATCCGCATCTAAATCTAAGAAGTTAGGAATGCCATCACCATCTGTATCGAAAATAGGTAGCGGATTTGCGTCATAAATATCCGCTAATCCATTTGGGATAGCTCCTACAGTGTAGGTAAACCCTCGGCATTCTGGTGTTGTAATCGTATAAGCTACATTATTTCTTCCTGTAATCGTATAGGCTGTTGTACCATTTTGGTTTAGCCCCATTGTATTTGTTCCTGTAGAAGGATTAAAATTAGTTGTTACAATTCTTATTTCATTTGTTCCTTCGTGTAGTTGCAATTGTGTTGTTGTTGTTCCTGTTCCAGAGAAGAAAGGCACATTTACATATTCTAGAATAAAAATACGATTGGGTGCAGTTCCATTTGTACCATGACGTACAATCCCCCCATTATGAGAAGCAATATCAGTCCAGTTCATGGCAATAGTATTGGTATATGCAGCATTGGGAAAAGTAACATTATTAAAGGTATTTCCTGGAGCTATTGCATCAAAGCTAACCCAGCCATTAAGATTGACTGTTAGATTGCCATTAAAAGTATTCCCAAAAAAGTCAAAAGGAAAAGGAAGGGGTATTGTTGAAGTACCATCATCTGCGCCTGGTATTGTCGTTGGACTTGTGATCGTTAGAGGGGTAGCACTACAACTATTTTCTGAATATCCTCCTGGAATTCTTTGATCAACAACATTATCAATAACTCCATCTCCATCAGTATCAACACCGCCAGCTTCTATAATATCTGCTATACCATCATTATCCGCATCTAAATCCAAATGGTTGGGCACGCCATCACCATCGGTGTCCATTGAGGCACACACACCATTAGCATTCAAAACACAATAATCAGGATCTCTGTAATTAATAATACCATCGCCGTCATCATCTAATCCAGGATCTGTTCCACCTACACAAGTAAAATCAGTTGCTCCCAAACCACAAATTTCTACAACATCTGGAATACCATCGTTATCATCATCAATATCACAACTGGCACTTAAACCATCGTTGTCTCTATCATCTATTTCTTGTAAAACTAAACTAGTAATTACTCTTCCTGAGGCTCCAGCAAGAGCACCATTAGGCGTACCAGCGTTAGGAGCTTGTAACATACGACCTTCTCTTCCTCCATTATTAACCACCACTACATTGGCAGGCAAGGTTGGTAAGTTATGCCACAAAATACCACCACCGCCACCGCCACCAGGACCGTGTGCATCATCTCCACGATAATCAATATCTTGACCATCTCCACCATGAACATCTACTGTTAAAGCAGATGCTCCAATTGTTTGCAAATCCAAACAAACACTTCCTCCAGCGCCACCACCAGAACCACCGTCAATTGCCCCATTGGCACTAACAGGAACCGTTCCTCCGATTGCTCTAATCGTAAAACCGTTACCATTTAAATGACTAGCACGAATAATTACAATTCCTCCTCCTTCTGTATTATTAGAA
This sequence comes from Aureispira sp. CCB-QB1, assembly GCF_000724545.1. Taxonomy (GTDB): domain Bacteria; phylum Bacteroidota; class Bacteroidia; order Chitinophagales; family Saprospiraceae; genus Aureispira. The sequence goes on along the minus strand of NZ_JHBV01000013.1, from coordinate 59,848 downwards.
GCGAAACCATTATTAGAATCTCCTGATCCTCCTGTTCCACCTAAAAACAAACGGTTAAAAGAAGGTCCTATAGGCATGGCGTGTCCACCAACACCTCCTGTTGCAAATTGGTTAGGTCCAGCAGCTAAGGTATTTCCACAGCCTTGCCACTGCTCTCCACCACGACCACCAGCACCGCCATTTCCACCACCACCGCCACCGGCATTGTGGATATTGGCACCTCCTCCAGCATTAGCCCATGCCCCTCGACCTCTTGCAAAATTGGCATTTGTAATAGCAATTCCTTCTCCTTTGTCTGCCCCATCAGGGCTAGTATTGTTAAAAGAATAGTCTGTTGCCAAACAGTTGGATGCTGAACTAGGTGTTGTGATCCCTCTAAAACCAAGTTGAGAAGCATCAATATCTGCTGCCAAATCAACCGTATTGGTCGCATATACTGCAATCACTCCTCCAGTAGTACCATTCCATGCTTGACCAGTTAAGTTTCCATTGATGGTGACATTATCATAACTAGGTACTCTAACTAACTGAACCAACCCTGCAGGATCGTAAGTATTGTTAAAACTACCTGTTACAATTGTATTGGCACCTACATTCACATCAATAATTGTAAAAAACTCGTACAACCCCGCACTGTTGTAATTGGTAATAGAGCCAAATGCAGCCGTATTGGTTAAATCTACATCTGCTCCTTTCATTTGAATAATAAGTGCTTTGTCTCCTGGTGAAAATAACGAAGCATCTCCTACTGTGATAGAGCTTTCACAAGGTGCTACGTTGACACTTGTTACATTGGTATAGCTATTTACTACACCTGAAATTGTCGTTTGACTGTCCGCTTTAAAAGGAAGATGGGACGAAATCAATACCACTAGTAATAATCGGATAAAGGTTATCTGATAAGCGTGTATTTTTCTCTTCATAATTACGTGCATTCAATTTTATAAAATAATTAATATTATTAAATTTAAATTATGTGCGGTTTGACATTTTCATGCCTTAATTTTTTTGCAATAGATAAATTTGGATTGCAATTTGGAAGAGTTTTACATTAAAAGGAATATTGGGAATATTACGATTTAACCATAGAAGATTTTAATATAGTTAGAATGTTCGAGGGAAGGCATTGTATATCTTACAAAGATATTACTATTTTAATGTTCTACATATTGTAATCGAGTTGCAATATACATTTTTTTATGACAAATACAAGGGCACATTCTTGCCATTGTGATTTATTTTTTTGCCATTTTGGATTAATACTTATCCGCATTCTTACTATTTAGTTGTGTCTAGTCTTTAACTTTTGATAATCAAGCTTATCTCTTCACAAACACAACAAATTAAATAAATAAAAAACACTACAAAACAACCTAGCTAACAAGTAAATACAATTTAAAAATATTTAAAATACATAAAACAAATAATTTATTTCACGCACCTTCACTTTATAATCTGTACAGTTAAAAGTTATAATTTTTCATTTTCCATGTGGCTCATTTTATACAACTCTTCTGCACAACATATCTTCCAATATAAACACACAAAATAACCATAACAAAAACTATCAAAATTTAATTTTAATTTTCTTTTTGCTTCTTTTTAAAGCTACGATTTGGGCTGGTGTGAATCGATTATATTCCATCAATAGTGTCTCTAGACTTGGGGTATTATACAACTGATAGGGAAATTTTGAAAAGCAATTTCTGCTTAAATCCAAATAGTATAAATTCTCTAATTGAGAAATTTCAGACGGCAATGTAGTTAACATATTAGATTCTAAATAAATCACCTCTAGCCCCTTCATATCTAATAATTCTTCGGGAAATGAGGTCAAACTACACCCACTTATATTCAGCACTTTGAGTTGTCTGAATTTTTGAATAATTTGAAAACAATCTGTATGAATATTCTTATTATACGCTATACTTAATTTTTCGACATATTTTAAATTCGTCAACTCTTCGGGGATACTGGTCAAGTTATTTTGGCTTAAATTGATTTCTTTTAGATTTTGAATAAGTCCAATTTCTGCTGGAATTTCTTTTAATTTCAAATCATTCAAGTTCAAATAAAAGTAAATATTATTCCTTTTTACTCGAATGTCTAGGATATTCTCGCCTCCTTGGTATCGAAATTTCTGCTCTCCTATTTTATATTTATATCTATTGTTAAAAAAGTTTCGGACTCCACTTGGGATTAAACCATAACCTTCTAAAATAGAAAAGACAATTTCATTATTTTCTAGTTGATTGCTGGAAAGAAGTGCTTTGATTTGATCTAAATCTTCAGGGGACAACTCGTGGTTCATATTGTTGTTTAGTAATTCGTTATTATAAAGTAGTATACTAAGAAATTATTAAAGTGGTTCAAAATACATTTTTATTTACAAACAGCCATTCTTCCAAATACTTTCTACTCACTTTGCCACTAAAAAACTTATGCTCAATCAAATGCCAGCTCTCTGTCATAAAAACATCCTTTTTTAACATTTATTTCTCAATATCTTTTTTTCTTGAAAATGAATCTATACATTTAGACATTGATAGAAGTCCCCAAATGAGTGAATTAGCTCACACGAAATAGATTTATGCACCAACAAACTGCCATACTCATCTTTACCAGAACCTCTGGTGCCGAAGCCAAACACAAGCTTTCGGGAGATCGGTTATCTTATGGAACCAACCAAAAGATATGTGCAGAATTGATTGCAAAAACTCGTCGTGCGGCTCAACAAACTAGCTTTTCAGTTATTGAAATCAACTCCAATCAACAAGTTGGGGACAACTTAGGAGAACGTTTAAGCAATTCTGTTGCTACTGTTTTTCAAGCAGGTTTTAACCAAGTACTGGTTATAGGAACAGACACACCAGATATCTCTAGTAGATTGCTGCAAAATGCGGCACAACAAATTAGCACGACACAAGCTACATTAGGTGCCTCAAACGATGGCGGTGTTTACCTAATTGGTTTTCATCGGGCGCAGTTTGACAAAACTATATTTGCCAATCTTGAATGGGAATCGGAGGCTATCTTTGAGCACCTAAAAAACTATTTTTTGAATCGAGATGCAACGATCTATTCGACTCAAAAACTACAAGACATTGACTCGTTTTACGACTTAATGCAGTTCTTAAAATCAGGTACCAACTATAACTTTAATTTTCGATTAAAGCAACTGATTAATAGTTCTCATACTTTCTTGCCCTGTTTTCAGAATCGCTTACAAGGTACTATCAATTATTACATCTATCACTACAATCGTCCTCCGCCCTTCCATGTCTAACGGACATACATTCTCTTTCATTTTCATTGTTATAAGATAGATCCCCCTCTTTCTGAAAAAAAAATTAATGCTAAGTATTGGTATACCATCTCCAACTACTTGGTTATTACCATTCTATTACTATTACTAAAAATTAAGTTTATGAGACAGGGATTTCTTCTGGGATTTCTATTGGTATTACTTTCTTTAAACAGTATAGCACAACAGACTGTCAAGGGCAAAGTAATTGATCAAGAATCACAAGAACCTTTAATTGGAGCTTTGGTTTACGAAAAAAACTCAAGCAACAACAACACCGTCACCTCCGAAACAGGAGCATTTGAACTAACCCTCAGCACAGATACGGCCACTTTAATCATATCCTACATTGGAATGGTTACCAAAGAGGTAAAAACAGAAGGCAACCGCCCTTTGACAATAACCTTAGGTTTTGATACCGAAAACCTCAAAGAAATTGTAGTGACAGCACTAGGAATCGAACGCGAGAAAAAAGCGTTGGGCTATGCCACACAAGAAATTGATGGAGCTGTTTTGCAAGAAGTTCGCCAAGAAAATGTTGTCAATAGTTTGGCTGGACGTGTCGCTGGTGTACAAATTACCAATGGTTCATCTGGTGTCGGTTCTTCGTCTCATATTTTTATTCGAGGGCAATCGTCTCTTTCAGGACAAAACCAAGCTTTATTTGTCGTTGATGGCGTTCCTATCAGCAATGAATTGATTACCAACCAAACCGAAAATGATGCAACAGGTTTTCAAGAAGTTGATTATGGAAATGGTGCGGGAGAAATTAGTTCAGACGATATTGAGTCCATCAATATTCTAAAAGGACCTAGTGCGACTGCCTTGTATGGTTCTAGAGCAGCCAATGGAGTGGTCGTTATCACCACCAAAACAGGAAAAGGAAAAAAAGGCATTGGCGTTTCGATCAACAGTAGTTTTACTGCCGAGTCTTTATTTCGCCTACCACAATATCAGAATGAATACGGTCAAGGAACCAATGGTAATTTTGAATATGTCGATGGTACGTCTAGTGGTGGTGGACAAATTGTTAGCTTTGGACCACGTTTAGATGGTCGCCTATTACCTCAGTTTGATGGTCCTTCTACTAGCGTAGCGGGGGAAGCCATTCGTGGTGGTGATATTATTGGTCGAAATGGCAATGCCATTACGCCAACCCCTTGGATCGCTCGTCCAGATAATATTCGAAGTTTTTTTAGAACTGGTCTAACGTTCACCAATAATGTTGCCTTAACTGGTGCTAATGATAAGGGCTATTTTAGAATATCCTATACCAACATTGATAACCAAGGAATTATTCCTGGCACGGACTTAAAGCGACACAGTTTTGCCGTTAGTGGAGGCTATCAATTAACGCCTAAGTTATCAGCAAGAACCTATATTAATTTTATCAATTCTAATAGTAGCAATCGACCTGCAAGTGGGTATGGTTCTGAAAATATCATGTATCTCTTTACTTGGATGGGTAGACAAGTTGATGTAGCGGCACTAAAGGATTATTGGCAACGTGGTCAAGAGGGATTAGCACAATTTAATTATAACTATGCGTGGATGGACAATCCTTATTTGGCTATGTTAGAAAATCGCAATGGTTTTAACAAGAACCGCATTATCAACAATACCTCTGTTGCTTATCAATTAATGGATGGGTTAAAAATTCGTTTGCGAAATGGCATTGATTTTTACAACGATTTACGCACTTCGCAACGTGCCTTCAGTTCGCAACGTTTCCGCAATGGTGCTTATCGAGAGGACGAAGTTACTTTCTCGGAAGTAAATACCGACTTTTTGTTGAGTTATGACAAAACGATTAATGACGATTGGCAATTTTCAGTTGCGTTGGGTGGCAATTTGATGAATCAGCAATTTAGTTATTTGAGTACCTCGGCTAAGGAATTATCGGTTCCTGGTATTTATAATTTTGGCAACTCTAGAGTACCTTTAAGCAATATTCAGTACCGCCAGCAAAAGCAAATTATGAGTGTTTATGCCTTAGGTCAAATTGCCTTTAGAAGCAGTATTTTTCTAGATGTAACAGTTCGCAACGATTGGTCTAGTACACTTCCAACAGCCAATAATTCTTATGCCTATTACGCTTTCTCCTTGAGTGCTATTATTTCTGATTTGATTAAAATGCCAAAGGCAATTAGTTTAATCAAAGTACGAGCAAGCGTTGCTAGTGTTGGAAATGATACCGATCCTTATAATCTAAACAATACCTTTGCTTTTGGGCAGTTGTATGGCTCTAATCCTACCGTCACCAACTCCAGCACATTGCTCAACAGCCAATTACAACCAGAACGTTCTACGGCTTATGAATTTGGAGGAGATTTTCGATTTTTCCAAGGTCGCTTAGGTTTGGATTTTACTTATTATAATAACATTAGTTCCAACCAAATTATCGAACTACCCACTTCTACCGCAAGTGGCTATACTTCTAAAATTGCGAATGGTGGTAAAATTCAAAGTACAGGCGTGGAAGCTATCTTAACCGCCACACCAGTGCGTACAAAAGATTTTCAGTGGAACTTATTTGCTAATTTTAGTAGAAATGTAAGTACAGTTATCGAATTGCCAGAAGGCGTAGAACAGTATGTCACAGGAGCAGCTCGTGTTTATGATCGCTCTGATAGAAGCGTATTTTATATTGCTACAGAAGGGGGTAGAATTGGAGACATGTACGGAACAGGCTTATTGGAAGTAGATGGCAAGCACGTGTATGATGCGAATGGAAATCCCGTCAAAGATCCTAATTTGCGTCTATTGGGCAATTATAATCCTGACTTTATCTTAGGTTTTGGAACAGAGTTGTCTTGGAAAGGCATCAGTCTTGGTGTTTTATTTGACTGGCGACAAGGGGGTACTATTGTTTCTCGTACGTTGGCAATTGCTAGTACATCAGGAGCTTTAGCTAGTACCCTAGAAGGTCGAGAAACAGGTATTGTTGGAACAGGTGTTGTTAATGTAGGCACCGATCAAACACCTGTTTATGTAGACAACACAACGGCTATTCCTGCCCAAGATTATTACAATCAGTTCTACGATAGAGACAATGAAGCCAATGCTTTGTACGATGCTTCATACTTAAAATTGCGTGAAGTTCGCTTGAGCTATAGTTTGCCACAACAGTTGGTTCAGAAAATTCACTTTACAGGCATTAAATTTTCTTTCATTGCTAAAAACCTAGCTGTCGTTACAGAAAATCCGCATTTTGATCCAGAATTGGCTGCCATGCAAGGACGCAACTTTACATTTGGAGTAGAAGATATGTCTTATCCATCTAGCCGAAGTTTCGGTTTCAGCATTAATTTGACTTTATAAACGGTTCTAATACGATGGAGGGTTTAAGTAATCCTTCAGAAAAAACTATATAACAACAATGAATTATAAAATATATATACTCCTTTTGGCTTGCCTTAGTTTTGGGAGCTGCTCTAAGGAATTCGAAAAGATAAACACCAACCCTAATGCTCCTGAGCAAGTAGATGCACAATTTTTACTATCTAATATTCTTTGGAATGCAGCCAACAACAACGCGGTAGATGCTTGGAATGCAGGAAACTTTTTAGCACAGTTAACAGCAAAACACAATTTTAATGAAATTGATCGGTATGACATTCGTACCAATACAGAATTGTGGAACAAAACTTACTTGTTGCTTAATGATGTCAAATCATTAGAAACATTAGCCGAAAATGGCAACCAAACTTACAAAGGAGTTGCCTTGGTCATGCGTGCCTTTTTATTTGCTACGTTAACTGACTTGTGGGGAGATGTTCCCTATTCTGAAGCTATAAAAGGGACTTCTGATAACAACTTCAGTCCTAAGTACGATACGCAAGAAGAAATTTATACGGGAAATGAAGGCATTTTGCAAACGCTTCGTGATGCAGTAACAATTTTAGATGGTAGTCGCAACAACTTGCCTATCAAAGGAGATCTTATTTATAATGGCAATGTCGACCAATGGATTCGCTTTGCCAATTCCTTGCGAGTTAGGTATCTATTGCGAGTATCTAATAAAATCAATGTAGCGTCTGAAATACAAACCATTGTTAGCAGCAATTTATTGATGCAAAGCAATATGGATAATAGCTTGGTTCCTTACTTAGCAACGGCTCCAAGTCAATGGTTTGTGCATACCATCAGAGAGGGGGATTACAGCGGTGTGCGTATGTCGAGTATGATTGATTCTGTGCTCACCAACTTAAATGATCCTCGTTTGCAAGTTTGGTTTAAGCCAACTAGTGCTAGTGTCGGTATGGGAATGCCTGTCTACAAAAGCATTCCTAATGGTTTAGGTCCTGCCAGTATTGGACAATACGACTTAGCCGATGTATCCACTTTAGGAGCTATTTTTAGAGACCAACCAGCTGGTGTCAATGCCGTGCTTATGCTATATAGCGAATTGCAATTTGCCTTAGCCGAAGCTGCTCAAAGGGGATTGATTGGTGGCTCTGCTCAAATGTATTATGAGAATGGCATTCAAGCTTCTTTTGATTATTATAACACTACGATGCCTTCAAACTATTTAGTACAATCTGAAGTCGCTTGGGATGGCTCTTTGAGCAAAATCATCACTCAAAAGTGGTTGGCTTCTATGCTAGTTGGTTACGAAGGTTGGTTTAATTATCGCCGTACAGGTTTTCCTGTTTTGAAACAAGCAGTTGACAATGTCAATAATGATATGGTTCCTGTACGTTATCGTTATCCTGATACAGAAAAGGCCGTCAACCCGAATAATTACAATGCTGCTGTCAGTCGAATTGGTGGCGACACGTACAACATCAAAGTTTGGTGGGATAAGCCTTAGTTCCTGTTATAAAAAGTTGTCAATTTGAAGTAAGTAATGGTTTAAAAAAAATAAAAATCATTTAAAGGCTTCAAATTGACAACCTTCCAATTTTCCAGTCTCATCATTACAATCTAACACAGATTATATGGACAATACCATCGTTTGGCAATGGGGATTAGTTATTCTAAGTAGTTTGATTTTAATTCTTTTTTCTCCTATTGCTAAAAACGCACAACAGTTTTTCAAGGCAGAAAATAAAAGTGGACAAGCTCCCAATTTTGTTTTATTGACCAGTAGTTTAGTCATCTCATGGATTTTTGCCAAGTCCATCACCAACGCAGCTAATCTTGGGTTGAGTTTTGGATTGGTCGGAGGATTAGCCTATGCAGGGTACTACCTCTCCTTTTGTGTAGCGGGCATTATTATTTATCGACTGCGCACCCAAGGAGGGTTTAAAAGCATTCACCAATTTCTACATCAAAAATACGGTCGAAGTGCCTTGTGGCTGTTTTCTATTTTAATTGCCATTCGATTATTTAATGAAATTTGGTCTAATACGATGGTCATCGGTAGTTATTTTGGCGCAGCTGGCAGCAGTGCTTACTATGCCTCTATTTTAGTCTTCACAGGTTTAACTTTAGTGTATAGTCTCAAAGGGGGAATGCGCAGTTCCTTGTTTACTGATCTGATTCAAATGGCTTTGTTTGGAGTTTTGTTAGCCATCATTCTAGGGCAAATCATTCCGCAAACAGATGGGGGGATTAACACCTATCTTCAGGAAGGCACTTGGTCGATGACAATGGGATTAAATCTGTTGTTTGTTGCCATTATACAATCGTTTAGTTATCCATTCCATGATCCTGTCATGACAGACAGAGGTTTTATTGCCGCTCCCAAAACAACTTTAAAGAGTTTTTTGTGGGCGGGGCTAATTGGAGCTATTTGTATTCTTTTATTCAGCTTTGTAGGTATCTATGCTCGAATAAATGGACTAGAAGGAGAAGCACCTGTTGTCGTTAGTAAAACATTAGGTGTGGTTATGATGTTAATTATGAACTTCATTATGATTACCTCCGCAGCATCAACACTAGATTCAACATTTTCATCTTTCTCCAAATTAGTCACTATTGATCTGGGATGGGTGAATGAAATTACAGTTCAAAAAGGGCGTTTGACTATGGCTGTTTTGGCTATTGTTGGAACGATTCCTGTTTTTTTTAATCCCGAAATACTATCCGCAACGACAGTTAGTGGTACTATGGTCATTGGCTTGGCACCTGTTTTTTTGCTTTGGAATTGGACAGTACCTAAACTATCATTCCACCTTTCGGTTGCTATCGGAATTTTAACAGGTATTATCCTAATTATAGGTTGTCCGAATGCTTTGTTGTTTTTTGATGGAAAATACGGAGATTATCTATCGCTAAATATTTTAGGTTCAATTGCTTGTTTTCTAGCTTTTATAATCCCTAAAGGCGTCCAGACCTTATTGGCAAAAACATAATACCACATAATCACCTATCAATTATTAGAACAATTTTGTCAGTTGGAGCAAGAACACACGACCAAATATATAAAGCACTCAATGACTGAATACAAGAAGCTATAAGTATTAATATTTTTTTATTATGAGAAATAACATTCAACATATCGGAACACTAAATGGACCTTTACTTATTTTTGGAGGTGTGTATAGTAATTTACAAGCTTTGGAGCAACTCATAAGTATTGCCAAAGCAAAAAAAATTCCGCCATCTAATATTATTTGTACGGGAGATATTGTTGCTTATTGTGCAGAGCCAGAAGCTTGTTTGCAAACCATACAAGATTGGGGCATTCATTGTATTACAGGTAATGTAGAGCTTCAATTGATCAACAATGAAGATGACTGTGGCTGTAATTTTGAAGAAAGTACTCGTTGTGATCTTTTTTCCAAAAATTGGTATCCCTTTGCCAAATCGAAAGTTAGTGCCACTTCTTTAGCATGGTTACAAACCTTGCCCGAATTTATTCAATTCAATTATGCAGAAAAAGAGTGTTTTGTCTTGCATGGTTCTTATCAAAACACCTCAGAATTTATTTTTAAATCGACTCCTTGGACAGTAAAAGCAAAGCAATTTCAACAACTCAATGTAGATGTTATTCTAGCAGGGCATTGTGGCATTCCATTTCACGATAATAAAAATGGTCAATACTGGCTCAACGCGGGGGTTATTGGAATGCCTGCAAACGATGGTGCTACCTCTGTCTGGTATTTAGAATTCTGCGATCAACAAGGGTTTTTGAGTTTTGAATTTAATAAATTTGCCTACGATCATTTAAAAACTGCTCAACTGATGGAAGACAATCATTTGCCCCAAGCTTATGCCCATACTCTAAGAACAGGCATTTGGGACAATTGTGATATTTTGCCATCCGTAGAAACACATCAGCAAGGCATGCCTCTGTTTATAAAATGTCCTGCAAAAAACAATGTTTCTTGAGTCTCTTTTTCTCTAAAAATTCAATTTTTTTAAGTTAAGGGAACATTACCGCAGACATTAGAGGTTAAATATGTAATTTTGTACCTCATTACTCCGTTGAAAAATCGTATTAGTTTGATTATCAGTAAGATGCGCTTTTGTTGACTTTTATGCTAAAAGGCTGATAATCAAACTAATGCAAGATGCTTTTTTACGTTTTTCGTAGGAAAACTAAAAAATCAACGGAGTATTAGTACCTCTAACATATAATTAAAGTAGCATACATGTCAAAATCCAATACATTCAGCAAAGAAGAACGGCTGAAAAGTAGAAAACAAATTGGGCTTTTATTCAAAAAACGCCAAAGTGTTGGTGCTTATCCTTTGCGTATTTTTTGGGCAGAAAAAGAGTGCTCAAATGCCTCTCATCCCGTTAGCATTAGTTTTAGTGTTTCCAAAAAGATCTTTAAACAAGCAGTCAAACGGAATCGACACAAGCGATTGATGCGAGAAGCATTCCGTTTGCACAAACAGGAACTGTACCAACACCTTAACTCAGGCAACAAACAACTCAACTTAATGCTGATTTATGTCGGTAAAGAGCCTTCTGATTTTGCAACTGTTGAAAAAAAATATCTTAAATTAATGGACAAATTGCTACCCCAACTTGAATTATAATAATTGATTACTATGAAAATACTATTAGCAATTCTCTATTTTCCCCTCCAACTTATTGGGCTGCTTTTTATAGGTTTGATCCGTTTTTATCAACTGGCTATCTCTCCTATTTTGCCCGCATCTTGTCGATATACGCCCACTTGCTCGCAATACAGCTTAGAAGCTATCAAAAAATATGGTCCCTTTAAAGGTGGTTATTTGGCTTTTCGTCGTATCTTGCGTTGTAATCCTTGGGGTGGACATGGGCACGACCCTGTTCCTTAGCTGACTAATACATAATATTTTTCCCAAATAAACTAACAAATAGTACGCTTGTTTCTAAAGCTATTATTCAATGGATTTTACGATAGTCTGCTACAAGCTATGCTAGTTGTTGTAAAAGTAGACCAACAATCACTAGCCCCGAACACTTAATGAAAGTAAAATTGTTATGTCTAGCTCTGTTAATCATCTTCAAACAGACCACTAAATATATATGCATGAAAACAATAGTTAATAGCACTCAATATTGGCAACCATTCAGCATCCTTCTTATTGCTTGTTTATTGGTTGCAAGCTGTGGTGGACCTTCTGGCAAGGACTATGCACAAAAACTCTGTGACTGCTCCGATGCTTTTTCTAAAGCGACGATACAACTCAAAGCAGGCACGATTAATCAAGCTACTTTTGAGCAACTAAAAACCGAACACCTTGCATGTATGGGAGAGGATGATCCTTTAGAAAAGCTCAAAGATGACCCTGAAGCATTGGTTCAATTCAAAGCAGAATTTATTAATGCTTTAGAAAATCAATGTCCAGAGATAGCTCGTAATATGGGGTATTAATCCCTGCTTTTGCTTACTTCTAAAAAAACATACTTCATCAAATGAAATTATTAAGTAAAGCTTATTTAAAATTAACAGGTTGGAAAGTTGAACCGAACCCTCCTAAAGAATTGCACGAAAAATGTGTTATGATTTGTGCTCCACATACTTCTAACTGGGATTTTCCTATTACATTAGCTATTATGAGTATGCTAAATGTAAAAGCTCGATATGCTATCAAAAAAGAACTCATGGGCTTTCCCTTTGGTCCTTTGTTGCGATCTCTTGGTGGGATTGCCATTAACAGAAAACCCAAAAAGGATGGCGAAAAGAGAGAAAGTACCGTACAAGCTATTGCCAACCTATTTTCTAAAGAAGATAAACTTTGCTTAATGATTGCAGCAGAAGGTACACGTTCCTTGCAAACAGAATGGAAAACGGGTTTTTATTATATTGCTCTACAAGCTAATGTTCCTATTTGTTTGGGGTATTTGGATTATAAAACAAAAACGGGTGGTTTTGGAAAAGTAGTTTATCCAACAGGTGACTTACATGCTGACATGGCTGTAATCATGGATTTCTTTAAGGATAAAACGGCTAAAAAACCTGCCAACTTTAGTGTGGATCATCGTTTTTTGAAGCCTACCAAATCTTCTGAAACAGCTTCTGGTCAAAAATAAAGCAGTCATGTTATATTTGTATGCTAAATCTTTCATTCTAAAATTTCTTTTTCTGATTGTGTTGTTGGGTTGTAGAAACCCAAACAGCTCTAATACCTCTAATAAGAAGCTTTCATCCTCCGATTCTATACTTACTATGCCGTATGACTCGAAATTTGCGTATAACTTAGAAGCCCCTAATGACAAATTTAAACTCTCCAAAGAACTGAAAGAAATTTCGGGTTTGACTTGTTATAAAGACAAATGGTTGGCAGCGGTTCAAGATGAAAAAGGGGCAATCTATCTTATTGATATGCAGACAGGAGATACAGAGGACATTATTGAATTTGCCGCAGATGGAGACTATGAAGGAATCGCTTGCGTTAAAGAGACGTTTTATACGCTTCGAGCAGATGGTGTACTATTTCAAATTAAACATTGGAAAGGAAAACAAAAGCGAGTGCGAACAAAAGTTATTGATACCAACTTAGGAGAAGTAAACGATACAGAAGGACTTGCCTTTGACCCTGTCAAGAATAGGTTGTTAATTGCTTGCAAAGCATCGGCTGCTATTGGGGATAAAGTCACGGATGTACGGGCTATCTATACCTATGATTTAAAGAAAAATAAGTTTGAACTCGACCCTACGTTCTTATTATCGCGAAAAGCATTTAAAAAGTATATCAAAGAAAATTTAGAAGAGTATCCTTCTTATAAAGTTTATTTGAAAGAAATCAAAAAGGCTAAAAAAAGTATGTTGTTAGAGCCTTCTGCCATTGCAATCCATCCTGTTACGAACGAATTTTATTTATTATCAGCTGTTAGCAATAGTTTGGTCGTACTAGATCGAAGTTTTAATATCAAACATTTAAAGCGATTGGATGCCAAACGATTTGAGCAACCCGAAGGCATTACCTTTAATTCTAGAGGTGACTTATTCATCGCTTCTGAGGGACTAAAAAACAAGGCACGTGTCTACAAATTTGACTATTTACCTTAATATAAGTGGTTTTGAAACACATAGCTACCTTGATTAGCTAGTCAATGCCTAAGATTTCCTTCAATCTAATTCTTAATGGTAAACACGGATGATTTCTCCATTTCCTCTATCTTTTACGCTTCGAACATAGGCATTAATTACCTTGGTCGTAGAAATCGGATGGTGTCCTGGAAAGTACTCTTTATATTTGTCATAAGCAGCCTCTACAACACCTAGCGAAACAACATTAACACGAATTGCTTCTTTCAAATCAAGTACCGCAGCTTTTACAAAACTATGAAGTGCCCCATTTACCATAGCCGCACTAGCCGTTTGAGCTACTGGATCGTCTGCCAAAATCCCAGTCGAAAGAGTAATAGACCCCTGTTTGTTTAAATAAGATTTTCCTAGGCGAACCAAATTCACTTGCCCCATCAATTTACTCCTTAAGCCAATGTAATAATCAGATTCTGATAAAGAATCAAAATCAGCCCATTTTGCTTCTCCTGCAACACAAATAATAGCATCTACTTTTCCTATGTTTTCAAACATGGCTCTTATAGAATTACTATCTTCAATATCAACTTGTATAGAACCACTTGTTCTTCCTGCAATAATAACCTCATCTTGGGTAGCAAAATGTGCTGCTAAAGACTGCCCAACTGTTCCATTTCCTCCAATGATAAGAATTTTCATCTTCTATTATTTTAACTTATTAAAAAACTACTTACGCATAATTTGGGGGCGCTTTACGGATCAATGTATAGTACTTAGATGGAACATCAGACCTTTTGATATTGTTTTTTCATTTTTATTTCTGTTGCTCTTGCTTTCATAATTGTTCCTACCGCAATAACACTCCAAATTAAATTGGTTACTAAAGATGGAATGGCGCCATTGTAATAACAATTTGTAGCAATCAAAATACCTCCAATTAGATTAAATATCGTATTAAGTTTAACATATTTGTTGCCTTCTGTTAAAGTTGTTCCGTAAGCGATAAGAATAAAGGCTGATCCCAACCAGCCAATAACTTCGATCATAAATGTGCTCATAATATTACATTGTTATATTGATATATATAGATATAATTATCTAAATTTTTTTATAAAATATAAGCTGCATACGCTTTTAGTGTTGCTTCATTTCGCTTAAAATAAGACCATTTTCCATGCCTTGTTAAGGTCAATAAGCCACACTTTTTCATATTAGCCAAATAAGTTGAAATTGTAGACTGTGATAAACCTGCTTTTTTTTGAATATAGGTCAAACAAACTCCATCATCAAAATGTTGGACAACTTCGTGTGGTGGAAAATTTTTCTCAGGCTCTCTCAACCATTCTAAAATTTCCAATCGTGTAGGGTTTGCTAATAATCTACTAATTTCTATTACTGTTTCTTTATCCATACTGCAAACATATCGACAAATACCGATATAACAAAGTATTTTGAAAGAAAAAATTACTTTAAGTACAAACTAGTTGTTAATCCTTTTGAAAAATAGCCACTAGAAAGATCTTAAAAATCTTTTAATTTTAATACTGTTCGCCAATTGCGTGTAGTTGCATCTACTTTTAATTTTTTTTCAAAAATATTATTGGTCAACTTTGTACGACCATACCCATTTGGAAAATACAAATAAACCTTATCTTCAAGCACCTCAAACTCATCCGTTCCATAATCTTTTTCTTGCAGTGCCACGACCAAATCGTCTGCTGGCTTAGCCCCTAAAAAGGTAACGTGTAGTAACTTTATATCAATGCTTGGATCTTTCTTCAAAAAAGGATTTTGATCTGCCACCTGTTTCAAATAAGCCTGTGTCATGATCATCACCGGTACCTCGTAGCCAAAAGTCGTTTGAATGGCTTCTTTCAAATTCGTTTCCAAAACACTTTTATCTTCTTCGTTGCTTTCAAAGATAATATTCCCACTTTGAATATAAGTTTGAACGTCATGCCAGCCCATTTTTTCACACATATTACGCAAGTCCAACATTTTTATTTTTTTTTGCCCACTGACATTAATTCCCCTTAGTAGTGCTATGTATTTCATGTTTTTTTGATTTTTATCATTAGGTGATTGCTTAATGTTATCTTTATATTCAAATGTATCTTGAAAAGAAACACCTAATGCTTTGCTCTTTACCCACATTAAAAGAAAATGATACTCCTCTACTCGGTTACTATTAAAGGCAAGTCTTTTAACTTCCTCAAAGAATGCAACATAAGCTTCTTGTAACTTCTTCTTAGAATTTAATTCCAAAATCTTTTTCTGAATAAAATGAATGAAGGCTATATCCGTTTGTATATCTATTGTTTTTGTTTCTTTTTCTTTTTGTATAAATCTAAGATGGGATCGAGTAAGATACTCTAGTAACTCTAGGTTTCCTAAATCTATATGAATAAGCAATATACGCAACCGAGCTAAACGGTGTGTATCTGCCCGAATAAAAGTATTTCCTTGAGCGAGGAATTGATTTGAATAATCCAAAGCTGCTTCATAATCTTCCAGCACAAAATAAATGTGAATTATATTGGTCAACAAAACTAGCTGATAAGCTTTACTCAACTGTTCAGAAGAAGCATGGAACCACTCTACCATCTCTTTTAGGAATCGGCTAATATCCCCATTTTCTTCTTTTTTCTCACCATAATACCTTGCTCCACATATAAAATACAAGGTTTTGGAGTGCAGAGCAACAGGAACTTTAGTAGTTTTTATATTTCGAAGCTTGTCTAATGCCTCTAAAAATAAGGGCATATTACCTAACTCGTGCGTTACAACACAGTATAGGTTTAGGCTTAGTGCATAACTAAGTAAATTATTCTGAAGGAAAACAGGATTTTCTTCAAATAAATCTAATTCCTTTCGCACCAAAGGCACCAGTTCCTCAACAGTACTAGAATACCATAAACAAACTGTTCTAGCTTTATGAAAATCTCTTTTAGCAGGCAAAGTTAATGCCGTTTTCTCATCCTGCAATAAAGGATGTTTTTTAAAATCTTCTCTTAAATGCTTAAATCCATTTCGCGTTACTTGATACCGCAACTTGTCTGTGAGATGCGTGTATTGCATCAAGTTATCCACTAATTTTAACAAATAACGCTCCTCTTCCAAAGATTTTTCTATAGCTTCATAAGGCAAGTTTTTATCTATTTTCACATGTACTTCTCGTTTCCACCTTGATAATCTTAACAAATCTAAGTATTTGTTATGCGTTTGCATAAAAGCTTCCGCTTTGTCAATTTCTTGGCGACATTGTAAAAGTAATCCCTTTTCGAATAACAATTCGATATTCTCAAAAAATAAAAACACTTGACTATCCACCGATTTTCCTGCTCTAAAAGCTCTCAAACTTTTAAGTATAAGTTGATACAAATGGTATTTAGTGACATGTAGTTGCTTCAAAAATTTGGCTCCTTTAAAATGAAGATGCACTTTCTTTTCATCGTATTTATCCTGCTTATTTAAAAAATCAAATAAATATATGTAATTATTCACACTTTTACCTGACTGATTTTTAGCAAATAACTTAAAATACCTTTTTTCACTAGGTGTTAAAGAGTGTATTAGTTCTAATAGTTTATCCATAACCTAACTTTATGAAATTGCCTGACCTTTTAAGCATTTAAAGATACAACTTAGGCTTTTACATTTCTGTTTTTTTTTGTTTTTAATCCCCCAAATTCCCCTATACCTTTACATCACCAGTCGATAAGACTTGAAGCAATAAGTTTCGATTGGTTGTACAGTACCTTTAAAATGTAATAAACTTATTTCTATTAATTCTGTAAACGTTCCATTTTATGAAAGATATATTACTTTTAAATTTAGTTACCTGTCTACTTCTATTCAATACACCGCTCCTAAAAGGGCAGAATTCACTACTACAAGCGCCAGCAACCGCAAGTTTAACCTCTTATATTGATGGTTTGGAGCTTGTCTCGAATGGTACCGATGTTGTATTGGTTGCCACCTCCTCTAACGATACGGCTTTGTATGCCATTGATATTGCAGATAACAATAGTTTGGATGCGATCAATAACACCCTCACTGCTATTCCTGATTTCACGAATGTATTGAGTGGCGTGACAGGACTCAATGCCTCGGATATCGTTGTCGCAAATATAGAAGTTAACCCTATTTCCAAATCCATTTATGTTTTAGTTCGCAATCAAGCAGCTACACAATCCCAAATTGTTCTTATAAAGAATAATGGAGCAAATGTTTCTGTTTTAAATACCAATAACTTAATATATTCCAAAATTAAGTTATCTAGTTCAAGATTTAATTATCAAGACATGACTTACGGAGATGATACGCTGTATGTTACTTCTGGAGGATGGAGTTTAGATGGAGAATTGGTCAGTATTAGCACACCTTTTGTCAATGGCACACTAGCAACTGAACGAGCTACTTCCATGTTTAAGACAAATCAGGGCAGTGTTTATTTAACAGATGCTCCCTTAGAAAAATTAGACTTTGGGGTAGTTAACGGTGTCAAGCGTTTGATGGGAGTAACGCTTTGCGCTCCTGGTTTTTCCATAAAAACGTCCGATGTTCCAGGCACTGGAGTTTTAGCTGTTAAGGAAGTGTTCAATGTTCGTTATGATCCTCCTATAAAAGTAATTCACCAACAACAAAATGGTACAAGCTATTTATTCAACTTACATGATGACTTCAACTTTGGGGCTCTCTTTATGCGTATTGGAGAACACTATATTGATGGAACACCAGAAACAACCAACACTTTCAATAACAATACGGTTCATTTAAGAAACTTCCCCGCCACAGGTGTTTCGGCAGGGTTAACAGATGCAGATTTTAAAATCTATAATAATCATTCTTTTGAAATGATTGCTTTTTTTGACCATTACAACATGGTGGTGCTAGAATCAGATACACTAAAATTGTTTGCAACAGGAATTAATCTTACTAATACTCAAGTAACAAATTCAAAAGAGATGAACATAACCTGTTCTCCTAATCCAGCCCAAGATTTTTTACAACTTCATTTAAAATCAGAAAATTTAGGTTTTGCTAGTTCATACAACCGCCCTGTGGTCAAGATTTATACCGTTAATGGTCAAGAAATCTTTCAGAAGGAACTATCTAGTGAACATTCTACTATTAACATAAAAACCATTCCTCCTGGTAAATATATAGTAATTATAAAACAAGATGAAAAAGTTCTTTTTCATGAAAAATTACTAATCACGGATTAAGACTTTTTTCAAATCCTCTTTATTTCTTCAAACTTTATACTAAAAATCAAGTAGTTCTTTTATTCAGTTAGTACCCCTTTAAATTATGATTACATCACCAGTAGTTATAGAAACCAAGGGAGTAGCTTTATTTAGTTCATTGAATTCTAAATCCTAAACCTATGTTTTGCTAGTTGGTAGTTTAATTGAATAATGAAAACTTTACCTAATCCATGTTTTACAATAGAGGGAATGTAAACACCTGTATAGACTTTATTAACTAATGTGGGGACAGTTAGATAATAAGAGGTGTTGCGTCACTTGATTTTAATTATTTTCATCACACTAGCGATGGATTTAAGCATTTTTTCTTGGAGGATGGTTTTCTAATTGGTGGCTAGAAACCATTCTCCATTTTTTATTCATATCTTAAGATTATACAAAATGCGTTGGATTTTTTGCTATAAACTACTCTTCCTTTTTATGCTTTTAGGTACTAATGCAAAAGGAAATGATTCTATTCTTATTGACTTGTCAACTCCCTTAAGGCCACTAATAAGTGTTCCAATTGAAGCTACTGATCAAGGCGAATTAAGTATTTCTACAGCACAAAAAATACTCACAATTCATTTAATCAACCAAGGTCATCCTCTTTCTACACCACTTTTTGGTACATATACGATCCGTGGCAACCGCTTGGTATTTGAACCTATTTATGCTTTACAAATGGAGAGTTCGTTTAAAGTGATATATCATCACACTAATGGTACCAGTTCAAAAGTTTTTTCTACTCCTAGAAGAAAGCAAATTGGTCAATTCTGCCATGTACTCCAAATTTATCCTCAAAGCTATGAAATTCCCCAAAACACTTGTTTTTTCCATGTTCAATTTGACCAACCTATGCAAAACTTCAAACCTAACGAAGTTATAAAAATGCTAGATCAGAAGGGAAATCGCATAGATCAACTATGGCGTGTTCAAGCCTATTGGCTGAACAACAAAACTAGCTTAGTTTTAATGGTGCATCCTGGTCGTTTAAAACGAGGTATTGATTGGGAAATTCCCTTTAAAGAGGGAGAAGAATATACCCTATTAATAGATACAAACTTAAAAAGTAGCTATAATTGTCCGCTCAAAAATCGTATCAAAAAAACCTTTAAAATTACTCCACCCGATCGCCAGTCGCCTAGTATTTTATTTGACAAGCTAACGCCTCCTACAATAGCAAGCAAGGCACCACTATCTTTATTATTTTCTGAAAAAATGGACTATGGTTCTATAATTGATGGTGTCAAGGTGATTAATACGCAAACTCAAAAAGTTGTACATGGTAATTTCAGAGTTGTCTCTGACCAAAATTTTAAATTCATCCCAAATAAAGCTTGGGAAAATGCTTCTTATAAAGTGGTTTTTGAAAAAATGGTCTGCGATTTAGCCAACAATCGTATCAATAGAGTATTTGAAGTTCTTACAATTGAAGAAAAGAAAAAAGATTGGATACCTGTAGAATGGTTATTTCGTCCCACTCCTAAATAGTAGCCAACCTAAACCTATCATATACTTTGTATTACGTTACTTCTTGGCAAAAGAACATTGACTCAACCTTTAATATAATCTAGCTATTACACAGAGAGATTTTTCATACTTTAGATACTTCTATTTCAACACATTTTTCTCTTGCGAAAACTGCTGATAACTTACAAACACAGCCAAGGTTGCAAAAGCAATCAACGAAAGAACAATAATAGCAAATAATCCTAAATCCATTGTTCCTCCAATAATTTCTTTGGTAGCCAATGCAACATTTAGGATAGGAATAAATGCCATTTGCCAATTTAATTCCACGCCAGGCATCATTGCCACCATAGCAGGTACAATAACAACAAAAGTCATTGGTGTTACATAACTTTGAGCTTCCTTGAAAGAGCTTGTTCGTACAACCATAGCAGACAAAACACCCGCAAAAAAGAAACTCAAAGGCAATAACATGGCAAAAAGCATGAATATAAATTTTAGGTTCAACATATCCCCTATTGATGTCATCAATCCTGCGGGAATTCCTGTTCCTAAATTTAAAGCAGCCACCATTCCCCCTATAGTCATCACAGCAGCAACAACACCAACCAGAGCAATGGTAATTGTTTTTCCGATTAAAATACTAAACCGTGAAGCAGGAACAGTTAATAATGTTTCGATTGTTCCACGTTCTTTTTCTCCTGTAATCAAATCCAGTGCGGGGTACATACATCCCATAAAACAGAATAGAATGAAAATATAAGGAATCAATCCTCCAATAGTTTCCCCAACCTGTTCTTTGACTGAGGCTACATTGACTGTTTCTATTTTTATAGGTTGCAAGACAGCAGCAGAAATATTTAAACGCTCCATTCTTTCATCCAAGACAACGGCTTTGTACGCATTCAGTTTCTCCTCAATTCTACGCTGCACCATTATATTGGTTGATTTGTAATAAAACTCTACAACTCCTGTTTCGAGACTATCTATTTGTTCTTTAAAACTAGGATCAAAAACGAGAACAGCATCAAACACTTCACTGGCTACCGAATCTTTTGCATGCTCCAAATCAGCGCTAGTTAATAGATTGATTGATTCATCCTCAAATTGCTGCGCAACAGCTTCAGGGGCATTCATCAAAACCACCTTTAATTCCTTAGCCTTTTCTTTCTTAATTAGATCTTTTTGTAGCGAGGATACCCCCATCAACAACAAAGGGATGGCTAAAGCAGGGAGAATAATAGCAGAAAATAATGTTTTCTTATCTCGTAAGGTATCTTTTAATTCTTTCTTTATAACGGTTATAATTGTATGCATAGGAACTATTGAGCTTGATTTTGTTGAACTAATTGAATAAATGTCTCTGTAAGCGACTGGTTGGCGGAAAGTTGGCGATAAGCTTCCATGGTATTGCTATAAATTAATTGCCCCTTATTGATAATTGCCAAATCATCGCAAAGCAAGTCTACCTCACTCATAATATGCGATGAAAAAATTACCGTTTTTCCTTCCTTCTTACAATTTCGAATCAACTCAATAATATTATTAGCCGTGATAACATCCAAACCCGAAGTAGGTTCATCAAAAATAACAACATCAGGATTGTGAATCATACTTCTTGCAATAGAAACTTTTTGCTTCATACCAGTAGACAATTGCCCAATCCGTTTTTTCAAAAAATCATTAATCCCTAACTGCTCGAATAGCTCCTCTTTTCGAGTTTTAAAGTCTGATTTAGACATTCCATATAAATCGGCAAAATATCGAACAATCTCTTCAGGTGTCAAACGGTCGTACAAATTAGTAGAACCTGTCAAAAAACCAATCTTTCGGCGCACGGCTTCCGATTCATGCACCACACTATGACCACTAACTAGAACATCTCCTTTGGAAGGCTTCAAAATTGTCGCAATCATTCTCAAAGTAGTCGTTTTACCTGCCCCATTCGGTCCCAACAAAGAGAAGACACGTCCAGGTTGACACACAAAACTGATGTCATTAACGGCATATATCGAATTGGTTTTTGCTTGCAGTTCTTGTTGCTGCTTCTTGGTCAATTTATATTGTTTACTAAGCTGTTCAACTTGTATCATTTGGATTATTTTTCGTGATAATTGATTGTCCGTCTATTCTTTTTTTAACCTCTACCTCTCTCAAAAAGTTCAGGTTGCTATATTAGCATCAAGATACTTATACAAACGCCCCTTTTTGTTCGACAAAAAGAGGCATTTCTATGGTGCAAAAGGTTTTACAACACCCCCTGCTCCATTAACAGTTTGGTTTTAAACAGTGCCAACAACGTCAAGCTATCTGTAATTTCTCCACGCATACACATTTCCAATGCTGTTTCAAACGGTATTTTTTTTAACTTCAATTCTTCGGTGTCTTCTGGCTGAGCAATTCCTTTGGTCAAGTTTTTAGCAACAAAAACATACCCTACTTCATCCGTTACAGAATTTGAAAGATGCATTTCCATGATTTCAGTCCACTCTTTTGCTTCCAATCCTGTTTCCTCTTTTAACTCTCGTTGTGCAGCTTCTAATTTGGTTTCTTTGCCAATCAGGCAGCCCCCTTCGGGAATTTCCCAACTATAACGCCCCAGAGCATAGCGATACTGCCCTACCAACCAAGTATTGTGATCTTCATCTAAAGGAACAATTCCAATCGCAATATTCTTAAAATGTACCAAACCATAAATCCCCTCATTTCCAGCAGGATTAAGTACTTGATGCTCGGTTACTTTGATCCAAGGGTTTTCGTAAATCTCTGTACGTTCCAGCGTTGTCCAAGGATTTTTTGTCTCATTTTCTTTCATAAGAATGTTTAAACAGTCCAATAAGTCTATATTAGTCTCTCTAATATTATCTCATAGTTAGCTATATGGCTAACTAGTTCTACAAACATAAGAAAATAAAATCCAGAGATGGCGAAGTTCTTTTCATTTTTAAGCCAATCATTAGATAAAGTCAAACAACTACAAAACAGCATATACATTGATTGCTTTTTAACTTACCTTACTGCATCAATTCATTCACCAAATTTCGTACTCCAGTAGATGCTTTATCTGCAATGACTCTTAAATTAGGCACATTGACAGCAGCAGGATTGGGATCAATAAAATACTTTGGCACCTCATCGTCTACAAAATTCACCAAACCAGCAGCGGGATAAACTTGCATGGATGTGCCAACAATGATAAAAATATCTGCAATCCCACAAATTTGAGTAGCCACCTCGATTAAAGGTACGGCTTCACCAAACCATACAATGTGTGGTCTTAATTGCCCTCCTTTATCGCATTTATCGCCTAAGCGTACATCCTTTTCCCAATCATACACCAAGTTTTCGTCTAAAGTACTGCGTACTTTTTTGAGTTCTCCATGCAGATGCACCACTCTAGAAGAACCACCACGTTCGTGTAAATCATCAACATTTTGTGTAATAATACACACCTCATATTTTTGCTCTAACTCTGCCAAAGCCTTGTGCGCCTCATTCGGTTTCACAGTATGCAACTGCGCACGGCGTTGATTGTAAAAATTTAATACCAACTCTTGGTTTTTGTTCCATCCTTGTGGAGATGCCACTTCCATTACATCGTGTCCTTCCCACAAACCATCTGCATCTCTAAAGGTTTGGATACCACTTTCAGCACTAATTCCTGCTCCTGTCAGAACCACTATTTTTTTCTTTTTCATTGCTTTTTCGCTATATTTTACGTTGTAATAGTTACCTAAAATAGAACCGCTTATTCCAAAATCTCTTATTCAAAATATTGTTTATAGTCGTCAATTTTTTGTTTTAAACGAGCTTCAATATAAGGGTGTATGCCTCCCAGCTGCTCTAAAATCAACACTGCTTCTTTCTGGTAACGTTTCATTTTGGCAGTATCCCAATGCTTGGGAGGTTTTTGCAAATTATTGATTCGGTCTGCCATTTTAACGATTCGAACTTCTTTTCCTTGTGCTACAATTCGAGCCAAACTATCTGCCATTTGAACCTCTTTTGGTAATTTCTGATTTTTGGTTAAGGCCAAAACACCTGCCGCAATTTGAGAACCAAACTCTGCTACTAAATCTTCGTATTCTACTTCGGTATCTTCAATAGTATCATGCAATAACGCACACTGTATGGCAAAAGTTCCATCCCAATCGTCACTCGGATGTTGAACCAATGCATTGGCTACTTCCATGGCTACATTCGTGATGTGCACTACATAAGACATTTCAGAGGCAGGTACTTTTTGCTTTCGGTGTGCATGCCCTGCAAATAACAATGTTTGAAGATAAATATCTTGATTCCACATAAGATATGGTTTGTATTTATAATTGTTCAGAAAAGTTAGCGCACAGTTGACAAATATCGAGGCATATAAATAATGCTTGTTTTAGGCAACAAGCTTTGTATACTCTTATGCTCCGATGAATTTAAATGAATCTCATTCATCCAAAAATGGAGTACTTTTAAATGTTTTAATTTTCCAATAGATAAAGAAACTTGAGAAATTTTGTTGTCTATCAAACTAAGTGTTTCTAGATTATGCATGGATGAAAGCGTTTCAAACAAATCGTCTAAATCTAAAGCAGGGTTATTTCCCAATTCAAGCTCTTTTAAATTGGTTAGTTGGTTGATTTCTCTTGCCAATTCTTTTAATTCGTTGCTACTCAAAATTAGAGTCTCTAAGCTTTTAAGCTTGGAAATACTATAAAAAGCTTCCTTCCACTTCAAGCTTGGATTGGACCCCAAATGCAAGTATTTTAAATTTTTGATAGAAGTAATTTCTGACGGCAAATCCTGTATGTTATTATTAGAAATATCCAATTGCTGTAAACTCTCTACAGCAGCCAATTGTATAAAGGCTGAACGCCAGTTAATATCTGGATTCTGTTTTATATCAAGCACTTGTAGATTAGGCAAACGATCTATATTGAGGGGTAGATCAATCAGTTGGTTATTAATTAAATTTAATACCGCCAATTCTTTTAGCTGCTCAGGCTTAGCAAAAACAGATACCCAATTTAAGTTCGGATTTCCTTCCAAATCCAAACTTCGCAAGTTTTTTAATTTGGAGAATTTTTTAGGAAAATATAGCAAATCATTGTATGCTAACCCTAGGTTTTTCAGTTTTCTTAGTTGGTATATAGTTGTTGGTAGAGTTGTCAAATTATTCCCACCCAAATTCAACATTTCTAAGTTTTTCAGCTTTCCTAATTCATCTGGAAGCTCTGTCAAATGATTGTTCCAAAGATAAAGTCGCTGAAGGTTTTTTAGTTGATTGATGGTAGAAGTTAAACGTCTTAGTTGATTGTTGGATAAATCTAGTTCTTCTAAGGTTGTTAAACTTCCAATCGTTGGAGGTAAATTAATCATTTGATTATTCCATAAAAACAACTTCTTTATAGCAAGCAATTTTTTGACATTGGGGGGCAAATCTTTGATCTTATTATTACCAATATCCAATGTTTCTAATTGAGGCAACTGTCCCAAGTAATTAAAAACTTGCTGCCACTCTAAATCTGGATTATCGACCAGAATAAGCGTCTTTAATGCTTGAAGTTTAACAACAGCAGCAGGGAGGTTCTTGATTTTATTTTCACTAAGACTTAACTTCTCTAATTGAGGCAACTGTCCTAGCAAACGAAACGTAAATTCCCAATTTAGATCTGGATTGCCCCCAAGTTGTAATTCTCTCAACTCTGTTAACTCAACAATTCTTTCAGGTAATTCCTCTAAGTTATCATGCTCCAAATATAATTTGAACACCTTTTTAGGTGTTTGCAGCGCTTCTTCTAGGTTGTAAAAAATCCTAGAACCTTGCTCTTTATTTTCATATTGAGCCCATATAGTAGTGCTAACAAAAAGCAGGCAAATGATACCTATAACTTTCATATTGCTATTAAATTTATTACTTCCTTTGTTTGCTCATTGTTCTTTTTTCTGATTCAAAAAACCATTCTATTATGTAGTTCTAACAACCTAAAAAACCACAGTAACGATGTTTCTGAATTTAGGTTTTGAGCTTTATAAGAATGCATATTTTTGTCATAATCAAGATGCAACAGGAGTACAAAGAAGTAAGCTTAGAATGTGGTAGTAATAGACCTTACTATATCTTTGTTTGTGTTTGGGTAATAGCAAATGGTCATAAATTTGAAATTTAACAAGGGAAGACCATATTAAGGTAAGAAAAAAAGAGAAAAAAGGAAGTATTTATGACACGAAGTAAATAAAAACGTTTGAAATTTTGATTCGTAGTTTGCTCTAATACGACTCGTTCTATATGCTACCTAGAGCACTATTTCTTATTGATTCCCTTAGCATTGTGACCGATAACTTTTGTATTATTTTTACTTTCAACGAACTATTAATACCATAGAACTCCAAGAGGTTTAGAGATTCCCAAACGATTATAGAAGCCATTCTTCTAACTAACAGATAACATTACAATCACTCCAGCATGAGTCAAACGTTCAACATATTCTATTCAACTCATGTAGATTAGTATTTTATTTTGAGATAAATAATTATCTTGCGTTATATTTATTGCTAAATTGCTTTGGTTTTTTGCTATAAAAAATCAAACTTTGTTGGTGTAAAATCACAAAATATTTCGACACGTTATAATCATTCTAAACATGCAAGATAAGTTTGAGAAACTAGCTAATAAAGTAGCCGAAGCCAAATTAGGTGGTGGCGAAAAAAGAATAGAAAAACAACATGAAAAAGGGAAGTTGACCGCTAGAGAGCGTATTCACTTCTTGTTAGATGAAGGTTCTTTTGAAGAAATTGGTATGCTAGTTACCCATCGTTGTGTCGATTTTGGAATGGAAAAACAAAAATATTATGGCGATGGTGTAGTAACAGGATACGGGACTGTAAATGGTCGATTGATTTATGTATTTGCACAAGACTTTACTGTTTTTGGAGGATCATTGTCCGAAACCCATGCAGAAAAAATATGCAAATTAATGGACATGGCCTTGCGTAATGGAGCGCCAATAATTGGCTTGAATGACTCTGGCGGAGCTCGTATTCAAGAAGGTGTTCAGTCTCTTGGAGGCTATGCTGATATTTTTTATAGAAATACAAGAGCATCGGGTGTTATTCCTCAAATTTCAGCCATCATGGGACCTTGTGCTGGTGGTGCTGTTTATTCTCCTGCCATTACAGATTTTATTTATATGGTAGAGAACACCTCTTATATGTTTATTACAGGTCCTAATGTTGTTAAGACTGTAACAAATGAAGATGTTACTTCTGAAGAGTTAGGAGGAGCCATGACTCATGCTACAAAATCTGGAGTGACCCATTTTACAGCTGCCAATGATATTGACTGCATCAATCAATTAAAAAAGTTGCTTTCTTATATTCCTCAAAACTGTGAAGAGGAAACGCCTCGCTTAGCCTACACGCCTAGTGATGAAACGCGTACAGCCCTAGATACGATTCTTCCTGATAGTGCCAACGTACCTTATGATATGCGTTCAGTCATTCACGAAATTGTAGATGGAGATTCCTTTTACGAGGTTAATAAAGACTATGCCGAAAATATTATTGTTGGTTTCGCTCGCTTAGGAGGTCGATCAATTGGAGTTGTTGCCAACAATCCAATGATTTTAGCAGGTTGTTTGGATGTAGATTGCTCTAGAAAAGGCGGACGTTTTGTCCGTTTCTGTGATAGCTTTAACATTCCTCTATTAGTTTTGGAAGATGTTCCTGGTTTCTTGCCTGGTACCGACCAAGAATGGAATGGCATTATTACGAATGGAGCCAAGTTATTGTATGCATTCTGTGAAGCGACTGTTCCAAGAATTACGGTTATCACAAGAAAAGCGTATGGTGGTGCTTATGACGTAATGAACTCTAAACACATTGGAGCAGACATGAATTATGCTTGGCCTTCTGCGGAAATTGCCGTGATGGGAGCCAAAGGAGCTAGTGAAATTATTTTCAGAAATGAGATTAAAAATGCTGCCGATCCTGAGGCTAAACTAGCAGAAAAAGAAGCTGAATATGCAGACAAATTTGCAGATCCTTATCGCGCTGCTTTCCGTGGCTTTGTGGATGAGGTGATCGAGCCCAACCAAACTAGACAAAAATTAATTCGAGCCTTCAAGATGTTAGAAAACAAAGTAGATCAATTGCCTCGTAAAAAACATGGTAATTTGCCTTTGTAAGCTATACATATTACCAAAAGGAGTGGCAAAAGCTACTCCTTTTGTTTTTTTGCGCAGTAACTTCAAGCTGTCATTTCTTATTCTATGATAAAAACCAATCCAACTACCATACGCAAAGGTATCCTCAATCATCTACAAAAATTACAAAAAGATATTGATGCCTTACCTGATTACAAAACAAAAGTAAAACAAGCTAAAGTACTTTGGCAAAATAAAAAAAAGACCAATGCTCAAAAAGCAGCTTTTAATCGAGTAGAAAAGGAGCTTCAAAAAATTGCTATTGGCACTAATAATTATTGCAATTACTGTGAAGCCAATATAGGAACTACTATTGAGCATATTTACCCTAGAGGCTTGTATCCTAACAAAACATTTGTGTGGGAAAACTACCTATGGACTTGCAAACAATGCAATGGCAAGCACAAAGTTTCACAATTTAAAATCTTCAAAACACCTGATTCTGCCAAAGTCATCAACTTAGTCAAAGACTACCAATTTATTCCCCCTCCTAATGAGGATGCCGTTTTTATTAATCCTAGAACAGAGAATCCCTTAGATTATTTACAATTGGACTTACACAGTGGTTTGTTCTATCCCAAAGCTACAAACAAACAAACCAGAGCTTACAAGCGCGCTGCTTATACTATTGAGACATTGCAACTTAACACCCGAGACGGATTAGTAAAAAACCGATTGCAGGCTTATCAAAATTACCAAACCTTGCTACAACAATATATAGATATTCAATCTTGTTCTTCTCTTGAGCAACTCTATCAACTATTTACTCCTTCCAAATATTTTCAAACCTTTTCGTTGGAGGCGCAAAAAAGTTGTGCCAGTTTAAATTTGCAACAGCAACTTATCAATCAAGCACATCCTACCGTTTGGCGAGAAATGCAACGACAAGCAACAACCATTACAGTCCTTGATAACCTATTTCAGCAGGTGCCAGAAACTTTGGAATGGCTATAAAAAAACACTCAGGCAACTGAGAAGCCTGAGTGTCGAAAGAAATCTTGAAACAGCTGACAGATAGAGCTGTTTCTTGCTGCTTGAGGGAGGTAAAATCTCTTATTGGTTATGGATTTTCACAAAAAACCTCTCCTCAAATTAGTAGTTTGTCACTGGTATCGTTCTATTTCAAAAGATACCGTGCAATACTATGGATGATGAATACAAACTACTGATGTAACAATATATATAAATCGTCTGCTTAAACAGGTTAAAATTGGTTAAACAAACTACTGATGGCTTCATTGAGGGATGAGAAAATGAGCAAGTTATCCTAATCCTCCCCAAGATCAGCCCTTGCTCTCTCCCTGCATCCCTCCTCCTAAATGAACTATTGTGTATTGATATATGTCCTTAAACAAGGATATGAATTATTTTCTCGTAGGTATTGGGGACAAATAAACTACTCCTAAATATATACTATTTCACTATAGCCAAGGTAGTTTATTTGTCACCCAACGCACACCTCTAATTGATTAATTTTTGACGTATATGACCATTTATAGCCATATACATTTGCAGCGAGATTTTGGTTTATTCTTAACATAAAGATGTGGAGCTTACTTAAATAAAGTTGTGTTCAACACCTTAATGTTTCAATAATTCGGCTAAATTGTTTTTGATGTTATTTCTATAAAATTTCGTAGTTTTTGTTTTGTAATGGAATGGTGGTATAAAACAAAAATACTTTGTAATAGTATAAAACTCTAATGGCTAATAAGTAGATAGATAGTGACTTTGTTACAGTAAAAGAGGCTGTATGTTACGTGTGTGTGTGTAATTGTGTAATTTGTGTGCCAACAAAACTTCATCCCATTGAAGTTTTGAAGTAAAAAATGAAACTCCTTTATTAGTGTGCTTTTTTATTTATACGATAAATAGGTTCATATTTGTTTCATTTATTTTGTTTTTTTTAAAAAAAATAAAATGTTATAAAACTCTAATATGTTTTTACGATTTCATACTATATTATCTGACAAATAATTTATTACATATTAAACTATACACCCAACAACATTACATACATTCAAATTCTTCTTTAGTTAGAATAGGGTCAACACCAATGACACCTTCTCGATAACACGATAATGTATAATGCTTTTGAGTTAACCAATGCGCAAAAGAAGTTTCATCTACAGTAGTATTTCCATCAAACAAACAAAATACAATTCCTGTCTCTATGTCAATACTTACTTTCAAAATTTCTGGTTGCGCTCGAATATAATGTTCTATTTTTTTGTACGCAGCAGCAGAAGATGCATCATCAATTTGAAATTGAGCAAATTTATTTCCACCTGTATCCGATGCGATTGTAGAAAATGAACAAATAGTACTACATAAAGCAAAACAAAGCATCCACAGAATATTTTCTGCAATTCGGTTACGCACTTTAAAACACTCTAACAAACTAAATTTAAAGACTTTCATTGAAATTTAAACATTGGAGGATTATAATGATAAAGGTTATCATTGGGATTTTGATTAATTACGACACAATGATACGCAAAAAATAAATTGCTTGCTAATTTTCTCATCAGTTACTTCTACATAACCAACTGTAAAGCATATCTTTAAAACCAACCCAACAAAAAAAGACCTCCAAAAAATAATTTTGGAAGCCTCTCTATAGCTATTCTCTATAGCTTCTTTTTTTTGTATAAAATCTATGCGAGTTGTATTATATCAATCCCTTTGCCGCTAAATAACGCTCTGCATCTAAAGCAGCCATACAACCTGTTCCTGCAGCAGTCACTGCTTGACGATAATCTTTATCTTGAGCATCACCACTTGCAAATACACCATCTATGTTGGTATGTGTACTACCTGCTTTGGTCAACAAATATCCAGTATTGTCCATTTCTAACCAACCTTCAAAAATTTTCGTATTCGGCACGTGCCCGATTGCTACAAAAAATCCCCATAAGCTAATTTCTTGCTTTTCGTTCGTTTTATTATTAACCAGACGAACACCAGTTACACCTTCCTCATCGCCCAAAACTTCATCTACTTCTGTATTCCAATAGATTTGAATTTTATCGTTATTAAGAACACGCTCTTGCATAATTTTGGAAGCACGCAACTCATCTCTACGAACAAACATATGTACCTTTGGGCATAACTTAGACAAATAACTTGCTTCTTCACAAGCACTATCTCCACCACCTACGATACAAACTTCTTTTCCTTTATAGAAAAAACCATCACAAACGGCACAAGCAGAAACTCCTTTATTCATATATTTTTTCTCAGACTCCAAGCCCAAGTACCTAGCAGAAGCCCCTGTCGCAATAATAACAGAATCTGCATGAATTTCTTCACCACCATCAGTCCAAAGTTTGTGTACGGGACCTGAGAAATCCACTTTTTCTATCATAACGCCAACATTCACCTCTGTATCAAAACGCATTGCTTGTTGCTTCAAATCCTCCATCATTTCTGGGCCCATGATGCCTTTGGGGTAACCAGGAAAATTTTCTACATCGTTGGTAATCATTAATTGTCCTCCAGGTTCACTTCCTGTAAACAAAACAGGTTTCATATTTGCTCTAGCTGCGTAAATTGCTGCTGTATATCCAGCAGGTCCTGACCCAATGATGACGCACGTCTCTTTTCTAGCCATTTTTTATTATTTGATTTTTGATTTTAGCAAAGGTAAAAATAAGTTGTCAAAAATTTGCAGCGATATTTGGGGTTCATTTTAGAATCAAATTAGGCAAATCGACAAATTATGTTTTAAATTTACTTATTATTTATTATTGTAATAATTGTTATTTTGTTTTCAACAATAGTTCGTTGAAACCACGCAGTAGCAGCGAAGCTTATCAACAAACTACTATTTTCAAATTACATAACTCTTCATAAAAAAGCTTTTTTATAAGAATAAAGAATAACAAACTTTCTTTGTGAAATGTTTCATAATACAATCTAACTCTACAAAGAGTAGACGTTTCAAATTTAGCAAATTATTGGAAGCTTATAGCATAATTAAATTAATAGTATGCTAACATTTTTTGCTAGACTGTGCTATTCCAATTTAGATACTTATTTGTGCTTTTAGTTGATCTACAATTCCATAATCGCCAATACACAAATCGTACTCGATAGGTTCTCGAATATCAATCCATGCCAACTGAAGATGTTCTAACAATGTAATTTCTCCTCCTACAATCGTGCATCGAAAAGGAATCAGCTCAATAATCATATTGGTTTCCTCTCTTTCTATAGATACCAACTGCTCTTTTACCATCACCTCTATGTCCAATTCTTCTTTTAACTCTCGTGCCATACATTCCGCTTCTGTCTCTCCAGGGTCAATTTTTCCGCCAGGAAATTCCCACTTCAAAGCATGACTAGTATCTTCTCCTCGTTGTACAATAAGGTATTTTCCAGATTTCTCTATAACGCCACAAGTGACTCTCATTCGGTTTTTCATTGTTTGGGTGTTTTATGTATAAAAAATTAGATTGCGCTACCAAATAGTCGTTCTGTTCTTTTTAGAATGCTCTGTAGAATTTTCTAGAAAGGAATGTCTTGCTAACTATAAACCAATCCTCAACAATACATACATTTCCATCATTGATAATCAGCAGACTAATTACCTTAACACAACTACAATTATACTTTAAGATACAAATCAACTTTATGATAATAGATTATTCTAAACTAAAAATTGTAGTAAGATTATCAATAGACTATGCCGATCGTATAAAAATCATTATTTTTGTGCCTCCAAAACACTTGATAACACTTTGAGGTTTAGATTGATTATTATGAAAAAAACATACATGCTTCGTTTACTTGCTTTTGCTTTACTTATTGTTTATACAATTAGCTGTTCTTTGGGAAGTGAAATTGCAGAAACTCCAATCGATCAAGAACCTCAACCCCTTCAGTTAGAAAGTGTCGATACTGTTCTCATCCCAAAAGAAGACACTATTACGATTGCTGCGGTTGGTGATATTATGATGGGAACAGATTATCCCAACACTAGAACCCTCCCTCCCAAAGATGGCGCCACCTTATTTAAGGATGTTCAACAATATTTGGAACCTTTTGATCTAACATTTGGAAATTTAGAAGGAGTTATTGGGCGTGGCGGTGTTGCTAAATCTTGTAATCAACCACAATATTGTTATACCTTCCGAATGCCAGCCCACTATACCAACCATCTAAAAAAAGCAGGCTTTGATGTTGTTAGTATTGCCAATAATCATGCTAATGACTTTGGTGCAGGTGGGAGAAAAGCTAGTGCAGCAGTCTTAGACACATCTGGTCTTTTTTATGCAGGTTCCGAAAACAAACCGTACACTATTTTTGAAAAAGACAGCATCAAATATGGATTTTTGGCTACAGCACCTAACAGTGGGTGTTTTAGTATGAAAAAGTACAAAGAAGCGGCTGAAATTGTGCAGATGCTAGATAGTCTTTGTGACATTGTCATTGTTTCTTTTCATGCTGGGGCGGAAGGTGCTGGTGCCATACATACGCCTCGCAAAGATGAGATTTTCTTGGGTTACAATCGTGGTAATGTCTATAAATTTGCTCATGGTTGCATTGATGCAGGAGCAGATATTTTACTAGGACACGGTCCCCATGTAACTCGTGCAGTGGAAGTGTACAAAAATCGTTTTATAACTTACAGTATGGGTAATTTTTGTACCTACGAAAAATTTAGCTTAAAAGGTCCCAAGGGTGTTGGTCCAATTTTACATATACAAGTCAATAAAGAAGGAAAGTTTCTTGGTGGAAAAGTTATTCCAACCAAACAATTGGGAGAAGGGATTCCTGTATATGACGAGGCGCAACAAGCTTGGAAACAACTCATTGATTTGTCGTTAGAAGATTTTCCAGAATCACCAGTAGAATTTTCTTTAGAAGAAGGAAGTATTCTTCCGATTACATTAGAAGCAACTCCTACCGCTATCGATAGCATTGCCATAGATAATAGTAGTCAAAATAAATCCGAACATTAGTAGATTTATTACATAAAAACAACTTCTTTAAAAGAATACGCCACAATCTGCTGATTTGTTTGGATTTGTAGTCGACCTTCGGGAGATATGCCTACGATTTTTCCTTGAAAAGTAGCCTTTGTTTTAGCATCTTGATAAGTACGCCATTCTTGATAAGCGTACAATGTTTGCAAATAATCTTGATTTAAAAGATCGTGCTGTTCTGCTTTTAATTGCAAATAGCGTTGTTCTAAATATTCACAGAATAGACCTATCAGTTGATAAGTATCTTGACGAATGTTTGTTTCTAAGAACAAAGAAGTAGGATTGGGTAACTCTGGCGAAAAATACGTTTGATTGATATTTAACCCCACACCAATTATTGTACTTGCCAATACATGCCCTTTTAGTTTATTTTCTATTAATATCCCTCCTATTTTTTTGTCATTGATATAAATATCGTTGGGCCATTTGACAGACAATTCATCAAGAGGAACAATATAATTTTTGAGCAAATCATAGACGGCAAGCGCAACAACTTGGTTTAGCTTAAATTGGGATTGGATGGGCAAAAATTTTGGATACAAAATAACCGACAAGGTGATATTCTCACCTTTGGCACTTTCCCATTTACTGCCAATCTGTCCTCTTCCTGCATACTGGTTATCGGTATAAATGACAGTTCCTTCGATTGGAGTGCTTTTTGCCAGTAGAGTATTAGCAAAAATATTGGTAGAATCTACACTTGCAAGATAATTTGCAACTTTTCCAATGAAAAGGCTGTTAGAAGATACAGGTTTCATGCCTAAGACCAATTTTTTTTCGTTATTTTTACCCAATAAATTTTAGAATCTGTTTGTTCAGATTTTTTCAAAAATATAATTTTATTTCAAGTTACTATTAAAGTTTATAAAGAAACCAAAAAACTATTATTTATCATAACGCAACTGAAAAGTACTCTACTGACTATAAAACAGTGTACTGCGTAGTAAAACTCTTACTGTATTGAGCAACAAAAATATTGCCTTCCAACAAGATGCACAAGATACTCGTGCTTTGACAACTCTTATTATTGATGCTATTCAAGATAACAAAGGGAAAGAAATTGCTTTGTTTGATATGCGTGAATTAGAAGAAGCTAGTAGTGATTTTTTCATTCTTTGCAATGGAAATTCAAAAACACAAATTTTAGGTATCATCAAAAACATTGAGCGACGAGTTTATGAAGAATTTGGAATTCGACCTGATCACTCAGAAGGACAAGAAGCCAATTGGATGTTACTAGATTATTTTTCGGTGGTTATACATGTTTTTTCAAGTGAAAAAAGAGCTTTTTATAACTTAGATGACTTGTGGAGTGATGCTAAAGTAACTAAATACGATAATCAAGATTAAAATGACAGGGAAATATTTGTGCGAACATTAATTTTTTCTTAACTCAATGTTGCGCTTTTCTGACATTCTTAATG
The DNA here is from genome assembly GCF_000724545.1 of Aureispira sp. CCB-QB1. Classification (GTDB taxonomy): domain Bacteria; phylum Bacteroidota; class Bacteroidia; order Chitinophagales; family Saprospiraceae; genus Aureispira. The sequence continues at coordinate 23,841 of NZ_JHBV01000013.1, read as the reverse complement.
CAACTTTTTATTTTCTTTTTAGTTTAAAAGGATAAGACTAAACAGAAACAATTATAGATATCAATAAATATGGAACAAAAAAATTCACCTGGCAACAAACCAAAATTTAATGCTTATTGGTTTTATGCCATCATTGCGGTGATTCTAATTTCGCTTAACTTATTCAACCTTACAGGTTCTACTCCTGATATATCAATGACGGAATTGACAAAACTCATAAAAAAGGGGGATGTTGATAAGATTGTCATTGTAAGTACGGGAGAACAGAGTAAGTATGCAGACATTTACATCGACAAGGAAAAACTATCGAATGAAGCATACGAAAAAGTATCCAAATCTACGATTGGTACCGCCAATCCTGGTCCTCACTACAAACATACGGTTATCGTTGTTGAGACCTTTATGAAAGAAGTAAAAGAGGTACAAAAAGAATATTTGGCAGCTAATCCTAATGCGGAAGAAATAACCTTTGGTACCGAAACTAAAGGTACATTAGCTGGGATTATTATGTGGCTATTTCCTTTTATTTTGCTCATTGGAATTTGGGTCTTCTTCATGCGCCGCGTTGGTGGCGGTGGTGGTGGCGCTGGTGGTCAAATATTTAATATTGGTCGCTCTAAAGCCACTCTATTTGACAAAGATACAAAGGTAAATGTAACCTTTAAAGATGTTGCTGGTTTGGACGAAGCCAAAGAAGAGGTCATGGAAGTGGTTGACTTCTTGCGCAATCCTAAAAAATATACTGTCTTAGGGGGTAAAATTCCAAAAGGGGTTTTGTTAGTAGGCCCTCCAGGTACGGGTAAAACATTATTGGCAAAAGCAGTAGCAGGAGAAGCAGATGTTCCTTTCTTTAGTATTTCTGGTTCTGACTTCGTTGAAATGTTTGTGGGAGTAGGAGCATCAAGAGTTCGTGACTTGTTCCGCCAAGCTAGAGAAAAAGCACCTTGTATCATCTTTATTGATGAGATTGACGCTATTGGTCGTGCAAGAGGAAGAAATTCGATGCAAGGAAATGACGAGCGTGAAAATACTTTGAACCAATTGTTGGTAGAAATGGATGGTTTTAGCACCGATAAAGGGGTTATTCTTGTTGCAGCAACCAACCGCCCTGATATTTTAGATACAGCCTTGTTGCGTCCTGGTCGATTTGACCGCCAAATTGGAATTGGTAAACCAGACTTAGTTGGTCGGGAGCAAATTTTCAAAGTACATCTAAAACCTATCAAAATCAGTGATAATGTTGATGCCAAAACGTTGGCGATGCAAACACCTGGTTTTGCAGGGGCTGAGATTTCTAATATTTGTAATGAAGCTGCCTTAATCGCCGCTAGACACGATAAGTCAGAGGTAGATATGGAAGATTTCAACAAAGCTATTGATCGTGTTATTGGTGGTTTGGAAAAGAAAAACAAGCTAATCTCTCCAGAAGAAAAGAGAGTAATTGCCTATCATGAAGCTGGGCATGCTATTAGTGGCTGGTTCTTGGAGCACGCACATCCTTTGGTAAAAGTAACCATCGTTCCTCGTGGATTGACGGCATTGGGTTATGCTCAATACTTGCCAAAAGAAAAACATATTGTCCCTCAACAACATCTACTAGATCAAATCTGTGGTCTATTGGCTGGACGTGCTGCGGAGGACATTATCTTTGGACAGGTATCTACTGGTGCACAAAATGACTTAGACCGTGTTACGCAACATGCCTATAACTTAGTCATGATTTATGGTATGAATAGCAAAGTAGGCAATGTTTCTTATTATGAAATGATGAAAAACAACCAATTTGCCAAACCCTATTCAGAAGCTACGGCTCAATTGATTGATCAAGAAATTCGCAAAATCATTGATGAGCAATATGCAAGAGCACTTCAATTGTTGAAAGAAAAGCGCAAAGAATTAGAATTATTGGCTAATGAATTGTTAAACAAAGAAGTCTTGTTAAGAGCTGATGTAGAACATCTGATTGGAAAACGAATTTATGATGATGTTCCAGATGAAAAAAACGGTGAAAAGGCTGCTGGAGAAAATAATGGTGTTGATACATTGTTAGACCCAGACGATCAGCCAGAAATTCACTAAAATAGATACAATATCAAACCTAAAAAGCTCGAACTAAAGCAGTTCGAGCTTTTTTTATGTTAAACTACTGCTTTAAATTTTAAAAATACTTATCTTGTGCAGTTATCTATTCTATTGAATTTCTTAAAACAATCCTATTTTTGTGCAGACAGCAAAAGACAACATATTAGGTCGATTAAAAAATATAAAAAACCACACTCCAACACTTCCTTACCCTAATTTGGAAAAGGAAACGATATCTATTTATCCTAAACCAACAGAGGCTTTGGATGTCCTATTTGCTCAAAATTTTCAAAATAATGGTGGCAAATTTGTTTTTTGTGAATCTCAAAAAGAGTTGATAACAAACCTCCATTTGCTAACTCAGCAAAAAAAATGGACAAAGGTATATTGTTGGGAAAAGGAATTGCAACAACTACTAAACCAACAAAATTTTTCTTATCAAACACAAAAAGAGTCCTTAATACATGCAGATGCAAGCCTCACTACTTGCGAAGCATTAATCGCTCGAACTGGTTCTATCTTATTAAGTAGTAATGCTGCCTCTGGACGCAGCCTATCTATTGTTCCACCAGTTCATATTGTTATAGCAACATCTAATCAGGTTATTTATAACTTAAAAGAAGTTCTAAATCTACAAACGGCTCGCGAAGACCATTGGCCTTCTATGCTTTGTTTTACCTCAACCAATAGCCGTACTGCAGATATTGAGAAAACGCTTGTTAATGGAGCTCATGGTCCTAAAGAACTTTACGTTTTCTTTTTAGAAATTTGATCACTCACCCCCTCTTCAATCATCTATTCAATGAAATTCTTAACACTATTTACAGTTCTAATGTTACAGGTCGTTGCTTTATATGCAACAACACCTGATATATCAGAAATAAAACAACAACCAATTAAAGTAGTTATTGCTGAAGCTGAAAAACTATATGGAGAAGCGGTCTATGAAGATGCTTATTATTATTACAAAGCACTCAGCGAAATGAAGAAAAAAATGTCCCAAGAAGAACTTTATCGCTTGGGAAAAACCGCTTTAGCTGCCAAGGATTATCAAACGACACAAGATGTACTAGGTCCTTTGCTCCCTAAAGCCAAACGCTACCCACTTATTCATTATGAATATGCCTCTGCCTTAAAATATACAGGGCAATACGTTTTGGCTACCCAACATTTTCAGTCCTACTTAAATGCGAATCAACACGATGCCAACAACGATTATGTAAAGTTGGCTCAAACGCACCTCAAAACATGTCAAAAGGTTTTAAAAGAAAAAGAAAATACATCTGCTTGGTTCTTAGATGATTTAACAGATGAAAGTGCTGAAGAAGGAACCATATATCGAGCATTGACACAGGCTAGTAAATACAAAATTGGCTTAATCGAGTGCCAAACTTCTAAAGGAACTTGTTTAAAAAAGGTTTATCCTGACAATACAATCGAAACGTTGCAAGGATCAGTAGGCAATCCTATATTCAATTCCGCTTCGCCTCACATTGCTCCAGATGGAGAAACTGTTTATTTTGCACAACAAGAAATGGGAAAAGCTGAATACAGTATTTTTTCTGGTAAAATGACGGCTACTGGTGAGATTGAAAACATTCAAAAACTCGGTCCTAGTGTTAATCGTGTTGGCTATTCTAGTAAACACCCAACCATTGGTGTCACAGAACAAGGACAAGAAATTCTATACTTTGCCTCTACCCTCCCAGGTAGCCAAGGCGGCTATGATATTTGGTATGCCATAAAAACAACCGATGGTGCCTTTACAATGTCATACAACTTAGGGACTCGTATAAATGGTCAAGGAGATGAGATCACTCCTTTTTATTATCAAAATGCGGGAGAGCTATACTTTAGTTCTGAAAAACCATCAGGTTACGGAGGCTTAGATGTTTATAAAATGACTGGTGAGAAAAAGCGTTGGCTAGAAAACCAAGCACAGCATTTGGAAAACCCCATCAATTCTACAGGAAATGATTTTCATTTCAAAAAAACAGGGCGAGGAAAAGGTTCGTTCTCTACCGATAGAGGAAAGGACAAAAAGGAAAAAACCGTAAAGTATAAAAAAACAATTGGTGCTTAATTGAATATAACACCACAAAAAATGCAGGCTACTTTATTTTAGTCTGCATTTTTTTATTGCCTAAACTCAGTCCAATTTCTATGGCTCTTTCGACAAATGATCAGCAGATTTAATCTGCCGTATGTTATCTCTTCTAATAAGCTTAGTTGTGTTCTTTGTATTTATTACCTAAGTTCACCATACATTGGGTTATTGATAAGATGGTTCTTGTTTTTCGCAGTTCCGTTTTTTTCCTCATTAGAAAAAGCGATTTTATAAATAGAACATTCTTTCTCAATTCCATGTACAGAATAGACCTAGTTATAAAAAGAAAACGGATGCACAACAAGTGTACATCCGTTTGTATTATTCAAAACAATCGATTGCTTATTCGCCATCTTTGTTTTCAGTAGAATCATTTTCTTCGTTCTTCAACTGCTCTTTCAATTCAGAGAATGCGCTTAAGTCACCAAAAGTACTTTTCTCTGTATTAGAATTTACTTGCTTCACAGCTTGTTTAGCAGCTTGTTTTTCTGCTTTAGCAGCGTCTTTTTCTGCTTGCTCTGCACTACGCTTAGCATCAGAATAATAACGAGAGTGAGAAACTAAGATACGCTTGTCATCACGGTTAAACTCAATTACTTTGAATGGCAATTGCTCGTCTACCTCAGCCAATGTTCCATCTTCTTTCTTGATATGACGGATAGGAGCGAAAGCTTCTAAACCATAAGGCAACAATACGATTGCACCTCTATCGTCACGACGCAAAATAGTAGCTTCATGTGTAGAACCTTCTGGGAACACATCAGCAAAAGTATCCCATGGATTCTCTTCTAATTGTTTGTGTCCCAAAGATAATTTACGGCTATCTTTGTCGATTTCAAGAATAATAACGTCCATTTCAGCACCTACTTTTGTAAACTCAGCAGGGTGTGCAAAACGTTTTGTCCAAGAAAGATCAGAAATGTGAATCATTCCACCAATTCCCTCTTCTAACTCGATGAATACACCATACGGAGTCAAGTTTTTAACTTCTCCTTTGTGCTGAGAACCTTTAGGATACTTCTCTTCGATGTTTGTCCAAGGATCTTCTTGTAGTTTTCTTAAACTCAAAGACATTTTGCGGTCTTCGCGGTCGATAGTAACCACTTTTGCTTCGTATTCGTCTCCTTCTTTAAAGAATTCGCGAGAGTTGATTGGTTGACTGCTCCAAGATACTTCAGAAACGTGGATAAGACCTTCAACACCAGGAGTAACTTCCAAGAAAGCACCATAATCCTCGATGTTAACAATTTTACCTTTTACGATAGAACCAGGCTCAACGCTTTCTGCCAATACATCCCATGGATGAGGTTGTAGTTGCTTAAGACCCAAAGAGATACGTTTTTTATCATCATTAAAGTCTAATACTACTACGTTTAGTTTTTGACCATTCTCCAATACGTCACTTGGGTGCTTGATACGTCCCCAAGAAATATCCGTAATGTACAACAAACCGTCAACACCACCCAAATCCAAGAAAGCACCAAAGTCAGTAAGGTTTTTAACCGTACCTTCCAATACTTGTCCTTTCTCCAATTTAGAGATAATTGCTTGACGTTGCTCTTCCAAGTCACTTTCGATAAGTGCTTTGTGAGATACAACAGCGTTTTTGATAGATTCGTTAATTTTAACTACTTTGAACTCCATTGTTTTACCAACATATGCATCGTAGTCAATAATTGGACGAATATCAATTTGAGATCCAGGAAGGAATGTTTCCAATCCATCGATGTCAACAATAAGACCTCCTTTCGTTTTGCTAATTACAGTACCTGTCACTACTTTTCCTTCTTCGAAAGAAGAAACAATATTAGCCCAAGCATTCAACAATTTAGCTTTACGACGAGAAAGAACTAATTGTCCACGTTTGTCTTCTTGAGTTTCTACGTATACCTCTACTACATCACCGACAGCCAAATCAGGCATGTCACGGAATTCTGTACGAGATACCAACCCGTCTGACTTACAATTCAAATCCAAAACAACATCACTAGCTGTAATAAATACAACTTTACCAGCAACGATTTCAAATTCTTTGATAGAACTCAACGTATTTTCATACAACTCCTCATATTCTGCAATCACATTGTCCTCGTAGTTCAATACTCCTTTAGGACCTTTATCCCAGTCAAAATCATCGTGATTAGTATCTTCTACTACCACTTCTTCGTTAGTTTCTACAGTTTCTTCAACAGTTGATTCTACTGTTGGATTGTTTTCAACAACTTTTTCTTCGTTGTTTTCGTTTTCAAGATTCTCCATTTAGAAAAAACTTGTTTTTAAAAGGTTAAGAAATAATTTTTCGATCAGCTTTTGAGGCTCAAACACTTGTATAAGAGCTTAAAAAGCGAGTGCAAAGATAATAATAAAGCTGTTTTTTACCAAACATTTTGAATTTATTCGAAATAAAAATGATTGATGCATAAAAACTAGGGAGATGCCATTTCTAGCACCTCCCTTTTCAATAACCGTCAGCTTTACCCCTAAAACTGATTGCTTCTTTGATAATCTTTTAGCAGACTGACTCTATTATTCTATTCATTTTCGATAATAATAGTTCGTTAAAACTATGCAGTAGCAGCGTAGCTAACTACTACGATAAGATATTTTAGTTAAAATGCAGACCGCACTCTGTTTTTGAGCTTCTACTCCAACGACCACTACGCCCCTTGCCTCTTTGCGTGCAATGCAAACATCCTATTGAATGATACCCTAATACCTCTAATGGATGAGGGGGCAAATTCGTTGCTTGGTAGGCTGTGTTAAAATCTGATTCTGAAAGATCTATTAATGGATAAAATTTCAAGATATTATCCTTTTTCTCAAATACCTCTAAGTTTCTTCTAAAAGGGGTTTGATAAGCCATCAGACCTGAAATCCAAATATCATAATCTAACTTCACCAATTCTAGTGGCACTACTTTATTAATATAACAACACTTACTAGTATTATTCTTCCACATTTCAGCCTCTAAAGTTGCCTGATGGGCTGTTGTTTCTGGTTTCAAATGAACGACTTCCAAATTTAAAGACTGAACCAATGCATCTTTGTATCTTAGCGTTTCCTCAAAATGGTATCCAGTATCCAGAAAATGAATTTTCTGTGCAGCTTGAAGATTACTAATCCAATAAAGCAACAAGGCTGACTTTGTCCCAAAAGAAGAGGTATATAAGATAGATTTCACATCAAATAGATGGTACAAAAGTTTGATGCGCTCTATAGGAGGCAATGGTTTAAACTGCTCGTTTAGGCTTGCGATATCCTTATCATCAATAGGACTATTTGAGTTTGGAAAAGGCTTCTTGGTTTTCATAATCTGATAAAATTGAAGGGTGATTGGTGTGATAGCCCCAATTGGTTCTAATCCAAATTCGTTCATTGATATAAAACAATAGAAATTTTACAATTCCATCTAAAAAACCTATTGTGCTTGCTAATTTAATATTGCCAGTAAATGCCAATGTAATGGAAAACGTAGCAATTGTTGCCCCGACTCTATAGGTCAATGCTTTGACAAGGCTTCTTCGTTTTTGTTCTTTTTTCATGATCAGTAAGTATCATTTTGAAGCTTATAAGTATATTTTTTTGAATGATTACTTACTAAGCAGATTTATCCAATAAGCTTTCTGTCAAAGCATTTAAAATTTTAACCTTTCGTTCAAAATCAACTCCCAATGTTTGTCTAAAATCATACATATTCTCCAAAAGTCCCTCAATTTCTTCTGGCAATATATTCTCGAGCAACTGCCTCAACCTTTTGGCAAAAGTTGGAGATTTCCCATTGGTAGAAATAGCTATTTTTAAATCTCCTTTGGTAACAACAGACCCCAAATAAAAGTCACACAACAAAGGTGTATCGGCAACATTAACAATAGTACCTCTTGACTTGGCTTCACTCCAAATATATTTATTCAACGAACGATTGTTGGTTGCTACAATGACCAAACTTTTCTTTTCCAAATCATACAATTGAAAAGGTCGTTCTATTAAGGTTACTTGATGTTCTCGCCCCACCAGCAGCGAACGAATTTTTTTAGAAATTTCTATAGCGACCAAAATAATTCTTGCGTCGGGGCTATTTTTTAGAATCAAACTAATTTTTTCATAACCTACATGCCCACCACCAACAATTAAGATAGGCAATTGATTAACTTTTAGAAAAACAGGATATAATGTATTCATACTCTTTAATTTTTTGAATTGACTGTAATAGCATAACTTTTCACTAAGTCGGGATGTAAAGCAACCACTTGCCCAACGACAATAACAGCAGGCGTTTGAATCCCTTCTTTTTCTACAATATCAACAATTGTATCTACTGTCCCCAATACAACACGCTCATTGGGTAAGGAGCCATTTTGAATCACCATGACGGGTGTATTTCCTTTTCCGTAGCGGTGCAAAACCCTTGTTATTTCAGCCAATTTTCGAAGCCCCATTAGGATAACCAGAGTTGAATTTGATTGCGCTGCCAAATAAAAATCTTTGGGCAATACACCATGCTTGGTTGTTCCTGTCAATACCCAAAATCCTTGACTATAATTCCTATGTGTCAAAGGTACTTCTTGCAAACCTACCAACGCAGTACTACTCGACACACCAGGTACAATAGTTGTCTCTATATTAAAAGAAGTCGCATATTGCAACTCTTCGTATGCTCTTCCAAATATAAAAGGATCTCCTCCTTTCAATCGCACCACGTGTCCGTGTGAAAAGGCATAACTTACCGTCATTAAATTGATCTCTGATTGGCTAAAGCGATGTTTATTTGCTCGTTTCCCTACATTAATTTTTAGTGTATTCTCAGATACATTCTGCAACAGTTCTGGATTTGCCAAAGCATCGTACAAAATGACATCCGCTGTTCTCAAGGCTCTTAGCCCTCTAATTGTGATCAAGTCTGCACTTCCTGGACCTGCGCCCATTAACGTTATCTTTGGTTGTTTTTTCATTGTCTTTTATATTTTATAGATGATGATTTTAGGCGTTATAATGGGCATTAATAACTTCTTTATTTCCATCCAAACGTGCTTCTCTATAAGCAAATACTTGTTCTAAAAAGGCAGCTGCTTGTTGCCAATATTGCTCCGCAAAGGCTGGTTCTGGCTGGTTCTGATTGATTTGCAAAACCAACTCTGCAAAAGGCACCTCCAAATCAAAAAGACCTGTATCAACCAAGTGCTGATCAAAATCCTTGATAATCCCAATGTGCGTATTGCACTTCACATCAATACCCAATAAAATGGCTTTGGCAGCAACCACAAAAGCTCCATAACTCAGATAAACACTGTCTCCAAACAACTCTTCTTCTAATGCTTGGCGGCCTAATTCAACTTTTTCTTTGGCATCGTTCAAAATCGTAGTTACCATATCAAATGCGACTCCTGCACACTCACCAACTCCAATTTCTTTTTTATACATCGTCTCTTGTCCCCAGTCCCAAAAATCACTAGAATGTAGATCATCCTTTGTTGTTAGTTCTTTCAGCAAGTTGTAGAAATACATTTTTCCTTGACGTTGGACATAATCATTAAAACGCTCTCCTCCAAGTTCTTTTTCTTCATAATCATCTAGCAGCCAAGTCAAGGCAATTGGAGTCCTCTTCGTTGGAATTTTAATAATTTTCTCTGCAATAAACCCCTTACCCGTTTCATCTACCCCACCCCCTAAAACAATTTGCATGGCAGGTAGCACCTGTTTTCCAACTTTGATAGAACTACCATGAAAGCCAATATTAGCGGCCATATGTTGTCCACATGCATTCATACAACCACTAATTTTGATGTTCACCTCCTTATCTCCAATCCAATACGCATAATTCTCTAACAATACTTGCTCTAACTGATTCGCCAAAGCAGTACTATTACTAACCGCTAAATTACACGTGTCTGTACCAGGACAAGCCGTAACGTCTACAATTGAACCAAAGCCAGGGTTTGCCAAGCCTAAAGCATCTAAGGCATTGTAAATCGCAGGCAAAGAATCTGTTGGAATGTATTTTAGTAGAATTCCTTGATTAATCGTCAAACGCAATTCATTAGCAGCATACTTTCGAACAATTCCACTTAATTGTCGAGCCAAAGATGCACTTAAGTTGCCGAGTCGAATTTTCAGTTGTACGCCATGATACCCCTTTTGCTTTTGTTCAAAAACATTTGTTAAGCGCCATAATTGATAGGCAGTAGGATTTTGAATGCTAATAGAAGTTTCTTCTGCCAACGTAGCGGGTGGCGTTGGTTGCCAATTATTACTATCCTCAATTTCTATGGAAGCATTGGCTAAAGCACGGGTTTCTTGCTCTACCAGTTCTAAAAACTCAGCGATTGTATATTTTTTTAATAAAAATTTCAATCGAGCTTTCATTCTTTTTTCTCGTTCTCCATAACGATCAAAAACTCGAATCGAAGCTTCTACAAATGGAATGACTTTATACGTCGGCAAAAATTCATAAACAGTTGGTGCTATCATCGCTTGTGCCCCCAAGCCTCCTCCTAACAATACCTTAAAGCCTCGTTCTCCATTTTTAATTCGAGGTATAAATCCAAAATCATGGAAGTAAGCAAAAGCGGAATCTTCATTGGTAGCAGAAAAGGCTATTTTGATTTTTCGTCCCATTTCTTGCGCAATAGGATTTCTCAAAAAATACTCAAACAAAGCATGTACATAAGGAGACACATCAAACAGTTCGTCAGGGTGAATACCCGCTTTTGCAGAAGCCGTAATATTTCGAATCGTATTGCCACAAGCCCCCATTGCAGTCACTCCAACTCTAGATAAGTCAGCCCATAAAGCAGGTGTATCCTTGAGCTTCACATAATGCAACTGTATATTTTGACGCGTCGTCAAATGTAAATTTCCCGTACTATATCGTTCTGAAGCATCTGCCAAAGCATCCAACTGCTCTGTTGTCAAACGACCAAACGGAATTTTTGTCCTAAACATTTGCCCCCCCAACTGACGTTGTCCATATACCCCTCTTGTCAGTCTATAATGTTTAAAACGTTCCTCATCAATCCGTCCCAATTGAACATCTGTTATCTTTTGTTTTAATTCAGTAATGTCTTTTTGATCAGCAGGTTGAATACCTTCTAAGTTTAATTTAGTTGCCATGACATATAAGTTTTTTAGTGATCCACAGTTAAGAAATAAAAGAGAAAGCCCTTTCAGGAAGTAATATTTCCTGAAAGGGCTTTTGCATTAAATGAATACTATTATTTGTCTATCAATATAGGTTTATCCATAACGTGCACATCCACTTACAAGAAATTATCTTGAAGCAACAACAACAGCAGGTACAACAGTTATATAGAGTATAAATAGACATAAATTGATATTGATTGACTCCACTCAATTTCTTAACGTTTCGTGGATTTTATAGATACAGAATAAAAAAAACCTTCTAGAAATTAGTATCTCTAGAAGGTTCTTGGTTATATTTTATTTAATTATGATTACATATAAGATAACGCATTCCTACCAGAGTTTTTTCTGACAAGAACAACAACAAGTATTGATTGAATATGTAATGATAAATTTCATGTTTGTCTTTTAATTAAAAACCATTTTAGTCGGTTTGATAATACAAAGCTGTACATTAAAAATTAAAAATGCAAGTTTTGGAGTTATTTTTTTATTCAAAATAATCCATAAATTGGGTAACTGTTCCGTACAACACTCCTTTTTTAAAAACCATAAAAACCTAACTACCAATATTATACACCTAAAACACTTAAAAATTCCAAGTATCGATAATCAACTGATAAAGTTTCATTACTTGACAAACTTAGCTAGTAGTACTGTGCTATTATCTGCTATTTCTACATCGTTTCAACAAACAAAACTATTCAGGTACTGGAACTATACCTTACGTTTATGAGTTACATAAACCATTCATCAGCATTACTATTCCGCAATCATTCAGGAAAATAATGTATGCTAAAAACTAAAAAAACTTATGAAAGATTTAATCCTAAAACGTTTAAAAGAACTAGAAACGATTCATAACATCACGATATTATACGCTTGTGAATCAGGTAGCAGAGCTTGGGGATTTGCTTCGCCAAATAGTGATTGGGATGTCCGTTTCATATACGTTCATTCTCAAGATTGGTACCTTTCTATAGATGAATCAAAAGATATGCTGGATTTTGCCATTGACGAGCACGAACTAGATTTAACGGGGTGGGAATTGCGCAAAACACTTCGCTTATTTAGAGGGTCTAATGCGAGTCCTTTTGAATGGTTGCAATCTCCTATCGTATATCTAGATCCTTATAATTTTAGATCCGAATTATGGCAATTGACCAATACTTACTTCAAGCCACGTTCTATGACTTTTCATTACTTGGGCTTAGCAAAAAATTCTTCTAAAAAAGGCTTGGTTGATGGATTGATGGACATTAAGAAATACTTCTATGTCTTGCGACCACTTCTAGCTGCCTACTGGATTTGTCATAAAAAAACAGTGCCTCCAATGGAGTTTGTCCCCTTGTTAGAACAATTAAAATCAGAAGAAGCATTGTATGCAGCGATTCAAACATTAGTTCGTAAAAAAGTAGCTGCTTTGGAAGGGGATCTAACAGAACCTGTTCGTATTATTCAAACGTTTATACAAAAACAGTTGACAGCATGTGCTATTCTTGCTAAGGATTTATCCGCAGAGCAAGCTGTTAGTACTCCTTTAAATCATTTATTTAGAGCATTTATTCAGTTATCCTATGTTGACAATCAATGACCTTAAAACACAAAATTTACTTCTATTTGAAGCTATTAGTGGCAGCAAGGCTTATGGTTTATCCTTGCCTACTTCCGATACAGATATAAAAGGAGTCTTTGTGCTCCCTCAAGATATTTTTTATGGTTTGAATTATATCCCTCAAGTAAATGATCGTAATAATGATCAAGTTTATTATGAGCTAGGACGCTTTGTGGAATTATTATACAAGAACAATCCCAATATTTTAGAACTGCTAAACACTCCAAAGGATTGCATTTTATACGAACACCCCTTATTCAAGCAATTGGATGCAGCTCTTTTTCTATCCAAACAATGTAAGGATACATTTGCAGGTTATGCAATGTCTCAAATCAAAAAAGCAAGGGGATTGAACAAAAAGATCATGAATCCAATGGAAAAGCAACGAAAAGGGGTTTTGGATTTTTGTTATGTACAATACAAACAAGGTGCTATTGGAGTGCAAGATTGGCTAAACGAACACGGTTTGATACAAGAACGTTGTGGATTGGTCAATATTCCTCATATGAAAGACCTTTATGGCTTATATTACGACTTTGATAATCAATATAATTTTCAAGGCATTATCAAACCTAAAACGGTTGATACCATTCTTTTGAGTAGTATTCCTAAAGAGGTACGACAATTAGCTGTTCTTTATTTTAACAAGGATGGCTATAAAAAATATTGTAAAGACTATAAGCAGTATTGGGAATGGGTCAACAACCGCAATGATAGTCGCTATGCCAATACTATTGCGCATGGGAAAAATTATGATGCTAAAAATATTATGCACACGTTTCGGCTGTTGGACATGGCAGAAGAAATTTTATCTACTGGTGAAATTCAAGTACATCGTCCCAATCGAGCTGAGCTACTAGAAATCCGAAAGGGTACTTTTGAATATGAGGTATTGATGAAAAAGGCAGAAGTGAAAGTCAAAAAAATTGAGCAACTGTATCAACATTCTACACTTCCTTCAAAACCAGATAAAATACAGATAGAAAAAATACTGGTAACGATTCGAAAAGCATTTTACCATGCCTATAGTTGTTCTTAATGTTTTGAGAGAGGATAAGTAATCATAATACATAGTAGCAACGTAGCTAACTATTGAATACAAAGAACCCGTCTCTTATTAAACCTAAAAAGAGGCAACCTTATTGATAAGGTTGCCTCTTATAGTTTAAGATAGAAGATCTATCTTTTATTTTTCAAAGTACTATTTGATCAACAATTTGTGACTAGTAGTACCATTAAGCGTCTTAACATTGATAACGTACAAACCTGCTGCCAAAGTAGAAGTTGTCAATTTTTGAATGTTATTACCAGGTATCAAGCTAATCGCTTGAGTAGGCATTACTTCTTGACCAATACCGTTAAAGATTGTAATTTGCGCATCTCCTGCTACTTTCGACTCTACTTCCAAAATAACATCTTGACGAGTGTTAGATGGGTTTGGATAAATCTTAGAAGAGTGAATTTCAGCTTCTACATTATCAACTCCCACATTCCAATTAAATACTCGGAATTTTGCTTTTTTAGAAGCAATACCACGATCACAGAAAGTAGTTGCATTCATAGGCGTAACCACCCACTCAAAACGGCTATTTGCTGTAAGTGTTTGCCAATAGTCAGTACCATTAACAACTACATCAAATTGTTGACCACCCAACAAAGGTGCACCAATCGCATTAATTTCGTAAATGAATACGTGATACATTGTCGCTCCATTAACAGGATTCCATGCGAAATGTACTAATGGTTGAGGAGCAATTGAGTTATCTACAGGATGCAATACAACAGCTGTATCTGTAATAACAATGTTAGATGGTTTAGCATAAAGTGTTGCAAACCCTCTAGATGCAATATCCATCTTCATTGCGTCTCCTTGCTCTACAGAAAACTGAGTAGCACAGTTATCATCGTAATAACTCATCACATTTTCAGAGGTAGTTCCAGATGTATCTCTGTGAGGTGCATATGTATTGATACCAAAAGTAACACCTGCTAGTTGCATAGCATCTACTCTCAAATCTACTGGAGAGAACGTATAAGCTTCTCCTGGAGCCAAAGCAACTGGCAAAGAGTATGTTCTATCGCTTGAAGATACTTGTGTTCCACCATTGTAGAAAATATCCGTAGCAATAACATTTGTTCCTGCATTAACCGTTACCGTTGTACTTGTATTCATCACTCTCAAACTATCCATGTCTGTTCTGTGGTTGCCAGTTGCTGGAGTAATGGTATACTCAGCAGGAGCCGCCGCAAAAGATAAACTTGGTGCAGAAGGAGCCGTAACGTTTACGTCTAAACGGTGATTGTTTAGGTTAATAAAACCTTTTTTAACGTCCAATACTCCTGTACCAATAATATTATCATCCGAATTTGTGTTACAGTAAATATCTGTCGTATCTGAATCACCAATTGTATCTTGCCACATCATAGTCGTTGTACCACCCAATGTATACTCTGCTTCTACAACAATCAATGTTTTAGGATAGATTTTATCTTTTGTAGAGTTATTTTTCAACCACAATTCATCAAATGCCGTTTCATCTTCTAGGATTTTGAAACGACTTGGTGTTGAATTGATAACTTCTGGACGGAACAACCATCCTCTAGGGTCTATTGCGGTAGCTGCATATTCACAACCATTGTTGTAAAGTGACCCAAAGAAACCAAACAAGTAGTTTGCATCTGTATCACAGAATCCATCTGCTGCTGCTTGACAGTTCTCTGGTGCATCTGAATTTTTACGAGCAATCAACTCTACATCATAAGGTTGGTTGTTGTACGTTACGATAGTTGGTGTACGACCTGTTGTATTTGCCATTACACCTCCATAGTTTTTGTTTTCCCACCCAAAGAAGGTGTGTGGCAAACCAAAGAAGTGCCCCAACTCATGCGTTAGAGTGGTACCCGTACCTCTTACAGCACTTTGAATAGCATAAACAATATCTAAACCATTAGTATAATATCCTAATGTTGTACCACCTGATTGACCATTTACAATTTCGTTACCAACGAAAACATTAACAACACCAGGTACACGGTATAATCCCATGAAATAATTTGCCATTCCGTTATCAAAGCTATTGGTATATAGCAAATCTTGATTGATAACGCGGGTTGGACCTGCTAGGTAAAATTCAACATTAATACCTGCATAATCTTGATTTAAACGACATAAGTTGTCGAAAATATCTTGATTGCTCTCTCCTCCTGTTCCATCACTTTTGTTAACAATATGAAATTGAATAGGAACATATACCGTACTGTCGTTTCCACGTCCTCTTTCAAATTTTTCTAGTAATTGAACCTTATTCCTTCTATTATCAAGCATACGATTTTTGATGGCTTGACCTTCAATTAGACCTACGCCACATTGCGCATGATTGTGAGTAGTAGTTTGGATTTGAGCCTGTACATCAGAACTTTGTATTCCGAATAACAAGATCACTCCTATTACATATAATAAACAACGAACCATAACCTTGGATTGAGTTAAAATGAATTAATAAATATATAACCAATACGTTTGATTGCTCCTTCCTAAACTCATTTGTTTATAGATATTATAACCTCTTACAATACCAACATAATGAATTTTGAAGGTCGCAAAAGCAATGAAACCAACTTAATCATTACTCTTTATCAACCTCAAAAAAAGCAAAAACTTTTGGGTATAGCAATTTTTAGCACGAAAATTTTACAGAATTGAATATAGTATGACAGAAGCAATTGATTCTATCAAGTAACTGTCAATTAAAACAAATTATTCTTTGGATTTATCTATCAAAATCGAAGTCTTTAGAGAAGGCTTCTAATAATAGATTTTTATAATGTGTTTTATAGTCAGTGTACATAGTTGGGGTTATTGACATCAACAATAAAACACAAAGTAATTATAACTGTTTGGTTGGATGAGTATAATGTGATAAGTCAATTATAAGTTTTTTTTTTAACACTTAAAAACATCTAAAACAAAAAGAGCTTGTAATCTCTTTTTTTTTACATTTATGTGGCAAGAACAAGGATAAATCAGTTTTTTTTTGCATATTCCTTCTTTTTACACAAAGTATAGATTGCAATTCACAAACACAAGGACTTAAACCACTAATTAACAACAAATTAAGTCCATCAAGTGAATTAAAATGATTATCTAATTAATCTTATAGAAAAACAAAATTTAGACATGAGAAAAGTAACGGTTATTGGTGCTGGTGCTGTAGGTGCTAGTTGTGCGGAGTACATCGCTATTAAAAACTTTGCGGCAGAAGTTGTATTACTTGATATCAAAGAAGGATTTGCTGAAGGAAAAGCAATGGATTTAATGCAAACAGCTTCTTTGAATGGTTTTGACACCAAAGTTACTGGTGTTACAAATGATTATGCCAAAACTGCAGGTTCTGATGTTTGTGTGATTACTTCTGGTATTGCTCGTAAACCAGGAATGTCTCGTGACGAATTATTGGGAATCAATGCAAGTATCGTTAAATCTGTATCTGCGAGCTTAGTAGAGCATTCTCCAAATACCATTATCATTGTTGTCTCTAATCCTATGGACACAATGACTTATTTAGTTCATAAAACAACTGGCTTGCCAAAGAATAGAATTATTGGTATGGGAGGAGCATTAGACTCTGCTCGTTTCAAGTATCGTTTAGCAGAAGCATTGGGTGCTCCTATTTCTGATGTTGATGGAATGGTTATTGGTGGTCACTCTGACAAAGGTATGGTACCATTGACTCGTTTGGCAACACGCAACTCTGTTCCTGTTTCGGAATTTATTTCAGAAGATCGCTTGAATCAAGTAAAAGAAGATACCAAAGTTGGAGGTGCAACACTAACTAAATTATTAGGAACTTCTGCTTGGTATGCTCCTGGTGCTGCTGTATCTGGTTTGGTGCAAGCGATCCTATGCGATCAAAAGAAAATTTACCCTTGTTCTGCTTTATTAGAGGGCGAGTATGGTTTATCTGACCTTTGTATTGGTGTTCCTGTTGTTTTAGGAAAAGATGGTATCGAAAAAATTGTTGAAATTGAATTAAATGATGCCGAAAAAGAACACTTGGCTGCTTCTGCTGAAGCCGTTAAAACTAACAATGGAAATCTTGAATTATAATACTCGATTTCTTCTCTAAAAATATATACCAAGCCATTCCTAATCTAGGAGTGGCTTTCTTTTTTTAGATCACACATAAGTGGTCAAAATAGGTACAATTAAACTAATACGACTCACTTTGTGAGGTCGCTTTGCTTAGTTTACTTTGTTACTCCCTACGGTCGTGAGATCGCGCCACTACATTATTCCCACAAAATAAAGTGTCCTTCAATTAAAATCATATGAAAAAACTAATTTTTGGAATTGCCAATACCTATAAAAAAGTAAAAAACCTAAAAAACAAAGTATTGGGTAAGACAGAACAAGATGTCATTCATCAGCAAATTGTTACGGGTAAAGCTTGGGAAGATTTCTGCGATACCTTAAAGACTGCTGGTACATCTTTGCTCTATGGAAACGCTCCTTTAGATCCTTTTCAACAGGCAGAAGGAATTCGCTATCTCACTAGGCTGACAAGGGCTGGCTTGGATGCCTTTATCGAACACGCTGATCCACAATTCCCAAGTTTCAAAAGAATGGTTCATGAAACAGTAAAGTTAGGAGCCGATAATCCTGACAATCATTATTCTAATGCCCAAATTAGTGGTGCCTATGAATATCGCATTTGGGGCAATCGCAATTCTGTTTTTTATATGGGCTTTTTTACTCAAAATGGGAGTTATGGAAGTACAGGTGGATTATCCCCTTGTGGCGTTTTAGAAGATGGTGAAATGTATTTTGAAGAAGATGGTTCGTTCGAAATTTTTGTGACCAAAGAAAAAAAGGGAAAAAATTGGCTAAAAATCGAAGCTGAAACTACTTTATTAATGCTTCGTCAAACATTTATGGACACCCAGAACGAAGTAGCAGCAGCCGTTCAGATTGAATGTATTGGCGGCTCCGAAAAGCCACTCCCGTTGAGCCCTGAATTGGTTTATAATGGCTTAAATATGGCTGGAACTTTTGTTGCTGGCGCTTCTTTTTTATTCTCAAAATGGGCAACAGGTTTTACCAAACACCCTAATCAACTTCCCTTATTCCCACCAGAGGTCTCAAATGCAGCTGGAGGTGATGATAATATTTGGTATTATCATAGTTATTGGAAATTAGCAGACCACGAAGCTCTTTATATCCACTTTACGCCTCCTAAATGCAAATACTGGAACTTTCAATTGAACAACTATTGGATGGAATCCTTAGATTATCGTTACTTTAATATCCATATCAACAGGCATACCGCCCATGTTGAACCGGATGGCAGTGTTAAAATATTTGTTGCGCATCAAAAGCCTCCGCATCCCAACTGGATTGATACCGTTCATCATAACGAAGGCACCATGTTGCTTCGTTGGGCTTATGCCGAAAGCAACCCTCAGCCCAACATCGAGGTCATTCAATTTACGGATATTGCTAATATAATTCAATAAAAATGAGCTTACATTCTTCCTATCCTTTTTTAATCCGTGCTTACAATCGTTTCTTCTCCAATACAACAATTGATGCTCAAAAGTTAATTCTTGCCGCACAAAAAAGTGTTGGACTAACAGATTTTGGCGCTAGTGATTATCAAGATCGTTTACAAAAGCTCTGTCATGCTATTAATACTGAAGCTCAGTTGCACCCTTTTGGAGCTTTTGCCAACAAAGAGCGTTTAAAAGGCGTCTTAAAAAATCGTTTGAGAGCCATTCAGCTCTTCAAAGAACAGCCCGAAATTTTAGATACGCAACTAAACCCGCCAATCATTATTGCAGGTTTGCAGCGCACGGGCACCACTTTTTTGCAGCGTCTTCTAGCTGCTGATAGTGACAATCGAGCCTTATTATCTTGGGAGGCGCTCAATCCAATTCCTCTAAAAGGAAAGAACGAGGAGAAGAAGCGCATTCAGCAAGCCTTAACGAGCCAAAAGGCATTGCACTATATGTCTCCTATTTTCTTTAGTATTCACCCAGTAGAATTTGATAGCCCCGAAGAAGAAATTTTGCTCAATGACATGACTTTGTTGAGTGCAATTCCTGAAGCGACCTTAAATGTTCCTAGTTTTAGCCAATGGGTTGCCCGTCAAGATCATGGTATTGCCTACGATTGGATGATTAAAATGTTGAAGGTGTTGGAGTGGCAAAAAGCTCCTAAAACTTGGATTCTCAAAACCCCTCAACATTTAGAATACATGGATGTGGTGGCAAAAAAATTTCCCAATGCGGTTATCATACATACCCATCGCCATCCTAAAGAGTGCATTCCTTCTTTTTGTAGCATGGTATACCATAGTCGAAAAATCTTTAGCAAAGCGGTTGACCCAATTGCTGTTGCGCAACACTGGGTAAGTAAGAATATTGGCATGTTAAAACACACAATGGCAATTCGCAAAAAACATCCCAATTTAAAGATCATTGATCTATACTATGCAGATCTAATTAACAATCCGATTGCCTATATTCAAACCATCTACCAACAAATTGGACGTCCTTGGAATGATAGAATAAAAGCGGAACTCCAAAAGGCCATGCTTCACAACAAGAAAAACAAGTATGGCAAGCATCAATATAAGATGGCTGACTTTGGACTCACCCATCACTCCATCGAACAAGATTTCTCTTTCTATCTAAACGCACATCCTCAACTAATAACCAACTAAATTTGTACTATGAGTTCGAATAATCAAAAATTTGACAGCACCTTCAAAGCAACTATTACAGGGATAAAAGAAGCTTTATTTCCTCCAAAAACAGAT
This sequence comes from Aureispira sp. CCB-QB1, assembly GCF_000724545.1. GTDB lineage: Bacteria > Bacteroidota > Bacteroidia > Chitinophagales > Saprospiraceae > Aureispira. Next base: position 3,083 of record NZ_JHBV01000013.1, on the reverse strand, counting down.
AAAATACTTGCCGAAAACGATCGAATTGATGGCAAAACAGTTTTAGTTACAGGTTCAAATACAGGATTAGGATTTGCCATTGCCACCAAATTAGCTCAACGAGGTGGTCACATTATTATGGCTGTTCGCAGTGGGATTCCTGAAAAAGGAGAAGAAATCCAACAGTTAAGCGGGCATAAAAATGTCCATATGGAATTTGTAGAGCTATCTGACCTACAATCCATTCAAGATTTGGTTTTAAGACTCAAAGCACAAGCCATAACGATTGACATCTTGGTTTGTAATGCTGGAATGGTTTCAGCTGGAAGCAAGGTCGCAGCCAATGGCTTGGATTTGATGTTTGCTGTAAATTACTTATCTACATTTTATTTTGTTAATCTGCTCCTAAAACATGAAATTATACGCCCTCAAAACACGCCTCGTCCAAGGTTAATTTTTGTTTCTTCAGAATCGCATCGAGTTGATGTCCCTATTGATTATAAAACGTTTGGGAAACCGATTCCTTACAGTGCCGCCAAAGTGGTCAAGTTCTATGGTTATTATAAATTAATTCTGAATATTTTTATTGTAGAACTTAATCGCAGATATGCCAACAATGGCGACGACTTATCTATTTTTACACTTTGCCCAGGAGCAGTACATAGCAATATTTCTCGACACTCCCCTACTCTATTAAAACCCATCTTATGGTTGGTTTTTAAAGCTTTTTTCCAAACACCTGTTCAAGCCTCTCGCCCAGCTGTGTACTTTGCTTGCAGTCCTAAAATGGAAGGCAAAACTAATTTATATCTGCATATGATGCAAGACAAAATGATGGCAGATCCTGCTTATGACGCCGAAAATGGTCGGGAAGTCTGGAAGGCATCAGAACAACTGCTGGCAGAACTAGGCTTTGCCTTGTAAGCCTTCTGTTTCTTTTTTTAATCCCATACAAACATCGTCAAATCCAATTTGAATTTTTTGCCGATATAATAATAGAATCACCCCTGTTAAAGGACCTTTAAAAGCATCGGAAGTATAATACTCTGTCGTTTGCGCATCTATTGCTGTTAAACGTTGTATTCTTATGGTTTGTACGAACCATGAGTTTTGTATTCCCCATTCTAAACGTTGTCCTTCTTCCCATGCCAAAAGGGTCTCTTTTTGCAAAATAGTTTTAGCTGACTTAGGATTCAACCGAACGTGTAAGCCTATGGTACTGCCTATTGTATTTTGTATATCAATTTTAGGCGTAAAAGGATTCCATTGATGGTAATTATCAAAATTAGAAAGCACTTTCCAAACGCTTTGTATCGGAGCATTGATGATTATTTTGGACTCAATTAAGTGCTTAGGCATAGGCAAGTTATTTTTTATGATAAAGTGGCACGATCAATTCTAAATTGTAATATATCATTGTCAATTGACAAAAACTTATTTTTTGTTACTCTTCTGATCATTTTTCTATTATTTTTTTCTTTATTGCAAACTGACCTTATTATCATTATAAAATAGTATAAAATAGCTTAGTACACAGTAGGCTAAGTATTAAATTCTTAACACAATGCAAAAAATAGCCATTTTAGGAGGAGGAAATCTAGGGAGTGCCATCGCACAAGGTTTGTACAAAAGCAAGCAGTATGCTCCAAGCAATATTTTTATTACCCGAAATAAAGTAGAACGGTTGGCGCATCTAAAAGCCGAAGGTATTCAAGTTGGGAAAGACAATACAGCAGCCGTTCAACAAGCAGATATTATCATTATTGCTGTCAAACCCTACAAAGTTGCTGAAGTATTACAAGAAATCCGGCCAGCTTTAAATCCTCAGAAACATATTTTAGTTTCTGTTGCAACAGGAATTACCATTCAAACAATGATTAAAACCATAGGATTTGAAATTCCAACTTTTAGAGCAATGCCGAATACTGCGATTGAGATTCAAGAATCCATTACTTGTTTTTGCTCGCAATACGCTACCAAAGAACAAGATACTTTGATTGCTGATTTATTCAACCTCCTAGGTGCTTCGGTTGCTATCCAAGAAGAACTCATGGAGGCTGCTACAGTACTAGGTGCTTGTGGAATTGCGTTTGTGTTTCGTTTTATTCGTGCCATGATGCAAGGAGGTATTGAAATTGGCTTTGATGCCATCACAGCAAGTACAATTGCAGAACAAACGGTTAAAGGTGCAGCAGAACTACTCTTGAAAGGCGGAAAACACCCTGAAGAGGAAATTGACAAAGTAACCACGCCCAAGGGTTGTACCATTTCGGGATTAAACGAAATGGAGCATCGAGGGTTTAGTTCTTCTCTAATCAAAGGAATTTTAAATTCTTATCAAAAAATTGAACAATAGATAGAAATATTGCCTCTCCAATGATAGATTATGGAAACCTTCGTCTTATCCTTTCGTTAAGTTTGTGCTTAATAACAAAATAAAAAAGCAGTAAAAAGGTCTAACAAAGGTTATAAAGCAACTATTTTTCTACAATTCGGCTAATGCTAATACGATCAATATTATTGCACAAATTACTTTGGTTTTCAAACTCTAATTCTACTGTAATTGGGAATGTTGCATTGTTCAAAAACGTTGTTCCTGCTGGTAAATCTGCATCAAAAAAACGATACGTAAAATTATTAATAAGAATTAGATAACCACCACAGCAAGAACAGGCAGCGACATCTTTTCCTATGATTTGCCCTGTAATAATTGAAGAAGCACCATCATCACAACTACTAAATGAAAGGGCTAAAAAGGTAAATACTAATATTGCTATTTTTTTCATTGATTTTTATTGAAAGTTTAAATCTAAATTTATACAACGCATTGGTTTTAAAGATTGAGCAAAAGAAGTTTTATATCTCCAGCTTTTTTCAACGCATACCATCTGCATCCAATTTATTTATAATACGTAAATACAAGAACAAAAGTAAGGTTTTAAATTTTTTTGATAAAGATCAAGAATAAATTATCGATGTTCAATAAAGCATTCTACGCGCTACCTAAGGTGTAAAATATAAACATGAGTCATCCCGAATTTTTCGGCGATGACTTTTTTTTTGGAAAAAAGATAGGAATCTACTAGATTTAATTACCACAAAAA